>NZ_BDLN01000035.1:0-515 GCF_001950375.1 Rhizobium sp. TBD182 | reverse complement strand
GCATGGAAACGTGGCGAGCCGCGGGCCTGCTCAATGGTGAAGCTTCTCTCGCCCGAGGAAGAAGACAACCGACGGATTGGACGGGAGCGGAAAACGCTGATTGCGGAGCGTGTCTTCCACGTCAATCGGATAAAGGGTCTGCTGTTCACACAAGGAATACGGGAGTATGAGCCCGTCAATCGGGATCGACGGCAGCGTCTGGAAGAGCTTCGGACAGGCGATGGACGTCCGCTATCAAAACACCTGAAGGCCGAAGTCTGTAGAGAGCTTGACCGCCTCGAACTGATACTCACACAGATCAAAGCTGTCGAAGCCGAGCGAGATGCCTTGATCGTTCAGGAGACGCCGGAAACGCCGAAAGAAGCGGCCGCTCTCTTGGGCATCCGAGGAATTGGGCCTGAATTCGCTACAATACTGTACACGGAAGGCCTGTTCCGCCACTTCGACAACCGGCGCCAAATCGCATCGTATGCAGGCCTTGCCCCCTCCCCCTGGCAAAGCGGTAACGTCAATCG
>NZ_BDLN01000034.1:0-576 GCF_001950375.1 Rhizobium sp. TBD182 | reverse complement strand
AACGTCAATCGTGAACAAGGGGTCTCGAAAGCGGGAAATCCGCGATTGCGGGCAACGATGGTCGAACTCGCCTGGCTATGGCTGCGACACCAACCGAAATCGACTTTAACGCTATGGTTTAAGGAACGCATCGCTCGGAACGCCGGCCGTTTAAAGACGCCGATGATCGTTGCGCTCGCGCGTAAGCTGCTCGTGGCCCTCTGGAAGTATGTGAGCTCCGGCGTCGTCATCGAAGGTGCCATCATGAAAACCGCCTGAAAGACAAACTGCTGCGAAACACAGTTTCTAATCCTCAGGGCCTGATCAGCCCTGACGGATCCAGGTGAACGGACCGGGTATCCTTTTGGCTTCAAACGCCGACCTTGAGTTTGGTCCCGTTCTCCTGAGCCCGTGCCCGTCGAAAGCGGGATAATGGTGCAGCCGCGTGAGAGCGGCGACCGGATGTGAGGTTGTATAGGCCCGAGAACCGGGCCGGTAATTGCTATGGGCTCAGACCGTGGATCCGCCTACGAAGGAGAAATTCGATGCCACTCGAATGAACAATTGACAAAAATCCTGATGTGAACGGATACGAAC
>NZ_BDLN01000033.1:0-644 GCF_001950375.1 Rhizobium sp. TBD182 | reverse complement strand
CAGGATGATTTCCGCATGAACGACGCCCTTCTTTGCGGTGAAGTCGTGCGTAATGCATTCACGTTCATTGAGGATCCTGCTGGCTGTGCGATAGGCGATGGCGGCGACCGCACTTTTGCCGGCATTGCGGCCAATCGGTTTTACACTGAAATGATAGATCGCCATGCCGTCTCCCGATAAAACGCGCCGGCAGAAGGATCGGGGGCTGGAGCCGAGGCCCGGTCGCCGGCTTCGGCGCGGACCCCTCCCGCAGGGCGGCGGTTTTGCCTGTCACAAGGGTGCAACTCGTAAGTGCGCCCTTATTGAATTCAGTCTAGCGGGACGGGGACGGATGGCTATCTGCAGAACTGCACCAGCATGTGCTGCGAACTGATCCTCGCTACCCTGCCTCAAAGGCAAGAGAACGTTGGAGATCGTGATGCATGCGGGCGGATTTGAAAGGGTGAAGGCAAGAGCGGGAGCCAGGCCGGGGCGCACAAATTCGGTCAGCATGAGGGGCCGGTACAGACCAAGGCTGTCGGTGCTGACCGACGGTGAAAATCTGTCGTCAAAAATCATGGACGGGCTGTTCGGCGTGACCGCGACGCTTGGTGATGCGTCCAGGCGGCACATCCATCACGACAGGACACAGGCAAACATGAGGG
>NZ_BDLN01000032.1:0-906 GCF_001950375.1 Rhizobium sp. TBD182 | reverse complement strand
CTGCAGAACGATCGCGATCTCGGGGTCAGGAACGGCATGTTGGGAACGGTGGAAGCCGTCGAACCGGACGCACTACAGATACGGCTCGACGGATTATCGAGCGGACAGGAAACCGGCCGCGGGCTGACTATCCGACCAAAAGATTACCAATCCTTTGATCACGGTTACGCCACCACCATTCACAAGGCGCAAGGGGCAACCGTCGACCGGACGTTCGTCATGGCCTCCGCCACCATGGACCGGCATCTGACCTATGTTGCCATGACCCGTCATCGTCTTCATGCAATGCTTTATGCCGGGCGTGACGAGTTCAGGGATATGAAAGCGCTCACCGCCAGCCTTGGCCGTTCGGGGCTCAAGGAAACCACACTCGATTACACGGACGCCTTTTCCGAGCGCCGCGGGCTGAAGGAGCCATGGGGCGAAAATATCCGGCAGCAGCGGGCGATGAGACAATCGACCTTGCAGCAGACATTCGAAGGGCAGCGACAGGGAATGGACACTGACGGGACGGTGCAGAACGAGTTGCGCCATCACCATCATCCAATCGAAAGTCCCCCACCTCTCATTCCCGCCATCATCCGCTATGACAAGACCGTCAACGAGATCGCCCGCGAGAAAGCGCAACCGGAACTGGAGCGCAGCATGGAAGAGGTGCACAGGGTCGCTACACGTGTCTATCACGATGCCTTCGGTGCGTGTATCGCCATCAAACACCATGTTCTCGATCCAGAAACCGATCCTGCCATTCTGGCAAGAGCCATTAGGGAGTGCCCCGACCAGTTCGGCACCCTCCGCGGCAAGGCGGGCATCCTCGGTGACAACAGGGAGAGAAAAGAAGCACTGCATTACGCCCGATCGGTCGCGTCTCTGGTCGAGACCGCCGCCGGAACATGGGAACGGCAG
>NZ_BDLN01000031.1:0-1185 GCF_001950375.1 Rhizobium sp. TBD182 | reverse complement strand
GTCGTGAAATTACTCGACGATAGAAGCGACGATGCCGGCGCCGACGGTACGGCCGCCTTCGCGGATAGCGAAGCGCAGCTTTTCTTCCATCGCGATCGGAACGATCAGCTCGACTTCAACAGTGACGTTGTCGCCAGGCATAACCATTTCCGTGCCTTCTGGAAGCGAAACGATACCGGTAACGTCAGTCGTACGGAAGTAGAACTGCGGACGGTAGTTCGTGAAGAACGGCGTATGACGGCCGCCTTCTTCCTTCGTCAGGATGTAGGCTTCTGCCATGAACTTCTTGTGCGGCTTCACCGAACCCGGCTTGCACAGGATCTGGCCACGCTCAACGCCGTCACGGGTAACGCCGCGAACCAGAGCACCGATGTTGTCGCCAGCCTGGCCCTGGTCGAGCAGCTTGCGGAACATTTCAACGCCGGTAACCGTCGTCTTCGACGTCGGACGAATGCCGACGATTTCGACTTCTTCACCAACCTTGACGATACCGCGCTCAACGCGACCCGTCACAACCGTACCACGGCCAGAGATCGAGAACACGTCTTCGATCGGCATCAGGAACGGCTGGTCGATCGGACGCTCAGGCGTCGGGATGTAGGCGTCAACAGCAGCCATCAGCTCGCGGATTGCGTCTTCACCGATCTTCTTGTCGGAATCTTCAAGAGCAGCAAGTGCCGAACCCTTGACGATCGGGATATCGTCGCCCGGGAAGTCGTAGGACGACAGAAGTTCGCGAACTTCCAGTTCGACGAGCTCGAGAAGCTCGGCGTCGTCAACCTGGTCAACCTTGTTGAGGAACACGACGATCGCCGGAACGCCAACCTGGCGAGCAAGCAGGATGTGCTCGCGCGTCTGCGGCATCGGGCCGTCAGCTGCAGAGCAAACCAGGATCGCGCCGTCCATCTGGGCAGCACCGGTGATCATGTTCTTCACGTAGTCGGCGTGGCCGGGGCAGTCGACGTGTGCGTAGTGACGGTTCGGCGTTTCGTATTCGACGTGCGCCGTCGAGATCGTGATGCCGCGAGCCTTTTCTTCAGGAGCAGCGTCGATCTGGTCGTACGCCTTGAACTCGCCGAAATACTTCGTGATCGCAGCAGTCAACGACGTCTTGCCGTGGTCGACGTGACCGATCGTGCCAATGTTGACGTGCGGCTTATTGCGCTCAAACTTGCTCTTTGCCAT
>NZ_BDLN01000030.1:1081-1526 GCF_001950375.1 Rhizobium sp. TBD182 | reverse complement strand
TGCAGAATACCGGTGAAGGTCTTCAGGTGGCGTTCCGGATGCTCCTGCCGTCGATCGCGCGAGGCATAGTAAATTGCGGCCGGCGAAGAGAGCCCTGCGAACGGCCGATCGTCCCGGACATAGGTCCAGATGCGGCCGGTATCGGTCTTTCCCTTGGCCAGGATCGGCACGGTCGTGTCGTCGCCGTGCAGACGTTCGGCAGCAAGGACATGCGTCTCGATTAGGGAGTGGATGGGCTTCAGCGCCGCGGCACATGCTCCAACCTGATCGGCCAGCGTCGACAAGCTGAGGTCGACGCCCTCGCGGGCATAACGTTCGCTCTGGCGATTGAGCGGCTGGTGCTGGGCGAACTTCTCGAACAGGATCATCGCCAGCAGGTTCGGCCCGGCAAAGCCGCGTGGCGTCACGTGGAATGGTGCGGGCGGCTGCGTGATCTTCTCACACT
>NZ_BDLN01000030.1:790-1071 GCF_001950375.1 Rhizobium sp. TBD182 | reverse complement strand
CGCGGCAGGTAAACTTCTCCCGCACCGTCTGGATGACCTTCCACTGGCGCGGGATGACCTCCAGGGTCTCGGTAACGTCTTCACCAAGCTTCGACAGTTTGGTGGAGCCGCAGCAGGCGCAATTCGCGGGAGCAGCGATTACGACGCGCTCACGCGGCAGGTGTTCAGGAAAGGGCTTGCGTGACGGACGCCTGCGCTCGAAAGCTTTGACGGTTGACGCTTTGGCGGCGATTTCCGCGACCAATTCATCTTCACCGGCGTCTGCTTCGAGCTCCTCGAGC
>NZ_BDLN01000030.1:0-780 GCF_001950375.1 Rhizobium sp. TBD182 | reverse complement strand
TGCAGTTCCATCTGCTCCAGGAGCCGCGCCTTACGCTCGGACCGGGTGCCGTAGAGTTCACGTCGAACCTTGTCGATCTCCAGCTTCAGCCGTGCGATCAGCGCCTCGGAATGCGATACGAGTGCCTTTGCACTAGCGGCTTCAGCCTTGGCGGTCGCCGCTTCTGCTTCGGCTGCAACACGTCGAGCGCGTTCCTGGGCCAGCAGGGCAAGGGCACTGGCAAGGTCGTCCGGAAGCTCTTCAGTCGTATTGCTCATGACAGGATGGAATCATATTCGAGCCTGTCATTCCAGTGTTTTTACTCATCCGGCCGACGTCGGCCGCCAGGTCTTTTGCGGCATCCGCCAGTCGATACCTTCCAGCAGATAACCGAGCTGCGCAGGTGTGATCACCACCGTGCCATCGGCCGCTGATGGCCAGATGAAGCGGCCACGCTCCAGCTTCTTCGTGAACAGGCAAGCGCCCTGGCCGTCATGCCAGATCACCTTGATCAGGCCACCGCCGCGGCCGCGGAATACGAACAGGTGTCCACACATCGGGTCACGCTTCAGCGCCTCCTGCACCATCAACGACAGACCGGGGAAGCCCTTGCGCATGTCCGTATAGCCCGTCGCCAGCCAGACCTTCACGCCAACAGGAACCGGGATCATCGCAGCCCCAGCACGCAGTCGAGGATGCGGCCAAGCGCGTCCGTGTCGATGTCGCTATCCACGCGGACGCGTCGGCCCCGACCTAGTTCGATTGTTACATCACTGCGCTTCCGACGAGGATGGAATTTGG
>NZ_BDLN01000029.1:0-1682 GCF_001950375.1 Rhizobium sp. TBD182 | reverse complement strand
GGTCTGATAGACGATCTCGCCATCTGTTTGCTCGACACTTTTCCTGACGCCAGATGCTTCTTCCTGTGTGGCGGACGGGCTGCTTGCCTTTGCCAGAACACCTTCGGCCTGAAGACCTTCACGAATGGCGTCATTGATGGCGCGGACATCGGCACGGCGATGGGCAAGGGCGATGCGGGACTGGTCCGGATGTTGATGCCTGTCAACGAGGTAGTCACGCACGAGATCTGCACATGCCTGTTGTCGATCATCGGCAAAACGGATGGCATTCTGCTGATCATACTGTGCCAGTGCTTCAGAGGTGCGGCGGGTAGCAAGGGCGATCGAGGCCTGTCGTTGCCAGTGGTGTTTCTGGCGACGGATTTCTGTGAGTTCGATGGCGCCCGTTCGCTCGGAAATGGCCCTGAAGGGAGATCCCGCACCGATCGCCTGCAACTGCTCGTGATCACCGACCAGCACCAGCTTGGCGCCGCGTGCCTCGACTTGCCTGACGAAACGGTAAAGCTGCCGGCTGCCGATCATGCCGGCCTCGTCGATGACAAGAATGTCCCTGTGTCCGAGGAGAGATCTGCCGTTGTGCCAGCCAAGCTCCCACGACGCCAGCGTGCGCGCGGCAATGCCCGAGGATGCGGACAATCCCTCTGCCGCCTTGCCGGCAAGGGCAGCACCATGAACACGATAACCGTCCGCCTCCCATGCCCGCCGTGCTGCCGCCAGCATGGTCGACTTGCCCGCACCGGCAAAGCCAATGACGGCTGCTATCTGTTCCGGTCCGGTGACATGCAACACGGCGCTCTTTTGCTCGTCACTGAGGCCTTGTCCTGACAATTCCCTGTCCTGCCCCGCCATAGCGTTTGTGATCGTCGCCGTTCTCACGGCATGGGCCGATCGCTCCGCCATCCTGATCGCACTCGTCGCCATCAGCTGTTCGAGTTCGATCATCTCCCGGGTGGAATAGCGGGCCGGTTCGCGTTGCTGCTCCTGCTGCAGAAGAACGAGCTGCGGTGATGCCATGACGGCGGCAAGGGCATTTTGGAAGGCAGTCCTATCGGTGATGTAGCGGCTCAAGGTTCTGGCGATATCGTGACGGGTAAAGACACTCTGACCTGACGTGATGAGGGCAAGCACCTGCTCGGGGCGACGGCGGATGAGTTGCGCGTTCCGGTGTGCCGCGTCGTCATCGATGCGGCTGCGGGAGACATTGACACCACGCTCCTTCATCTGCGAGGCATGCACGCCCATGTGGCCTGTCGGCTCGATGGCAAGACCGCGGGACAGATGCGAACGGTGATCGACACGGCGGTCGAGACCGGCACGCAGGAGATGACGGTTGACCAGACCGGCAAAGGCCTCGCGGATCTGTCTGACCTGCGTTTGCGTGGTCGGCAGGCCCCGCTCGATCAGCCATCCGTTATCGCGCTCGATCAGGGTCTTTTCTCCAAGACCGGTCGGCGTGATCACCCGGGTGGTCATGACGACATGGGCGTGGATGTTGCGGTCGTCGCTCTTGCCCTGCGGCACGTGAATGGCGAAGTCGACGGCAGCGCCGAAACGATTGGCCAGATCGGTCGCAAAGGCTTGTGTCAGCGCCAGCCTTCCGGCGTCAGACAGTTCATGCGGAAGGGCGATCTCGAACTCGCGGGCGACACGGGCATCGCAGCGGCGCTCGGCAAATTCTGCGG
>NZ_BDLN01000027.1:0-2359 GCF_001950375.1 Rhizobium sp. TBD182 | reverse complement strand
GGCGTGACCGCGACGCTTGGTGATGCGTCCAGGCGGCACATCCATCACGACAGGACACAGGCAAACATGAGGGCCTGGAAGATCTTGCTTGCTGCGGCGTCAGCTGCCGCAAATGATGCTGCGCAAGACCGATCGTCCACTGCTCGAGAAACGGCTCAACGCGGGTTAGAACGGTTTAGCCTTTGCTGGCTATCGGCCAAGCTGGCGCTCAATTGCGGCCTTGTCTATGATCGACCGGACCTTGCGGATTTTTGTGTGCTCGAATTCGTAAAAGACATGTTCGCTGAATTGTACGCGCCGGCCATTGACCGGGAGGTCCATAAACGTGGCTTTGGGCGTACAGTCGAACGAAAGCCGGGCCGCAATCCGGTTCGCGTCGCTGACGAGGATCTCTGCCTCAAACCGAAGATCTGGAATATCGGCGAAGTCGTGCACCAGCATGTCGCGATAGGCTGACAGGCCGAACGGCCGGCCATTGTGTTCGACATGGTCACCGACGAAGGTACCGAGTTCATTAAAGGCCTGACGGTTGAGGCAGTCGAGATAGGAAAGATAGATGTCGTTGAGTGTTTTCATGGTGTCCTCCTGCAACGGTGCATGTGATGCCTGGATCCTCCCTGACTAGCCGGATCATGATTTTACGGGTCAAGCTGTAATCAGATCGCAGCTGTGGTCATGCAGTCGATAGAATCCGTCCTGGGGGACGGGAAGTGCGAGCATCTCCTGTTTTGAAAGTCCGAGAAACACACCCCGAAGGATCCGCCCGAACAGGCCATGGGAAATGGCGATGGTCGGGTGCTGGACATCGGCAATCCATGACATCGCTCGCTTGCAGGCGTTATCGAAACTTTCGCCATCCGGCGCCCTGAAATACCAGTCGAACGCGTCGGACCCGTCTAGGTGACCGGGAAACTCGTTGTCGATCTCAAATCGCGTCATTCCGTCCCATGAGCCGGTCGTGACCTCCACGAGCCGTTCGTCGTCGACAGATGGCAACGGCACCTTTTCCTGGATCCGCTCTGCGGTCTGCCGCACGCGCCCGAGCGGACTGATCTGCATCCGGAAGAGCTGGTCATCGTTGCACAGCGTGTCGCGGAGCAGGCGAGCGACATGATCCGCCTGTTCAATGCCACGTCGCGTCAGCAGTGAATCCTGTTGCCCCTGAAACCGGCCAAGAGAGTTCCAGACTGTTTCGCCGTGACGAAGGAGATAAATGGTCGGTGTGGCCACGCGTGCTTCACCTCAATGGTCGTTATCGATTGCGTTCATCCGGACGTATCCATACGAAAACGTGTCGATTGCAGCGCATTGATGACCGACTGCAAAGCCTCATCATTGTCCATGCCTGACACTGACAGGACGTGGTGCTCGAAGGTGCCGAGATCGGCAAACCGGGCATGAAGATCGGCGACGACAAGCGGATCGCCGAGGCTGTCGCCACCGCGTGCCTGACAGCGGTCAATCGCCTCTTTCACTGTCGTGCGCAGCACGATGTAGTGTAGCGGGCATTTGAGCGCCATGAAGGTCGGTATCCAGTCTGGTCGTACGACGCCATCGAGAATGACGAAATATCCATGGCTTGCGTAGCGACCGGCAACATCGGCGGCAATCTGCATGATCATGCGGTTCTGCTGATGGGATTGAGGTAGCCATGGATCGATGCGGCCATGCTTGATGTATCCCCACAGATCATCGCTATGGAAATGAACTTTTGGCACGCCGGGCAAGTGGGCCAGCGCTTCGGCTATGGTGGACTTGCCGGAACCGGGATGTCCGGAGAGAAGGAGAATATGGCCGGAAAAATCATCGGGAATGGTCATGGCGCCATCCTTCATACTACCAGATTAATCGTCAACTGGTTGGTGTCGATACGGGTTCGCCTTGGATGGGCGTAGCGGTTCTGGTGGTGGACAAGGGAAGATGTTGCTCTTCCGGTGACATGGCTGAAGGTTTCAGGGGGCTTTGTCAGAGGCTGGCTTTGCGAAACGGACGCCGACACCACCACCGTTCTCGTCAATGAAGTTGAGGCCGGCTTCTTCGAAGGCAAGACGAATCGCAATGAGCGTTGCAGCGTGCCCTGATTTGCCGGATTCAATACGGGTGATCGTTGCGGCAGTTACTTTTGCTCTCGCTGCCAGATCTCGAACGCCCCATCTGAGGGCCGCTCTCGCCATTCGAATTTGATCGTGTGTTATCAAATTATAACCTTGACATAAAAAATGCAAGCCGGGTAGTCTTGGATTTGCTGACGCAACGGCCGAGCAGGTGCTGTAACACCTTACTCGACCTGACCACAATCTAGCTATCTGGAGCTTGGATCATGGCTGATTCTGAGAATAGCAGAACTTTACCTAAAATT
>NZ_BDLN01000026.1:0-2526 GCF_001950375.1 Rhizobium sp. TBD182 | reverse complement strand
GGCGTGACCGCGACGCTTGGTGATGCGTCCAGGCGGCACATCCATCACGACAGGACACAGGCAAACATGAGGGGCTGGAAGAGCCGGCTTGTGGATCATGCCGTCCGGCCGGTTCAGCAGTTTTCCAACTGTGCCGGAAAGAACGCTACCGATGGCGCCATGATCATCAATGCAATGGATCTGTTGCACCGGAAACGCCTTGAGGGTTTCGGCATTGCCTTGAGCGATGGGGACTTTACCCGACTGGCGGTGCGCATCCGTGAAGAGACGGAATTGGTGACCGGCAGACACTGTCTTCTTTCATGGGCGCCTGCAGCAGCTTTACCCGTTTCGACAGGCTGCGGCTCCCCGGAGACATGCGATCGCTCTCCGGCCCAACAGCAGATGCAGACCTAGCCGGCAGGATGGAAACAGATCGTTCCGCGTATGCCTTGCGGCAGATGCTGTTGCTGATTGCAAGGCTCGCCGCGCAGGAACGGCAGCTTGAGGTGCGGCGCAAAACGCTGCTTGGCGCATGGGTGCTCAACGAACTGCAAAACCCGGCGGACCTACCGAATACGCGGATGCTGCAGGACTTACTGCGCGTCAGTTGCCGCAGATGGCGCTTGGGGGATGATGATCGTGCGCTGCTTGGGGAGCTGGTCAAAGGGGGAAACGCGGATGAGGCGGGTTGAAGATTTTCTGGCAGTCAGCCGAGTTGGTGTTCGATTGCGGCCTTGTCGATGACTGACCAGACCGTTCGGATTTTGGTGTGTTCAAATGCGTAGAAAACGTATTCGCAGAACTGAACTTGTTGACCATTGACTGGAAGGCCCATGAAGGTGGATTTGGGCGTGCAATCAAACGTAAGCCGGGCACCGATCCTGTAGGCGTCGCTGATAAGGATCTCTGCCTCAAACCGCAGGTCGGGAATTTCGGCAAAGTCCTTTTCCAGCATGTCGCAACCCAAACGGGCATCCGTTGTGTTCGACATTGTCGACAACGAAGGTGCCTAGTTCATCAAAGGCCTGACGGTTGAGGCAGTCTAGATAGGAGAGATAGATGTCCTGAAGTGTCGGCATGTGTTTCTCCGCGCGGATGGATCCCGCTTTTTAGCGGCGAGGCTCAATAATTACTACTCGGTTCCCATCTTGTGTTGACTAGCCTTTGCAGAACCGACCGTTGACATGACGGTTTGTTCTCAGCAAAAAGTTGCCAATCGAAGGGGAGTTGAACGTGCATGACAAGCTCGCGGGTAAATGCTGATGTCCTCCTGAATCTCGGTTTCATAGATGTGGGGAAATGGCGTCTGAAAGACGATTTCATTACTTACGAGCTTGACGGTGAGAACGCCGCCTCAAATCGTATCGTGCTGGAAGCACCGAACGCGCTATACGCATTCGTGCTAGAAGACCTGGTTCTCTATATTGGGAAGACTGCCCGCTCAATCAGGAAGCGATATGTCGGATACTGTCGTCCTGGTAGCTCGCAAGCCACGAACCAGCGTTGCCATCGCAACATAAAAACGGTGATCGCGGATGGTGGTATGGTCCGCATCTTTGTTTTTACGCCGATAACTCATCTTCAATATCTGGACTTTGAAATCAATTTGGCTGCCGGACTGGAGGACAGCCTGATCCGCGAGTTCGAGCCGCCTTGGAACGGAAAGGATAAAGGTCGTGCGATCTCGGAAGACGCAGAACGTGAGGAAGAACAGGAAGCCGAGTTTGATGCTCCGGCTATCGCTGAAGCCGATCTGTATTCACGCACGACGGACCGCATATTGGCGTCTTTTTCTGTCGTGCTAGGACTTACTTATTATAAAATGGGGATCCTCAATCCCGGTGCCGATGCCAGCAAATTTCTGGGAAAGGATGGGGAAGCTATCCAGGTCAAATTCAGTGACGGTAGTCCGACAGTCGTTTCGAAGATCAACCGGAGTGCCAATCGAACCGGGGCTGTCAGAGTGATCGGCCAGAATTCCCAGATTGCCAGATGGTTTCAGGCACACTTCGATGAGGGAGATATAGTCGAAGGCATTGTGCTCGATGAACATACGATCGAACTGGGATGCAATTAGCACGCTTTTGTCGACAAACTGAACGGGTGAGATGGTGTTCGTTAGTTAGGTTGTTTCGTTGCTTGGTCAGCGGCGATTGTTGACCCATATACCGTATCCGTTTTCCTTCTCTGCCAAGAACTCAATTCCAGCTTCCTCAAAAACCAACTTGATCGTCGCGACCGTGTTGTCTTTTAGTGGGTCACCACGTTCAAGCCGCGATACGGTCTGAGTCGAGACGCCGGCAATTCCGGCCAGTTCGCGGACACCCCATCCGAGGGCTACACGAGCAAGTTTGCATTGAGATCCATTCATTTCACAACACTGTTGTGATTTTTCTTGCTCGTCGACATCTAATTTCGTAACCTCCGAAGCTGTAATCGGCTGGACTCAGTGTTGGTACCACTTCGTCCAGCCTGACCACAATCTAGCTATCTGGAGCTTGGATCATGGCTGATTCTGAGAATAGCAGAACTTTACCTAAAATT
>NZ_BDLN01000025.1:0-2544 GCF_001950375.1 Rhizobium sp. TBD182 | reverse complement strand
ACCGATCCGGCCTTCTTCCAGTCGATCTTCAACACGCTTGCCATCGTCGGCGGCGTGCTTCTGATCACCGTCATCGGCGGTATTGCGATTGCGCTTCTGCTTGACCAGGACATCTTCGGTCAGGGCATCGTGCGTATCATGATCATCTCGCCCTTCTTCGTCATGCCGCCTGTTGCGGCGCTGGTGTGGAAGAACATGATCATGCATCCCGGTTACGGCGTACTTGCCGATCTGTCGCGCTTCTTCGGCCTGCAGCCGGTCGACTGGTTCGCGCAGTTTCCGCTGCTCTCCATCATCATCATCGTCGCCTGGCAATGGCTGCCCTTTGCCACGCTGATCCTGCTCACCGCCCTCCAGTCGCTCGATGGCGAGCAGAAGGAAGCGGCCGAGATGGATGGCGCCAACTTCATCAACCGCTTCATCTACCTGACGCTGCCGCATCTTGCCCGCGCCATCACCGTCGTCATCCTCATCCAGACGATCTTCCTGCTCGGCGTTTACGCGGAAATCCTCGTCACCACCAATGGCGGCCCGGGTTATGCCTCGACCAACCTTGCCTTCCTCATCTATCGCACGGCGCTTCTGGGCTACGACGTCGGCGGCGCATCGGCCGGTGGCATCATCGCCGTCGTGCTCGCCAATATCGTCGCCATCTTCCTGATGCGCGCCGTCGGCAAGAACCTCGACCGTTAAGGAGAAGCGATCATGGCCCGCAAGACAACGACACGCGCAAAGATCGGCTTCACCATCGCGGCATGGGCCGTGGCGTTGCTGCTGTTCTTCCCGATCCTTTACGCCTTCCTCACCTCGATCAAGACCGAGCCGGAGGCGATCGCAGGCTTCAGCCTCATTCCCTCGGGCACGCTCGAAAACTACATCACCGTGCAGACCCAGCGCGATTACTTCAAGCCGTTCATGAACTCGGTCGTGCTGTCGCTCGGCTCGACGATCATCGCGCTCATGATCGCCATTCCCGCCGCCTGGGCCATGGCATTCTCGCCGACCAGGCGCACCAAGGACATTTTGATGTGGATGCTCTCCACCAAGATGATGCCGGGGGTGGCGGTGCTGGTGCCGATCTACCTGATCTTCCGCAATGCCGGCCTGCTCGATACCCGCATTGGGCTGACCGTCATGCTCACCTTCATCAACCTGCCGATCGTGGTGTGGATGCTTTATACCTACTTCCGCGAAATCCCCGGCGAGATCCTGGAAGCAGCCCGCATGGATGGTGCCTCGCTCTGGAACGAGATCGTGCATGTACTGACCCCAATGGCGGTTCCGGGCATTGCCTCGACGCTGCTCCTGAACGTCATTCTTGCCTGGAACGAATCCTTCTGGACCATCCGGCTGACGACCACCAATGCGGCACCGCTGACGGCCTTCATCGCCTCCTTCTCCTCACCGCAGGGGCTGTTCTGGGCCAAGCTCTCGGCCGCCTCGATGATGGCGATCGCCCCCATTCTCGTCATCGGCTGGTTCTCGCAGAAACAACTCGTGCGTGGCCTCACCTTTGGCGCCGTGAAATAAGGAACGACAATAATGGGCAGCATTTCCCTTCAGAACGTGTCCAAGCTCTTCGGCGAGGCAAAAGTCATCCCGTCGATCGATCTCGATATCCATGACGGCGAGTTCGTCGTCTTCGTCGGCCCGTCCGGCTGCGGCAAGTCAACGCTGCTGCGCCTGATTGCCGGGCTGGAAGACGTCTCCGGCGGCAGAATAGTCATCGACGGCAACGACGCCACCGAAAAGGCCCCGGCCGAGCGCGGCCTTGCCATGGTGTTCCAGTCCTATGCGCTCTATCCGCATATGAGTGTCAGGAACAACATCGCCTTCCCGCTGAAGATGGCCAAACTCGACAAGGCCGTCATCGACAAGAAGGTCGACGATGCCGCCCGTATCCTCAACCTCACCGATTATCTCGAACGCCGGCCCTCGCAACTGTCCGGCGGCCAGCGCCAACGCGTCGCCATCGGCCGCGCCATCGTGCGCGAACCGAAGGCGTTCCTGTTTGACGAGCCGCTCTCCAACCTTGATGCGGCGCTGCGCGGCACCATGCGGCTGGAAATCTCCGAGCTGCACAACACACTGAAGACGACGATGATCTACGTCACCCACGATCAGGTGGAAGCTATGACCATGGCCGACAAGATCGTGGTCCTCAACCGCGGCAATATCGAGCAGGTCGGCTCGCCCATGGAGCTTTACCGCTCGCCCGCCAACCTCTTCGTCGCCGGCTTCATCGGCTCGCCGCGCATGAACCTGGTGACCGGCGATTACGCCCGGCAAAAGGGTGCGACCACCGCCGGCGTGCGACCCGAGCACCTGACGCTGTCGAAAGAAACCGGGCTGTGGCAGGGCAAGGTCACGGTTGCCGAACATCTCGGCTCCGACACCTTCCTCCACCTCGACGTCCCCGGCATCGGCCCCATCACCGCCAGAACCGACGGTGAATTCGAATGCAAACACGGCGATACCGTCTTCATCACACCAGATGATGCCAAAATCCACAGGTTCGATGACAAGGGCATCGCGATATGACGC
>NZ_BDLN01000024.1:0-2841 GCF_001950375.1 Rhizobium sp. TBD182 | reverse complement strand
TATGGATGAGCATAGACAATGAGAACGAAGAAGTGAATTAAGGGCATTTGGTGGATGCCTTGGCATGCACAGGCGAAGAAGGACGTGATACGCTGCGAAAAGCCGTGGGGAGCTGCGAATAAGCTTTGATCCATGGATCTCCGAATGGGGCAACCCACCTTAAATGCTTGGAAAATCCAGTCTGTTTTATGAACGGCCTGGGTTTCCAAGCATTGTGATAAGGTATCTTACTTTCGAATACATAGGGGTAAGAAGCGAACGCAGGGAACTGAAACATCTAAGTACCTGCAGGAAAGGACATCAACCGAGACTCCGTAAGTAGTGGCGAGCGAACGCGGACCAGGCCAGTGGCAATGATGAATAAAGCGGAACGATTTGGAAAAGTCGGCCATAGAGGGTGATAGCCCCTTACGCGTAGAACAGTCATTGTCCTTGAGTAGGGCGGGGCACGTGAAATCCTGTCTGAACATGGGGAGACCACTCTCCAAGCCTAAGTACTCGTGCATGACCGATAGCGAACAAGTACCGTGAGGGAAAGGTGAAAAGCACCCCGACGAGGGGAGTGAAATAGAACCTGAAACCGGATGCCTACAAACAGTCGGAGCCCGCAAGGGTGACGGCGTACCTTTTGTATAATGGGTCAACGACTTAGTGTAACTAGCAAGCTTAAGCCGGTAGGTGTAGGCGCAGCGAAAGCGAGTCTGAATAGGGCGATTGAGTTAGTTGCATTAGACCCGAAACCGAGTGATCTAGCCATGAGCAGGCTGAAGGTTGGGTAACACCAACTGGAGGGCCGAACCCGTATCTGTTGCAATAGATTGGGATGACTTGTGGCTAGGGGTGAAAGGCCAATCAAACTCGGAAATAGCTGGTTCTCCGCGAAATCTATTTAGGTAGAGCGTCGACCGAATACCCTCGGGGGTAGAGCACTGGATGGGCTATGGGGACTCACCGTCTTACTGATCCTAACCAAACTCCGAATACCGAGGAGTACTAGTCGGCAGACACACGGCGGGTGCTAACGTCCGTCGTGAAAAGGGCAACAACCCTGACCTCCAGCTAAGGTCCCCAAGTCATGGCTAAGTGGGAAAGGATGTGAGGATCCCAAAACAACCAGGATGTTGGCTTAGAAGCAGCCATCATTTAAAGAAAGCGTAACAGCTCACTGGTCTAAATAAGGGTCTTTGCGCCGAAAATGTAACGGGGCTAAAGCCATGCACCGAAGCTGAGGATGTGACAGTTGTAGTGACTGTTGCGTGGTAGCGGAGCGTTCCGTAAGTCTGTGAAGGCGGACCCGTGAGGGCTGCTGGAGATATCGGAAGTGCGAATGTTGACATGAGTAACGATAAAGGGAGTGAGAGACTCCCTCGCCGAAAGACCAAGGGTTCCTGCTTAAAGTTAATCTGAGCAGGGTTAGCCGGCCCCTAAGACGAGGCGGACACGCGTAGTCGATGGGAACCACGTTAATATTCGTGGGCCTGGTGGTAGTGACGGATCTCGTGTGTTGTACATTCTTACTGGATTGAATGTGCGGCGAAGAGGTTCCAGGAAATAGCTCCACCGTATAGACCGTACCCGAAACCGACACAGGTGGTCAGGTAGAGTATACCAAGGCGCTTGAGAGAACTATGTTGAAGGAACTCGGCAAATTGCACGCGTAACTTCGGAAGAAGCGTGACCCCATTTTACGCAAGTATGATGGGGTGGCACAGACCAGGGGGTAGCGACTGTTTATCAAAAACACAGGGCTCTGCGAAGTAGCAATACGACGTATAGGGTCTGACGCCTGCCCGGTGCTGGAAGGTTAAAGGGAGGGGTGCAAGCTCTGAACTGAAGCCCCAGTAAACGGCGGCCGTAACTATAACGGTCCTAAGGTAGCGAAATTCCTTGTCGGGTAAGTTCCGACCTGCACGAATGGCGTAACGACTTCCCCGCTGTCTCCAACATAGACTCAGTGAAATTGAATTCCCCGTGAAGATGCGGGGTTCCTGCGGTCAGACGGAAAGACCCCGTGCACCTTTACTATAGCTTTACACTGGCATTCGCCAAGGCATGTGTAGGATAGGTGGTAGGCTTTGAAGCAGGGACGCCAGTTCTTGTGGAGCCATCCTTGAAATACCACCCTTATCTTCGTGGATGTCTAACCGCGGTCCGTTATCCGGATCCGGGACAGTGTATGGTGGGTAGTTTGACTGGGGCGGTCGCCTCCGAAAGAGTAACGGAGGCGCGCGATGGTGGGCTCAGACCGGTCGGAAATCGGTCGTCGAGTGCAATGGCATAAGCCCGCCTGACTGCGAGACTGACAAGTCGAGCAGAGACGAAAGTCGGTCATAGTGATCCGGTGGTCCCGTGTGGAAGGGCCATCGCTCAACGGATAAAAGGTACGCCGGGGATAACAGGCTGATGACCCCCAAGAGTCCATATCGACGGGGTTGTTTGGCACCTCGATGTCGACTCATCGCATCCTGGGGCTGGAGCAGGTCCCAAGGGTATGGCTGTTCGCCATTTAAAGCGGTACGTGAGTTGGGTTCAGAACGTCGTGAGACAGTTCGGTCCCTATCTGCCGTGGGTGTAGGAATATTGACAGGATCTGTCCCTAGTACGAGAGGACCGGGATGGACGTATCTCTGGTGGATCTGTTGTCCTGCCAAGGGCATAGCAGAGTAGCTATATACGGAATGGATAACCGCTGAAGGCATCTAAGCGGGAAACCAACCTGAAAACGAGTGTTCCCTATCAGAGCCGTGGAAGACGACCACGTTGATAGGACGGGTGTGGAAGCATGGCAACATGTGAAGCTTACCGTTACTAATAGCTCGATCGACTTCTTCGTTCCCATTG
>NZ_BDLN01000023.1:0-5916 GCF_001950375.1 Rhizobium sp. TBD182 | reverse complement strand
GTCGGTTGTCTTCTTCCTCGGGCGAGAGAAGCTTCACCATTGAGCAGGCCCGCGGCTCGCCACGTTTCCATGCAATCAACGCGCGGATTAGAGTTTCTCCATCAAGACGATCAGTCTTCGCTCGACGATGTCGACGCGGCATGGCGATCGATCCGGCCTCGACAATGTGGCTTTCTATCCAGGCTTCCTTGTCGAGTACCCGGCCTAGCCAGAAGCCATCCAGTCCGGCTTCCTGAATTACGACCAACGGGTACAGTCTGTCCTTCCGCCGTTTTGCTTTCTGGCGAAGCGCAGTGAAGCATTCGAACAGGCCAATTAAATCACCTCCCGCCACGGTGTGGCGAGACATCTTCTCGCTACAAGGCGACAGAGCTGTCACCAGCCAGGTCGACTTGCTTAATTCCAAGGAGATGAAAATTGCGCCAAGATCGACGAGAGTGGCGGTCGGCGCTTGAGATTGATCTGCTGTCATCGGCATGGTTGGCCTCCAGAGAGTTTTCTAGCGACCTCACTCTGCCACGGTGCAGGCCGCTACTCACCCCTGATGGGATCTCAAGAGCAACTAGAATAGTCCAACCGCCCCTGTGTCGAGGGCACGCTGCGTCTGTGGGCTTGATTCTAATGTTGCGCCCAGTGGATCCCCAAGCGTCGTAAACGACATCGCTGGCCCAGTGCCAGGCTTAAAGGCCTCTATAACTATGTCGGAGTCTTGCTGTCGCGCTAACATGCCGGTGTGCCGACCGATCCGATATTCCGTCATGCCATCCGGCATATGAAAGCCCGAAATAGGTGTATCTGCCAACGCGGCATTCATGAACGAATTGAACACAGGAGCCGCCAATCCGCTTCCGCTACTCGCTCGCCCAAGACTTTTGGGGTCGTCGTAGCCTATATAAATCCCGGTCACGAGCTCGGGCGTGAAGCCTACAAACCAGGCATCTCGATTGTCATTGGTGGTTCCCGTCTTTCCTGCAACCGGACGGCCCAACCGTACCCGGCGTGATGCCGTTCCGCGTTCGATGACACCTTCCATCATGGTAATCGTCTGGTACGCGGTCATCGGGTCTAGGATCCGCTCCCTTGTGTCGATCAATTGTGGTTCGTCCTGTTCACTCCACGTGGTGACATTGCAATAGACGCACTTACGCTGGTCCTGACGATAGACAGTCCGTCCCGTCCGGTCCTGGGTGCGGTCTATGAGACTTGGGGTAACTTGCAGGCCACCATTGGCGATCACGGAATAGGCTGAGACCATCTTCATCAGGGTGGTCTCCCCGGATCCGAGCGACATGGACAAGACGGGTGAACGATGCTCGTAAATGCCGAGACGCTCGGCATATTCCATGACAGTGTCCATTCCGACGGCAGATGCGAGCTTTGCCGCCATGACGTTGCGGGAATGCTCTATTCCAAAGCGAAGCGTGACCGGACCTTCGTAGTGGCCGCCATCGTTTTTTGGAGACCACACCTGGCTGCCAAGCCGAAACTCCACAGGTTCATCGCGGATGACCGTGGCAGGAGAAAAACCGTTGTCCAGAGCGGCGGCATACACGATCGGCTTGAAGACGGATCCCGGCTGCCGAAAAGCCTGGGTTGCTCGATTGAACTGCGACTGGCCGTAGGAGAAGCCGCCAACCATTGCCAAAACGCGCCCTGTATCCGGACGCATTGCGATAAGCGCGCCTTGCACTTGCGGCAACTGGCGAAGTCGATAGTCGTTCGATGGTTCCTTTTCGACCAGGACGATGTCGCCCGACTTTAGAAGTTCCTTCGGCCCTTTCCGTCCTAGGGCCCATTTCATCCCCGACAAGCCGATGTGTGCCGAACTTTCTGTCGTGTCCATCAGCGCCAGATCTGCACCGTCCGGTCCGACTGCTGTAACCTCTGCGGCCATCCAGCCCGGAACGCCAAATGCACTTTTGTATTTTTCGAGGGCTGCCGACCGGCTCGCCGCAGCAGCGATATGATCGAGTGGCCCGCGATAGCCACGCTGTTCGTCGTATTTCAGCAGTGCAGATCTCAAGGCATTCTGTGCCTGTCGCTGCATGACCGGATCGAGCGATGTCCGAACAGAGTAGCCGCCCTCGTAAAGGCCTTGTTCGCCGAGTTCGCCGACCATAGTCCTCCTTACATCATCAATGAAGTAGCCGGCTTCATCGAATCTGGTGGGTACCGGCTGGCGTGAGGCGCCAAGAGGTTTGCGTTTCTCAGTTTGGGCAATTTCGCCCGATATGTAACCGTTCTCCACCATGCGATCGATCACCCAGTTCCGACGTTCGACCGCCGCTTCTGCAAACTGGTACGGGTTGTAATTGGCAGGGCCCTTTGGAAGTGCTGCGAGATAGGCACACTCCGCCAAAGACAGGTCGCTGACAGACTTGCCGAAATACGTCAGAGCCGCCTGGGCAATTCCATAAGATCGCTGACCGAAGAAGATCTGGTTCAGATAAAGCTCAAGGATTCGGTCCTTGGAGAATGCGCTCTCTATTCGGATCGAAAGCAGTGCCTCCTTCACCTTTCGCGTCATCGTTTGATCGGAACTGAGGAGAAGGTTTTTGGCGACCTGCTGGGTTATCGTCGATGCGCCGACCATTCTCCTCTCACTTCCCATGTTTGTGAGGTTGACGAGAACAGCCCTTGCGAGGCCGCTGAAATCAAGGCCCGAGTGATTATAGAAGTTCTTGTCCTCAGCCGAAATGAATGCCGCTTTCACCCGATCGGGGACGGACTGGATTGGAAGGAAAATCCTCGGCTCCGTAGCAAACTCAGCTATTACTTCGCCGTTGGCGGCATAAATCCTGGACTTCACCGGAGGTGAATAGTCGGCAAGTGTCATGTAGTCCGGTAGGTCTCGCTGTGCATTGGCAACGAAGATCCCGACAGCGATCGCGCTTACGAGCACGACCATACTGGCCAGGGAGAATAGGTATCCAATCAATCTCAGCACAACTGCCTTCCTGGGTGTGGGTGTGGGTGTCGGAGGCCGAGAGTGAAGCGGCGGCTTCCAAGAGGCGGTCTGGATAGACCTTCACACTTGCTATTGCAACATGAATCGCATTAAGAGATTGGCAACCCACTAATGCTACTCGAAATGCATTAAATATTCTTTTCGCATCGCGCACCCCTGCGGATCGTCAGCCCGCATGCAAATTCACGACCAGACCACGGATTACCAATGAGCTATATGTCGAGAATTCTGGTGGCTCGAAGCCAGTCGAACTTCGCGCTTTCGAAGACGGTGGCTGGTCATAGCGCCATCGGTGCGCGGAACGCACGCAGCCGTATAGCGCGGTCTCGAATCCTAGTCTTGGTTATGTGCTTTGTGACTCTTTACGGCATCGTCGGTCTCAGGCTGATGCAGTACGGTTTGGCCTCGCGCGTCGTCACCAGTTCGCTTGGAAACGTGGCAATCCCCGCATCCCGCCCGGAGATCACTGACCGCAACGGTGAGATGCTCGCTACTGATCTCGACATGGTCTCGCTCTATGCCGAGCCAAGGCGTATCGTGGATGTGGACGAGGCGGTCGAGAAGCTCGCATCTGTGGTTCCACAGTTGGACTGGCAGGATACCTACCGCAAGCTCAAGTCGCAGTCTGCGTTTCAATGGCTCCGCCGACAACTGACTCCGCGACAGCAGGCCGATATTCTTGCACTGGGCATTCCTGGCATCGGTTTCCGGCCGGAAAAAAGACGCTTTTATCCCGGCGGTTCGACCGCGGCCCATATCCTTGGCCACGTTAACGTGGATAATCGCGGCCTTGCGGGTATGGAGCGTTATCTCGACCAGGAAGGGCTAATGGATCTCCGGGCCAGTGGTATCACGGGAGGCACCGCCCTTGAGCCGGTCCGGCTTTCGATCGATCTGCGGGTTCAGAGCATCGTCCATGAAGTCATTACCAAAGCGATGATCGATTATCAGGCGGAGGCCGCCGGTGCGGTGGTGCTGGACGCCGATACGGGCGAGGTTCTCGCGATGGCATCGGTTCCGGACTATGACCCCAATCAGCCGTCGCGCACTCTGCCCGATGGATCGGTCGACAAGGAGTATGAGAAGGGCTGGTTCAACCGCATGAGCAACGCGACGTTTGAAATGGGCTCGACGTTCAAGAGCTTCACTCTCGCAATGGGCCTGGATGAGGGCAAGGTCACTTTGAACTCGGTTATCGATGCGTCCAAACCTCTCCGGATGGCCGGATTCACGATCAAGGACGACCATGGCCAGTACCGGCCTCTCACAGTTCCGGAAATCTTCCAGTATTCGTCCAACATCGGCACTGCCGGCATCGCCTCGCTGGTCGAAATAGGCGATCACCAGGCGTTTCTGAAACGCCTAGGTCTGTTGTCGAAAATGAAGACTGAGCTCCCGGAGGTCGCGACACCGAGCCAGCCACGCGTCTGGAGGAAGATCAACCAAGCGACGATCTCGTTCGGTCACGGAGTGGCGACGACGCCGTTGCAGACCGCCGTAGCCGGTGCGGCACTGGTCAATGGCGGCAAGCTGATTGAGCCGACGTTCCTTCCGCGATCCCGTGATCAGGCCGACGCAATCGCCCACCAGGTCGTAAAATCGAAAACCAGTTCCGATATGCGCTACCTGTTCCACTGGAACGGAGTGAAGGGATCCGGTCGAAATGCTCGCGTTCCCGGCTACAATGTCGGAGGTAAGACCGGGACTGCGGATAAGGTCGTCAACGGCCGATATGCCGCACATTTGAATTTCAATGCTTTCCTCGCCGCGTTCCCTATCGACAAGCCTCGCTACGTCGTCCTAACAATCATCGACGCTCCGCTGACAGGTGAGAAGGGTGGAAGGCTTGCAGCTTATACCGCCGCACCAATGGCAAAGGCGATTATCAGTCGCTCCGCGACGCTTCTTGGTGTACAGCCCAGGTTCGGTGACGATGATGGCGGCGAGAGCCTTCTCGTCAACTACTGAGGATCATTCTCGTAGAGAACATATTCCCTGATCGACGGCTGGCTCTCGAACGGTCGTGTCGTGCCCGGTGAGGAGAGCGCGTTCTCGATTAGCTCGACCTGATAGGCCTTTGCGATCGATTGCCCTGTGAAAAAGATCCTGTAGATGATCGGCGCGAATATCATATCCATTAGGCGGTCGGCAATGAACACGTCCTCACCTTGCTCAGCGTAACGGTCAATCAGGCAGACGAGATTCTGGTAGACATAGCCCGCCGCTGCCTGCGCCATACGGACATTGCTGATCCGTTCGCGAAACAGCGCGTGCCCCGGTCCCGACGAGATGTCATCGACCAGTTGCTCAAGCCAGATCTCGAGGTCGCCGCGGAAGCTCCCCGTGTTGACCGGTATGCTGTCGGGAATGAAGCGCTCGCTGGCGACATCTTCCAGGAGCTTCGGAAGAGTCTCCCACCGACGATAGATCGTGGATGGCGGGACTTCGGCTCGTTCAGCGATCATGGCCACCGTGACGTCTTGGCCATGATGCTCTTCAAGCAACGCCCGGACTGCAGCGTGAACCGCGATCTGGATCCGTTCACTTCTCCCGCCAGGCCTTATGAGTGCTCGCGCCAACAGTCACCTCCACACTTCGAAGTTCAAGGTTCAGAGCGACTAGCACGGGAAACGCGTTTTCGATACCCATGAATGCAAGGACTTACGGCGTGGCCATTTTGGATTCGGACAGTGAGATGGACACCTATCGAACTAGATCATCGCCTCGGGACACTTGAATCTAGGACATCCAACACCATTGTTGTTCAAAAGTAGCAGGAGTAGACGACAAGCTTGAATCGAACCTCTAAACTTCCACATACCCAAAAAGATTCTCATATATCAGATCTTTAGATTAAAAGGTTCGGTAGCCGTTGGTTCGTATCCGTTCACATCAGGATTTTTGTCAATTGTTCATTCGAGTGGCATCGAATTTCTCCTTCGTAGGCG
>NZ_BDLN01000022.1:9643-10070 GCF_001950375.1 Rhizobium sp. TBD182 | reverse complement strand
CAATCAGATTCCTTCCCGCTTCCCCATATAAATAAATCCACCTCGCTATAAAAACATATATAAAATCACGTGGTTATAGTAGTCCAAAATTATCCGCGCACAAACAGACGAACTTTACCAATCAAATCCTCATCCTCCCCTTACTGCGGTTGGTTTTGCTTATTTATATGTTTTGCGTGTCCAGCTGAATAAATTATATGTTTTACCGACACCCTCTAGCCGTTGATCTGATCCTAACCAAACCACCCATTCACCCCCGCCAAAGGAAAAATTCATTCCCATCTACAAGTATAAATATACAAATATATGTATTAATAGCGATTACAAAGGTATAATATTCCACCTGCACACCCTGCAGCGCGTGCTACCCTCATCGCAATCGAATGACAGGCTAAATACGGATCATTTGGTCTATCAAAAGTTGCAC
>NZ_BDLN01000022.1:9193-9457 GCF_001950375.1 Rhizobium sp. TBD182 | reverse complement strand
CCGGCAACGATACAGTTCCAGATGGCCTCGCAACATGGCTGGAAACGCTCGCGCAAGCCCATGAAGCATTACCACCGCCATCAACCTACAGAGGAAAACGGTCGACATTCTGATGCGGCCAACAGCTGAAAACCTTCACCAACAACCGGATTACGCAATATGAAACATGCCATCGCAATTCTCGGTCTGATCACCATCTCCAGCCCGGCCTTCGCAGCATCGTGCGAGAAAAACTTCACAGTCTCAGGTGTGCCGATGGTCACG
>NZ_BDLN01000022.1:0-9004 GCF_001950375.1 Rhizobium sp. TBD182 | reverse complement strand
TTCAACATTCAGGCAGGACAGATCGCCGACAAGGACGTCATCCGCAAGGGCATCTGCGACATCATAAAAGGCGTGTAAGGCACGGCTTGAAGACACCCGGTACAGCAGCACCTCGAAGCTGGCCTTGCAATCTCCGCAGCCGGCAACAGGCGGCGCGAAAGGAACTAAGCGCCGCCTGCCGGGCTCTATCAGGACTTCATGTTCAGCAACTCAGGAAAATCGTAGTACCGCAGCCGCTTGTCACGGCAGCGGTAGTCATTCTTTGAGGCGTCCACGCTCACGTTGTGTTTCAAGGCTACGCCGATATAGGACCAATTCGGATCTGCACGTTCCGCCGTCCGCGTGCAAAAAGCATAAATCCGCCTTTCAGGATCGAGCAGAACTACGCTCGAAATCTCGGCTTTCGTGAAATCCCCGGGTTTGATGGTTCCGCGCAATGCGTCCACGTAGTCACGTTTAATCGATTTGGACGGAGGGCGCTGCGAATCCAAAACCGATTGTGGTGCCGGAGTTTGGCAGCCAGTCAATGACATCGCGGCAGCACAGAGAAGTAAAGCTGTCCTCATTCAATTCAATCCCCAAAAATAAAAGCACAACACGCACAATGTACAGGCGGCGTTGTTCGTCAGACACAGCCTGCCGTCGTCGAAAAAAGCGGGTGAATGCTTCCCGGCGTCCGTCCTTCCTGCCTTCTACGAACACAAGAATATCGGGAAGCTTCAAAGCTTTTCCAGCTTGGCAAGAAAAAAGCGATCACTCCAAAGATCCGTGGATTTAAGCTCAGCTGGACGAAGAAACCGCCGAACATCCCCGGCAGCCTCTTTCCAGTCGATACGTTTGATCGTTTCTGAAAGAGCCGTTTTCAGCCAGGCGGCATCTACATGGACAGTCTCATCTCCCGCCCATGGACCGGCCTGCATCAGCGCATTGCGCAAAAGGTCCAGATTCGGCGAAACGCTGCGAGACACATACCAGGAGAAGTCAAACCAATCACGCCCCTTGAGAAAACCACGACATAGCAGAGCGTGTATCTTGAGCGCAAAATTGGAAGGCAAATCCTGGTGGCGGACCTCATAATCAGCCGGAAAATCAAGATAGGTAGTTGCCTCACCCGATCCCGCAGGCGGGTTAACGTCGATCTCAAGCTTGATACGAATTGTTTTGGGTCTCCCTCTTCCCACAAAGGACAGATCCAATTGGCTCGCAATGGAGTCATCCTTGATAACGGCCTGCCGGATCGCCGTGTCCATCCGCACCTTGGGATGCGCCTCCAGCTCCAGGCCGAATTGGCTGACAACATCCGTCAGAACCTTAAGATAAGGAGACCAGTTGAAGCCGGCGTCGGGGACCCGTAGAAGGAAATCGAGGTCCTCGGAAAAACGGGGCAGGCCATGAAGAATGCGAAGGCTTGTGCCACCCTGAAAAAGAGCCACATCGAAAAAATCGCCTCGCCACAAAGCGTAGAGTACGACCTCCTGGAGTATCTCCTTGACGGCATTCTCTTCCTCTATCGCACTCTCCGCCGCATATTGCCGAAGCTTGTCCCGGATAATTTCAATCATGCCCTGACCTCAAGATCAGACAGACGCCCCAAAGGCATCACCGCGCCTTCCAGCGCCCGGAGAAAGGCATTCGCAGCCTTGTGCTTGTACACAGGCTTCAATGCAGTAAAATCCTTGCGTCGCAATCCGAAAAGGGCATCCTCTTCGATCCTCATACCGACCGTCAGCCAATCAAGTCCGCTCCATTCGACCTTGCGAAGTGCTACCAGATCCATAAGTGCCCGAAGAGGCTGCGCAACAAACGCAATCGAGCCGTTGAGCGGGACACGGTCAACACTCGTCATGAACCGGTAATCGTTGATCGCCAGAGGATGATAGCTGAAGGTCCCAAACCCGGTCGTCGAAAAATCCTGGCTTTTGCGACCAGGTGAGACACTGGCGGTAACAAACACCGCCTCTGGAATCCATCCATGGAACGACAGTGCTGTTTCGAAAGAGATATAGCTCCCCGGCACGAGGTTTTGGGCGACGGCAAACGGATGAACCGGGTCACGTCGATAGCGTCGCGCCAGCACATAACAACCACGCTTCAAGCGGATGAGAGACCCGTCTTTCAAAGCGCGGTTGACAAGGCCATAACGGCGCGCGTCACTGCCGCCCAGCAACTCGGCGAGTTGCCGGTCATTCAGAAACCGATCAGCCAATCCGGCTGCAGAAATCTGGTCTACCAACGAAGACATAATTATTGATACTTCCAATTTATGAAAGTTTCAAGAATTTTTATAATCTTGCGACAAGTGCCGGAACCTGTCCCCATTCACTGAACCAAGCCCGAGAGCTTCTTTCTCGATGGCCTGACAGGCAAAGCTGTGCTTTCCAGCACCGGAAAAAGAGATCCCTAGTGGCCTGCTATCACAACGCGGGAGCATCATAGAAAAGATCACGACAGTTCAGCCAAAGAGGGCAGTCTGGTCTGCTGTTGGCCGGTATTGTTGAAAAAGTCCGGGGACGCCCTTTTAAGCAGCAGAAATGCTGATCAAACTTCGCGGCTAGCCGGTTAAGCCTTTATCGAGGAACCGTATTTGCGATTACTTGAAGGTAGCCTATCAAAAATCGCCCTGATGACCCTCATGGGTTTGTTCGCCATTGGAACGGTCATATTCATATAAAGCTGACCATCTGTCAGCGTGAGATGGATGTTGAAGGGCGCATTGCTGTAACTACCACCATGCCCATGTTTCCATCGTCCCATGCCACGAACAGTCTTGGAATTCCCACCGCTTTTTGTCTCTAAAACAGCAAACCAACCATTGTTTGCGGTTACAGCAGAACAGCGCCTTGTTGCTCGATAGTGAGGTGGTAATTCTCACATAGCCCGGCATTCGAGGCGATTTGCTGCCAGTTTTTTTGCTCATTCATTGCTTTATGGCGCATTCCGCTCAATTTCGAAGAAGCCACTCATCCTGGCAGCTAGGCCGTGGACTCGTTATGACGGAGTACGATGCGAATGCAAGCTAGCTTCGTCATTGCGAGAAACGTCATTCCGAGCTTGTCGTATCGGGTTGCAACCCGTCTGAAATATTTGAGCTTGTTAAAGAAGCGCTCAATGAGGTTGCGCTTTTTGCACAGCCAACGGCTGCGAGATGACATTCAGGAATCGGCTGGTTATGTCCTCGGCCACGATGACGGCGCAGTGGTCGTACTGAGGGTATCGCTTCCGCTCGATGTCCCAGTATTCGATGGTCCTGATGATATGGGATTCATCGGTCGGTCCGAGCTGCAGCTCGACCTCATAGCGGCGATTGGTATCGGGGTCTTGCAGTAGAAGGTCGAGGTCCTGCCTTCGCATGAATTCGCTCCTGAGCGCGGAGAACCAGGTCGCCCAGACCAAGGATGGAGGGATCTTCGGCGATCAGGTGCTGAATCCACTTTTCGGACATCTCCGGATGGTTCCGCATCATGATGCGCTCGGCTTTTGCGTATTTCATAGATCTTGTCCCGAATTGTTCCTGGCGTTGTCTCTTCGGAACTGCGAAGGCGCAAGCATGTGCATCGCATGGCCGTTCGGCCATCAGATTAAGAATGTCGCGTCGCCGAACTGCTCGGACACAAAGCCCAGCTCGACGGGCTCGTCCCGGATGATCCCGCCGATCTTCTCGGCCTGGACAATCAACAGGTCGCGGAGGCTCCCGGCACCTCGATCATCGCCAGTTCGGCGAGCGGGTATCGACGAGCAATGAATGGATAATCGCCCCCTGAAAGGACGGCTTCAGGTATTCTCGCCACGGTCGTTCCTCATGCTGTCCGGACGTCGCCGATGAACTCTTCAAGGGTGATCAGATGAGGCCGGACGGCTTCCGGGTATGACGCATGTATACCAGAGGGCACCACAAGGCGAACACCAGCCTCGACCATCTCGGTGAACTGGGCTTCGGAAACGCCCTCCTGCAGCGTCAGCAGATGCTTGGTCTGTATGCGATCGGCCTCATTGATGATCTGTCTCCAACGATCCTTGCAAGTCGTCTTCGCCGCCAACATCCGCAGTCGGTTCGCGGGAAAGGAGTTGTCCTGGTACGCCGCTACGCTAGGAAACAGGAAGTCCGGGCGCTTGTTGACCTCGATCAGAGGGTTGTGGACGAACGCGGTCCCAGGGGCAAGACCTTCCTCCTCGAAGAGGGCCACCGTGTGATATTCCAGGGACTTCCCTGCCCGGGACTTGCGGCTTTGCAAGATCGTGTTCGCCATACCCAGGAACCCATCGATCGAGTGGAAGCCCTCTTTGATCTTCGGCAACCAGGATGCCTCCTCGATTGACTTGAATATCTCGAACTCGCAGGCGCGGCGCAGCATCAATCTGACATCCACTGGCATGCCGCTCGCGGGCCGTAGGCCGATTGTCTTCTCGATAATGTCTCGACCGGTCGGAAACGCAGTTAGCCACCCTTCCGGTATCTCGTTCGGCTGCAACCAGCACGTCGCGCGGCTCGGGATTGCCGTAAACAGGTCTGCTTGCGGATCCGAAATGCCCGGCCGCCAGATCACTGGAATCTTAGGCTCCACCGGACCCAGACGCTCTTCGACGAAGTCAGCTTCCGTTCCTTCGCCACCGCAAACCCAGACATGGCATTCCGCCGGCGACGTCTCAGTCTCTACTTTGAAAGCAAACACCGCAAGCGCTCCGGTGCTGTCCGGGTCAAGAAGCGCGGACCGGGCGCCGCCGAAACCTGTCAGCCGGGTTTCGTTTCTAGTGCCGCCGTGAAACTTGCCGTTATACCAGATCGCTCTGATGGTCCTGACCTCCGGGTGAGAGTCGAGGTACAACTCGAAAAAGGCGTCAGGCCTTTCGACTTCGGGGCGATTGATGCTTGGAAGCACCTCAAAGAGCACGGGCTTCGGAATGTACGGCCCGGCCTGGTGACTCTTGTTTGCCAACGTGTCGTTGCCAGAAAGGCGCTTCGCGTACCATAGGTAGCCCGGCTTTCCAAACTCGGCCATCCAATCACTCAGGTCGGCTATCGCCATCCCGTATCCCCTCGATTTCCCCCGTCGACTCGGTTGATTCGAGCCACGCTCGGATCCTGTCCACGACCGCGGGAAATGGCAATCTCGTTTTCCCTTTTAAGGCGCATTCCCACACCGTTAGATGTCGCCACCCTAAAGCTTGCAGTTCGCTGCGAACGCGGACGTCACGCTGCCTGTTGCCCTCGATCTTCGCTTGCCAGAAGTCCTGCCTGGACGATGGCATCTTGAAGAGGTGGCAGTCGTGCTGGTGCCAGAAGCACCCCTCGATGAAGATGACAGCCTTTCGTCCGGAAAAAACAAGGTCAGGCTTTCCGGGCAGCCGTTTGTCGTGGATGCGATACCGCAGGCCGAGCGCGAACAAGGCTTTCCGGATGGCGATCTCCGGCTTCGTGTTCTTGCCCTTGATGCCAGCCATCATCTGGCTGCGCTTCTCGGGCGAAACGACGTCCGTCATCAGGCGCGCTTGAGAATGACTTCCTCGACCTCCTGATAGTCCAGGATGTACGGCTTCATGAGCTCGGCGACGGCCTTCACGGCCGGCACGGCAACCGAATTACCAAACTGACGGTAGGCCTGCGTATCGGAGACGGGTATCCGGAAGTCGCTTTCGCCGGGAGCATCAAAGCCCATGAGGCGTGCACACTCGCGCGGTGTCAGGCGGCGCGGGTTCCGGCCGTCGCCACGGCTAATCAGGATCTCGGAGCCGTCCTTATGATAACGAGCGGAAAGTGTGCGGGCGATGCCGTCCGGAGTGAACAGACCGAAGCCGAAGCCATTGCCGGCTGCTTTATGCTTGGCAGCATAGGCTTGAAGGTATGCCCAGAGCTTGTCGGTCAGCGTGTATTTATCGGATACGCGACCGATATTACCGTCCGTGAACGGCTTCTCAGGAGCTTCCTCGCCGTTTTCCGGATGGAGGATCGTCTTGAGGGTCGGCCCCTTCAGGACGTCAGGGATCTGCAGGTCCTCGAAGTTGAAGCCCTGATCCTGCCGGAATCCGACAATGAATATGCGTTCGCGGTGTTGCGGAAGCCACGCCTTCGCATCGAGGATCTTGCACTTGATAGTGTAACCGAGCTGGTTTTCTAGGACGTCCTTGATAATCGCGAAGGTTCGCCCCTTGTCATGGTTGACCAGATTCTTCACGTTCTCTAGCAGGAACGCCTTCGGTCGCTTGACCTCGAGTATGCGCTGGATGTCGAAGAACAGCGTACCCTGCGTCTCGCAGGCGAACCCGTGCGCACGGCCGAGAGCATTCTTCTTCGACACGCCTGCCAACGAAAACGGCTGACACGGGAAACCAGCGAGGAGGACGTCGTGGTCAGGTACATCTTCCGCTTTCAGGTCGCGGATGTCGTCCCAGATCTCATGCTCGTCGTCAGGGTAATTTGCACGGTATGTTACCTGGGAATGCTTGTCCCATTCGCACGTGAATACGCACTTGCCGCCGATAGCGTCGAAACCGCGGCGCAGGCCGCCGATACCCGCAAACAGGTCGATGAATGTGAACGAGTGTTCCGACGGCGCCAGGCAGCGCTCCTGCCGCAGGGACTCGAGCTTATCGGTTATGACCTTCCGCGGTACGTTCTCACCGGAATCCCAGCGGTAAACCTGGCGTTCGTTGTAGCCCAGAAGTTCGGCTGCCTCGGGCACGCTCAGACCGGCTTTCTGACGCAGAACGGAAAAACTTGTCATTGGTATCACCTCGCATTCGCTGGGAGTCTTTCTGACATTTCGGCACGATTCTACCAATAGAACATAAAGGGAACATTAACAAGTTTGTTCCGCCTTAATGGGAGGCCCGTTGATCAGGCGACGTCGATCATCCAATGGGTCAGATCGAAATGTGGTTGACCACCTCTTTGAGGGCTTGATGGAGGACTTCCTGTGAGGCGAGAAACGCAGCCAGATCTCGCTCGGCCTCTTTCTGATTTGACCCTTAAAGTGCCAAGGCGGCGCCCCGCAAGGGCACGATCAGAACCTGCTTCGACACCTGGCTGTCATTGGCTGCATTCACTCCCGCCCATTCGAACGTTACATTCCAGCTTTTCGATATGTTCATCGCAAACGACCTTTACCAGCTCGAGCAGATGCGCGGTGCGCTCCTCTCTCGAGAAAAAACATGCGTTGGCGCCAAATCTATCGATCGACCTTATTACTACTACTACTACTACTACTACTACTACTACTACTACTACTACTACTACTACCACCACTACTACTACTACTACTACTTGGTTTGTGGTCGAAGGACAGGACGACGGCTTTTCAGTTCGACAATTTGCGGCCGTCCAAAGTTGCCGCCTCGACGGCCTGAATGCAATGGCGTCAAAGCGAACCAGTGTCCACTTTCTGAATGAAAACGAACCGGTCTAGCCTCGCTCCATTGACATCTGGCAGCATAGTTATAATGTTTTTTCAAATTCATTATAACGGGATCGAGCGATGAAACAGATTGACCTCGTTTACAGAACAGCGTTCGCTGAACTGGCACAGCGGACGTTCGATGCTCAGTTTCAGGCAGACTTTCCCCTCGAAGGCCGGTTTGTTGCCGTTCCGGTCAAGGGCCGCAATTACTGGTATTTTGATCTCCCTACTCCCGAGGGTAAGGACAAGAGACGCTATGTCGGCCCGCAGGATGACGTCGACATCACGGCTCGGGTGAAAGCCCACAGGCAAGTCAAAGACGACATCCGGGAGCGGCGCAAGCTCGTCGGCATGCTGCTGCGAAGCGGTGGCATGTCCGCGCCGGATCGCTTCGCGGGTGAAGTGACCAAAGCACTCGCTGACGCGGGCCTATTCCGTCTGAGGGCACTCCTTGTCGGTTCTGTGGCTTTCAGCTGTTACTCAGGCCTCCTTGGCGTTCGTCTCCCTGGTACCTCCATGCAAACAGGCGATGCGGACTTTGCGATCTCGGCGGAAGTCGAGGACAGCCTGCCTCCAATCCTAGATCTCCTGAGATCGATAGACAGCACGTTCAGGGCGGTCCCGCACCAGGCCGATAACGCAAAGGTGGTGGCCTTTTCGAATTCGGTAAACTACCGCGTCGAATTCCTGACGACCAACCGTGGATCGGATGACTACACGGGCAAGCCGTCCCCAATGCCTGCCCTTGGAGGCGCGTCTGCTGAAAACTTGCGGTTCCTGGACTTCCTGATCTACGAACCCGTAAGAACGGTACTGCTGCACCGGGAAGGCGTAAGCGTGAATGTCCCCGCTCCCGAGCGGTATGCCATCCACAAGCTGATCGTTGCATCCAGGAGCCGAACGGATGCCCTCGGGCGAGCCAAGAGGGATAAGGACCTCGTACAGGCCTCGCTGCTGTCCGAGGCGCTCGTGGAGACGCGACAGAGCTATTTGCTTGCCGATGCCTACCGCGAAGCGTGGGCACGCGGAGAGGAGTGGCAGGAAGCGATCCTGTCGGGCCTCGTATTAATGCCAGACAACGGCAAGCTCGCGTTGGCAAATGCCCTTGGTGTCACGGTAGACCGACTGGGTAAGGCGTAGGGACATGGAAGCAGAAAAGACAGCACATGCGACCCGGACCTCGCCAAAGATGCGGCGGGCGCTTTCATGGTCGTTGACGCCGCAAACCTGCAGCACGCCTCCGTTTTATGACTTCCCAGCAAAACGCACGTCTGGCGCAGCGACGAAGATGTGCGAAACGCCCTGCTGCAGGCAGCCGGCATGATCCGGGACCTGCACATCGTCCTCGACAGCAAAACCGACATCAGCTTCGCCGAACCTGCCGGTTGACGCTCGGTGCCATCCTCCCATCGTCAATGGCACTTCTTACCGGCGACAATCAGGTCACTGATTTTAGGTTTCATTAACCATACCCGACCACCCTCCTCCCACAGCAACGATGGAGGTTGGTTATGGCTTACGACTGGAATCGCAATGAGCGCGACGACAGGTTCGATGAACTAGCGGCAGGTCTGATCTTCTTCACAATCGTCAGCCTGCTGCTGGCGTCCGCA
>NZ_BDLN01000021.1:467-11311 GCF_001950375.1 Rhizobium sp. TBD182 | reverse complement strand
TTCCGTGGAATTGGACGCCGCCGACCGTCAACGCTCAAGCTGCCTGACCTGTGGCCTTCACCGGAGGCTTACCGTGTTCTGTAGGAGTGCTGTATTGCACCCGGCAAACAGACTTGTCTGGAGGCGTGCCCTCGTTCGGCCCCTCGTGATCCAGCAGAATGTTGTTGTGAAGTGAAATCGAGAGATCGCCACCGTTTGGATAGCCGATCACATAAACCCGTTGCTTTCCGTCCCTTAGAGGCAGGTTTTTTGCAAAACTGAGCGGAGATGCAGGCGGGGCGGTCCCTTTGAAGCGAAGGATTGTTGTGTCAAGGTGCGTCCGCCGCCAAGAGCGCTCAATCTGCGAAAACCGATAGGGTTTGGTCTTATCGATGGCGTCGAAGACAATTTCTGCTTCGTCTGTACTGATCCCTTCATCTTCGGCAACCTCGCTCACAACATGGGAGTTGGTCATTACGCAGAGTTCGTCCCCGAGTGACGGTATGATGTCGCCGCCACGAACAACGAACCCCGTTCCAACCCGTTTGTTCACTCCGGAAATCCGAACCACACCGACTGATTGCGAGGTTTCCATTCCAAGTTTGAACCAGTCGTACGTCTGTGGGCCGTCAGGTCCGAGGATTGCCTCCAATTGCGAGGTGGGCGGCGATGGCGAGGTAGCGAGCTCCTTGATGTCATCTGCGGGAAGCTTTGCGGTGGTAAAATCCCCGGCGACGCGGGCAGCAGTAAGAGCCTTGATGATCCCGGCGCCCTGCTCGCTCTGGTCTGCAAGTCTCCAGAGGTTCTTGAGCTGGTTCGTGAAAGCGCCAAGCATCTCGACACTCAGCGCTGGCGTTTGGATAATCGTGGCAATTTCCGCTTGCGCGCTGTCGATGTCACGTAACGCAACAAATGCCTCGGCGCGCGACGCATGAAACTCCGGCCCTCTCTGTATCTGCGGGGTCTTGTTGAGATCTTCTAGCAAGCCACTTGCTACACGAACACGGTCGATGTCCTCTGGGAGGGAAAGACGCATTCCTGCTGCAAGCGTGGAAAGCCCTATCAAGTTAAGTCCGGCCCGCACGCGTCGCTCAGGGTCCATATCATATACCGATTTGTACTCGTTAAACGCTCGAGTCATCGTTTCTTGTGCTATTGTCCCGCCGACATCGGATGCTTTAAGTGCAAGCTCTTTCCAGGCGCGGGCGCGAACCGCCTGGGCCATCGTCTCATTAGGATCGTGTTCCGCGACAAGTTCAACGAGGGCTGACGCACCGCCAGTCAAGCCATCGTCGAGAACCTTCTGCACCTGCAAGCCCTTATTGACTATCTCGACGACATCGTGCTCGGCGAGGAAGTCGACAACACTCGCAAGGGCGCCTCGCTTGTCCAGCTTTGCAATATGATCCGCTGCGGTGAGAAGTGATGCCGCGTCAAACGTCCGCAGCCTCTTGGCAATGTCACTCACCAGACTTCGCGTTGGCTGATCGGGATCAAGAGGGGCACGAGCCATTGTCCGGCCTCTCAGATGCCAAGGAGCGCGGACAGTTTCGAACGCAGTGGGGCGGCCCGAAGATATTTGACGACAGAGTGGCGCCACGCCCCCGAATTCGACACTTCTACATCATCGACGCGGGCTTTACCCTCAACCTGGAAGTCGTTTGCGAAGAAAGGGTCAAAACCTGCGACAGGGTCCAGTCTGTCGAAAACGTTGACCCAAGAGCCGGCGACTTTCTCAGCTGGAAATCCGTTAGGTCGGGTCCATTCCGGACGGAGCTTGTCCTGGATTTCGTCAAGTCCAAGTGGGCTTCCGATCGTCACTAGTGCGTCGACCCCTTTCGTTTTCTTCACGCGTTTTAGGCAGTCGTATGCGACGACCGTTCCCATGCTGTGGCTAACGACGATATGCGGGCCAGTCTTCTTATTCCCTACATCCAGGGCATCGACAAACCGGCGCCTTATCTCATCCTGAACATAGTAGGTGGTGTCTGACGTTGGAGAAAAACGTACATTAAATAGATAGTGGTGGACGTCCCGCAGAAAGGTCTCGAGAAACGCCTTCTTGATAGGCCAGGGGAGAGGCACTCGTTCGTAAGGTAAGCCTTCGAGGTTACGATTGGGCGGAATGCTCTCGACAGCCTCCGCTGCTGCGAGCGTGCCACCGATTTTCAGCGCCAGTCCGCTTATGAACGAGGCTTCCTCACTTGTGGAACTTAAGGGCGTTCTGGTTTGGCCATCGGCATCCACCTCTTTCGGTGTCATGCCGCTAAGGCTTTCATATGCAGCGACATTGGTATCCGGTTCTGGGTAAAGTACATCGGCCCAATAGACCATAGAGGAGGTAATGCCCTCAGCGCCAAGGTCAATTCCGTCACTACCGGACGCAAGATTGCGCATCCAAATTTGGTGCAGGCTATCGGCAGACGGCTTGTTGCCAATCCCGTGAATGAACGTAACGTGTGCCAAAGCCCCCTCCGCTTACAACACTACTTCTACGTTAAATTGGTGGCACCGCTCGCCTGGAAAAGCAATAGACCCATTACCGCTTTTTACTGTGCTTTTCTAGAAATGCCCCCGCGATCATTCCTGGGCCTTGAGTTGTCCATAAAGGCTCGCCCGCGTTTCAGCATCAACTAGTGTTAGACCCCCTACCGATCGCCGCCCGCCGTGCCATAAATCGAGATCGTTGAGAAGAGCCGTCGTCCCCACTGACACCAGGCCAACCACAGAGTACCCGTGGTCGTGGCAGCCATTTGAAATCTTAAGTGGTCGAATTGCGGTCACACTATCTCATCCACACTCGGTTTGCCTCCTCACCTTTCCTCCGTGGAATTCGGTTTCCGCAACAAGCTTTCCCGCCGCGTCGTCGAACAAGTGGTGGGTCTAGCGACGCGATAGCGTCAGCAGCCGCTGATAGCGGACGTCGCTTTCCAAACGAGGATTTCTTTCAGAGATGTGGCGCAGCGCGCGGTCCAACCCATTGGGAATAACCGCCCCTTCCTCTGATCCGACTGTCTTATCAAGGATTGCGAGGAATGCGGCCGCATCTCGGGGCGTATCAACGCCGCCTATTGTGTTTCCGTTTTCTGAGCGACCTAGTACGCCATACTCCCAAAGCGACCAGCACTGGAATGGCGTCAGGAAGGGAAGGATAAGGTCAGCGGCATCTGCGAAATTTGGGCCAGCGGCTGCCGGAAAATCGGCGAGTGCGTCAGACAGCGTGGGAGACGACAACGTCAGCTCCTTCGGCCATACGTTTTCAAAAAGCTCCTTGATCAACGTGAAGCGGTTCTCTGGCGGCTGTGGCGCGCCCCTCAGCTCCTTCAAATATTTTTTCATAGCCCGCAAAGCCCTAGCCCGGACCGTGTCTCCTCCGATCCGCAGCATTTGCTGGATAAGGGCGGGGGGGATCACCGCCGGTTGTCCGTCGCGCATATCAATGATCGTGGCAAAGATCGACCGCTGCGCCAGCGCGCCTCGAATATCACCAGGAAGTTCGCTACCTGCTGCCACTTCGATCATTCGCGAGCCAACCTCTTTCAAAACTTCGCGGGCCGGCAAATGCTCGGTCTCCGCAAAAGCTTGCCACAACTCGAGACTTGATGCCTTCGCGTCCAAGAGCGGGGCAAGCAGGTGTTTCTTGACCCAGTCCCGATCCGCTGACCAGAAATAGTCGAAGAACATCATAAGCTGGTAGCCAGCCTGAAGTGCGGCTTCCCCGGTCGCCTCCGCCAACGCGACAAGCACGTCCGACCAAGGTTCTCGCGCCAAGGTTCCGGGCTTGAAATTGGGTATGGATCGAATGAATCCGTCAACGAGATTACCAACCGGAGTCGAGAACGACCGGTCGCGTAGCGGGGTATCGATCTTCGGCGACCTGTTGGTCTGAACGACGGCCAGCGGCCAAAGCGTCAGCCATGCTCCGATATAGTTGTCTTCCCCGTTGAGCAGACGATCCCACGTGCTGATCCAGGATGTGAGACCGGACAGAGCCGCATCAAGGATTTTCGTGTCTGTGCTGGCGATCACCGTGCACATTCTGAGAGCGCTCGGAACAAGTGCCATGTCTTCAGGCGTCGCCGTTGCGCGGGTCGCATTGAGGTCCACCGGTCGGAAACTATACCCCAACGCCTGCCAGACCTTCGCTCTCGCCGGCGTATAGGCAGCATCGGAAAGCAAGTCGAGCATCAAACTGGGGTTGCGGCCGATATAATCCGACGCGGCTCGGCCCCTGCTGTCCCAACCTTCGTCGCTGAGGTGTCGTGCTAATTCTTCGATCAGTCTTGAGGAGGGAATATTGTCGAAGGTTGGATCACTAACCGTGTTTTCTACGACCGTTCTGACACCTATACTAAAGCCTTGTGTCACTGCTGTTACAGGGGCTTGCGGCGTTTGGGCAGAACGGGCGTTTTCCAACCAATTATCGGCGGCCTCCGAGAGCTTCCCTCCGGCAACCTTTATCCTTTGCATCTCTATCATGCTTCGGCGGGTAACGGCCTGCAGGGCCTCTTCCTTGCCCAGTCGTTTCATCAAGCGGGCAGGCGGCTCCCCTTTGATCAATCGCCGCTCCAGCCGCTCTCGGACGAGATCGGGAAGAGAAGGCCATCGGAGCGCGCGCAGCTCGGCGAATTCCGGAAACGCATCCGTCCACCAAAACTCACGGTCATCCAAGTTCACAAGAAAATCGGCAACTTCGGAGGCGCCAACCAAGCAGGCTTCCCGCGCGGCGGCCGCCCATAGGCGTTTGTACAGCTTCCAACGATCAACATCCCACGAGGAAATTGCACGAAGAGCCGCCTTTTGATCTATTTTCGCAAGCTGCTCAACCGTCGCGAACAAAAGCTTTGTAGTGGGAGCGAAACCTTTCTTATAACGATCCGGCTCTCCGCCGCCTTCCGGATATTGCTCGGGTGGCACGAAGTAGACTCGATGAACGAGCCACGTCGTTGCATCCGCATCTCCTGCGATCATCCCGATGCGGCGGGCCTGGTTTAACCCACTGAGCAAGCTCGCGTTGAGAGCTAGAGCAAGCTCAAACAGGAAATCGCGGTCCTCGTTATTTTTTAGGTCGAGTTCATCGGGTGTGAGTGACTCTCCACCTTCCATGGAAACCCAAAAGATATCGCCAATAGTCTTTGGATGCCTCGCACGCTTATGACCAAAGGCTTCGTATTTTCGCGCGCTCTCCAGCCTGATCCATGGCCTCACCGCCGACACGATTAGACTGATGGTCTCGCTCTGGCTGGCCCTGGACTTCAGATCGCGCTTCAGTAGAAGCCGATCGTAGGATGTCTCGGCGAATGGCGCATCCCAGAACTCGAACAGATATTGCCAGGCTTTGGCGTAAGGCTCGGCAAGATCCTTGATGCGGAAGTCGAGGAGATCCCGCAAGGCTGCTCGTTCTGCGACTTGATCGGAGCGGAGCAGGCGAGCCCATTCCAGGAATTCGCGATCGGTCAATCGCTCTAGCGCGAAAGTGCGGGTGTTTTGTGCAATTCTCGCGTCGATATCGGAAAGTTTGACGGTTCTCATCTATCTGCCCCGCGCCGTTTCTCGAACAAGTTGATTGAGGAACGCGAGCCACTTCGGTGACGCGTTCTTGGAGGCAAGAAGCCTGCTGAGTTCCGCTTGTTCTGTCGGATTCGACCGTCCCACATAGTAGCGAATGAATGACTGTCCGGCCTGCCCCTCGGGTGTATCGGGATCGAGCTTTGCGATCGAAGCAAGGTGCTTCTCGACCCGAGAGGTATTGCGCTTGTCAGGAATAATCTCTGCCCAGCGCGATAACACCATACCGAGCGCTTTATGGTTGTCTGCCTTGTCGTAGGTAATAGGAGTGATGCCGCGCGACTGCCACTCGACGGAAGTTCGTGCATCGGTGGGGTCACAGCCGACGAAGGCATAGCGCGGTTTCAGATCGACGAAATGCCGCTCATCCGCCGCGATCGCGTTTAAAAGATAGCGGACGGGCGAATCATTGGCGCTATAGCCGACTAGCACGAGATGGAAGATGCGCGCCGCGTCATACAGGAACGAGGTAATCATGTGCCGTCTTAGATATGCATCTCCAAAGTCCTGGTCGGTGAGGATCAGTTCGGAACCGCGCTGAGACTTGAGCGGCAGCATTCCATGAATGTGCAGGATGCCGGCGAACTCCGTGCTACGACTGGGGTTCGGAATTTCACCGAGGGCGAAAGCGTCTCCCGAATATTTGTCCTTCTTTGCGGCAATGCTGAGAAGGCGGTCGAAATTCGTTGTGACCAGCAGGGTCTGGCCAAAACGCTGGCCAAGTCGCACCAGAGCCGAGTGCAAGGGATTGGGTTCGATTGTCCGCTCGAGGACCTTGCGAGCTGCACGACGCAATGTGCTCATCTTGCTCGGGTCGCCGTCGATCCGACGCTCCAGCATTCCTAGGACAGCGTCATATTCATGTTGGGCAAAAAACTTGAGCTCTGTGCGCTGCTGATGGGTCAGCATGCCGGGTATCTTGTCCCATTCCAATGGTTTTGGCTTTCGAAGTTCTGTTAGCGGCCCCTTCATCGCCGCGTCTACCTCCGCATAAATGTCGGCAACAAGGCCTCCAAAGTCAGGCAATGAGGATGGAGGCGGGTATGATGCGCCAGCTCCTACGATAAACAATACCTCACCGCGATCTCTGGCGACGAGTAATTCTTCAGGGAGGGGTGGCAAATTGTTGCCGAGGATGATTGAAGAATTCATGTCCAAGTGTGCCCAAATGCATTTGAATACTTGGTGGCATAACCGTAATGAAAGTTCAAATAGCAACCGAAGATCCATCGCTCGAAAGGCAACGACCTCAGCCTCGACGAAGGGTCTCGGTTCCTGCAAGGACACCAAGCATCATGCGGACGATATCGGGAAATGAAGCTAGGGCCCTGATCGAAAGCCAGTTGGCTGCGCACGGCCACGGCGTGTTCTCCGTCCTCGCGCAGTATCGGCGAGATAATGCGGTGGCGGCATGGCATGAGACGATCCGGGCCGTCGAGGAATTCATCAATCTGCCGAGATTCGGGATCGCCGACGTTCGGCTTCGAGCTTGGTTGTGCGCAATCCGATTGGACGGCGCGTTTGTTTCAAATCCGGGTCCGACATGGTTGGCCGTGCGTCAGGCGCTCGCGCCCTATCTCGAACCATCGGTTGTTGCCCGATTCACGCGGATCATGCTGTACGCCGGGGCAATGGGTGTGGCCTTTGCCGCGCATGGCCAGGACCCTCGTAGCGCCAGCATCACGCTCGACACGATCGGCGGGGCTGTCGATTATTTTCAGTCGCGGCGACGGCACTTCGTCTCGCTGCTCTACACCATGCCCCATGCGTGTTCCGGCTCTCTGGTTCTTCAGCCCTATGACGCGCTGACCGTCCTTCTGCCCCAGGTCGAGCATAGCTGCATCGCCATCACCGGCTTTCACCATAAGCTTGCGCTGCTCGAGGCCCTGCCGGATTTCAGCCTGGAGGTCGACGGTATTGGCGCGATGGCCAGCCACGATTTTGAGACCTTGGACGATTATTTTCTTGAGCCGGAACGTGCGTCGATCCACGTCATGGCCGAGCTGCGCGGCGATCAGTTCATAATGCCGACCATGGAACCGGTGGATGGCCGGAAGATTTTCTCGACAGCCGAACTGCGCAACGGCGTCAAGCTGATCGGCGCGACCTATGAGGCGTTCGGCCTCAAGGATTCCGATTTTTCCGCCATGGGCGTGCTGGTGGTCGCCTTTGCCCGATATTCCCGAGACGATTACTATGTCGAGATCGAGAAGGATAAGTTTCGCTCGATGCTGCGCGCGCAGCACGAGTTGGATCCCGCTGAACTCGAGACGCTTTTGGTGAACGTACCTTCGGACTACGCAACCAACACCAACGCCTATCAACCGTTTCTGGACTTGGGCGATCGCGTTGTTTCGAACGTAAATCTGCTGTCGCGCTTCCTATACGCGTTCAAGAATGTCCACCTCGGCAGCCGCCGACGCTTTCAGATTCACGCGGGCTTTATTTTTGAGGACATGGTCAAGCGTGACTTGGAGAGCATGGGCTTCACCGTCACGAATATCAAGCGCATCAATCGAAAGGAATTCGACGTCGTCGCTACGCACGACGGTGTCATTTTCAACATCCAATGCAAGAACAACTGGATCGATCTCTCGAAGATCGAAGCTGAACGGAAACTGTTCGTCCGGTATAATCGGTCTCTGACGAATTACTATTCGCGAGCGCTGAAAAAGGAGCGCGGCCGCGAGCATCTTCTCAAGCAGGAACTGGGTATGGACAAGGTCGTGCATTACGTCGTCAGCCGCTTTCCGGTCATCGGCGCCGAAGCGGCGGTGATCAACTACAATCAGATCGAACGGCTTCGTCCCGCCGGTCGGGTGCGCGCGTGACGACTGGCCCAGCAGACATTGGCGAGCTGCTCGCGCGGTTCACGGGTCCGGACCTGACACAGACGCTCGCGCGAATCGAGAGAGGGGTTCGCGGCGTAACGGCGGAGGGCTGTGCAAGCTTTCTCGAAAGCGCGGGGGCGGGTCGAGAGGCGCTGGCTGCGGCGGCGGAGATGAAGCGCCTGGGGAGCCAAATCAACGTCACGATCCATGCGCTCGGCATCCTGTTGTGCCTTCCACACATCCTCGAACCGGATGAGCGGGTGGAATATGTGTCCCTCGGCGCTGGCAACACCGGAAGGGATTTTGATCTGGAGACCAATCTGCGGGTCGCCGAATTCAAGTTCATTCGATGGCGGGGCGGCGCGGAATCGATCCGTCAGAATTCGTTGTTCAAGGATTATCTGCTGCTCGCGGAGCATCCTACGGCGAAACGGAAGCACCTCTACCTCCTCGGAACGGAGCACGCGCTGAAGTTTTTGCGAGGCGGCCGGGCGCTATCGAGCGTGCTGAGCCGGAATGACAAGCTGCAGAAGATGTTTTCTGGGCGCTTCGGCGAGACGTTTCGGACCGCCAGAGACTATTACGCGGCCCACTCCTACGCGGTGCGGATTGATGACGTCTCGCCATGGCTTTCGGAACTGGCGGAAGAGCTGATCGCGGAGCCGGATGCTGAGTCAAACGATTAGGGCGCTGGTCGGGTGACCCTGGGACGGCGCGCGCCGCGTTCGGCCGGTGGCCGTGTCGCGGTGAGGAGGGCTTCCTCGGCATTTCTCTGCGGCCCCATGAGGTCCATGTGGTCGGCGATGTAGGCGGCGAAGGCATTTGGATCGTCAGCCGACGGCATGGGTTCTGCGTCGGTGGGCGGCAGAAATGCAGTCAGCGCGATGCGGTAAAGCGGTGCGGCATATTCAAAGATCGTCCGCTGCGGCGTGGAAAGGACGAGATTGCTGCGATCGACCGGGTTGCCGTGGAGGAAGTCGTTTCGGCATTCATAGAGCACTTGGTAGAGCCACGATGCTAAGGTGCGCTTCACCTTGGTTTTGCCACCCGTATCGTGCGCGAGCTGGCCGCTCGCGGGAATTGACCAAGGCGTGCGCTCGATCATCTCGAACACCTATCCCGGTTGGCTTGGTCACTTCCGCCGGGATGCACGAGGATCTCAAACGCGCTGACCCAGAGGGAGACGACGCGTCCGACGTCGTAGAACGTAGTGTCCGTCCCCGCCGGCAAGAGTGAGGCGTGATACGCCATGTTGAGCGAGCGCATCAGCGCAATATCCTCCCAGAAGGGCTCTGCGGCGTCATAGCGTTGCCGCCACCGTACTGGCCGTCGCGACTAACCTCGGCCTGAAACGAATGGCGGGCGCATCCAAGGGGATCAGCGCTCACCAGATAGGCTGGATGCGCACTTTCCACGCCCGATCCGAGACATACCGTGCTGCGCAAGCATTCTATTACCGATGCACACACCCGCCATCCGCATTCCCGCCTTTGGGGCAACGGCACGACATCTTCCTCAGACGGTCAATTCTTCCGAGCGAGCGACCGAGCCGCAAAACGCGGAGACATCAATTTGCATTACGGCAACGAACCCGGATCGAAACTCTATAGCCATCTGTCAGATCAATACGGCTACTTCAGCATTTTGCCCATCAGTCCCACCGACAGCGAGGCGGCCTATGTGCTCGATGGGCTCTTCGATCAGGACACGGTCCTCGACATCCATGAACACTTTTACCGACAAAGGGGGTGCCAGTGATCATTTCTTCGGGCTGTTCGCCTTGATCGGAAAGCGGTTCTCACCGCGACTGCGCAATCTCAAAGACCGGAAGTTCCACACGTTCGAGAAGAGCGCATATCCGGCGCTTTCGAACCACATCGGGGCGCCGATCAACACCACCCTAATTCTCGACCAATGGGACGATCTGCTCCAACTTGCGGCTTCGATTACGACGCGGTCCGTGGTGCCGTCGACCACCCTCAAGAAACTGTCCGCGTCTCCCGTATCGGCGTCCAATTTTGTCCCCCTGTATGCGATCAGCGCTTGGCCTGCCCGGCGCTGGCCGGGATTGCAGAGGGTAGGCCAAGTGCGGGTGATGGGTATCTTCGGCTTTAGCTTTGAGAGCGGTTTTTGAAGCGCCAAGATTCGTTTCCGGTTTCCACGATTTCGCGGTGATGGGTGAGACGGTCGAGGAGTGCGGTTGTCATCTTCGCATCGCCAAACACCGACGGCCATTCACCGAAAGCAAGGTTTGTCGTGACGATGATAGAGGTGCGCTCGTACAGGGGAAAAGTCCGTCAGGTCATTGAATGCGTGGAAGGACGAACGGTTCCCCGCTCGCGGAATATTCGCACGGGCCTGCGTTTTCCTGCTGTTTGTGATCCCCTGTTGTCCGCGGCAAGGAGAGGGACGCCATCTTCAGGGCCTCTATTTCTTTAAGCGCTCCGGAAGGATGGTTCTCACATT
>NZ_BDLN01000021.1:0-335 GCF_001950375.1 Rhizobium sp. TBD182 | reverse complement strand
CCCGAAGCTTTTCCAGATCCTCATTGCGCAGGTTTGCCGTCCCGAACCGCTTGGTCAGGGCTTCCGTTATTGCATTGATTTCCTGCAATGCCTGCCGGCCTTGTGTTGTGTTTGACATCTGGCGGATGAACGCGGGCCTTTGCTCATGGGACAGCGCATCGAGGCGTGTGAGGATCTCCTCGCTTGCCTTCGTGAGAGCGGGAACCTCAACGGTATCGCATTTCTCCCGTTGCCATGTCTCGGACCGGCGTGCGCCCTCGAACTGCCGTTCCCATGTTCCGGCGGCGGTCTCGACCAGAGACGCGACCGATCGGGCGTAATGCAGTGCTTCTTTT
>NZ_BDLN01000020.1:0-11728 GCF_001950375.1 Rhizobium sp. TBD182 | reverse complement strand
GGGGTTTGGGGAGCAATGGAACCAAAAACCAACGTAAGCTCTGAATCCCACCGTAAAGGGGCTTTCCGATCTCCAGCTCACCCGCCAGGCATTACTCTCTGATCAGTGCCTCGATGATCGGGCAGATCGTTCCGCCGTCTCCCGCATCACATTGCTGCACCAGTTCGCCTAACAGTTGCTGCATGACGACCAAGTCGGCCATCTTCTGCTCGATCAACGCGAGCTTGCGTGCAGCCCGTGCTCGCGTTTCGGCACAGGCGCACGACTCATCCAGCGTCAGCAGTCCACCGACTTCCGAGAGCGTGAAACCCAGCGCCTGAGCCCGCTTGATGAAACGCAGTCGCTTCACCATGTCCACCGGATAGCGCCGATGGCCACCCAAGGGTTTGGCTGGTTCATCCAGCAGCCCGCGTCGCTGGTAGTAGCGGATCGTCTCGACGTTCACCCCGGCGGCGTCTGCCAGCTTGCCAATGGTCAGCTCTGTGGCCATCACTTTCTCCTTGATTCCGTACTTTGGTACGGAGTTTAGAATAGCACCTAGGCAATCAGGCTCAGGAGATGGGAATGGGGATGCAACTCACCGGGAAAGGCTCGCTGGTCGCGAGTTCGCTGACCGCCATCGGTGCGTCGGTGTGCTGTGTCGGGCCACTGGTGCTGTTGGCACTCGGTGTCGGCGGTACGTGGGTGGGCGCTCTGACCATGATGGAGCCACTACGCCCCCTCTTCATCGGGTTGACTCTACTGTTCCTGGGATTGGCATTCCGCAAGCTCTACCTGGTGCCACAGGTTTGTACGCCAGGTACACCCTGCGCCGATCCGCGCACGCTCGTGCGACAGCGACTCGTGTTCTGGATCGTCAGCGTGCTGCTGCTCGGCCTATTGGCCGTGCCGTGGCTCGCCCCGCTGTTCTACTGAAGGAGATTAACCATGCGCAAACTGCTGATCGCCGTGCTTTTCGCCTTGCCCTTCGTGGCGCTGGCGGCTCCCCCGAAAACCGTCACGCTCGACGTGCAGAACATGACGTGCGGACTCTGTCCGATCACGGTCAAGAAGTCGCTGGAGAAGGTGTCCGGCGTGAGTGACGTCCAGGTCAATTTCGACCAGAAGACGGCGACCGTCACCTACGATCCCGATAAGGCCCAGCCCGAGGCACTGACTGAGGCGACCGCGAACGCGGGATACCCCTCCACAGTGCAGAAGTGAGGTCACGATGAGCGCCATTGTCCTTGAGTCCGTGCTGACTTGCCCGCGCTGCGGCTTCGCCAAGCCGGAAACCATGCCCACGGACGCCTGCCAGTTCTATTACGAGTGCAGCAACTGCAAGGCGCTGCTGCGCCCCAACCCAGGGGATTGCTGCGTTTTCTGTTCGTTCGGCTCGGTGAAGTGCCCGCCGATCCAGCAGCAGCTTGGGTGTTGCTCATAGCGTTTAGGGGGATCACAGGTCGTCGTCTGGATTACGCAGTGGCCGCAGCTCGCCGCGCGCAACTTCTTCCGGTACCGCAAAGGAATACCGCCCGAGCATGTTGATGTGCTCGTAGATCAGCGGCGATAGCCGGGCCAAATCCTCTTCCAGCACTGGATAGCCGTGCTGCTTGAGCCGTTCCACGGCCGCCGTCATGTAGAGGGTGTTCCACAGCACGATGATGTTCACCACCAGGCCCAGAGCACCGAGCTGGTCTTCCTGGCCTTCGCGGTAGCGCTGGCGGAGCTCGCCGCGTTTGCCGTGGAACACGGCGCGGGCCAGGCTGTGCCGGCCTTCGCCTCGGTTCAACTGGGTCAGGGTGGCGCGGCGCTTGGACTCGTCGTCGATATAGGTCAACGTGTGCAGAGTCTTTTCGATCCGCCCGAATTCGGCCAGCGCCTGGGCCAGCCGGGTGGGTCTATCTCCCGTTTGCAGCGTGCGCATGATGCCAGTCGCCGGCACCCGGCCGAGTTTGAGCGAGCCGGCCAGGCGCAGCAGGTCGTCCCAGTGCTCGGCGATCAGGTCGAGTTTGACCGACTGGCGGGCCAGCCCGTTGAGCTTGCCGTAGTCCGCGTCCGGGCGCGTGCGCCAGAAGCGGGTACCGCCGACATCGGCCAGCCGCGGACTGAAGTGGTAGCCAAGTAGGCGGAAGAGCCCGAACACCACATCGCTGTAGGCCCCGGTGTCGGTCATGATTTGCGTCGGCTGCAACTCGGTCTGCTGTTCCAGCACGACCGCCAGCAACACCAGGCTGTCGCGCAGCGTGCCGGGCACGGTGATGGCGTTGAGGCCGGAGAATTGGTCGGAAATCAGGTTGTACCAGGTGACACCCCGGCCGGTGCCGAAATACTTCGGATTGGGGCCGGCATGCACGGTGCGCACCGGTACGACGAAGCGCATGCCATCGGCGGAGGCGACCTCGCCGCCACCCCAGACTTGGGCCAGTTCCAGTTGGCTTTGCGCTCCGACCAGGATGGCGTTAGCCGCTGACAGGGTGTCGTCGCGGATATAATTCTGGCTGACCCAGGACAGCCGGTCACGGCGCAGCGCCGGGTTGTCGGTGCGGATCAAGGGCTCCAGGCCGGTGTTGCAGGCCCCGCCCAACAGCACCGCGCAGAGGCTGGTGACCAGGTTGTCGGCGCGTGCATTGCGTTCGGAGACATGGGTGAAGGCCTCGGAAAAGCCAGTGCGGGCGGCGATTTCCAAGAGGATTTCCGGCAGATCGACACGCGGCATCAGGTCAGACACGGCCGCCCGCAGTTGCAGCAACGAGCAGGGCTCGTCCAGCTTGTCCAGCGCCCCGAGCGACAGTTCGGTCTTGCCCTCGGTGTTCTCGCTCAGTTGAATCGCCGGGTTGTCGGGCAGGCGCGCGGCTACTGCCAGCCAGGTTGCATCCAGCTCGACGGACAAGGCGTCCAGGGTGGTTTTGGCGTCGATGGTCAGGCCCAGTGACCGGCAGATGATCGGTCGCGCCGCCAGCCATTCGGCACCGTCGAGCAGGCCAAGGCGCGGGTCGGCATAGCGCCAACTGGGCGAGACGAAGACATCGCGGCGGCGCAGGGCCGTGCGCAGCGCATCGAGCGTGCAGAACACATAGGCACCCATGTCGAGGGAGCCATCTTCGCGGGTGATGTGCTTCTGCCAAGCCTTGGCCACGATCTCCTGCGGCGCGTCATCCTCTGGCTTCCGGCGCGGCAGGTTCAGTTGCAGCCACTCCAGACTAGCCGCCACGCCCTTGCCGGCCGGGCTGAAGCCGAAGCGGATGTGCTTGAGCAGGTCGGGCAGGAAGCGGCGCACGCTGCGGTAGCGCGCTTCCAATGCAAGAAAATAGACGTCATCTACCGGGCGGATCAGCGCGTTGACCTCTTCCAGGGCCTTTTCCAGGGTGGTCCTCGGCAGGTCGTTGAACAGCCGGGCGCGCACGTTGTCATCGCTGATCGAGCTGTCCAGCACGACCTTGCACGCGGCGGCGAGCGTCGCGGCCGACCGATCCAGGTCTTTCAGGCTGCGCATGCGGGCTTTCTTGTCGGCCTTCTCCGCGTTGCTGAACAGGTCGCGCAGCAAGGCCTCCAGGACTTCCAGTGCGTCGTCGTGCGCAGTCGCCTCCAGGCAGAGTGCGAAGGCCACCAGTGTCGCCATCCGCCGCGACGCCGGCAGCCGATTAATCGCGGTGACCTTGGCCGTGTTGGCGAAGCGGGCCAGGGCGGCGATACGGCTGGGAGGGATGTGCGCCGCCGCCGGCAAGGTGATGCCGATGCCGCGCACGTCATCGAGCCGGCGCAGTGCCCGAATCAACGCGGGGCCACTGACCATGACCGGGCCGGAGCGCAATTGATCCAGCCGGGAGCTGCGGTTGCCTTCGGCCACCGTCAGCAAGTCTTGCAGTTGCAATCGCTGTTCCTCAGTCACGCTGCGGCCCAGCGTAAACCAGAGGCGTTCTTCGACCCGACTGCGCAACTGGGCGATAAAGCGCTCTAGTTGAGACACACCAGGCAGGAGGACTTTCTGTGTGAACAGCCACGAGGTGGCTCGCTCAAACAGCACTCCCGGCCGGTCGGTGCCCGTCCAGCAGAGGGCATACAGCCAGCGGCTCAAGCGAAAGCCGATGCCCGGATCGGTGAAATGACGATAGCCAAAGCGGTTCTGAATATCGGTGGCATGTATCCAGCGGCGATGATCGCTATAGCGCTGGAGGCAGTCGGGGTCTGGAATCGCCAGTTGTCGGCAAAGCACCTGCAGGACTTCCACCGGCACGGCGGCGGGCTTGTCCGGCAGAACGCCAACGAAGCGGACGGTGGTCAGCAGAACGGCATAACCCAGACGGTTATGGTTACCCCGCAGCACCTGGATGGCTTCACGGTCTTCATCGCTCAGGTGGAAGTAACGTTCCAGCTCTTCACGGCTGGGCGAATCAACATAGCGGCCAAAACCGTCGCGTTGCTCTTGAGTCAGAAAACCGACCGGCATTGATCACAGCACCTCGACGCAGAACACGGCGGGCGTGACGATCCGCGTGCGTTCGATGTGCCCGCGTTGCAGCAGGCCGGCGCGGCGATCACCGGTTACCAGGTAGTCCGCATCGCCCGCCAAGGCCATGGCCAGCAAAAACGAGTCATCCGGATCATCGGCTTCGACCTCGATGGTCAGGCGCTCCAGTACCACAGCCCGTTGCAGGTTATTGATCATGGCGCCCACCTTGGCGGGCTGTAGGATGGCCTGAAGCTTGGGATAGCGGCTGGCTCGACGAATTTCATCGAGTTGCATCCGCGAGGTCACCACCTCGAAACGCGCCGCCCGCCAGGCACGGTAGATCGCATCGGGCGCGCCATGTGGCGAGATCAGGGCGCTGAACAGGATGTTGGTATCCAACACGACCCGCATCAGCGCTTACGTGCCCAGTCGAGCGCTTCGTCAACCGCGTTGGTCAATTCTGCCTCACTCAGATGGGCGTTAGCGGCCTTGGCCTGCTCAGCGCTCAGCTCCAGGATGTGTGCCCGTACCGCTTCTTCGATGAAGCGCGACAGGTCGCCCTTACGGCCGCCGCCCTGGCTGGCCAGAAACATCCGAAGCGACTGGTCGGTGTCGGCCGAGACGGCGACATTCCAGCGAATGGTATTCATAGCGTTCTCCGCTAATAGGTGTTTGTGTGTTTATACGCCAATCACAAAGGGCGATGCAATGGTTCGACAAAACGAAGGTTTTGCCGAACTCTATCGAGGAATGGCTCGGTTGGGGGTCGTTTGCGGGAGGGGGCGGAATCCTACGCTAAGGCTTTGGCCAGCGATATTCTCCGGTGAGATTGATGTGTTCCCATCCGAGCGGCGAAACATGGGCCAAGAGATCGGGCGATAGCAGCTTTCCATCGCGTTTCTGGTTTGCAACGACCTCGCCGAGCTTCATGGTGTTCCAGAAGATGATGATGGCGGCGAGCAGATTCATGCCGGCGATGCGGTAATGCTGGCCTTCGGCGGAACGGTCGCGGATTTCACCGCGGCGGTGGAAGCTGATTGCCCGCTTCAGCGCATGATGAGCTTCGCCTTTGTTGAGCCCGATCTGGGCACGCCGTTGGAGTTCGGCATCCAGAATCCAGTCGATCATGAACAGGGTGCGCTCGACGCGACCGACTTCCCGCAGGGCTGTCGCGAGCTCGTTCTGCCGCGGATAGGAGGCGAGTTTCCGCAGAATCTGGCTTGGCGCGACGGTCCCGGCAGCAATGGTGGCGGCGATGCGCAGGATGTCGGGCCAATTGCGCTCGATCATGGCTTGGTTGACCTTTCCGCCGATCAACGCTCGCAGGTGCGCCGGGGCGGCCGACGGATTGAACGCGTAGAGCCGTTTGGATGGCAGGTCGCGGATGCGCGGAGCGAACCGGTAGCCGAGAATGGCACATGCGGCAAAGACGTGATCGGTGAAGCCGCCCGTGTCGGTGAACTGCTCGCGGATATGGCGTCCAGCATCGTTCATCAGCAGGCCATCGAGGATGTAAGGCGCTTCGCTTGCCGTTGCAGGAATCACCTGGGTTGCGAACGGCGCATATTGGTCGGAGACGTGGCTATAGGCTTTCAGGCCCGGGGTATTGCCATATTTCGCGTTGACCAGGTTCATGGCCTCACCTTGCTCTGTAGCGACGAAGAACTGTCCGTCGCTCGAAGCCGACGTGCCCATGCCCCAGAACCGGGCCATGGGTAACGCTGCCTGTGCCTCGACCACCATGGCCAGCGCCCGGTCATAGGCTTCGCCCTCGACATGCCACCGTCCAATGCGGATCAATTCCCAGAAGGTGTGGGTGTTTGTCGCATCCGCCATTTTGCGCAAGCCGAGGTTGATCCCTTCCGCCAAGATAACGTTCATTAGCCCGATCCGGTCAGCGCAGGGTGCTCCTGTGCGCAGATGGGTGAACGCTTCGGTGAAGCCGGTCGCCGCATCCACCTCCAGCAGGAGATCGGTGATGCGCGTGGGCGGGATCTGCTTGTAGAGATCGAGCACCAGATCTTCGGCGCCTGTCGGCGCGGCGGCTTCGAGTTTCTCGATATGCAGAACGCCGTTTTCAATCGACCCGCCCGGGATCGTGCCTGCGCGAGCGGCACGGCCAAGCTCGCGCAACCGCATGTCGAGGCGAGCTTGCCGGTCTGCCAGCCATTCCTCCGGCCGCAATGGCACAGCGAGACGACCGCCTTCCGCGATGGATTGTGCCGGAACGAGTGCGTGTTTCAGATCGCCATAGCGCCGGGACCTAGTAAGCCAGACATCTCCGGAGCGGAACGCATCGCGCAGATGGAACAGCACCGCGATCTCCCATAGGCGAGCGTCGCCAGCCCTCTGGGCCCGAAGGTGGCGATGCCATTTCGAGCTGGGCCGCAAGAAGCTGGTCATCGCGGCATCGTTCAAACCGGTACGAAGGGCCGTCACCGCTTCCAGAAGCGGCAGTGCAACGGGCGCAGCTCGCAGATCGAGCAGGCGCAACATGCGTGGAGCGTATCGGCGGAAGCGGTGATAACCGTCGAGCACATGATTGAGCGGATCGTCGGCCATGGTGGCGGTCAGCCTGGTTGCCATTGCAACAAGGGTTTTTAAGCCGTCCCACCCTGACCCACTCGCGATGACATCGCCCAGCGGCTGGCCATCATCCTGTGCATCGACCAGGGCGCCCCCGATCTCGGCGAAGGATTTCAGGGTGTCACGCACCACCCCCGCTTCGTCTGCGACCTTTGCATGGCAAATACGCTCCGAAGCACGGTAGAGACGGCCGACGATCCGGTCGTGGGTTTCGACCACTGCGTCGGCCAACATCGCCTGCCATTCCGAGACGCAAACAGCCAAGATCGCAAGCCGCCTGTCCTCCGGGAGATCGCGCATGCCGTCGGCATAATACCGTTCACCCTGCCTGCGCAGACGAGTCACCCGATGGGCAGGAACGCCGGCAAGCAGATCCTCGGGGAGATCGATGCGTTGCAGATATTCGAGCCGGTCGAGCAGCCGGTTGGCCGACGAAGAGTTCGAGCCAGGCTCGAACTGGCGCAGCCACACAAAACGGGTCACCCGATCATCAGCCGTCTCCTCGAGCAATGCCAGCAACTGTTCTCGGATCGACATAGGCAGCCGACTGGCGATCCTCGTCTCGATGCGTCGCTCGGCATCGACGAGAGCCGCGGCACAAAGCCGCTCGATCGTGGATGTCGCGGGAAGGACAGTGCGGGTGCGTCGGCACTCGGCTACGAAGCGACGGGCGATATCCTCGTTCGACACCGCCATCTCGGCTTCTCGGAACAACCATTCCTTCAGCTCGCTCGCACCACGTCCGGAGAAGGTGCGGAAGCCGTAGAGCCCCCGTAACTCGGCAAGATGCTCGTGCCGTGTTTCCTCGCGGGCAGCATAGTCTACGAGATCGTCGGCACCCAGGCCAAGCTGCGCTCCGATAAATTCGATGACCTCTGCAGGGATCAGTTCGCCTGGAGCCAGCACCCGGCCGGGATAGCGCAGGACACACAATTGCAGGGCGAAGCCGAACCTGTTGTGAGCGCGCCGACGCAGCCTGATATGCCCAAGGTCTTCATCACTCAGCGTATAGTGCTTGAGCAAATCCGTCTGTGAAGTCGGCAAGCGCAACAGCGCGTCTTTCTGCCGATCGGTTAGAGTGACGCGACGCGGCATACATGTTCCTTTTTCAAAATCTGATAGCGTTCAAGACGCTTTGTTTATGAAGCTGGTTGAGATACATTTCCAGAGGTCAATGCAATCGTGGCCGAAGCGCCGCCTCAAACCAACGTTTGTGATACATGCTGATCGGATATGCCCGCGTCTCCAAAGCCGATGGCTCGCAGTCTCTCGACCTGCAGCACGACGCCTTGCGCGCCGCAGGTGTCGAACGGGACAATATCTATGATGATCTTGCTTCCGGCGGTCGTGATGATCGCCCTGGCTTGACTGCCTGCCTCAAGTCATTGCGTGACGGCGATGTGCTGGTGGTCTGGAAGCTCGATCGCCTCGGACGATCGCTTGCCCATCTGGTCAACACGGTGAAGGAGCTGTCAGACCGCAAGATCGGCCTGCGGGTTCTGACTGGAAAGGGCGCTCAGATCGACACCACGACTGCGTCCGGTCGCATGGTGTTCGGAATCTTCGCCACCTTGGCCGAGTTCGAGCGGGATCTGATCCGAGAGCGCACCATGGCGGGTCTCGCCTCCGCGAGAGCGCGCGGTCGCAAGGGCGGACGAAAATTCGCGCTCACCAAAGCTCAGGTGCGTCTCGCGCAAGCCGCCATGGCCCAGCGCGATACTTCAGTTTCCGATCTCTGCAAGGAACTCGGCATCGAGCGCGTCACTCTCTACCGATATGTCGGTCCCAAAGGCGAGCTCAGAGACCATGGAAAGCATGTTCTCGGACTTACGTAGCAACTCGTTTCTTTTCGCAGGTTGAGCCACCTCCGCGCTTCATCAGAAAACTGAAGGAACCTCCATTGAATCGAACTAATATTTTTTTTGGTGAATCGCATTCTGACTGGTTGCCTGTCAGAGGCGGAGAATCTGGTGATTTTGTTTTTCGACGTGGTGACGGGCATGCCTTCGCGAAAATCGCACCTGCTTCCCGCCGCGGTGAGCTCGCTGGAGAGCGTGACCGCCTCATTTGGCTCAAAGGTCGAGGTGTGGCTTGCCCCGAGGTGATCAACTGGCAGGAGGAACAGGAGGGTGCATGCTTGGTGATAACGGCAATTCCGGGAGTACCGGCGGCTGATCTGTCTGGAGCGGATTTGCTCAAAGCGTGGCCGTCAATGGGGCAGCAACTTGGCGCTGTTCACAGCCTATCGGTTGATCAATGTCCGTTTGAGCGCAGGCTGTCGCGAATGTTCGGACGCGCCGTTGATGTGGTGTCCCGCAATGCCGTCAATCCCGACTTCTTACCGGACGAGGACAAGAGTACGCCGCAGCTCGATCTTTTGGCTCGTGTCGAACGAGAGCTACCGGTGCGGCTCGACCAAGAGCGCACCGATATGGTTGTTTGCCATGGTGATCCCTGCATGCCGAACTTCATGGTGGACCCTAAAACTCTTCAATGCACGGGTCTGATCGACCTTGGGCGGCTCGGAACAGCAGATCGCTATGCCGATTTGGCACTCATGATTGCTAACGCCGAAGAGAACTGGGCAGCGCCAGATGAAGCAGAGCGCGCCTTCGCTGTCCTATTCAATGTATTGGGGATCGAAGCCCCCGACCGCGAACGCCTTGCCTTCTATCTGCGATTGGACCCTCTGACTTGGGGTTGATGTTCATGCCGCCTGTTTTTCCTGCTCATTGGCACGTTTCGCAACCTGTTCTCATTGCGGACACCTTTTCCAGCCTCGTTTGGAAAGTTTCATTGCCAGACGGGACTCCTGCAATCGTCAAGGGATTGAAACCTATAGAAGACATTGCTGATGAACTGCGCGGGGCCGACTATCTGGTATGGCGCAATGGGAGGGGAGCAGTCCGGTTGCTCGGTCGTGAGAACAATCTGATGTTGCTCGAATATGCCGGGGAGCGAATGCTCTCTCACATCGTTGCCGAGCACGGCGACTACCAGGCGACCGAAATTGCAGCGGAACTAATGGCGAAGCTGTATGCCGCATCTGAGGAACCCCTGCCTTCTGCCCTTCTCCCGATCCGGGATCGCTTTGCAGCTTTGTTTCAGCGGGCGCGCGATGATCAAAACGCAGGTTGTCAAACTGACTACGTCCACGCGGCGATTATAGCCGATCAAATGATGAGCAATGCCTCGGAACTGCGTGGGCTACATGGCGATCTGCATCATGAAAACATCATGTTCTCCAGTCGCGGCTGGCTGGTGATAGATCCCGTCGGTCTGGTCGGTGAAGTGGGCTTTGGCGCCGCCAATATGTTCTACGATCCGGCTGACAGAGACGACCTTTGTCTCGATCCTAGACGCATTGCACAGATGGCGGACGCATTCTCTCGTGCGCTGGACGTCGATCCGCGTCGCCTGCTCGACCAGGCGTACGCTTATGGGTGCCTTTCCGCAGCTTGGAACGCGGATGGAGAAGAGGAGCAACGCGATCTAGCTATCGCGGCCGCGATCAAGCAGGTGCGACAGACGTCATACTAGATATCAAGCGACTTCTCCTATCCCCTGGGAACACATCAATCTTACCGGAGAATATCGTTGGCCAAAGCCTTAGCGTAGGATTTCGCCCTCTCCCGCAAACGACCCCGGTTCGTTAAGCTCCCCGCGCTACGGTTCAAATAACTGGTACGCTTAATCAAAGTTCAACTATTACTAACGTAGTCGAGTAAACAGTACTTTTGATGAAGATCGGTTATGCGCGAGTGAGCACTCGGGATCAGAAAGCCGACCTACAAGTCGATGCCCTGAAACAGGCCGGGTGCGAACGCATCTACCAAGACATCGCCAGCGGCGCGAAAAGCGCCCGGCCGGAGTTGGACAAACTGCTGGCCAACGTGCGGCCGGGTGATGCCGTGGTGATCTGGAAGCTGGATCGCCTTGGGCGTTCCCTCAAGCACCTGGTCGAGTTGGTCGGCGAGCTGGCAGAGCGCAAGGTCGGCTTACAGAGCCTGAATGACCCCATCGACACCACCCACGCCCAAGGCCGCCTGGTGTTCAACCTGTTCGCCTCGCTGGCGGAGTTCGAGCGCGAGCTGATCCGCGAGCGGACTCAGGCGGGTCTGTCGGCCGCACGGGCGCGTGGCCGGATCGGTGGCCGTCCCAAGGGCCTGCCAGCCAAGGCTGAGGCCACCGCCATGGCGGCCGAAACCCTCTACCGCGAAGGTCGCCTGAGCGTCAGCGCGATCGGCGAGAAGCTGCACATCTCCAAGAGCACGCTGTACAGCTACCTGCGCCACCGTGGTGTCGAGATCGGCGCGTACCAGAAGAGCGCCAGGTCACGCGACCAGCAGCCTTCGGCCGCGTCGCCGGCAGAGCCGCCCGCCGCCGAGCGGGTGGCCACCGTCACCCTGCGCCTCGCGGTGGTGAATAACAGCAAGTTCGTGCGCGGCCGGAAGCGGGCCACGGAGAACATTGAGCGCTACTGCCTGGAGCCCTATGGCATGAAGCGGCTGGATGCCGGCCACTATGAGTTGACCATTCCGTATCGGAGCGACGATGAGCTGGACAAGAGCGTGCATGACCTGCTGACCGAGATCAGCCAGGAGGCCGACATGCGCAACTGTTTTGTCGAGATGGGCGCCTGGGAAGAAGACACCGAAAAGCGTTGGTAGGGCTTACGTTGGTTTTTGGTTCCATTGCTCCCCAAACCCC
>NZ_BDLN01000019.1:13486-13799 GCF_001950375.1 Rhizobium sp. TBD182 | reverse complement strand
AAATCCTCATCCTCCCCTTAATGCGGTTGGTTTATGCTTATTTATATGTTTTTTGCGCTCGCCTGAACAAATTATATGTTTTGCGAATACCCTCCACTGCTGGTCTAATCTTCACCCAACCAACCCACTCTCCTCGCTTCACTCCACCTAAGGGGAAATTCATTCCCATTGGAAAGTATAAATATGCAAATATATGTATTAATGGCGATAACGAAGGTATAATATTTCGACTGCGCACCCTGCAGCGCGTGCTGCCCTCGTCGCGATAGAATCGCAGGCTAAATACGGATCTTTCAGCCTATCAAAAGTTGCA
>NZ_BDLN01000019.1:13044-13308 GCF_001950375.1 Rhizobium sp. TBD182 | reverse complement strand
CCGGCAACGATACAGTTCCAGATGGCCTCGCAACATGGCTGGAAACGCTCGCGCAAGCCCATGAAGCATTACCGCCGCCATCAACCTACAGAGGAAAACAGTCGACAGTCTGACGCGGCCAACAGCTGAAAACCTTCACCAACAACGGGATTACGCAATATGAAACATGCCATCGCAATTCTCGGTCTGATCACCGTCTCCAACCCGGCCTTCGCAGCATCGTGCGAGAAAAACTTCACAGTCTCAGGTGTGCCGATGGTCACA
>NZ_BDLN01000019.1:0-12857 GCF_001950375.1 Rhizobium sp. TBD182 | reverse complement strand
TTCAACATTCAGGCAGGACAGATCGCCGACAAGGACGTCATCCGCAAGGGCATCTGCGACATCATAAAAGGCGCGTAAGGCACGGCTTGACGTTCATCTAAACCGATGAGCGCCGCCAAGGGCCACTAAAATTGCCGATCAGCCAGCCGATTACCATTCAGGAATTTGTCGAGTTCAGCAGTACGGGATCTGGATAGCCGAACTTCTTCCGCAAACTGCGGCCACCGATCTACGGCCTCTCGAACCTGCTCTATAACCTCCCTGGCATCTTGATCCGGGATCGAAGCCGCTCTGGAGACCGCCAAAAGGTGAGACATGCCGGGGGTTCTACCTTCCCCGGCTATTGCAGCGCTGTGCTCACCGCCTGGCCCGGACGAAAACGTAAGATCGTATGCGGGTGCCAGAGACCACCTACCATTCCCGTCCATAAGAAATGCATGGTTTTTAGCATGGTCGTCGCGATTTCTGGCATAGACATTGAACACCATATTTCGAAACATCTTGAGGACTTCCGCAGCGTCGCGGGTCATCATATGGGTCAGCTTGTGAAGTTGCTCATAGTTCACACTCGCCTCACGATGGCTGGCATTCAACAGGCCGCTTGCCGTGTGCATGTGGAGCCTGCCGGCAGGTGTCCTGTCAAAACGTTTCGTCGCGAAAAGCCGCCTTCCTTTCCGGGTCTCCAACAGCTGCGTGTCAGCCATCGTCAGTCCTGCAGCTACCGCCATAAGCGCATAGGCTCTTTCTTCAGCGCCAATCTCCCGCGGATCATCGGAACTAGGTGCCTTGACCATCCACCTTTCAAACCCCGCGCCCAACGGCTGGCCGTAGTCCAGAACACAGGTATTTTCCACTTGGTTGAAGCCGATCATAATCTTCGGACGTGCACCCGCGGATCCGCCCTGTGCGCCCTGCAAACGATCGATGTCGGCGATGTCCATCTCCGTCTGTACCAACTCCACCTGATCAGCGAACCAATCGAGATCAGTGACGGCCTGTTGTTTCTGATCGTCTGGCAATTCCGGAATGTATGAGAGTGCCCCCATTCCCGTTCTGCCCACCGCCGAGAGACGGTCAACCGGCGTGAGCCGGGTGTAATCAATGCCCGCTCGCTGTAGACGGCGGTCCAGCAACAGACGACCCCACCCGTCAGGCAGGCTGTCGTTGAATAGCCCATGGAGCCCGTCGAACGGATCGCGAGGCGCCGCAATCAACCCGGTGGCCGCCATCATATGGAATGGAGAAATCAAAAGGGGCGATGTCAGAAACTCCGCCGCGTACTCGAAGTAAGCCCTCCGTTCCTTGCCACTCCAGGCGAGGGTACCGAGTTTCCTCTCGTTCCCTTCGAGATCCAGATAAACCTTAATCTGCTGGATTGGCTTGAACTTCATTTCCGGCGCACACGCTGCTTGAGAGGACGATCAATGACATCATCGATATTCTGCGGCGGCCGACCTGGAAACAAGCGTTCGAACTCCGCCTCCGCCTCAAGGGCAAACGCAATTTTCACAAGGCTCTCGAGCGAAATTTTCCCGGTTTCTTCAAATAGCCTCAGCGATCCGTAGGACACATTCGATCTCGAAGCCAGGTCACGCTGGGTCAATCCATGCTCAATCCGTCGGCGCTTCATTCTGTCCGCCAAACCTCTGATAACTTCCACCGGGGAAACCATTCTAAATGCTAACATATTATCACCCAAATACAAATAAATGACATTACTGCCAATATAATAGCATTTAAATAAATCGCAAGTCGGTGATTTGAGCCATGTCGGAAAAGGTGGCGGCATAACTTAGCCGCCGGAAGCCAGCACCAAAGAAAGGATCGTACTGAGTGCACGGACGCTCAAACCACATCAACTGCAGCAACAAACGTCCCGCGCCAGATAAGTAACGGCTACCTGACTGAGCCAATCGCCGCCGGAGACCGCCGCTGGCGGCAATCCGGCAGCCGACACATATAAAGCCGTTATAAGGAAAATGACTTTACCCCCAAAAGGTGGGAGTTGATTGAACATCTTCAGCAGATCGGTCCATCCAGCATACGCGGAGTTGCTCGATCCGTCGAACATTCCCCGCGGGAAATAGAGAGCCTACGCGGCCCGCTAAGTCCGACGTGCACAAGCGGGGCCAGCTGCGCTTTTTTAAGGCCATCGATTCTCCTCCAACCTTGCAATAGTGTAGTTTGTAGACTACGGTAAATCTCATGATCGAGCTAAAGCAGACGGCGGTTTTCGCCAAATGGGAAACCCGTCTAAGGGACAAACGAGCGAGGACTATCATTGCGGCGCGATTGATGCGGCTGGCAGAAGGCTTGCCGGGAGACGTCGAGCCGGTTGGGGAAGGCGTCAGTGAATTGCGAATACACTATGGCCCCGGCTATCGCGTCTACTTTCAGAGACGGGGCAATGTTCTCATCGTGCTTTTATGCGGTGGCGACAAAGGATCGCAAGCCCGTGATATTGCTGCCGCGCATAAACTCGCCAAGGAATGGAGCGAAAAAGATGACTGAAAAACTGACAACCTATGATCCTGCTGCCGCCTTGGTCGATGATGAAGAAATCGCCGCGTTCATGGCCGACGCCTTCGAAACCGGCGATGCAGCCTATGTTGCAAAGGCGCTTGGCGTCGTCGCGCGTGCTAAAGGGATGACCGAAATCTCGCGTAAAACAGGCCTGTCTCGCGAACAGCTTTATCGATCGTTCAGCGAGCACGGCAACCCAACGCTCAAAACGACATTGGCGGTTATGAGAGCACTCGGTGTTGATATGACCGCCAAGGCCCATGCCGCGCAGTAACACGGTGGTCCGCATACACGCGGCAGAAACAAGCTACTGACAAAGCATCCACTCGCCTGATCCTTCCGCATCAAGCGGCAGGACCAGGCGCGAGGGGTTCCCCTTTGGAACTCCACCCCTCGTCGCCACGACGGCTTCCGGTCCAAGGTCTGACAATGCCATAGCCTGAAGCGAATGACCGCAATTGGCGGTTCTGCGCCAAGTCGGCCGTCGGCCGATTGCGGACTTTTTACTTCACTTGACGTAAACTTGGTATGGTCGCGTCAGAGACGAGGATGTATACTGCCGTGAGACTTGCGCATATCAACATAGTTGCCAGAAACGAGGAAGCGTTCGCGGCATTCTATGTGAATGTCATGAAGTGCATAGTCCTTCGCAAACCGACGACGTTATCCGGTGAAAAGGTTTCCCTCGCGGTCGAGATACTGAGAGGTTTCCATTCTCGCAAAGCCCATGGTTCTGGAGAAAGTGGTCGTCCACGAGGGCTGCGCCGCTGCCTAGCTATCTATCAGGAGGCGCAAACCGCGACCGATATCCTTGATCGCGTGCACCAATTCGTGCGCTGCATAGAGGGGCTGATCCTCGTAAGCCGCGCTTCAAGAGCCGCACAAAACTGTTTGTCGGTCCCCGGCATCATGACTTCATGGGCGATCTCTACGAGCTGCGCGGCCACATCAAGCATCTGCACGAGAACCAGCATCTTGAGGGTTTGACCGGGGTGTACGACTGGAAATCGCGCGCAAGAAAGCGGTCAGCGAGTTCATCGCTCGAACTTGTCTGCTGCGCATATTGGCAGCGACGCGCTGCGACGGCACTTCGGCAACGTCGATGCCGCGCGCATTCTGGCAGTTAGGTCGTCAACAGCAAGCGGAGCTGTGGGACAAGCCCGAGACCATGGCAGCTTTTGGCGCTTCTACGCCACGACGGCATTCGGCCCATTTTGCGGATAAGTGTTTAGGATTTCTGCGGAATTGCCGACGCGGCAGCTAACGTCCTGTAAGTGTCAAGCTTTGCCACTGCCTTATCTAGTCATGCCTTCCGCACTGCTGTGAATGGCTTCCGCCATGAAATCGCAAAGCGAATTGTTGGACCCAGCGCTACGTATCAGGGCAACGTCAAGGTGCTCTATCAAGGGTAACACGTCGGCCTGCGCCAGTTCCACAACAGTGGACGGGGCCGACATGCGCGTGACGGCAGCCACTGCAAGTCCAGCCTCAACAACAGTGAGAAGAGCAGACAGGCTGAAACTCTCATAAGCCGGCTGGAAGCGGATATCGCTTTTCCCCAACGCGGCTAGAACAACGGCGCGTGCCTGGCTTCCAGGTTCGAACAATGCAACAGGGAGCGGACGCCTTTCCAACGCAATCCGATCGCGGGAGGCAATCCAGATCATAGGCTCTTGTCGCAGGAGCTTACCTTCCACACCCCGCGACCGTGTTACGATGGCGAGATCGATGTCTCCCCTCTCGACTTGCGGCACAAGCACTGTTGATTGAGAACAAACGATTTTAATGGCGACGCGGGGGAACAACTGGCCGAAGCGGCGTAACACGGGCGGCATGATATGGGAGATATAGTCATCAGGCGCGCCGATGGTGATCGACCCGGCAATATCGGGCTTGCGAAAAGCTTCCGCGGCCTCGTCATGCAGCCGCAGAATGCGTCGTGCATAGGCCTCCAGTTCCTCACCAGTCTGGGTCAGAGCCAGATTGCGTGTGTCGCGGATGAAAAGCGGTGCCCCTACTTCGGCTTCGAGCCGATTAATCTGCGTGGATACAGTGGCGGGCGATTTGTGCACTGCGGACGCCGCCCGCGTGAAACTCATCAAATCGACACATGCGACGAAGGTACGGAGTAAGGTGTGATCAAATTCCATGATTGTTTGGAAACTCCAATGAGTATGTTCATATTATATTGATTGTGTAATTAATCGTAAACGTCCAATCCTGAAGCAGGCGAACTTGATCAGGAGCGAGACAGCATGAGCAGACAAATTCACGGTTTTTTCGGCGTGACGTCTGCCCAGATGTTGTTGGGAACACTTGGGGTCTGTGTTTTGGAAAGCGATGCGGACCCGCTATCGGTCACCTTTTACCGATGTGTAATCGGTGGCCTGGTGCTCGCACTTTATGGTGCCATGCGAGGTAATCTTTTCGGCGTATTGCGCCTGCCGCCACGAGTCCTCGGTCTTGCGCTCGCCAGTGGCCTGCTGATGGTCGGCAATTGGGTGTTGTTCTTTACAGCCATGCAACACATCGGCATCGCGGTCGCAACGATTGTTTTTCATGTTCAGCCCTTCATGGTGGTGTTGATCGGGGCGTTCGTTTTTCGGGAACGGTTGCATGCCGCCACCTTCGCATGGATCGCCGTGGCCCTGATCGGACTCGCTTTCGCCACGGGGTCCAGCAACGGCCAGACAACTGCCGATGCATCCTGGCTGCTGGGGATTTGCTGTGCGCTCGCCGGTGCATTTTTCTATTCCGTTGTTACTATCATCGCCAAAGGACTGACAGGCATCAGCGGACCTCAATTGGCCCTCGTTCAGTGCATTTGCGGCATAGTGCTCTTGGCGCTTGTAGTGCCGCTAGGACCTCTGGAGGTATCATCCGTTCAATGGGGCTGGTTTGCCGTCATCGGCGTCGTGCACACCGGTGGTGTGTACATGCTGCTATACAACGCACTGCCCAAGCTCTCGACGCCCTTGGCAGCCGTATTACTGTTTTTCTATCCGGCCACTGCCATCATGGTTGATGCCATCGTCTATGGCCATCGGTTGGGATTGGCGCAATATGCTGGCGTAGGCTGCATTTTGATCGCAAGCCTCGGCGTGACGCTGAAATGGGGTGTTCGCCGCCACCTGTCAGTTTCGGCTACTTGAGAAACAGAAGACAGTGAACTCAGTCTTGTCGCAGAAATCCCACAGAACGTCCAAAAAACTCTGCTGGCCACACTATTTATCCCAGTCGACGATTGTGAGTTCGGGCCACAATTTGATCCAGCGACCGATTTTCTTCTCGTATATTTCGCGTGTAATCTGCTTTTTGTTTGGGCGGACGACAGCACCAAGCAAGTCGGCAAGTCCGTATGGAGTGCACAGCTCCAGGGCAGCGTGGTGAGGGCGTAGGCCTACGGCTGCCGCCGTTGTCGGAAAAGTGCTTATGGCCTCGGTTGTTGAGGTGTACGGATTAATTGAATAGCCGAACTTGGCCTCGTACCAATAGTGTACCCTGGCTTGGTTTTTCACATCGATCCAGACTTTCAACTCAGAGAATGCTGCGCGGATGCGGGCCGAGTGTTCGGCTTCTGAGGCCTCGGAAAGATCGTCGGGGTCGAAATAAACAATGTCGATGTCTTGGATGCCATAAACGGGCGGGAAACCAAAAACGTGGTTCCAAACGGTTTGGGCGACAGCACCAGCCACAAGCCAGGAATCAGGCAGTGCAATCTCGTCCCATTTGCCAAGGACCGACGAAAGCAGCGGGCTCTTGTAGACGATCGCCTGTAATTCCAGATGTAGTTTGTCGCTCACGTAAATCTTTCTTGAAACGGCTTGGCTAATTCCACACAGCACTATATTGCGCGGGATTCTGCCATGGCACATCTCTTATGAACAGATCGCACGCAATTGCTGCTTCTGCCGGAAGCGGTTGATGGTTACGTCGGCCCGGACAACCCCGTCCGCTTCATCGAAGCTTTCGTCAACTATCGCCAGAACCAGCACCGGTCGATCCTTGTCGCCCTCCTCACGGCCTTCGAGATGCGGCCAATGCCAAAGGTGCGAATATCTGAACAGCCCGCCGACCTTTGGTTCAGTCGGCAGAATGCTTGTACCTCAACAGTTCGGCGTTGAGATGTTCCAGACCCGGCTCCATCTGCGATGCTTCAGTGGCGGCGAGGTCATCGTCGCCGAGCGTCGTCGAAAGTTCGACTCGGCGATCACGCTTTGCGAGGCGCATATAGTCCTCATAGGCAATCACAACGGTGCGACGCCGACCGTTCTTGGTGATAATGACGGGCTCGCGGACTGCAGCGTGATGATAGGCTCCAAAATTTTCGAGCCGTGTTGGAGAAAGTGGCAGAATAACTCAGCCGCCGGGAGCCGGTGCAAAAGAAAGAACCGTACCGAGTATTAAGTAGTATATCTTAATACAAAAATCTGAATTACATAATCAAATACAGTCAGCGGCTCCTCGTACAGAAACCGCTGCCCATGAGACATCACACCGTGGGTCGCAAGCACAGTTTGCTGTTGTTGCGCACACCGCTCATGTCACATACAAAGTACTTTACTTTGTATGGGTGCGAACGGGTGTCCGAGACGCTTACGGTTTTCCCACGAGAACCGATTGTTGATGTCGTACCCCAAGCTGATTTGCCGGCACATTTTCGCTCATCTCCGGGCATATAGTAGCACATGACGACCTGTACGGGGATATTGCACTTGTTGATGACGTCAACGTAGTCCCAATCGATCCTGCCCCGACTGCGCTGTTTAAATGCTACGCAATCATCATTCGCGTAAGGCGCCTGGCCATTCTTAATCGGCCTCTGAACCGACGGTCTGGGATCGGGCGTACTTGCAGCGTTGGCAATTGCGCCTGCTCTGCCAAATGCCCGGCTCATCCGATCGATATTATCCGACGAGCGTGGACGAAATGTCTGTACAGGTCTGTCCTCGGGTTCCGGTAGAGCGTTCAGTATAGCAATGCCGAGCCCCAGCAATGCGGCTGCATCAGCTCCAGATGATTGTCGTTGCGCAGCGCCACCGCCGCACCCGGAAGATCGGCCACCGTTAGCCGGGGCCAGTTCACACCGCGCATCGGCCTGTCCGGAAAAAGGAAACACGGAAAGTGATGACATAAGGATAAGAAAAGTTACACGCCAGTTCATTCTAACCTCTCGCTGAACGGATGAATCATTCCTCAGCGCAAGGCTATATCCCTCGCCCGATGCGCTGACGATGCGCCAGACACCATCATAAACGGGCACAATAATCGTACCCTAATTGGAGAATGCGACAGCTCCGTCTTTTTGTTTGTCTCTAACCGCTCACATCCAGGACGCGGACAATACGCAATCTTCCCAGATGCAAAAATTCAGCTTGGGGACTTCAAACATGCAATTTAAAAAATGCATCCGAACCAGCGCCGTAATCCTGATTGCTTTCGCCGCAAGCGAACACGCGGTACTTGGCAAGGATATCTGCTCGGACACGTATATGAGTGAGAAGATCCATCCGTTTGCAACACGTGCCCGGAATGCAATCGGCATTTGCGGCACAGCAAAAGCGGGTGTGGCTCTCTACACCGAAAGCCTGCGGCTCGTGCAACAATGCCTGAGCGATCCGGGGCTACGGGCCTATAAGCAGGATCTGGAAAGACTTTTGCACGATGCAAAAAACCAGGCATCAGCATCATGCGGCTGAGCACCGTATATTGGGGTAGCCTTGCGTGTCAGCCTAGCCGAATGCCAGCAAGCAGGACACATAGCTCCGCCTGTCGTTCGGTCCCGGTTTTACGCAGGATTGACCGAATGTGGGTACGAACCGTTTCATATTGAATTCCACAATGACCGGCGACGGTTCTCAGGTCGGCACCGTCGGCAAGAAGTGCCGCAATTTTACATTCAGACGGCGTCAGCCCAAACAGATGATGAAGCACGTCATATGAAATGAAACGTTTATCACTCACATCCTCGAACAGCACCATTGCGTAAGACCTGGCGAAAACGTCGCGCACATTTGGCCCGGCCCTTTCGATCCGCGCAAGCAACGGCCTCTTCTCACCACGGGTCAACGTCACGACTTCGCCGTGAGCCAGATCATTCGATCGAATGACCTTGTTCAGCGTCGTCTCAAAGACCACTGTCTCCCGTGACGACGCTGCCCTGATTTTTCCATGCGCTATTCTGACATCCCCGGTGAGAAGCGAATCCGCCTTCTGGTTAGCCGCTACCACATGCCCACGATGGTCAAAGAAAACGCACGCAACATCTGCACGCTCAAACGCGGCCAGACGTCCTCTCATGTCGCCAGCCGAAAACAGTGCCATGATGCGCGCGGACATCTGAAGGTGGGTTCGGAGAGTAGCGAGGTGAACCCGGTCATCGTTCCCGAACCCGCCATCGCCGAGCCTGCGTTGCAGGACGAAAAACAAATCGTCCTCACCTGAGGAAAAATTGACGACTGCTGTATGCTGGAATCCATACTTCGCCATGAATTTATAGTATTCGAGATTATCCAGATCATCTTTACGGACGAAATCCTCCTCGAGGACAACTCCGTTACGCTTCATCAACGGTATGAATTTCGCCCGGTGGTCTCGCGTGTTCCAGCCGTCGTTTATATAGGCTTCCATGATCGAGGATAAACTCTCGGTGAAAAGAACACCTCCGACCGACCCGGAGCTTGCCGGTGCCATGACATTGATGCCGCCGGCGCCAGTTGCCTCCGCAATCTGCTCCAGAAGCGAGGGCCAACGCGAGGGCTCCAGCGCTGCATCCTGGAAACGATTCAGCAGATTATGAAAAACCGTGATATCAATCGGCATTTTCCCCTCAGCCACCAAAGTATATTTGTATAGTCAGAATACATCTCCAGATCCAGAAGTTGTTTTCGTGCATACTTGAACAGACACACTTGTCGAGCTGGAAGCCGCCCGTTTCTCATCCACCTCCCGAGGCCATCAACTGGAGCAGGTAGGTACGCCTTCCAGGCGCAACGGGGCTTCTAAGACGGTCCGGACCGATGTGCGCTCAATCGCTGGCAGGACACTCGTTGCTTTTCTCAGCCGTCTTATCGTCACCTAACGACATCAGCTAGCGTCTTGGAGCAAACCCGAACCCGATCAGCCAGACATACCCCAATTGGGGTACGCAAACCTGGGGTAAGCTCGATATTAAATTTGCCCTGTAATCTAACTGGAGCATTATCATTGCGTTACGTGTTGATGTGGGTCGGGCCTGACAGGCAAGAGCCCGTTTTCGAAACCGACGATATTTCACAGTGCGTACTGTGGATCAGCAGGCAAACAGAAAATAACGCCGAATTTTCAGAGAACGATTATAACGTCATTGATCGGGATCTCGACGCGGACATTCCGCGCGCGACAAGTTTCCTGTAGCAAGAGGACGCTCCTTTAGCAGCAGCGAAAACACCATAACCCTCACAAAATACTTTTATAAACATTCTCAATAGTCTGTATTTTAATAATAAAATACGTACTTAAACAAACTGCGAGTTCACCCCCCGCACATGGCTAGGACGAAGACTGCTCCTCTCCATGGTCCCGATGTGTTCGCAATATTGCGTCCGAGCATGATGATCCGCCTTCCGAGCCATCAGTCTTCTCTGTCGGTTGACACACCGGCTACCGCTCCCGAAGCCGGCCGATCACATCCACGCGGTCGCACGTCCCGGTGGCGGGTACGACATCCAATTTTTCACCAGCCATATATTTATCCTTAGGTCTTCCAAGCCTCACCGTCTGCATGCAGGAATGCGTAATGCCCTTTTGCTGGCGCTCGAAAACAATCGTGCCAAAACTGAAGGTCTCGTAGTGCGGCTCAAATAACGGTTCACCTCCGCGGCCCGGAACCTTGACTTGTTGATCCCATACTTCCTGAATTGTTGCGATGGAGTGGGGGAAATTACTGAAGCGCCACGCTCGCAGGCCCAGCACTAGAGCGCCGACGATAGCAAAGCAGCATACCATCAATACAGGCCACACAAACCTGAATGCGTCCAGCTTCGGATCGTCGTGCTGCCGATGTAGCATTGTGGTAAAAACTCGCGTCTCGTCAGCGGTTCGAACTTTGAAACAACAAGCGTCATGTTACGAAAGTTCGCCCGCTTACTGGCTATCGCTTTGGCACACCTGCATAGCGAAACATGATGTCATCGTAGAACGGCTTCCTAAACTGCACTTCGCGGTCAAAACATTTCGCACAGGGTTCCAAATCAGTGGTCGGATTATAGTCAGGTTGCATTTCATCGATCACGCATCTGCTCCTGAATTCGCCAGCACCGCTTTTGAACGCTGTGAGTAATTCGCTCAAGAATCCTCGTCGAATCGCTGGAGAGGGCGACGATATATCGTGCCACCTCATCGCATGCGACGCTGACCAGTTTTGCAAGCTCCTCAACCCGTTTCAGTGTCGATGCGCCGCTCAGTCCAATGTCATCAGCCAGCGCCTGCCAGTCGGCACGCCGCAGGTCAGGCGCATGGAACCGACCGGAAATCCCCTGCGGCAGGCTCTGGTCCACCTGGTGATAAACGGCAGCGCACATCAGATCATAAAGTGGAGCCATCTTCGCGGACCCACCGGCACCAATCAGGATAGCGTAATTTTTGGCATGCGAATCCGAATTGCAGATCAGGACATTGAAGATCACCGCATCGAGAAGTTTCAACCGCTCGCCAGGCGAAACAAGATCGCTGACGGCATCAAACATCATCTTCATGGTCACGCCGCCGCCGGTCGAGGACCGCTTCCGGCACGGGCTGGAGGTTGACGCCAGCTTTCCGCGGCTCCCCGATCGACAGTGCCCCCGCCGTGTCACGTCCGATATGAGCAAGTAGACCGACAATATCTTGCGGGGAAACCTTGAGGCGCTGACCGATCTCGGCAAGATGGGTTTCCGGAAGCAGATTGGCAAGCCAGGGAAGCAGCTTTGCTGCACCCACGGATCCGGAACGCAGCGGCATGGTAAGCGACACCGGAAAGGCCGGGCGGCGTGCTTCCCCGCCCGGATCATAGTCCAACCTCCATTCGCCTTCAAAACTCAGATGGGCGACAGGTAAGGTCTCGTAGTAGATGGTTGTCATTGATCAGCACCAAACATCGGCAGAAAGCCGAGGTCATCGTCCGGCGCGACTTGCACAGTCTGAACCGTCTTGAGATCGCCAAGATCGATTCCAACTGCGCGTGCGACGATCAGGGCTTTTTCGAGCTGGCAACTCGGCTTGCCCGATTCAAGCTCGACGATGAAGCGTTCCCCCGTTCCGGAACGGGCAGCAAGCCCGGTTTGCGTCCAGCCAAGTGCTTTGCGTCTCTCCTTGATAGCAGCGCCGAAATCACGCGCGGACCTGAACATCGTCAACCTCCATCGTTTGACTTACCGTACAGGAAGTTTTCCAAAGAATCAAGGAATCACTTCCCGATCGGTAAGTCTTACACTTGATCGCGCCAGATCATGCTGATCGGGAACCTCTTTCGGATTGAGCCCGACAGGAGCAAGGTCTTTTCCTCGTCTCACGGTCCTATCGTTTCATCATCATTGTCCGATAAATTGCGACATCGGCAATTACTATTATTTTCATTTTTTACATCCGAAAAATTACATAACGCTATGATATTTGATCATAATATATCAAAAAAATACACGGCATAATCCATTTCGCCGCGCGTTCAGCCCTGATGCACTGGCATCACAGCAACACCGTAAAACCGCAGCCTGAAGCCCACGCTGCCGGTCTTCTATTGACGCCAGTCGGTCGTCCCGGCAACCTCATATCATGACCCTGACCAACAGTTTCATTACCGAACTTGTCCGCGACGCCAACAGGCTCGATCACCTCGACGGCTATCAGAAGCGGCGAATGCTCGAGCGAGCGGTGACGACAATCCGCGACATGCGCGAAACAATCGGCATTCCATCTGGTCCCGGCCGTGACAGTCTCGTCGATATTCACACAGTTGCCCTCTCCATAGAACGAGGATGGCGCAGCGACGAGGAGGTGCGAAACTCTCTGCTGCAAGCCGCCGCCATGATCCGGGACCTGCACATCGTCCTCGACAGCAAAACCGAGATCAGCTTCGCCGAACCTGCCCGTTGACGCCATGTGCCACCTTCCCACCGTCAATGGCACTTCTTACCGGCGACAATCAGGTCACTGATTTTAGGTTTCATTAACCATACCCGACCACCCTTCTCCCACAGCAACGATGGAGGTTGGCTATGGCTTATGACTGGAATCGCAATGAACGCGAAGGCATGTTTGATGAACTGGCGGCGGCCCTGATATTCTTCACAATCGTCAGCCTGCTTCTGGCGTCCGCT
>NZ_BDLN01000018.1:12393-19361 GCF_001950375.1 Rhizobium sp. TBD182 | reverse complement strand
TGCCGTGGTCGACGTGACCGATCGTGCCAATGTTGACGTGCGGCTTATTGCGCTCAAACTTGCTCTTTGCCATTAGTGGCTCTCCATTCTTGTCCCTTGAGGGGAATAATCTTCAAATCTCTGATGGGGCGTACCCCGATCACTTCTGACCGGAGTACTTTGCCTGGATTTCCTGCGCCACGTTCGACGGAACCGGCGAATAGTGATCGAACGTCATCGAGTACTGCGCGCGGCCCTGCGACATGGAGCGCAGGTTGTCGACGTACTTGAACATGTTCGCGAGCGGAACGTGTGCGCTGATCACGATGGTGATGCCACGCGATTCCTGACCCTGGATCTGACCGCGACGCGAGTTCAGATCGCCGATCACGTCACCGACGTAATCTTCAGGGGTCACGACTTCGACCTTCATCATCGGCTCGAGAAGCTGTGCACCAGCCTTCTTTGCTGCTTCACGGAAGCAGGCACGCGATGCGATTTCGAACGCCAGAACCGAGGAGTCGACATCGTGGTATGCGCCGTCGATCAGGGTCGCCTTGACGCCCAGCATCGGGAAGCCAGCGAGCGGACCGGAAGACAGAACGCTTTCGATACCCTTCTGAACGCCCGGGATGTATTCCTTCGGAACAGCACCGCCGACGATCTTGGATTCGAACTTGAATTCTTCGCCTTCAGGGTTCGGTTCGAAGATGATCTTCACGCGAGCAAACTGACCGGTACCACCGGACTGCTTCTTGTGCGTGTAGTCTTCTTCGTGCTGACGCGTGATGGTTTCGCGGTAGGCAACCTGCGGAGCACCGACGGTTGCTTCAACCTTGAACTCGCGACGCATACGGTCAACGAGGATGTCGAGGTGAAGTTCGCCCATGCCTGCGATGATCGTCTGACCGGATTCTTCATCCGTCTTGACGCGGAACGAAGGATCTTCAGCAGCCAGGCGGTTGAGCGCGAGGCCCATCTTTTCCTGGTCGCCCTTGGTCTTCGGCTCGATGGCGATCTGGATGACCGGCTCGGGGAATTCCATGCGCTCGAGGATAACCGGCTTCAGCGGATCGCAGAGCGTATCGCCAGTGGTGGTTTCCTTGAGGCCAGCCAGAGCAACGATGTCGCCGGCAAAGGCTTCTTCGATGTCTTCACGGCTGTTGGAATGCATCTGCAGCATACGGCCGACGCGCTCGCGCTTGTCCTTGACCGTGTTGATGACCGACGTGCCCTTTTCGAGCTTGCCGGAGTAGATGCGGGCGAAGGTCAGCGAACCGACGAAGGGGTCGTTCATGATCTTGAACGCGAGCATGGAAAGCGGCTCGCTGTCATCGGCATGACGCTCGATTTCGGCTTCGGTCTTGAAGTCGATGCCCTTGATCGCAGGGATGTCGAGCGGCGAAGGCAGGTAGTCGACGACGGCGTCGAGAAGCGGCTGAACGCCCTTGTTCTTAAACGCGGTACCGCAGAACATCGGGTGGAACTTCACGTCGATGGTGCCGCGGCGAACGAGCGAACGGATCTTCTCGTTGTCGGGCATGATGCCGTTCAGGTAGTCTTCCATCGCTTCTTCGTCGATCTCGACAACGGTCTCGATCAGCTTTTCGCGATATTCTTCAGCCTTGGCCTTCATGTCTTCAGGAATTTCGACGACGTCCCACTGAGCGCCGAGCGATTCGTCGCGCCAGATGAGTGCGTTCATCTCGATCAGGTCGATAACGCCCTTGAACTCGGTCTCAGCGCCGATCGGCAGCTGCATGACAACGGCGGTAGCGCCGAGACGGGTTTTGATCATTTCTACCGAGCGGTAGAAGTCAGCACCGGTCTTGTCCATCTTGTTGCAGAAGATCATACGCGGAACGTTGTACTTCTCAGCCTGACGCCAGACGGTTTCCGTCTGCGGCTCTACACCGGCGTTGGCGTCGAGAAGAGCGATGGCACCGTCGAGAACGCGCAGCGAACGCTCGACTTCAATGGTGAAGTCAACGTGGCCGGGGGTGTCGATGATGTTGAAACGGCGCATCTTGCCATCGCGACCCTTCCAGAAGGTCGTGGTCGCAGCGGACGTGATGGTGATACCACGTTCCTGCTCCTGTTCCATCCAGTCCATCGTGGCAGCGCCATCATGAACTTCGCCGATCTTGTGCGACTTACCGGTGTAATAAAGAATACGCTCGGTGGTCGTCGTCTTACCGGCGTCGATATGCGCCATGATACCGAAATTGCGGTAGTCTTCGATTTTATATTCGCGAGCCATAATGGACTGCCTTTCGATATGCGACCGTTTAAGATTACCAGCGGTAATGCGAGAATGCGCGGTTTGCGTCGGCCATCTTGTGCGTGTCTTCACGCTTCTTGACGGCGGAACCGCGGTTGTTCGCAGCGTCCATGAGTTCGCCGGAGAGGCGATCGACCATGGTCGTTTCGTTACGCTTGCGAGCAGCAGTGATCAGCCAGCGGATGGCGAGAGCCTGACGGCGCTCCGGACGAACGTCGACCGGGACCTGATACGTAGCACCGCCAACGCGACGCGAACGCACTTCAACGTGCGGAGCAACGTTGTCGAGGGCGGAGTGGAACACGCCGAGCGGCTCCTGCTTCGTCTTGCCCTGAACGACGTCGAACGCGCCGTAAACGATGCTTTCCGCGACCGACTTCTTGCCGTGAAGCATGATGGCATTCATGAACTTGGTGACGACCAGATCGCCGAACTTCGGGTCCGGGTTGATCTCACGCTTTTCTGCACTATGGCGACGGGACATATTCTTTGTCTCTCAATGTTATTGACGCTAAACCACGCGGAGAACCTCGCGCAGCGCCTGATTGTTGTTGCCGAAAATTACTTCGGACGCTTCGCACCGTACTTCGAACGGCGCTGCTTGCGGTTCTTGACGCCCTGGGTATCGAGAACACCGCGGATGATGTGGTAACGCACACCCGGCAAGTCCTTCACGCGGCCGCCGCGGATCATGACCACGGAGTGTTCCTGAAGGTTGTGACCTTCGCCGGGAATGTAGCCGATGACTTCGAAGCCGTTGGTGAGGCGGATCTTGGCAACCTTACGCAGAGCCGAGTTAGGCTTCCTCGGGGTCGTCGTGTAAACGCGGGTGCAAACACCACGCTTCTGCGGGTTTTCCTGAAGTGCAGGAACCTTGTTGCGCTTTACCTGTGCCTGGCGGGGCTTACGGATCAGCTGGTTTACGGTAGGCATATAACCATCCCTTGCAAAAACTACTTTAGCCACCCTCACGGGTGGCGGCTATGCCGTTTCCGGCGACGAAGCACGCATATATCCTCATGCGCAAAACGTGGCCCGATCCGTTTTCACGGATGGACCACCAAGAGCAGAGGACGCCGGATGAGGCGTCTTGCGTGCAACATTCGTGTCTTCTACGTGCAATGAAGCTTCATTTGAGATGATGTCCGGGAAAAACGTTTCCGAACGGCCAGCACAGATAGAGGCTCCGATGGCGGGCGTACTACTGTTTTAGCCAGCTTTCGTCAAGGGCGAATCCGCATTTTGCGCTGGCACCCGAGGCCACAAAGCCTGCGCACAGGCCCTTTGCCCTCTCCTTCTAACATAAGTCACAGCCGGCAACAGCGATTTTGACCTCCGGCCTTTGGCTTTTCACAAAATCCGTCTATTGATTCCCTCAAGCGGGCCGGAGCTGGCACCGCCGCGCGCAAGACCGATTCCGTCCGGCCCGCATACTCCACAACGACATATCAAGGAACCGCGTCATGACCAACCTCCCCGACAACGACAACGGACGCGACGAGCCGATGGTCTTCATCGTCATCGGCAAGGCCTACGAACACGACAATTCCGAAGGCATCGACATCCACGTCATTCTGCGGGCACCGGACGACGACACCGCAGTACGCGAAACGCTGAACGCGCTTTCGGAGGAAGGTTTCATCGAAGCCGACCTCGACCAGATCGGCATGCTGACTGAAGTTCCGGACGAAGAGCCGCACGCTTCCGCCTATCAGGGCGCCCTGGAGGGCGAAGTCGCCATCATCCGTTTCGCCTGAGGGACCGCCCTCACCGCGACAAATGCGCCGCCACCGATAAAACGGCACCCGCCCACACCAGGGCGGTTGTCTTCCAGGACTTGATGCCAAGGCCGAAATCTTGCGTGCCAGCCACCTTTTGCTGAGAAATACCTTGTTAATTTTCAATATATTAAGTCACTGATAGATTATATACTTTAAATATAATAGTATTATTTGTATTTCCGTTGAAATATACGAAGATCTAAGATTAAAGTGATCCCGACGCATGATTTTGGTGGCGGGTTGGATAATATATCTTCGGCAGACATTATAGATGACATTTACGAGGCAGCACTTTTTCCCGATCGCTGGGCGAACGTGATAGCCGCAATCGGCCAACGGCTCGATTTCTGGGGCGGCGCGCTCACCTGGGGCAAAGGCGAGGATGAAGCATGGCTCTATCCGCCCAATTTCCAGGAGCTCATGCAAGCCTTCATAAAGGGCGGCTGGAACCACCGCAACGATCGCCTCACACGCGCTGTCCGCGAGGGCCAATTTTCCTTCGTGCATGATTTCGATATCTTTACCCCTGACGAATGGGCGGGGCTACCAATCGTGCGCGATTTCCTGATGCCGCGTGGACTGGGATATGGGGTGGCAACGCAGGTTGCGCCGCCGGATCATCCCGAAATGACTCTCCTGTTCGAACGCAAGCTCGACAGAGGAGTCATTGGTCCGGAAACCATGGCGGCACTTGGCCGGCTGAGGCCGCATATCGCCCGCAGCCTCACCCTCGCAACAGGGCTGCAACGCCAGAAAGCAGATGCCATCACGCTCGGCCTCAACGCCATCGGTGCGCCGGCGGCGGTGCTCCAGGCAAGCGGACGCGTTCTTTCCACAAACACCCTGTTCGAGGCGACCAAAAAGTGTATTTCCACCCGCGCCCGCGACAGGATCTTGATCTTGGACGAGAGAATAAACCGGCTGCTCTACAAGGCGCTCGCCGGCGGCAGTGTCAGTTCCTTACCCCTGCCGACAAGCGGAGACGGGGTGTGCATCCTTCACGTCATACCGCTGCGCAAGGACGCGCTGGATTTATCCCCTAACGGCAGCGCCATCGTGCTGATATCGCAACCATCGGACACCGTTGCCGACGTCACGCCGCTTCTGAAGGGGTTATACGATCTCACCAAAGGCGAGGCCCGTGTCGCGCTGGAAATCCTGAAGGGTCTTTCACTTCCCTCCGTGGCAAAGCAACTTCAAATCTCGCACGAAACGGTTCGCAGCAACGCCAAGTCTATCTATGCAAAGACCGGCAGTACGGGCCAGACCGATCTCGTTCGCCGGCTTTCCGTTTTGACGCGCTACACCATCGGTGAGCAGGAAAAACCCCGAGACGGGACTAACCATGTGAAGGACCAGATCTGACCTTCGAACCCGACCAAAACAAAAAACGCCCGGATTGCTCCGGGCGTTTTTTTACTGAACTTTGGCGGGGCTTCGTAAAGCCCCCCCTGCCCTGAGCAGACCTTATTCGGCCGGAGCCGGATCCGTCATGTCCTGCAGCATCTGTGTTGCAGAGCCTGCACCCGTACCCTTGCGGCGTTCCTCGAGAATGAGGTCGTCGCGCGAGGTGGCGATGCGGCGGATCTGCGTCATGGTGCCGCCGGTACCGGCCGGGATGAGGCGGCCGACGATGACGTTTTCCTTGAGGCCCTGCAGCGTATCCGTCTTGCCGGCGATCGCAGCTTCCGTGAGAACCTTGGTGGTTTCCTGGAACGATGCGGCCGAGATGAAGGACGGCGTCTGCAGCGATGCCTTGGTGATACCGAGAAGAACCGGATCACCATAAGCGGGCTTCTTGCCTTCTTCGATCAGGCGGTCGTTGTTGTCGTCAAGCTCGATACGATCGACATTGTCGCCAACGATGTAGTGGCTGTCGCCCGCATCGGTGATCTCGACCTTCTGCAGCATCTGGCGAACGATCACCTCGATGTGCTTGTCGTTGATCACAACGCCCTGCAGTCGGTAGACTTCCTGGATTTCGTTCACGAGGTAGGAAGCCAAAGCCTCTACGCCCTTGATTGCCAGAATGTCGTGCGGTGCCGGATTGCCGTCGAGAATGTATTCGCCCTTCTCGATGTAGTCGCCTTCCTGAAGATGGAAGGGCTTGCCCTTCGGGATCAGGTATTCGACCGGCTCGACGCCGTCTTCAGCAGGCTCAATCATCACGCGACGCTTGTTCTTGTAGTCGCGACCGAGGCGGATCGTACCATCGATCTCAGCGATGACAGCATGATCCTTCGGACGACGTGCTTCGAACAGTTCGGCAACGCGCGGCAGACCACCGGTGATGTCCTTGGTCTTGGCGCTTTCCAGCGGCGAACGTGCAAGCACGTCACCCTGGAAGACCTTCGAACCAGGCTCAACCGACAGGATCGCGTCCACGGAGAGGTGGAAGCGAGCTTCGCCACCGCGGCTAAGCTTTGCGACAGCGCCGGAAGCATCCTTGATGATGATCGCGGGCTTGAGGTCCGAACCGCGCGGCGTCGAGCGCCAGTCAATGACCTGACGCTTGGTGATGCCGGTGGATTCGTCCGTGGCTTCCAGAACGGAAAGACCGTCGACGAGGTCCTCGAAGTGAACGGTACCTTCCACTTCCGTCATCATCGGACGGGTGTAGGGGTCCCACTCTGCAAGACGCTGGCCGCGTTTTACCTTGTCGCCGTCATCAACGAAGATCTTCGAACCATAAGCGACACGCTGCGAGGAACGTTCCACGCCGCGCTCATCGAGAATGGTGACCGACATGTTACGGCCCATTGCGATGAGAACGCCATCGGAGTTCCGCAGGATGTTGCGGTTCTTGATCTGGATCGTGCCTTCGTACGAAGCTTCCAGGAACGACTGGTCGACCACGTTTGCCGTACCGCCAAGGTGGAAGGTACGCATGGTGAGCTGCGTGCCCGGTTCACCGATCGACTGTGCGG
>NZ_BDLN01000018.1:6132-12383 GCF_001950375.1 Rhizobium sp. TBD182 | reverse complement strand
CCAACGGCTTCGCCCATATTGACCGGAGTACCGCGAGCAAGGTCACGACCGTAGCAGACGCCGCAAACGCCGACCTGCACTTCGCAGGTCAGTGCCGAGCGGATACGGACGGACTGGATGCCAGCCTTCTCGATGATTGCAACGTCGGCTTCGTCGATCAACGTTCTGGCCTTGACGATGTTCTCGCCAGTTACCGGATTGTCGATGTCATCAAGAGCCGTACGGCCGAGGATACGTGCGCCGAGCGAGGCAACGACCTGACCGGCATCAACGATGGCGGTCATGGTGAGGCCCTTGTCGGTGCCGCAATCCACGGAGTTGACGATGCAATCCTGTGCCACGTCGACGAGACGGCGGGTAAGGTAACCCGAGTTCGCCGTCTTCAAGGCGGTGTCTGCAAGACCCTTACGGGCACCGTGGGTCGAGTTGAAGTACTCGTTAACGGTCAGGCCTTCCTTGAAGTTCGAGATGATCGGCGTCTCGATGATTTCACCCGAGGGCTTGGCCATCAGGCCGCGCATGCCGCCCAGCTGACGCATCTGGTTCGGTGAACCGCGGGCGCCCGAGTGGCTCATCATGTAGATGGAGTTCATCGGCTTCTGGCGGCCCGTTTCCGGGTCGAATTCCACAGCCTTGATGCGCGCCATCATTTCTTCGGCGACCTTTTCGGTTGCCTTACCCCAGGCGTCGACAACCTTGTTGTACTTTTCGCCCTGGGTGATGAGACCGTCGTTATACTGCTGTTCGTATTCCTTCACCAAGGCTTCGGTGTCACCGACGATCTTAACCTTGCTGTCCGGAATGACCATGTCGTCCTTGCCGAACGAAATACCGGCGCGGCAAGCGTGAGCAAAGCCGAGCTGCATGATCCGGTCGCAGAAGATGACCGTGTCTTTCTGGCCGCAATGACGGTAGACCGTGTCGATCATCTTGGAGATGTTCTTCTTGGTCATCTCCTGGTTGCAGACGTCGAACGGCACGTTGACGTTCTTCGGCAGAAGTTCGCCAATCAGCATACGGCCAGGCGTCGTTTCATGGATCTTGGAAACCGGCTTGCCGTCAGCATCCACGGTCTTGAAACGACCACGGATCTTGGCATGCAACGTCACGACCTTGTTTTCAAGCGCGTGATGCAATTCGCCGATGTCCGAGAAGGCCATGCCTTCGCCGGGCTCATTCTGGTTCATGATCGACAGGTAATACAGGCCGAGAACCATGTCCTGCGAAGGAACGATGATCGGATGGCCGTTTGCCGGATGCAGGATGTTGTTGGTCGACATCATCAGCACGCGGGCTTCAAGCTGGGCTTCAAGCGACAGCGGCACGTGAACGGCCATCTGGTCGCCGTCGAAGTCGGCGTTGAAAGCCGTGCAGACGAGCGGATGCAGCTGAATAGCCTTGCCTTCAACCAGCATGGGTTCGAACGCCTGGATACCCAGACGGTGCAGCGTCGGTGCGCGGTTCAGAAGGACCGGATGCTCGCGGATGACCTCGTCGAGGATATCCCAAACTTCAGGCTTTTCCTTTTCAACCAGCTTCTTGGCCTGCTTGACGGTCGAGGAGTAACCCTTGGCGTCGAGGCGGGCATAGATGAACGGCTTGAACAGCTCGAGCGCCATCTTCTTCGGCAGGCCGCACTGGTGCAGCTTCAGTTCCGGACCGGTCACGATGACCGAACGGCCTGAATAGTCGACGCGCTTTCCGAGAAGGTTCTGGCGGAAGCGGCCCTGCTTGCCCTTGAGCATGTCGGACAGCGACTTCAGCGGACGCTTGTTCGCACCCGTGATGACGCGACCGCGACGGCCGTTATCGAACAGCGCATCGACGGATTCCTGCAACATACGCTTTTCGTTGCGGATGATGATACCAGGCGCGCGAAGCTCGATCAGGCGCTTCAGACGGTTGTTACGGTTGATGACGCGGCGATAGAGATCGTTGAGGTCGGACGTCGCGAAATGGCCACCATCCAGCGGAACCAGCGGACGAAGGTCCGGCGGAATAACCGGAACGACCTTCATGATCATCCATTCCGGACGATTGCCGGATTCCATGAAGTTCTCAACGATCTTGAGACGCTTCATGAACTTCTTCTGCTTGAGATCCGAGGTGGTCTCGGCAAGCTCGGCACGCAGGTCGCCGGCGATCTTTTCGAGGTTCATCGAAGCCAGCATCTCGTAGATGGCTTCAGCGCCGATCATGGCGGTGAACTGGTCTTCGCCAAACTCGTCAACGGCGATCATGTACTCTTCCTCGGACAGAAGCTGGTTCTGCTTCATCGAGGTGAGGCCGGGTTCGGTGACGATGTAGTTCTCGAAATAGAGAACGCGTTCGACATCCTTCAGCGTCATGTCGAGCAAGGTCGAGATACGCGAGGGAAGCGACTTTAGGAACCAGATATGGGCAACGGGCGCTGCGAGCTCGATATGGCCCATGCGCTCACGGCGAACGCGCGACAGCGTAACTTCAACGCCGCACTTTTCGCAGATGATGCCCTTGTACTTCATGCGCTTGTACTTGCCGCACAGGCATTCGTAATCCTTGATAGGTCCGAAAATGCGCGCGCAGAAGAGACCATCGCGTTCCGGCTTGAACGTACGATAGTTGATGGTTTCCGGCTTCTTGATCTCGCCGTAGGACCACGACAGGATTTTTTCCGGCGAAGCGATCGAAATCCGGATGGAATCGAAATGCTGCGCAGGCACCTGAGGATTGAAAAGATTCATGACCTCTTGGTTCATGCCTTGTCTCCTTGAGAGGCTAGCTGCTGCCCCTGTTTGCATCTGGACCGGCTTCTTCCCGGGTCACCGTCCAGAGCTTTAAATACGGATTAACCGCACAATGCGGCGAAAGTGTCCCGCGGCAACCATTGGTCGCCGGGGAAACGGCAGGCGCCAACACGGCGCCCGCCTCTCTCATCTTTATTCCGCTGCGTCGGGCAGCTGATCCTCGGGCTGGGTCTCGACCTTCGAGTTCTCCAGTTCGACCGAAAGACCGAGCGACCGCATTTCCTTGACGAGAACGTTGAAGCTCTCGGGGATACCGGCCTCGAAGGTATCGTCGCCACGGACGATCGCCTCGTAGACCTTGGTGCGGCCCGCCACGTCGTCCGACTTGACGGTGAGCATTTCCTGCAGCGTGTAAGCCGCGCCGTATGCTTCCAGAGCCCAGACTTCCATTTCCCCGAAGCGCTGTCCGCCGAACTGCGCCTTGCCGCCCAGCGGCTGCTGGGTAACGAGCGAGTAAGGACCGATCGAGCGAGCGTGGATCTTGTCGTCAACAAGGTGGTTCAGCTTGATCATGTACATGTAGCCGACGGTGACCTTGCGGTCGAACGGCTCGCCGGTACGACCGTCATAAAGAACGGACTGACCGGATTCATGCAGACCTGCCTTCTTCAGCATCGCGGCAACGTCGGGTTCATGCGCACCGTCGAAGACCGGGGTCGCGATGGAAACACCGCGCTTGGCTTCTTCGGCAAGCTTGACCAGCGATTCGTCGTCGAAGCGCTTCACCTCGTCATGCGATTCACTCGCATAGATTTCGGTAAGCTCCGTGCGAAGCTCGCTGATGTCCATCGTCTTGCGATACTCTTCGAGCATCTCGCCGATCTTCTTGCCCATACCGGCGCATGCCCATGCGAGGTGGGTTTCGAGGATCTGGCCGACGTTCATGCGCGAAGGCACGCCGAGCGGGTTCAAGCAGATGTCGACATGCGTGCCGTCTTCGAGGAACGGCATGTCCTCGACAGGAACGATACGCGAGACGACGCCCTTGTTACCGTGACGGCCGGCCATCTTGTCGCCCGGCTGGATCTTGCGCTTCACAGCGACGAAGACCTTGACCATCTTCATGACGCCAGGAGGCATTTCATCGCCGCGCTGGACCTTCTCGACCTTGTCCATGAAGCGCTGTTCAAGGCGCGACTTGGATTCGTCGTACTGGCCGCGAAGTGCTTCCAGTTCGGACTGGGCCTTCTCGTCTTCGACTGCAAACATCCACCACTGCGAGCGGGGATATTCGGAGACGACGGCGTTGGAAAGCTCGACGCCCTTCTTGAAGCCCTTCGGACCGGCGATGGAAACGTGACCACGCAGCATGTCGATCAGGCGGCCGTAGACGTTACGGTCGAGAATTGCCTGTTCGTCGTCGCGGTCCTTTGCCAGACGTTCGATCTCTTCGCGCTCGATTGCCATCGCGCGCTCATCCTTCTCCACACCGTGACGGTTGAAGACGCGGACTTCCACAACGGTACCAAACGTGCCCGGAGGCATGCGCATGGAGGTGTCGCGAACGTCGGAAGCCTTTTCACCGAAGATGGCGCGCAGAAGCTTTTCTTCCGGCGTCATCGGGCTTTCGCCCTTCGGCGTGATCTTGCCGACGAGGATATCGCCCGGCTGAACTTCCGCACCGATGTAAACGATACCGGCTTCGTCGAGGTTCTTCAGCGCTTCTTCCGAAACGTTCGGAATGTCACGCGTGATTTCTTCCGGACCAAGCTTCGTGTCACGCGCCATCACTTTGAATTCTTCGATGTGGATGGAGGTGAACACGTCGTCGGAAACGATACGTTCCGACATCAGGATCGAGTCTTCGTAGTTGTAGCCGTTCCAGGGCATGAACGCGACGAGCGCGTTACGGCCGAGCGCCAGATCGCCGAGGTCGGTCGACGGACCATCAGCGATGATGTCACCCTTGGAGATGATGTCACCGACAGCGACCAGCGGACGCTGGTTGACGCAGGTGTTCTGGTTCGAACGCTGGAACTTCTGCAGACGGTAGATATCGACGCCCGACTTGCCGGCATCGAGTTCTTCCGTAGCGCGGATAACGATACGGGTCGCATCCACCTGGTCGACGACACCGCCGCGGCGAGCCGCGATGGCAGCGCCGGAGTCACGGGCGACGATCGGTTCCATGCCTGTGCCGACGAACGGCGCTTCCGCCCGCAGAAGCGGAACGGCCTGACGCTGCATGTTCGAGCCCATGAGAGCGCGGTTGGCGTCGTCGTTTTCCAGGAACGGAATGAGAGCCGCTGCGACCGAAACGAGCTGCTTCGGCGAAACGTCCATCAGGTTAATGTTGTCGCGCGGTGCGAGCATAACTTCGCCCGAGTGACGGCAAACAACGAACTCTTCAGTGAAGGCGCCTTCGCCATCGAGCTCGGCATTGGCCTGTGCGACGTAGTACTTGGCCTCTTCCATAGCGGAGAGGTAGATAACGTCGGTCGTCACCTTGCCGTCGATGATCTTGCGGTACGGGCTTTCGATGAAGCCGTACTTGTTGACGCGGGCAAAGGTGGCAAGCGAGTTGATCAGACCGATGTTCGGGCCTTCCGGCGTTTCGATCGGGCAAATACGGCCGTAGTGGGTCGGATGAACGTCGCGGACTTCGAAGCCGGCGCGCTCACGGGTCAGACCACCCGGTCCAAGAGCCGAAAGACGGCGCTTGTGGGTGATTTCCGAAAGCGGGTTCACCTGGACCATGAACTGCGAAAGCTGCGAGGAACCGAAGAATTCGCGAACGGCGGCAGCTGCCGGCTTCGCATTGATCAGGTCCTGCGGCATCACGGTGTCGATTTCGATCGAGGACATACGTTCCTTGATCGCACGTTCCATGCGCAGAAGGCCGAGGCGGTACTGGTTTTCCATCAGCTCGCCGACCGAACGCACACGGCGGTTGCCGAGGTTGTCGATGTCGTCGATTTCGCCCTTGCCGTCGCGCAGTTCGACCAGCATCTTGACGACAGCGAGGATGTCTTCCTTGCGCAGCGTGCGCACGGTGTCTTCCGCGTCGAGGTCGAGACGCATGTTCATCTTCACGCGGCCAACAGCCGAGAGATCATAACGTTCTGCATCGAAGAACAGCGAGTTGAACATCGCTTCTGCCGAATCCATGGTCGGCGGCTCACCCGGACGCATGACGCGGTAGATATCGAACAGCGCTTCCTGGCGGTTCTGGTTCTTGTCCGCATGCAGCGTGTTGCGGATATAGGCGCCAACATTGACGTGGTCGATGTTGAGGACCGGAATCTCGTCAAAGCCGGACTGAAGAATGAGGCCAAGCGTCTTTTCGTCGATTTCGTCGCCGGCTTCGAGATAGATCTCACCCGTCGAGTAGTTGACGATGTCTTCGGCAAGGAAGTTGCCGTAGAGGTCTTCGTCAGTCGCCTTAAGTGCCTTCAGGCCCTTGTCGACGAGCTGGCGGATAAGACGCGGAGTGAGCTTCTTGCCACCTTCGACAACGACTTCGCC
>NZ_BDLN01000018.1:0-6122 GCF_001950375.1 Rhizobium sp. TBD182 | reverse complement strand
TCGGCGTCGATCATGTCGGTGATGACCTTGGCATTCTTCAGCGTTTCAGGCTGGAACGGAATGCGCCAGCCATCGCCGGCGCGCTCGTAGGAAGCCTTGCTGTAGAAGGTCGACAGGATTTCTTCACCATCCATGCCAAGCGCCATCAGGAGCGAGGTCACGGGCAGCTTGCGGCGACGGTCGATACGCGCATAGACGATGTCCTTGGCGTCGAACTCGATGTCGAGCCAGGAACCGCGATATGGGATGACGCGGGCAGCGAACAAAAGCTTGCCGGAAGAATGGCTCTTGCCCTTGTCGTGGTCGAAGAATACGCCCGGCGAACGGTGCATCTGCGAAACGATGACGCGCTCTGTACCGTTGACGATGAACGTGCCGTTATTGGTCATGAGCGGCATGTCGCCCATGTATACGGACTGTTCCTTGATGTCCTTGATGGACTTCGCGCCTGTATCCTCGTCGATATCGAACACGATGAGGCGCAGCGTCACTTTCAGCGGCGCTGCATAGGTCAGATCGCGCTGACGGCATTCCTCGACGTCAAACTTCGGCGCTTCGAATTCGTAAGACACGAATTCGAGCATGGATGCGCCGGAAAAATCGGTGATCGGGAATACGGATTTGAATACGGCATTCAATCCCTCGTCGGGACGGCCACCCTTGGGCTCGTCAACCATGAGAAACTGGTCATACGAAGCCTTCTGAACCTCGATGAGGTTCGGCATTTCCGCTACTTCTGGAATTTTGCCGAAAAACTTGCGTACGCGCCTGCGACCGTTAAACGAAAGGGTCTGAGCCATCGTCGCTCCTTTAAAATTGCATCCGGGCCTGCAACGGACGGGAACCGATGGCCAGTCGATCCCGTCAAGCAATGGGTGTCATCAATCTCGTTCCACATCCCGGATCGATCAGGCCGGATTGCCTAGATGAGCCGGTTCGGAACCATTCTCTTGAAGAACCCATTACCCAAAAGCCATTTTCACGCGGCTTTTGGGTAATAAGTTTTAAAACGATGACGACGGAAAGGGGCATGAAGCCCCTTCCCGCCAGCAATCGCAAGATTACTTAACGTCGACCTTGGCGCCAGCGTCTTCAAGCTTCTTCTTGAGGTCAGCAGCTTCAGCCTTGGAAACAGCTTCCTTGACAGCCTTCGGAGCGCCTTCAACGAGGTCCTTAGCTTCCTTCAGGCCGAGACCCGTGATAGCGCGGACTTCCTTGATGACGTTGATCTTGTTGGCGCCAGCGTCAACCAGGATCACGTCGAATTCGGTCTTTTCTTCTTCAACGACAGCAGCAGCGCCAGCACCGCCAGCAGCAGCAACAGCTACCGGAGCAGCGGCGGAAACGCCCCACTTTTCTTCGAGAAGCTTCGACAGTTCTGCAGCTTCCAGAACGGTCAGGGTGGAGAGGTCTTCAACGATCTTTGCGAGATCAGCCATTTTGATAGTTCCTTTTGTTCAGTTCGAACCAGTTTGAATAATTACAGCGAAAAACCGCCTTAAGCGGCTTCGTCCTTCTTGGCGTAAGCCGAGAACACCCGTGCAAGCTGGCTTGCAGGTGCTGCGACAACCGTGGCGACGCGAGTTGCCGGGGCGTTGAGTAGGCCCAGCAGCTTTGCGCGCAGCTCGTCCAGCGAAGGCAGGGTCGCAAGCGACTTGACTGCTTCGGCGTTGAGCGTGGTTGCGCCCATGGAACCGCCGAGAACAACGACTTTATCGTTGGTCTTTGCGAAATCCATGACGACTTTCGGAGCAATCATAGGGTCGACGCTGTATGCAATCAGCGTCTGGCCCTTGAAGAGATCTGTCATCCCTTCCGACTCCGTGCCCTGAAGAGCGATCTTGGCCAGGCGGTTCTTCGCGACCTTGACGGTGCCTCCGGCAGCGCGCATTTTCGAACGGAAGTCGTTCATTTGCGCAACGGTGACACCAGCATAGTGGGCCACGACAACCGAACCGGAAGCCTTGAAGACTTCGTTCAGCTCCGTGACGAATTCGCGTTTTTCCGCTCTTTCCACTGTCTGTCTCCAGTAGACGGGGCCACATAAGTGTGAACCCGTCGGGTTTGCCTTTGCCCCAAGGGACCTTTTTACAAAGATCCCGAGCGACGCTCGAGGATCCTGTCCCCCGCTCTGTCGCCGCAAACGGCTTCAGGCACAGGCACACCAGGTTCGAACCGGACAGTCAGGCATCTGCGATGCCTCAAATCCAGCCTCACCCGTCTCATGCAGGTTGAATGATTAAGGCCAAACCCCGAAGGACATGGCCACCCGCAATCTCGGACAGGAGTTCCGGGTTTCCCCGGAAATCTCCGGCTCCCTGAGAGCCGGAAATTCTTTTAATCACGCTCCCCGACAGGGAAGCACGAGAATTGATTAAGCCGTAACCGACGAAGGTTCGATCTTGACGCCCGGACCCATGGTCGAGGAGATGGCAACGCGCTTGACGTAGTTGCCCTTGGCACCCGTCGGCTTTGCCTTGATGACCGCATCGGCGAAAGCCTTGATGTTTTCTTCAAGAGCCTTGGCGTCGAACGAAGCCTTGCCAATACCAGCGTGTACGATACCGGCCTTTTCGACGCGGAACTCAACAGCGCCGCCCTTGGACGCCTTGACGGCGCCGGCAACATCCATCGTCACCGTACCTACCTTCGGGTTCGGCATCATGCCACGCGGGCCGAGTACCTTGCCGAGACGGCCGACGAGCGGCATCATGTCCGGGGTCGCGATGCAACGATCGAAGTCGATCTTGCCGCCCTGAACGATTTCAACCAGCTCTTCTGCGCCAACAACGTCAGCACCAGCAGCCGTGGCTTCATCAGCCTTGGCGCCACGTGCAAAAACGGCGACGCGAACGTCACGGCCCGTGCCGTTCGGCAGGTTGACAACGCCGCGAACCATCTGGTCCGCATGGCGCGGGTCAACGCCGAGGTTCATCGAAACTTCAACGGTTTCGTCGAACTTGGCGACTGCACGTTCCTTGACCATCGAAATGGCGTCGGTGAGAACGTAGAGCTTGTTAGGATCCACACCTTCGCGGATCTTCTGAATACGCTTTGCTACCTTGGCCATGATCAACCTACTACTTCCAGGCCCATGGCGCGGGCAGAGCCCTCAACCATTGCCATTGCGCCTTCGATATCGGCAGCATTCAGATCCTTCATCTTGGCTTCAGCGATCGTCTTGACCTGAGCCTTGGTGATGGAGCCAACCTTGGCGCCCTTACCAGGCGTCTTGGAGCCGGAGGTGATCTTCGCTTCCTTCTTCAGCCAATAGGTCATCGGCGGCTGCTTCATGACGAAGGTGAAGGACTTGTCCTGGTAATAGGTGATGACGACCGGAATCGGCATACCCTTTTCCATTTCCTGCGTGGCGGCATTGAACGCCTTGCAGAATTCCATGATGTTGATGCCGCGCTGACCAAGTGCAGGACCGATCGGCGGGGACGGATTGGCCGACCCTGCCTTCACCTGCAGCTTGAGCTGGCCCATAACTTTCTTAGCCATATCTCTCTGCCTTTCAATTCAAACCGGTTTCCCGGCTTCTCTCTAGCCGGATCGCTCCGGCGGCTGCGGTTGCGTGGTGCGGCGCCCTGCCCCGGCTATGGGAGCCCGTTTGCCTTCCACGCGATTGGGGTTTCACCCCTCCAGTCAGACCTTCTCGACCTGACTGTATTCCAGCTCGACCGGCGTAGCGCGGCCGAAAATCGAAACTTCCACCTTCAGGCGCGAACGCTCTTCGTCGACATCCTGAACAACGCCGTTGAACGACGCGAACGGACCATCGGAAACGCGAACCTGCTCGCCGACCTCGAACGAAACCGAAGACTTCGGACGCTCGACACCTTCCTGAACCTGACCGAGGATACGATCGGCTTCATAATCCGGAATCGGAACAGGCTTATTGTCCGAACCGAGGAAACCGGTCACCTTCGGCGTGTTCTTGATGAGATGATAGGCCTCATCCGTCAGGTTGGCGCGCACAAGCACGTAACCTGGAAAGAACTTGCGCTCGCTGTCGACCTTGCGGCCACGACGCACCTCGACAACCTTTTCGGTCGGAACGAGGATTTTCTCGAAAAGATGATCAAGACCCTTCTGACGAGCCTTCTCTTCGATCGACTCAGCGACCTTCTTTTCGAAATTCGAATATGCGTGAACGATATACCAGCGCGCTGCCATTTTTATTCTCCGTTCAATCCGTTACCGGCCGACGTTCAGCACGAGGCTAAGCACCCAGCCGATGAGCTGGTCAGCAGCAAAAAAGAACAGAGCCGCAAAAATGACCATCACAAGCACCATAGCCGTCGAAATCATGGTCTCGCGGCGCGACGGCCAAGTGATTTTAGACGCTTCGGCGCGAACCTGCTGCAGAAACGTAAACGGATTGGTTTTGGATGCCATTGACTGCCCACGCAATTACGGCGCGTAAAGCCGAACTAATCAGCCCCACGCACCGCGTGTCTGTTTTGACCTTACATAAACACCGATTCCAGTTTTAACAAGAGGAAATCGACATTCGGCGAAATTCGCCGGAAAACCGGCACCCATCTGCCATGCAGCGAAGACCGCGCTTGCGGATGGAAAGTGGCAGGGGCAGTAAGGCTCGAACTTACGACCTGCGGTTTTGGAGACCGCCGCTCTACCAACTGAGCTATACCCCTTTAACACCTTAGCCGACCACGAAAATCACTTGGCCGCTTCGGTATGCGTTCCCTTTAAGGCGCACGGAAAAGAATGGCAAGCGCTTTTTATTCGCTTTCGGAAGAAACTGTTGACACCCTCCCCGCCACGTTTTTTCCTCGGCCGCTTAACCGGTTACCCCCAAGCCCGTCACCTCAACGAACCCCTTTGCGGCATCCAAATGCGCTGGTTTGATACCTTTCGCAACCGACCTTTAATCTATTACGGCTCAAGCGCACTGCGATCGGACCTGATCAACTGACGCTCCCGATACTTGCGCTTGAAGTGTGCGACGTTGCGCGTCACGGAACGCCGCCATTTACGGACTGTCGCCAGCGAAAAGAATCTGTCGAGTTCTTGCGCCACACCGCGCCAACCACGGCGTTTCTTAAGACCATAATTGCTGCGGCCAAATCCCGAATGGCTGACGCCGGTTTCGGCCAACCACGCCATGATCGCGCCCTGATCCTTATAAAAGATACTAATCTCCGCCTCTGTCCGGAAACCGGCATAACCTTGTGGTAGTTTTTTATAGCAGGACAACCGCTTGACGGTCGGATTGAAGGTGAAGCTATGCCAGACACGATGCGCGGTCGGCGGTATTCGCCAATACCTTAAATCTTCAACTGCCTGCGCCTTACGCCGAATGTCACGGGGCATGTCGTCATCGGTTCTGAGTTGAACGAGCGCCACCTGCGGGTCCCGCTTCAGTATTTCGATGCCCCTGCCGACAACCTTAGAAACAGGAAATGCCCAGTCGTCTTCGAGATGCAGGATGTAAGGGGTTTGCACTTCCGAATATGCCCGGTCGATAGAGCGGTGCTGCCCAATGTTGACGCCGTTCAAAATGACGCGGATCGGTTGCTCTGGATACCGCGCCGGAATCGCCCACACCGATTCGTCGTCAGAGTCCTCGATAATGATAAATTCCCGTAGCGGGTAATCATTAGTAGAGAAGAAGCTATCGAGAGTTCCGATGAGAAGATCAGGACGGCGGCAGCTGGTGAGCACAACAGTTAAATCGGACATGAAGTCGTCTCGGAAGAAAAACTGGCCGATGAAATCAGGCCAGCCAAGCCTAGGTTGATGTCGCCTCGTCTACGCCAGACGCATTACAGGCGAATAATGATCGCCAGATCTCGGGGAAATTATTCAAAAGAAGAATACATTATAAACCCCTCAAATATAGCGCGTGCACTATGAGCATAAATCGAAATACGACATCCGATTACATCTTCACATTAGAAAAATATACGAATCTTTCAACTATATAAATTTACAAAAATCAATTTTTACATAAAAAAAACGGCGGTGCCGAAGACACCGCCGTTTTAGAACTAGATTTTTAAATCCGGCGAAACCGCCGTCTGTCGTGAAATTACTCGACGATAGAAGCGACGATGCCGGCGCCGACGGTACGGCCGCCTTCGCGGATAGCGAAG
>NZ_BDLN01000017.1:16569-25058 GCF_001950375.1 Rhizobium sp. TBD182 | reverse complement strand
CCGCATCAGCATCTGCGTCCGCGTCGGCGTCCGCATCGGCATCCGCGTCCGCATCCGCGTCGGCATCGGCATCCGCGTCGGCATCGGCGTCAGCATCCGCGTCCGCATCGGCATCCGCATCAGCATCGGCGTCAGCGTCGGCATCCGCATCCGCGTCGGCGTCAGCATCCGCGTCGGCATCTGCGTCAGCATCCGCATCCGCATCCGCGTCAGCGTCAGCATCACCGTCATCGCTGGACGATCCTCCAAGAGCGAGGGCTCCCCCGCCAGCCAGCAGGCCTAGAGCGACAAGACCGAGGACGGAGCCGTCACTTGTAGCGGCGCCAACCAGTTGATCTACGCCCTCTATTTGTGAAAAACGAAAGTCAGCCAAGCCGTCGCTATGCTCACCCAGCCAGAGGTTGCCATTTTCATCCTCCAGCACCAGCTCGCTGTGCTCACCATCCATCTCGCGGAAAAAGTGTCCGATGCGGATGGTCTCGCCGGAACGCATCCGAAGAAGGAGATCGTCACCGTCGCGCACGAAGTCGGAGACCTCATTTTTATCCGCGCGAATCCGCACGATGCTCGGTTTTTCGATATCAAGTTTATCGAGCGACACGGTCTGAGAACCACCGGCGGCCTTGTCGGTAACGATCGCAACCATGAAACTTTCCTCCTGCAACGCGGTAACATCGGCGACAGAAATTCCTGCCGCCCGTGACATCAGGCAACATGTAAGAAACTGGATTTTCGCAAGCGACGACCGCTGAGAAGCAAGCAGCCCCAAAATCAACGGATCGGTTTATCTAAACGTCGGAAATAGTCTTCCGATCGCCTCTCCCACCCTCATAATTGCATAAAAAATGGACTCTGCAAGAAAAAAACAACCGGGAAGAGCATTAGGAAATTCTTTTGTAACGGTAATTCCGAGATCTAATATATGTTTTCCCCTCTTATATATGAGGGTGGCAACAGTGCGAAGTCATGGTCGATTTCTCTTCGGGATGGCTTGCATTATCATCGGTCGGCAATCACGTGTGAGACCAATTCTATTTTTGGTCAACACCCGTTATGGTCGTATCTTGCGGCGATCCGACCTTCCCCGTGATACTGTTTAATCAAGCCTAGGCGCGAACCAGGAGAGAAACTTTGCGTTTAAAAAATTGATTAAAATCAAATATATGTCGCTTAAGGGCCGGCCGTTGCTACCGTCCGCTAAAGGGAAATGCCCTGGACGGTTTGGCCTTCCAGCGAGAAGGCTTCCCGCATTCGTCCACTATTGAACGTGCAGTCGATGTTCAACCTGTGCAGGTCATACTTGATGTTGCTGATATCGAACCTGGCGGCATGGAGTTCCTGGTCGGCGTTGAGCAGATCAAGCAGTGTTCGCGTGCCGAGTTCAACATATTGTGTTCGATAGAGATCACGCGTCTGTCGCATCGTTGACTGACGCGTCGAGAGCGAGCGGCGCAGACTTTCTTTACTTGAAATCTGACTACTGGCTTCCGTCAGGTTCCTCAAGATATCAACCAACGCGCGCGCTTCTGCAGCCTGTGATGCTCCAAGCGCCTGGACGGCCATGTTGCGTCTAGCGCTCGTCGCACCGCCATTGTAGAGGCTGCCCGTAACCTTTAGCCCGACACTGTAGTCGGGATCAAATGAGCTGAGTTCCGTCACGTCGACACCAATTCCAGCGTCGAGCGACAGTGTCGGCAACCCTTCGGCTTTCGCAAGAGCAATCTGCGCGGCCGCCGCTTCGCGATCTGCCGCTGCCTGCATGACTGCCGGCACGCGCGACCAGTCCGGATTTGTGGAACTGCAGGACTTAGACAGCCATGCCGGCAGTGTGTCCGATACATCGACGGGTCCGTCGATACCGCTTAAATTCGCGAGGATCGCTTCCCAGCGCGATAATTGCCCCTCGATCTCCAACAATGTGGCTTCGGCGGCCTGAACACGCGCTTCGGCTTGCAGCAGATCTGAACGCGTGCTTGCGCCCTTGTCGGTGCGCGACTTCACCAGGTCCAAGATCGCTTTCACATCCTTTATCTGGTCACGCGCAACACTTCCCAATGAGCGATTGCGCTGTATTTCGATCACTGAATACGCCGTTTCGCGCGCCAGATCGTCCACAGCCATCATAACCTGCGACTTCCGGCCCGCAATTCCCGCAGTGGCGATTTTGACCCGGTTGTCCACTTTACCGAAATCATAAAGCATCTGCGAGACATTGAAGTTCAAATCTGGACTGTAGCGATCCGATCTATTGGTGCTATAGGAAGAGTCGAGTCCCCAACTCATATTGGGAAGATAACCGGCACGAGCTTCATTGACCGACTCGGTCTGCTGACGAAGCCGACCTATGGTTTCCGTGACAGCGGGATGCCAATCGACTGCCTTTCTCACAGCAGTTTCGATTGACAAGGGGCCCTTGTGTTCGGTTCGTTCGCGTTTCGCCGGCCTGACGGGTTCCGATATCGTCCCGATCACGCCCGGAAGATCCGCGTTACCAAGTTGCATGTCTTTGCCGGAAGCTTCAGGATTCCCGGGGCCCGCTTGTCGGATGTTGGCGCTGGAGCGATTTGCACAGCCAGTTGTCAATATACCCGCGGCGATGACGCAAACAAACGCTGGAAGCCAACTAAATCGCATTTAACGTTCCACCTTCTGACGGGAAGAATGAGCAACCTGCCAGTACGAGGAACGAGACCATGGCTTTGATTTACCGACATAAAACCGGCTTTGGAGACAGAACTAGGCAAACATGGTTAACGATTGGTTAATCAGGTCAAGTGAATAATAACCATGTATATCGCTTAAGGCATGATCCAGGGGCGTTTGCTCAACCAGTTCTCTATGCTGCTGTTACCTGATCATCTGCTTTGGGGGGGCGCAATAGTGATGCAAACCTGCCACTAAATTTAATGTTTATTCCAATTGCACACGCAGGTGCGTGCTACTAATATTTGGCGTCGCAAGATAGGTTGTTGATGCAATTACCAGTTTGACCGACCTCGTAGCCCGCTACGGATGTGAAGCTATATGAAGGCGCATCACGACACAGCGATCCAATCTGCGACCCTGGCCTGATACCGATGAGTCCGATTTTGCCAGCATGATTTCCCATCCTGAAGTCAGGATTGATCAGTTGGACCAATTTCGAGGGCGGAGAGCGATCGTGGTTTCGACCGCTTTGTACAGGCATTCGATTTGCGTGCGTTCGCATGATAGGTCATCGAGTGTGGGAGTAACGCTAGTTTCTAGGCTGTGTTGGCCTCGTGTCGGTCTGCAGAGAGCGTCCTCTGGGTCCCCCACGTTGAAATTGGATGGCGGGTTGTCCGCAAAGTATTGGGGCGATTTCTAGCGACCATGCCGTCTGAACGCCCCGGCACGCAAGTTACGAAGCTGCATCCTCGAGGGTGCTCGCGCAATGGCACGCGGTATCGTCAAACTGAATCTTATGTTACGTTGAGGCGTCACAGGAAAAAAGCAGAGATTCTATTTGCCTAACTCAAACTCATCCTGTGACTTGATCGCCTTCGATTAGAAGGCCCAACGGAGCGTGTGATAGATTCCATCCGCAGCCGTAGCAAAACCTCCTGAAAGTCGTAAAACTTGTTCCCACGACGAGGTCCAAATTGCCATGAACGGAAATATACCTAAGCGCGCGGCGGCGACGACATGCACAAGCGTGGCCGTATGGATGCCAAGGATTGAAACGAGCCCCGCAGAGCGACCCTACTCGACCGAGCGCGCGAAGATGTAAAGAACTGCCGGTCCCGGCACAAGAGGCAGCACCAGTGTAGCGCTGACGAACAGGCTGAGATTTGTTGCGCTGGGAATTGCCAAATCCATAGTTATTTTGGCCCGTTTTTTATTGCGCTACCAATAGCATGCGGCGGCCTCAGACACGAGGTCATCCTCTTTTTTGCCTTTGATGTTCGAGTCGACAAGAACGGCATCCAGATGTCAGGCATCGGAACGGACGTCTCAGTCTCAGTATCGTAGAAAAACCGGCCGCTGCGGCCGGCTCATTTTGGCGATATCTGCCTGACATTGCTCAATTCAGGGAGAAGCGGCCAGGTCGGAAGGTTGCGAGCATGGGATGTTCGGTGCCTGTCGCAACCTCGAACGCGAGCAGCTCGCCCACGATGAGGCCGAGTGTAGCACCGCTGTGGCTGAAGGCCGCGTAGTAACCGGAAATACTCTTGATGGCTCCAATCACCGGCTCGCCATCGCCGGGGATCGGTTTGCCACCAACGCCGATGGAAGCCACCTCGAGTTTCGGATTGCCTTCCATCACCCGCGCAGCCTCAACCAAAAGCTCTGAAACCACGCTGTCGTCGATATCATAGCTGCCGTCTGCGCGCACTGTCACACCCTCGTCGGCCGCCCAGTCGGCATCCAGGGAGAATGTGCGGTCCGGCGCCGGGCGAACGGCGACGCGCGGTGTATTGAGAACAGCGCGCAGGGGATGGGCGAGCGGTCTCGTCTGCACCAGAAGGGCAATCGGTGTCCCGTCGGCAATGGTCTGTCCGCTTTCCGCAGCCATCTTCGGGACGGCCGGACCGGTGGCAAGCACGACGGCATCCGCCCGATGGAGAACAGCATTTGCAGTTTGCGCGCCAATGACACGACCACCCTCGATCACCACCCGTGCAGCACCCTGGTCCGTTACCAGGACGCCACCGAGTGCGAAAAACTCCTCAAGCAGCACACCAATCAGCGTCGGCAAATCGACCCATCCTTCGCCGGGATTGTAGATTGCGCCCTGTGGAGTGATTGCGCCGGCGTCGACACCGGGCACGACGCGGGCGACTTCGGTTGCTGAAAGGCGCTGCGCATCATAGGCAAGCGAAACTTCGTGGCGATAGGCCGCGTCGATCTCATTGCGCTCGTCATCCGCGTCCCAGGTCAACCCGCCATCAAAGCGAAGCCATTCTGCGCCGGGATTCTGCGCCGCGAGTGTGCGATACCGGTCGATGCCGGCCATGCGCAGCCGATGATAGGGCTCAGAGCGCATGCGTGCCGAGTTCAGCCAGGACAGCGAGCGGCCGGAGGCACCATTGGCCGGCGGCCCGTCGTTGAGGATCGTCACCTTAATGCCGCGCCGCGCAAGCTGGACGCCAGTGGAAACGCCGAAGATACCCGCGCCGATGATGACGGCCGAAGAGATGGTGTTGTCGGTCATGGAATTGGCTTTCAATCAATTGTCATACGGATAGGGTAAGGCATCGGGGATCTCCCAGCGACCGCTGGCTGCGGAGCGGAACAGCGCGTCAATCGCCGTCATATTCGCGATTGCGTCGCCAAGCCCCGTCTCGAGTGGCCCGCCGGAGAGAACAGCCTCGGCGAATGCATCGGCCTGTTCGCGATACTGGTCGACAGGCCCGATCGCGATCTCCTCGCGGCCGCCCCCGGCAAGATCGCGACCATCATCAAAGACAAGGATGGTCGCCTCATCAGCTGGTGCATTGAAGGGAATGGGGATTTCCAGACGCCCGCACGTTCCAAGCACCGTGACCTTCTGCGTGAGGGAGAGTTGTGTCGAACAGGTGAAGGCAAGCTGCCTTCCCTCTGGAAACGCAAGCAGCCCGCTCGTCAGCCGGTCCGTGCCGAAGACGGGATCGCGCTCCATGAGGGCGATCGCCCGTACCGGTTCCGCGTCGAACAGGAACCGCGCCGTGTTGATGGCGTAACAACCAACGTCGAACAGACCGCCGCCGCCAATATCAGCCTGGTTGCGTACATTCCCGGGGTCGTCGAGATAATAGGAAAAGATCGTCTGGATGGCCCTCACCTCGCCGAGGCGCCCCTCGACAATCAACGCGCGCGCCTTTTTCCATTGCGGATGGTGGCGCACCATGAAGGCTTCCGCGACCGGCAGGCCCGCCGCCTTTTGTGCCGCTGCCAGTTCCCTCGCCTGCTCGGCATCAAGCGCGATCGGTTTCTCGCAGAGTACGGGTTTGCCCTGCGCCAGTGCCTTTATCGTCAGTGGCACGTGCAGATGATTGGGCAAAGGGTTGTAGATTGCGTCTATTTCTGGATCGGCAAGCAGTTCCTCGTAGCTGCCATAGGACTTGGCGATGCCGAAGCGGGCCGCCATCTCCTTCGCCTTCGCGGCATCGCGCGAGGCGATTGCCGCAACGCGCCCCAGGCGGCTGGACTGGATGGCGGGAATGACCGCCTTGGCAGCAATGCCTGCGCAACCGAGCACACCCCATCGTATCGTTTGTGTCATTGGTTTCTCCTCCCGGCGCTCAGAGCACTTCCGCTAGGAAGCGCTGGAGACGCGGGCTTTGCGGGTTGTCGAATATTACCTCTGGCGTGCCGGCTTCAACGACGCGCCCCTCGTCCATAAAGACGACCTGATCGGCCACCCGGCGGGCAAATCCCATTTCATGCGTGACGACGACCATGGTCATGCCACGCGTGCCGAGCTCGGCCATGAGGTTGAGCACGCCCTTGACCAATTCCGGATCGAGCGCACTCGTCACCTCGTCGAAGAGGATAACCTCCGGTTCCATGGCAAGCGCACGGGCAATGGCAACGCGCTGCTGCTGCCCGCCGGAAAGACCACCCGGACGGTGGTGCTGGCGGCTCGCAAGGCCGACATCGGCAAGCCTTGCCTTGGCGATGCGCTCCGCCTCGGCTGCGGGCAGGCCCTTGATCTTCGTCAGCGACAGCATGACGTTTTCCAGCGCCGTGTGGTCGGGAAAGAGGTTGAAATGCTGGAAGACCATGCCGACCCGGCGGCGCAGCGTTTCCGGCTTCATTGCGAGAATGCTTTCGCCATCGATAAGAATATCGCCGCTCTTCGGCTCGACCAGACGGTTGAGCCCACGCAGCAAAGTCGATTTTCCGGATCCGGACGGGCCGATGATGCAGGTGACGCTGCCCGGCTTGACTAAAAGATCGACACCCCTCAGCACATCAAGATCGCCATAGGCCATACCGAGACGGCGTACATCGAGGCTGCCGCCCTTGAACGAGACGCCAGTCGCGCGAGCTGCACTGTCGAGTTCACTGACTTCCTCCAGTCCACTGGTGATGACGGAGGGGCGCTGCTTGCCAACACGCAGACGATTGTCGATCGCATTGACGACATGGGTAAGCGGTACGGTAACGACAAGGTAAAACACGCCCGCCAGCAGGAGCGGTGACAGATTGCCGGTCACCACCGCCTGGTCCTGTCCCACGCGAAATATCTCACGTTCTGAGGCCAGAAGCCCGAGGAAATAGACAAGGCTCGAATCCTTGACGTTGCCGATGAACTGGTTGACGAGGGCCGGCAGCACGCGGCGCACGCCCTGCGGCACGACGATAAGGCGCATGCCCTGGCCATAGCTCATCGACAATGCCCGGCAGGCCTCCATCTGCCCACGGTCGACGCTCTGGATACCAGAGCGGAAAATCTCGCCGATATAGGCACCGGCAATCAGGCTGAGTGCCAGAATGCCGAGCGGATAAGGCGACGGACCGAAGAGCTCGCGGCCAATGCGGGCAAAACCCTGGCCAATCAGGAGAATTGTGACGATGGCCGGCAGGCCGCGGAAAATATCGGTATAAAGACGAGCGGGAATGCGCAGCCAGGGCGAGCGGGAAATGCCCATGATCGCAAGCATCATGCCGATGGCGACGCCAAGCACAGTCGAGGTCGCAGCCAGGATCAGCGTATTCTTGAGACCAACTGTGATCATGGTCGGCAGCACTTCGGCCATGGCATTCCAGTCGAGGAAGCTACGGCGCAGGTTTTCAAGCCAGTTCATCAGGATATCCCTTGAAAGAAAGGCCGGTCCGACCGGTGAAGGCCGGACCGGAAGGTGGCATCACTGCTTGGGAAGATATGCCTGCGGCATCGGCGTGCCGGGGAACCATTTTTCGTGCAGCTTTTTCCAGGTGCCGTCCTGCATGGCCTCTTTCAGGCCCTTGTTAAGCGCCTCGCGCAATGCATCGTTACCCTTGCGGATGACGAAGCCGGCCGGAGCATCGAAGCTCGGAATGTTGACTGCGACCTTTAGTGCCGGATAACGGGCGGAATAGTCCTTTGCAGCCTCGAAATCGAGGAAATGTGCATCGACCGTCCCGTTGTTGAGTGCGGAAACGGCAGAATTGTTGTCAGGGAACTTCACGAGATCAGTACCGGCAAAATTCTTCTCGGCGTAGATTTCCTGAAGGGTACCCTGCACCACACCGAGACGCTTGCCCTTGAGCCCCGCTGCATCGGTGATGCCTGCCTCCGAAGTGAGGACGCTCAAGAAACCTGCAAGATAACCATCAGAGAAATCAATGGTCTCCTTGCGCTTGGCAGTCGTGCCGATCGCAGCGGCCGCAACATCGAAGCGGCCGTTGGCGACAGAGGGCATCAGGGCCGAGAATTCCTGGCCGGTGAACACCACCTGTTCCTTCTTGAACCCAAGACGTTCGGCTACGTTGAGGAACAGCTCTATGTCGAAACCGGTAAAGTTGCCGTCGGCGGTGGTGAAGGCATAAGGCTTGGCATCGCC
>NZ_BDLN01000017.1:752-16559 GCF_001950375.1 Rhizobium sp. TBD182 | reverse complement strand
TGCCGACACTGATGGTGGCGGGATCGATGAGGCCAAGCGGATTGTCGGCAAGTGCGGGCGTCGCCGCGCCTGCAAGGACACCGAGTGTGATCGCGGCCGTGGTCGCGCGAATTTTTGCGAAGGCGGATGTTAAGGCTTGGGTAAATTGCATTGGTTTCTTCTCCTCTGGTGTCGTTGTCTGCGATAAATTCAAGGCGCACGGGTCCCACCCGGTTGGCGGCATGATGTCACCTACCCGGCCCACGCAGTTCGCATGTCGGAAGTCTTTTTATTTTTGAGACCGGTCTCAAATAGAAAGAGACCGGTCTCTTTGGATATCGGCAATTGTTATCTTCGCATTTGCCAGTCGTCAAGTTCTCTTGTAAGGCTACCGCTTATGGACAAGATCCCACCTAAAACTCCTTCCGTGACAGTCGCTGACGTCGCGCGCCAAGCCGGCGTCTCAAAGGCAACGGCTGCACGCGTACTGGGTGGCTACGGAACCGTCAGCGACCGGGTGAGAGAGGCGGTCCTGGCAGCTGCTCGGTCCCTCGATTATCGCCCCAATGAGCTTGCTCGCAGCATGACGACAGGTCGTTCAGGCACCATCGGCGTAGTGGTGGGAGATATTGAAAACCCCTTTTTCAGCCTCGCCGTGCGAGGCATCACGGATATTGCCCGGCAGGCAGGCTTCACCGTCATCCTCATTAACTCGGGTGAAGACGTCGTTGCGGAAAGAGCGGCCATCCGCACTCTGCTTGCCAAGCGTGTCGACGGTCTCATCGTCTCGCCGGCCAAGGAAAACGATGTCGAGCATCTGCATGAGGTTATTCGCTCGGGGCTGCCGCTCGCGTTGCTCGATCGTGGAAGCGACACGCTTGATGTCGACACCGTTATTGCCGACGACCGGCATGCCGCCGAGAATATTACACGCAGGCTAATTGCGCTCGGCCACCGCCGCATCGCCTATTTAACCGCCTGCGACACGCCGGATCATCGGTTCCGCAGTGCAGACGACATCAATACCGGTTCGGTCAGGCGACGCATCGAAGGGTATCTTGGTGCGTGCAGTGAGGCTGGTCTGACCAACATGGAAAGCTGGATACAGGTCGGTGCCGTCACGCAGCAAGAGACGCATCGCATCGTTACCGAAATGCTCCAGTCGGCGCAGCGTCCGACGGCAATCATTGCATCGGACAGTATAATCGGCCTGGAGGTGTTCAAGGTTCACCGTCAGCTGGGGCTTAGCATCCCGGACGACCTGTCGCTGGTATCGTTCCATGATGCGGATTGGACGTCTGTAACAACGCCTCCCGTGACCGTCGTGCGCCAACCCGTCTACGATCTCGGTGCGACGGCGGCCAGGTTGCTGGTCGAGCGGCTAAATGGCAAAGGTCAGATGGCCCGCAAGGTCGTTCTGAAAACCGAAATCGTTGAACGTGCCTCCATGCGGGAAGCACTTTGACTCGGTAGACAGTGTTGAAAAGCTGCTTTGATCCCTCCGTCGTTTTGTGACGGGGCCTCGCCGCTCGATCCGCTGTCACTATTATCGCCAACGTAAAAACGGCGCTGGTCCTCGGTCAGACAAAATCCGATAGATCGGCTCGCAGCCCGCCCTTTTAGTATGGCCGAGTGGTTGCCTCTTGAGATCGGATGTCGTTCGATTCGCCATGGGGTAGATTTTTTGCATTGAAAATCTCGTTTCGACCGACGCTGATGACCTTGATTGCCGAGCAAAAATGCAGTTGCCCCGCAGGGTCAGGATGGCCGAAATATTCTATAAGTATTTGATTATTATTTATAAAATGGCCGCCTCTATTCCCCTGTCAACCACGGACGTCAATATCCGGTTAACCGTAAATCACTGGACGGCGAAACAGAATCATGTTGTACCTTTGGCGGATGATGGTCGGCAAACCGGCGAATGCCCGCCAAGAGGAAAATATGGCGATAGCAAAACACGCAGAAATGACGAGCGGTCAGAAGGAAGACGCGGGCGCCAAGATCATGCGCCATGCGGGTCTTCTGTCTCAGCAGTTGCAGGACCTTCGCACCCGCATGTATCCTCCGAAGTCGGAGAAAAGCCTGCGGCCGTTCCTCACCAACGAAGTCTCCAAGCTGACCTCAATACCCGATTCTACGCTGAAACTCATGTCGAGCGAAGGCCGTGGACCGATCCCTGGCCGGCTGGAAAATAACCATCGTGTCTATACGCTTGCTCAGATCAATGAATTGCGCGAGCTCTTTGCCGCCCAGAAGCCTTCTGAAGCGCTGAGATTTTCTCCTCGCCGACGCGAGGGCGAGCATCTCCAGGTCGTTGCGATCGCCAACTTCAAGGGCGGCAGTGCCAAGACCACGACCTGCGTCCATCTTGCGCATTATCTCGCGCTGCAGGGCTACCGCGTCCTTGCTCTTGATCTCGATCCGCAGGCATCACTTTCTGCACTGTTCGGCGCGCAACCTGAGTTTGACGTTGGTGCCAACGAAACGATCTACGCTGCTCTTCGCTACGACGACGCCGAGCGCCGGCCAATCCGCGATATCATCCGCAAGACCTATTTCGACGGGATTGATCTGATACCCGGCAACCTCGAAGTGATGGAATATGAGCATGAAACGCCGCGGGTTCTGGCGCAGAAATCGGGCTCGGGAGCGATCTTCTTCGAACGGTTGAAGCTTGCTCTTGCCGAGGTTGATCAGGACTATGACGTCGTCATTCTCGATACTCCGCCGTCTCTCGGGTTTCTGACGCTGAGTGCGATTTATGCTGCGACCAGCATGATTATCACTGTACACCCGGCGATGCTCGATGTCGCATCCATGAGCCAGTTCCTCCTGATGATGGGAGATCTGATAAGCGTGCTCAATGAGAGCGGAGCACAGCTTGATCAGGATTTCATCCGCTATCTCATTACCCGCCATGATCCCAACGACGCACCACAGTCTCAGGTCGTTGCGTTGATGCGCCATCTCTTCGGAACGGATGTGCTTCTTCCGACGCTGATTGAAAGCACCGCTGTCGAGGCAGCAGGACTTGCAAAGCGCTCGATCTACGAACTCGAAATGGGCCAGATCGGCCGTGACACGCATAAACGCGCACGCGAGGCGGTTGATGCCGTCAACGAAGCGGTCGTGAAACTCATCAACACCAGCTGGGGACGCACATGACCAACAAGTCATCGCGTAAATCCATCGTTGCAAATTTTGGCCTGCTGTCGGCGGAACTTGAAAACCGGCTGGCGACCGATGCTCCTGTTTCCCCGCAACAACCGGCAGCGACTGCCCGTGTCGGTGCCGGCGTGATCGGTGCGGCGCACAGGGCGATCGACGACATCAAATCGGAACGTGACCGCCTCAAGGCGCTTGTTGAATCGGGTGGTGGTGCGATCAGGGAGCTCGACCCGTCAAAGGTCGATCCCTCTCCCTTTCCCGATCGTCTTCCAGATGATGACGCATCGGATTTCGAGTCTTTCAGGAACTCGATAAAGTCCGAGGGTCAGAAGGTCCCGATCCAGGTCCGCAAGTCACCAGCATCGCCCGATCGCTATCAGGTAATCTACGGTCATCGCCGGCTCCAGGCAGCCCGCGATCTTGGAATTCCGGTCAAGGCGATCGAAGTCGAGATTTCCGATGTCGAGCTTGTCATTGCGCAGGGTATCGAAAACGCCGATCGCCAGGATCTGACCTGGATCGAGCGCACCCTGTTTGCCCGCCGCATGGATGATGCCGATGTGAAGCCTCGTGATATCAAGGCTGCATTGTCTATCGATGATCCCGAGCTTGCACGAATGCGAGCGGTTTATCGCGCCCTTCCGCTCGATATCGTCGAAACAATTGGTCGGGCAGCCAAGGTCGGTCGTCCGAGGTGGGTGGAGTTTGCAAAGGCTTTCTCCGAACAGCCTGACCTGCATGATGAACTGCGCAGCGTGCTTTCGGTCTCTACGCAAAGACGGCTTGGATCCGATCAAAAGTTTCTGGCTGCCTTTAACGCCCTGAAACCTGCCGCACCGTCGAAGGCCGGCAAGATGATTGCTGGCGCCGCGGGCGAACCACTTGGCAGTTTTTCGCGCACGAACAAGGATATCCGTATTTCGGTGGATACACCGGCCGGAGCAGAATTCCTGCGTTTCATCGAAGCGCAGCTGCCGTCACTGGCTGAGCGGTTCACGCGCGAACGATCAAAGATTTGAACTGAAGCCGAGAAACAGACTTCGGAACCATTTAAAGTAAGGAAAACGTGCAAAAGAAAAAGGCCCCCGAAACGTTGCCGTCATGGAAGCCCTTCTCGTCGTGTGAGAGCTAGAGAATCGCATTTCCATGAATCCTAGTCAAGAGTCTTTGGCACCGTTTTGGTGAGCGTAAATCTTTTGCCTTTTTGAAGAGGCGAGGGACATGGAAGGTGGACAAGTGACGACGCCGTTTGGGCGGCGGTCGGTAACGCTTGCGCTTGTGAAGCAGCAGATTGCCACGACCAGGATCAAGGAAGGCAAGTCGGCAGACAAATGGAAAGTCTTCCGCGACGCATCGGAGGCGCGAGAGGTTCTTGGTCTGCAGGATCGGAGCCTTGCAGTGCTTGATGCGCTTCTGAGTTTCTATCCTGAAAATGAGCTGCGCCAGGACGCACAGCTTATCGTTTTCCCGTCGAACATCCAGCTGTCGATTCGTGCGCATGGCATTGCGGGCGCTACCCTGCGGCGTCATCTTGCCCTGCTTGTCGATGCAGGGCTGATCATCCGCAAGGATAGTGCAAACGGCAAACGCTATGCCCGAAAGGATGGTGAAGGCTCGATCGAGCACGCCTTCGGTTTTGACATATCGCCGCTTCTGATGCGCGCCGAGGAACTGGCATGCCTTGCCCAGCAGGTGGCTGCCGATCGGATCGCGTTCCGCAGGGCAAAGGAGAATCTGACGATCTGCCGGCGGGATATCCGCAAGCTGATTACGGCGGCCGTCGAAGAGAGGGCTGCAGGCGATTGGGACGAGCTGGAAGAGCAATATCTGGCCGCTGTCAGGCGAATTCCTCGAAACCCGACGCTCGACGAACTGAGAGATTTGGGCATCGAGATGGATAATTTGCGGCAGAACATCATCAACCAGTTGAATTCCGATGACTTTTCTTCAGAAATGACCACCAATGATGCTCAAAATGAGCGTCACATACAGAATTCAAATACCAAACACCTTAATGAACTTGAACCTCGCTCTGAAAAAGAGCAGGAGGCGAAGCCGAGCCAGAATAAGCAGGCCGAACATGTGCCGATTAAGGCTTTTCCGATTGGTCTCGTCTTGCGCGCCTGCCCCGAGATTTTAAACTACGGTCCTGAAGGCCAGATCAGAAACTGGCGAGAACTCATGACGGCCGCCGTGGTGGTCAGATCGATGCTCGGGGTGAGCCCGTCCGCATATCAGGAGGCCTGTGAGGTAATGGGTCCGGAGAACGCGGCAGTGACGATCGCTTGCATTCTCGAGCGGGGCGGCCACATCAATTCGGCCGGCGGGTATCTCAGAGACCTAACCAATCGGGCCAAGCGAGATGAGTTTTCGCTGGGGCCGGTGCTGATGGCGCTATTGCGGGCGGCCGGTCATCCGGTGAAGGCAACGGGGTGACGTTGACCTAATGGCTGAGGTGTTCCCGTTGCGCCGGTGTTTCTATCTGCAATTCTCCCGACTCTGCCACTTGCTGGAAAAATCGATCAGACGACGGACTGCAACGACGATGCGTTCGTCGACCAAAATGGCGGCGGCCGGGCTCTCCAACTCGATAAAAGTAAAAATTGCATCGCGATCCGATAAGGCAAATGCCGACCAGGTTAGTCTCAAGACGTTATACCCGCCGCCTTATTGCGTGCAGTCTGTCGACGCTTTTTGAAATGAGCCTCGACTTCATCGTTGGGAATATCCGGTCTTGTATCATTTAGCACCTCAAGCACCTTGGCACGAAACCAAGTATCGTGAGTCTCGCTGCCTGAAAAAAGTTCAAGCGGCAACACGCCCTCGTCCAATATGCGGACCGCGTCTGACACCGTAAGTCCCATACCTTCAAGAACTAGGGACGCACGGTCACGAATTTCAGCATCGATACGAGTTTGAACGACTCGTGGCCGCTCCAACTCAGTCCACGAAAGGTTACTGAAATTGAAGGCTGCTTTTTGATCTTCAACGGCATAAGGAAACCGGCATCATCCAGCAGGTGTAGATGATAAATGGATAACGTCGTCACGGTACCCCTCAACGGCAACCTCAGGACTTCACACCAACGGTTTCCGGAGCAGGCGTGGCAGGCTTTTAGAACAACTAAACTCCTAGCGGAGATCGAAGGCTATTGTCGGTTGAGGCTTCCTCCAACCGGTTCGGCAGTTGCAGGAAGCCAGTGGAGTTTCACTTCACGATATGCGATCTCTTCGGGATTGCGGGGCGGCTGGTCAGTTTATCAGCAGCAATTGCATTCCTTCGGCTGCCAACTACACGTGGCTTGCGACCACCGCTGTGTGGGCATACAGCCTGGAAAAAACCGACCGGCCGCGCTGTTCAAATGGGAAACGAAGGTCGTAGCGCCGGCCGTTGAACGGCCTGCAATCCCTACCACCAAGGAGCTTGTATCATTGAAGATCGGCAGCGATGTCCTCGCGCATTTTCAGGGGGACGGTCCGGGCTCGCAAGAGCGCATCAACGATACCTTGCGAGCCGTAATGAACGTGTCCAATTAAGCTCTTAGTGGGATATTGTGCGACGGCCCGGTAGTTGAATGCTTCTGTGATCGGCCAGGTGATCAATGTTTGAAACTAAGAAGTCCAGTCTTCCACTCGTAATCCGGGTACGCGATCAAATTCACGACGATTATTGGTAACCATAACCAATCCGCGCGAGCGCGCGTGCCCCGCAATCAACTGATCATATGGACCGATCGGAGTGCCACTGCGCGCTAGTTCGGCTCGCAATTGACCCGTATGGCTTGCTGCTAATTCATCGTATGGGAGCACCTCGAGGCGCGCCGCGAAGCCCTCCACAACAGAAAGGTTCTTTTCTGGACTGGCTGACTTTTCCGCTCCGTAAATCAATTCCATTAGGCTGACCGAGCTGATGCAAAGCTGATCATGCGAGCGATTGAACGCATCGCGCACTTGCTGAGGTCGATTCTTGATCGTAAAAATGCAGATGTTGGTATCGAGCATGTACTTTAGCATTAGAATGCCTCGCGCTCCTGCGGAGCAGCCTGGTCACGCTCAATCATAAAGTCGGATGTCACCTCCGCTCCTTCAAACCAACTGTCCCAGATCTCACCGGCTGGTGCGATGATGCGCGTGCGTCCCACCGCAACGATATCGACACGCTTTACGTCATCGGGCAAAGCGACCGCTTTTGGCAAACGTATTGCTTGGCTACGATTGCTCTGGAATACTGCACCCTGCTCCATCTACATCCCTCCGGATTGCATCAATCACTGTGTAGCCTATATAGTTCTTCGCGTGGGATATGTCAATGGGATATACAGTATAGGTCTTCTTAGGCACACGCGATCAGCATTGCAACCAGTCGTCTTCGCCTTGAAAGGAATCAAACTGGCCTACCAGTTGAACCAGTCATCGGGCTCAATGCCTACTACATGGATATAATGTCTGGCCATTCTTTCGTGCCGTGAAGAACGTGGAGAGTACGATTCGCCGATGGCGCCAAGGCATAAGCCGTAAGGTGCGGCCCAACAGTAATAACCAGTTGGCGTGTCCCGACAATTCTGCCGACACGACTACTCGCAGGAAAATCAACCAAGCGACGAACTGCAAAACGATCCGTTCGTCAACCATGATGGCAGCTGACGGGTTATCCGATTCAATGAATGCGAAGACGGCGTCTCGATCTTATCGCGTAAACGCTGAGGAAGTAAGCTTCACGACTTGCGTGCCATTGCTTTAAGCCGCGCTTGCCCGCGACGTTTCTCAAACTGTGCCTCGACTTTACCATCCGAGAGGTCCGGTCGTGAGAAATTAGTTCAGCCCCAACTTGTTACGGGCGGGGCTGGTCAAATACATGCATGCATAAGGAATTGCGGATAATCTATTGGGCCAGGTGCCTGAGGCGAGGTCTATACTCGATCTCCTGTGACGCAAATCACCGCCTACGTTTAGTCGGAGCTGGTTTGGAAAAGGTCCATTCTGCTTCCAAACCAATGTGGATTGAAGCAAGTTGACACCTGTCGGCGCTCAGTTTCCTTTGGCCTCGTTATCTTTCTTCGCCTGATCGTGATGCCACTTGATGGCGTAGTACATGCCAATGCCCAGTACGATAATTTTGAACGGCAAGAAAACTATTGGGAAAAAGTCTACCCATTCCAGGTCAGCCATTTCGAGTACTTCCAGTCTGTTGCTTGGAATTGTCTATCCTTCAGGATAGGACACACCCGAAATGCTCCTTTAACAACTCAATTACAAGATCGACAGGCATGGTCTTTTTGACGCAGCCTCGCCTCCTTTGTGCCGGTCGCCAACGTGATACTGGGCTCCTCAATCAGGAGCGAGACGACGCCGCGCGCAGGTGCATGCTGGCTATCAGGCCGGGTGGAAAGACTGTTGACACCGATACGGTCGACCGCTCTGGGCCTCGAATGCGAGTTGGCACGCGTTTGGACCGGATGGCCGCATCGCTCTCCACATGCCAATCGGTTCGCGTCCACAGACGCAAGGTCGGTAACGATGTGCCCGAAAGCTTGCATGTCTACAACTGTCTCGAAAACCTGGCCGCCAATGCTTCTGATCCGCGCGCCAGCAATGCGACATCGACACCGACGGCAGTGAACAGCGTTCCCAATTCCATGCAACGTGCCGCGAACTTCTCGTCAGGCGTGAGTATTCCTGCCGGCTTTCCGAGCCGTTTGAGCAATGCGATCGTATTTTCAATCGCCTCGACCACTTCCGGATGGCCCGGTTGTCCCGGATAGCCGAAACTGGCTGCGAGATCCGCCGGGCCGATAAATATCCCGTCCACCCCTTCGATGGATGCCATGGCCTCGATATGAGCAATAGCCTCCCGCGTTTCGACTTGAACGAGAACGCAAATCTCCCCCTCCGCCTGCTGGGCATAGTTCTTTACCCTGCCGAAACGTGTGGCACGCGTAAGCGCCGAAACGCCTCGAATTCCTTTCGGTGGATACCGGGTTGCTTCCACCGCGGCTTTCGCTTCGTCTGCATTTTGAACAAAGGGGATTAGAAGGGATTGTACACCAATATCCAGGAAGCGCTTGATCAGCACTGGATCGTTGACAGCTGGGCGCACCACCGGCGCGACATCGTAAGCCGCGACCGCCTGCAATTGTGGCAGCACGGTCAGCACGTCGCCGGGTGAATGTTCGGTATCAAACAACAGCCAATCGAACCCGGCTGGCGCCACGATTTCGGCAGCGTAGCTCCCTGGAAGCCCGCACCAAAGTCCTATCTGGCTTTGCCCGGCCTGCAGTTTTGCTTTAAATTTATTGACTGGAAGATCCATCTCTACCTCACGTAAAAGAGACGCCGATCGAGCCAACTGGCCCATAATCAGCCTGAATGACATCGCCCTTTATGATGTCGACCGGTCTCGTAAATGAGCCCGCAAGGACGATCTGACCTTTTTTCAAGCCGCCACCGACGGCATGAAGTTTGTTGACCAGCCATGCAACGCCGGCCGCCGGATGACCCATGATCGCCGCTGAAACCCCGGACTCTTCGATAATGCCGTTTTTCGACAGAGTTGCTCCGACCCAGCGTATGTCGATATCAAACGGGCGGATCATCCGCCCACCCACGACGATTGCTCCGAAGGCTGCATTGTCGGCGATTGTGTCTGTAATCGCACGCGGAACTTCGGTTCTGTAATCGATGATCTCGAGCGCAGGCAGAATGAACTCCGTCGCGCGCATGACGTCATAGATACGGGTGCCCGCTCCTTCCAGGTCTTCACCCATTACGAATGCCAACTCGACTTCCAAGCGCGGCTTGATGAACAAATCCGCATTAATTTGCGCGCCATCATTGTAGAGCGCATCATCCAGGATCACCCCATAATCCGGTTCGGTCATCTTGGATGCCATTTGCATGGCGCGAGACGTCAGACCTATTTTGTGACCGACAATTCGCGCGCCGCGCGAAACACGCAACTCGGCCCAAAGCGCCTGAATGCGATACGCATCCTCAATTTCGAGCTCGGGATAAGTTTTGCTGGGTTGGACAATGGGAGCCCGCGTGGTTTCCGCCTCCAGGATGGCCCTGGCTGCTGACTGGCGTTGTTCCTCGGTGATCATTATCCGGCTCCAAATGAAGTTACTTGATCGGCGGGCGCGGCAAGACAGCCTCGCCTGCTTCCATGACATAAGTGTAGTCGAGCGAGAACCACGGCGCCTGAATGTCTCGGTTGGTTGGATGCGGTTCGTCGTGGCGAATGAAATCGCCGGTGAGCGCCGCAGTCACGCCAAACTGAACGTCAGATTCGATATTCGGATCGCTCGGATCGAAAACCTGCGAAATCAGCGTCTTGTAGCCCCGCTTGAAGATCAGCGCGTGCAAATGTGCCGGTCGAAAAGGATGGCGGCCCTGAGCCTTGAGCAGGCGTCCGACGACGCCATCGACGGGGATGGGATAACCAACCATCTTGACCGTCTGGAACCAGAAACGTCCCTCCCCGTCCGTCATGAATTTGCCGCGCAAGTTCATCTCCGCCTGGTCTGGATCCTGGTTCTCATAAAGACCGACAGGGGATGCGTGCCAGACGTCGACCTCGGCACCGGAAATAGGATTGCCTTCGCGATCGATCACACGAGCATGGACGAAAAGCGGGAGGCCGGGCGTATAGGACCGGATGATCGTGCCGCCGTTTTCAACTCTTGGAGAATTCAGGCGCCAGAATGGTCCAAGAAGCGACTGCGAAGTCTCTGTTTGCCCCTCGTCACCGTTGTTGAGCAGGCAGACAAGGGACGACACGCCAAGTGAGCCGGACATGAGGACAAACTCGTTATGACTATCGGTTTGCATTTGGCCGATCTCGTTGAGAACCGCAGTCGCTTCCCGGAATTCCACCTCGGTCAGCCGTACCTCGCGAACGAAAGCATGAAGATGCTTCACCAGAGTCATCAGGATGTCCCGCATCCTCGGATCTGAAGTCTGGCCCATGGCCGCAATCACGGCGGGCGTTAAGTCCCTTTCACATTTAATCACCATCGTCACCTCCCACCGTCCGAGTGATACGTAAATAATCGATTATTTGTCAAGCGCTCATCGACGCACCCAGCGTCAGGATTCTGTGAAATTTCAAAATTGTGAGATAGTTTACCGATATTGGAGTATTTCACTCAATATCGTGAATTCTATTGTCGACCATGACGGAAAAATCCAAATTCGTTGACAATAATAATCGTTTATAATATCGCCCATCAATCAAGCGCGACATTCTCGTGGGAGGTTTTATGAAGCGACAGAGTGACTCACCCGACGCACCCAACGAGCAAGCCGGAAACGGTGACTTTGCCGATGACGGCAAGAACACGATTGGAAGCCAACTGGCATTCCGGCTGCGCGAAGCAATTATTTCGGGAGGGCTGGAGGCCGGCAGCAAGATCAATCTCGACAAGGCGCGACAGTCATTCAATGTGAGCCTCAGCCCCTTGCGCGAAGGGCTTGCGCGCTTGATTTCCGATGGGCTGGTGGAGTTTGAAGACAATCGCGGCTACCGGGTCGCGCCAGTATCACTCGCAAATCTGGAAGAGATCACGAGTCTTCGCGAAGAGTTGGAGGTTTTCGCGTTGAAAGAGTCGATTAGGGTCGGTAACGCGGAGTGGGAAAGCAATGTCATGCGCGCGCTTCACAAGCTCAACCGTGCCGAACGCGATGCGAACAAGCCGGAAACTCTCGAATATTGGGAGATGGCGCATCGCGACTTCCATCTCACCCTTATTTCGGGCTGCGGAAAGCCACTTCTCCTGCATTTCTGCAGGACCCTGCTCAATTTGAATGATCGATATCGCAGAAAATTCCTGACCCAGACTTCAGGCGACCGAAATGTCAGCCAGGAGCATAGTGAAATCGCTCAGGGCGCTGTGGCGAGAGACAGCGATTACGCGACGGACAAGCTTCATCAGCACATCCATCGCACCGGCGCTAACCTGCTTGATCATTTGGCTCGTACAGGAGTTGTGCGATGACCGATGCTGCGGTGAAAGAGCCGCCCGTAGGCATCGCCCATTTCTCTGCGATCCAACTGCCGCCCCAGCAGTTCGTCAGGCATGCTGCAGTCGCAGGCTTCAATTCAGTAGGACTTCGGCTGCATCCCGCTTTCCCCGGGGCAGCCTATTACGAGCTGCCGCAGGGCAGCAGGGATGCACTGGAGTTTCGAACTTTGCTCGACAGCGAAGGCATCAACGTTTTTGATATTGAGTTTTTTATTATCGGCCCGGATTTCAACGCTACCTTGGTCGAACACATCGTCGCTGCCGCGGCCGATATCGGAGCCAAGCGACTCTCCGCATGCGGCGATGATGGCGACCTGCAACGCCTAGTCGGCAATTTGACGGAGTTCTGCCAGCTTGCTGGACGATATGGGTTGGCCGTCGACGTGGAGAACATGGGTTGGCGCACTATCAACACCTATAGCAAGGCTGCTTCACTGGTCACGGCGTCCGGCCAAGACAATGCTGGTGTCTTGGTCGACGCCATTCACTTTTTTCGAAATGGCGGAAACATTGACGAGATCAAAATTGATATCGTACGGCATGTGCAGCTCTGTGACGTAGTTGGGCCGGCACCCAAGCGTCCAGAAGACATGATGAGTGAAGCCCGCGAAGGACGGTTGGCGCCGGGTGATGGCATGTTGGGGTTAAGCGAATTGCTGAACAAAGTTGTTGGCCATGCAACAATATCGGTGGAGGTTCCATTGGTTGGCGACATCGATCCGCTGGTTCACCTAACAAATCTTAATATGAAATCACGGAAAATTCTGCGACCGGCAGCCTAAGGGGTTCTGAAAGTGCCTTTGTCGGGCTCTCCCAACCGCTCGGCAGCGACGTTAATGCGGCTGTGCAGCAGAGGGGACGTTACCGTCGTACGTCATAGACACTGTGTAGCTCGCCGTCGCTCGCCATGACAGATCGGCAGTTTCTATTTTGGCTCAAAGATGGGCAATCGGACTTGGAGGCCCCAACCGAACCAGCGGATCAGCTATCGTGCTCTAGAATAATCTGGTGGGCGCAGGCAGTTCGCCAACCGTCGCCCCTCCCCCCGCAGGCCTGTGGGTTTACCTCGGCGCCCAGATTGAGTAATTTCCGATTCAAGGCGCGGTGCTGGTGACCTTTGTTCGAGCGGCAGAAGTTATCCTCACACTGAAGTCCACCTTCTGTTTCAGCATATCAAGTCCGTCCGTTGCGGCAGCTCACGGGCTCGGATGATAAATTCGCTGGGATTCTGTTTGTTTGCCTCCCTCCCCTCCCCTAGCAGATGTCGGCGCGGGGTGTGGTTCGTCGTGATTGTGGTGGCCGTTTCTGAGAATATGCGGTCCCGACCGTTTCGCATGAGATCTACCCGCCCGCCCTTCCCCCTTGACCCTTGCCCTCCTCCGAGGTGTAACTTGACCGTTCAAGTTGATGCGACTACAAACCTTGTCAGCTGACAAGGTCGCGGGTAGCGGACGTCTTTAAACCGATGCCCTTGGACGCTGGGCACTCCTCACCGGTCGCAGCAATTCATCGTCTGGTATCTGGACTTGCTCAAGCGAGAAGAACTGATCCGGGGTCAGATCGGCGCCCCAAAAACCTTGTCAGCTGACAAGGTTTTTCTGATCGGTGCTGAAACGTCAACCAAAGCAAGAAACCATCGCCGATGTTCACGCATTCGCTGCTTGTGCCGTCGCTGAAACAAGTGTCGCTATAATTGGGATTTTGCGACAGGCTCTCTTGGAAGGCCGACGGATAGCAAAGATCCCTTTTTAAGACATAGCGAATTTGTACGGGGACAATCTAACGAGGCCACGCTTGCGCCGTCATGATAGATAAAGCTGTTCACACTGGTGACTTTTTTAAGGTCATTCTATGCACTTGATTGTTTTTGCTGTCGGTTCTTTTGCCGGGGGGGTAAATGCGCAGCCGTGGCAAAACATCGATCCTGCATCTGCTGGCTGGTCGATTGATAGGCTGAAGGCAGCGCAGGATTACGCAACCAGCCTGAAACCCACCGCCGTCATGGTGGTGCAGGACGGCAAGGTGATTGCCAGGTGGGGCGACGTGTCCTGCAAGGTGAATGTCGCCTCTGTCTGCAAAAGCCTTCTCAGCGCACTTTATGGCATTGCGGTCGGAGAGCGACACATCGATCTCGGCAGTACCCTTGCTGATTTCGGTATTGACGATAAGTGCCCGGGGCTTACGGCGACCGAGCGGCGGGCGACAATCCGCGATTTGCTCATGGCGCGATCTGGCGTCTACCAGGTCGCGGCTTACGAGACTGCTGATATCCGCCATAAACGACCAGAGCGGGGTAGTCATGCGGCTGGCACGTTCTGGTTCTACAACAACTGGGATTTCAGCGCTATCGGCGCGATCTACCGGCAGCAGACCGGCGAAGATATTTTCCAGAGCTTCTCGAAGCGCATCGCCTTGCCGGTCGGCATGGAGGATTTCTCAGTGCGCGACTGCAGCTATTCGCTCGCCAAGAACCTGGAGAGAAAACATGCCCTGTGGCGTGGACGTATCGATCGGATCGCAGATCGAACGAAAATGGACACCACGCTCCTCGAGATCTTCGATCACTTGCAGAAGGTGGCTGACAGACCGGGCAAGGCGATCCAACCGGACGACAACCAGCACGTCGCCGGCGGTGAGGTCCCCGAGAAGTCTTGTGAGAACCGGCCGAGCGCGTGATGCACCCGAGCCTTGCTCCTGAAATATCTGCTCGCAGCCGGCAGCACGCAGCTCGTCCATTTGAGCGTCATGGACCTGATCGTCGGTAGAGACACGTGCATAGCCTATAAGGCGTTTAGGCGCCGGCGATGGATTGGCGACTTGCCGTTTTGCTATGGTTCTCTCGTGCGTTTTTCAGGTGCTTTGTACAAATAAGGAATGCGTAAGAAAATGAGTAGTTGCAAGCGTGTTTTATGACCTGAATGCAGCCCTGTCAGACGCAAAACGCGGCGTCGAACGACATCCGGGCCACGACCTGCTTGAAATACGCTCTGATGGCCGTCCACGGCGGAAATTGCTTAAAGTGTGGTGTTCGGGGAGGGGATGTGTTGGCCTCCACGCGGAACGAACATGAACGATGGCCAAACCACGGGGCGCCAAATCAGCAATACTAAATAGCCATCGAGATGGCAGATGCCTTCTCGATGGCTATTTCAATTTAAGTTACTGTGGATCCAGAGAAAGGAGCACTCAATGGTAACACCGCAACTATCCGTCCGCAGTTCCAAAGCGCGCGACCTCGCCCATAAGCTCGCCCGCCGAGAAAATCGCACGATTGCCGATATCGTCGAGCGCGCGCTCAAAACCTATGAGGCTCGTGAGGCAGGACGTGAACCCGCTGCGAAATTCTATAGTCGTCTTTCATCGCAGTCGGGTACGGATATCGATTTCGACAGTATCATCGATGAAAACAGACGCGCTCACAAAAGCGTCGAGCTTTGATTTTTCTCGACACGAATGTGATGCCGGAGACTTTGAAGAAAGCTCCCGATTCTGCAGTCATAGCATGGCTGGTTCGTCACGACGCCGAATTGGCATTGCCGACGGTTGCAGTTGCTGAGATCGCTTTTGGTATTCAAAAGATCAGGCCGGATCAGCGCGCCGATCGCCTGGAAGAGGGACTTGTGAGCTGGCGTCGCCGG
>NZ_BDLN01000017.1:0-609 GCF_001950375.1 Rhizobium sp. TBD182 | reverse complement strand
GTTGGCGACCCGAAACCTCAAAGATTTCGAGACAACAGGGCTCGAATTGATCTCGCCCTGGCAATTCTGACAGGGGACCCGATCTACAACAATCGGGCCGCTCGCCCGCTTCTGCGTGTAGCACTGTTATAATAGCTGGATGCTTGCTGTACCGATCGGTGGCGTGATTGCTCCATCGCCTCGGGGAGGGGAATGCCTCGGTTGGCCGCTTCGGTCAGATAGCCCGACCGCAGACCATGCGCCGAAAACTGGCCTGCCTCCAACCCTGCTATTTCGGCGCGCTGCTTGATGATTGCATTGACCGACTGTGGATCTAGCGCCCGTTTGGAAACCGTTCCCCATTTTCCGATCCCGCGAAACACGCTGCCCTTGTCGATCCTGGCGGCCGCCAGCCAGGCATTCAACGCCTCGACAGGCCGGCCTGTGAGATAGACGACGTTGTCCTGCTCGCCGGCCGTCGTTTTGGTGCGGCCAAGATGAATGGCTAAAGAGGGGAGGGGAGGGCCGTCCGGCACCTCGATCGGCGGTTCGATTACGGGGTTTGGGGAGCAATGGAACCAAAAACCAACGTAAGCTCTGAATCCCACCGTAAAGGGGCTTTCCGATCTC
>NZ_BDLN01000016.1:26520-26782 GCF_001950375.1 Rhizobium sp. TBD182 | reverse complement strand
AAAAGAAGCACTGCATTACGCCCGATCGGTCGCGTCTCTGGTCGAGACCGCCGCCGGAACATGGGAACGGCAGCTCGAGGGCGCACGCCGGTCAGAGACATGGCAGCGGGAGAAATGCGATATCGTCGAGGTTCCCGCTCTCACGAAGGCAAGCGAGGAAATCCTCACACGCCTCGATGTGCTGTCCCATGAGCAAAGGCCCGCGTTCATCCGCCAGATGTCAAACACAACAGAAGGCCGGCAGGCATTGCAGGAAATCAAA
>NZ_BDLN01000016.1:0-26416 GCF_001950375.1 Rhizobium sp. TBD182 | reverse complement strand
AGCGAGCGCACCGGGCGGAGCTCGTCGAAAAGCAGAAGCTGACCCTCGGATTGACCAGGCGGCCGGGGATGCGGATGTGAGAACCATCCTTCCGGAGCGCGTAAAGAAACAGGGCCCCTGAAGATGGGCCCTTTCCTCTCCTCGCCGCGGACAACAGGGGATCACAAACAGCAGGAAAACGCAGGCCCGTGCGAATATTCCGCTAGGCGGGGAACCGTTCGTCCTTCCGCGCATTCAATGACCCGACGGACATTTCCCCTCCGCCCCTCTTCCTTGCAACCCTGTAAGGTCGGCACCACTCGAACCCTCCGGGCCGGAGGGTTTCTTTTTTTGCGGTGACGCGGGGAAATACAGCAAATATCCCGACAAGGAAAAAATCTGCGACGGTAATAGCCGCGAAAGGCAGCAAAAGTATTTTCCTTTTCGTCCGCGCGTTCACCAAAAGACAGCTATTCCCCCGCCAGCAAAACCTCCCTTTCCTCTCGCGACAGAGCCATACGCTGACGGGCCGCCTCGACAATTTCCTCACGGGCCCGGCCAGGCACACCGGCATCGAAGGGCGGTGCCGGTGCGTATTCGAGTGACAGCTGAATTATTTCTGCCTCGTCCCGTCCCATCAGCTCAGCAATGACGGCAAGCCCGAAATCGATCCCCGACGTAACACCGCCTGCCGTAATCAGCGTGCCATCGCGAACAACGCGCTCATCCACCGCGATCGCCCCGAACCGCTGCAGAAAATCCATTGCGTTCCAGTGGGTAGCGGCCCGTTTGCCGGCGAGCAGTCCGGCCTGACCTAGCACAAGTGAACCGGTGCAGACGGAGGTGACAAAGCGCGCCGTTGTCGCCTAGGACCGTACGAAATCCAGCGTCTCCGTGTCGGTCAGCAAGGGATTTACGCCACCGCCGCCAGCTATATAAGCACTACCGCGAGCGCGCGACATGATACCACCAGCCTCACTCTGCGGAGCGCCATTATCGGATATTCCTTCGAGCGCCTTGATCAGCTCAGTCCCGCTGATTATCCAGTCGCGGGACTCATCGTTGCCAGATTCTGCTGATGCAACGTTGATAGCCAAACCTATCGACAGTATCGCTGCCAGAAAAGTTGCCCGGAATTGGTACGCTGTTGTCATCTTCCGCTCCGTTGATCGCTGCACCGGCGTTGCTCGAACGCAGGCCCTTACTCGACGTGAATGACTGCACGCCCGAAAGCGCAACCTCATATCGTGTATCGCTCATAGGCTTTGAGCAGGATTTGCTTGCCTTTCTCGGTCAGGTGCGACGCGTCGACGAATGCGGAAAAGGAGCCGGCCTCAACTCGCATATTGCCAAGTTGGGCGATCATCTCGTTGCTCCCGAACACAACGTGAAAGCGCTCGCCAGCGGGGAGCCACGCAAAAAGGGCGCTAGGTGAAAACTCCAGGATGACGTCCTCATGGAAAACTTCAAAAATACAGCTCCAGGCGCTAACCGGATCGGAGCAGGTCGTTCTCTCTACCTGCTTGCCGAACTCGGCATGAAAGATGGTGACGGATCCGCCGGGAATTCCAGCAATCCCTGCTAGAACAAGGAACGCAGCCCTGTCGAGAACGTCGGGCAGTACCTGAGCTTTGAAGCCATGCGCATGAAGGAATGCAGGGCGCAGAAGCCGCTTTTCATCAAGCGCGTCATCAAAAAGCAGAGCCACTATTTTTCCTCTCCTGTCCGCTTTTCTGCAGTAATGGTGAGCCGAACAACCGAGACCACTTCGATGCAATCGTCGTCGCTGACGGCGATGCCACTCCATCCCTTACTTGCTGTCTTGTACGACGGCTTCGATCGCACTTTGTGACAGCGATAAAACACGTCCGGCAGCGAAGCGCTGAATCGATAAAGCATCCTTGTCTTCCTGCCTGAAGGCCCCATCAAAGGTCGAGGCGAATATCCGCGCCCAGCCCGCATCATAACGATCGCCTTCGACATGAATAACGCTCATCGACGGCCAGGTCACCGGATCATCGGTTTCAGGATCGTGGACCTCGGCGCTGCCGATCCGAATCTGCCGTGTCGTGAGAGGTGTTGCGTTGTCCGAGGACACACGCTTGAGCTTGAAACTATACGTGCCGCTCTGCGGATAGACAAAGTCGACGATGGATGCGGGAGACGATACACGTAGGTTGAATTCTTTCCTGCTATTGTCGCCGCCGCCCGCCTCTATGGCGCGCCACTCGTCAACGGGGATCGGACGCCCGGAAACGATGATCGCCCCTCCTTCTTTACCCAGCGGCTGGTCAACCGATATGATGACCCGTGTCGACAATCCGGACGCCTTCGACGCCGTCGGCGTGTCGTTCTTCCAGGTTAACATTGCCATCGCTACAATCCCGGATGGAATCAACAATGCGACCAAGAGGGCGATTAGAATACCGCGCGCTAGTTTTCGAACCATGATCGTTGCTTCTTGTGCTCGCGGAGACGCCATGTCACTATTTTCCACAAGAAGGCAGATCGGCGGGATCGAAGCCCGGCCGGCCGGTATCCTTCGCGTCGACCCGTACGATGCCGACAGCCTTGAGATCGAGGCCCTCAACGAAGGCCTCGAAAAAGCGAACCGGGTTGTGCGGCTCCACGTAATCGTCAACCGCTCCCGCCAGAAGCAGCAATTGGGAGTGGCCTGTTCCAGAAAGATGCGCGATGGCAAAATAGACCATCAATCGCTATCTTCAGGAATCCACGAGGAATTTTCAGGCCGAGGAACCGCATGGGACATTTTAAGCTAGTTTATCAGAGCTATCCACTCGACCTTCCAGTCGAAGAGCCACGCATCACCTTGCGGGCCTCAAGTGGATCCTGGCCCGGTCAGGAGCTGGAGGACTACGTCGTGCTGGATTTAGAAGTGAAATCTCCGAAATTCTTCTTCGATTCCAACAATGACCCCGAGGATGACGTCTCCCAGTGGTTGAACCCGGGTCTGGATACACAGTGGCTCAAAATACCGTGGAAGCGCTTCGAAAACCGGGACTATCACAGCCTCCAGGGAATCCGCGTCGACTTCCAGGGCGAAGGAACTCCAAACGCCTTGACGAGTGAGGATTGGTGGGAAGCACCAGGCCTTATCACCACCTACAGCGATGAGTTTTTTGCTCGTGCGGAAATTTCCATTCGTCACGACGGTGGTGGCATGTTTTCGGCTCAGCTTTCAGGCACCACCCAGTTCGACACCGCCTTTGACATAGCCTTCAGTGCTCCCTTGACCGTCAAGCTGGTCGGATATCGCAACTCATCGAGCAAAGATGATCTTTTAGCCTGGTTTGACCGCTTTCTTAGAAAAGACGACTTCATTTTCACGCCGCTTCAGCGAGGGGAAGACCTCTATCTCAATGGTGCGGTCAAGTAACAGCAGCCTCAATCGCGCTGAATGCTTCGAGAATGACCGGCGCAGTTCCATGGATCATGTGAAGACCGCAACGGGATAGTCAGGTACCCCGGCGTTTTGAGACAGTCTGACTGATTTTTTGCTACAGGGGCGGCAAGCGTCGTTTGACGGACGTTCCCTTGATAACGGCGGTGCTGGTGACGGCGTGTTCCGAGAGCGCTTCGAGGACGTCGTCCATTGCTCGATCGTATGGACTACGAGACGAGCAAGGAAAGTTTCGTAGCCAGTGATCTTGTCGCATTCAACAAATTCCGGACGCTCCTGAATGAGCCGTTCGACGAGGTGGAGTTTGCCGGGGAGCGGCCGGATGCGCACCATTGCCCTGATCTGGTAGCCGATGGCGCGCGTGTCCACATCGACCGTGAAGCCTCGGATGACGCCGCCGGCTTTAAGCCGGCGAACGCGCTCCGACACGCTCGGTGCGGACATGCCGACAAGGCGGGCAAGCTCGCTCATCGACAAGCGGGCATCGGAATCGAGTGCACCAAGAATCTGGGCGTCCGTCGCATCCGGCGTTGATTTCGCAACTTGAAGGTTCTGAGGGGCTTTTGCCTTCGACATAATAGGAAAACTACAGGATCGCTTCCACGGAGATCAATACCTCGTCCGACCCGCAGATGGGATGTGGCACATCCGCATAGACGAGGACCAAAGGCGAACCCGGATTGTCGTAGATTGAAGCTTTCATCATCTATCCCTTCATGAGGACCCGCTTGGCGCTCGATTATCGTCAACGAGAACAAGTTGAGGACATCTGGGAATCGCGGCGGGCGCAGAAAAGGGGTACCCGCCGAAAGGCAGCGCCGCTCACTTGCATCCCGTTGACCCAAGCTGCTGATCCTGTTCCCGCAACGCGCTGTCGCAATCCACGTCACTTCAAAACGTGCGCTCATCCCATCAGCTATGTCGAACAATATTTCACGAGCGTTCACTCGCATCATCAGGATCTGACCTTCGTGCGTTTGCCATGACTGCCTTTCTTAAACCGCAGCCATACTAGATAATTTTCCTTACAACGGTCTTTCGCCTTGATGGGATTCTGACCTACAACACGAAGCAAAAATCAGGCCAACTATCTGTAATCCAATACTTTCTTAAAGATTAGGATGTCGAGCGGAGCCACAGAGTGGCCAGCCTCGATCTCGAACCAGTCCTCTATCAAGCGATGGATCGCTGGGCCTCCAGCACGTATAGCCCATACTCCGACGTGTAAGAAGGAATTGATTGGTGTCGAGGCCGCTTTGGAACTCCACCCAAAAAGGCAACTATTTTGCGTTCCAAAAATGTAAAGGCAACGAAAAGAGGCATACAACCAAATATTCGCTTTAGATCGACCCCGAATTTGTATTATGATGACACATAAATCGTTCTATGGGTTGGACTTGTAATAAGTGGCTATGCGAAGTGACATCCTAGGGTCAAAGAGTGTTGTAAACGGCGCTCTTAGTCCTTTACAGATTGAAGTTGTTCGAAAACTGATACCAATTGTCCGTGCGGGTAAGTGGCCAATCGGTGGGAAGATCTCGGATGCGGCACTCGCCCGCGAATTCGGCATCTCGCGTACGCCTGTTCGGCAGGTACTGCAATTCCTTGCTGAGAAGGGAGTTCTAACGCAAACCGAAAATCGCGGCTTCATCCTCGTGCGCGTACCTTCCTCAGATGACCGCTTTGAGGAGATTGTGCCACCATCAGAGATGGATGTGTTGTACCGGCAAATTATGCATGCCAGAGCAAACGGCCTGATCGGCAGCGAAGCGTCCGAAACAGAATTGCTGGAACACTTCGGCACGTCACGCGGGGTCGTGCGTCGCACGCTCATGCGTCTGTCTGCTGAAGGACTGGCCGAGCGACGAGAAGGGCACGGCTGGCGTTTTGCCGAATGTCTCGACAACCGGCAGGCAGTCAATGAAAGTTATGCTTTCCGCGCTATCATTGAGTGCGGCGCTGTCATGGAGGATACATTCCGCGTCGATATGGAAATGTTGCTGGCGCTCGAAAGCGAACAGACAACTTTGCTCAATGCCCCCTTGGCATCGATCGAAGGGTCCGCGTGGTTTGAGGCCAATGCACGCTTTCACGAAACTGTTGTTTCCTGGGCAAACAACCGCTTTCTTGAGCAGGCGATCCGCCGCCAAAACGGCCTGCGGCGCATGACGGAATATGCCGAATTCGCCGAGTTGAGCGAGGCTGGTGTGCGCAAGGCGGCGCGTGATCACCTGGCAATCCTCGAAGCCATTAAAAGCGATGACCGAAAGCTGGCCTCAGCCATCCTTTTCCGGCACCTCAGCCGTACTTCCGCAAGTAACGAGGCCCAACCCACCCGGCTGGGCGACTGATCCCGGATGGCGTCACGCATATTTTGCCGCGATCTGTGTGCCGAGCGGGGCGAACCGGCATCAGGGCTTGGCCCGTCATCAAAAAGCTATGTCCTGCTTCACTGGCCCCGGGGTGACTGGCGTGTGCCACGCACGAAGTCGCACGGCATGTCAGAGGGGCTTGGGCAAGCGATTTTGGCCGCAAACGCCGCAGGCATTCATGTTGCGATGGTGGATGGCGATGACGTCAGCTTCACGCATCTAGATACAGTTAGACACCATGCTACGCCTGAGGAAGCCGAACAGCTGCTGATGCATATCGCCGATGGGGGCGTGATTGGGGGCATACATGACCCACGCTTGACCATCGTATGCTGCACCGACGGAAAGCAGGACCCTTGCTGCGCCCGTTACGGCTTCGCGACATGGAAGGCTCTTCGGCAGGCAGCCGATCCAAATCGTTTTCGTGTTCTGCAATCCACCCATCTTGGTGGATGCCGATTTGCCGCCTCGCTTGTCGTTTTACCACAAAGGGCACGCTACAGCCGACTGGAACCATTTCAAGTTGGAGATTTTCTCAACTGCCTTGAACAGGGCATTCCCTACCTGCCTGCCTATCGCGGCAACCCCTCCTACGATGCGCCTGCGCAGACGGCAGAAATCGCGCTGCTAGAATGGGCAGGACAGCGCGGCATTACAGGAGCGGCGACACTTCATAAGACGGAGAGCGACATCTCCAACCCCGACAAAGTTCATATTCACGCGACGATTGGCACGCAACACACCACTATAACCATTGAGAGACGTGAATTGGAGGTCAGCACACGCTGTGTAACGATTGGTGAACCTGAGGGCACAAAAAATGTGGCGCGGTGGATCGCCACATCTGTTCAGGCCACAGACTGACCAACTTCGTAGGTCTCCGGCCAAACTTTCATCAGTCTTTGAGAACTGCTGTAAAAAATGCCTTGACGGGCGGCTGAATGCCGGTGCCATCATGACTGATGCCGGCAACCGTATCGAAACGCGGTTCGACACCAATCGCCTTCAGACCCTTTTCCAGCGTGCGCAAACGCTCAACGCGGGTTTCGCCGCTGTCATTGATGCCCTCCATCCAGAAGGGTGATTTTGGCCCGACGGTGACATCCCAGGTTTCGACATCCGCGTCACCGATCACCAGCTGCACGGCCACCTGACGCATCGCGTCGATATCAATGGGCTGGCCGAATATCTCTTCCATGCCGTTCAAACCGACCCACCAATTGGCGCGATCATCGGGAAGCGTGACGGTACCGGGTGCACCCACCGAAACGGCACGAAGTCGGCGCGGGTGAAGATAGAAAAAACGATGGGCAAATTGCGCACCACCGGAAAAGCCGTGCATCAACACCTTGTCCTTCTCGACACGGTAACGCGTCGCCAGCTCATCAATCATGTCCAGCAGAACAAGATCGTAACGAATACCGTGATAGATCATGTGTTTGTAATTGTGCAGATCATCAGCATCATCAATACCCGCCGGGAAAAGCGGTGCCAGCAGGACGCATTGATGCTGTTCGGCAAAGTCGATGAATTCGTCGCGCAGGATATCAGCGTCGCGCAGGCTGCCATGAACAAGGACGGCAAGCGGATGCACGGTTTCACCGGCCGGATCATATCCTTTGGGAATATAGCAGCACCACGAAAAGCGCTGATCCATGCGCGAAGCAAAGATCGGTGTGCGGCCACGGCGATAAAAATTGAGTGGCACGGCCTTTTGCTGGACGAACATGAGACAATTCCCTTTAAAGTTTTTTCGGTGGTTGCTGGCTGGCGTAATCAGCCAGCACGCGGTTCATACGGGCAAGCACGCCCTTTAATGCCTCGTAACCATCGTTACGCTCGCGAGTTGCCTCGTCCATGTAGAGCTTGCGGTTAATTTCAAACTGCACACTGTGGCGTTGAAGGGCCGGATTCGAATAGGCTGCAACCAGTTCCGCCCCACGAAATGGCTTGTTGAGCGCAACGACCAGCCCCTGCGCTTCAAGAGTTTCGGTGATCAGCGCTATAAATTCGCTGGAGGCTGACCCGCCGTGCAGATCGCCAAGGCAAATATCTGCCCGCACCGTTCCCGCCGGATCAGACGAAATCGCATGGCCAACGGCGGTCATCGAATGGCAGTTGATGTGATAAACACGGCCAAACCGGCTGTAGACGGCATTCAGCAGGCCAGCCAAATGTTCATGGTAGGGCTGCCAGTAGGTGACGATCCGCGTCTCAGCTTCCGCCACACTCATGGGTGCCGCATACATCGGCTCATCGCCCCAGGCGTAACGCCACATCAACCCCATGCCGCGTTTCGCCGTTGCGCTTTCACGCACTGGATGAGGCCAATCACCGTCCACAAGCTGGGTGTCCATATCGAGCAAGGACCGGTTCACATCGAGAAAACTGCGGGGAAAACGCGCGCTCAGTAACGGCGCACCGACATCACATGCCGACGAAAACAGATCATCGATATGGGTGTCTGCGGCTACTCTCACTCGCTCTGCGGAAACAGCAGGGTGGAATCCCCTAGGCATGTCCAGACCGCTATGGGGGCTGTCAAACACCATCGGAGCCAGAGGCGTGCGGGGTGCAATCACCGAAAGTACGCCTTCCAGCATTATATCTTGCAACTGGCCATAGAGCGGGGTCATTTTTGTGTTCCTTCCGTTGCGCCTGGCTTGAGGCGCGCGTTCACCTTGTCCACCGCGCGGGTGATGTCACCGAGCTTTTCGCCATCGAGCAGCCGCTGCATGGTGCGGGCAACACGTGTCTGACGGGCAATGCAGATATCAGCGATGTCTGCCGCCTCATCCGCGGGCAGCACCACCACGCCGGAAGCATCCGCCAATACGATATCGCCCGGCAAAACCGGCACACCACCACAGGCGATCGGTCGATTGAATGTGCCACCAAGATCAAGCTGGCGGGTGGTGACAGACGAAACACCGCGGCACCAGACGGGCAGCCCTTCGGCGATGATTTCCGCGACATCGGTACACGGCCCGTCAATGATGACACCGGCAACACCTGCCACGCGCGCAGCCCGTGCAACCGCACCGCCAAGGCAGGCATGGCGGCTGTCACCCAACCGATCAATTACCAGCATGTCGCCGGGGCGCATCTGGCTTAGCGCGTAATGCAACAGCGTCGAGCACATGGCGGGAATGGCGAGCGTGACGGCAACACCGGCACGGGCCTGTTGCTGCGGCAAGACCGCTTGAATGGAACCGCTCATAAAACCGGTATGACGCAGATGCCCGACACTGGCCGTTTCAATCTGCTGCAACGCCTCGATAACCACCTGGGGAGGCGTAACCGGCATTGCACCGATACGTAATTCAGTCATGGCTTTCTCCTTGCGACGGCCCTGCGACAGATGCCTCAAAAGGCTGTACGGCATTTCGTGGATCGAAACCGGCGAGATGGCGCATCAACCGCGCAGTATGGCCAACTATATGGCCACAAATCACCTGACCATTTTCAGCACTTGCCAATGAGGCTCGACCACCGAGCATACCGGCCGGATCGACCTCGGTGCAGTCAAGCGGTATCTGGACCGGTATTCCGTCAAAACGAGTGGCAGAGACACCACCAACGGGCAGACCGAACACGCTGCTACGCGGCGCGGGATCGCGCATCGCTTCTGTTCGAACCAGTTCGGGAAAAAGATGCATATAGACCGAAGTCATCGGTTCACCGCCGTGGCCGCGCGCGCGCGCGGCGTCATCACCGTAAAGTGTCTTCCACAGACCATCCGGCAAGCTCTGCCAAATGTTCAGCGCCGGTATCAGCACCCCTTTTTCACGGCGCAACTTGCGGCAAACCTGATCGATCAGCGGTGCATTCGTTGTGTGACCATTGAAAATCAGCAGCTGTTCATAACCGTGATCAAGGAAGGAGGTCAGGATATCCTCAAGCACAGCGATGAACGTCGCAGCACGCAATTGAATTCCACCGGCAATGGCGCGGAAAAATTCGGCATGACCAAACGGCAGCACAGGCGCTGTCAGCCCGTCGCCCGCCCGGGCGCTCATTTCCGCTAGCCGTTCGGTCAGCATGAAATCACCCATCGGCGCGTGCGGCCCCTGCTCTTCCTGCGAAGCAAGCGGAATGAGAATGACTGCGGGGCGTTTCATACGCTCCGCAAATGTCTCATGCGTCATGTGAGAAATCGCAACCGGTTCATTGTCAACCATGCTGTTTCTCCCTTGCATGCTGCTCCAGCAGTCGCCCCTTGATGTCAGGTAATTCAAGCTCGGATGAATTGACATTTACCCGCCTCGAAAGGATCATCGAGCCGTCTATAAAGCGTAAGCGAACAGTATCGCGAAACGCCGTTTCAACGAATATCCAATCCATTTCCAGAACCGTGTCGGCACCGTCATTTTCAAGAAGGCGGGCCGAGGCCAAGACCCTCAATCCGCCGACTGGCTGGTAGGAATGGTGCAGCCTTGCGCCGGGTATTGTGGTAACAATTTCAATGTAAAAACCGCATCCGGCCCGTACTTGATGTTCACCATCCGCATCGCGAAGAGTGACACTCAGTTCGTTATTGTTGGCGGCAAGAGCGATGCTTTCGATACCTTGATCGTTGGGCTCGACCATCCAGGTCCCGCACGGCACTTTGTCCGACGAAAACGCCTTGTCCTCATAATCTTCAAGCCGCAACCCAGCCAGACGCGCGTCCAGTTTCTCGGCACTCTCCGATGTACCGCCACCCTTACCGAGCGCTGGACGCAGCAAGTCATAGATAAGCTGATGGACACGGCGATCAGTGTCTTCCAACCCGCCGGTAAACGCCACGACGGCGTTTTCGTCCGGAAGGACGATACAATATTGGCCAAACAAACCGTTGGCGGAAAAGCTGTTATGGGGGCCACGCCACCATTGATATCCGTAGCCTTCGCGCCGGCTAACCTTTTGACCATCTCCAACTTCGTCTGGGCCAAGATACTGGTCGCCGGTAAACACACCGAGCACCACGTCGCGAACTTGCATGCCGGTTGCCGCCTGCACCCATTGGCGCGACAAAAGCTGACGGCCCTGCCATTCGCCACCCTGCAAATGCAATATGCCGAGTTTCAGCATGTCCTCACTGGTGCAACTGAGGCCATTGCCGCCGGTGTTGACGCCGTCAGTGCCTGTGTCCCATGTCATATTCGTAGACATGCCCATCAGCTGGAATATCCGCTCAGAGAGATAATCCGCGATCATCCGTCCCGTGACCTGCTGCACGATGGCTGACAGCATGTAGCTTGCAGCACTGTCGTAGACAAAAACTTCTCCAGGATTGTGAGGTGTGGGCTGGCGCAGGAAATCCTCCACCCAGCTTGAAAGCACCCGCCGCCAGGAGCCTCCAGAAATGCCGCGCCCATGACCGCTGGTCATGGTCAGCAGATGCCGTACCTTCATGGCCCGCAGGTTATCGTCGACCGGTCCTGCATAGTCAGGGAAAAATTGCAGCACCGCATCATCGACCGACAGCAGACCATCCGAAACGGCCAAACCAACAGCCATGGAGGTAAAACTTTTGGTCACGGAATGCATCATATGCGGGCGGGCAAGGGAATAAGGTGCCCAGTAAGCGCTGGTGATCAGCGCGCCATCCTGCCAGATGAGAAGGCTATGCAATTCGAGATCGTGACGTTTGATCTCATCCAGCATGGCAAGGATTATCGCCGGATCTGTGCCACGCGAGTCTGGAGTTGCTCGTGGCAGATCCGTGGTTACTGTTGTCATTTTCATTGCAATGCATCCGCCTGCTGTTTTTCCGTTTCTACGAAACGCCAATTCAGCGAAACGCCGGTTTCTGTGCGGGTCAGGGTTGGGATGGCCGAAAGCAAGGCACGTGTATATTCCGATCGTGGAGCATCAAAAATATCGTCGCGATTGCCTTGCTCAACGATCGCGCCATCACGCATCACCACCACCCGGTCGGCAAGCTGCTCAACCACACCGAGGTCATGGCTGATGAACAGGCACGAAAAACCATAGCGTTTCTGCAGATCAGCCAGCAGTTCCAGCACTTTGGCGCGCACGGTAACGTCAAGCGCCGACACCGCCTCATCTGCGATCACGAATTGCGGTCGCCCGACAATGGCACGTGCTATCGCCACGCGCTGACGCTGACCACCGGAAAGCTCATGCGGGAAACGGTCGAGATAACGCCCGTCGAGGCCCACTTCTTCCAGAGTAGTGCGGGTGCGGCGCAGCTTTTCTTCCCGCGTCGATGTGGTGTCGTGACGCAAGGCTTCCGCCACGATATCGCGTGCTTTCATGCGCGGATCGAGCGAGCCGAACGGGTCCTGGAAGATCATCTGGCAATTGAGACGGTAGTTGCGCCACACGGGCGAATCCGGCTTCACCTCTTCGTCGGCAAAGAAAATGCGGCCGGCAGAGGCAGGCACCAGCCCGGCAATACAACGGCCAAGCGTTGTCTTGCCGGAACCGGAGGCACCGACCAGCGCCACGATTTCACCCGGCCGCACGACAAGGTCGACACCATGCAAAGCCTTTTTGGTCTTTCGCGGCGCCATAAAACCTGCGCGGGCACTGTATGTGACCTCAATGCCGCGCACTTCCATGACGGGCTTTGATTGCGGATCAATGTCTCTCAACGGCCCACGCATCGGCATGGATTGCAGCAATTCGCGTGTGTAGTAATGGCGTGGATTGGAAATGATGTCCGCAACCGGACCCTGCTCGACAATTTCCCCCTGCCGCATGACGATGACGCGGTCGCAGTAGCGCGCCACCATGGGCAGGTCGTGGCTGATCATCAACAGTGCCGTGTTTTCACTCCGCACCATCTCGAGCATCAGTTCCAGCACCTCGCGCTGTACCAGCGCGTCAAGCGCTGTCGTCGGCTCGTCCGCAATCAGCAGGGATGGTCGCAGCAGCATGGCAGATGCCAGCATCATGCGTTGGCGCATGCCGCCTGAAAAATGATGCGGGAATGCCAGCAACGCACCTTCGGGATCGTGAATGCCGACCCGCCGCAAAATCTCAAGAATTTTGGCGCGCCGTGCAGCGGCGTCCAGCCGTGTGTGAAGTTTCAGTGGCTCTTCAAGCTGCTTGCCAATGGTCATCGACGGATTGAGCGAGGTCATTGGTTCCTGAAACACCATGCCCAGCCGGGAGCCACGCAATGCGCGGATTTCCTTACCTTTCATTGATGGTACAGAGTGGCCTTCAAAACGGATATCGCCGCCCGAGATGGCGATAGCGGGTGGCTGGAGACCCATGAGACTACGTGCCACCATGGTTTTTCCCGAACCGCTTTCGCCGACAATACCGACGATTTCACCCGCACCAACGCTGAACGAAACATCGCTTACGATACGGTGGTCATCAATACCGTTTACGGAAAGGCTAAGATTTTCGACCTGAATAAGAGGCTGTTTCATTGCTTACAATCCTCGCATGCGGGGGTCGAAACGATCGCGGATCGCATCTCCGAACAGATTTATGCCAAGTAGTGACAGGGAGATGCAGAGACCCGGGAAGATGCCGAGCCAGACAGCTTCGGCGATGTGGGGACGGCCACTGGCCAGCATGTTGCCCCAAGTCGGCGCTGGCGGAGGCACACCAAGACCAAGGAAGCTGAGTGCACTCTCAGTCAGCAGGACCGATCCGAACATGGAGGTTGCCAGCACGATTACCGGACCAAGGCAGTTCGGCACTATGTGGCGGAACATGGTATAGACAGCCGAATTGCCCATGATGCGGGACGCTTCTATAAACTCCCGTTCACGCAGTGACAGCACCGAACCGCGCACCACCCGCACCATGGAGGGCGTATAGGCAATGCCGAGCGCCAGAATGATGCCGTACATATTGGCACCGGTAATCGACAGCAATGCCAGAGCCAGCAACATGCTGGGAAAAGCGAGTAGCGCATCGTTCAATGCCATGATGACGCGGTCCGTCCAGCCACGGGCGTAACCCGCCAGAACACCAAACGACACGCCGGCGAGAACTGCAATGCACACCGTCACGAGGCTAATAGAGACACTGGTTCCTGCTGCTGTCATTAGCCGAGACAACACGTCGCGACCGAATTCATCGGTGCCAAGCCAATGAGTAGCGTTTGGTGCCTGCAGCTTGGAGCGCAGATCGATGCGCATCGGATCGAAAGGTGTCCAGATGCGTCCGGCAAGCGCCGCCCCGAGAAAACAGGCGAGAAGGGCGCCGCCGAGGATACGGTTTCGTTGATGGCGTTTCATTCTGCAGTCACTCTCGGATCGAACAGGGGATAGAGCAGGTCAACCAGCAGATTGACGAGCAGGTAAGTGACGGCCACAAACAGCAAGCAACCCTGCACGACAGCGTAATCACGAGCGTAAATGGAATCGACTATCAGTCTACCGAGGCCTGGAATGGTGAACACGGTTTCCACCACGGCAACACCGCCAAGAAGGTTGCCAAGAACCAAGCCAATAAGCGTCCAGGTTGGGCCAAAAGCATTACGTGCCGCATGGCGCAGAAGCACCGCCGCCTCATCCAACCCTTTGGCGCGGGCATGGGTAATGTAATCCAGCCGCAGCACATCAAGCGTCGAGGCACGGGCCATACGAACGATAATGCCTACTTCATGTAGCACCAGAGTTGCCACTGGCATGATCAGGTAGATCAATCCGGCAATCGGGTCGTCAGTGACCGAAACATAACCCAGTACCGGTAACCAGCCGAGTTTGAGCCCGAAGCCGAGCAGGATCATCAATCCCAACCAGAAGGTCGGGATTGAAAGCAGCAACGTGGACATAGCAACAATAGCAAGATCAAGTCCCCCATTCTGTTTCCATGCCGCCGCCATGCCGAGTGGCACGGCAATAAGAACGGAAAGACCAACTGCAATCAGCACCATCCACGCACTGGTCGAAAAACGCTGCAACACAAGATCAAGCACCGGCTGGCCATTCAGCACAGAGTGGCCGAGGTCACCTTGCACGGCATTGCCAAGCCAGATGACAAATTGCAGTGGCACGGGTTTATCCAGTCCCATCGACCTGCGGGCGGCGGCCAGCGCATCCGCATCGGCGAGATCGCCGAGCATCAGACTGGCCGGGTCGCCGGGTATCAGGCGGATGAGGCCAAACACCGCCACCGAGACGATGAACAGGGTGGGGACTGCCGACAATAATCGGCTCAGGGCAAATTTCAGCATGGTCAGTATCCGCCAGTCATTCTCACTGGGTTTTCTCAACACCCCAGAAGCGGGCGAAGCCCTGCCAGGTGCGATATCCCTTTACCTTCGGGCCGGACACGCCGACATCGAGACCGTTGGCGAGCATGACCAAAGGTGCCTGCTCCAGAAAACGGGTATGCAGGTCATCAAAGATCGCCTGACGTTTTGCCTGATCGGTTTCCTGCAGCACCTGATTGACGAGTTTGCTAACATCAGCATCATCCCAGACAGCATTGGCCTTCTTGGCTTTCGAACCGACAACCGTCTGATAGGCGAGCGCCGGCTCGGTACGGTTGGAATAATTGAATGCCATGATCTGGTATTTACCGCTATTGAAGCGGTCGAGTTGGCTTGCCCATTCAAGTACTTCGATTTCCGCATTGATACCGGCAGACTGCAACATGGCCTGCGCGATGATTGCGGTATCATAGTTGATGGCCGAGCGACGGTTGGTGAGAATGTTGATCTTCTCGCCTTTGTAACCGGCCTTGGCCAGTAGTGCCTTCACGGCATCAGGGTCATAACTGTAACCCTTGTCATGTGCCGCCGTATGATAAAGCGAGCCGGACGCAACGAGCGAATTGTTGGGAACACCCAGCCCGTAGGTTACGGAATCAACGATCTGCGGTGTATCCAGCGCGGCAATGACAGCCTGACGCATTGCAACCTTCGACATCAACGGATCGGCGGTCTGGAACAGCATGGTCACGAGGCCACCGTGAGGAGCCGCAACAATGTTGAAGTCCTTTTCGTCCTTCAACTTTGCGGCCTCACCCGGCGGCAGGTAGGGCAGCACATCAAGAGCGCCACTTTTGAGACCGGCCACCGCCGTTGCGGTGTCCGGCACAACAACATATTTCACCTCATCAACAAGAACTTCCTTGCGTCCGCCGTAACCATCGGGCTGCTCTCCTGAGATAGAATAGTCAGCGAATTTCTTCAGTGTCAGTCCTTGCCCGCGTTTCCATTCGCCGAACTCAAACGGACCGGTGGCGACTGGCGCCTTCCACTTGCCGTCATCTCCGAACGAGGCACGGTGCACGATACCGGTGGATCCACACTGCGCCTGCGCCATGTAGTTCAGGAACATCGCATCTGGACGATCAAGCGTAACAATAACCGTGTTTTCCTTCGCCACGATTGTCTGGACCCGTGCGTCGCGACTCCCATCAAAAAATGTCTTGCAGCTGAATTCCGGGTCACGAATTAGCTTCTCGAGGCTCCACTGCACATCGTAAGCGGTCATCGTCTCGCCATTGTGGAATTTCACGCCGTCACGCAGCGTAAATGTATAGGTTTTTCCATCGTCGGATACCGTCCATTCCTTAGCCAGCATCGGGCGAACTTCACCCTTTTCACCTGCAGCAACCAGCCCTTCAACCACGTTGAGCATGACGGAATCCGTGCCAGCATCGCGGTTTATGCCCGGTTGGGAGCTTCTGATATCAGCGGTAATCTGCACGTTCAGCGTATTGGCTACAGCCAATCCGGGAAGAGTCAGGGCCACAGATGCAAATAATGCACGCAAGGCCGGTTTCGACAGTGACATAAGTTCGCCCTCTTGTTTTATGTTGATGCAAAAAACATTTCATATGTAAAAATCATAGTCAAGCATGTTTCGATATGCATCATGGAACATGTTCGAGCCACCCCACTTACATCATGCTGCAACTGTCTGCGGCGGCCCATGGAGGAAAAACTGAAACTGGATGTAATAGGCCTGCGCATTATCGAGGCAGTGAAGCTCCACGGACGCCTGACCAAACAGACGCCGGCGTAACCGTTGGTTTGTCGACCACCCCGGCTTGGGCGCGATTGAAACGGATTGAGGCACAAGGTTTGGTCACTGGTTTTCACGCCCGCTTATCAAGGGCTGAACAACTGCCCGTTTGGGTGCTGATGGACGTAACACTGGCCAGCCATCGCCGGTGGATTTCAAACGCTTCTAGAGCGCTGTCAGCGCCAAAGCGGAAATTGTGTCCCGCTAGTCAGTGGCGGTGGCGTCTATTATTCCTGACGGTGGAAACCACTGACATCGACAGTTATCGACGCATCGTCGGCCGAATGCTGGCCATGGAAATCGGTATCCACCGCCGCTTTACCCATATCTTAAACCGGGCTGAGAAAGGCGGGATGGACTAAATTCACTCCAGGATCAGACCGGGCAGGCTGCGCAGCAGCCCTCTTTGGCCCGATCATGTCGCCCGGTCTGTAATAGGTAAAGCATGTAGGTGGTTTTCGGAGGTTGATATAACATTTGGGTCATGGACCGAACCATTGCCATCCGACGCTTAAAGAAGCACGATCGCGCCATAAACGGCATGGGCGCGACGGGCCTTATCTATTTGGATCAACAGCGCGGGATGAAGCCGGCTCTTCCAGCGATTTAGACGTTTTCATTGATTAAGACCCTTCCAAAAAGTTCTCGCTTCTGGACCTACTTGGGGTTCAGCAGTTTCTTGAAGAAAAGCTGGCCATAGAGGTCGATGTGACCACTCGCAATAGCCACCATCCCATGCTTCGCCGCGACAACGACCAATCGGCTGTTCGAGCATTTTGATGGTAAAGCGAAAAGTAGAGCCTGTTCTGGCGGAAATGCTGGAAGAAATTGAAGGCATTCAGAGCCACACGACCGGTAAGACATTAGCGGACTTTGAACAAGCTTGCCGTCAACCGTGGGCTGGAAATCGTCTCCGAAGCATCACGGCACGCTCCCGATGAATTGCTCGTGTTAGCGCCGAGTTGCTGGAGCACAACCTTAACGAAGAGGTCCTCTTTATTCGCGGTCGCTACCATGACCAAGATACGGCATCAGTCCAAAGGTGACTCATCGAAGCGCTTACAAACGATTTCACCGACGATGTTTCCTTGGCCCTGCAGAACGGCGCAGTGGACGTGGCCGACCTGCCATCGGGTACCGTCCTTAGGCGCATTCCTTGAGCTGATTCATATCTTTCCCGCGCACCTGCGGGGACGCAACGGGTCGAGGTGGTTGGACCCTCGGCATTTCGGTCACGTTATTACTCATCGGGGAGGTACGTGGTTTTTCGAAGAACTACATCCGTTCGGATTAATGCCCGTCACCATGTTGGTTTCAAACCCCGACGCTTGCACAGACATGGTCAATCGACTTAAGCGGCTTAGTACCAGCGCCGGTTTTTTTCCAGCGACCACAGTAGTAAATTCGTCGCAGCGCTTTACGGACTCTGGGCCAAAGTGGTCGACCCGCAGTCAACGAAACGACACCGGTTATGTCCCCCTTAGTCTTGAACCGGGAAGATTCGAATTTTTGGTTGCTGACCATGGTATCGGTGTTCTTACCAGTTTGAGATCAAGCCCGAGCTACGCATATTTGACCGACCATGATTGAACTCGTTCTCTCCGGGGGATGTCCGTTCGCGACGCTTCCTGCACGGCAGCTAGCTCAAGCGCGGTGTTTCTAGCCCTGATGTCATCCAGCACGCGGACGCGGTCGGTGCCACCCCGGCCGAGCAGGATCATGTTGACCGTGACCCCGTGAGGCGCGAGCTCCGTCGACAGCATTTTCGACCACCCGGCGTCCGCGGCGCGAACCGCTTTCGACAGGGCGAAACCGGCAATGGGCCGCTCGATGCCCGATGAACCGATGGTGATGATGCGACCCCATTGACGTTCGATCATGCCGTATGCAAGCGCATCGGTGATCGAAAAGATCGAAACCCGCCTCGAATCGACCGCTGAACGCCATGCCTTAGGCGGCTGGCCGAGTGCTGGCGAGCGGCCTTCGGAATGGGCGGAAATGTCGTCGCGCCGCTTTGGCCTTTGCGCTGGCCACGTAGGCGCGGACGATCTCCTGATCCTTTCAAGCGAACGTCCGTTGCCGCCAGTGAGGCCTAAGGCCGCGAGGCGTGGTGCGAACGCGCGAATGACAAATCACCTATGTTGCTCACGCAGAAGGTTTTCAGCCATAAAGGAGACGAAGGCGGACACCTTCGGCGAGGGATGCCGGTTTGCCGGCCAGAGGATGTGGAAGGCACCGACCTCTTGCATATAGTCCTCAAGCACGCTGACCAGCGTACCTCGCCGGAGCTGCTCCCGGATCGCGAATTGCGGCAGGCATGCAAGCCCGAAGCCCCCCTCGGCTAGGCAGATCTGCGGCTCGAGCGTGCTTGCTACCGATGTCACGGGAAGAACAAGTTCAAGGGCCGCGCCGTCCGCCACCATCGGCCAGCGCTCCAGCTTGCCGGTGGACGGATATTTGTGATGATGGCAGGCGTGACCGAGCAGATCGTCGGGCGTCGAAGGCACGCCACGCGCCGCGAGATAATCGGGCGATCCGACGATCCGGTGCGAGAATGCCCCTGCCCGACGCATCATCAATCGCGAGTCCCGGGCTTCGCCGGTGCGGACCACGGCGTCGAAACCTTCGTCGATCACATCCACCAGCCGGTCGGTGAAGTCGAGGTCAAGCTCGATCTCGGGATAGGCACGCATGAAGGCCATGACTGCGGGCATCATCAGCATGCCGATTAGTGGCAGGCTGACACGAAGACGTCCGCGCGGCGCCTGACGGATTTGCGACAGCTCCAGTTCAGCGGCCTCGATCTCGCTGAATATGCGGCGGCAGCGATCGAGGAACAGAGCTCCTTCCGCAGTCAGCATCAACGAGCGCGTCGAGCGATGGAAGAGGCGAACGGCAAGCCGCTCTTCCAGCCGCGCGACCGCCTTTCCGATGGCCGAGCCAGAAACGCCAAGCCTCGCGGCTGCACCCGCAAAACTACCGCAATCTGCCGTTTGAACGAAGGCATTCAATGCGCCGAGATGTTCCATCCACTGATCCCTATTGCGGACATCTATGTCCGATATGATGAGAACTCTAGCATAATTCTCCAATCGCGGCGACCGGCTTATGGTCAGGGCATGACAAACATGCACTTATTCGCCGCGTCCCCCGTCGACCCGCCCCAACCTCGTCGTCTGCCGCTCTCGGGCCTGCTCGCACTCGCCATGGCCGGCTTCATCACCATTCTGACCGAGGCGTTGCCCGCAGCTTTGCTGCCGCAGATCGGCGCGGGCCTTGCCGTGTCGGACGCACTGGTGGGCCAGATGGTGACGATCTACGCGATTGGATCGCTCATCGCCGCGATCCCGCTGACGGCGGCGACGCAAGGCATACGACGGCGGCGGTTACTCCTCGCTGCCATCGCCGGTTTCGCAATCGCCAATACAGTTACAGCCGTCTCCTCTAGCTATCTGCTGACGATGGTCGCACGATCTTGTGCCGGCGTTTCGGCCGGGTTGCTCTGGGCGTTGCTCGCAGGCTATGCGGCACGCATGGTGCCCGAGGCACTAAAGGGACGGGCTATCGCGGTGGCCATGGTGGGCACGCCGCTCGCGCTGTCGCTTGGCATTCCGGCCGGTACTTTTATGGGCACCCTCCTCGGGTGGAGGGCGTGTTTTGGCCTCATCAGCGGCTTGACTCTGGTACTGGTTGTTTGGGTTATCGCGAAGGTGCCGGACTTCGAAGGCCAGCCTATGGAGCGTCGCCGCGGGCTCAGCACGGTGTTTACTCTGCCCGGCGTGCGCCCGGTCCTGTTCGTCACCATTGCCTTCGTCCTCGCTCACAACATCCTGTACACCTATATCGCCCCGTTCTTGGTCGAGGCCGGCATGGCAGCGCGGACCGATCTTGTGCTTCTGGTCTTCGGCACGACAGCACTGGCAGCCATCTGGATCGTCGGTGTCCTGATTGACCGCCAACTGCGAAGCCTGTCGCTCGCCAGCATCGCTTTGTTCGGGCTTGCAGCGCTGGCGCTTGGGCTATGGGGTGAGAACCCAGCGGTTGTCTACGGTGCAATCGCGGTCTGGGGCCTCGCTTTTGGCGGAACCGCCACGCTGTTTCAGACCGCTCTTTCGAATACCGCAGGCGATGCTGCCGATGTTGCTCAATCCATGTTGGTCACCGCCTGGAACCTGGCCATCGCCGGTGGCGGTATCGTCGGCGGGTTGATCCTGCAGCAGAGTGGCGTTGGCGGCTTCGCCCCAGCCATTCTTATCCTCCTCGTCCCGGCATTCATCACAACACTTCTTGCACACCATCATGCCTTCCCACTGGCTGCCAATCCCTGATCCAAAGGAAATTCTCATGACATCCTCAAATTCTTCGATCGTATCGCGCCTGGACGCCGTGATAGACGGCGCGATTGCAGCCGAACGCATCGTCGGTGCTGTCGTCCTTGTCGCGCTCGACGGCAAAACAATATATTGCCGCGCAGCAGGGCTCGCCGACCGGGATGCCGGCACGGAGATGCGAACTGACGCTATCTTCCGACTGGCCTCCGTCTCGAAACTCTTCTCCGCTGCGGCTGCCCTAGCGCTGGTCAGTCGCGGGATACTGGATCTCGATCGACCAATCACGGAATGGCTACCGGCGTTCACGCCGACCTTCGAGGGACGACCGGCTCTTATCACCTTGCGTCATCTACTCAGTCACAGCGCAGGGCTCAGCTACGGCTTTTTTGAGCCGGAAGGCGGGCCTCTCGCCCAAGCAGGCGTGTCGGACGGTATGGACCGCGCCGACCTGACGCTTGCCGACAACATCCGGCGCCTTGCCGGCGTCCCCCTCTCCTCCGCTCCGGGGTCGGCATTCCGCTATTCGTTGGGGATAGATGTTGTGGGTGCGGTGATTGAGGCGGCAACAGGGCTCGCCTTGCCGGAGTCCATCCGCAAGCTCGTCACCGAGCCGCTCCGTCTTAAGGATACCGGTTTTGCGCTTTCCGATCCATCCCGGGTTACGGCTGCATACGCGGACGCCACGCCACGTCCCCGCCGGATGCACGAACCGGACTGCTTGCCATTGCTCCCCGGTATGGCAAGCGTCATGATGGATCCATCACGGGTGTTTGATACCAAGGCTTTTCCTTCAGGCGGCGCTGGTATGGTCGGCACAGCGTTAGATGTGTTGCAGCTGATAGAAGCGTTACGGCAGGGCGGCGGAGATATGATGACTGCCGATCATGCCTCCGTGATGGCGCGTGACCAGATCGCCGGGATCGACATCGAGGGATCGCCGGGCTGGGGCTATGGTCTCGGTTTTTCGGTGCTGCGCGACAGCCAGGCCGCAGGCGTGGCCGAGCCGGCAGGCACCTGGCGCTGGGGCGGGGCCTACGGGCATAGCTGGTTCACTGACCCAAGCAACGGCCTGACAGTTGTGGCCCTGACCAATACCGCATTTGAAGGCATGTCCGGCGCCGGGCGGTTTTCTACCGATATCAGTCGGGCGATCTATGCAGCGATGGCGGAGGCGTCATGAGCGAGAAGTGAAATTAGCGATGCTATCCAACAATTCTAATCGAAGACTACGCCTTGAGGCGGGTTCAAACAGGCGCCCCTCTTTGCGACCATGCTATAAAAACGATTTTTCCGTCTCGCGCAGATAATCTCCCTTCACCGAAATATCATTCGTTCACACGATTAGCCAACAGCTTCATGAGATCCATTCATTCGTGAAGAATCGCCACGATTAGGGCGGGCGCATCCTGATGTTGACACCGTCCGGCGACTGAAGGCCGCGGGGAGATTAGAGCTGTATGCGTATCATCCTGAACATGATCCAGGTTTTACCTTGGATTTCGCATAGGAGTCGCTCGTGAGAGACCCAGTTGGTTTATGCGGGAAGCTACAGCCGGATTGGTAACCCGGGACGCTCTCAGCGAACTTTGGAATACAGGAAAGCGTCCCTTGGTTCGTTCGACAAATTTGGATGGAAAAGATACCGCCGAAGCAACGCTTCCTGGGTCATACCAGCCTTTTCCATCACACGTGCTGAGGCCACGTTCATGACATCACAAGCTGCCTCGGTGCGATAGATCATCGGATGGGTAAGGGCATGCTCGATTGCCCATTTTACCACTTCAGTCGCAACGCCCTGTCCCCAGTGATCCTTCCGGACAAGCCAACCGTAGGAAACTCGCGGTCCCGCCAGTCGCGCGTCAATCCTTCCAACAAGTTCGCTCGGCACTTCGCGTCGGCAAATGACCGCTGGAAACGTGGAGCCACCTTCCCACTCCAGATAGGAGCGTTCCGCAGCTTCCTGCGTCTGGGAAAGGTCTGTGTGCGGACGCCAAGTGAGATATTTCGTCACTTCACGATCAGTTGCCCAACCAGCAAAGATTGCGTCGCCATCAGATGGTTGAACCCGCCTGACTAGAAACCGCTCTGTGAAGAATTCCTCCGGGAGGCGATACGCCAAGTCCATTCCATCGATCCTTGATCGCGCTCTTGCCAGCGCCATTGCAGCGTACCGCTTGGCGGCGCAACGTACATTACTTGCGGCCGATCCCATGCGACGTTTATAGATTTCCCAAATTAGCCATGGAAATCAGTGCCTGAAATGGAATTCTGTGGTTTTTCTATCTAATGCCGCACTTTTCATCAATATGCTCCCAACCAAGGCGACATTGAATTGCAAAGTGACCGTGACCTGCCACTGAGAATTTCCTCCAGAATAAATTAGAGTCCGGCCCATTTTGAACCGCCCCAGGTTTCTGGACCAGCTGAGGCTAGAGTTTTCCGGCTTCGCAGAGCGGCCGCCCGGCGGTGGGGCAGGTGTCCACACCTCGCCAGACATCAGGGCGGTGTTGCCCGACCGAACAAACCGCACGGTGGCTCCGCGCAGATCACCATTTGATGGTCATTTCTACATCAGATTTCAAATCACGTCGCTAGTGCAGCCACTCGCAACGATAGGCGATGACCGGGTCGGCAAATCCTTTCAGTCTGTATTGATTGCCATGGACGAGGACATCGGCGCTGCCATATTCCTGGAAGGTCTTGTCCGATATCAGGATCTGGTCGCTCTCGGCCGCGGCACAGAGCCTGGCTGCCAGTTGCACTGTCGCACCGAAGAAATCATTGCTGTCCTCGATCGGCTCACCACAATCCAGTCCAATGCGGATGTGAATGGGCTCACCGTTGCCGCTGTTGTAGCGATGGAACTCGCGTTGGATATCAATGGCGCAATCCACGGCAAACGGTACGGACGAGAATACAGCCATTATGCCGTCGCCGGTGTGCTTGACCTCCCGCCCCGACCGTCGCCCGAGACAACCGCGAACCAGGGCATCGTGTGCGCGGACTAGTTCCGCCGCCATACGATCGCCAAGGCGGGCCGTCATCTCGGTTGAACCGACAATATCAGTGAACAGGATCGCACGGTGGCCGGCATCCATATCTTTCGAGATGGTAGCAAGCGACAAGGGATCCTGTATTCGCCCGAGAAACGCTTCCACAGCGGAGAGAGCGACTTCCACAACTTCACTGGCGACAAATCCGTGGGCTTCCCGATGTACGCACTGCGCAGTTTCAGCGTCTGGAGCATCGATAAGGCAAAAGGCCGTACCACGCCTTTCATCAAACCAGTAGGTCAGGAACCTGACGCCGTACTGATCCTGAATGTTGAGATCTTTAAGGTGTGCCGCGGCGATATCCGCCGCTGAAACTCCGGCAAGCTCGTGCCGGTCCATGAAGATAGGCATTGCTTCCTCCCGGGAGTATATCGTTGCCTGGTCTTGAAGCCAGTTTACGACTTCCCCGCGCCATCGTCCATCACTCTTACCTGTAACGCTAGTCAGGAGCGGACCACCGATAGAGCGATATTGGTTTGCGTGACAAATTCAGGGTATTCGGCTATCTTACGTCGCCTACGAGCATTCACTGACGCGTAAATTTTCGGTCAGCCTTTGCCCGCCAACTCAATTAATTGGGGGGAATGAAATGACACAGCTCGACGAAACAAAACTGAATTCTTTTATTGGCAAAATGCTGGGCGATCTAGGGGGAGCCTTCAGTGTTCCAACTGTCAGGATTGGCTTGAGATTGGGCCTGTTCGATACGTTGCACCGCGCCGGACCGCTAACATCCACAGGCCTTGCGGCAGCCTCCGGTAACCTGTTGGAACGCTACGTCAGGGAGTGGGCGCTGGCACAGGCGGCAAACAGCTACATCGACTACGACAGCGGTTCCGGGATGTTCAGTCTCTCACCCGAGCAGGCCATGGTGTTTGTCAACAAGGACAGCCCCGTCTATCTCGAAGGAGCTTTCGATCTGGTCGCGGCGATGATCGAGGGAGAGCCCAAGGTTGAGCACAGCTTCCGGACCGGCGGCGGGGTGCGATGGGGTGACACTGCAGGTTGCCTATTCTGCGCAACGGGCGCGTTCTTTCGGCCGGGATATGTGAACAATATTGTCCAATCGTGGCTGCCCGCCCTTCATGGCGTCGAGGACAAACTGGTGAAAGGCGCCCGGGTCGCCGATGTCGGCTGTGGCGTCGGTTTCTCGACAATTCTTATGGCCGAGGCCTACCCCAACGCCAGCTTCACAGGGTATGACTTCCACGAGCCATCCATAGAAGAGGCGAACAAGCATGCCCGAAGCCATGGGGTGGACGACCGGGTGAAATTCGTGGCGGCGACGGCCAAAGACATCAAGGATACGGATTTCGATCTCATCACCAGTTTCGACTGTCTGCATGATATGGGTGATCCGCGTGGGTGTGCGGGGCACATGTCTCGTATCCTTAAAAAGGACGGCACCTGGATGATCGTTGAACCTATCGCGGGCGACCGGCCGGCGGACAATATGAATCCTGTCGGCCGCCTTTACTACAATGCATCAACGATGATCTGCGTGCCAACGTCACTTGACCAGGAGGTTGGTGAAGGATTGGGAGCTCAGGCCGGCGAAGCTAAGCTCTCAGAGGTCATTCGTTCGGGTGGCTTTTCCAGCATCAGGCGAGCCTTCACCGGGCCTTTCAACATGGTTCTGGAAGCGCGGGTTTAGAAGTGTTTCGGGAGCGTTGCGCGCCGGCATTGTAGACCAGAGCATTTGCCAGTTCATAGTGCGGAACATGGCGACGAGATTTGGTGGGGATCAGCCGTTCGTGCTCTTGCGTCGTCGACGAGGTTGCGGCGCTTTCCGGTGAGGCGCTCGAACTCGGGTTCGTCATCAACACATGAGATGGCCTGCCGCGATGAGTGATGATCACAGGTCCCGCTTGGGCGGCTTTCTTTGCCTTGCTAACGTCAAGATCGACTTCACTGCAGGACAAACGTGTCATGGTCATCGGAAACCTCTATGTAATCTGAAATCCGCAATGCGGAGGAGCCACCTCCCCTGCGGCATCCCAATCTGGCAAAATTTTATCATGAGGAGATCGCTGCTCTTCACGACCAGCTTTGCAACGAGGCGACGAGGGCACAGGCGGCCGACAAGCTTCGCACGCTGGTAAACCGCATTGATCTCGTGCCAGATGGTGCGGAACTGGTGATCGTACTGCGCGGCAATCTGGCCGCGATCCTGACGTTTGCTTCTGGCAAGAGGAAAACAGAGTTCCTCAACGAGAGGGCGATACTTGACAAACTGTTGAGCCGAGCCAGGCGATCGAAGGGCAAAAACGCAAAAAGCCTCGTGATGGGGCTTTATTGGGATCGCAGG
>NZ_BDLN01000015.1:38437-38640 GCF_001950375.1 Rhizobium sp. TBD182 | reverse complement strand
GTGGCATCGGCGCGGGCGCAAACGAGATCAAATCGGCCGCCGACGATCTGGCCAAGCGTACCGAACAGCAGGCAGCAGCCGTTGAGGAAACCGCTGCCGCTCTGGAAGAGATCACCACGACAGTGAAGGATTCCACCAAGCGCGCGCAGGAGGCCGGCCTGATCGTCAGCCGCGCCAAGGCAGGTGCCGAACAATCCGGCGAA
>NZ_BDLN01000015.1:37853-38079 GCF_001950375.1 Rhizobium sp. TBD182 | reverse complement strand
AGGAGCAATCCTCCGGCCTCCAGCAGATCAATACCGCGGTCAACCAGATGGACCAGGACACGCAGAAAAATGCGGCCATGGTAGAGCAGACCAACGCTGCCAGCCACAATCTGGCCAAGGAGGTAGCTTCGCTCAACCAGCTTCTCGCGCAGTTCAAGCTCGCCGACACCGCCTATCAGCAGAAGAGCCAGCCCGCTCCGGTTCGCAATGCCGGCGGCAACGACAG
>NZ_BDLN01000015.1:21976-37843 GCF_001950375.1 Rhizobium sp. TBD182 | reverse complement strand
CAAGCTTGCATCCGCATTCTCCGGTAACGCTGCTGTCGATACGTCAAAGGACGACTGGCAGGAGTTTTGATCGGCGATCGGTCAACGACGTGAGCTTCGGCGGGGATATCCCCGCCGCCAATCAAAGACTATGCCACGCAATCGGAAATCGTTTGCGTGGCATAGTTTATGCCAGAGGGGGTGACGAACATGTCTGGCTATCTTCGCAATACATTGTCCTTCACGCAGCGCGTCGCGACTATGGCTGTGGGGATCTTTTTGGGCACTGGCTCATGCTCGACGATGTTTGGAATTCAATTGGTGTGATTTCCGAAGTGGAATCAGCGCCATGCGAGCCCAGTTTTACTTCCGACCTGATCCCGGCCGGTTTGAACGTTGAATCGGTGCATGATGCCACCAACGCGATCGTTGTCACTGCGTCCGCCGGGTCAACGGAGTCCATATGTCCCCACTGCAGGACCGTTTCCCGTCGAGTTCATAACCGTTCCCCTCGGGTGATCGGTGATCTGCCGTGTACGGGCCGACGGATCGAATTCCATCTGACCGTCAAGCGCTTTGTCTATAGTGCTACCAACTGCCATCGAAAGATCTTTGCCCAGCTCTTCGGTGAGGGTGTGACCTCATGCTCCCTAACCAACTTCACTGCCTCAAGCTTGTACTCGCGGCTGAACTTCCTTCGTTGGATTTATGCACTCCAGTTTCATTAGAAGCACCTCAACTTGGTATCCACGTCACCGGCAGCAGGCCAACACTCACTTTACCAAGTTTATGATCACGGGTATCCGTTGAGTCGGGCAATAGCCCCACCAGCAGTGATGCAAGGGCAATTCCGGAGACAGTGCCGTGGACGTTAATCTCAAAGAAGCTGAGTGGCTGAATAAACCTGTAGTGTGGGAAGCCACCTAGACGGGTCTGTAGTGGCCCCCTAAATCCCCGGACACGATCTCCCACTTGTTAAGTGTTAGGAGTAAAGTGCCCATTATGACCAGTCACATACCTAAGATAGAAGTGCTGTCCGGCCCTGAGCGCCGCCGTCGCTGGTCGACAGCGGAGAAGCTCGCAATAGTCCAGGAGACCTACGAGCCTGACGTCACGGTCAGCATCGTTGCTCGACGGCATGGCATTCAGCCGAACCAGTTGTTCGCGTGGCGCAAGCTGGCAACGCAGGGGGCGCTAACGGCCACCGCATCGCAGGAAGAGGTCGTCCCTGAATCCGAATACAGGGCGCTTCAGAACCAGGTGAAAGAGCTGCAGCGCCTCCTCGGCAAAAAGACGATGGAAGGCGAAATCCTCAAAGAAGCTCTTGAGATAGCATCAGGGTCAAAAAAACACCTGTTGCGCTCGCTCTCGTTGCCGAAGGACGGTTCGCGATGACGGCGGTGTGCGAGACCTTGGGTGTCGCCCGCTCCAACATATCGGCACGTGTGAAGCAACGTCCTTCCAGAGCCCGAGGGCGGCCGCCGCTCGCTGATCAGGAACTGGTGGATGCGATCAAGACGATCATCGATGACATGCCGACCTACGGATATCGCCGGGTTCACGCGATCCTGCGCCGTAAAGCCTGCAGCGAAAACCGTCCATGGCCAAATGCCAAACGCGTCTACCGGGTGATGAAGGTTCACGGCATGCTTCTTCAGCGCCACACCGGTGCAATCGACACCCGTCGCCACGATGGCTGCGTCGCTGTCGAGCAATCCAATCTGCGTTGGTGTTCAGACGGCTTCGAAATCGGCTGCGACAACAAGGAGAAGGTGCGCGTTGCCTTCGCTCTCGATTGCTGTGATCGCGAGGCCATCGCCCATGTCGCGACAACCGAGGGCATCAAGAGCGAGGACGTCCAGGACCTTGTCATCACGGCTGTTGAGAACCGCTTCGGCCTCGTCAACACCCTTCCAAAGCCAATCGAGTGGCTGACGGACAACGGCTCCTGCTTCATCGCAAAGGAAACCAAATCGCTGCTCATCGATATCGGCATGGAGCCGTGTTCAACGCCCGTTCGCAGCCCCCAGTCCAACGGAATGGCCGAAGCCTTCGTCAAAACCTTCAAGCGTGATTACGTCTCGGTGAACCCCTTGCCGGACGCCATGACCGTTATCGCGCAACTGCCCTCATGGTTCGAACACTACAATACCCTTCACCCGCACAAGGCCTTGGGCTATTGCTCGCCTCGTGAGTTCTTAAACCGTCAAACAGAAACCTGATCCTGTCCGGTTTTTAAGGGGCAACTCCAGATCTTAGGCCCCTTTTCAAACAGGCTTTAGCAAAAACCGTTCAATTTAAGGATTCGATACGCTTCGATTGAGCTTCGAAGTGCATCCTCAGAATTGCGGTCTCCGTCATTGGCGTCGGGATGGTGCATTTTGAGCCTCTCCTTATAGCGGCTCTTGATTTCTTGGGATGTCGCCTGGGAAGAAAGGCCGAGTGTTTCGAAAGCTTTGGCTTCCAGTACCTTGAGCTTTCTCTGTTGGGCGCCGATCCGGGTTTGCCCTTGCCGATCGGCTTTGCGAGCATTTAGCGTTTTTGCCGAGCCTGAACGAACTGAAGACGGTAACGGAGTTTCAGTCGCCGCGCTCACCCTCTTTCCCCAGGTCGGGCGCGCACCCGTCGTCGCTTCTTTTTGGTAACGGGCGACGTCGGCATTGGAGGGTGGTGTCGTAAAACTATAACCCTTGTTGTAGTCAGTCACATGCTCAAGGCAGAATAAGAGGTAAAGACCTTCTGCACCCGATCCCACCGGCGCGCGGTGAGTACCGCTCTTTTCACACCCGTCCCATTGGCATTTTGGGCCTGTGGCTTGGCTGGGCGATGGCGAGCGTTTGCGAGCGGATCGAAGACCTACGAATATTTTCGAATCATGCGTCATTAGAACTATATGGACGCGGAAGACCCCTAGGGCAACATCAGACACGTCCAATCTCGATCACACGGACAGCATGCGCGATAGCCAGCCTCACCGGGGGAAGCACTGTTTTCTTGGCAATTGGCCAGTATGGAAAATTTCGGGTCATGCTCATGTCTCGCTGAAAACCCCGCCCGCTCGACAATCATTCTCGCAAGGTGTGCATAGATCTTCCCTATAAGACGATAGCTCGTGGTTGCGGTATCCTCGACGGATTGCTGGCCGCGAAATGAAAACGGGTCAAATCCTGCTGAAACTCAGTACCCTTGAATTTTAGCATCATTCTTGGTATTTTGATATCAAAGAGATCATTTTTCCAAGGATGATATCAATGCCGGCAGTCACCATTCGTAACCTTTCTGAAGAAACACATCGCGCTCTGAGGGTGCGAGCGGCTCATCATGGCCGGAGCACGGAGGCCGAGATTCGTGACATTATTGAAGCGGCTGTTCGTCCTCCGGAACGTATTCAGCTCGGGTCGTTGCTAGCGGCCATTGGTCGCGACGCCGAGCTTTCCAACAGCGACGTTGAAGCTCTTCAGAAAAGTCGCGACAAGACACCTGCTAAGCCGATGACCTTCGAATGATCTTGCTTGACACCAACGTCATATCCGAACCTTGGAAACCGGTTCCGGACGAGGCGGTGATTGCCTGGTTGGACGCCCAAGCTGTCGAAACGCTGTTCATCTCCGCAATAACGATTGCGGAACTTCGCTTCGGAATTGCTGCTATGCCTTCAGGCAGACGGCAAACTATCCTCCGCGACCGTCTCGAGGGCGAGGTGCTGCCACACTTTTCCGGCCGCATCCTGTCCTTCGATCTGACTACTTCTCAGTTCTACTCTGAACTGATGGCACGCGCTCGAGCGTCTGGGAAAGCGATCGGCACGGCCGATGGCTACATTGCAGCCACAGCGGCAGCAAATGGCCTCACGATCTCAACTCGCGATACAAGCCCTTTCGAGGCTGCCGGGGTGAAAGTGATCAATCCCTGGTCCAGATAACCACAATGTTCATCCGGGTATCGTAAGGTCATATATTCTGAAGCACTTTGAAAGGTGACTCAGAGATAATGCGCGCCTCTCGCAGCGAGATGTATTAGGAAATGGCGTGACGCAAGGCATTGTTTGTTCATCGAACCCGAGCCGGTTAGGCGCATAATTCCACAGATGGGTTGGGTGCCATCATCGGCATCGTAGCGTATTTCCACAGTCGGGAATGAGGCTTCTGTCATTGCCAGCTGGCAAGCAGGACTTCAAGTGTAGCACGATCCTCGTCGTCCAGACGGGCGAGTCCTGGTGCTCGAACTGGGCCAACCGCAAGCCCCTGTATCTGCATCGCTTCCTTTACCACAGTCACATTGGCGCCGTTCCGGTATCGTGTCCGCAGCCGTTCGAACAACTCGATCTTTTCAACGATCTTACGTGCGGCCGAGAAATTGCCGGCCGTCAGTGCATCATGAACTTGCAGGGAAAATTGCGGTGCGACATTGACGAGACCGGATGTGAAACCGCGGGCTCCGACGGCGCAGAAAGCGGGAGCCCAGCTTTCTGCCAGTCCACACACGTAAAGTGAGCCTTCAGGATCGGAAGCGGCGATCGCACGCGACAGAAGCATAATATCCGTCGTCGCGAACTTTATGCCTGCGACATTCGGATGGCTCGATAGTCTGACCATGTCATTGACCGAGAACCCGTCGGCGCGGACATAGGCTACGAGAGGCAATTCGCTGCCTTCAGCCAGGCCGATAAAATAGTCGATCTGTGATTGTGGCGCTGCGAACGGGTCAACCGGCTGGTGGGACATGACCGCAGACGCGCCCATCTCCCTGGCCCGACGCGCCATGGACAGGGCCTCCCGCTGTGAGCGTCCAATCGCTGCAGTAACGGGGGCTTGCCCGTTCACCCCTTCAATCGCAGCTTCGTAGACCTTGAAAATTTCAGCGGGCGTCAACGCGTAAAACTCGCCGGTATTGCCCGCAGCAACGATATTGTGGATGCCCGCCTTTGCTACACGGGCATAGGCTTCGATGGTGACAGCTATATCGACTTCCCCGTCTGTCTCGTAAGCCGTTACGGGGACGCCGGAAATACCGTGCAGAGCCTGGCGGAAATCGAATGTCGTCATCAACTGGTTTCCTTAAAAATCGAAGGGCATCTTCAGATAGAAAATTTGTGAACGGCTACGCCCGCGACAGGCACATCAAACGCAACAAGCGTACCTGGGGTGGTTGTTCCGTTCGTCTCGGTCACAAGACTCGTCAGATAGATCGTTTTGAGGTCCGGGCCGCCGAAACATGGCATGGTCGGCCCTTTGAACGGCAACCTGTATATCTCAAACAGTTCGCCCTCCGGCGAAAAGCGGTTGAGACGCCCGGCCTGAACGCCGGCGCTCCAGTAACAGCCTTCGCAATCGGTCGCCGCGCCATCAGGCCTGCCTTCGTCGGGTGCGAAATCGTGCAGGCGCTCGGCTGGACCGAGCGTGCCCGTCGCGACATCGAAATCGAACGCCTGATACATCAGACCGCTGCTATCGGAATGATACATGCGCGTTCCGTCCAGATTCCAGGCAAGCCCGTTCGATGTGAACATATCGCCATTGATGACAAGCTCGACGCCGCCATCCGGCGCGATACGATAGAGGCGGGCATTTCCTGTCGGCACGGCAGCCTCGTCGCGGGTTCCCACCCAGAAATGGCCATCGGGGCCGACCTTGCCGTCGTTGAGACGGCTGTCTGCTCGTCCTTCGTCCGGATCGCACAGCAGTTCGAGCGCGCCGTTTGCGGGGTCTAGAAGGTGCACGCCCGTCTTGAGGCCCGCCACAACAAGGCCATTGTCGCAAAGACCGAGGCAACCCACCTGGGCGGGCATTTCGTATCTGTCGAGTTTGCCGCCCGGATGCAGGCAGAAAATGGCGGGGGCGAGAATGTCGACGAACCACAGATTCCCGGTACGCTCATCCCATGCCGGTGATTCGCCGACCTTCAACGGCGTGTCGATGAGAGAGCGGAGTTTCGGCTCTATGATGCGTGGCTGGATCACTGATTATTTTCCCTTGCCCTGTATGGCTCGCCTTTTGAAATGTTGAAAAAACGGTTCTAGCTGCCGACGCCCTGAAACATGCGGGCACGGGCCTTCAGGATGTGATCTTTCATTGCGTCATGCGCGGCCTGTTCCTGGCGCGCAAAAATCGCTTCCACGATTGCCGTATGTTCGTTCTGTACCTCGCGCACATGTTGCGGCGTACGCTTGAGGCTGAGGCTGCGTGTCACCGACTGGCCGATCGCGAAATGCGGCTTGAACCATATCCGCACGGTGATGTGGAACTGGTTATGGCTCGCTTTAGCAATGGCTTCGTGCAGGGCAAAGTCCTCCTCCGCACCAAGATCGTTGCGCGCAAGACACTGTTCCAGCGCGGTAATGGCCTGTTCGATGCGGGCCTTGTCGGCAGCCTGCCAACTGCGTGCTGCAAGTTCGGCGGCTGCAGACTCAAGGCCGGACCGGAACTCGAAGAAACGCTGCACATCGGCAAGCGAGCCGACAGGAACCTGCTGCAACACGGATGAATCCGGCTGCTGGCGCACATAGGAGCCGGAACCTTTCTGCGAAACGATAAGCCCGTCGTTGCGCAGCCGCTCCAGCGCTTCGCGCACCACAGGCCGGGAAGCCCCGAACAGAGAAGCCAGATTTTGCTCCGACGGCAACCGCTCGTTCACGGGAAACCGCCCATCAGAAATCATTCCGATGATCTTTTCGTAGATGATGTCGCTCAAGCGAGTCTCGCCTCGAGCGGCGGCGGATACGGTTTGATTGTCCATCAGCAGCCCTTCCGTTGCAAATCGCTGAAGTTAATGGGTTTCCTGCATTTCAATCGCAACAGAAATACCGGGAATTTCATGAACGTGGTTACTGTCGTGCCGGTTCTTTCCTCAAACCTGATCGTGAAAACCGGCCTACGAATAAAAAATATGTAAAAATCTGTCAATACTTGTAATCATCTGAAAACGCCCATATGGTCTGCCCTGCCGGTGGAGGATCGGTGTGCTGGCTGGCCGGGAGGCTGTTGCGGTTCGGTGAAAGCTGTCTCGCTGCCGGTGATTTTTTGGGAGGATAGTCGATGCGCGATGGCGATAAATTTTCACTGGGCGTGACGCGCCGAACCTTTATGGCTGGGCTTGGCGGCGTCGCCGCCGTGTCCGTCATCGGGAGCTCGGCCCTGGCTGCTGCCGGCAAGGAAGCGCCGGAACTGGCAGCCCTGGTAAAAGACGGCAAACTGCCGCCGTTGGCGGAACGTCTGCCAAAAAATCCGATGGTGGTGACGCCGCATGAAAAGATCGGCACCTATGGCGGCACATTGCGCCGCGGCCTGCGCGGTTCGTCGGACCATAACGGCATCCTGCGCATGGTCGGCAACCAGGGGCTGGTGCGCTGGAACATGGACTTCACCGAAGTTCTGCCCAACCTTGCCGAGAAATGGGAGGTCAATGACGACGCCTCGCAGTTCACCTTCCATCTGTTACAGGGGGCGAAATGGTCTGATGGACATCCCTTTACCGCAGATGACGTGGTGTTCGCCATCGAGGACTGCATCAAGAACAAGGAGCTTTACAGCGCTACCCCGGCGCAACTCTCCGTCGCCGGTAAGGCGGTCGATGTCGAGAAAGTCGATGATTTCACGGTCAGGTTCAAATTCGCAGCGCCAAACGCGCTCTATCTGGAAAACCTCGCCACGCCGCTCGGCCAGCATCCGACGCTGTTCGCCAAGCATTATTGCAGCAAGTTCCTGCCGAAATACAACACGGCGCTCGATGCCGACGTCAAGGCGGCTGGCGTGTCCAGCTGGACGGAACTGTTCCGCGCCAAGTGCGGCGACATCGAAATTCCGTCGCGCTGGTCGAATGTCGACAAGCCGACGCTTGATCCCTGGGTGGTGAAGGAACCCTATTCCGGCGGTGCGACCCGGGTTGTCATGACCCGCAACCCTTACTTCTGGCAGGTCGATACCGAAGGCAATCAGTTGCCCTACATCGATGAAGTCAATTTCGGCATTTCGCAGGATGTCGAATCGCTGATGCTGAACGTCATCTCGGGCAAGATCGACATTCAGGAGCGCCATATCAGCGTGCTGGCCAACAAGCCGACCCTGTCGCAGAACATGAAGAAAGGCGACTACCGCCTGCTGACGCTGGTGCCATCAGCTGCACAACAATGCCAGATTTACCTCAACATTACCCATAAAGATCCGGGAATGCGCAAGATGTTTGCGGACAAGTCGTTCCGTCAGGCGCTGTCCATCGCTCTCAACCGGCAGGAAATCATAGATATCGTCTATTTTGGTCAGAGCGAGGGATACCAGGCCGGGCCACGCCCGACCCATCCCTGGTATAATGAAAAGCTGGCACGTCAATACACCGAATATGACGCGGACAAAGCGAACGATCTTCTCGACAAGGCCGGCTACGACAAGAAGAACGGCAACGGCATGCGGCTCCGGCCTGACGGCCAGCCGATTTTCTTCTCGATCGATGTGATCCCGACACTCTATCCCGATCTGGTCGATGCGCTGGAACTGGTGAAGGCGCAGTGGGCGCAAATCGGCGTCGATATCAAGGTCAACACCATCGAACGCGCACTGTACTACACACGCGGCGATGATAACGCCCATGATGCGGCGGTCTGGCCGGGTCCGGGCGGTCTCGATCCGATGCTCGACCCGCGTGACTTCTTCGCGTTCCACCCACAGGGGTCGCGCTACGCCATTCCGTGGGCGCTTTGGTACACATCCAACGGGCAGAAGGGGGAAGAGCCGCCGGAAAGCCAGAAGAAGCGCTTCAAACTGTTCGATGAAGCGCGTTCGACTGCCGACCTTGCCAAGCGCGGCGAGAAGATGAAGGAAATCTTCGATATTGCGGCGGAAGAGTTCGAGACGATCGGTCTTTGCCTTGCCGTTGGTGGTTTCGGTATCATCCGCAACAACCTTCGCAACGTGCCGGAGAAAGAACCCGACAGCTGGTCGTGGCCCAACCCCGGCCCGGCGTTGCCGCAACAGTTCACCTTCACAAGCTGACACCGCCACATGGGCGTCGCTTCATCAACGCGGCGGCGCCTCTCAGGTTGCTTCGACCACCCGCAAGCCGTCTCGTAGTGGAAGGCGGCGCGTGTGGTAAAACGTGATTGCGAGAACGTCATGCTGCTATTTATCGTAAAACGCCTGCTGTGGATGATACCGTCCCTGTTCGCCGTCAGTTTTCTTGCCTTTGTACTGATCCAGCTGCCACCCGGTGACTACGTGACGACTTACATCGCCACGCTTGCTGCGTCCAACGAGGTCATAGACCACAATACGGCGGCGCAATTGCGAGAGCGCTTCGGCCTCGATGACCCGATGATCGTGCAATATCTGAAATGGATATGGGGCATTATCAGTCGCGGCGATTTTGGTATCTCGTTCGAATGGCAGCAGCCCGTTTCCGGCCTCATCTGGGAGCGCATGGCGCTGACGCTGGTTCTGGCCATAGCAAGCCTTCTCGCAACCTGGGCCATCGCACTTCCGATCGGCGTCTTCTCCGCCGTGCGCAAATATTCGATCGGCGATTATCTTTTTACCGCCTTCTCCTTTTTCGGCCTGTCCATACCGTCATTCCTCCTGGCGCTGGTGCTGATGTATGTCGCGGCGGTGGAATTCGGGGCCGATGTCGGAGGGCTGTTTTCGGCGGAGTATGAGACTGCCTCGTGGAGCATCGCCAAGATGATGGATCTGATGGCGCACATCTGGCTACCAGTTGCGATCCTCGCGGTGTCCTCCACGGCAAGCCTCATCCGCGTCATGCGCGCAAACATGCTGGACGAATTACCCAAACCCTACGTGACCACCGCGCGCGCAAAGGGATTGTCCGAGTTCCGGCTGCTGACAAAATATCCTTTGAGAATTGCGCTCAACCCATTCATTTCCACGATTGCATGGCTGTTGCCCAATCTCATTTCAGGCTCGGTTGTGGTTGCTATCGTGCTCAATCTGCCGACGGCCGCGCCGCTGCTTTTGCAGTCGCTGATGGCGCAGGACATGTATCTCGCCGGCGCTTTCGTGCTTTTGATCTGCGGATTGACGCTGATCGGATCGCTCATCAGCGACATCCTGCTTGCGCTGGTCGATCCGCGCATCCGTCTCGAATAGGAGGGCGCCATGAGCGATATCGCCATCACCACCAATACCCGGCCGGACCGCGCTGCCGTCGCCTCGCAATGGCAACTGATCTGGTGGGCGTTCAAGCGCCACAGGCTGGCCATGGCCGCCCTGTTCGTCACCATCGCCATGTATATCGTCGCGCTTTTGCCAGGTTTCTTCGCCATCAACGATCCGGTTCTGCAGAATGCGCGCGCCACCTTTCATCCGCCGCAACGTGTGCATTTCATCGATACGACGGGCGGCCTCTCGCTTGGTCTGCATTATTATCCGCTGAAGCTGACGCGTGATCCTGAAACGCTGGCGGCGGTGTTCGTCGAAGATACGGCCAAGAAAATCCCGATCCAGCTATTCGGTCGCGGCTACGAATATTCGGTGCTCGGCCTGTTCACCACGGATATCCACCTGCTGGCCTCGACCGACAAGACCCGACCGCTCTTCCTTTTCGGCGCGGATCGCCTTGGCCGTGATGTTTTCAGCCGGGTAATACAGGGCTCGCAGATTTCGCTGTCCATCGGTCTCGTCGGCGTGTTTTTCTCGCTGCTTCTCGGTGTCGTTCTGGGCGGTATCTCCGGTTATTACGGCGGCCGCATCGATTTTGTCATGCAGCGCGTCATCGACTTCGTTTTGTCGCTGCCGACCATTCCCATCTGGCTGGCGCTTGCCGCTGCCCTGCCGCAGGGTTGGCCGGCAACGCTGCAATATATGATGATCACCATCATCCTGTCCTTGACCGGCTGGGCGCAGCTTGCCCGGGTCGTGCGCGGCAGGTTCCTGTCACTGAGGACGGAAGAATTCGTGGCGGCAGCCCGGCTGGATGGCGTGCCGGAAGGGCGCATCATTTTCCGCCATATGCTGCCGAGTTTTTCGAGCCACATCATCGCCTCGGTCACGCTTGCGGTTCCGGCGATGATCCTTGCGGAAACCTCGCTGTCCTTCCTCGGTCTTGGCCTCCAGCCGCCGACCATTTCCTGGGGCGTGCTGCTTCGCGAGGCGCAGAATATTCGCTCGATCGCAACCGCGCCGTGGCTGTTCCTGCCCGGCGTGGCTGTTGTTGTTGCCGTCATGGCGCTCAATCTGCTCGGTGACGGTCTGCGTGACGCAGCCGACCCCTATAACAAGTGAGGCCCCGGATGAGCGATATTCTCTCCATGAAGCCAGACCGACCGCTGCTTGACGTCCGTAATCTGGTCACCGAATTTCCCGTGCGAAACGGCATTTTCCGCGCGGTAAACGATCTCTCTTTTTCCATCGATCCCGGCAAGACGCTCTGCGTTGTGGGCGAAAGCGGTTCCGGCAAATCCGTCACCGCCCGCTCGATCCTGCAGATCATCGACAGCCCCGGTTACATCGCTTCCGGGTCGATCATCCTCAACCGTGCCGACGGCACGTCGCTGGATCTCGCAAAGCTCGATCCGCGCAGCCGGGCCATCCGCTCGGTGCGCGGCGCAGATATCGCGATGATTTTTCAGGAGCCGATGTCGTCGCTGTCGCCGGTGCATACCGTCGGTGATCAGATCACCGAAGTTCTGCGGCTGCACTTGAAGATGAGCAAGGCGCAGGCACGGGCGGAAGCCATCGAGCTGCTGCGGCAGGTGGAAATTCCCAACCCCGAAAAGGCGCTGGATCGTTATGCCTTCCAATATTCCGGCGGCATGCGCCAGCGCGCCATGATCGCCATGGCGCTGGCCTGCAAACCGCAACTGTTGATCGCCGACGAACCGACAACCGCGCTGGACGTCACGACGCAGGCCGAAATCCTCGACCTGATATCGCGGCTGCAAAAGGCGCATGGCATGGCGGTGCTGTTTATCACCCACGACATGGGCGTGGTGGCGCAGATTGCCGATGACGTGCTGGTCATGCATCACGGCGTCGCCAAGGAATATGGCACTGTCGATGAAATATTCCACAATCCGCAAGATCCCTATACGCGCATGCTGATCGGCTCGGTTCTGAAGCTGGAGCAGAAGGCGGAAATCCGGCTTGCCCGCCCGCCGCTCGATCTTGCCGCGGCACCTATCCTCGAAGTGAACGACCTCTCGATGCACTTCGGTGAGATGAAGGCGCTGGATGGCGTGTCGATCAAGCTGCTTCCGGGCGAAACGCTCGGCATCGTCGGCGAAAGCGGCTCCGGCAAGACCACTATGGGCCGCTCGATCATGCGCCTCTACGATCCGACCGGGGGCGAGATGCGCTATCGCCGGGCGGATGGCACGGTGGTCGATCTTGCCAAAATCGAAGGTGCGGAGCTGAAAGCTGCGCGGCGTGAGTTGCGCATGGTTTTTCAGGATCCGTTCGGTTCGCTCAATCCGCGCATGACGGTGGCACAGGTCATCGGTGAGCCGCTGCTGGTCAACGGCATTGCGAAAGGCAAGGAACTGGATGAGCGCGTCTGCGCCCTGATGGAGCAGGTGGGTCTGGACCCGGCCGGACGTGAGCGTTACCCACACGCCTTTTCCGGCGGCCAGCGCCAGCGCATCGGTATCGCCCGCGCCATCACGCTCCGGCCGCGCATCATCGTTGCGGATGAGGCGACATCGGCGCTCGATGTTTCGGTGCGTTTCCAGGTGCTGGACCTGCTCATGCGGCTGCAGGACGAGCTTGGCCTGGCTTACATCTTCATCAGCCATGACATTGGCGTCATCAGATACATGTGCGACCGCGTCGGGGTGATGTATCGCGGCAAGCTTGTCGAGGTGGGAGACGCCGAAAAAGTCTGCAACGCGCCGGATCACCCTTATACGCAGGCGCTTCTGTCGGCCATTCCCCGCCCGGATCCGCGCGACCGCGACCGCACGAGAAGGTTCCGCTACGTCGAGCCGCCCGAGATCAAGAACGGAGCCGCTGCCAGATAACGTTGCGGCCGTTGCTTCTCACAATTCAAGAGGAAGACCAAAGCATGAAAATCGATCGCATGCGGGTATTCGTTACCCGCGACAAGGACCGTCCCCGCGTCATCGTTGCTCTCGATACCGATGACGGTTTGACCGGCTGGGGCGAATGCTACAATCACGGCCCCGATCTCGCATTGCCCCCGCTTCTGGATTACCTCTACGGCTTCCTTGCCGGGCAGGATCCGACCCGGGTCGAGTATCTCTACAATCTCCTCCTCCAACAAAACCGCTTTCCGCCCGGAGCACTCGGTCTTTCAGCAATCTCAGCGCTTGACCATTGCCTCTGGGACCTTGCCGCCAAGGCGGCGGGGGTGCCCGTCTACAAGCTTTTGGGCGGCGAAGTGCGTGATCGTATCAAGGTTTACGCCGGCGTCTACACGGCACCGGATGCGCCGGCGGCAAGGGAAGAATTCGATCGTCTCAACGAAGATTGGGGGTTCACAGCCTTCAAGCTAAGCCCATGGCGTGTCGATATTCACGCCCATCGCTGGGGTGAGGTGGTGCGAAGTTCGGCCGAATATTTCCGCTCGCTTCGCGAAACGGTGCGGCCCGACTACGATATTGCCTTCGACGCGCATGCCAAGATTTTCGAGCCTGCCGCCGCTCGTCAACTGGGCAATGCGCTTGCCCCTTACGATCCCCTATTTTTCGAAGAGCCGTTGCGTCCGGAAAATATCGAGATGTGGGGAGACCTGAAGCAGGGACTGAACTGCACGCTGGCAACGGGTGAAAGTCTTTACAACCGCAATGACTTCCTGCGTCTTCTGCAAGTCCGGGGCGCGGATATCATTCAACCCGACATCTGCGTTGTCGGTGGTATTTCGGAAATGCGCCGCATCGCCACGCTTGCAGAGGCGCATTTCGTCAGCATCGCTCCGCACAACCCGATGGGGCCGCTCGCCACCGCCGTCAACGTGCATTTCTCCGCCGCCCAGCAGAATTTCCGTATTCTTGAATACAGGCTGCCGAAAGGGCAGTGCTATGTTTATGGCGGCACCGACCTCGAAAAACGCGAGGATGAAACACGCTATGTTGTCGACCCTTATCTGCCAAAGGATGGATACCTGGAACTGAGACCCGACCGACCGGGTTGGGGAGTCGAGATGGATGAAAAGGCCATGCAGGAAGATGGCTATGTTCACTGGCAGCGACGCGTGCCGAAACGGCCTGACGGCTCCTATGCTTTTGCCTGAAACGGTTACGATTGCCTTCAGGCAGCTTTCGGCTCGCCTCCACCCTTCCTGGGGTGGAAGGATGACGCATCTGCACCACGAGGATCACGGCGATATTCTGGTGCCGACAGCGGGGGAGTCTTTTGACCCGTTCAACTGGCCGAGGGCAGGTGCCTATCCGCTCATTCCTTACCACAACAGGTTATATGGCAGCTCATTTGTTCACGCGGATATCCGCCACGACCTTCTTCCACATCCGGCCCTTTCGCCTGATGCCATGCATGGATCTGCTCACCGACGATCGTGGGATATTTCCAGCCTGGCGGCCGATCGGTGCGCGCTGGTGCTTGACTATAAGGCGGATGCTGAATGGCCATTTTCCTTCCGCGCTGAACAGTCGTTCCTGCTTGAAAGCGACAGTTTGACGGTGAAATTGTCGATAACCAATCTGGAAGACCGGCCTGCGCCGGTTTCGCTTGGCTGGCATCCCTATTTTGCGGCAGAATTGGGCTGCGACGCTAGCACCGATGCCAAACTGCAATATCCCCTCGATGTGCAGAACGTGCCAACCGGCCAGCAAGCGGTGCCCCGCTCGAAACCTGCCATTCCTGCTACGACGGGATACACCTTGCACTTCACCGATTGGTCATATGCGCGCATCGATTTTGGCAGTTTTTCACTTTTGCTCGAAGCCGATCCTGTTTTTAGCAATCTCGCTGCCCATCGTATGGACCGCTATCTTTGTCTTGAACCCGTTTCCATGGTCGCCGGAGCGCTTGGCTTACCGGAAATTGAGCGAAAAGGGCGGGGCGTCGAAACGATCTCGCCCGGTCAACGATTGTCGGGGTGTATTAGGCTTTCTATTGAAAGTTGACGGGGGCGGATTGCCTCACGCCGACAACGGCTATTCCGGGCGCCCCGCTCGCTGTAGCGGCGCACAATGGCTAACCCATTCATCGGCAGGCAACTTCGATGCAGCGTTCTGTCTCTTCGTTTTTGAATTGCTACAAAAGGCCGATTTCGGCTCGACTTCATCCCTAACCAGAGGCAACTGCCCACGTTTGCCAAAGTTGATACGGTGAATGCCATGCGCAAAAGTCCTCGGCATCGGGAGGCAACTGCGCGTGCTTCAGGCAGATGTGTTCCGATAACCATCGGTCAGCCACCGGCCCCATACCGGCCATTCCAATCGAGTGGTTGGCCAAATTTTAAATTTCAATGCCAATAAAGCAACTAGACGACTGGGTCGGCGGTTCTAGTCCAGTCAAGAGCTTAATGGGACACATTCATTGCGGCTCGCAAGGTATCGTTGATGCGCTCTTGCCATCCCGGCCCGTCCGCCTGAAAATGCGTAAGGACATCGCTGTCGATCTTCAAGGATACAAGCTCCTTGGTGTTGGGGATTGCAGGCCGTTCAACGGCTGGCGCTGCGACCTTTTTCGCCGGTTTGAACAGCGCAGCCGGGCAATGTCTACTTTCAGGCTGTATGTTTAAAACAGCGGTGGTCGCACCCCACATTTAATGGGCAGCCGAAAGAACGCAATTGCTGTTGATAAACTGGTCAGCCGCCTCTCAATCCCGAAGAGAACGCATATTGCGAAGGTTATTCTAAGTTGGCCGATCAACATGCTACCTTTGCTCTTTCGGTAGCACGTCCTTCTTGCACCATCAGGATCAGGCAGAAGCCTGTGCAGCTAGACCAAACGAGACCATCGCCGA
>NZ_BDLN01000015.1:21623-21966 GCF_001950375.1 Rhizobium sp. TBD182 | reverse complement strand
CACACGCACGCGTAAACCGCATCGACGGACCTTCTTTGCCGGCGGCAAGTTTGCTGACGCGTGCTCCCTCCAACAGCATGGATAGCGTATCAGCCAAAAGTTCAGGATCGCTTACACCTGTCGAACGACAAAGGTCGGCAAGCCGGGAATGCTGTTCCATCTTCAACGTTTCTATTATCGCATGTGCAGGGTGTCCTTGCTCCTTCAACTCTACCGCAGCATTGGCCAAATCGCATCCATAGGGCTCGCTGGAAAGACATTGCGCGCGCGCTTTAACCCATGCCGTGAGCTGAGCCCTCGGGTCGCCCGGGTTCTCTTTTTCGAGATCTTCCCAGGCTTTATT
>NZ_BDLN01000015.1:3283-21472 GCF_001950375.1 Rhizobium sp. TBD182 | reverse complement strand
GGTCACGAGGTGCGATTTTCTGCTCAGAAGCACGATCAGATGTCTCGGATTTCATGAGTTTAATTTTTACCCTGAAGCGGTGTTGACATGCGTGTTACCGATCGGTAACTATTCAAATGTTACTTACCGGTAACACCTTGGCGCGAGCCCGTCAAGCAATCGCCCGCTTTCAGAGCTTGGGAATTATCGAAAGGAGACTGAGATGAGACACACGATAGACGAGATGACGCTCGCCGAGATTTTCGCAGATCCACTGATCCGTTCGGTCATGCGCGCTGACGACGTGGGTCTGGACGATTTCAAAGAGTTGATGCATTCGGCGGCGACGTCCCTGACGACACGCGATGGCGCAGCACTTGCTGGACAGTTTGAAACGACCGGGCCTGCAGCGTCATCGAAGCGTACACTCGTAACTGCCATGCAGCCCTTGTTCGCAGGTTTCTTTAAGCCTTGCGCTGCCCATATGTGAATGTGGCCTGCATCACCACAAGGCGAAAACACTCGCAAGGCATCTTGCTCGAGCTAACTGTGGTTCACTCGCAATGACGGCTTTTCGCCTCCATTCCGGCCGTTCAGGCGGGCCGCAAATTTCGCCAAAGCAGCCGCCCGGCCTCTTTGGGTTGAATGTCCCACTTGAAGCGGAGAGCGGCCTAACCGCTTTCAGGCTGACGGAGGATGAAGCGGCCATGCGGTAGCGCAAAGGTCGGTCGCGTAGCACCGACTTTTTTGCACCTGACCGAAGGAAATTCCACTGAAAATCCAGCACGGCTGGCCTGCGCGCAGAACTAGGGATTTTTGCGACAAATTACGGACAGCCTTACAGCTTGGCTGGCTTAAAGCCGAAACCACCAATCTCAGCTGACACGTTTCGTTAAGTACGAATCCATTCGATAAACTTTTAGTCTTAATGCCGCGCGGGTACGCCATTAGTGGTCGACACCAATAGTAATCACACGGGCGGAGACTTCACATGCAACGATGTTTTCTGAATACCTTACTGGTAGCTGTCATCGCCGGCTTCAGCGTCCCTAGTGGTTCGACGCAGACGTACGCTCAGTCGACTCCAAAAGTTCAGTTGGGAGAGGGACGTGAATACGAGATCATCGATAGCGAAGTCTGGGATGTGCCCGATCGGGTTTCCGGTCGCGCTTACCAAGTTTTCGTCGCTTTACCACCGTCCTACGCGAGGGAGCCTCAGCGGCGCTACCCCGTGCTTTACGTCACCGATGCTGACTACGCTTTCCCGATCATTCGGCAGATCGGCCGCCGTCTGAACGTCGAAGGGCCCCGGATCGAGGAGTTCATTCTTGTCGGTTTGTCTTATGGAAAGGGTGAGGATGGCAAGGTCAGCCGTCAGCGCGATTACACCCCCACGTCGAACGGTCCAAAGAGCGCACCTGCTGGTGCGATCCATGGGCAGGGACGGGCCTATCAGCGTTATTTGGGTGATCAGGTGAAACCATTTATCGCCACCCGCTATCGGACCGATCCCGCCAGATCGCTCTTCCTTGGCCACTCCTACGGTGCTTTGCTTGGCGCACAGATACTGTTTACCGAACCTGACTTGTTTAGCGGCTATATCCTCGGTAGCCCCTCTCTCTGGTACGACAAGCGCCACACCTTGAAGCTCGAAACGGATTACGCCACGCAGAACAAGGACCTGCCGGCGAAAGTCTATCTTTATGTCGGCGCCTATGAGGCGCAGCGCAAAGGCGACCGGCGCTACAACCAGACGGTAGATATGGTCGCCGACAACCGGGCTTTAGAAGCAGCGTTGCAGAGCCGAAACTATCCGAACCTGCAATTGAAGTCGGCGGTCTTGGACGACGAGGATCACCTCACCGTAGCGCCGCGTGGCTTCACGCAGGGCTTGGAGTACCTTCTGGGAGTGCGCTGACAAATCGCATCGAAAACTGGAGCGGAGGTATTGGCACTTGTCGCACGCGGACGTCTCAACAAGCAGATCGCAACTGAGATCGGTCTGAGCGAGGTCACAGTGAAAGTCCATCGTGGCCAGGTGATACGAAAGATGCGGGCCGACACCGTCGCCGACCTCATCAGGATGGCCGATCTTTTCGGGACATCCGAAGGCGTTGTAAAGGTCAAAGGTGGAGACCACCCTGCTGGCAGAAGATCGCGGTAGATTCGTATCTGCGTCGGCGCGTCAATGCCGGTGGCCGAACTAACAGACAGGGTGATCCATGGTTTAGCATTCAGCCCCAACGCATCCGTCACTTATGGTTTCTTTATTTTATAGACCCTAGGCCCCAATCGAATCCCTATGTCGATCGAGGGTAAAACGGAGACCGTGTACAGTGTAGCGGTTTTCCATGCAGCCAGATATTCTCAACATCACCGACCTTTGCCAACGGCTCGAAAACGGCTCTAGGGTACGTGAAGAGCACGTATGGTGTCTCGCAAAGCATACGTTCCCTCAGCTCTGTTCGGCAAATACCGCAGCAGGGAAGCGCTTTCAAACGCTCCTGGAAGCCAATGCACTTATCGATGCATTGTTTTTGGCAGTGTCGACGTTGTGCCCTTCCGTCTCCCTCAAAGCCATACGCAGGACATGCCACGGATGGATGTGCTCGGCATCTCTGGCCATCGACGGTGCCTCACGAAAGGCAGTGGGGCGGCATGCAGACATGGAAGGTGCCGTGTTCATAGCCCTTCTCACCATCCTGAAATACCAGCGGCAGAGCAACATGAAGACAGTTTTAAAAACCGGCGAGGGTGACTGAGATGCAGGAGCAATTGCATGGAAAGCATCGTTTTTCCGGAACAATGACGGCTCTGGTCACGCCGTTCCTTGGTAATGGTATCGATTATGCAGCATTCGATCATCTGGTTGAATGGCAGATCGACCAGGGAATTGATGGCCTCGTACTGAACACCCTGATAGCCGAAGGCCCCACTCTTAAGACCGAAGAGCGCCGCAGTTTGATCAGCCGTTGCGTTCATTTGACGAGGGGGCGCATTCCAGTCATCGCAGCGACTGGCACCAACAGCACTGCCACGACATGCGAAAGAACCATTGAGGCTGAACAACTCGGTGCAGACGCAGTACTCATCGTTCAGCCCTACTATAGTCGGCCAAGTCAGAAAGGCATCATTCATCATTTCGAGGAGGCTGCGAAGCGGGTTCAGCTGCCGATTTTCATTCACAACGATCCGCGTCATACCGCTGTGGAGATAAGCCGTTTCACGTTGAATATACTTTTGCAGATTCCGAACGTGGTCGGTCTTGTTGACGACACCTGCACTATGGCGCGCATTGCCAAGTCTGTAGATCAGGCCGCAGCCGATGTCATATGTCTGTGTGGCGATGACTTCGCCGGTGACGACGCGATTGCAGCATCGCACGGATCGATATCGGCTGTGGCCAATCTGTGCCCTGCAACCGTTTCCTCCATGCAGCGGGCGATAAGGGCAGGTGATGCACACCTGGCACAACACATTCATCAACAACTGCTTTCGCTGGCAAGTGCTGTATCCCTTGAAAATACCTCGGCATCCCTAAAGCACGCATTGACTTGCCTGCGCGGCATTGATGATGCAGTCCGACTGCCAATGACAAATATCAGCGACGAGACAGCCCATGCCGTCATGCGGGCGCTGAAGCCTCTGCGACACGCCCGCCCTCGTCGTCCTCAATCACCTTTGATTTTGGAGGCACGAACTGCGCGCATTTCGCAGGGCGGTGATCGTCCTTCCTGAAAGCACAGGACTACGCCGACCATAGAGTTGAGGTTGGAAACACCATTCTTTCAAGGAGTTATTACAGATGCACGGACGCTTAGGACTTTACTACAGACTTCAGTCGGAACTGCGGCGACGGGTTGCAACAGACCAGGCTGAAGAACGCAAAACTCCAATTGAACGCCGAAAAGCCGTTACAGAACTGACGATGTTTGTTCGCCTGTTCGCCGTCGTCGGTGGACTGATGTTCGCGGTGTCGCTCATCATGGGCAGCATCCAATAAACGAAAACATGTCCTTTTGACATCGAGATAAGACGCAAATTTTCTCACAGGAAGAGACGATGCAAGACAAATTTGGACCCGGCCGGAACGCAGGAAATCGGTTCACGATCGGGCGAAACAGGAAAGGCTGCTGGCTTGTGTGTGACACGCTCGGCCTGGTTGGTGGCATATTCGTTGACAAAGCGTCTGCCATTCGCTTCGCAAGAACCGAAAGCTGCGACCGTTCAGATCGTTTTTACTGGGGACGTGGAAAGCAAAGCCTTGAGGTCAAGGATCTTTTCAATGTCGGCTCAACACGGCGCCATCCGGCCCGGGTACAGTTTCGGAGCCAAAATTGATGTTCAGATATCGTTTGCTACGGACGTTCATAAGAGGTGCGTTCAAGTTCCTTTTTCTTGCCGTCATTACATCAAGCGCGATCATCCTCACAGTCGCTCCGACGATTTTTCGCGGTTTCTCCTGACATCACAGATGGAGCAAATCACTATGAAAGTGAAAGATATCTACGCATACCAACTCGATGGCGTTGAAATAGAATGGAAAAACCTCACACGCTGTGATGATTACCGTTGTAAACTTGCGAACATCTATGCCTTGGAGCAGGACGAAGGCCAGCGAAAAATCCAGCTCGCTAAACTGCTCAAGTTCGAAGAGTTCTATGGTGCCGCAATCGAAGCTGGGCGAAACATCGGCTCACATGGGAATTTTCTTGTTGAACCGCATCTTGGTTTTCTTCCAACGGGTCTTTGCATGTCTGTCTATCTGATCTGGAAGGACGACGATCATGGTAGCATGTACGTCGTTTCGCCGGTCGAGATGCCGCATCTGGAAAACTAAAGCGTCATAGCCATCCAGATTTTCTGAACTGGTAATACAAGATGCCGCAGAGAGAAAAGATGACTGCCAAGACGACATAATAGCCGTACTGCGTCTCAAGTTCGGGCATATGCTGGAAGTTCATCCCATAGATCCCGGCGATGGCGGTGGGGACGGCGAGGATTGCGGCCCATGCTGCCAACTGTCTGGTGATCGTGCCCTGACGCTGCATTTCAAGAAGATTGCTGGCCTCGAAAACGGATGTGACCACTTCGCGCAGGCCTGACACCATTCCCTCAACCCGTCTTACGTGATCGTGGACATCGCGAAAATACGGTCTTGCATTCTCGTCGATGCACGGCAACTCAAGATGGGTCATCCTGCCGATCATTTCTGACATCGGCCCCAGGACACGCTGAAACAGGATAACTTGCCGGCGCATCCGGAAAAGACGTCTGATCTGGTCGCGTTCGAGAAAGGAGATCAACATATGTTTCTCCATTTCGAGAACCCTGTCTTCCAGCTTCTCGACCATCGGCAGATAGCCATCGACGACGAAATCGAGAATACCGTGGAGCACATAATCCGGGCCATGTTCCAGAAGCCGAGGTGACTGTTCGAGTTGCTCCCGCAATTCCTTGTGCCCACGGGCCGACCCGTGTCTGACCGTGACCACGTGATTCGGACCAACGAAAACATAGGTCTCGCCATAGGCGATCTTGTCACCCTCGAGATATGCAGTCTTTGCGACAACGAAAAGCCGGTCGCCATAAACTTCGACCTTCGGGACCTGGCCGCCCTTCAAGGCATCCTCGATGGCCAGCGGATGCAGCCCGAACATAACCTTCAGGCTTGCCATCTCCTGCGCCGTGGGTTCCGTCAGTCCGATCCAGGCGAAGGCATTGTCGCCCGTCTCAAAAGGCTGATCGTTCAAGGGAACGTCCTCTGCCCGTTTGCCCGCACGGTACATATAGGAGGCGACAACTGTCATCTCGTTCCTTTCAAGAACAGGTTAAGGCCTTGAGCCGGATAATGTCGGGGGATGCGGCCCGGTTGCGGTTGCTGGACGCAGAGCGCGGTCATTCCTCTTGTCTTTACGTTAATCTAAGGCGGATTAAGAGCCGGCAACATGGAAAATAGAGACGTGAAATCCGTCAATCTTCTCTTCTTTTTTCTGTAGAAGGATATGCCGAGCAAGCCGCACAAGCATGCCATTGACGACGAATGCTGCAGTGCACATATAAAAGCGGTCGATCTTTTTAACTTGAACAACCCGCTACCGATCTAACGTTGGCAAACGTGCGCAGGGCGCAGAAACTGAGAGTATGACGTCACAAGCGGCCTTGTTGCTGGTCAACCCGAATTCCCGCAAAGGGAGAGACAGTCTGCCAGAGGTGCGACTGTTACTGGAGCAAGCTGGAATCCTTTTCACTGAGTTGCCGGGCGACTATGCGGGTACGACGTCCCAGGCGATTGAAGAGCATATCGGCTTGGTTGATCGTGTCATCGTCGGCGGTGGTGATGGCAGCCTGAACGGCGCGGCGCTCGGGCTTTTGAAAGCAGGGCTTCCCTTGGGTGTTCTGCCGCTTGGAACGGCAAATGATTTTGCCCGCACCATAGGTCTACCGTTGGATCTTGCTCAGGCAGTGGGTGTCATTGCCAAAGGCAACACGACCAAGATCGACCTCGGCGAAGCGAACGGGCATCCATTCTTCAATGTGGCAAGTGTCGGCTTCAGTGCCGATCTGGCAATGTCGCTCACCGAAAAGGCCAAGAAGCGTTGGGGCACGCTCGGCTACGGTATCGTCGCTGCCCGGTTGCTCGCCAGCTCAAGACTATTCACCGCAACGCTTGAGCATGACGGCCAAACCGAGGAACTGCGAACCTTGCAGGTGGCTGTCGGCAATGGGCGCTTTTACGGTGGTGGCATGACCGTGCATTCAGATGCCACGGCGACAGACGGCATGCTGGATTTCTATAGTCTCGAGGTCGACCATTGGTGGAGATTGTTGGCGCTTTTGCCAAGCTTGCGCAAGGGTACGCATGGCGACTGGAACGATGTCCGGTCGTTCTCGACAAAACATCTGACCATTCGCACCAGCAATCCTCGCGCGGTCAATCTCGACGGCGAGTTAAAGACCAACACACCCGTGACGTTTCATATCAGGGAAAAGGCAATCTCGGTCTTCGTTGCCTGACGGACGCGAATTCATCTCCATTCATTTCAAAAAACAAAGGCTACATTTTTCATGGCAACGGGTCTGATAGCGCTTCTCGATGATGTCGCGGCAATCGCAAAGCTGGCTGCTGCGTCACTCGATGACGTTGCGACGCAAACGGTCAAGGCCACTGGTAAAGCAGCAGGTGTCGTGATTGATGATGCTGCCGTCACGCCGCGATATGTGGTGGGCCTCAGTCCCGCCCGTGAACTCCCTATCATCGCCCGCATTGCTTTGGGTTCGTTGAAGAACAAACTTGTGTTTCTTCTGCCGGCAGCGCTTCTTCTCGGCTTTTTTGCGCCGTGGGTCATTACGCCCCTGCTCATGGTCGGTGGTGTCTACCTCTGCTACGAAGGTGCCGAAAAGCTCTATTCGGTGTTTTTTCCGCATGCTGCGCATGATCACGAAAAGAAGGTTCTGGGTGAAGAGCTTGATCCGGTCGCTCTTGAAAACCAGAAGGTCAGCGGCGCGGTTCGCACCGACTTCATCCTCTCTGCGGAAATCATGGCGCTGACACTGGCTGATGTCTCACAGTCCAGTGTCTCTATGCAGGGCTTTGTGCTCGCTGCCGTGGGTATCCTGATCACACTTGCCGTTTACGGTTTCGTCGCGCTTATTGTTAAGGCAGATGACGTCGGCATCGCGATGGCCAAGACCTCATCGGTGGCCCTTCAGGTCATTGGTCGCGGTCTCGTCTATGGCATGCCGATCTTCCTCAAAGTGCTGGCGGCTCTCGGCACCGCGGCGATGCTGTGGGTGGGAGGCAGCATTGTGGTTCATGGGCTTGCCCAGCTCGGCTATGCTGGTCCGGAACATCTCATCCACGATGTTTCAGCCGCGGTCGTTTCTGCCATCTCTTTCGCTCCATCCGTCGTGGGCTGGCTTGCAACGTCTGTTCAGCAAGCTGTGCTTGCTATCATCATCGGTGCTGTTGCCGTGGTCGCGATGGGCAATTTGATTGTACCGATGTGGCGGAAAATACGCGAAGTTAGACCTATCTGATTAACCCGATTTGAGCCCTCTCTGGGCAGTCAGCATTTGGCAGGCTGGAACGTGAGCTTCTTCGCAGCGGCAACCTTGATGGTGGCGCCGGTTGCCGGATTGCGAGCCTCACGCTCCGGGGTATCCTTGATCTTGAACTTGCCGAATCCGGGGATAGATGTTTCCGCTCCGGACGTGGCTGCCTTCGTGATTGACGCGAAGACGGTTTCGACGATCGATTTCGCCTAGGCTTTGGTCAGGTTCTGTTCGGATGCGATCTTGTCGGCGATTTCATTGGTTGTGGTCATGACGGTTTCCTCGTTAAAGACGGAAAAACCCTTTCAGGCGATCGTTCCGTTGTCATGCGGCGATGTCCTCACAGTGGCGCTCCTGCCGGGGTTTCCACAGCCTCTCGCCGGCTGATAGCCCCTTTTACGCTTCTGCAGTACCAGTTCGAGAAAGCGCGATATTGCATCCTTCTCATTGCCGAACACCTCGGTCATCTCCCCGCCAGCCTTGCCGATCCGTCCCCAGCTTCGCACGACGGCTATTTCTCCAAAAAGGGTTGGCGGGATCGCAAGCGCGTAATATCGGGCCATGTTCCTATTGGCGCGATCCTCTGGCAATAAAGCTGGTAGTGGTGTGTTCCCATCCCCGCATGATCGGCGATGCTCACGATCTGGTCCAACGAGACTTATGAATCGATAGGTCCCTTCCGATTCATTTCTGTGATGGATGCCCGTTGCGGTTTCGGCAGTGTCCGATGATCCTGACGTGATCAAGCCATCCGGTCTTTTATTCCGTCGCAGGTTTCTACACGTACGAACGGCAAGGACGGCGTTGCAAAAGATTGTTCCGACCTGACGACTCTCCAATGAGAGTCCGGCCGAGTTTAGAAGTTGCTTGTGGCCGGACACTGCCTTGGCGACCCTCGCCGTCCGGATGCACACCGCCTGTCACGTTCCCACAGCATAGGACAATTCTTCAACAGGGTGAAGCCTGTATGCGCCTGTCATGTGAGCCAAAGTGATCGGATGCCCGTGACTGACATGGATACTCCCTGGTTTTGAGGAAATTTTGCCTCGGCAGCCTTCAGTGCCACGCCGCTCACTTTTGCCCGGCTCAGAAATGATCGAAGGGGCTGCGACATAAGCCTTCATGATGGTCATGTCGTTCGTCGGTCAATCCGGCCCTCGTGAGCCGCAAGGATTGGCGGAAGATTACGGCGAGCGTTTCTGTGTCAGGTGCCATCTCAAACTCGGAACGGGAGGAGGAGGGCGACTTCACAGCCAGAAACGGTGCGGTCGCTAAGGCAGCGCGCGGAATATCAGTATCTAAACCGGTTGAGATCCGCCAGCATATCGGGCCATATAGGACGAAGCAGAGATCGAAGAGCCATGGTCCTTTCACTTTCCGGCATCAAGAAATCCTACCAGACAGCCGAAGGCAATATCCCGGTCCTGAACGGCGTCGACCTTTCACTTGAAGCCGGCGAAAGTCTTGCCCTGACGGGGGAATCCGGCAGCGGAAAGAGTACGCTTTTGCATCTGGCAGGCGGACTTGATTTGCCCGACAGTGGCATTATCACGGTGAGGGGGCGGAAAATAACCGATCTCGACGAGGCCGGTCGAGCGAGCTTTCGACGCCGGGAGGTGGGATTGATCTTCCAGCAGTTCAATCTCATTCCGAGCCTCGATGTCGGATCCAATATCTCGTTTCATGCCCGGCTGGCGGGCCGTTTCGACCCGGTATGGGAAAAAAGCCTGGTCGAGGCGCTGGGGATCGGAGAGCTGCTTGGACGCTATCCCGAACAGCTCTCCGGCGGTCAGCAGCAAAGGGTGGCAATCGGACGTACGCTTGCGGCAAGACCGCCCCTCATTCTTGCCGATGAGCCGACGGGCAATCTCGACGAGGCGACGGCTGATATCGTCATCGATATCATGTTGAGACTGACAAAGTCCGCGCAGATCACACTCCTCCTGGTGACCCATTCCAGCCGGCTGGCGGTAAAACTCGATCGGCGTATCGCGCTGAGTGGCGGGAAGATTTCGCAATGAACTGGACCGCTTTCCGGGCACTGCTCTCACACTGGCGCTACCGACCACTCCAGCTTCTCACCCTCATTGTCGGCGTCACGCTTGCAACCGGCCTCTGGTGCGCGGTCCAGGCAATCAATGCCGAAGCCAGAGCAAGTTATGACCGGGCGGCCTCGGTCCTGGCGCAAAACCAGCTGGATCAGCTAGTGGCAAAGGACGGCGGCAGAATTTCCTCGCAAACATATGCCCGGCTTCGAAGGGCGGGTTTGCAGGTCTCTCCGATCATTGAAGGCGATTACAGGTTTGGTACGACGCGTATCAGGCTTGTCGGCATCGACCCCCTGACCATGCCGTCTGACGGAACGGTGCCTGCACCATCTGATCCGTCCGGGCTGGTCGAATTCATCCGGTCGCCCGGGCAGATGATCGTTTCGCCTGCAACGGCTGCCACATTGAAAGATACCTCTGGCCTTTCCCTTAAGGCACGAGCGGATCTCCCCGACGGCGCAGCATTTGTCGATATTTCCACGGCTGACCGCCTGTTGAAACGCAACGGTGAACTGAGCCGGCTTATCGTTTCGCCATCGCAAGACCCCGATCTTCCGACGATCGGAAACATAGCCCCTGAACTTTCCCTCGAACAGGCAAGAAGCAGGCCCGACGTTGCAAGGCTCACCGACAGTTTTCATCTCAACCTGACCGCTTTTGGTTTTCTTGCCTTCGTTGTCGGTCTCTTCATCGTGTATTCGGCAACGGGTCTGTCGTTCGAGCAACGGCGTGGGACGTTCAGGACCATACGGTCGCTCGGGGTCTCGCTTCGCTCCTTAACCGTGATGCTCGTTATCGAAACCGCGCTCTTTGCACTGGTATCGGGAGCGCTGGGCATTGTTGTCGGCTATGTGGTCGCATCTGCTCTGTTGCCGGGCGTGGCCGCGACCCTGCGTGGCCTTTACGGGGCCAGTGTTGCCGGTTCACTGTCGCTTCGGCCTGAATGGTGGATCACCGGCCTTGCAATGGCGCTGGTGGGGACCGGGCTCTCCTCGCTTCAACATCTCCTCCGCGTCTGGCAGATGCCGATACTGTCAACCGCACAGGGCAGGGCGTGGGCGATGGTATCCACGAAAAGCCTCCTCCATCAGGCCGCCGCCGGGATGGTTCTGATTTTTGTATCCGGCGCGCTTGTCCTGCTGGGTGGCGGGCTCATTTCCGGTTTTGCAGTGCTTGCAGCGCTTCTTCTGGGCGCTGCACTCATTCTTCCAACCTTGCTGGCACTGGGCATGAGAGTGGCGGAACACTTGTCCGGACACGGACTGACCCGCTGGTTTTTCGCCGATACGCGCCAGCAACTGCCGGGTCTTTCCCTGGCGCTGATGGCATTGCTGCTCGCTTTGTCGGCCAATATCGGGGTCGGCACCATGGTCTCAAGCTTCAGGCAAACCTTTGTCGGATGGCTCGATCAGCGCCTGGCCGCAGAGGTCTATGTGACGGCTCGTGACGAGGCTGAATCTGCGCGCCTGCGGCAGTGGTTTCCACACCATGCAAGGGCCGTTCTACCCATCTGGAGTACGGAAGGGGAAATTTCTGGGCAGCAGGTCCGCATCTTCGGCGTCGCCGATGATGCGACATACAGGGATCATTGGCCGTTGATTTCGGGCGGGCCCGCAACATGGGACGAGATTGCGAGCGGGAAGGGTGCACTGGTCAACGAACAGTTCTGGAGGTCAGGAAAGGCGTCGCCCGGCAAAGAGATAGAAATACCAGGTGGCTGGAAAGCCCGCGTCGTCGGGGTGTTTTCCGACTATGGCAATCCGAGGGGCGAGATCATCATTGGTCTTGATGCCCTTGTTCAGCACTACCCGGACATTGAAAAGCTGAGATACGGCCTTCGCATGGAGTCAAAGGAGGTTGCGGGCTTCAGACAACGCCTCATGACTGAATTCGGCCTGCCCGAAGCCAATATTGTCGACCAGGCCTCGCTGAAACGGCAGTCTGCTGCAATCTTCGAACAGACGTTTGCGGTCACCGGCGCGCTGAATGTGCTCACGCTCGCGGTGGCGGGTTTTGCCATGTTTTCGAGCCAGCTTACGCTCGCTTCTCTTCGACTGCCGCAGCTTGCTCCTGTCTGGGCACTTGGACTTCGTCGCCGCGACCTTGCGATGCTGGAGGTCCTGCGAACTCTTGCGCTATGGCTTGTGACATTCATTGCCGCCATCCCTGTCGGGCTGGGACTGGCCTGGGTTTTGCTGGCAATCATCAATGTAGAGGCTTTCGGATGGCGACTGCCGCTGATCCTGTTTCCGCTGGACTGGCTGAGGCTGGGTCTTGTTGCCCTGCTTGCCGCCATCATTTCGGTCCTGATCCCTGTTCGACGGCTTGCTAAAACCGCGCCGGCCGATCTTTTGAGGATATTCGCCAGTGAACGCTAAAGCCGTCCTCCTGCTCCTTTGTGCTTCTTGCACTTCCTTGCCCACGCCGGTCATAGGGCAAGGCTTTGCGGGCCTCGGGTCAAATGCCGAAGGCTTCAGCATTCCCACACGCGGCGTTGAAATCGTCTTTCCAAAAGACCACAAGGCACATCCCGGTTTCAGGATCGAGTGGTGGTACGTTACTGCAAATCTGCAGACGGCCGATGGACAGCGCATGGGCGTCCAATGGACACTCTTTCGTTCTGCGCTTGAACCTGTCGAGCGCCCCGGATGGTCCGACCCTCAAATTTGGATTGGCCACGCAGCCGTGACGACTGCCAGCCGTCACCATGTTGCCGAACGGCTGGCGCGGGGAGGCGTGGGACAGGCGGGGGTCAAAGGCGAACCCTTCGACGCCTGGATTGACAATTGGCAAATGAAGGCAGGGACTGACGATGCACGGGACGACCTCGATCAGATCGATTTGAACGCCAGTGGCGAGAGCTTCCGGTATCGTCTGAAACTTCAGGCCCACGGGCCTTTGGTGCGTCAGGGGGACAAGGGCTACTCGGTTAAATCGGCAGAGGGCCAGGCAAGCTATTATTACTCCCAGCCATTCTACCGTGTCAGCGGCAGCGTCTTTCTTGATGGTGAAACCCATGAGGTAACGGGCGAGGCGTGGCTAGATCGGGAATGGTCGTCGCAACCGCTAGCCTCGAGCCAGACGGGATGGGACTGGTTTTCCCTTCATCTTGCATCCGGCGAAAAACTCATGGCCTTCCGTCTGCGTGACGATAAAAGCGGCTACATCTCCGCCAACTGGATTTCCGCCGATGGCAGGCCGTCTCCCGTCGATCCGAAAGACGTCTTGCTCAGTCCGTTGCGGACCGCGGATATCAACGGAAAGAGCATTCCGGTCGAATGGAGCGTGAAGATACCCAGCCGTGGCCTCGACATAAAAACGAAGCCCCTGAACGAGAAAGCCTGGATGGCGACGTCAACCCCCTACTGGGAAGGGCCAATAGAGTTTGATGGAAGCACGTCAGGACAAGGTTATCTGGAGATGACCGGATATTAGCCAGTTCAACTGCGTTTGCCGAGATATAGGCTGGAGCAAGGCCTGAGCTTACAGACGCCGCCTTATCCGGGCCGGCGCGACACCCCGGACAAGCTCCGAAGTAGTCGTCTTGTGATGACAACCCATTGTTCGGCTTCGTCCCAGCCAGGAATAAGGCAACGCGGTGGATCGTGCATCTGCGGACCGAAGTCTTTTCCCTTGGCGCTCAATACATCGATGATGTCTTTTATGTTCTCGACCGGGAACTGCGCTCGGCGCAGCCGTACTCGGGACAGGGGGCTACCTGGGGTATCGGTGCACTGGCGCATACAGCAAAGCTGGGCTCGTCGGCATCGACTATACCGCGACGGGTTACGACTAGTCTTTCTGCGATCGGTACCCAAGCTTTTCAGAAAGCGCGTTGGCGGTGGTGCGAAGCTCCTCACCAAGGTACGCGATTTTTTCGTCGCTGGCTTCGCTGCGGATCAGACTGATTGCAATGCCGGCAGATGCGGCTCCCGAGTAATCGCGTATCGCTGCGCCAATGCAAAGCATACCTTCGCGGATCTGACCATCGTCGATGGAGTAGCCGCGAGCGCGCGTCAGAGCCAGTTCCTCTTCAAGCTGCGAAAGGCCAGCAACGCTCCTTGATGTCAGAGGCTGTGGAAATTGCGAGAACAACATCCTCAATTCACCGGGCCCCAGATCGGACAGGAGGATCTTCCCGGTGGCCGTAAATGGCGCCGGCAGACGCATACCGATCCGAAACGTGTGTCCAAGAGGCTGAGCCGAGTTGCGACAGCCGATGTAAACGACTTCGCCACCCTCGCGGACGGTGAGGGTCACCGTATAGGGATCGAGGTCGTGGCGCTGGGCGAGATGGTCGTTGAATGTCGATACGATATCGAGGTGCGACAGAAAGCCGTTGGCCCATCTAAGCGAGTGGGGTCCAATACGCAGGGTTCCATCGGCAGATCGCGCCAGAAGATCAAGCTCAGTCATCACCGCAAGCAAGCCATGCGCGCTGCTTTTGGGCAAATCCAGAAATCGTGTCAGCTCGGCTGCTGTCAGGTCCCGCGGGGAACCTGCCACAAGATCCAGAATACGCACGGCGCGTCTGAGTGCCGGTACAGTGTCTGATATTTGCGACGATTGTTGATCTTCAGCCATGCACTTTCCTTGACACACTTGGCCCCTTTGGCCCATAGTTCACTCTAATGATTCAAGTTCAATTAGTTGAACTCTAATGCGGGAGAGGTCGATGATCAAGCTAAAAAATGCGGCGCTGTTGCGTGATGCCTGCCTGGTGAATGGTCGCTGGCTGAAAGCTGCGGATGGCAAGACGATTGCGGTGGAAAATCCCGCCAACTCGATGATCATCGGTCACGTTCCTTCATTGTCGGCAGATGAGGTTGAAGCTGCAGTCGAGTCAGCAAACAAGGCATTTTCCGAGTGGAGCCGCCGGGCTGCGAAGGACCGCGCTGCCATATTGCGTCGATGGTTTGATCTCATGGTGGCGAACGCTGACGATCTTGGTGCGTTGATGACTGCCGAGCAGGGAAAGCCGTTTGCGGAAGCAAGGGGCGAAGCCCTTTATGCGGCATCTTTCGTGGAATGGTTCGCGGAGGAAGCCAAACGTGTTTACGGCGATACAATTCCTTCGCCGACCACGGACAAGCGCATTACCATCCTGAAGCAGCCGATCGGTGTCTGCGCCGCGATCACGCCATGGAACTTCCCGGCCGCGATGATCACCCGCAAGGCGGCCCCGGCACTTGCCGCAGGCTGCACGATGATCGTCAAACCGGCTGAGCAGACCCCTCTCACCGCACTTGCTCTGGGTGTTCTTGCCGAAGAAGCGGGCGTTCCCGCCGGTGTCTTCCAGGTGGTGACGGGCGCCGCACGCGATATCGGCAAGGTGTTTACCGAAAGCGACACGGTGCGAAAGATCTCCTTTACCGGATCGACCGAAGTCGGTCGTCTGCTGATGGCGCAATCGGCCCCGACGATCAAGAAACTGTCGCTGGAACTTGGTGGCAATGCGCCTTTCATCGTCTTTGATGATGCCGATCTGGATGCGGCCGTTGAGGGTGCGATCGTGTCGAAATACCGCAATGCCGGACAGACCTGCGTTTGCTCCAACCGGATCTATGTCCAGGATGGTGTTTACGACGCATTCGCGGAAAAGCTGGTCAAAAGGGTCGAAAGCCTGTCCGTCGGTGAGGGCACGGAACCTGGTGTTCTGATCGGTCCACTGATCGACCAGGATGCCGTGGCAAAGGTCGAGGATCACGTTGCTGATGCCCTTGGCAAGGGAGCAAAGATCGTCACCGGTGGAAAGCGCCATGCTCTTGGAGGCACGTTTTACGAACCAACGGTTCTGACTGGTGCAACCCAGGCCATGAAGGTCGCCCGTGAGGAGACCTTTGGACCCGTCGCCCCGCTCTTTCGGTTCGGGACGGAAGACGAAGCGGTCGCCATGGCGAACGACACCGAATTTGGTCTGGCGGCCTATTTCTACACCGAGAATGTCCGCCGGACATGGCGTGTCGCAGAAGCGCTCGAATACGGCATGGTGGGCCACAATACAGGCCTCATCTCCAACGAAGTCGCACCATTCGGTGGCGTGAAGCAGTCCGGCTTGGGCCGCGAAGGCTCGCACTACGGCATCGATGAATATCTTGAAATCAAATACCTGTGCTCGGCCATCGGCTGAGATCACGCTGGGAGGATCAGATGACCATCAACCCTTTCGAATTCCGCACCGTTCCCTCCATGCAGGTTGCCTGGGGTGGCGCCCAGCGCCTCGGAGAGATTCTTTCCGGCAGGTTTCAGGCGCGCAAGGCGCTGCTGATTACCGATGCAGGTCTCATCAAGGCCGGCCTCATCAAGCCGATTGCTGACGCACTTGCGGCCAGCGGCTTTGACGTCACGATCTTCGACAAGGTCGTTGCTGATCCGCCAGAGCACATCGTTGCCGACTGCGTCGAGTCCGCAAGGCAGATCGGAGTCGATATCGTCATCGGTCTTGGCGGGGGCTCATCGCTCGATATCGCCAAGCTCGTGGCTGTCCTTCTGGTCTCCGACCAGGCACTTGCCGACATGTACGGGATCGGAAACGTTAAGGGATCACGCCTGCCGCTCGTACTGGTGCCGACCACGGCCGGTACCGGTTCGGAAGTCACAAACATCTCCATCATCACCACGGGAGAAACCACCAAGATGGGGGTTGTTTCTCCGCAGCTTTACGCTGATTTCGTTCTTCTGGATGCTGAACTGACGGTGGGACTGCCGCAGGTCCATACGGCTGCCACCGGTATCGATGCCATGGTGCATGCCATCGAGGCTTACACCAGCAAACACAAGAAGAACCCGCTATCAGATGCTCTGGCGCGAGAGGCACTGCGGCTGCTCGGTGCAAACCTGATCGCCGCCTGCAGGAACGGGGCCGACCGGAAAGCCCGTGAAGGCATGCTGTTGGGTGCGACATTGGCAGGTCAGGCTTTCGCCAACTCACCGGTGGCCGCTGTCCACGCGCTCGCTTATCCGCTGGGCGGCCATTATCACGTGCCACACGGGCTTTCCAATGCCCTGATGCTGGGGCCGGTTTTACGCTTTAACGCGAAGGCTGCAGCGTCGCTTTATGCGGAGCTTGCCGACGTGCTGGGTGTTCCGGGTGAAGGGGATGCGGCAACCCGTTCGGATGCGTTCGTTCAGCATATGGAAACGCTGATGGACGAAAGCGGCGCGCCGCGACGTCTGCGCGATGTCGGCGTGACGGACAACACGCTCGCCATGCTTGCGTCCGACGCAATGAAACAGAGCCGTCTGTTGGTCAATAATCCGGTCGAAGTCCGCGAAGAGGATGCGCTTGCGCTCTACCGCGAGGCGTTCTGACCCATTTCTGACAGCAATATCTTCAGTCCCAAGGGAGGAAAACGAGTGACCGATATCAGACTTTACATGCTTCAGTCGGGTACGCTGAAATGCAAGGTACACAACATCAAGATGAACCAGGGGAACGGTGCAGACTATGAGATCCCCGTTCCGTTTTTCCTGATTACCCATCCGGGCGGGCACACCGTGATCGACGGCGGCAACGCGATTGAAGTTGCAACGGATCCGCGTGGCCATTGGGGCGGCATCTGCGATGTCTATTGGCCAGTGCTGGACAAGGACCAGGGCTGCGTTGACCAGATCAAGGCGCTTGGTTTCGATCCGGCCGATGTCAAGTATGTTGTGCAGTCGCACCTGCATCTCGATCATACCGGCGCCATCGGTCGCTTCCCCAACGCAACCCACATCGTGCAGCGCTCGGAATATGAGTATGCCTTCACGCCCGACTGGTTTGCCGGTGGCGGCTATATCCGCAAGGACTTCGACAAGCCGGGCCTGAAGTGGCAGTTCCTCAACGGTACGCAGGACGACTATTACGACGTTTACGGCGACGGCACGCTCACCACGATCTTCACGCCCGGTCATGCGCCCGGCCACCAGTCCTTGCTGGTGCGACTGCCAAACAGCAAACCGCTTCTCCTGACGATCGATGCTGCCTACACCCTGGACCACTGGGAGGAGAAGGCTTTGCCTGGCTTCCTCGCCTCGACCGTTGACACGGTCCGTTCGGTTCAGAAACTCCGAACCTATGCCGAAAAGCATGATGCGACGGTCGTTACCGGCCATGACCCTGACG
>NZ_BDLN01000015.1:0-3273 GCF_001950375.1 Rhizobium sp. TBD182 | reverse complement strand
TTCAAGAAGGCTCCCGAATTTTACGCGTAAATAAAACGCGCAAGTCAACAGCCAGATGCGGCGAGGTTGCGTGCAGCCTCGCCGATTTTTGTCATATGAGCCAAGGACCCCGAACCTGGCGGGACCGTGTATTTCTGCGCAGAGGCCTTTTCAGGATATACGCCTTCACTCAGGTCGTTCGCGTTGTCGCCTCAAGTGCCTGAAAGCTGTCCTCCCGCTGCGCGAGTGTCCCCATATGCGGTTTATTACCCCGGCGTTACTGTGGGCCATCAGGCTTCGGGCTGGACAATTTGCAAATGCCGGATGGCTTAAAGTGACTTGTCTCTTTGATCCAAGCCGTCGGCAAATGGTGCAGATTGTGGCGCCTATTTTGCGTTCCCAAGGCGTCGGGCCAGCCATGCCCCCCAAAACAGGCTTGCGAAAAACCGAAGCGGCTCGTTGAAACCCGCGCCGGCCAGCAATGAAACGACCTCGTCTTCCGATCGGGGTGGCTCTGCACCCTGCAGAATCTTGCCCATTTTGTCCTGCACCTCTTCAGGGCCGGCGCCATTCATACGCCAGCGTGCTGCCCAGGCTGCCATGAGCAGGGGCTGCGACGCATACGCCCGATAATTCCCCGCGACAATCAGGGGCGCATCAGGATGCAGCCGCATTGCAATCTGCGCCAGAACATCCTGCTTTGCGGCGTTCCCCGGCAAATGGTGCAGCACGCCGATCATGATTGCAGCGTCAAAAGATGGAGCTCTATCCAGATCGGAGACGGCTCCGAGAACCGTCTCCACCCGGTCAGACACTTCGGCCCTGACCAGATGTTCGCGTGCAAGGTCAAGCATCGGTGCTGAAGGATCGACGGCGACAAAGGACCATTGCGGTTCCAGCCGAGCGGCGGCGATGATTTCGCCGGCCGTACCGCCGGCCCCGACAACCATAACCCGTGCTGCGTTTCCTTCGCCCAGAGCTGCCGACAGCATGCAGGCGGAAAGCTCGTGGCAGGCATCATATCCGGCCAGCGCTATCCGGCTCTGTCGTGCGTATTCCCCTGCGCGGGAGGTGTCGAATTTGGCTGCAGAATCCTGTGTCATGCTGTCTCTTGTCTGTTTCGACGTGCTTCGTTCAGGAAGGATACAAAATTTACGATCAGGAAAGGGATAAAAGACATGACTGAAAGTTCGGATACGGGCCGAAAACATGATCGGCTGACGGCTTTCCTGAAAGCCTTTCATCTTGGCGCATCGCGTTGCGATTGTGCTGAAGCAGCGAACCTCCTCATCATCAATACCCATGGCGCAGGTGAGCCGACCCATCTGCTTTATCGCGCCAGATCCACGGCGTCGCTGCCGGATGGCGCAGCTATATGCGCTGGCGCCACAGTGGATTTTGGTGGTAGCGCCAATCCGTTGGTCGGTGCACTGCCCGACGAATTGTGCCTTTCACTGGCCAACGAACCGGAATTGCGCGGCTTGTGTGAACTCATGGTGGCCGAAGTCGAGGTCGCCCGCTGTGGTGGCACCACCATCGAGGCGCGGCTATGCGAGATCATCGTCGTGCTTGCGATCCGCAAGGCGATAGCGATCGGGACGGTCGATGCGGGATTACTGGCGGGTCTGGCGCATCCCGCACTGCATCCCAGCCTTGTGGCCATGCATGACAATCCGGCGCGAAATTGGCGAATTGCGGACCTTGCCGCCATAGCGGATATGTCGCGCGGACAATTCATTTCCACCTTCACGCAAACCGTTGCCCAGTCGCCTATCGCCTACCTCAATGGCTGGCGCCTGGCGCTTGGTCGAGCCAAACTGTGCGCCGGACGAAGTGTCAAATCGGCCGCCGCCGGGGTCGGCTTCGGCAGCGCCGCCGCATTTTCCCGCGCCTATTCCCGCAAGTTCGGCTCGCCGCCGGTCCAGAGCAAACCCCGACCATGAGGCAGAGGATGTCAATCCCAACATGACTTCGGGTCTTTCGGCCGTTGATGCCACCTTGTCTGCTGGTAGGCGTTTCAGCGGGAATGTGCCAGCAGCGTCTCAACCATTCCCTGTATGTCCCGTGATGCCCTGCTCGAAATTCAAAGCCATTTCCGCGACTACTGCGCGGCATGGGTCTTGGCGGTCACATCAACACCGAGCGAGAAGCGGTCGTTGGCTTGGAGCCTTGGCATCAGGGGGCGGCCATTTATCCAATGTCTAAACGCATCAATATTTCATCGTGGAATACGTCGCCAACCTTGAGAGCGTCCACTTCCAACGCCCAGCGTTTGAAGCCCGCAGATTCATACAGTTTGATAGCTGGCTCGTTTTTCGCTTCCACACGAAGCCGAACTGACTTTGCCGATGATCCAGCCTCTGCCACTGCGGCGTCGAGTAGACGGCGTCCTAAGCCATCTCCCCGCGCAACGGGACTCACATACATTCCCCAGATCGAGGCAATGTGTTGGGTCTTCTGCCCTTTGGAGCGCAATATGCCTATAGTTCCGACGATCGTCCCCTCTTCGGATATGCCGGCTATGACATGTCCGCTTTCAAGCCTTTCGGCGATACGGGATTCAGGCTGGTCGCTCTCCTCCTCCCAAGAAGCTCCAAACGCCTGAGGATGCTCGAAAAGTGCCTGAAGGCGGATCTTCTTGAACGTCGCCGCGTCACTTGCACTGAGGCGACGTAGAACGAATTTTCCCACAATTAGCTCCAATTCAAATGTGGCAAAACCATACACGTTGTCTTCAAAGTGAGAAGTTACGTGCCGTGCGACATCTGACGACCTCCGAACAAGGGTTAGTGCCGTAGCCATGAGATTACCAATCAATGGCGGCTTATCAACAGTAGTCACAAGATTTAAGAATAGTCGAATGCTGGAATGAGTTCCGCAAAGCGCCAATAGGAGACATTGCAGTGGCATGATAATTGTTTAGCGTCAGCGGCTGCTGAGGGCGTGTGTAACGAAAAAACGAGACGCCAATGAGTGAATTCGGGAACGACGGGGCCGAATTGGTCCCCCAAGACGATGGAGCGGCTACGCATCTGCTTGGGATGGAAGTGCCAAGCATTGCTTTGCAGGCTACGGATGGGACCACCGTGGACCTGGGCAGTCCCGGCCTATCTGTAGTCTACGCTTATCCTCGGACAAGCCCGCCCGGAGGCAAAGCTATTGACGGGTGGGATGCAATTCCTGGCGCGAGAGGATGCACACCGCAATCCTGCGCGTTCCGGGTAAGCCCACGGTGAAGGCCGTCTTGCGATGACGGCCTGCTGACTGCCAGTCCTAGTGGTAACACCAGGAGTA
>NZ_BDLN01000014.1:2039-78364 GCF_001950375.1 Rhizobium sp. TBD182 | reverse complement strand
GTCGGTTGTCTTCTTCCTCGGGCGAGAGAAGCTTCACCATTGAGCAGGCCCGCGGCTCGCCACGTTTCCATGCCATCAATGCGCGGATCAGCGTTTCGCCGTCGATACGGTCGGTCTTCGCCCGGCGATGCCGGCGCGGCATGGCAATTGATGCGGCTTCTACAATGTGGCTCTCGATCCAAGCCTCCTTGCTGAGCACTCGTCCCAGCCAGAAGCCATCCAGCCCGGCCTCCTGGATCACCACCAGTGGGTAAACTATGTTCTTTCGCCGAGTGGCTTTCTGACGAAGCGCTGCAAAGCATGCGAACAAGCCGGCAATATCCCTCCAGTAACGGAGTGGCGAGACATCTTCTCGCTGCCAGGGGACAGAGTTGTCACCAGCCAGGTCGATTTACTCAATTCCAACGAGACGAATATTGCGCCAAGATCGACGGGAGTAGTGATCTGCGATTGAGTTTGATCTGCTGTTATCGGCATGATTGGCCTCCAGAGAGTTTTCAAGCGACCTCACTCTGGCATGGTGCAGGCCGCTACTCACCCCTGATGGGATCTCAAGGCGTGAACCACCCTCAAGACGTTAGAGCGGCCTTTTTCGAATTCATTGTGAGACACTACGTAATCTCCGTTGACGATACTTTGGACATAGGTTGCGAATGACCGCTGACGAAGGCGGACATGGATATTATCGACCACCACTCAATCGGCTTTGCAACTGCGGGTTCGAATCCGTTCAAGAGCTGTAATTGCGACCTCATCATTAGTTTGACAAACTTTGCCATCAGCAAGTATGTTGAGGCATTAAGGAGACTCGAATGGCGACGATGAATGTATCTCTGCCAGACCCCATGAAAGATTGGGTTGAAGCACAGGCCAAGACAGGACGATACTCGAATGCGAGCGATTATGTCCGGGACCTTATCCGCAGAGACCAAGCCCGTACGGATAAGATTGCCGAGATGCAGCGATTTGTCGACGACGGGATTAGAAGCGGAGTTGGGAGCCGTTCAACGGAAGAGTTGTTTGCTTTAGCCACCTCTCGAGCCGCCATCAGCCGCGGACGCGCTTAATGCCATTCAGCCTATCGGTCCAAGCGGAAGAGGATATTATTTCCATTGCAGAAGAAGGCATCCGCATCTTCGGAGCACTAGTCGCCAAACGATATCACGATGAGCTTTTTGCTTTGCTCGAGCTCATCGCCACCAACCCAAGAATGGCACGCGAACGCCATGAGATTTCTCCTCCTGTCAGGATCCATCCTTTCAAAGCTCACCTTGTCGTGTATCGCATCATTGAAGACGGGAGCGTATTCGTCATCCGCATACGGCACGGCCATGAAGATTGGGCGGGAGATTCTTTCTAGCCAACCACTTCGCCGAATTTATAACATACTGGTCGCAAGTGCGAATCTCATCAAGGCGTGGTGTAAAATGTCGGCTTAGGGCCGATACCGTTGAAAAACTCACCTTGCTCAAGGGATCACTTGCAGGAGTAGAGTAGGTGAGCTGAGGAAAATGCCAACCACGAGGCCGACGAAACCCAGGACAATCGCACCGACAATTCCGTGGGTTTCCCAGCCGGTCACGCGCCTAGTCCGGTGGCCACCATGATAATCGACACTGTCCAGATCACCTTGATGATGGACCAAATGCGTTTTCTGGCCGTGGGTTGTTCAGGTGGCATGATAGCTCGCTTCAGTGCTCGGCTAGCTTGATATAATATTGGATTTGCATTCCACGATAGGCATGATTCAATCGTCGTACCGATTTGCGGAGGATTGAGCGATGATGGGATGTCAGACGGCTCCGGCGCAGCTCTTCTACGACTTCTGCCTTGATGATCATGTCCCTGCTGACCACCTGCTGCGCGGGATCGATCGACATCTAGAACTCGACAGCGTTCGGGCACAGTTGAAGCCTTTCTACAGCACCACTGGTCGCCCTTCGGTTGATCCCGAGCTGATGATGCGGATGCTGATCATCGGCTATTCCATGGGTATTCGCTCGGAACGGCGGCTCTGCGAAGAGGTCCACCTTAATCTCGCCTATCGCTGGTTCTGCCGTCTCGGATTGGACGGCAAGGTTCCCGATCACTCCAGTTTCTCGAAAAACCGCCATGGCCGTTTCCGACAGAGCGACATCCTGCGGCATATGTTTGAAACGGTGGTGGAGCGCTGCCTCGCGCAAGGGTTGGTCGGTGCAGAAGGATTTGCCGTCGATGCCAGTCTGATTGCGGCGGATGCCAACAAACAGCGCTCGGTGCCGGGAGCAGAATGGGAGGCAAAAGAGGAAGCTGGCCGTTCAGTGCAGGAATATCTGGCTGTTCTTGATGATGCGGCTTTCGGGGCTGCATCGCCAGTGACACCGAAGTTTATCTCTCCGTCCGATCCGGCTGCTCAATGGACTGGTGCCCACAAAGGCTATGCCTTCTTCGCCTACGCGACCAACTACCTGATCGACACAGAGCATGGCGTTATTTTGGACGTGGAAGCGACACGCGCAATCCGCCAGGCGGAGGTCAGAGCATCTCGCACGATGCTCGACCGAACGGAGAACCGCTTCGGTTTACGACCTGGTTATCTCGCTGCTGACAGTGCCTACGGTTCTGCTGACAACCTCGCATGGCTGGTCAAGGAGAAGAAGATAGCACCCACATTCCGGTCTTCGACAAGTCCAACAGGACGGATCGCACTTTCTCTCGTTCAGACTTCTCATGGGACGCCGAAAATGATCGCTACATCTGTCCGGCGGGCAAGGAGCTAAAACAATTCCACCGAACCTATGCGACGCCGAGATCAGGGATCACGGCTGAAGGAACGCGGCTCTACCGTGCCAGCAAGCGGGATTGTGATCGCTGCGAACTAAAACCTCGCTGCTGCCCGAACATGCCGATGCGCAAGGTGCCTCGTGATCTGAATGAGGATGCCCGTGATGTCGCCCGCGCGATTGCCACGACGCCGGAATACGTGCAGTCGCGCCATCGCCGGAAGAAAGTCGAGATGCTCTTCGCACACCTCAAACGCATCCTGCGGATGGCGCGATTAAGACTGAGAGGGCCGTGTGGTGCGCGAGACGAATTCCTCCTTGCCGCAACCGCCCAAAACCTGAGGAGATTAGCCAAACTGAGGCCGACGCGTAGCATCAATGCCGCTTAATAGCGGCATTGATCGATATCCTGCGCTAGAGCGCGGGGGCATATGCTACGTCTATCTCGTTCCGAGAGCAGATTTGAGCGGCTCGGCAGCAAGCCCAGCGAGTTTTTCAACGATATCGGCGCAAAGCGGCCATGGGCTCATGATTATTGACTACCAATCAATCGGCGTTGGGAACGCGGGTTCATGTCCCCTCAAGAGCCTAAGAGCTCGCGCTGCCCCGCTTCTTCTGTCGTAGCCAGCTAAGCGTCGTGCGGATTTTTGTTTGACAATCGAGGCGGCACATACAGTGTGCATTCCTTCATGAACCTACAAGCAAATTGTGACTATTCCCCGCGGCAATAGAGGGCGTTTGTGTGATTGATGAGGTAACCCCAGAATTACTGGCCAAAATCATCAAATTTCTTGTCGGTAATCTGCCCGGTAATGCGGATCAGGACTGGCATCACGATTTCATCTCTGGATACCAGATGGGCTGCAATGCCCTCGTGAGACTTGGGCAAGCGACTGAGACGCCGTGGGGCGCTGTTCCACGCATTCCGCCGATTTTGCCGACGCCGCTGCCGCGTTTGGATGACCTTATCATTACTGTCCTGAATGTTGCGGGGCAGAAAAATCTCTTTGCGCTTGTCCCCACGAGAGCGCGGGCAGAATGGATGAAACTACGCATCTTCCAGCTAGATACGAGACCGGAAAATGTGGTGACAATCGTCGCCTCACACAATCTCGGCGAAGCCCTTGCGACGCCAGCGATGATTAGTTTGCTGGAGGGGCTTGGTTTGGTGAAGGACAGATTTTGGGCCGAGCACGCTGAGACGATCCTATGGCGATACGGGGTGAGCGAATGGGGTATCGATTTCACTGGCGATCATCGATTTGTGGGGGCGGTTGAAGCATGCATCGACCAAATGCCGGATGATATCCGCTCAGAAATTGACCGACTTGTTGTGGTTACGGACGAGGACGCTGCTCTCTTGCAACGTAGGACGAAGGCCTACAATCGGGAAATATGCGCCGAGATAGGGCATAGCCCTGTCAGGAGACCTCTCACGCTCGAACAGCTTCGTTCGAACATTGTATCCGTACGATGCAGTGATCTCGACTGGCTGTTCGTCCGTCGTTGGCGTCTTTCTGGCAATTGGCTCTCACCGACCGAGGCAGAACGGGCTCTTGAAATTTTCCATGATCGTCTTGCCACCGCCATGAGAAAAGCAGTCGTCGCCCGACTTTATCCCTCTTTCCCCTCCGACCGGTAACTGCCTCAGCTGTTTGAATTGCGTAGCAAGCGCGGTACTGATGCGGTGTCGCGAGTGAATCCAACAATCCTCTCGCGTTAATCATGCCAGCCGACTTTGCTTTACAACAGTAACCGCCGGCAATAGCGAATGAGGTAACTAGCCCGCCGAGCGGATGTACCGCAATTTCGAGTAGTGCTGCATATGGTCTATAAGGCGTTTTTTCCGGTACTTCTTGCCCTGACGGCCCTGACAATATTCGTCATCAATTTCCCTCAATTGGCAACGATTGCGGCGATAAGCATTATCGGTCTTCCAATAGCGCTGGTCTTGTGGGCGGCGGCGCCACTTTTATTCAGCTGTATCGTCTTCCTGATCATTTTCAGATTTTTACCCCTTCGCGGGCCACGTCGTGCATTTCTTTCGATCGCGCTCGTTCCAGCCACGCTTGCTTTGTTGCCCCTTATCCTGACACTACCGCTTTACGTGGAAGCACGAGAGTGGATTTCGGACGATCTCAACCGCGTCAGCCTTCCTCTCAATTCAAGGACGATCGCACTTCGCCAGGCAGAGAGCGACAGATGCGATGAGTTCTGCATTCGTGCATTGCTGGCTGGCTCAGTGGAAAAGGTGATTGTAGCACGGACGATCCCCGGGCAAATGGAGCTGGAACCACAGCAGAGCGCAAATGCGTTTCGGTTTGAGAGAAGGCCAGTCTGCCCGGTTGCCCAGGAAAAATTTAGTCCAAACGCGCTAGTCCAGCCTCGCCCGGCGCCGCATACACCGCCGATCCGCGTCAACGATGTCGTTCGTCTGAAAGCAAGCCAGGGGCTATGTCTCATCAGCGAACACACCACGCTTTCCGAAGCGGACCTCGTGGTCACACGACAACAGGTCAAGAGCCGCGGTTACTCATTCGAAGGTGAACAGCTCGGCTACGACGATGCGCTTTCGGTATACAGGTTAAGTGCCCATGCCAGAGACGCGACGTCGGCATCGTTTCGTGAAATCTATCGGCAAACTGAGGTACAATACCGTACGCTCGGATATTTGTTGCTGCCTGTCCTACAAGGGGGCGGCTGGGATAAGGAAATTGGTTGGTGGCAAATCGATCGGCAGTTGAGCGGGGGTGAACGGCCTGTGAACGGCGAAGAAGCCTGGAGCAGATTTCTGACTGGTACGCTTGCGCTCGATTTGACAATCGACGCCAGCGGTATCGAAGAAGAGATTGCTGCCAATATCGAAGCTGCGATAGCGGCCCGGCGCGCACCATCGGCTGGGGAGTGGCGAGCTTACACGCATTATCACAACAGTCTGCCGCTGGTCGACGAACTCTCCAAGCCCGCATTTGATCTCCAGCTTAAAATTCTGGCAGATCCGATATTGCCACCACCTCCGCGTCTCGGTCCACTGGTGTACGACGCGCGTGAGAACGAACGGGCGGCGTTGCCGGTGCTTGCAAGCGAGATGATCAAACGTGCTCTTGCCGGTAAAACCTGGCCGGACTCGATTGGGGTCACTTTAGAGCAGTCACTAGAGAACCTGAGCAGTGGCATTGCGGCTTTGCCTGATAAATACCTCGAGCCGTATATTGTCGAGATGGTGCGGCTTTCCGGGCAACCGGAAGCACGGCGCTGGATGAGGGGAGCGTTGACGAGACTTCACGTCTACGGAGAGGCAGCCGTTCCCGCAATGTTGAACCTGATTGAAGCCGGCTTAACAGAAGGAGATGCTATCTCTCAGAGCGACAATTTTCAGGCCTACCTTTCTGGTGTACAAGGCCTCTGCCTAGCGGGTGGCTCCGCATCATCTGCGCTCCCGCAACTGCGCGAGTGGCTCTCAAGCCATCGCCTTTCTCTGTCTGGCAGAGCCGGCGAAATTCTTGCGATTGCAATGGAAAAGATGGGCGCGCAACCGAGGGAACTTCGGGAGGCCTCTTCTGTTACGGATGGCGGCAAAGAGCGAAGTCAATTCGTGAGATATTTAGAGCGCGGCCGGTCGAGTGATCGTGATTGCCAAGTCTGAGGGCATTAACCCGGTTTTACCCGGATCGCTGTGGCGTGACCGAAAGCCGTTCTCGTCCGTGGCCAGACAAACCGGTTCGAAAATACGGGGTTCTTATGATGTTTGTTGCGACCAGGTACGTGATTTTAATTCTGCTAATTTCCTTGGCAACGTTTATCAACTCCAGTCCAGAGAGCATCCGCGGAAACGCAGGGGCGATGGTTTTCAACGTCGCCTACTACAGCGTTGCGGCACTTTTGATTTACTGCATTCTTCTGTTTCTGGCGTCGGCCGCCGTCAGCTTTTTTACAGGCAAGAACAGATTTTCGTTGAGTTTCCAGACCGTATTGCTGGCTGACACGCTATTTTTGTACGCAATGCTAGAGGGTTCCTCCCTGCTGTTTCTGACTGAAAACTCAAGCACCGTTTCGGTTGGAGGGTCGCAAGGAGAATTGGTACGAAATGGGCTGAAAACGATCCTCGGGTGGAGGGACGCCGCTGAGAACGCAATCAGCGGCATACGCTTCGCAATTGGCCTGCATCTCCTGTTCTCCATTCACAACTACATGGCAACAAGAACAGAACCGCCTGCAAAGCGGTGAGACCAGTGGAATCCTTGATCGACCACAATTGGGGATCGGGAAGTGGTTGCTGACAAGTTGTCCCTTGGCCGACATTAACTTCGTAAGCGTCCGGTTAACTGATTTTCCAGGCGTGGGATGGTGATTTCCGTGTCTGCGACGCAAGAATACCAACCTCATCGGTTAGAGGGCTTTTGATGCGTGCTATTATTTTGCTTCTGGTCGTGGCTTTTGGAACGCCGAGCTACGGTCAAGATTCAGCGGAACTTGGACCCAATACGGATGAGCATCCTTTCCAGTGTGGAGCGGCCTTTGCGATGATGGCAGCGGTTTATCAAGAAGCTGGAGACGCCAAAATGTCCGCACGCTACCAAACAAAATTCGACAAGCTGGCTACACAGGCGGAAAGCATTTTCGAGCGATCTCAACGATCTAAAAGCGATGCAGAAGCCTACATGCAAAAGCATGTGGACTCTTTGGCTGTTGTCTCAGAGAAAGACGCCGCGCTTGTGATTAAATTTGCCCGACTTTGCGACCAGCGATTTCCTGAATAAGTGGGTTGGCCTCGGTGTTTTCCGGCTTCTGCGAATCTGTTTAATCCAATGTGCGACGCCGCCACATGATTGAAACCGTTTTGCGTCCTCCTCGGCCAATCCCTGCCGAGCGCGACTATCGAATATCCGCGCCTTTGCGTTTCCTCCGCTCCGCTCTGGAGCACAATACAAAACAGACACGTTGTCGCGGAAAACCACGCCCTATTGCCCTGTGGGCTACCCGCCGTTGCAACCGCTCACGGTTCAATATTGCTCAATTTTTTTGATGAAAATTTAGTAAATATATTAATTATTTCAGTGAATTAGATGTTTTTTCTTTTCGTTTTCAACTGTAGCTTGCTTTGGTGTTTTCATATGGTTATTCATGAGAGAATAAAACTCTCGATTGTATTTTTGTTGGTCGCTATTGCTTTGGGCGTCACACTCTTTCGTGGTTTTTCGCCAGATCCCGATAGGTTTCGTCATAATATACCGTGCGGTATCGAGGTTGAGGGTTCGGGGTTTGCCGTTTCTGACTATACAGGTATTGGCGGTTCAGGCGATTTCTTTGCGATCTTCGCCGTCTTCGACCTTGCTGAAAGTAGTGCGGAGCAGATTAAAAACGGCGGTGTGCCTTTTCTTGAGGGCTTAAAATGTAAGAAAACGGCATCCCCCCATCGGGAACGGCCGCGTAAATACTTTGTTTGGCAAGCGACGCCAACTCCTCTGCAGTCTCGCTTCAATACAAAAGTATTTGAAAATATTAGCGATTATCTGTCTCAGCGTGATATAAAACTCAACATATGGCCTGCTGTTCTTGCAGCTTCACAAAACTCGCTTTCGTCAAAAGGAAACTATGTTGGGAAGCAAAACAACGGTTTTCTACTCATAGTCCCGGATCGCCGTGAAGCTTACTACATTTACTCCAACTAGATTTAGGTAAACCGGCATGCCGGTCGAAGCCTACATAAAGACGACCGAACGGACTGCTTTATCGTACTTGGTGAAACCACTCGCGGATCAAATTAACACGGCGATGCGCGAGGAATGATAGCAATCAAAACGACATAGGCTGTAAGCGACGTGCTGCTCCTACCCATGGAACTCGCAGTCAGTACGAGATGCCTAAGAGCGCTGGGCTACCACCAACGCAGCCGGGGCCTTGGCATAAGCAGTTAGAGACGAAGTTCCCGGTTATCTGCGCCTCCTCTGACGCTTCTGTCGCTCGACATCGCGGCCGAGAGGATGCAGTTCTCGACGTCGTCTTCTCCAATTTTCTTGAGGTAGCCGACCAATTCAAGAAAGTCTTTATCTGGGAGGCTAGTCAAAAGCTTCGGATGATTGGTTATGATCCATTTTTGAATCTGTGCGCTAAAGCTGTCTTTGGGTGCTCCCTCCATCCGAAGGTCAACAATTTTCACATAGATTGGCGCAATGACAGCTTTGGTTAATCGCGTGCCAGTAGCGCTCTTGGCGCTATCTGGGACGCATTGGAAGATTGCAGACTCCAATCTCTGCAGGGTCGTCTGCGGATCATCACGATAGTTTGCGAGTATCCGCTTGGTGTCTTCTGCATTGGGTACTTTGATCGTGGCGATCAGGCCACCTGCTACGATCACTGTTGCGAGTTCTGGAAAAGCGTTTATCGGTTTTGGTGCGGGCCGCGGGATGTCGACGCACGCTGTACAAAGATGCCGTTGGTCGCTGTGCCTTGCGGCTGTCTGGAAGAGTGTTCGAAGGCTGCCTTCTTGGTAGGCGCCATTTTGCCCGAGCGAACTGTTGGCGTTGGCGGCCATCGTTCTTCGGCCGCTGGTGGTGCGCCGAGCCATCGGATGATTGCATCCAAGCCTGGCCGGAGCTGCTTTTTCAGTTCTTCCGTCAACTCGTCTTCGATCCCGCATGCCTGACCGACCGTTGTCCAGTCGATATGGCCATTCAGGACCGGGGGCGATTTCCGGTAGATAATCAAACTGGCCAGATAAGGCCGTATGTTCTCCGAAACTCGCTTGGATGCGATGGGAGCGATACGCAGCTCACAGAAGCGCGCAATTTTCCGCTGAAAATGACGCGATGAAAGGTCGTGTTTGGTCATGCCTATTCCTTTTCGCTCGGCACAAGTGCCGAGGGCGAGCGGGAATATGAGGCGAGCTTTAACAAAGGATGTATCGGGCTGTCACTTTTAATGGCGCCAAAGCATCGTATTAGCCGCCTGTGCTGCCCGGACCAAAGCTCAGGAGTTCAATGTCGGCTCGTTAATTAAGCGCACTTATCTACGTCTGTCACTTAATTAAATGAAATGCGCCTTGCTTAAATAAGGGGCGCGATTGATATTGGGTTATGTCTGATTCCGAATCCAAAAACCGCCTGGGTCGTTTCGTCGAGACGGTCGCTGCCAGTGAAACAGTACGGGCGTTCGTGCCCCCACCATTGCCGCCCGAGCCGGCGATTGATGTGCTTTCATTGCTAGAGCGCCTCAGCTTGGCTGAGCGCGCACTAGGACGCTTGGATGGTATCACAATGCTGCTGCCGAGACAGGAGCTGTTTCTTTATATGTATGTAAGAAAGGAAGCCGTTCTTTCCTCGCAGATTGAAGGCACGCAGTCGACCCTTTCGGATCTCTTGCGGTTTGAGACCGAAGCTCAAGCCGGGCAGCCGGTCGATGATATCCGTGAAGTGTCCAATTATGTTGACGCCATGATGTATGGTTTAGAGCGGCTGGAAACGTTGCCCATGTCGTTGCGTCTGATCCGTGAGATGCACGCCAGGCTCCTGCACAGTGGGCGGGGAGGCACCAAGGATCCAGGAGAGTTCCGCCGCTCGCAAAATTGGGTCGGTGGCACGCGCCCCGGTAACGCACTCTTTGTCCCGCCACCCGTTACTGAAATGGCCGGTTGCCTGGATGCGTTCGAGCGCTTCATGCATGACCACCAATCAAGGTTACCCGCGCTAATCAAAGCCGGCATGCTGCACGTGCAGTTCGAAACGATCCATCCGTTTCTCGATGGTAACGGTCGTATCGGCCGGCTGCTTGTAATCCTATATCTTTGCATGAACGGCGTTTTGCGAAAGCCGTTGCTCTACCTCAGCCTCTATCTGAAGTCCCATCGGAGAGAATACTATCGGCTACTGCAAGAGGTTCGCGAACATGGTAACTGGGAAGCCTGGCTGGAGTTTTTCCTAACGGGCGTCGCCGACACTGCCAATCAAGCGTTTGAGGCTGCTACTCAGATCGTCGATCTTTTCAAGGAAGATCGGGAGCGGATAACGATGGAGAGTGATAGAGCAGGGTCGGCCCTTCGCATTCACGAGCTTTTCCAGCAGAATCCTTTTCACACAGCGAACCAGATTGTTCAGGTGACGGGTTTGTCCGCGCCAACGGTCAACGCCGCACTCGCCGACCTAGAGCGATTGGGCATCGTTGATGAGGTTACCGGCCGAAAGCGTGGCCGGGTGTTCAGCTATCGACGATACCTTTCGATTCTAGGAGAAGGCACCGATCCCTTGCCTCTCAATTCATGACAAATAAATGGGCCGAAGGTTCGACTTTCATCAAGGCGGGTAAACTAATATGAACATCGCGGTGGAAAGGCCAGAAGTTCGCAAAGATTTGCCAGGGACGACTAACCGAGTGTCATTGCTCGAGTTCTTTTTGGTGATTGGGTGGGTCATGTCTTGATGACGGGGCTATAGTACTCACGACAACATCGGCCAAAAGATCGGCCAAATGTGATGGTAAATCGACAAAAATCCCATATATATAAATGATATAAGGAAACTGGATATCGGCCAAAATGACTTTCGAAGAAGCATCTACCCGCATCGAACCGGCGCGTATCGAGCATCCCAGTGGCGAACTGCTGGACCTTTCGCTTGAGATTGTCGCTAGGGCCGAACGACTTGGCCGGGCTCTCCATCCTGAAACCGCAGCCCAACTGGCCCGCACCGTCAGGATCATGAACACCTACTATAGTAATCTGATCGAAGGCCACAACACCCGGCCACGTGAGATCGAGCAGGCCCTGCAGGGAATTGGGCCCGAGGACGATCGGCGCGACCTCAAGATCGAAGCCGTCGCCCACTATCGTGTTCAGCAGGAGATCGACGAGCGAGAGGCGGCAGGGATGTTGCCTGATCCTGCATCGATAGAATTCATCCGCTATCTTCACCGCGCCTTTTATGATGGCGCAACAGTAAAGATGCTGACGATTGTCGGTAACCACCACAGCTTTGTTATGACGCCCGGCGAATGGCGGCGAGGGGAGGAGCAGGACGTCGAGGTCGGCAGACATTTGCCTCCCGCGAGCGATCGCGTGCCCGATTTCATGGCCTACTTCCATCAGCGGTTCGCCTTCCAGCCGGCTCCAGGAGAAGCGATGATGGCAGTTGGGAGCAGCCGTAGCGCCCGCCTTTTTGCGATGGCGACCGCGCATCACCGTTTCAACTACATCCATCCGTTTCCAGACGGCAACGGCCGAGTTAGCCGTTTGATGAGTCATGCGATGGCACAAGCGGCCGGAGTGGGAGCTCATGGTCTCTGGTCAGTTTCCCGCGGCTTGGCTCGAGGCTTGGCGGGGGGGCCTGAAGGACGCGCCGAATATAAGCAGCATATGGCTTGGGCAGACGAGCCACGTCAGGGCGACCGCGATGGACGGGGCAACCTGTCGCTCAAGGGACTTGAACTGTTCACCAGTTGGTTTCTGCGCGTGTGTCTCGATCAGCTCGAATACATGGACAGCCTGTTTGACCTCAAAACACTAGGGGGACGCCTCAAGCGTTATGTCTATCGTCAGGAAACTTTGCCTGACGAGTGCGCGCCCTTACTTCAGGAAGCCCTTGTGCGCGGAGAATTTGAGCGGGGAGAGGCTTCGCGTATCACTGGCCTGCCAGATCGATCGGCGCGGCGCGTTCTAAAGGCGCTGACGGATGAGGGCCTGCTTGCGTCAGTTACCGAAAAGGGGCCTGTGTCGCTGCGCTTTCCAGTCCAAGCGCTCGATACCCTTTTCCCTCGTCTCTATCCCGAGGACGTATGACTATTTCGTGTACTGGCGGACCCCTCACTGCTGCCTGAGAAGCGTCCAGAGGAGGATTAATGATACGCCAAATAGCAGCTTAGCCGAACTAAGGGTGCAGCGTTCGCTTCCCATCAAGAGCAAGAGCTCATTCGGTGACAGGCCAACGGCTATTGCGATTTGTGCCACATCAGCCAGAAAAAGTAGGGTGTACCGACGAGTGCAGCCAGCGTGCCAGCGGGTACTTCATACGGAAACAGGAGATTTCGGCCAAGCCAGTCAGCTGAAATCATGACGATTGCTCCGAGAATCGCCGAGATAATGAGTTGAGAAAGTATGGTTCTGCCGCCGGTCATCCTAGCGAGATGAGGTGCTATCAAACCGACGAAACTCAAAGGCCCTATGGTCAGTACTGCTGTTCCGGTAAGCAGCGATGCAATGAGCAGCAGCGTCAGGCGGCTTGCACCAACATTGACCCCGATCTGGCGCGCCGTCACGTCTCCCAACGGCAATATCTCAAGCCAGCGCAGGGTAAGAGGGAGGATCGCTGTCACGCCAAGGGCGACGCTTGCCAGGGCGAGGATGTCGAAAATCGTGACCGAATAGGTTGAGCCGGCAAGCCATGACAGCAGGCCGGCGACTCGCGGATCAAATTGCACCGTGATGGCCGACAACAGCGCGCCGAATACTGTCGCAATGGCTACGCCAGTCAGCAACATCCGTTCCGGAGATGCCAATGCATTTCTGGCGAGCGCGAAGCTCAGGGCCAGGGTCAGGAAGGCTCCGCCGCTGGCCGCAGACACTTTCAGCGCATGGCCCGAAGCTGGATCAAACAGAAATAACAAGGCCACTCCCAAGCCAGCGCCAGAACTTATCCCGAGAATTTCCGGACTGGCCATCGCATTTCCGGTGACCCTCTGGATGATAGCGCCCGCCACAGCGAGCATCGCTCCCGCAATTGCGGAGGCAGCGACGCGAGGCCAGCGCCATTCAAAAGAGGCATTTCCATCTGAAACACCCTGCCAAAGCCAGCCATCAAGGCTCTGCGCGGAAAAAAGCGATGCCCATATTATAATGACCAGCAGGAGGGCCCATAAGGCGAATGCGATGCACGGAGCCTTTGTGACGTTGCGCCTTGCAAGGGAGGCGCCAGCGTCGCCAAGGCTCGCGCCACGGAGTCGCGGCAGCATCCAGAGCAGGAGGGCGCCGCCGAATATGGCGGTCAAGACACCGGTCGGCAGCTCGTTGTCTAACAGTGGATTGATCTGCGTGATCTGATCGGCGAGCCAGAGAAGAATGCTCCCCAGGAGGGGCGTCGCGACCACCCGTTGCCTGAATGTCCTTGCGCCTGCGAGCCGCACGATTGCCGGCGCCGCAATGCCAACAAACCCGATCACGCCCACCGCAGCGATGGTGACGGAAGCCAACACGACCGCAAGCAGCAATCCGGTTAACCGAACCGTGACCATCGGTACGCCCAGACTGCGGCCGCCATGCTCTTCCAGTGCTAGTAATTCCAGCGGACGGATCATCAGAACGGCCAGTAAAGCGCATATCAGCAGCACAGGTGCCACGTAGGCTGACGCGTCCCAACCGAGATTGAGCAGCGAGCCTGTATTCCAGAGAAAGACGCTCCGCAGTTCTTCGTGGAAGAACAGCGCCAGCACGGAATTGATCCCGCCACAGAACAGGCCGACGACAAGGCCGGCCAGGATCAGCCGCAGCGGTGAGGCGAGGTTGCGCGATGCCAGCGCAAGCGTCAGGTACATAGCCGCAGCCGCGCCTGCGCACGCAACCGGCACAGGCGGCAAGGCTAACGAAGGAACGAGCAAGGCCGAGGCTTTCAGGGCGAGTGCCGCACCCGCCGACACACCGGTTGTCGACGGCTCGGCCAGTGGATTGCGCAGGACTTGCTGGAAAATCAGGCCGGAGAGCGACAAGGATGCGCCGGCCAGCAGGCTTGCGGCTATGCGCGGAAGGGTGATGAAATGCACGATCATCTGGCCAGGAATTTCGAAATCCGGCGCTAGTAGCGCTTGCCACCATGCTGACAGAGGAATGTCCAGCCAAATGTGATAGAGGCTCAGAAGGCCGGCCAAGGCTCCGGGAATACATAACAATGGAAAGGAAAAGATAAAACGCCTTTTGCGTCGCGTTTCAGTTTGCGGAGAGATGATGTCGTCCCTCCAATGCCTGCGTGAGGAGCCGGGCAATTCTATCCGCTTCGGGAAGTCCGCCGAACAGCCAGCTGCGGGGTAGGACGACGAGTTGCCGGCGTCGAACGAAGCCGAAACTGTTCCAGAGCGGGTTGTTGCTTAACGGGGCAGGCACTGGGCCGAAATGGAAGATGATCGTGTCGTCCAGCGCGCCGAGATCTCGCATTGTCACCGGCAGCCAACCCCAGGTGTCGCCGCTCTCCTGCACAGCATTTCTCAGCCCTAGATGCTTTTGGACATCGTGGACGAGGCTGGCAGTACCAAGCGTCCAGAAGTCGCGCGGCGTCGCTGCCCATAGCTCCATCACTCTTTTGCCTTCGAATGGTCTTAGACGGGAGCGGTAGGCATTCATGTGATCTTCGAAGCCGGCCATATAATCTGCTGCGCGCTGCGTGACATCGGCGATCTCCGCGATTTGCAAGAATGATTGCCGTGCACGATCGAGAGGCGCACGTGTGCCGGTATAGATAGATAGCTCCGTCAAGGACGCGATCCGCGCGAGCTGTTCGGTATCGGTTGGCCACTCTTGCGAATGAATGATCCGCTGAGGTTGGACCCTGGCCAGAAGCTCAAGGTTTGGTTGGTGCAATGTACCAATGTCGAAAACCGAGGCTGGAAGGCGGGGTTCCTCGACATACTGTTCATAGCGCCAGCGCTCCGCCATGCCGAACGTCTCGACGCCAAGGGCCAGAAGCGACTGCGCGTGGGCGAAATCCAGCACGACAAGGGGATGGGAGGGCATTGCTCGCGCAGTGCTCCCTCGAAAGCCGGGCATGAGGCTCAAACCGGTAGCGATACCGGTTTGCAGCACATGTCGGCGTGTCGGTCGAAGGACGGTTGGCCCCACCCTCATGTTCAGAAATCCACAGTCGCCGACAGCTTGAAAGTGCGGGGCGTGCCCGTCGTTGCCCAGCCACCGTCTACCCCGGCCCAGTAGTTTTTGTCGAACACGTTCTCCACCGACGCGCGCAAGACGAGCGGATTGCCAAATGACTCCGTCTTATACTGAGCGCCGATATCGAACCTGGTCCAACCTGACAGTTTCTGGGTGTTAGCCTGATCGATGAATTGGGAACTGGTCGATATCATTCGGCCGGACAGCGTCAGGCCTTCCGCGAACTGCGGATCCCACTCGATGCCCAGATTGGATTGCCAGCGGGGCACGCCGATAGCGGTATTTCCGTCATAGAAGCCATCATCCGTCTTGGTCAGCGTGCCTTGCGTATAGGCAATGCCGCCCAGCAGGCGCAGATTTTCTGTGGCCTCCCCGAAGACGTTGAGCTCGACGCCGCGGTTCCGTTGCTCTCCATTGACGGTGAACACCGAGTTGCCGAAGGCATCGGTGGTGATGCTGCTGCCCGGCTTGCCAATGTGAAAGACACTGGCGGTCGCGGTGAACGTTCCGAAATCATATTTGACCCCGGCTTCGAACTGCTGCGTCAGGATGGGAGGGAAGATCTGGCCCGCGTTCGATGTCCCGGCCCAGGCCGTCGGTCCCTGCTGGAGACCCTCGATATAGTTGGCATAGATGGACAGGTTGTCTACCGGCTTCACGACCAGGCCGAATGCTGGTGTCAGCGCGTGCCTGTCATATGCCTGAGACCTACTGCCATCCGGATTGAACACATCGACGCCGATCTGCTGGTAGCGCACGCCTGCGGTCAACAGCACATGATCGTCCAGGAATGATATGGTGTCGGCAAGCGTCACGGCCGGAGCTTTGACGTTCCAGTATCTCGGCGGACTATCGCTGAAACCCGCGGTCGAGGGGCGGGCGACGGTCGGCGCGTTGTATATGTTCGTATCGAATGCCGCAAAGCCGTAATAATTGCTTTGCTGATTGAGCGCCTGAAAAAGATAGGAGCCGTTCAGGTTGAACTTGTGGCTGATCGGGCCGGTGTCGAATTCGCCTCTGATCCCGGTCTGAGCAGAGGCTGAATGTCCGTGGATCGGGCTGTAATATGCCGTCGCCGTAGCATTGCCCAAGGCGTCGTTGACGAAGATGTCGGTGGAGAGAGATTCCTGAGAATAGCCTCGGTAACCGGCGCCGCCATAGATGGTCCATGACGGATTCAGGTCATATTCGAATTTTCCAAGCACATAGGAACTCCTGGTGTTGGAATATTCCCAATCCTGATAGATCTGCTTGCTTAGATCAGGTGCAGCAGGATTGCGTATGTCGGAAGAAAATCCGAAGCCGGCAGCGCCGGTCGGTACATCCGTTTGCTGATCGACATAGCCAGCGTCGAGACTGGCCCTGAAGTCATCGCCACGATAGTCCAGTGCGATGGTGCCGACGCCGAGCTGAGCGGATTGCCCGTCGATTGCGGTATTGCCGCCTCGAAAGATGCCGTTGACCCGGACACCCCATTCCTCGTTTTCGCCGAACCGTCGGCCGAAATCGAGGTGGGTTCCGAACTGGCTGTCCGACGCGTAGCTTGTCGTAACGCGTGTAACGGGCTCATCGGTGGCCCTTTTCGGGACGACGTTTATCGATCCTCCAAGAGATCCATACTGGGAATATCCGTTCAGAAGGGCATTCGGCCCCTTGAGGATTTCGACGCTTTCCATGGTTTCGACTGGAATGATGCGGTCGGGTGCAATGCCGCCGTAGCCGTCGATCAGGACGCTATATGTGCCAACTGAAAAGCCGCGAATGTAAAAACTGTCACCGACACCGGCGGACGATCCCATGCCACTTGTATAGACCCGGACGGAGGGATCATTGGCCACCACATCGGCGATGGTAACAGCCTGCTGATCCTGGATCGTCTTCGACGTGTAGCTGGCCACATTGAAGGGTGCATCCATGATGCTCGTATTGCCCAGCATGCCGAGCTTTGCACCCGATGCGACCTGGCCGCCTGCATAGCTGGGCGGGGCTTCCCAGGAATCGATACCCTCGCCAGCGACGGTAATTGTTTGCAGGACGGTTGAGCCGTCAGTCGTGATCGCGCTACCGGTCACCGGCGCCGTTACCAGGGCAGCCGTCGATGGGCCGGAGATCCGGGCGCCGACGCCGGTACCGGTCAACATAACTTGCAGTGCTTGGGCTGGTGTCATGGATCCGTTGACTGACGATGACTGCTTTCCGGCAACCGCTTGTGACGCAAAGCCGACTTCCCAGCCGCTTGCGCGGATGAATGCGTTGATCGCCGACGAAAGGGGCTGTGACGGGATATTGAAGCTTACGGACTGCCCGGTGATCTGCTGCTGCGCTTTCGCGACCGTGGGAAGCATGAGACTTACACCACCAAGAACACTCGATGTGACAAGCAGGGCTGTCAGATGGCGCCTGCCGCAAAGCGGCCCGTTCCTGCCAGTTTCATCCCTTGCTTTAGCCCGCGCAATCAGCCCCATGGTCGTCCCTCTTAATCCTGATCCAAGGGCCGACACGCATTATGCTTTTTCGGCCCATACACACCTGACAATCGGGCTGGGTAAATCTCACAAAAAAAGTTGATTATTTAACGAAGGATTATAATCCCGCCTGGAAGCCGTGTCACAGTCGCGCCCGCAGCGGTGGCCAGCGAGTGGATGACCCGCTCGGGATTATCGAGGCGGTAGCTACCATTGACCCTCATGCTTGAGAGTCTGGCATTCGCCACCAGTATTGACTGGCCGTAGTATCTTTCCACTTCATCCAGAACCTGACCGAACGGTTGGTCCGTGAAGACGAGCCGTCCCTGAAGCCATGCAAGAGAGGTCGAGGTGTCTGACTTCCTGACAACAGACAGATTATTGGAGGAGGCAGTGATGCTTTCCCCCGGTTCGAGCGATGCCACATCTTCGCGGTTCTGGAGAAGCGAAACATCGATATGGCCCCTTTCCAACACCACTGTGTCTTCCGCATTGTCGGTGCGGACTGAAAACGCCGTGCCTTTGACTTCCACTTCCGAGAAACTCGCCGCCACCGTAAACGGCCGGGCTGCGTCATGGACCACATCGAAATATGCTTCGCCCCTAAGAAGGGTCACCGAACGCTTCGCCCCCTGGAAATTCACTGACACAGCCGATGCGGTGTTCAGGATCATCCGTGATCCGTCGGGCAGCGAGACCTCTTCATGCGGACCTGTGGGCGTCGCATAGTCAGCCCGCCAGCGCAGCATGACGTCCGGATATTGCTGAATGCCTGTGGCCAGAAGCACCGCCGCCGCTGCCGCCATCGCGATCCTGGGCAACAGTCTTCGCCTTGGTCCGGTTTGGCGAAGATCAACGGCCTCGCGCAAAGCAATTGCGTGTTCGGATCGGGCCGCGATCTCGTTGGCCACCATGTCCATTTCGGGAAGTCCCCATGTGCCGACGGCGAGATCGAAGGCTCGCGAATGCGAAGGATCAGCCCGGAGCCAGTCGTCTAACCTAGCGCGAAGGTTGGCATCGTCGGGCGAGGCTTGCAGCGTGAATAGCCAGTTCAGTGCAGTGTCCATTGCTGGATCCGGATGCACGAATTGCTGCTCTTCATTCTCGCGCCTATGCGTGTCGCGTTCCACTCAGCCCATCCCTATCCGGCAGTCGCCAGATCGGGCCGCCTTATTCCTGAGACACTTCACAAACCGGAATCTCCCAAAAATCCTCTTCGCCGGAGGCGATATGGCAGCGCTACCCGTTCCCATTGGTAAGCAGCCGGGTAATGAGACGAATTCAGCCACGGTCGATTTTTTCCAGGGCGTCGAGGCAATGGGCATGGGCGAGCTTCAGATCATTGAAAACCGTATTGGGTGACACGCCGAGGTGTTCGGCGATCCGCGGATACGACCATTTCTCAATGCGGCTCAGCATCCAGACAGTCTGTGCACGCTGCGGTAGTTTCGCAATCGCTTCAGTGAGGAGTTCCAGCCGTTGGCGATGAATCAAATCGGCTTCCTGAGACGGCAGTGGCGAAGCGATATTCTCGACATCGGTGTCGTACAGGTCGTTGCGTTCCACGCTGCCGCGCATGTCCTGGTGCCGCTTGTGGTTGATAGCGAGATTGCGGGCCGTTTGATAGAGGAACGCCTCGATGTGCTCGATCGGACCGTTTTCGATCGCCTTTCTGGCGCGGACATATGTCTCCTGCGCTACATCCTCTGCCGTTTGTGGATCGCGAACGATCCGCATGACGCTCCAGATAAGCGATCTGCGTTTGCTCAGAAAGATGTCGGTCAGCCTTGCAGTCACTTCACTGGCCCGTGAACACGAGCCAACGGCAGGATGTCCGCAACTGCAACCACGTAGCCCGGAGAATACGTCGGCGCATCTATTTTGGATGTCTTGCGGCGGTCGTTTCCCAAAGAAGCGCGTCCATTCGGTTGCGGATTAACAATGCTGACAAAAGATCGAATTTGTATAACAGACGAGATTTTAGATGAAACTGCAAGGAATTATAACGAATACGCCGTGCGGACGCCTAATTCTCATGCCGGAACAGATCCTATTAAATCCGGGACATATCCGACAACCTTCTGCGGCCAGATGGCGCCACTCTGCGGTGCGTGATGTGGATTGATGACGCTGATCTTCGACCATTTCATTGCAGAAGCTAAATTCTGACTTTGGCGACCGCCGCTTTGGATTTTTCTGTCACCGGAAATATGGAATGGCGGTTCGATTCCCATCAAGGCGAATACCGCCGCAAATTGTTTCCATTTTCAAGTTGCGGACGTAGCTTGTCGGGAAGTTTCTCGGTTACTGATTTCGGAAAATGAATCGGAAACCTCAGTCTTGAGTTTTGAACTAGACGAACGGTTTATTTAAATCAGACGGAAAAGTCCTTTAAATTGGACGGCAATTGGTTTATGCATTGCCGTATGAAAACTGATGGTGTCACCCGCTTGTATATTGACCGTAAAGCGAAGCCAATCGTTGATACGGCTCTGGCCGATACGCGTGTTGTTTTGATCTCTGGGCCGCGACAAGCAGGTAAAACAACACTTGCGCGACAATTCTCAGACGCAGATCGGCCCTACCTGACGCTAGATGACGCAGGCACATTAAGCGCTGCGCGAGCCGATCCAATAGGGTTCATTCGAGGCATCGACAGGGCTGTCATCGACGAGATACAGCGCGCACCTGAACTGATGCTTGCCATCAAGGAAAGTGTGGATCGGGATGAACGGCCTGGCCGGTTCCTTTTGACTGGGTCAGCCAATCTAGCGACGGTTCCAGCTATAGCTGATTCACTTGCCGGCCGGATGGCGGTCGTACCGCTGCTGCCATTTGCTCAAGCCGAAATCCAATCAACCTCTGGGCAGTTACTCGATCAAATTTTCAATGGCGACGAACCCGCGATCGGAGAGAGGGTCGTGTTCGGCGACGATCTTATGGAGATTGTTCTGAAGGGAGGATATCCGGAGGCATTGCGTCGCCCGACGGCTGCCCGCCGGGCAGCATGGCTTGAAGACTATGTCGCTCTCATTCTTGATCGAGACGTCCGTGATATCGCAAATATCGACCAACTCGATCGGTTGCCAAAATTGCTGAATGTGCTTGGTGAGCATGCAGGCCAGCTCGTGAATCATAGCAGCTTTGGGTCGGCATTGGGATTGTCGAGCGTCACCGCAGGCAAATACGTAGCTATACTGGAGCGCCTTTTCTTGGTGCGCACACTTCCGCCTTGGTCGAACAATCGATTAAGCCGGCTCGTGAAAACACCGAAGCTGCATTTTGTCGACACGGGCCTTCTCGCAAGCTTGCGAGAGGACAGTCTAGATAGTCTTCGACGCGACAAGACACGGTTTGGTGCGCTACTGGAGAGTTTCGTTGTATCTGAACTGTTGAAGCTTGCATCCTGGTCGGGGCGTCGTCTGGCGTTTTCACATTATCGAACAAAAGATCAGGACGAGGTCGATATCGTGATCGAAGACCGCCGTGGTCGCGTGGTTGGGATTGAAGTCAAAGCATCCGCTACGGTCAAATCAGATGATTTTAGAGGTCTTCGCCAACTCGAGCAGGCGGTGGGTGATCGTTTTGTGCGGGGACTGGTTTTACATGACCATGATCGTGTAACGCCGTTTGGGGAGAAGCTGCGCGCTGCGCCGCTTTCTATCCTTTGGACAATGTAGCTGCTGCACTGCAGAACCACCATGTGTTTGGTAGGAGGATCATCCATGGGCCTTGACATCGTCAATACGCGCGATCCTTGGTCGCGCCCTTTTCGCTGAGATAGCGGGGGCCATTCTGACCTGCCGTAATCATACTTCGTCGGCGCGCAATGCTGCGTCCTGCTATGTCGAGAAGGTCGCCGTGGTGGACCGGCCGGAGAAGCACCCGGATCAGCACTTTGTTGTGTTCGGGATGTTTGGGATCTTCGACGTCGACTGCCTGAAGAACGTCCTCAGGCTTGCCATGCTTGAAATAGACTGCGGCACGCATCGCGGGCTCTCCTTGAGAACGAAAGTGGAGCGGCTGTCAGCCGCTCCTGCTGTGGTGTCAAACCTGGGCCTGGCCGCCGTCGGCGAAGAGCTCGGCGCCGTTGACGAAGCTCGCATCGTCGGAGGCGAGGAACAGGGTTGCCTTGGCGATTTCCTCGGATTCGCCGACACGGCCGAGCGGGATCCGCGAGGCGAGATAGTCGAGCAGGCCCTGCTGCTGTTCCTTGTCATCACCGGCAAGCTCAACGAGGCCGGGAGTGCGTGTGGCGCCGGGCGAGACGACGTTGACGCGGATGCCGGTGCCCTTCAGGTCAAGCGCCCAGGAGCGTGCCAGGTTGCGAACGGCGGCCTTGGAGGCAGAGTAGACGGAGAAGGCGGCCGTGCCTTCAGTGCCTGCGGTCGAGCCGGTCAGCACGACCGACGAGCCCTTGGTGAGCAGCGGAAGCGCTTTCTGCACCGTGAAGATGACGGCCTTCACGTTGCGGCCGAAGGTCTCATCTATCTGTTCCTCGGTGATCTGACCGAGCGCAAGCATGCTGCCGCCACCGGCGTTGACGACGAGGGCGTCAAGACGACCCTGTTCAGCTTTAACCTGAGCGAACAGCTTGTCGAGGTCGTCGTTGCTCGAGGAGTCGGCTTGTACGCCTACCGCGCCATGGCCGATCTCAGCCACTGCCTTGTCGAGCGCATCCTTGCGGCGGCCGGTGATGTAAACGCGTGCGCCTTCGGCGGCGAAAAGCTTGGCAGTTGCTAGGCCGATGCCGCTCGTTGCTCCGGTCACGACAGCGATCTTGTTTTCAAGTCTGTTGGTCATTTTACTCTCCTGATGCCGGGCGCGGGAAAGGGTTCAGCCCGAATGCGCGGCCTGTTGAAATCTTGAAACTGTTCGGGAAGTGGCGTTGGCCATTGGCCCTGTCGCCATCCGATGAGGAGAAGTTAGTTCATCAGTTTGTCGGCCAGAAGCCGCTCAGGGTGGAGACATTATCCATGGGGATGGATGGTCTCCGCAGGCACATTGCGTCTGACATCGACGGCTTCGAATATCTTCGCTGCCCATTCCGTAAAGGCACGCAGCCGCGGGTTTGGAAATCGGTCGGCCGGGTAGACGAGGTGCAGTGGATGATTGTCCGGCTTCCACTCAGGCAACAGTTCGACCAGCGCTCCGCTATTGAAATGGGGCCGCGCGAGAAATCCGAAGCTTTGGCCAATTCCCAGTCCCGACAGCAGCGCGTTCAGATGCGCGGTACTCTCGTTGACGGAAACGCCGCCAGAGGCCGGGAGATACTCGCTTCGCTCTTCGCCGTGCTGAAAGCGCAATGGAAATCTCTTGCCAGATGATGCGGAGAAATAACTGACGATCCGATGCTGCTCGATATCCTCCGGTCGCTCCGGCAACTCCAGGCCATTCAGATAAGCGGGTGATGCACAAATCACGTAGTCCAACTCGCACAGCTTGCGCGCCTTCATCGAGGAGTCACTCAGCGCCCCGCCGCGAATGACGCAATCGATCCCTTCACTGATGAGGTCGGCGGGGCGATCGCTGACGCCAAGCATGAGGTCGATATCGGGATACAGGTGCTGAAAATCGGAGAGCGCGGGGATGAGGATCTGATTTGCCAGCACTGACCCGATGTCCACGCGCAGCTTTCCTTTGGGCGCGCTGCGGGAGCCGGCGACAGTGCCATCCATGTCATCGAGATCGGCGAGGAGCTTGAGCGCACGCTCGTGATAGGCGACGCCTTCGGTGGTCATCGTGACGGACCGCGTGGTGCGCTCCACGAGCTTTGTCCCGAGATGTGCCTCAAGATCCTGCACAAGTTTACTGACAGAGGACCGGGGCAGGTTCATCGTATCCGCCGCCTTGGCGAAAGAGCCGGCTTCGGCGACGCGGACAAACGTTCGAATGGCGAGTATCTGATCCACGGTAAGCCTGCAAGATTGGGTTCGTTGAGATGAAATCTATACCCGACGGATGACACCGGCCATGCAAGTTATTGCTCCAGCTGGATGATTTTGCGACATTTATAGGCTAAGCTGGGTTTGAGATCGTATACTGCTTTCGGCTCGGCATGACCGATCCGACGCTTTGCTTATGCGGCAAACCTCAATTTTTAAGACGCTTAGGTTTATGTCGGTGTCGTCGGTTCGGATCCCTTTAAGAGCCTTGTTTTTGATTGATGGTTACGTCGGAACCCACTGAATCGATATTCAAATTCGGATAAAGCGCGCTCACCGCTTCGACGTCTGCCTTTAATTCACCGATCATCCATTCCTTGACCTGCGTGACGATCGGTCGGGCAGGCTTGGTACGCAGCCGGATAAGATGGCAGCGCCGGCCGGTGACCATCAATTGTTCTCTCGCTGGAACCAGTGTCCGTGTCCGCAGCCAATGGGCGACGACGTTAAGCCAGCCAAGCGCCACGCCCTGGCCCAGAAGAGCAGCTTGCACGACGATGGCGTAATCGGAGAAGATCATCGAATTCTGCGGGTCGCTGCCGCTGGCCGGTGTGAACAGCGTCGACCAGTTGGGTTGCGCATCGCTTAGGTTGATCGTCGTATCCGGCACGCGATCAATATCGTTGCCGGAAATGGCATGGCTTTCCCTGTAGCCCGGACTGCATATCGGCAGCAGGATTTCGGGCATGACGAAAGCTGCCTCGTGATGCCTGTCCGGTCCGTCTACGAAGCGCATCCCAAGATCGACGTCGTTGACCGGCCCCGCCAGGGCGCCCATCATGAGCTGAAAACGAAGATCGACATTGGGAAATTCCCTTTTGAATTCGGCCATTCTCGGCATCATCCAGTGCGTGGTGAAGCCGGTCGAGACGGAAAGGGACACGGTTTCGATACCGGTTCGGCGATCCTCGATTTCCCGCAAGGCGCTTTCTATTCCGGCGAAGCCTCTGGCAATCGCATCGAAAAGCAGCTGGCCGGGTTCGGTCAGCATCACGCCACCGGGCTGCCGAAGAAACAATGTCGTATCAAGATGTTCCTCCAGTCGGGACATCATGCGGCTAACAGCCGCCGGCGTTACGTTCAATTCGTCAGCTGCCCTTGAAAAACTGCCGCAGCGCGCAGCGGCCTCGAAAGTGAAGAGGCCGTTCATGGAGGGCAGGGAGCGACGGAGAAATTTCATTACACTATGTAACATCGTATAGATTTTTTTTCAATTGCCTATCCGCCTTTTGTTTGGTCTCTTTGATGTCAACGAAGGCGAGAGACCTTCCGTGAATTGAGGGGAACGCGACAGATTGGTTTCAGGTCGACGCCGGGCGTCACAGGCTGCAAATCTGCTCTTCGTTCTGTAAACACGCGCTGCCATACGTCGGATTACCACCGGATGTACCGGGATTTTTTAGTGGAATCATATGATTGAGCAGCCAAATACAGAGCGGGTAGGCGTTTCCCTCAAAGAGGCGGTCAAGTGCTACGGAACGTTTCGTGCGCTGGACAATGTCAATCTCGATGTCTCTCCCGGCGAATTCGTTTCCATTCTCGGGCCTTCGGGATCAGGCAAGACCACGTTGCTGGGAATTCTCGGTGGCTTTGTCCAGCCGACATCGGGGTCAATTTGGTTAGGCGATCGGGATATTACATTTGAGCCACCGCATAAGCGGGATATCGGTATCGTCTTTCAGAACTATGCGCTCTTTCCGCATATGAGCGTCGGCGAAAACATCACCTTTCCGCTAAGGGCGCGGCGGCTGCCGAAGGCGAGCTGGCCGGTGAAACTCAAGGCCGCGCTCGAGATGGTCGAACTCACCGGTTATGAGAGCAGGCGTATCCACGAATTGTCGGGGGGCCAACGTCAGCGCGTGGCGCTGGCGCGCGCCATGATCTTCGAGCCGGGCCTCATTCTCATGGACGAGCCGCTTTCGGCGCTCGACAAGCAGCTGCGCGAGACCATGCAGATCGAACTCAAACGCCTGCATAAGCGGCTCGGCGCCACGATCGTCTATGTCACGCATGATCAGCGCGAGGCGCTGACGATGAGCGACCGCGTGGCGATCATGCACAGGGGACGTCTGGTGCAGGTCGATACGCCGGAGCGCCTGCATGATCGTCCCGTCAACGCCTTCGTCGCCCGTTTCATTGGCGAGGCGACCCTGCTTGCGGTTCGGCGCGAAAGCGAAACCGCGGTGCGGCTGGGAGACCGGCTGCTGCACACGGCGCATCGCGTGCCGGAAGGCGAAAACCTGCATCTCGTGGTTCATTCGGAAAAACTCGTGGTGGCGGATGGCGCTCAAGCCGATGGCGGCAACAGCCTGACAGGCACTGTCACGGATACGCTTTATCAGGGCGAAAGCATTCGGGTTTTCGTGCGGCTGGACAGTGGCGACGATCTGAGTTTTCGGCTTCCCAGCAACCACACAGGCCGCGCGCTCATGAAATCGCCGGGCGAAGTGATCGCGCTTTCACTCCACCCCGAAGACACGGTGATCGTTCCCGAAGCGGGTTGATACATTCCATGCAGTAAACAAGGATGAAGACTATGCAGCTTACGCAATTCAAGGTCATGACCTTCGATGTGGTCGGCACTTTGATCGATTTCGAAACGGGTGTGCTTAATGCGGTGCGTGCGCTCGGCGGCGAAAAGGCGGCCAGGGCCACCGACGACGAGATTTTCGAACCCTACAAGCGCGGCCGCGACAAGTTCTATGGACGGTCTTCCTTCGCCATGAAAGACGTCTATCTTTCTCTCGCCAACGAACTCGGTTTCAACAATGATGACGCCACAGCGGAAGCCTTCCAGCTTGCCGTGCTGCGCTGGCCTGCTTTCGCGGATTCCGTGGAAGCGCTCGCCCGCCTGCGCAAGAACTTTCGTCTTGTCGCCATGACGAATGCCGACCGTACGGCGTTTTCCGCCTATTCCGATACGCTTGGTAATCCGTTTCACGACAGCGTCACCTGTGATGAGGCCGGATGCGCCAAGCCCAATCCGCAGTTTTTTGCCTTTAACAAGGGGCGTCAGTCGGTTTTCGGTTTCAAGCAGTCAGAAATCCTGCATGTCGCCCAGAGCCAGCATCACGATATCGGCGTGGCCCGCGAACTTGGCTACACGACCTGCTGGATCGAGCGTCGCCAGGGCCAGCAGGGGTTCGGTGGAACCCCGGCTCCGAAGGTGGTGACCAGGCCCGATTTCCACTTCTCCTCGCTCAAGCAACTGGCCGATGCGGTGGACGCGGAGCTTGCTGCCGGCGTCAAGACGGCAACGGCAGCCTGAACGCGAGAGAGCCGTACCGATGGCCGCACACCCCCCTTTTCCTGATATCAACTCCCTCTGGCAGGAGACGGCTTCAAGCCGTCCTGCCTTAGACCGGCTCTCGGGTGATCGTCGGTTTGATGTCGCTATCATCGGCGGTGGCTATACGGGCCTTTCCGCGGCGCGCTATCTGGCCCGCCGCGGCCTGTCTCCGGTGGTGCTGGAGGCAAGCCGGATCGGATGGGGCGCGAGCGGCCGCAATGGTGGCGTGGTGTCGGGGAAGTTCCGGCTTTCCTTCTCCGACATCGCCGCCCGCTACGGGATAGAGACGGCGCGGCGCATGCATGATCTCGGTATCGAGGCCATCGATCATGTCGGCGAACTGGTAGACGATTATGCAATCGCCGCTGCCGATTATCGCCCAACCGGTTCGCTGCGCTGTGCCCACAATCAGCTGTCGCTCGATGGCCTGAAAAAAGAAGTCGAGTGGCTACGTGGATCGCTTGGCGACCACTCCTGCACCATTCTCTCACCGGAGGAAATGGAGGCGGAGACAGGCTCACGCGATTTCGTCGGCGGCATGCTCAATACCCATGGCGGCGTCATTCACCCCTTGAATTTCGTTTTGGGCATGGCGGCCGGATTGAGTGCCGCAGGCATCGCGATCCACGAGAACACGCCGGTGGCGGCATTCGGGCGAGATGGCGCCGGCATCGTTCTTGAAACGCCTGACGGTGTCGTTTCGGCCCGACAGGTGGTGATCGCCAGCAATTCCTATTCCGATCTGACGCCGGCCACGTCGGCGGTCCGCAAATCCATCATTCCCTTCCGCTCCGCAATGATTGCGACCGAGCCGCTGACCGGCAGACGGGATGCTTCCCTCCTGTCGCAGGGACGCAGCTATACCGAGACGCGGCGCATGATGCGCTGGTTCCGCAAGGCCGGAGACCGTGTGATTTATGGCGGGCGCGGCGCCTTCGGCAAGGCGGATTCCCAAAGCGCGTTTGCGGCGCTGCACAAAGCCATGGTGCGGCAGTTTCCAGAACTCGCAGCGGTATCGGTCACCCATCGCTGGTCCGGCCTCGTGGCGATGACGATGGACAGCATTCCGCATCTGGGCCGGCTGGACGACCGGGTCGTCTATGCAGTCGGTTATAATGGAACCGGGGTGGCCATGGCCTCCAACATGGGCCGCTACGTTGCGGCCATGGTTGCCGGGCAAAGTCCCGATCTCGGACTCTTGACCGCGGAGCCGCTCAAACCAGTGCCTTTTTATCCCATCAGGGAGCCAGCCGTCCGGCTCGTCGCCGGCTGGTATCAGTTCCTCGATGCAATCGGGCGCTAAGACCCGACAGTCGCATGCCAACAGGGGCGACAGCGCCTCGCCATAAAGAGGAGAACAACAAATGAAATACAGATTTTCCATGCTCGTGCTTTCCGCATCCGCCGCCGTCTTTTCGGCTGACTTGGCCTCGGCGGAACAGGTCACCTTCGTCTCGCAGGGCGGCGCCTACCAGGAGGCGCAGACCAAGGCGATCCTCGATCCCGTCGCCAAGCTGCTTGGCATCACTGTCAATCAGGACAGCGCGCCGGATGCCTGGCCGGTGATCAAGACGCAGTCCGCATCCGGCAAGATCGTCTGGGACGTCATCGACACGCCGGCGAAGGATTGCATACGCGGCGGGGAACAGGGAATGATCGAGAAACTCGATTTTTCCAAGATACCCAATGCGGAAAAGATGCCGGCCGAATACAAAAGCCCCTATTCGGTCGCCTATGAATTCTACTCGAGCGTGCTTGCCTACAACAAGGACAAGTTCGGCGGCAACCCGCCCAAGAGCTGGTCGGATTTCTGGGATGTAAAGAAATTTCCGGGTACGCGGGCGCTGCGTAACCATCCCCTGGCGACACTTGAGGCCGCTTTGCTCGCCGATGGCGTGCCAGTGGACAAGCTTTATCCGCTCGATGTCGACCGGGCTTTCAAGAAGCTCGAGGAGATCAAACCCTATGTCACGGTGTGGTGGACCTCCGGCGCCCAGTCAGCGCAGCTTCTAGCCGATGGTGAAGTCGACATGGAGATGGCGTGGAACGGCCGCGTTGCTGCGGTGGTGAAGGAAGGCGCGCCGATCGGTTATTCGTTCAACGAAGGTTTCCTTCAGTATACGTCGCTCTGCATTCTCAAGGGCGCGCCGAACCTCGAAACGGCGGTCAAGTTCGTCAACGCGGCGCTGACCCCTGAAATCCAGGCGAATTTCCCGGCCTATATCGATTACGGTCCAGGCAATCCTGAAGCGTACAAGACCGGCAAGATTTCGCCGGAACGCGCTGCCGAAATGCCGAGTTCGCCGAACAATGCCGCACTTCAGGTTCTGGTGTCGGATGAGTGGTGGAGTTCACCAGCCGGTGAGGAGGCGCAAAAACGCTGGGCGCAGTTCATCCAGAAATGATGGTCGGCCTGTGGAGGGTCACTGATGGCACAGTCGAAACGAAATCCGTCGGCGCTGCATGAGCAGCGTGAGCAAAGGCTCATGCTGATGCTACTGGCGCCAGCGCTTGCGGTCGTCGTCGTTCTGCTGGTCCTGCCGCTTCTGTGGCTGGGCTGGCAGTCGATCCGCCAGGATGGCGGCTTTACGCTCGTTCACTATCAGCGGTTCCTGACGGATTCCGTCTACTGGATGACCTTCCTTCAGACCTTCCGCATTGCGGCGGTCGTAACGTTGATGACCGTGCTCCTCGGCTATCCCGTCGCCTATGTGGCGGCGGGCCTGCCTCAGCGCCGGAGCGTGCTCGTTCTCGCCATGGTGCTGCTGCCTTTCTGGACATCCGTTCTGGTGCGCGCCTATGCTTGGCTCATCCTGCTGCAGCGCAACGGCATCATCAATTCAGCGTTGACGGGATCTGGCCTGATCGATGCGCCGCTCCGGCTGGTCAACAACGAATTCGGCACGGTCATGGCGACGATCCACATCCTGCTGCCCTTCATGGTGCTGCCGCTTTATGCAACGATGAAGAAAATACCCGCGGAACTGACCATGGCCGGTGCCAGCCTCGGCGGCTCACCCATGCATGTCTTTTGGCGGGTTTTCCTGCCGCTGTCGCTGCCGGGCATGATCGCCGGCATGGTGCTGGTCTTCGTGCTCACCCTTGGTTTTTATATCACGCCGGAACTGCTGGGCGGCGGGCGCACCTACATGGTCTCCATGCTCGTTTCACGCAACATCGAGGTGTATAACGAATGGGGCGCGGCTTCGTCGATCAGCGTCGTCCTGCTTGTCTGCGTTTTTCTGGTTTTCCGGCTGGCGAGCCTCATCATTCCGTTCGAACGCATCATGGGAACGAGGTGACACATGAGCCTGTCGAAAATCCTTCTCTACGGCTTTGTAGCGCTCGTTCTCGCCTGGCTGATGATCCCCATCCTGATCATCCTGCCAATGTCCTTTTCCGGCGCGCGCTTCCTCGCTTTTCCGCCGCCGTCCTGGTCGCTGCGCTGGTACGAGGCCTATCTCGGCAGCGCCGCCTGGATGCAGGCAACGCGTGTAAGCTTGATCGTCGCTGTCTTCAGCGCCGTCATTGCTACCATTTTAGGGACTGCAGCGGCCTATGCTCTCAACCTCACGCAATCGCGGCTGGTACGCAGCCTGCAGGCGCTGCTGCTTCTGCCTCTGATCGTGCCGATCGTCATCACCGCTGTCGGTGTCTTTCTGGTTTACGCGCAGATCGGGCTTCTCGCCTCGCTGACCGGGCTGGTTCTCGCCAACGTCATGCTTGGTCTGCCCTATGTCGTTACCTCCGTCCTCGTTGGGCTGCGCAAGTTCGACCACACGCAGGAGATGGTGTCGCGAAGTCTCGGCATGAACCGCTGGCGGACCTTCTTCATCGTCACCCTGCCGCAAATCCGCCCGAGCGTCATTTCCGGCCTGCTCTTTGCATTCATCTCTGCCATCGATGAAACGGTGGTTTCGCTTTTCATTTCCGGCGGCGAATACCAGACGCTCACCAAGCGCATGTTCACCGCGCTGCGCGACGAGATCGATCCGACCATTGCCTCGATCAGCTCCCTGCTGACGGCGATCTCGTTCATCCTGCTGATGCTGGCAGCGATCAATGCCCGCAACATCGAATATTCGCAGGGGCGAGCGACATGATCGTCGATCACCTGATCCTCGGCGGCGGATCGGCGGGCTGTGTACTGGCCGCACGCCTTTCCGCAGATCCGCGGCGGACGGTCGTTCTGGTTGAGGCCGGGCGTAATATTTCGGCGGACGATATCCCGGATGAGGTGCGCGGCCGTTATCCCGGTCGGGCCTATCTCGATGCGCGCAATATCTGGTCGCACCTCACGGCGTTGATGGGCCATCCCCGTTCCAACACGGCGCCCCGTCCACCGCGTCGCTACGAGCAGGCGCGGCTTTTGGGCGGAGGCTCGGCGATCAATGCGCTGATGGCCAATCGCGGCGCACCTGCCGACTACGCCGAATGGCAGGCGCTTGGCGCGGACGGCTGGGGCTGGTGCGATTGCCTGCCCTATTTCCTGAAGATCGAAGCCGACAGGGATTTCGACGGGCCGCTTCATGGTGCGGACGGACCGCTGACGATCCGGCGCATATCCGACGACAGGATTTCCCCTTTCGTCGACCGAGTCATGAAAACGCTCAACCGCCGCGGCCATCCGATAAAACCTGATCAGAACGGAGCATGGGAAGACGGCGTCTTTCGCGGTGCGATTGCCGTCAGCGATAGTGGGGAGCGCTTGCCGACTTCGGTTGCCTATCTGACGGCGGATGTGCGCAAACGCCCGAATCTAAGGATCATCACCGAAAGCGTCGCGGACCGCATCCTGTTCGATGGCCGTCGAGCCACGGGCGCGAGATTGACAGGTGCGACGGCGGAGACGATCCAAGCGTCGGAAGTGATTGTCTCTGCCGGCGCCATCCACACACCCGCGTTGCTGATGCGCTCCGGTATCGGCCCCGTCGGTGACATTGCCGCCTTGGGGGGCGATGTCGTGGCCAGCCGCAACGGCGTCGGGCGCAATCTGATGGAGCATCCCTCGATCGCCGTCGCTGCCTATCTGCCGCCGCAGATGCGGGTGCGTGACAGGAGCGAACACCACGAACAGGCGATCTGGCGTTTCTCGTCGGGTCTCGACGGCGTGCCGCAGGGTGACATGCATGCCGCCATCCTGTCGCGATCCGGCTGGCATTCCATCGGTTTGCGGCTGGGCAGCCTGTTCTTCTGGGTCAACAAGTCCTATTCGCGCGGCTTCGTGAAGCTTGTTTCGCTTGATCCCCATGTCGAGCCCGAGGTCGACTTCAGAATGCTGAGCGACGAGCGTGATCTGAGGCGGCTCAAGCTTGCGCTGCGTCTGGGAGCGGAGGCCCTGTCCGATCCTTTCATGGCGGGGCACTGCGGCACTGTTTTTCCATCGAGCTATTCGCCCCGGGTGGCGAAGGTCGCTGTACCCGGGACATGGAACGCGTTACAGCGGGGTGTTTTCTCGGGCCTTCTGGATGTTGCGGGTCCGCTGCGCCCCGCATTGGTACATTCGGCGATAACACTCGGAACGACCATGCGGGGGCTGCTTGAAGACGACGATGCGTTGACGGAATTCGTCCGCCGCCATGTGGGCGGCACATGGCATCCTTCGGGAACGTGCCGCATGGGATCGGCTGACGATCCCATGGCGGTGACGTCGTCTACGGGCCGCGTGCACGGCGTGGAAGGATTGAGGGTCTGCGACGCATCGTTGATGCCGTCGATCCCTTGCGCCAATACCAACATTCCCACAATCATGATCGCGGAGCGGGTCGCCGACTTCATCCTGGCCGGCCGCTGAGATCATTGGAGACGGATATGGACAATTATCTCAAATTCTACATCGACGGCGACTGGGTCGATCCGCTTGGCGGCCAGCGTCTACCCGTTGTGGACCCCGCCACCGAAGAGCCTTTCGCGGAGATAGCCATGGGATCGGCGGCGGATGCCGAGCGCGCCATCGCCGCCGCGCGCCGCGCCTTTGCGGCCTTTTCGCAGACCACGCGGGAAGAGCGCCTCGGTCTGCTTGAGCGCATTCTTGAGATACTGAAACGTCGGCAGGACGAGATCGGCGACGTGATCTCGCGCGAGATGGGCGCACCAAGAAAAATGGCGCGGGATGAGCAGGCGGGTATCGGCGTGGCGCATTTCGAGCAGACAATCCGCGCCATAAGCGATTTTCCGTTCGAATACATGCAGGGCACGACCCGCATCGTCCATGAGCCGATCGGTGTTGTCGGCATGATCACGCCGTGGAACTGGCCAATTAACCAGATCGCCTGCAAGGTGGCTCCGGCGCTCGCCACCGGCTGCACCATGGTGCTGAAACCCTCGGAAATCGCGCCGCTCAACGCCATACTTTTCGCCGAAATCCTGCACGAGGCCGGTGTTCCCAAGGGCGCGTTCAATCTTGTCAATGGTGACGGCCCGACCGTGGGTGCGGTACTGGCGAGCCATTCCGATGTCGACATGGTTTCCTTCACCGGCTCGACACGCGCCGGCATTTCGGTAGCGCAGGCGGCGGCCCCGACGGTGAAGCGCGTGCATCAGGAACTGGGCGGCAAATCGCCCAATATCGTGCTCCGCAGTGCTGATCTCGACGCCGCCGTGCCCGCCGGGGTGATCAAGTGCTTTGCCAATTCCGGCCAGTCCTGCAATGCGCCGACCCGTCTTCTCGTCCCAGCGGAGCATATGGATCGGGTGATCGGCATCGCCCGTGCGGCGGCGGAATCGGTCCGTGTCGGTGCACCCGGCGATGCCCAGACGGATATCGGGCCAGTGGCCAGCAAACTGCAATTCGACAAGATCCAGAGCCTTATCCGAAAAGGGGTGGAGGAAGGGGCGGAGCTCGTCGCCGGCGGGCTCGACCGGCCAGCGCATCTGAACAGCGGCTATTATGTGCGGCCGACAGTTTTTGCGCGCGTTACGAACGACATGACGATCGCCCGTGAAGAGATTTTCGGTCCTGTGCTTGCCATCCTTGGTTATGGCAGCGAGGACGAGGCGGTGAATATCGCCAACGACACGCCTTATGGGCTGGCATCCTATATTCAGGGTTCACCGGAAGAGGCGCGTGCCTTCGCACGGCGGCTAAGGACCGGCATAGTACGCCTCAACAGCTCTGCCTGGGATGGCGCTGCCCCCTTCGGCGGCTACAAGCAATCGGGCAACGGTCGGGAATACGGTAAGTTCGGTCTGCACGAGTTCACCGAAATCAAAGGCATGGTCGGCTTCGGAGACTGAGCGTTATGCCCATGCGGCCCAAGCCAACCACTGGGCGGGAGGAGACAGAGAGCAGCAGAAAGCGTGGCAAAACCAGCCCTTGCCGCCCTTGCCGCCATCCTCGTCAGCGCGCCTGAGCAAGCGCGACAGCATCCGCTCCAGCAGGGAAGCGGAGCTGATTCTCGGTACCGTGAACGGCCTGCCAGACTGCTTCTGCAACATCGCTTGCCGTGGTGGTCAGGGCCGGATTCGCGAACGCCTCGAGAATTGGCTGTGCGAAGTCTGCATATCCGCCAGGAAGGAGCTCCGAGACAGGAACAATGGCATTTGCCCCGAACCGGGTGGTTGGTGCATAACCGGGCTCGATGAGCTTCACGCGGACCCCAAAATAGCCGAGCTCATGCGCGAGCGAAGCCGAGAAGCCTTCAATGGCCTGTTTGGTGGCGGTATAGGCTGCCGCGAGTGGGAATTCTCCCAAAGTAACGCTCGACGTGACATTGATGATGGTGCCGGACCGGCGCTCGCGCATCTGCGGGATGACAGCCTGGCACATCGCCATGACGCCAATCGTGTTGGTCTCGACAAGCTGGCGGATGAGGGACATCGGCATCGCCTCGAACGCACCGACACCGCCAATCCCAGCATTATTCACCAGTACGTCAATCGAACCGGCAGAACCGATCAGTTCTGCGATGCTCTCTGGACTGGTGACATCGAGCGGCAGCACGCGCAGCCGGTCGGTTTCGGCAAACCGCGACGGGTCCGGGCGCCGCATGGTTGCGACAACATTCCACCCCCGAGAAAGGAAATGTTCCGCGGTGGCCTTGCCGTAGCCCGATGATGTCCCGGTAATGAGGATGGTCTTGGTCATGTCACGCTCCTTGGATTCGGTCCGGTACCAATAGACAGCCATTCCAATACGATCTATAATTTACAATCCATAAAACATTACGGATCGTACAATTTCATGGATCCTCTCAGCGATATCATCACCCTCTTGCGGCCGAGCGCCGCGATAGCGAAGCCCATCTCTGGGCGCGGTCAATGGGGGGTTCGCTATAGATCGTATGACGCACCCGGCTTCACAGTCGTCCTGACCGGAGAAGCATGGGTCACATTAGGTGGTCGGGAGCCGCTTCGGATTGCCGAAGGCGATTTCCTCCTTTTGCCGACTACGCCGGCGTTCTCGCTATGCAGCAAACCAGGCACACCCTGCATTCCCGCTGAACCTCTGGCTAAAGCTGTCCGCCACGGCGAGCAGGAAGGAGAGCCCGATTTCGCGGCACTGGGCGGAAGCTTCTCGATTGAGAGTGTCAACGCGCCGCTACTGCTCGCGCTGCTTCCTGATCATATCCATATTTCCGCCTCAGCGGGGCGCACGACGCGATTTGGCCGTCTGATCGAACTACTGTCTGAGGAGTGCGTTACCAACCATCCTGGCAAGGAACTGATCATCCAGCGATTGCTGGAGACGCTGCTGGTAGAGGCATTGCGGTGGGACATTATCGGCAACAACGCAGTGTTGGCAGGCTTATTGAGCGGGCTACGCGATCCCGCCATTGCCCGTGTCCTGCGTGCCATACACGAGGACGTGCGGACGAGGTGGACGGTCGCCAATCTTGCAGGAATAGCGGGCATGTCGCGATCGGCCTTCGCCGCGCGGTTCCATGGAATTCTTGGTTGTGCGCCAATCGAATATCTGGCGCGCTGGCGCATTGCACTTGCCAAGGATGCACTCCTGAGCGGCGGGAAGTCGCTCGACCGAATCGCGGAAGAGATTGGTTATGAATCCGCCAGTGCCTTCAGCACAGCGTTTAGCAAAAGGCTTGGCTGCTCCCCGGGCAGGTTTGCCAGAGGGTACGTCACCGGTGTCAGTCTTGGCCTGCTTGCCGTCACATGACGCTATCTGCCGCTGACCGGTCACGCGCGAGCGGCAAATTTCTGGCTGCGCCCTCGGCTCCGCGAACAACCCGCCTTGGGACCGGAGCTGTCGAACGGTTTGTTGCCGCTTGTGGTAACTGAGATCAAGATCCCGTCAGACTGGAATGGCCCAAAACTGGCCTCTCCAGCAGTAATATAAGTTGTTGGCATGCCATAGGGTCCAGGATGCACGAAGTCTCGAATGACTGGGTAGTCGGTTCAAAATTCTTTCAAGGCAATGAATATAGCCCGTGCTTACGCGAGACCGCATGGCGGGCAAGACGACTACTACTGATCCGTGATCACCGGTATGTTGCTGCCGTTGAGGATTATGCCCATCAAGTTCGATTGCCGCTCGTAGACCGGAAGATTCATCAACCCCAGAAAATATCACGATAGACGCATTGGTTGAGGCGCGGCAGCTCAAGAATCTGAATGAGCACTACGAATAATCGCGGCCCGAACTTAGGGCCGCGATTAACGTGTGTTAGCCGTTGTTATCGGACAGACTTGAACGCTGCTCGCGAAGCGCGTTAAGAGCGATACGGCTTGGCTGAGGCCAATCTTGTCCTGTCGATCCAGACGTAATTTTTGGCGAAATGTGTTCCGGCCATGCTAGGCGGCGAGAGTTGTCATGTCCCGGACAGTGCCGGCAGGCTCAGGCAGCAACACCGCTATCTGCGCCTGCTGCCGGCTCGGGGCCTTGGGCCTGGCTGCAGCCAAGCGCAAGATCCGGTTGCCGGCCGAGACCGCCATCGACGCGGAAGTTGATCTCGGCATGACCGGAGACGCCTATCACCTGCAGGCGTGCTTGAACATCAGCCTGCCGGGCCTTGATGCCGATGTTGCGCGCGGGCTGATCGACGAAGCCCACCAGACGTGTCCCTATTCGAAGGCCACGCGTGGCAATATCGCGGTCGAGCTGAAGCTTGCCTGAGCAGTCTGAGAAGTCCATGGAGTGTACGATGAAACGCCTGATCGTTGGCATGCTGGCGCTTGCCGTCTTTGCAGCGCCTTGCATCTATGACGTGTTTTCGCCGGAACCATCCCCTGTGGCGGCGCTCGCCACAGCCGTTGGTCTTCGAAGGTAGATAGACCGGAAATCGGAAAGGGAGCGACTGCGAAAACGGTCGCTCCCATTTACCATCAGGACTCGTCGGCGTTGTCCTTGAGTAGCGCCGCAGCCTCCAGAGCCGAGGGATCGGCGCTGAGAAGAAGGTATTCGAGCATTGATTTCAAGGTTGGATCGCAAAGGGCCGCCGGCATCAGCAGGCCCGTCGTGTTCATCTCATCCTGGCTGACCATTCCATCGCCGTCGTGGTCCATGCGTTCGCTGTAATCGACGGTTGGTTTAACCTGTTCATCAAGGGCGATGCCGGGTTTCAGGATCTCGTTGAATGTCTTGAATTCATCAGAATTGAGTTTTCCGTCTCCGTCCTTGTCGAATTTCGCAAACTCATTGTTGAGCATTTGCGACAGGGGGCGGGCATTGTTGATCGTCGTCACGATTTCGTATCTCCGGTCAGTGGGACTTGGGTGTCGTGGCAGTTTGAAAGAAGACCCGTCCGCGATCGAACAAGCGACGGTAGTTGGCTTCATCCGACTGTCGGACAGGCATTCAGCAGCAGCTTGCCGGTCGTGCGGCGGCTTGCCATGTCAGCATGCGCCCTTGCCGCGTCTGCCAGGGGATAGCTCCCGCCGATGTTGACCTTGAGCGACCCGTCTAGGATCCAATCGAAAAGCTGCTGGGTACGAGCGCGAAGGAGTTCGGGAGTTTGGATGTGGTCTGAAAAGACCGCGTAGCCGATCTTGATGCTTTTCGGCAGGCTCATGATCTCCAGAGATCCGGGCCCTCCGAGCACTGGGCCATACCAGCAGAACGTACCTGACCGGCGAAGAGCGTCGAGCGAACCCTTGAAGGTCCTTGGGCCGGAGCCGTCATAGACCACATCCACGCCTTTGCCCTCAGTCAGGCGCAGCACTTCGTCAGCGAAGTGTCCCTCCGTGTCCACGACAACGGCCTCGGCCCCTGCCTGCTTGGCAATTTCGACCTTGTCGCGGGATGAAACGCGACCAATAACGCGCCCGCCTCTTAACTTGATGATCTGTGTCAGCAACAGGCCGACACCGCCAGCCGCTGCATGGACAAGTGCTGTATCCCCGGCGCGCACGGGATAGAAATCGGTCGCGAAATGGCTGGCGGTCAATCCCTGCATCATGAGCGATGCCGCTGTTTGGTCGTCGATATAATCGGGGATATTCACCAGCGTCGCCGCCGGGATCGATATACGTTCGGCATAGCTTCCCGGAGCGTAGACCCAGGCGACGCGATCCCCAATTGCAAACTCGGTCACGCCTTCACCAAGAGCAAGCACGCGTCCTGCACCTTCGACACCAAGTATTTTCGGGTTTGCGGTTTCCGTCCAAGCCATGCCCTGGCGAACACCAATGTCCATGAAGTTCACGCCCGCCACAGCGATTTCGACGAGGACATGTCCAGGCGTTGCGACTGGCTCAGGATGGTTCACGACCTCGATGACATCGGTATCCCCGATGCCGTTGTGACGTTGACCTGGACTGACATGCCCTCGTAGTCAGCGGCTGTTCCGTCGTAACTTCCCCACAAAGGAACTGCCTGCTTCGGATCCCGCGCCACCCCAACACGGATAAGATCACGGTTGCCCACGATACCGTTGGTTGGGTCGAACTCAGCCCAACCTGCGCCCGGCAAATAGATTTGGCACCACGCATGGGTGGAACCGCCGCCGAGGGTGGTGGATCCGTCTCGGTCTGGAACGTAGATATAGCCGGTGACGAATCTGGCCGCGAACCCAAGTGATCGTGCGGCCTCCATCATAAGTAGCGCGAAGTCGCGGCAGGTTCCCTTGCGAAGCTGCAGCGTCTCGGTCGGCGCTTGCGTTCCATGCTCTTGTCGTCGGGCATAGATGAAACTTTCATGGATGGCGTAGCACAACGTCATCAACAGGTGCCCAGTTTCAGTGGGTTGCCCGATTCGCACGAATTGGCGCGCCCATTTACCGACCTGATCATGTGGATCAGCGTAATGGCGCTGGATGGTTCGTTCCAGATCCAGCGCTTCGTCTGGATCATATGAAAAGGGGTAAGTCAAAGCTTCCTGATCGATTTGCAGATCAATTGCGACATAGGGTGTATGGTCAAGGCGAATGACGGTTTCGAAGCGGAGCTCACGTGAGGGTTGAGCAAAGCCGATCACTGCGACGCAGTTTCCGAACACATCATGGATCCAACGAAGATAGTCCGGTTCCGGGTCGATGAGGAGGTGGGAGCTCAACAGCGTCTGATCGAAACTGTCTCTCGGTCTGAACAAAAGTCTGTGCTCTCCGAACTCAACCGGCCGTTTATAACGATAGGACGTAACGTGTCGGACGGTAAATATTGTCATCGATCACCGGGGGGTACGAGGTCCAAGACGGCTGGCACCGTATCACTCTAAAGAAGCACATGCATTGTTACGTCGTTCCAGCTGGCAAGAGATAATCCGCGCGGGCGATTGCCCCCAACCTATTGGCGACAATCCGGGTGAGGTTGAAAACCGTGATGCAGCCTATCAAATGTCCCGAAGAAGCCCACGCCTAGTCCACCTTGGGCCCGCCCGATGCGTTCGCGAAGTTGAGCTAAAATCACTCTTTGTCCACTTTCAGCCGAAGCGAAAGAGAATTTTTTTAAGACGAAACTTCCGAAGAGTTCGTGATAGCGCAACGGTCTGTCAGGTTAGATTCCTGCTTCTGCAGCGTGGGGGTCAGCGGTTCACCTCTCATCAGGAGCAATATGCCTGTCACCCGTCTCAACGACAGCGGATCTCCCAGGACAAACGAACTTTCGCTCGTCTCGGCCAGAAAGCTGACGTCGGCCACCGTCCGTTGCCGTTTAAGGCATGGCCAAACGCTGGACCGGCGAGCCGCCTTAGCTCGACTGGGCGGCCGTGCTGAGCTTGCGACTTCCTTCAAGCAAATGACGCTGCAAAATTTTACTTGCAGCGTCAATATTCCGATCTCTGCAAGCCTTTAGCAGAGCACGGTGCTCCTCCTGCGATTGCCGCTCATAGTCCAAGCTGGATAGCAATACACGTATGTAGCGGTCGGCTGCATCATGGTGGGTAGCTATAAGGCCGATGAGCCGCTCATTTTGGCACGCGCCGTAAAGTGTCATATGGAACTGCTTATTCAGCGTCCCCCAACGTCCCACATTCTTCTCAGCGTCGATCTGGGCGAGAAGCGTTGCAGCCCTATCCAAGTCGGCTGTCTTCAGCCCAGCATATGACTGGCGCAAGGCTTCGGTCTCGAGTAGCGAGCGAATGGAATAGATCTCCGCAATCTCCTTGGCATTCATTCTTGCCACGAAAGCGCCCTTGGTCGGGTGAATGGGCCCCTATCGCCCTTCAGAATTTGCAAAGCGAGGTCGATATCCGCCGTGTGGTCCGATCGAAGGAGCCTACCGGCTCCGCCGCAATAATCATCGATGCCGATGGCCGCAATATGATCGCAGTCGCAGCAGGCGCCAACCTGATAGCCCAATCCAATGGCGTTGAGGATGAGCTGCTTCGTAACGCAAGTTACGTCCTAATGCAGATGGAGAATGACGTTGTTCAGATTGAAAATCTAATCAGACGGGTTTCTAATCATCCCGCAAAGTCAATTCTCAACCTGGCTCCGGCCTACCGGCTGGATCGCGACCTTCTCTCGCTTGTCGATATCGTAATCGTCAACGAAGACGAGGCCGAAGCTCTGTCCGGTTGGCTTGGTTGCGAGCCGACCGCGAGATCGTTGTCCGAGTCTCTCGACACCGGTGTCCTACGCACCATGGGAGGAAAGGGAGCCGAAGCATTCATCAATGGCGAGAATGTGTGGGTGCCGGCGCTGCGCGTTGATGCCGTGGATACGACTGCAGCTGGTGATTGTTTTGTGGGCGTCCTCGCGTCCGCTCTCGATCGAGGCCTCTCGCTCGACGCGGCGATGCGACGAGCCGCAAAGGCCGCTGCGATTGCCTGCTCGCGTCCGGGAAGCCAGTCGAGCATTCCTCATGGCAACGAGACAGATAGTTGGAGCTGAGAAAAGCCAAGGGCAATCACCTGCGTGAACCCCATCGGAATTGACTGAAGACACTTCCAATACAGGCGACCTGCAATGAGCTATCCAGCATTTATCTCGGCGGTGTTCATTCTGCTACTGAGCCCCGGCCCGACCAATACTTTGATGGGGTTGGCATCGGCACGCAACAGTTTCTGGGTCGTTCCGAGATTACTGCCCGCCGAACTGCTTGGTTATCTCAGCATGATCTTGCCCCTTACGTGGCTTGGCGGAGAGCTGATCGCGCGTTGGCCGGAAACCGCTCTGGTGCTGAAGGCTGCAGCGGGGATTTGGGTTATGTATCTTGCCATAAAGCTTTGGATGGCAGGAAGCAAAGATGTCATGGACCGCAGCGTGACCGCTCGACGCATATTTGTGACGACGACGCTCAACCCCAAGGCCCTCGTGTTCGGACTTGTTCTTCTACCTCCGCCGATCGCACCGGAGTTCCTGCCAAAACTTATCATTTTCGTTGCCTTGGCAAGCATGGTTGCCGTGATTTGGGGTTTGATCGGCAGATTGACGCAGGTCGGTGCGCGAAGCCATTGGCGTCTGATGATACTTCAGCGGGCCGCATCCGTGTGGCTCGCTATCGTGTCGTGCACGGTTGTGGCGGGGCTGTTTAATATTTCGTTTGCCGTCTGAGTCGTTCCTCTGCGCCTATCGACCGCGCTGTGCCAACTGGCTTGAGGGGCCGGATCGGTTTAAAGGAAAACTTATTTCATACGGTGCGTCACTTGGTCGTTTCCATTTCAGAGAATCAATCGCTGCTAGACGGAAGTTGCTGTAATCGCAGGATTTATTTGTATATAAATCTAATCGCTTTAATGTATAAAAGAGGAAAATTTATGAAATTACGCTCTCTAGCGATTGCTGTGGCTGCCATGGTTATGGCCTTCGGCCCGTCGTGCGCATTCGCCCAAAGCGATCCGCTCGGCGGCACGGCCGGGACCTCAGACAAGTCGACGATTATCGTTGGCTCCGCCGATTTTCCGGAGAGCCAGATTCTCGCCACGATCTATGCAAAGGCGCTGGAGGCGAAGGGAATCAAGGTTGAGATTCACCCAAGTATCGGTAGCCGGGAGGTATATTTTCCAGCGTTGAAGGATGGTTCGATTGATCTTATACCGGAGTACGGCGGCGCCGTATTGCGCTACCTCGACAAGGGCTCAACCCAGAATTCAACTGAAGAAGTTCTAGCTGCGTTGAAGAAGGTTTTGCCGGAAGGCGTACAGATACTCTCAGCATCATCGGCCCAGGATACAAACACTGTCGCCGTAACGCAGGCAACAGTCGAAAAATACGGCTTGAAGTCCATCGGCGATCTGAAAGGCTATGCCGAGGATTGGGTTCTGGGTGGACCGCCCGAATGGAAGGTAAGGCCCGACGGCGTCCTCGGGTTCGAAAAAAACTACGGGGTAAAGTTCAAGTCCTACAAGACGCTGGACGTATGCGGGCCGCTGGTGCTGTCGGCTCTTGAAAATGGCCAAATCCAGGTAGGCTGCGGCTTCTCCACGGATCCGGCGCTCAAGTCTCACAAGCTTGTTACTCTGACTGACCCACTCAATCAGTTTCCCTCACAAAACATCCTCCCGCTGATATCTTCCGCGAAAGCCACGAAGGAAATTGCGGCGATCCTTGACGCAGTCTCCGCCGCGCTTACCACCGACGGACTAATCGAATTAAATGCGCGGATCAACGCGCATGAAAGTTACGATACAATCGCGAGCGACTGGCTGAAGGCCAACAAGCTGAACTGATCCAAACTTGGTCGGGCTCGACAATTGACCCGACCAGGATCCTGTTATGCGTAAAATGAACTGCCGCCGACCGAATGAATGCGTCGAAGCTCTAGGAGCGAGATTGGCAGTTTTTAAGGATTTGATATGCCAAGACGCCAGCACATGATTCTCTCTGCGTTTTTCTACAACCCACAGGGAGATCACCGGCTTTCGTGGAGGCATCCGGCCGCCCCTGGCCGTGAAATTTTTGACCTGGACTATTACCGGCAATTGGCGGAGGTCGCAGAGCAGGCAAAGATCGATACGATCTTCATAGCAGACCATCTGGGAATCTGGGACACTTTCGAAAGTGGCGTGGCCCATTATGCCAACGCACGCCTGGAGCCGCTTTCACTTGTTGCCGCGCTATCCGCAGTTACGAAGAACATCGGCTTCATTGTCACGGCATCGACCTCTTACAACGAACCCTACAACATTGCTCGGACATTTGCTTCCCTCGATCATCTTTCAAAGGGACGCGTGGCGTGGAATGTCGTTACATCAGCGCTGGAAGAAGAAGCCAGAAACTTCGGCCTGAGCGCCAATATCGGCCACGCGACCCGGTATCAGCGCGCTGGCGAATTTCTCGATGTCGTCACCAGGCTCTGGGACAGCTGGGAGGACGAAGCTCTCCTGATAGACAAGGAGAGCGGGTATTTCGCGGATCCATCGAAGATACACTACCTCGATCATGCCGGGACCCACTTTAACGTTCGAGGGCCGCTGAATGTCGCGCGTCCGCCACAGGGCCATCCGCTCATTGTGCAGGCGGGCTCTTCTGAGGCCGGCAGGGACCTGGCTACGGATTACGCCGACATTCACTTCGCAGTGTTTCGAAACGAGGAAGAAGGAAAGCAATACCGGGCCGACATCGAGAAGCGTCTAGCACAAAAGGGGAGGGCTCCGGAGAGCTTTTTCCTGCTGCCTGGTGTCCTTCCCGTGGTGTCGGCTTCACGTCAGGAGGCAGAGGATCGGCAGGCCGCTCTAGAAGAGCTTATGATCGATCGCGTCAGTCTCGACCTCCTGTCGAGCTGGTCCGCCATGGATCTTTCCTCTTATCCGCTCGATGGCCCCATGCCTGAACTGCCCGACGAGGCCAAGTTCGACGGATGGCGGACTTGGCTCAACATCGTGAAGAGCGAGACGAATAGCGCAGCGACAATCCGGCAGCTTGCGCGAAAGATAGCGAATACGGGCTCCGTCCCCATGGTGGCTGGAACAGTTGTGGACGTAGCAGATCAGTTAGAGGCGTGGTTTACATCCGGTGTTGCCGATGGCTTCAATCTCATGTTTCCGCTGCTTCCGGATGACTGGGTCAATTTCGCCCGCTCGGTCGTCCCAGAACTCCAGCGTCGGGGCCTTTTCCGCACGGAGTATGAAAAGGGTACATTCCGTGACCGTTTGCAACTGCCGCGGCCAGCACACCGCATTTGATCGCAAACACCCCTTTTACCTTCGACCAACAATTGACCATCCTCGGTGTCCTGATGCTCACGTCAAAGGGTTCAGCGGGCGTAGCGGGTGCCGGGGTTGTAACATTGGCTGCTACGCTAGCGTGGATGCACACCAGCAGGCTTCGGTCTGCTCGTCGAATTATAGTCGCGTCACGTTGAAAGCGCATTCCAACACATACGCACAATACCTGCCCTCTGTTCGCTCGTGAGCGGTTCGCCGGTTAATCGATGTCGTTTTAGAGTGTTGCGGATTGCGCCGCGAACGAACGAGCCCGCAAGTTTTGCCGACAGTCCCCATTCCGGTCCGTTTTCCTGGGCTTCAGAAAATACTGCGATGCTATGTTCCGTGATCTCAGAAAATATGGCCGTGAGCTGCTCTAACTCAATAGAGGGTGAGTTAGTCAGATAGTCGTAAAGGATCGCTCGGTTCGCGTCTGCCCAGATGAACTCAATATAAGCGAGAACGTAGTCCTCAATCCGGGTGCGATACGGGATCGACCGATCAATCGGCCTAACAACTGCTTCCTCCATTATCGCTGCCAGATGCCGACAGACATCGAGGATCAACCCCTCTTTTGAAGGAAAGTAGTTGTAGAGCGAACCGGTTGCGACGTTCGCGGTTTTGGCAATAGTCACCATCGACGCCTGTAGCCCCTGTTCAACGAAGAGTAGGGCCGAGGCTTCGATAATGCGCTGTCGTGGATCTAGTTGCTGGCGCATGAATGAACGTTCATCTCAATGTCATGAAGGATTGGTATCAGGCCGTGTGTGGGTGGGCAAGCAAGTCGCATCCAACTGTTTTCAGTCAGCGTCGTCTCAAGAGGCGAAGCTATACATATGATCAGCGAGTGTGACAATGACGCTTCATCCTACCTTCGTTCACCTGACCGACCTCCACATTGGAGCGCCGGAGCTCTTTGATGACCATCTGCTTTCAGATACGTCGTCAACGCTTGCGGCAATCCTTGAAGATATCAAGAGCATCGTTCCGCAGCCCGACTTTATCGTGGTTAGCGGCGATCTGGTCAATCGCGGCGAGATCATCGACTACGAGGAACTGCAACGGATATTCCATAATGCCCGCCTGACGATGCCGGTCCTATTCGGTTTGGGCAACCACGACGTCCGCAGCAATTTCTATCAGACCGTTCTCGGCAGGACCTCCGAACTTGCCGCGCCTTACGATCACGACCAGGTCGTCAGCGGCATTCACGTCATTGTTCTCGACACTTCGGTACCTGGACGTATCGGTGGCAATTTCGAGCCGGGTCAGTTGGAATGGCTGACGGCTGCGCTCGATCGGCATCCGGAACTGCCGAAACTGATCGCCATGCATCATGGGCCTGCCCTCGACGAAGATGATCTTGTTGGCCAGTGGGAGACACTATCCTGTGTTGACACGATAGCTTTGCGTTCCGTTCTGGAGAACCGAAACGTAATCGGCATCGTCTCCGGCCATGTTCACTTCGACCGGGTCTCCGACTGGTACGGTATTCCACTGATCGTCGGTATTGGTCAGCATGCGGCGACGGATGTCCTGCAACTTCATGAAAACCTGCGGATGGTATCCGGATCGGGTTTTGCTCTCTGCAAGCTGCGTCCCTCCGGCCTGACGATCTCTTTCGTCCCTCAGCCTGCAGATAGGCGTGAACTCCATGTCCTTCCGCTTGCCACAATCGCGGAAATTGACATGCAACGCGCTGCTGCCCTGGCTGCGGCTGAGTAAGGATTCGACCGATGCAGAGAAGATCATTTCTTGCTAGCGCGATCTCCACCATCCTGACGGCTTCATTGCCGCTGAGTGGGGCATTCGCGCAGACTGCGAAGCTGGCAGTCGACAAGCCGGTGACCATCACCTTCTACAACTACAATCTGGCATCCGCCGGTATCGGGGCCGACGCTACCAAGAAGCTCATCGCGGAGTTCATGGCGGCCAATCCTGACATCAAGGTCGAGGGCGTTGCCGTGCCGCCATCGGATATGGCAAGCCGACTTCAGAGCGATATCGCTGCAAACCGTATTCCCGACGTAGCCCAGGTGGTATTCGACGGCCTTTCCTTTGTGGCCGATAATCTCGGTGCCGTCGCGCTCGAGGACGCGATCCCGCAAAAGGAGCTGTCGGCCCATTTCGACGGTATGATCCCGGCTGGCATCAAGCTCGGCCAGTTGAACGGCAAGACCTACGCACTGGCCTACACGTTCTCAACTCCGGTATTGTTCTACAACGCCGATCTCTTCCGTAACGCGGGACTTGATCCCGACCAACCACCCAAGTCATGGGAAGAGGTCAAGCATTCAGCCATCACCATCAAGGAGAAAACAGGCGCACAGGGATTCAACGGTGCGGTAGCCGGCGGCGGCGCAGCCGGCTTTGACTGGGCATTGCAAGGTGTCATCCAGTCGTCTGGTGGAGCTGTTCTGTCGGAGGACCGCAAGACGATAAAATTCGGCGAAGCCGGCGCCATCAAGGCCATTTCTATGCTGCGCGACCTGCATGACACCGGTGCCTACGAGAATATGCCGAGTGATGTGATGATCGAAACCATGAAGTCGGGCCAGCTCGGCATGCTGCTCAATACGTCTGCCGCGCAGAACAGTCTCATCAAGGCATCGTCCGGCAAGTACGAATTGCGCGCCGCCCAGATGCCGGGCTTCGGCGACACGGCATCGACACCGACGAATTCGGGCAGTGGTCTCGTCATCCTCAGCGAAGATCCGCTCAAGCAGCGTGCCGCGTGGGAACTGATGAAGTTTCTCACCTCCAAGCGCGGATATACGGTCATCACCTCGGAAATCGGCTACCTCCCGCTGCGCACGGATATTGTCGATGATCCCGCCTATCTCGGCCAATGGGTGAAAGAGCACCCCATGGTCCGCCCCAACCTTGCGCAGTTCGACCGTATGCGGCCATGGACGGCCTATCCGGGTCAAAACTATCGGCAGATCGCCAAGATCTTTCTCGATGCAACCGAGATGGCGGTATTCGGCGGCGGCGACGTGGCCAAGACCATGAAAGCCGCCCAAGAGCAGGCGCAGGGTCTGATGCCGAACTGATCCGCATTTCCTGTGTCGCCGGATCAGCCGGCGGCAGCATTTGGAGAGGTTCTCGATGACTACCACAACCTTGAGCGGAGTGGTCCCCACAGCGCGCGGCGTTCGCCGCGCGTCACACCGGATTGCGCCCTGGCTCTATATCCTTCCCGCCGCCGTGACGTTCCTGATCTGGATCTACTGGCCGCTTTTCGATGCGTTGCGGCTGAGCTTCTATGAATGGAACATGTTGCCCCGCGCGCACCCCAAATTCGTCGGCTGGTCGAACTACACAAATATTTTCGCGCTACCGAAATTCTGGCAGGCGCTACGCAACACCGGCATTTACGTTGTAGGACTTCTGCCGATGGCGGTGATTGTCCCACTCGCAATCGCTATCTACACGCACGATCTTTCTCCGCGTTCCCGAAACCTCTACAGGGCAGTCATCTTCGTGCCGATGATCATCGCGCCCGTGGTTGCCGCCGCCGTCTGGCGTTGGCTGTTCGATCCCTCCTACGGTTTCGTCAACGGACTTTTGAAAGGCATGGGCCTCGATCCCATTCGCTTTCTGACCGATCCCGCTGTCGCGATCTGGACGATCGTCTTCATCACGGGTTGGAAGCTGATCGGCTTCTCCACGCTGATCCTGTCGGCCGCAAACGCCAATATTAATCCGTCGCTGATCGAAGCCGCAAGGATGGACGGCGCCAGTCGCTGGGAGATCATCCGCGACGTCCGCATGCCGCTTATGTCTTCAACCATCCTTTTCCTCGTCATGATCACCATCCTTCTGGGCGCGCAATGGAGCTTTTCCTACATCGTCGTGCTGACCCAGGGCGGACCGCTCGGATCGACTACCAACATTTTCTACGTCCTTTGGGATTTCGGCTTTTCGAGCATGTCAGTCGGCTGGAGTTCGGCCGCCGCGATCATTCTTTTCCTTGGCTTCGGAGCAATCGCTTATAGCCTCCTTCGACTGGTCGACAGGTATTCATTCTATGACAATTGATGCCACCCAAACACCTGCCAACTCGGCATTCGTCCGTCGAAAAGGTGCCACGGCGAAATTTTCACTGCGCGCACCGGCCGGACATGCAGTGATGGTTCTCCTGTCCCTGGTCTGCCTGTTTCCGGTCTACTGGATGATTCTCAGTTCGTTGCGTCCCGCCAATACACTGCTCGATGGCGGCGTATGGCCGACCGGCCTGTCACTGGAAAACTATGCCTATGCCCTGAAGGCCATACCGATCGGCAGGATGCTGCTGAATACGGTGGTCATCTCCGTCGTGGTCACCGCGTTCCAGCTGATGACGGGCCTGCTCGCGGCCTACGCTTTCGCCTGCTACCGCTTTCCATTCTCTCGAGCGATCTATTCGCTGATGGCGATGACCTGGCTCATCCCGCTTCAGGTGGTGATGATTCCGAACTATCTCCTGGTCGCAAGGCTCGGGCTTCTCGATAGTTTGACGGCTCTGATTTTGCCGCATGTCGCAAGCGCGCTGTCGGTAATGCTGCTTACCCAGTCCATGCGCGCCTTCCCAAAAGAAGTGCTTGAAGCGGCGCGAATGGACGGGGCAGGGGGGTGGCGCATGCTGTGGGACATCATCGTGCCCAGCCTGCGCGGCACGATCGCCAGCCTGACGATCCTGATCTTCATCTCCACTTGGAACGAATATTTCTGGCCGCTGCTTCTGTCGCGAACGCCCGAGAACAGCGTCGTGCAGATCGGCATCCAGATGTTCATGACCGCTGAAGGCACCGAATGGGGGCCGTTGATGGCGGCCTCGACGATGGCAAGCTTGCCCATACTTCTTCTTTACGTCGTCCTGCAAAGGCAGGTCGTACAATCCTTCATGAAATCGGGAATTCGATAATGACGGCAATCTTCGAACGGCACATCCACGTGGATGGTGCCTATAATGTCCGCGACCTCGGCGGCTATGCGTCAGCGTCGGGCCAGACACAGTGGCGCCGCGTGTTGCGCGCCGATGGCCTGCACCGGGTGAGTCAGGCCGGCCTTGACATGCTTGTCGAGACTGGTGTGCGGCTGGTGATCGACCTTCGGCACGATCATGAAATCGCTGCGGCACCCAATCCGTTCGTTGCCGATGGGCGGGTCCGTTATCTCAACGTTCCGCTGTTCTCAGGGCTTGTTCCGCAAGCCTCCCAAAAGAGGACGGGCAGCATTCTTCTAGATCTGTATCTGCAGGCACTTTCCAGCCGAGGTGAGGCGATCCGCATGGTCGTGGAGACGATTGCCCATGCCGGAGAAGGCGGGGTGCTGTTTCACTGCACTGCTGGCAAAGACCGGACTGGCATCATCGCGGCGCTGCTGCTTGCAGCAGCCGGCGTGCCGCGCGAGACGATACTGGTTGACTACGCTCTGACTGGCGAACGCATAACCCCTCTCATCGACGAACTCGTTGCCGACGCCGTTCAGCGCGGACTCGACGCCGGAGAATTCAAGAAGCTTCTGGGCTCGGAGCCGGGCATCATGGCCGCGGCGCTGGATCACCTCGACGGTCAATATGGCAGCGCGGCTGGTTATCTCGCGCATATCGGGTTGAGCAAAGAATGCCTCGGAAAGCTTCAAATGCGCCTGCTGGTCTCGGGAAAGGAGACCGTCTGATGGCAAACCTGAGTTTTGAAGGCGTCAAGAAAACCTATGATGGCAAGCAGGTGGTCCACGGTCTGGACATCGAAATCAAGGATGGGCAGTTCGTCGTCATCGTAGGCCCGTCCGGCTGTGGAAAATCGACGCTTCTACGGATGATTGCCGGGCTTGAGGATATCACGGAGGGACGCCTTGCCATTAACGGAATACAGATGAACGATGTCGAACCGTCCAGACGTGGCTGCGCCATGGTGTTTCAAAACTACGCGCTTTATCCGCACATGACCGTGCGCGAGAACATGGCCTATCCACTGAAGATCGCCCGCATGCCGAAACCTGAGCGGGACCGGCGGGTGGAGAAGACGGCCGAAATCCTCGCTCTTGGCGAGTATCTCGATCGTCGCCCCGCGCAGCTCTCCGGGGGGCAGCGCCAGCGTGTCGCCATGGGGCGTGCGATCGTTCGCGAACCGGGCGTGTTTCTGTTCGACGAGCCGCTCTCCAATCTCGATGCAAAGTTGCGTGTTCAGATGCGCATCGAAATTCGTCGCCTCCACCGGCGCCTCCAGGCAACGTCGATTTTCGTAACACATGACCAGGTCGAAGCCATGACGCTGGCCGACATGCTGATCGTCATGAATGGAGGGCGGATCGAGCAGATGGGCACGCCGTCCGATATCTATCGCCGGCCGGCGTCAGCCTTCGTGGCCGCATTCATGGGCTCTCCAGCGATGAATCTTGCTCCGATAATCCGCATCAGCGATGACCGGTTCTGCTTTGCCTCAGTGCCGGATTTCGCGATTGATATTGCCGATCCCGGGATCGACGAAATGACAATCGGTATCCGGCCGGAAGATGTCGTCGTGTCATTCGAAACCACCGATGGCCTCGCCACATCGATCGATCTTGTCGAGGAACTAGGTGGAACCCGCATTGCCTATTGCCCTGTCGGCACTACGGAATTTGCCGTTGTTCTTCCTGCAGACGCCGAAGACTATCAGGGACGGGCGGTCTTTCTCAAGTTTCCGGAGCCTGCCTTGCATATCTTCGATGCTGTGAGCGGCGCGCGGTTGGCTCAGGGATCCATGCCCAACCCAGCGACACATCCAACTGTCAGAGCGTAAGCCGGGATTGTGAAAAGCGAGCGGTGATGACCGTCTGGTGATCATCAAGGCAGAAGTCGTAGAAGAGCTGCGCCGGAGCTACCTGACATCCCATCATCGCTCAATCCTTCGCAAATCAACCATTGAAACATCAGCGCATCTATCCGCCGATCGCCGAGGGACAGCTTAAGACCTGAATCGGTGTCGGTGGAAGCCCGGAATCGGTCATCCGTGCCGCGCGTTACGACATGAACCTGATGCTTGCCATCATCGGAGGGGATTCTGCCCGTTTCGCGCCTTATGTCGAACTTTACAAAAAGGCATCCGAGCAAGCCGGGCAGACGACAGGCGATATCGGCGTGCACTCGCCAGGATATGTGGCCGAAACCGATGAACAGGCCCGCCGCGACCTCTTCCCGCATTTCAAGACAATTCGGGATCGGCTTGGTAAAGAGCGCGGTTGGCCGCCGATAACGGAAGCGGGTTTTGACAACGAGATCGAACACGGATCGCTCTACGCGGGATCACCCGAGACCGTTGCCCGGAAAATTGAAAACACTGTAAAGGCTCTCGGAATCTCGCGATTTCAGATCAAATATTCCGCTGGCTCGATGGACCATGAAAAGCTCATGCAGAGCATTGACCTCTATGGATCGAAAGTGACCGGCCTTGTGCGCGGCCTGCTCTAGAACGATTGACGCCCGGCATTTCGACGGCGCCACCGCCAACATCTCCGTGGTGGTTGGCACACCGTGATTTCGTACAGTTTCTGCTGGATCAGGCCAAGCGAGGCTTGTCGAGAATGGACGCATACTAAAAAGGTGTCCCGTTATAACCTTCGGCATATTGGAGAAGGTGGTCCAGCAGCTTTGCTGCATATCGGGGCAGATGAAGTTTGTTTCTAACGCACAGATACAGCTCCCGCTCTGCCCACGGCTCGTCGATCTGCACGCTGCGCAAGCTCATGGTGAGACCGTACCGAGATGCGGCCGTTTGTGGCACAATGCCAATGCCTACACCGGTCTCGACCATACGGCTCAGCGACTCGAAATTCTCGCACCGGAGACGAATATTCGGCCGGCGTCCCGATTCGTTGGCTAGGCGACGGAGGAATTGCGATAACGCCACCTTCTCCGGCAAGCCGATCAACGGGCGGTCGAGGATCGAGGAGAAATTGGCGGAGCCCGTCAATGGCGAAGTGGTCGGCACAATTAGCACAAGCCGATCGTGCACAAACCGCCATCGTTCCAGTCCGGTCATGTCTGCTGTCGCGGCAACCACGCCGATATCCGCTTCGCCATTGCGCAAAAGATTAACGACCTCGTGACTGGGCTTGTCCTTCATGGACAAGAATATGTCCGGGTTGTCTCTAAGAAAGGGACCAAGTGCCTGAGGCATGTGCTCCGACAGCATGTTGGTGTTGGACAGCACGCGAACTGTTCCGCTTCGTCCCTCGGCAAATGTTTCAATGTCAATTTCGAGTTTGCGTGCGTTATCAAGTATGGTTCTGGCGTGGCGGGCAAACATATGCCCCGCCAGGGTCGGCCTTATGCCTCGCCCCGTGCGCTCGAAAAGCTCCAGGTTGAAGGCCCGTTCCAGCCGCTTCAGTCGATTGCTCAGGGCTGCAACGACTAGGTTGTTTTCCTCTGCTGCGGCCGAGAGGGTCCCGCGCTCGATTGCTGACACAAAAATCTTGAGGTCTGTAAAATCGAATTTCTGCATGCTTTCATCCATGGTGAAAGCTGCTTTTATGACAAATTGATTTTCAACGCCATCACTTCGGCGCTATGACCCGGGCCAAGTCGTGCCCGCGACACATCGACACGCCAAATGTCCTGTTCCAGGGGCTCTCTAAACAAGCATTTTCAAACAAAAAATTGCTTTAGAAGGAATGGCGCATTTCTGGTGGTTCTACGCGGGATCATGGCCACATGGATCAGCCTTGCTCGTGGGAGGGGAAGCTTGGTCTGGCAGATATCATTCATGCTTGATGAAAGCGCGTTGCCTATGCCTAAGCTTCCTCTCACCTTGCGACCCGTTTTACTCTGTCTGACCACGCTGGTTGCAACGGCTGGCGCCAGCTTCGCGGACGATGCTTCAGATCTCGCGGCGCGTGGTCGCTACCTTGCGACGGCAGCCGACTGTACCGCCTGTCACACCGCGCCGCATGGCGGCACGCCTTTTGCCGGCGGCTACGGTATCGATACTCCGCTCGGAAAGATCTTCTCGACCAACATCACGCCGTCGAAGGATGACGGCATAGGCGATTATAGCGAAGAGGATTTCGCCCGCGCCGTGCGCGAAGGTGTCGCCAAGGATGGCAGCCATCTTTATCCGGCCATGCCTTACACGGCTTACGCCAAGATCACCGATGACGACATGAAGGCGCTTTATGCCTACTTCATGAACGAGGTAAAGCCGGACGATCACAAGCCGCAGAAAACCGAGCTGCCTTTCCCGTTCTCCATCCGGACCTCGATGGCCGTCTGGAACCTGCTGTTCCTCGACAAAACCCGCTTTCACCCCAACTTGGCAAAGTCGGCCGAATGGAACCGGGGTGCCTATCTTGCTGATGCGCTGGAGCACTGTTCGACGTGCCACACGCCACGCAACGCCTTCATGGCTGAAGACGCCAGCAAGCCGCTCGCCGGCGGTGCCGTCGGATCGTGGTATGCACCCAACATCACCTCCGGCAAGGTCGCCGGTATCGGCGGCTGGTCCGACGATGAGCTGATCCGGTATCTGAAGACAGGTAATGTCGCCGGCAAGGCGCAGGCCGCCGGTCCAATGGCGGAAGCGGTCGAAAACAGTCTGCAGTACCTTTCCGACCGCGACCTCAAGGCGATTGTCACCTATCTAAGGGACGTGCCGGCGATCGCATCCGGTGACAAGCCGTCACGCGCTGAGCTTGGCAAGCCTTCATCCGTTATTGAGGCGTCGCTTCGCGGCCTGCCGGGCCAGACGGCGGATGAAAATGGTTATCACGTGTTCAGCGGCAGTTGTGCCGCCTGCCATCAGGTTGAAGGGCAGGGGAATGACCATTACCCGAGGCTGTTCCACAACACGGCGACCGGTGCAGACCGCCCGGACAACCTCGTTTCGACCATTCTCTACGGCCTGCATCGCACCGCTGGCGATCAAGTCGCCTTCATGCCGGCTTTTGGTCCTGACGCATCCTATACGGATCGTCTATCGGACAAGGATATCGCCGACGTCAGTAACTATATACTGGCGAATTACGGCAACCCCGCCGTCAAGGTGAAAGAGGGCGATGTGGTGCGCATCCGTGAGGGCGGAGAGAAGCCGTTGATCGTCAAGCTGGCGCCGCTTGCAGCTCCCGCCGCGATCGCCCTTGCCGTCATCGTGCTTGCCCTGGTCCTGTGGCGGCTGTCGCGTCGTCGCTCGCGAAGGGCGCTCGGCTGAGCCTGTTCGTATCGCTATCCCTTCCGCATTGAACGCTCCCCGGAGATCCTGATGCCTTTTGATCCTTCTTCCCCGGCCATGTTCGGCCATCATGTCTCGCGTCGTAGCCTACTGCGCGGCACGGCCGCCCTCGGCGGTCTGGCAATCGCTGCCAATATGCTCGGTCCGATATCGTCCGCTGCGGCCGACGAAGGCGTTGCTTCTTTCACCCATCTTTCGGAATTCCTCACCGGCCATAAGCTCGACCCGGTGCTAGGTGCCCGGTTTTTCGCGGCGCTGAAGAAGCGCGACGCGGATCTGGACGCAAGCCTCGCTGCTTTGTCGCAGCTGATACAACAGTCAGGCGTGCCGGACATGGACGGTTTCCTGGCTCTGACCGGCACCGATCCGGCATTGATGCTGACTGCTACAAAGGTGGTATCCGCCTGGTATCTCGGTGTCGTTGGTGAGCCTGAAGATGCGGAACTGATCACCTATGCCGACTCGCTGATGTACCGCCCGACCAAGGGCCTCCTTACCGTCCCGTCTTATGGTCCCGGCCCCAATGCCTGGGGACCGAAGCCCGGTAGCAAGATCTCACAGGAAGAAAACAATGGCTGACACATCCTATGATGCGGACCTGATCATTATCGGCTCGGGTGTCATGGGCGGGATCGTTGCCGCCAACCTCGCAAAGGCAGGCAAGAAGGTCATCGTGCTGGAGGCAGGCCCACGCGTCAATCGCCGTGAGATCGTCGAGACCTATCGAAATGCCCCGGTAAAACTATCGCTTGCCAATGCCAAGCTTCAGGGTGCAGGCTCACCGTTCCCCAGCCTTGCGCATGCACCGTCAACCTATGGCGACTACCTGCAATATGAAGGGCCGGTAAAGTACAATACATCCTACCTTCGCGTGGTCGGCGGCACGACTTGGCATTTCGGTTCGGCGCTGTGGCGCATGATACCGAATGACTTCCGGATTCAGTCCCTTTACGGCCGGGGCCGTGACTGGCCGATCGGTTACGACGATCTGGAGCAATATTACAACAAGGCAGAACTCGAACTCGGTGTGACCGGCACTGACGGTCAGGACGAAAGCGGCCAAGGCGGTGGCCCTATGCCGCCGCGTTCTATGCCGTTCCCGATGAAGCAGCTTAACACCAGTTACATGTTCGACATGCTGGCGCAAAAGCTTGCAGTGGGTGGCTTCAATCCGGTGCTGGAGCCGCATGGTCGCGCCTCGCGCCCTTATGGCAACCGTCCGGTCTGTGCTGGCAATAATAACTGTAATCCGGTCTGTCCCATCGGCGCAAAGTATGACGGATCGATGCATATCGATGAAGCCGAACGGCATGGCGCGAAGCTGCTGGATAATTCTCCGGTTTACAGGATCGAGGCCGGAGACGATGGCAAGATCACAGCGATCTGGTACAAGAAGCCCGACAATTCCGAACATCGGCTGACGGCAAAATATTTCGTGCTTGCGGCCTACGGGATCGAATCCGCGAAACTGCTTTTGATATCGACCTCGGAAAAATATCCGAACGGTATTGCCAACTCGTCGGATCAGGTCGGACGCAACCTGATGGACCACACCGGCATCAGCATGAACATGCTGACAAAGGAAGATATGTGGCCGGGCGAAGGGCCGACCGAACTGCTGGTTTATCTCAACCAGCGTGATGGTGAATTCCGCAAGGATTATCCAAGCTACAAGATCAAGGTCCGTAATACTGTGCCGACAGCACAGATGACCGAAGGTTTCATCAAAAAGGGTATTCTCGGATCGAAGCTCGATGAACAAATCCGCAAATATTCCGCTCGCTCACTCAACTGGGCCATCGATTTTGAGCCGCTTCCGCTGGCTGAAAACCGGGTGACGCCGTCGAAGACCAAATTCGATGCACTCGGCATCCCGGTTCCTGTCCTCTATTACAGCGTCACCGAGTACTGGAATGCTGGTCGTGACCGCGGGCTTCAGGATTTGAAAAAGATCGCAGAACTGCTGGATGCGGAAGTGTTGTCCACCGACGTAAAATGGCAGAACCGCCAGCACGTGATGGGTACAACACGCATGGGTGATGACCCGGCGGATTCGGTCGTTGACCGCGATTGCCGCACACATGACCATCCGAACATGTTCATCGCCGGCACCAGCGTCATGCCCTCTGCCTCCTGCATGAACCCGACGCTCACAGGTGCCGCGCTCAGTGTCCGGATTGCAGAGCAGCTGATAAAGGAGATCTGACAACCTACACCGTCGGTACGCAACCTCCTTGCGCACTTTGAAATTCTATCAGTGCGCAGCGGCCTAGCGAGATTAGCAGGCCGCATGTTCTTATCCTTTCAAGGCGTGAAACGGCACGGCAATGAACAAAACGGTTAGCAGCGCGCCTTCCTTCGATCGTTTCGTCGATCGCGAGTCGGGCGCCGGTGATTTCCGGTAGATGGTCGGCGCCGATTTTTCGTTCGGCGAAGATATCCTCAACGATCGAGGTGGCTGCCGCTGCATTTCCCGGAATAGTAGCTGTTCAGTCAAGATTCGCTCTGTGGACGGAGCCTGCGTTTGTAGTGTTCCCTTATAAACGCGCTATCCATTCATGCTCGGGATGCAGGGCCTCTAGCCAGAGGCGCAGATCAAGCTTTTCTTGGAAATTGAGTTTGGGGAGCGCGGCCTCGAAGTCGCGCTCGTCTTTCTCTCTACGGTACTTTGCCTTGAAGAGCAGAACGTTGGCCGGTGCGAGATAGGGGGTACCCAGTTTGTTCCTTCGAACGGCGGTCGCTCTGGGCATTTGGATCGAACGATCACGTTTGTACACCCAGACTTCCGGTGTTCCCCGCTCGACCATCATATCAACACGCCAGAAACCAGCGGCTGTGTCAGCACCCCAAAGCTGCCACAGGTCTGCCGGTGGCCCAGCGTTTGGGGCGAGGTAGGAGAGCTTCCCCTCCCTTACTTCAAAGAAATCCAGCTCGGACAAGATTTTGCGGCAACCATCTATACCGGCAGGTAGAACGGCGAATTCCAGATCTTCATGCGCCCGGGTCTGATGGCCGTGCCACAGGTCCAAAGCCCAGCCACCGACGACATACCACTCTGATCCCCCGTGTCCAATACGTGCATGCAGCTCATTTGGCGACCAGGCATTCCAAGAGTCTTCTGGGAGAGGGTTCATGCGGAGGACCAGACTAGGGTTGGGACGGTTCAGGCGTCTTTTTGGGCCAACGTCCGATCTGACGCAATAGGATCGAGACCATCCGGGTCTTTTGCCCAGTTTACAGGTCCTGACCCTACGACGTTTTCAACCTCAAGCCCCCAAGCAGCTTGATCGACAGCGCATTGAATTGCTGCTGCTCGGCCACCGTTAATCCCGCCAACGCGATGCGCTCGTTTTCGACATGCTGCGCGAGCATCTTATCGATCAACGAGACGCCTATCGGCGTTAGCGCCACCAGTACGCCGCGTCGATCGGTCGGATGGCGCCGCCGCTCCACCAAGCCTTCTCGCTCAAGTCGGTCAATGCGAGCCGTCATTCCTCCGGAGGAGAGCATGGCGGATTCATAAAGGCGGGTAGGAGTAAGTTCGTACGGCGCCCCTGAGCGACGCAGCGTTGCCAGAACGTCAAACTCTCCGCTTTGCAAGCCATGCTCCATAAAAAATGGAGTGAGGCGATCACGCATTATGAGCAGCGCAATTTCACCCAACCGCCCGAGCAATTCCATCGGGAAGGGATCAATGTCGGGACGCTCTTTTCGCCATTGTTCGGCCGCCGCCGATGCGGCGTCCAGATTGTTGATGGGCTGACTCATGTCACGTATCTCGAATTTAAGAAGCCTGGCGGAAACAGTAGCATGGATTAACGTTGTCCTCGTGCAGGTCCCAGACCGATGTCCGTCGGCGACCTGTGCCGAGAGGATGCAGCCGTCGTTGGCACCGTGAAGCTGCAACATGGGCGCCGTGATCGGCAACATCTCGAATATGTGCATGACTGGCGGTGCGGCGAGGAACGGTTCGGTCAACGGTCGATTTGTCACCATGTGCGACGATGTACGATGCGCAGAGAGAGCGGCCTCGTCGCTCGTAGATTTCGATCAGCGTGTAGCTGTCGGCCACAGTGCGCGACTTGAACAGTTCGTACAGACGAGTACGAGGCTCGTTGGCACGCACTGCGGCCGCCTGGACCGCGAAGGCGCGTTCAAATGCGTCGGTGCTACCCGGCGCGACTCTGAGTTCGACCATCATCCCGATCATTATATCACCCTGTATCTACGGCCGAGGAAAGCCCGGCCCCATGACGGAGCCGGGTCCAGCGGTGGATTATGCCTGCGACACGAATTCCTGCGTGGTGATGGCGTTGGCGTAGAAGGGTGCGATCTCCGCCACGAAGTCGTCCTGTTGCTTGCGGGTATATCCGGCTGACGCGTCGTAGATGACGTTGGTGTGGTAGCCGAGGTCATGGGCATTGCGCATCGAAGACTCGACGCACTGGCGCAGCGAGAAGCCGGCGAGGTAGATATCGAAGATGCCATTGTTGCGCAGGTAGCCATCGAGCGTGGTTCCGACGAAGACGCTGCTGCCGCCAGCGCGCTCGCGAACGACATGCTCGCCTTCTGCCGGCTCGAAGCCGGGGAAGAAATCGGCCTGCTCGCCCAGGAACGCGCCATGGTCGCGCGTGATCTTGCGCAGGCCGTACTTGGCCTCGCCCAGCACCTTGAAGGTTGGCTCGAACTTCAGCGCTGCGTGGATCACGTGCATGCCGCGACGGCGGGCCTCTTCGAGGATGATCTTCGAATTGGCGATAGCGGTGTCGACCTGCTCCCGATCCTGAAACACCGGATAAATGCCGCCGGTCGGGGAGAGCCAGTCGTTGACATATTCGATCAGGATCAGCGCGCTCTTGGATGCGTCGGTCATGATATCACTCCTTGGAATTCTGGTTGTTAAGCTGCGATCATCGCGCCTTGCCGGCGCAGGTGGTCGCGAAACAGGTCGGGATAGTTGTCGATCACGGCGTTCTTGACGCTGGATCGCTCGGCAAGTGCCGCGCGCCACGCCGTCACACGTGGCAGGCCAGCAAAGATCGGGTCCGCCACTTGCCGATCGATGATCCCGAAATAGCGGAACAGCGGTGCGTAGGCCGCATCGACGAGACCAAATTCCGCCCCGGCGAAATACGGGCCGTCGCCCAGTTCGGCCTCGATTTTGCTTAGCCGATCACGGAAGGCGGCCCGCCTGGCGTCGGCGGTCGCCATGTCCTTGGCGTGGAGGAACTGCCAGCCCTCCGTAAAGGTCTGGGTGGCGAATTCGATCCAGGCGCGATGCCGTGCACGCAGCAATGCATCGTCGGGGTACATCGCCGCGCCACCCTGCGTCTCGTTCAGATATTCGCAGATAACCACGCTTTCGAAGAGGATCGCCTGCTCACCGTGCGGCTGGCGCACCTTCAGCACCGGCACCTTGCCGGTCGGCGACAAGGCCAGGAACCAGTCGGGCTTGGCCGATAGATCGACGTTGACCCGGTCGAACGCCACTCCCTTTTCGAGAAGGACGATCGCGGCACGTTGGACGAAGGGGCAAAGCGGGTGACTGACGAGAGTGAGGTTTTGCTCGGTCATGATGGTGTCTCGATGTTCAGGAATGGAGATCAGAGCGACTGGCCGCCCGATACGTCGAACGTCGTGCCGTTAGCCCAGCCGAAATCGTCGGACAGGATCGCTGCGACCGCGCCGCCGATGTCGTCGGGCTGACCGACGCGGCCGAGCGCGATCTTGCTCGCGACGAAGGCATGAGCCTGTTCGTTATCGCGGACCCTACCACCGCCGAAATCGGTGGCGATGGCACCGGGCGCGATGGCGTTAACGCGAATCTGCCGCGCGCCGAGTTCCAGCGCCATGAACCGGGTCAGCGTCTCGAGCCCTGCCTTGGCTGCTGCATAAAGACCGAAGGTGGCCATCGACGTGCGCGTGAAGCCCGTAGAGACATTTAGGATGCGTCCGCCATCAGCGATGATCGGTAGCAATGCCTGCGTCAGGAACACCGGTCCGCGAAGGTGCATGTCGATCATCATATCGAACTGTTCCTCGCTTGCGTCAGCGACCTGCACGTGGACGACCGCACCGGCGTTGTTGACCAGATAGTTGAACCGGTCGCTGCCGAAGCGGCTCGCGAGCGTCTCAGCGAAGGATGCGGCGAAGGCCGGGAAGCTTGCTACCTTGGTGACGTCGAGCTCGAGCATCGCCGCCTTTCCGCCCATGGCTTCGATCTCTTCGACCAGCGTCTGGGCTTCCCCGGCGCCCTGGCGATAGGTGCCGACGATGCCGACGCCGCGACGGGCGAGGTGCAACGCCATGCTGCGACCGAGGCCGCGGCTGGCGCCGGTAATGAGTGCGATCTTCTGAGACATGGCTACATTCCTTTAGGTTTTGATTATCGGATGACACGCCGCTTGGGCGCCACATTCGCTGTCAGTCAAATAGGCGATTGCCACGCCCGACGCCCCGCCTAATGCTCTCAATTGCTTGCCTGATTGTCTCAAGGTCTTTGCAGGGGGAAGAAATGGTGTCATAGTCTTTGCCATGATCGACAACCTACAGCCTCTTCGCGATATTGCGCTCCGCCACGGGCGGACCGGAATGACCCTCACGCCGATACCCCGCCTGGAAATCGGCGTAGGACAGGCAACCTCAGGAACCTCGCCGTGTCTCTACCGCTCGATGATCTGCTTTATTCTGCAGGGATCGAAAGAGGTGGTCATCCATGACGACCTGCTGCGCTACGACGCGTCTCAATATCTGGTGAGCGCACTCGATCTGCCTTTGAGCGGGCAGATCCATGATGCTGACGACGGCAGTCCTTATGTGTCGATTTCGTTGGTCCTAGATGCGGCACTTCTCGCCGAGGTCGCATCGACGATGCCGGCGGTGCGCGATGCGGGCACGCCTGACAGCGGTCTCGCGATCAATCCGATGACGCCTCCGCTGCGCGACACGCTGCTGCGACTGCTGGCGTTGCTCGACACGCCTGCGGACATCCCGGGGCTCGCGCCGATGGCGGAATGCGAATTGCTTTATCGTCTCCTGCAGGGCCCGCAGGGGCGACTGTTGCGTCACATCGCCCGCCCGGAAGGCGCAATCGGCGGCATCCGCCGCGCAGTCGAATGGATCCGCGACCATGGCAACAGGCGCCTGCGGATCGAGGCTCTGTGTGAAGCTGCTGGCATGAGCCGCGCAAGCCTGCATCGCCACTTCGTAGCACTGACCGGATTGAGCCCGATCCAGTATCAGAAGCAGCTACGCCTTCAGGAGGCACGCCAGTTGCTCCTCGCCGGTGACCGGAGTGCCTCCGACGTCGCCTATGCGGTGGGCTATGAAAGCGCCTCGCAATTCAGCCGCGAATATCTGCGGCAGTTCGGAGCTCCGCCCGTCCGCGATGTTCGCAGGCTCAGGCAATCAATCGGCACTCCGATGATTTAGAAGGCTGTCAATTCGATGCTGTTGGCTTCGGGCAAGGGGAGGCGCCTGCTGAAGCCCTGCTTTCAGCGGTAGCCACTCGCCGTAGAATCGGGCGATCAGACGAGAGTCAGACTCGATCGCGCATAGCGCGTTCAAGACCAGTTTCTGGATCTTCTTGAAAAACCTAAGAAGCTGATACCAAATGATAAAAGCAAGTCGCTTTGAAGGTTCGGTTCCGCTCAATGCGCCCGTCGCAAACATAAAGTATCGTTACGTCTTCATTTATCTCATGCAATTGGGCATCCACTGCGACTATCCAAAAACTGCGCGGTATCATGACAGAGTTCCGACTGAAATAATTTCTTGACCTTTGCCGAGGAAAGAAGCTCTAAGGCGATGGATATGGGGTGACGAATATTTGCACGTCGTTCATTGAAAGCAGTGGGCAACATAGACCGAAGCGATAAGCGAAACCGGGACCAGTAGACTAGAAGGCGGCCACAAAGATGCGTCGAACCCAGGCCGAGCGATCTGAGGAAACACGTAAAAAGCTCTGTCAAGCGGCGCTCGACGCGATGAATGAGGTGGGTTACGGACGGTTCTCGACTGAGGATGTTGCGCTGCGGGCGAATGTTTCTCGCGGAGCGCTTACCCACCAGTTTCCAAGCCGCAACGCACTGATTATCGCCGCGTTTGATTATCTCATCGTTTCCTGGGAAACCGACTGGCTGGATTTTATCGTAAAGAATGAGCGCCGCCTCTCTCCGGATGAAGTGACAGATTTTCTTTGGGATAGGTTGTTCCAGGCAGGAAACTACATTGCGTCGCTAGAAATAATGCTGGCTTCCCGCAATGATGACGAATTAGGCAATGGCATTCGTGAGATCATGGTCAAGTGGGCATCGAGCAGGGACAACGCTATCGCCACACTGCTTGGCGTCGCTCTCGATCGGCCGGAAACGGATGAGTTCATACAGCTCAGCCTGTGTGTTCTGCGTGGCATAGCCCTTCATAGCAGTTTCAGTTCCAATTCGACCAAAGAGCTTCAGAGAAGCTTGCTTGGAAAATGGAAGGAAATGCTGGTTGCTGTATATGGAAATGATTGGCAAATGCAGTAGTCTTATCTGGTCCGGTTGCGTGACGTTGCGAGCGTCCTGATTACAGTTGCTCTTGCTTCGATTGGGTTGAGCCGGCTCTACCATGTCTTCAACCCCCGCCATATCTGGGACATCGCGGGGGGTACCAGTTAAACCCCTCAAGTAACCTCGCATCCGAGGCTTTTCCCTTACATTTGATCCGAGTGTGGCTGCCGTCGCCTGTTTGCCCCGGCTCTAAGCCGACTTCGCCGCGTCGCGCAATCGCTTCGGGGACGCTTGAAGTCATGCATTTTAATCAGCCAACGTATTTCTCATGTTGCGTGCAGTGCGAACGCTCATCGAAATTTGTCGATAGCAGTATTTATATTCAAATTGTAGAGTTATCAGAAAGATAACAACTTCATTGGGTTGTCGGCAATGGCGCGCCATTGTGCGGCGGCGCTTTTTTATGCCTTCATATTGTGCAGGTGCGAAAATTGCATTGTGCAGGGCACATTTTTGGATTTTTGCTATTTACAAACAGACATGACTGTTCGTAATGTTGAGAAAATACGAAATCGGGGTCCTCATGAACAGTTATATTTTCCACGGTGGCAAGGTACTCGACGTCGATAAGGGCGTGCTGGTCGAGGGTGTCGAAGTACAAGTCGAAGGGGAGCGAATTGTGCGTGTTTCCTCGGACCCAATAGTAGCAGCAGGGGTTACGCGCATTGATCTTGAAGGCCGCACTCTGATGCCTGGCCTTGTCGATGCCCACGTTCACGTCATCGCGACACTTGTTGATCTGGCCAAGAACGCAGAACTGCCCTCGTCTTTGATTGCCTTGCGCTCGCGCAAAATCATGCATGACATGCTGATGCGCGGTTTCACGACAGTTCGAGATCTCGCGGGAGCTGACCTCGGGATGAAAATGGCTGTTGAAGAAGGCATGATCGACGGGCCACGGCTGGTGATCTGCGGCAAGGCTCTCAGCCAGACGGTAGGTCATTGCGATTACCGAAGCCGCCACGACAAACGTGAATTGCACGCAGGCTCTCTCGGTGCATTGGGCCGAATTGCAGATGGCGTCGATCAAGTGCGACGTGCCACGCGTGAAGAAATCAAAGGCGGAGCAGACTTCATCAAGATTATGGCCAATGGCGGCGTTTCCTCACCAAATGACCCGATCCACGTTCTTCAGTATTCCCGTGAGGAAATAGTCGCGATTGTGGAAGAAGCGGAAAACTACGGTATGTATGTGGCCGCTCACACCTACTCGGATGCTTCGATCCGTCGAGCAGTGGAATGTGGTGTCAAATCGCTCGAGCACTGCAATCTGATCACGTCCGACACGGCGAAACTGGCCGCTGAAGCCGGTGCCATCGCTTGCCCGACACTTGTCGCCTATGAAGGGCTCGCTCTCGAAGGTGCGGCGTTTGGCTTGAGCCCAGATTCTCAGGCGAAAATCGATACCGTACGTGTCGCAGGTCTGGAATCCTTACGGATCATGCGCGATGCCGGACTCGAAATGGCCTTCGGATCTGACCTTCTCGGTCAGCTTCATAAGTATCAGTCGATGGAATTCTCGATCCGAGGAAAAGTCTTGTCGCCGCATGAGATCATCCGTTCTGCAAGCCGCGTTGCTGCGAAACTTTGCATGATGGAAAATCAGATTGGTGTCATTGCAGAAGGTGCTTATGCCGATTTCATCGTTGTCGATGGCGATCCGCTTGAGGATATCGACCTCCTGTCGCGGCCCGATGAGAGCCTCGCCATGATTATTCGCGGTGGCCAGTTCTACAAAAACACTCTCGGAAACTGATGCCCATGATCAAAGGAAGCACTCTTCCTGAAAAAACAGGGCGCTGGTTCGTCAGCAGCGTCAATCTCATGGCGTTGGGATTGATGCTGTTACCCCTGATCCTGGTGTGCTGGCTGTCCGTAATTTCAAACGAAATCCTTTCGCTTCCGGTGGAGGGTTATTCGCTTCACTGGTATCAGGAGGCATTCCGCCAACCGCAGTTTCTCGACGGATTCATTCTCAGTTTGGTGGTTGCTGCATTCGCAGCCGCAGCCGGGCTTGCCGTTTCCATCCCCGCCGCGATCATCATCGTCCGGCGGGCGTTTCGCGGCCGCTCAGCGATCCTTCAATTGCTGATGTCACCGTTGACTGTTCCGGCCATTGTGATCGGAGCATCGCTCTACATCACAGTCGTCGAGATCGAAATCGCAACCGGACTACCGCTGTCGGGCTCGGTTGGCGTGTTCGTGATGGGGCATGTTCTTCTGACAATACCCTGGTGCACTCGCCTTCTGGTCGCGTCATTGGAAGGCGCCAATCTTTCTGTCGAGGAAGCGGCTGCAAGCCTTGGTGATACCCCGGCCGGGATTATTTGGCGGATCACGCTCCCTCTTATCCGCCCAGGCATTTTTGCAGCGGCTGTGTTCTCTTTGGTCGTCAGCTTCGGAAACCTCGAGGTTTCGATCTTCCTGGCAAGTCCAGGTCAGGTCACGCTTCCTGTGGCGATGATGCAGTACCTCGAGTGGAAAATCGATCCTACGATCGCCTCCGTCTCCGTGCTTCAGGTCGCTTTCGTGGCAACCGCTCTGATTTTTTCCAACCGTTTCGTCAATATTTCCAGGATTGTGTGATGGCTAACGTCGAGATTACCGGCCTGAGGAAACAATATGGCACGTTCCGCGCCGTGTCGGATATTTCCCTTAAGATAGAACAAGGCGAGTTCCTGATTTTCCTTGGTCCTTCCGGCTGCGGGAAGACCACGACGCTGCGCATGATGGCGGGCTTTATCGAGCCAGATGCAGGGAGAATTGCGATCGGGGCTCGAGACGTGACCCACGAGCCACCGCATCGGCGCAATATCGGTCTGGTGTTCCAAAATTATGCACTTTTCCCCCATCTCTCGATCTTCGAAAACGTTGCCTTCGGTTTGCGGCGTCGAAAGGTGGCTGAAGAGGAAATTCGCAAAAGAGTGGGTGACGCACTCGACCTTGTGAAGCTGTCCCATCTGACTGGACGCTTTCCAAGGCAACTTTCCGGTGGTCAGCAGCAACGCGTGGCCATCGCAAGGGCGCTTGCGATCCGCCCTGATATTCTTCTTCTCGATGAACCATTGTCCAATCTTGACGCCAAGCTACGCCTTCAGGTTCGCGACGAGCTGCGAAACCTCCAGAAATCTCTCGGCATCACCACGATTATGGTCACACATGATCAGGAAGAGGCGATGTCGGTCGGCGACCGCCTCGTCCTCATGCAGGCTGGAGTGATCGAGCAGGTGGGCTCTGCCGGCGACCTTTACAACGCACCCGCCAACCGTTTCGTCGCCGACTTCATCGGGCGCACCAATTTTCTCAAAGGGGCCGCCATGGAAGCCGGTGCTTTCAGGACCGAGAATGGTCTGCTTGTGCAGGCCGCTGTCTATCGGGCCGGGTCTGAGGAAATCCTCATAAGACCTGAAGCCATTCGGTTGACGCGAGAAGCGACGACACAGGAGCCCAATTGCTTCCGCGGCCGCCTTGAGCGCTGCGTCTTCCTGGGCGGCATGGTCGAAGCCGATATCGAACTTGAAAGCGGAACTCGACTGAAGGCAGTAACGTCGCCGCGGGAACTGGACTTTGAAGGCCTCTCGACTGCGGTCAACAGTCCGCTTTTCGTCAGCATCGCAAAGAAAGACATCATTCCGCTTTGACCAGGAACCGGCGTGTCGTCGGTCATATCGAGCAGCGGATTTCAATTAAAAAAAGGGGAACTCAAAAATGCCGAACATCACTCGCCGCGCCTTTGGAGCACTTTCCGCAAGCGCCCTCCTATCGTCAGCGCTACCTGCCCTGGCGCAGGCTCGCGGCCGCGTCATCGTAGGAACGTGGGGAGGCGACTACCAGAGTTTGCAGCAGGCAAACATCGTCGATACCGTTTTGAAGGATAGTGGCCTGCAGGTCGTATTTGATCCGGCGGCAGAAACCGTTCGAAAATCCAAGATACTGGCCGAGCGCCGTCTGCCACGTGGTACCATGGACGTTGCCTGCCTGACGCGTCAGGGCACTTACGAGATGTACGCCAACGGTGCTCTCGAGGAGCTCGACGAGACAAAAATTCCCAATCTTGCAAAGGTTCATCCCTTCCTTCGGACCAAGTATTCCGTGCCTCACATGTATACTGGGCGCGTCATTCTTTACAATCCGAAGGAGGTTAATCCTGCACCAAGTTCCTACGCCGATCTCTGGGATCCGAAGTATGCCGGCCGCGTCGGTGTCATCGATATTCAGTATCAAAACACCATTGAATCAGCGGCAATGATTGCGGGCGGTGGACCTTCGAATGTCGAACCAGGCAAGGAAAAGCTGCTCGAGCTAAAGAAGCAGGGTGTTAAAATATACCCCACCAATGAAGCCATGGCGCAAGCCTTGAAGTCCGGCGAAGTTGTCATGTGCATCATGTGGAATGCGCGCGGCTTTATGTGGAAGAATGCTGGTATCGATGTCGATGTCGCTATTCCGAAGGAAGGGTTGGCACTTTACATTTCCGATGTCGGTGTCCCAAAGAACGCCCCGAACAAGGAAGCGGCTTTTGCCTACCTCCACGCAATGCTCGACGAGCGTCCGCAGGCCGCATTCGCTGAAAAAATGGGATATGCGCCGCCAAACTCGACGGTAACGCTGGACCCCGCTCTGGCAGCAGTCATCGACTACAAGCCTGATCAGCAGTTCGTACAGCCTGACCTCGAATACATGGCTAAAGTCGATGCAAGTCTGCAAAGCTGGTGGGAAAAGGACTTCAAGTCCTGATGACTACAAACTGATTTGCGCTACTCGCGCTTAAGAACGCGAGTAGCTGTCGCCAGTAACACTGATCCGGATGCCGGGTAATGCAGAAAAACAATCTTTCCGCAGCGGGAATGCTTATGCCCGCGACAACTATCGTTCTGGTCTTCATGGCACTGCCATTGTTGTACCTCTTGCGTTACAGCATGAACAGCTATGTGCCGGGTCAGTTCATGGTGAGCGATTTCACGCTTGCTAACTTTTCGGCGTTCTTCTCGGATAGTTATTATCTAAACGGAATGCGGACAACGATCCTCATGTCGTTTGGTGTGACGGTCGTATGCCTGATCGTGGGCCTGCCGTTGGCCAACTGGATATCGCGCAAACACGGAAGTATGAAAACCTTCCTGCTCATGCTGATTATCCTGCCGCTGTTCATTTCGAACGCTGTCAGAGCAGCAGGCTGGATGGTTGCTTTCGGCAAGAGTGGTGTGTTGAACTACGGGCTGCTTTCGCTTGGGCTGATCTCAACGCCGCTTGAAATAATGTATACGCCCTTAGCGGTCTTTGTGGGTATCGTCGCGGTCAATCTTCCCTACGTGGTCTTGACGCTCCAGAGTGTGCTCGAGGGGTTGGACGAGAATGTGGAGTTTGCCGCTGCAAGCCTGGGTGCGACGCCACTGCAAAACTTCCTGCTCGTAAAGCTGCCCCAGATCATACCAGGTCTTCTCGCTGCATTCGTTCTGTCGTTCATTTTGACAATGAATGCCTATGCGACCCCGGTCCTGCTCGGAGGTCCGTCATTTCGCATGATGTCACCAATGATCGTCGGCGAAATTCTCAACAAGGCGAACTGGCCATTCGGCGCTGCCCTGTCCTTTATCCTCCTCTCCGTCACGATCTCGATTACCGTCGTGGCCGGATATTACGTCAAACGGAAATACTGACCTGCCTTTCGCTCGCGGTCGTTTTCATAGAGGTTGGTATGCTCGAAATTAGCGGAGTTAAACGACATTTTGGTGGGGTTCACGCCCTTTCAGGAGTCGATCTGAAAATTGCCCAAGGCGGCATTATCGGGATGATCGGCCCCAACGGCGCCGGCAAGACAACACTGTTCAACTGCATCTCGGGTGTTCTGCCGGTATCCAGTGGAGAAATCCGATTTAAGGGCGAGCGTATCGAGAGGATGCGTCCCGACCAGATTTCAAGCCGCGGGCTCGTGCGTACGTTTCAGATTGCACGCGGGTTTCCGCGTCTGACCGTACTCGAAAGCTTGCTGCTTTACGGGACCAACCAGCCGGGCGAGAGCCTCTTGCAGGCGTTGACGCGCAGCAAGGCCAGCATTCGCCGCGAAGAGGAATTGCTCGGCAAGGCATTGGAAATTGCTGAGCGATTGAAGCTGTCGCATGTTCTGGACAACAAGGCTTCTGACCTCTCCGGCGGCCAGAAAAAGCTGCTCGAAATTGGCCGCGCCATGATGCGAGATCCTGGCATGCTCCTGCTTGATGAACCGATGGCCGGGGTCAATCCATCGCTTGTCAGGGAGATCGGCGAACGCCTCCTGGCCATCTCCAGAGAAGGTGTAACCATCGTGCTCATCGAACATCAGATGGACCTGATTTCCAGGCTTTGCGACCACGTGATCGTCATGGCTGACGGCAGGAAGATGATTGAGGGGACATTCGAGTTCGTGGCGGCCAACAAGGACGTCCAGAGCGCCTATATGGGAAGCCGCCGATGAGTGATTTGACAGTCGAAAATGTAATCGCTGGCTACTCCGCAGGGGATCAGATCCTCAAGGGCGTGAATTTTCATGTATCGCCAAGAGAGATCGTATGCATCGTCGGCCCCAACGGCGCAGGTAAATCCACTCTTCTAAAAACGATCGCAGGCCTGCTTCGTCCCTCGCAGGGGCGCATCGTCTACGGCGATACACCCATCAGCGGTTTAAAACCCCACGACGTATCCCGCCAGGGCATCGCCTTCGTACCCCAGGAGCATAATGTTTTCGGCAACATGACCGTTTACGAGAACCTGGAAATGGGCGGCTACATCGCCGCGAAACATTTTCGGATCCGTGCTGACGATGTCATGAGCCACTTTCCAATTCTTGCGAAAAAGAAAGGCCAACTGGCACGCACGCTTTCCGGCGGCCAGCGGCAACTGCTCGCGGTGGGGATGGCGCTGATGGTGGATCCGGGTCTCATCCTGCTTGACGAGCCCACTGCCGGCCTGTCTCCGGCGGCAGCCGACGAACTCTTCCGCGAAATTCGCAAACTGAGGGATTCCGGCAAGGCCATTGCTTTGGTGGAGCAAAATGCGCGTGAGGCCATGGAGATTTCCGACCGCACCTACATCCTTGTCGATGGAAGGAACAGCATCGAGGGGCCATCGGCAGACCTGCTTGCGAACGAGGACATCAACAGGATGTTCCTCGGGGGTTGATAGACACTACTGCGATTCAAACAAAAAGGGGAATGCCATGAACAGAAGAGAATTCCTTTCCGCATCCGCCATCGTTGCCGGCAGCCTATTTGCACCGGCAATCCTGCGAGCTGAAACCTCCATAAAACTTGGCGTGCTGACGCCGCTTACCGGTGCTGGCGCCCAGGATGGCCCCCGTATGCTGAAGGCGATGCAGGCGGTTGTCGACGAGGTCAACGGAGCCGGTGGTGTCCTGAACCGAACCATCGAACTGATCGTTGAAGATGATCAGACCAATCCCGAGGCCGCCGTCCGCGCGGCTCAAAAACTCGTCGGCGTGGATCGCGTTCCCGTTGTCATGGGAACCTGGGCATCTGCCGTGACCTCAGCCGTCGCACCGGTTTGCTGGGAGAGCAAGACGTGCCTGATGACCGTTTCAGGGGCCGATTCCATCACGCAGCTGCCGCATCAGGGTTACATTTTCCGAACGCAACCAAATACGGCGCTTCAGGCAACCAAGCATGCCGAATATCTTGTGTCCACGGGTGCGAAGAAAGTGTTCTACGTGGCGGTACAAACGCCTTTCGCCGCGACAATGAAAAACCAGATTGCCTCCGTTCTGGCATCAAACGGCGCCGAGCTTGTCGGCGGGCTGATTTACGAACCATCGAAGTCGAGCTATCGCTCGGAAATCGATAGCGCTATCGCCGCCAAACCCGATTTCATCTATCTCAACAGTTACGGACCAGACCTGACCGTCCTCCTGAAAGACCTGTATCGTGCCGGCTATGAAGGGGGACGCATTACCCAGTCATATGCCTACACCACCAAGGTGGCCGAGGGTATTCCATCGGATGTAACCGACGGTCTCGTAACGGCTCAGCCCTCGAGCGACGTCGACAGCGAAGCTTACGCGCTCGCACAGAAACGCCTGAACAACCAATCCGCGGATTCGTATGAAGCGCAGGCGACCGACTGGATCTCGCTTGCCCTTCTCTCGATCCAAAAGGTCGGGAAAGCTGAAGGCACGGGCATTCGGGACGCCGTCCGGCTTATCTCTCAGGGCAACGGCGCGAAAACATACTCGGCAGTCGAGGGTCTGAAGCTTCTCCGGGACGGAAAGGACGTCAATTACGACGGTGCGAGTGGTGCGTGTGACTTCAACGACAAAGGCGACATCGTCGATTGCCGGTTCCGCTACAGCGAAGCCAAAAACGGCAAGATCCAACTGATCAAAATCGTCTGATCGAGGACCAGGAATGAACGTTCTCCAGTTGATCGCAAACGGAATCATGGCGGGAAGTGTTCTCGCCATACCGGCCATCGGATTGACGGCCATGTATTCCGTACTCCGGTTTCCCAACTTTGCAATTGCGTCCCACGCCACAGTGGGCGCTTTTGCCGGCTGGGTCGCGAATGTTGAATTCGGCCTGTCAGTGGTGCCTGCGCTGGTTGTCGCTTTACTCGTCAGCGGGCTTGTTGGCCTGTTCACGGATGAATATATCCTGAAGCCGTTTCGCGCTGCCGGTGTGATCACCACGGCCATTGGCTCTCTCGCCTTGACAATCGGGCTGGAGAATGTCGTCCGCCTCTTTTATGGCAGCGATCTTCGCGGATACGATCTTCCCCTGGCCCGCGACATCACCGTTTTCGGCATCCATCTGGGGCCGCAACAGCTCAAGAACCTGATGGTGTCCCTGGTCGCAATGGCAATTGTCTTTGGTTTCCTGTCCTTTACCCGCATGGGGAAGGCGATGAGGGCCGTTGCCGACAATCCCAGGCTTGCCGACATCAAGGGGATCGATTCCCGCGTGGTGGCGCGCATTGCTTCATTCATGGGAATGGGGCTTGCAGGCCTGGGTGGTATGCTTCTTGGCCTCGATGCTTCCATCGATCCGATGACGGGCTCCCGTGCTATGCTGCCGATTTTTGCGGCGGCCGTCGTCGGAGGGCTGGGAAGCATTCCAGGGGCTGTGGCGGGTGCCTTGTTCGTAGGCATCGCAGAGGAACTCTCATTGCTGGTTCTGCCGGCCAGCTACAAGTCGGCAATCGCCTTCGTCGCGATTATCCTGATCCTGACGCTACGCCCGCAAGGGCTTCTCGGTCGCGAGGCTCGCTAGTCATGGAAGTTTACATTATCAGCATTTCGGTCGTGGCGGGTATCTATGCCGTTATGGCCCTCGGCCTCAACGTGATGTGGGGCATGGCTGGCCTCGTCAATCTTGGCCTTGTCGGTTCAGCCGCGGTTGGCGCCTATACCAGCGCCATCCTGACCAAGACGCTTGGCCTGCCGATTTGGGGAGGTATGATATTCGCCACAATCGCTGCGGCAATAGTCGGCGCAGGGCTCGCCATGCTAACCCGACGCCTGAAGGATCACTATCTTGCCATCGTGACTCTCGGTTTCGCGGAAACGATCCGCATCGTCGCGTCCAACGAAATATGGTTGACCAACGGCACAGATGGGATTTCGGGCATTCCTGGTCCTTTTCGGGCGGATCTCAGCCTGCTGCAATTCAATCTGGTCTATCTTGGCATAGTGGTCCTGATTTTGGCGGTGCTTTATTTCTGCTGCCAGCGGATTCTCTATTCGCCGTTCGGGCGGGTGCTTCGTGCTGTGCGTGACGATGATGTCGTCGTCAGCGTGGCCGGCAAAAATATGCAGGTCTTCAAGGTGCAGGCATTTGCACTGGGCAGCGGTATCATCGGTCTCGCGGGGGGACTTTATGCTCACTACACATCTTTCATCTCGCCCGATCTGTTTGTTCCACTGCTCACGCTGTACATCAAACTTTCCCTTCTTGTCGGCGGTGTCGGCAACAATCGGGGTGCGGTGCTGGGAGCTGCCATCATCATTGTCATCCTTGAAGGCTCGCGCTTCTTGATCCCCTTCATTCCCTATATCACGCCGCCCCAGGGCGCCGCGATGCGGGAACTCTTTCTCAGCGCGACACTTCTGATTGTCCTCAGGTTCAGGGTAGCCGGCCTCATTCCAGAAGCGCGAGATCATCCAGTCGTATCGCGTCTCCGTGCCAAGCTGCCCAACCTTGCGAAACCTACACCCTGAAAGGAATAGATCGTCATGAAAACCAAGACCCCAGTCCTGGACGATGTTTCACGCCTGGTCGCGGCGACCACAGCCCGGAACGATATCATCGAAAGCGCAGAGGTTCTCGATGACATTATCCAGGACCGTTTTGGCCACAAACTTTTCACCGTTCTGAGGATCGTCGAGGGCGGAGACGCCGTGGAGCGCCTCTATTCCAGTGACAGCGTTACCTATCCCCCGGGAGGACGGAAAGAGAGGGAAGATACCGTCTGGGGTCGTGTCGTGTACGGTGAAGGTCGCGTACTGATTTCGAAGAATGCGGATGATATTCGGGCAAATTTCCCGGACCATCAGATTATTTTCGGACTGGGCATCGGTAGCATGATCAACATCCCTGTCGTTTGGCAGGGAAAGGTAATCGGATCGGCCAATCTCTCGCATCGGGAGGAGGGGTACTACGACGAGCAAGACGGAGATTATCTGAAAACGCTGGTTGGAATTTTGGCTCCTGCCGTTGCCGAAACTTACGTCTGACGGCGCTCCTCGCCTTAGAATATTACCGGTCCAAGCTCTCCCGCAGTGCATGCCAACTGGTACCTGGAACTGGTGACTTTCCTATCAACTATCTTCTTAGACAGCCGTTCGAGGGCGTAAGCCCCCCAACGCCATTCCTTTATATGCCTCCGGAGAGACTAGACCGAAATGGCCACACTATTCAAAAACGCTCGCATATTTGATGGTTTCCAAAGAACTTTGATCGATGGCCTCTCCGTTCTGGAGGTAGATGGGACTATTCGCGAAGTCTCTTCGTCGCCAAGCTTGCCGGAGGGAACGATAACCGTTGATTGTCAGGGAAAGACACTCACGCCCGGTCTCATCGACGCTCACGTTCATGTCATTGCCAACAGCGTTGATCTAAGCGCTGCCAAGTTCTTCCCATCGTTCGTCTTCACTCAGGCGCGCTACATCATGGAAGGAATGCTGCAACGCGGTTTCACGACGGTCCGAGATGGTGGTGGTGCTGACGCTGGTCTCGTACAGGCTGTCGAACAGGAACTGATCGCCGGTCCGAGGCTGGTCATTTCAGGTTTGGCACTCAGCCAGACTGGTGGTCACGGCGATATGCGATCTGTCTTGCTCGCTCCGGGCGAAACGACCGCAAACAAGGTCGGCAGTTCGATCGCTCGCATTGCCGACGGCATATCGCAAGTGCGCGAAGCGGCTCGCGATGAGCTTAGAAAAGGAGCGCATTTCATCAAAATAATGGCTTCAGGTGGCGCAGCCTCAGTCACCGACCCCATCGAAAACCTGCAATACTCCGGCGAGGAACTTGAGGCAATCGTAGAGGAAGCGCGCGCCTGGAATACATATGTGATGGCGCATGCCTACACGCCTCGGGCTATTGCTGCTGTCGTCAAGGCTGGTGGTCGAACAATCGAGCATGGCAACCTGATTGATGAGCTGACAGCCAATCTGATGCGAGAGGCGGGTGCTTACCTGGTTCCGACGCTCGTCGCATCCGATATTCTGACCCAGTTTGCCGACAAATACGGATTTTCGAGCAACAGCATGCGAAAAATCGCTCAGGTGAGAGATCAGGGGCTCAAGGGCCTCTCAATCGCCCGCAAATCTGGCGTGAAAATCGGCTTCGGCACGGATCTTCTTGGGATCGAACTGCACGACTATCAAGGGGAGGAATTCACTCTCCGCGCAAAGGTCGAGGACCCAGTCGACACTTTGATATCGGCAACCAGCGTTAATGCCGAGATGATGATGATGGAGGGCCGGATCGGAGTGATCAGAAGGAATGCTGTCGCCGATATTCTTGTCGTGGAAGGCGATCCAACCGTGGATGCTACGGTTTTTACTCATCGAGGCGAAAACATCGACCTGATCATGAAAGGGGGCAAGATCTTAAAGAACAGGCTGTGACCGTGCGCAGCTCGATATCCGGGTTTGTCACCACGGCAGCATCAAGGGTGTTGTCACGTCAACCGGCTTGCGTTGCCTACCTTTTGGGTTGGGCGTAAATTTCGGCGAGGCAGACACCGTTTATCAGTTTCAAGCGTTACCGTTTTGCGCCGCAGATCGTTTGTCACGCGGTCTGGCTTTGCCTGCGGTTCAACCTGAGCCTTCGTAAAGTTGAGGAAATGCTGATCGAGCGTGGGATAGATATTTCATATGAGACGATCCGCCGTTCGATGCACGGAGGATTGCTGCCTGCATCGCTTGAAAAATTTCGAGCCGCTTGCCTTTCTCGGCTTGGGCAACTTAACGTGACAACATCATGTAATTCTTTGGCGATGAAGATGTCTGTACCGGCGGAGCGGAGTGCACAGCCGGGCAATGTCCACTTTTAGGCTGTATGTTTAAAACAGCGGTGGTCGCACCCCACATTTAATGGGCAGCCGAAAGAAAGCAATTGCTGCTGATAAACTGGTCAGCCGTCTCTCAATCCCGAAGAGAACGCATGTCGCGAAGGTTATTCTAAGTTGGCCGATCAATATGCTACCTTCGCTCTTTTGGTAGCACGTCCTTCTTGCACCACCAGGATCAGTCAGAAGCCTGTGGAGCTAGACCAAACGAGACCATCGCCGC
>NZ_BDLN01000014.1:1686-2029 GCF_001950375.1 Rhizobium sp. TBD182 | reverse complement strand
CACACGCACGCGTAAACCGCATCGACGGACCTTCTTTGCCGGCGGCAAGTTTGCTGACGCGTGCTCCCTCCAAAAGCATGGATAGCGTATCAGCCAAAAGTTCAGGATCGCTTACACCTGTCGAACGACAAAGATCGGCAAGCCGGGAATGCTGTTCCATCTTCAACGTTTCTATTATCGCATGTGCAGGGTGCCCTTGCTCTTTCAACTCTACCGCAGCATTGGCCAAATCGCATCCATAGGGCTCGCTGGAAAGACATTGTGCGCGCGCTTTAACCCATGCCGTGAGCTGAGCCCTCGGGTCGCCCGGGTTTTCTTTTTCGAGATCTTCCCAGGCTTTATC
>NZ_BDLN01000014.1:0-1526 GCF_001950375.1 Rhizobium sp. TBD182 | reverse complement strand
GGTCACGAGGTGCGATTTTCTGCTCAGAAGCACGATCAGATGTCTCGGATTTCATGAGTTTAATTTTTACCCTCAAGCGGTGTTGACATGCGTGTTACCGATCGGTAACTATCAAAAAAGTTACTTACCGGTAACACCTTGGCGCGAGCCCGTCAAGCAATCGCCCGCTTTCACAGCGGATGAATTATCGAAAGGAGACTGAGATGAGACAGACGATAGACGAGATGACGCTCGCCGAGATTTTCGCAGATCCGCTGATCCGTTCAGTCATGCGCGCCGACGACGTTGGTCTGGACGATTTCAAAGAGTTGATGCATTCGGCGGCGACGTCCTTGACGACACGCGATGGCGCAGCATTTGCTGGACAGTTTGAAACGAGCGGGCCTGCAGCTTCATCGAAGCGTACACTCGTAACCGCCGTACAGCCCTTGTTCGCAGGTTTCTTTAAGCCTTGCGCTGCCAATATGTGAATGTGGCCTGCATCACCATCCCGCAAGTCGGGCTTATCCGTGGTGGGATGGCTAATCGCACGCTGATCTTTCAGATATTGGTATCTCCCTGCGCCCGTTTGGGCATGAAGAAATTGTAAAGTATTTAACTATAACTAATCGCAAGAAAACCAGCGAAGCACGGCCGTGGAACAATCGGTTCTTGTCCGTGTTTTGCGAAATGCGGCCCGGCGTTTCCGCCTGTTGGCGGGGCTGTCGTTTCGCCCGCGGAACGGTGACCTCCCCGTATTTGAAGGGGGCAGGCCGGCGTTTTTCGGCGCATGCATGATGCAGTTGCGATCAGAGCCGATGATGCGGCTACCGAAGCCTTGATGATCGAGGTTACGCGACGTGCAATGTCAGTCTTGCCGAACACCTCCGGCACGGGGAAGGAGCGGTATTCATGCCCTGAGGTTATCCGTGTCATTTCTCCAGAATGCCAGTATCCGCACCAAAATTCTGTCGCTCATTCTACCGCTCTGCATCATCGGTCTGGGTGCAACAGTATATATGTCCGCCCGTTACAAAAACGCGGACACGCTCTATTCAGAGTTCATTGCCGGCGATAATGCCGCGCTTGTCGAGCTTTCTCGTGCCAACCGCAATCTTCAGGCGGTGGCTTACGGTGCTTATCAGGTAATGGCATACGACACCTCCATTCCGGATTTCGCCATCGCCAAAGGCGAGTATAATACCGACAAAGGCGAACTGATCTCGCGATTGAACAATGTCAAGGCCATATTCCCGGAAGAGACGGCCACAATCGACAAACTGCTCAAACAATCTCAGAGCATCATCACAAGCACGGATAAGGCCGTCGAGCTTGGCTCCGCTAATCGTAATCAGGAGTCCGCGGCGGAACTCCTGAAGGCTGATGGGCAAATTCGCGCGGCCGGAAACGAAATAGGCTCGTTGCTGGACAAGCTTGCCAAGGGTGTTGCCAAAGGCAGCGACGATCTGAGTGACCAGACGAATTCCACGATCCTGACCTCGCTTGTTCTGGTTGGCATCAGCTTTGCAACCGGCATCATTCTCGCG
>NZ_BDLN01000013.1:80498-90168 GCF_001950375.1 Rhizobium sp. TBD182 | reverse complement strand
CGCCTACGAAGGAGAAATTCGATGCCACTCGAATGAACAATTGACAAAAATCCTGATGTGAACGGATACGAACTTGCGACCCTGCTGATCAATTTTCCTCGGTTGGGAGATTGTCTTACCAAAGCAATTTCTTGGCACGATTTGAATGAGATCGACCAGCCTCTTCATCTCATCGCGCCAGCTAGCATCACTGATTGAAGCGCCGTGCTGAGATTAAGCACGATAAAATCCGCATAATTGCGGAGATTAAACTTGCTATTCTCCGCATCCTAAATCCCTCTTGTTCCCAATTTGGGAATGTGGTAGACAAAGATTATGCAGATCATCGCCAAGTCTACATTGAGACAATTCTGGGAGCTTCACACTCACGCCGAGACGCCCCTAAAAACGTGGCACGCGATGGTCAGCAAAGCCGAATGGACGACGCCGGCCGATGTGAAGGCAACATTTGGCGCGACGGTAGATTTCGTTTCCGACAATCGCATCATTTTCGACATATCGGGCAACAAATACCGGCTCATTGTCCACGTCGCCTACCCCTACAAACGAGTACTGATCAAGTTCATCGGCACTCACAAGGAATATGACCAGATTAACCCGGAGACAGTGTAATGGACAACATCCGCGCCATCAGAAACGATGATGACCTCGCATGGGCCATTGCAGAGGTCAGTCAGTATTTCGATAACCCGCCCGATCCTTTCAGTACCGATGGCATGCGCTTCGATGTCCTTTCCGATCTCATCGAAGCGTACGAAGACAAGCACTACCCCATCGATGCACCCGAGCCGATTGAACTTATCAAGGCCCACATGGAGCTGACAGGACGCAGCCAGAGTGACCTCGCGACGCTGTTCGCTTCTCGTTCTCGTGCATCTGAAGTGCTGAACAAAAAGCGTGCTCTGACTGTCGAAATGATTCACCGGCTGCACAAGGAATGGGGAATTCCTGCCGATTGCCTTGTTGAGCCTTATCATCTTGACGGTCCGGAACTGAAGTCCGCCTGACGACTGCCAGCGTCATTCCAGAATTCCAGCTAACGCCCGGAGACCAGTCATGATCAACGCCGACGTATCAAGGAATTCTAAGAGATGCGTACAACAAAGGCGCGCTCGATCTGGGCGTGGGCAGGAAATTTCTCGAGGGTTTCCTCAGGATATTCGCTGGCGAGCACGAAGCCATCCAGGCTGTCGCTTTTGCGTCATACCTCGATGAGGATGAGCAGGCGGCGTTGTTGCCGTTGGCGCAGATAACGCCAGAAAGCGCCAGCCATTATCACGCATGGCACCGCCGCATCGAAAAGTCCAACTAGGGCCAGTGCGGCTCGTAAGACGAAAGCAAATCCATGTTTGAGGTCAGGGAGCGAATTCGAGATTGGACAAGATACTATATTTACCTGCGAGTGTATTTGATAGGCTATGACGGCAAATTGATGCCACGCTCACTTCGCAAGCTTCTCGCTCGTTCTGAAATCCACAACGCATTGCTCCTTAGCATTACTATCAGTAGAGCGGCGGTCGCACACCTGTCACCGGAGGAAAATTCCATCGATATGGATGTTGCGAGAAATCTTCTTCCGGCTTGGGTACATTCGCACCCCGCTGCGAGGATGAGCCCGAAGAAAGTCCGCGACGTCGTCTAAAGTCGAAAACGACAAGGGATCCACGTTTGATCCGAAATGATGACAGGTGTAATCGCCGTCGGCGCCGGGTTCGACACGTCCGATGACGGCAAAATCGGTTTTCAGCCTAGAAATTTGCAGCGTGTTCTGCGTCCCGCCGGTCCGCACAGCCACCCGAACGTATTCCCTTAGCCCATCTCAGCAGCCGTGCTCGGCCGCGAGCGGCTGCTACGCCGACAACGGTCGATAGATTGTTCAAGATCGCAGCGCGAAGCGCGGCGATAACGATACTGCGGTGGCGCCAGGAATCGGTCGACCTGGTTCAATGCTTACACGGGTTTGTTGACTCAGGTGCCAGAGGTCCAGGAAAATCTTGCCGGTACCACGATATTGAGCGACAGTTTCCGCATGCCAATCAGCGAAAGGAGATGAAGAAGGCCGCGATGTTGACGAAATCCTGGACTCGGCGGAGATGCCTTCGGAATCAGGAAGCGAGGTAGGTCTCTACGGCAGTCGCGGTCAACGTGATGCTTCTCGTCTCGTCAAGGATAGCAAACTTGGCGCGATACGCGGCTCCCGCATTCTACCCCCTGATCCAAACGCGTCCGCGTACGAGCGGTGCTGCGCAGCTTTAATCCCGGCTATGGCCGTAAGCACTGATCTCGAGAAGACTTCTGACCTATTCCATTGAGAGTTCGAGCACCCATGTCGATTTCAGATACGATTTACCGCCCGTTCGAACGATTGATCCAGCCGCTTGATATCCCTTACCGGCCGCTACCATCGAAGGGGCCGGTCGCTGTCCTCCTACATTTCATCTCGATGTTCCGTGGTGTGCTGATCGCACTGGCGATCTCATCCATGCTTTTCGAGGCGATCAACCTGCTCATCGTATGGGGTCTTTCGGTGATCGTGGACGGCGTAACGCAACAGGGTGCTGCCGCCTTCTTGCAGAACGAGTGGCCGATGCTCACCGTCCTCGGCCTGCTGATCTTCCCTGTTATGCCAGTCGTGTCCTTCGTTCTGAACACGCTGACCTCGCATACGCTTGGCATCGGCATGCCCGCCGCCATCCAATGGCAAGGTCACAAGGCGGTGGAGCGGCAGGATCTTGCTTTTTTCCACGATCTCTTCGCCGGTCAGGTTTCCTCACGGTTGCAGCAGGTTGCGGCCGCAGTCCAGCAGCAAATCATTGCGGCCTTCCAGTCCATCCCGCGCTTCGCGGTGCAACTGGTAGGTTCTGTGATCCTGCTCAGCGCGCTTTCCTGGCAGCTCGCCTTGCCTGTCATCATCTGGATCGCGTTGAATGTCGCATTCACCATCAGGATCGTGCCGACCTTCGTCGAGCGCTCACGCCGCACCGCAAAGCAGCGCAGCTTGGTTGCGGGCGCCATCACAGATCTCTACACCAACATGCAGATGATCAAGCAGTTCGCCGCCGAAGACAGCGAGGCCGGCGCAATCCGCAATGTCATCGGCAAGTCGGTCAAGACGCAGCAGACCGAGCAGCGCCTCTATCGCAGCTCCGAGCTAACCGTCGTGGTCCTGAATACGCTGCTTTGGCTGAGCATGATGACGATCGGGTTTTCCGGCCTCGTCAAGGGCTTCCTGACGGTCGGCGAATTCGTTGGCGCCGTCTATGTCTTGAACCGGCTGTCGACGCAGATCTTTACGTTCCTGCAGATGGGGCAGCAGATCTTCCAGGCAATCGGCACGATCAAGGACGCCATGCCCGTGATGACCACCCCGCCCACCATCATGGACCAGCCGGATGCAAGGGAGCTTGTGGCGACAGGTGGTGAGATTCGTTTCGAGAAAGTGCGCTTTGCATACAAGACCGGGAAGCCGGTCATAGACGATCTCTCGCTGACCATCCGACCGGGCGAGAAGGTGGGTCTCGTCGGGCTCTCCGGAGCGGGTAAGACCACCCTCACCAACTTGCTGCTGCGCTTCTACGACATCAAGGACGGCGCGATCCTGATCGATGGCCATGATATTCGCTCCGTCACCCAGTCGAGCCTACGCTGTGCCATCGGCGTCATTGCCCAGGATGTCGCGCTGCTGCACCGGTCGGTCGGTGACAACATCCGCTACGGCCGACCTGGAGCGACAAGGGAAGAGATCGAGACTGTCGCAAAAATCGCCGCCGCCGACACCTTCATCGCCGACCTTGTCGACAGCGAAGGCCGCACCGGCTATGACGCCTTCGTCGGCGACCGCGGCATCAAACTCTCAGGCGGCCAACGCCAACGCGTCGCCATCGCTCGCGTCATGCTGAAGGATGCGCCGATTCTGGTGCTCGACGAGGCGACCTCGGCGCTCGACAGCGAGTCCGAAGCTGCGATCCAGGAGCGGCTCGATCTCGTCATGGAGGGAAAGACGGTGATCGCAATCGCCCATCGCCTGTCAACGATATCGAGCATGGACCGGATCGTCGTCCTCGACCACGGCCGGATCATCGAGGAAGGCCGCCCGGAGGAGCTGATCGAAGGCGACGGATTGTTCGCACGCCTTTGGCAGCGCCAGACGGGCGGCTTTATTCCAGAAGACATAATTTGACGGATACCGATCAGAAAGGACGCCTATGACTGAAATTCCGATCCGATGCTTCGCAGTATCAGTCGTGCTTCTACGGATGGTGCCCGCCGGATGCGAGGTTTTGCTTCTGCGTCGAAATCATACGCTGGTTGGCGAATGGTGCCAGATCGTCGGCGCGATCGAGGAGGGCGAAAAAGCCTGGGAAGCAGCGCTGCGCGAAGTCAACGAAGAGACAAATCTCACATGCGAGCGTCTGTATTCCGCCGACATTTGTGAGCAGTTCTACGAGGCCGATCGTGATGCCATCAGCATCTTGCCGGTTTTTGTCGGCTTCGTGGACGCTGATGCCGCCGTCGTCATCAATCACGAGCACAGCGAGTTTCGGTGGGTGTCTTTCGAGACCGCCTTGGGGATGGTGCCATTTGCAGGACAACGTCATGTGCTGAGGCATGTGGAGGTTGAATTTGTAAGGCGTGAGCCGGTTCGGCATCTGCTAATCCAAGCAGCTTCTCCAACGGCCTGAACGGCAAGGAGACGTTGCAATGCCTCGATACGTGGCTTTATCCGCAAAGCCTCATGCCCGTCGATGGAGGTATGGCCCAGGTCTGACGCCTGATCAGACCGCGTTGGCCGATTTCGCGAGGCAGGCCAATGTCTTCGTGATCAGCCAGTTGCGCGGCGGACGGCTTGGTCGACTTGCGATCGATAGACCCTGATGATCATGACGGCGCCCAAAAACAGTTGGACGATCTGATATCGACGGGGCAACTCCCGACTTGAGCTTTGAACGCTCGGCTGAACGCATCCTCGGATCCGCAGCTGGCGCCATGTAGTTTCATCATTCCAAAAACGCCGCCGGTTGTTCGGCGGTGTTTTCGAAACCAGTTTTTGCCTTAAAGCCGATGTCGGCGCCGATCTCCGCTCCATAGAAGCGTCAATCACCTCCAAGGTCTAGGCCAATAGCGCGCGCGTCACCGGCGAAAACGCTCCTGCCAGTCCTTGGCCCAACACCCAATCTGCGCAAGAACACGCGCCGCATCGTCTCTGGGGAGCCAAAACCGCATTTGCGAGCGGCCGAAGCGACTGAGGTACCGGTTTCTAGGAGCCCCTGAGCCCTTTCGAGCCGTATGATCTCCACCGCCTCGCCTGGAGTGCGACCCGTCCTTTGCCGATAGTGACGAGCAAAGGAGCGCCGGCTCATTCCCGCCCTGTCCGCTAATGTTTCGAGCGTAAGCGAGCGCGTCAGATTGGCCGAGACCCAGGCGTGAAGGTCCGAGAACCTGTCATCGGCAGCCTGAAGTTTGAGTGGGGCACTGTATTGTGACTGACCTCCCGGCCGCTTGAGAAACACGACAAGTTCGCGTGCCACAGCAAGCGCGAGCGCGCGGCCATGATCTTCCTCAACCATCGCCAGGGCGAGATCGATGCCAGCCGTAACACCTGCGGAGGTCCATATCGATCCGTCACGCAGAAAGATCGGGTCGCGTTCGAGGCCGACCTGCGGATACCGCCCCGCGAATTCGTCGCAGCGATGCCAGTGCGTGACTGCACGGCGGCCATCCAGCAATCCAGCCTCGGCCAGCAGAAACGCGCCACTGCAGACCGAGGCCATCCTCCGAACGCGGGACGCGCTGTTGCGAACCCATTCAACCAATGCCGGCCTGGTGCAGGCGATATTTACCCCGCGGCCGCCGGCGACAATGGCCGTGTCCGGAATGATCCCGGATGCCATCGAGCCATCGGCCAAGGGCCGGCACCGCAGCGTAATCCCTGAATTGCAGGTCACCTCCGCCTCTTCCGCCAGAAGCGATATCTCGTAGAGCGGCCCTTTGGCGGATCCTCGGAAAATCTCATTGGCGGAAGCGAAGACCTGTGCAGGCCCGGTCGCATCAAGCACCTGTGCATCGGGAAAAACGAGAATTTCGATCTGGCGCGTCATGACGTTTGGCATAAAACGAGGGAAGATTGGCATCCGTGCCAAAACATTTCCTGTCATGGTCTCCTGGTCAAGACAGGAGAAGAACAATGTCCTTCCGTTTCGGTATTCTTTGCTTTCCGGGCGTCCAGCAGCTCGACCTTACCGGCCCATATGAAGTTTTTGCTTCGGCGCGAGATGCACAGGTCGATCTCGTCTGGAAGACCATTGATCCGGTGCGCGCTTCGACCGGGCTGTGGCTAACACCCGATGTGTCTTTCGCCGACGCACCGAATTTCGACCTGATCTGCGTGCCGGGCGGCGGCGGGATCAATCCTCTGCTGACCGACGAAGGAGCGCTTGAATTCGTGAGGTCGCAAGCCAAAACGGCTCGCTTCGTCACCTCGGTCTGCACCGGTTCACTTGTTCTCGGCAAGGCCGGCCTGCTTACCGGAAGGCGGGCCGCGACGCACTGGAATGCGATGGACCTGCTGGAGCGGTTTGAAGCAATCCCGGTCGCCGAGCGGGTCGTTCGTGACTGCAACCTGATCACCGCAGGCGGCGTCACGTCGGGGATCGATTTCGGCCTTTCGGTCATCGCGGAACTGATGGGACAGGATGAAGCCGAAACGATCCAGCTTTCGCTGGAATACGCACCGGCACCGCCCTTCGACGCGGGCCTGCCGGAACGTGTCCGGCCTGAGATCCTCGCAGCGGCGCGCCGCAGGATGGAACGGTCGCGGCAGGAACGCGAGGCATTGCTTCGACCAGTGCGAAAGGCGTGCGAACTTTAACCGCCTTTCAACAGAGCGTGTCAGGATGGCATTGCCAAGTTGTTTGAGCGGCCGGTTGCAGTTATCATTCGTCGTGAAGATGGCTTGCTCACTACCCCGGCTGAAGGGGTTTCGCTTTCCGCGTGAGATCGTCGCCGATGCGGTCTGGGCCTACCACCGCTTTGCCCTGAGCACGGCCGACGTGGAGGATCTGCTCGCCGAGCGCGGGGTGATCGTCAGCCGGGAAACTGTTCGGCTCTGGGTCAACCGCTTTGGTCGTCATTATGCCAATTGCATTCGTAGGGATCGACCAAAGGCTGGTGACAAGTGGCACATGGATGAGGCCGTCATTACGATTGGCGGCAGGAAGTTCTGGCTCTGGCGCGCCATCGATGCCAATGGCGATGTTCTCTAAGTGGCCTCGTCCGACCTTCACGTGTTTGATCCCGGTACGGGACTGAGGTTGATTTAATCCACTCAGGTCGGACCTTCAATGACGTCGCGCAGACCTACTGGACGCCTGCAATCTAACTGGCTTCCGGCGGGCGGCCGGTGACCTGAGCCGCAAAACTTCCTTCAAATCTTCGTAGGGTCGGTTGTTCTGAAGAGACAGGCAGCACCAAGCACCGGTCGCTTAAAAGACGGCTAGCGACTATTTGATCAGCTGATCATTTACCGGAGGCGCCCACAGATCCTGAATGACCGCATCGATCGGGCGGGTCTGTGGGATCGAGGACGGAGGTGCCGCTCTCCAACCGAAATATAGTTGAACTCTCGTAGCAATTTCAATCCTGAGGCACTTGCAGTCACCGCCGCCATTATTCTCGGTCACATCCTGACAACGATCAGCAGTCCGCCGCTTCAACGGCAGAAATAACCCCGTGATTTTAGCGATCTCGTTGGCCGCTTAATTCTTTCTCATTCGACCAATAAATGGTCAAATCCCACAAGTTTCGCCGACCCAAAAGCGCGATATCCGTCTGAAAATTGAATTGGCACGCCGTTTGCTTGTGACTGATTTGACCGTTTTGACTGATTTGACGGTTTATTCAAAATAGAAAAGGGGAACTCGATGGGTTCAGAATTCAGTCGTCGTCGCTTCCTGCAAGGATCCGCGGGCGCAGCCGCCGTCGCTGGCTATATGCAGATCAATCCTGACTTCTTCATCTCGCCGGCCTTCGCGCAGGCCGGCAAGACCATGACCTTCCTGTCGGCTGAAAACATCACCGGCAACTGGGACCCGACCGCTCATACGACACTTTCTCAGAAGAATATCGAAGGTTTCGTCATGGGCTTTCTTACCCGCACGCCGATGAAACTCGATGATCCCGGCGCGGTCGTCTACGAACTGGCCACCGACATCAAGCTGCTTGACCCCCACCGGCTACAGATCAAGCTGCGAGAAGGCATCGTCTTCCATGACGGCAAGCCGTTCAAGGCGGAAGACGTCAAGGCAACCTTCGAATACGGCTCCAGGGCAGATCGTCCGGCGCAGTGGTATCCCGGCCCGACCGAGACGCTGACGATCGAAACACCTGACGATTACACCGTCATTGTCGACACATCTAAGGGCGGCTATCCGGCCCATCTCTTCATCTTTCTTGCATCCTTCCTGCCGATCATGTCGGCCAAGGACGTCGCCGGCGGCCCCGGCGGCCCGCTCTCCCAGCGGCTCAACGGCACCGGTCCTTTTAAATTCGTCGAACAGCGCGGCAACGACACCGTGATGCAGGCCTATGACGGCTACTTCAAGGGCAAGCCGGCCATCCCCGGCATCAACTTCACTTTCACAGGCGACTCCACCACCCGTATGTTGTCGCTGATGAACGGCCAGGCTTCGATCGTTGAACGTCTGGAGCCTGAACAGGTTGACACGATCAAGGACAATCCGGCGATTTTCATCAACAAGGTCGTTTCGGTCGAGAACAAGTATCTGTGGTTCCGCTGCTCGAAACCGCCTTTCGACGATCCGCGTATCCGTCTTGCCGCCTGCCATTCGATCGATCGCGACATGATCATGGAACTGATGGGCTCGGCCGGCCATGCCTCGTCGAACTTCGTCTCGCCGGTCAAATTCGGCTATGTCGATCTGGCGAACTACCCGAAATTCGACCCCGAGAAGGCTCAAGCCTTGCTCGCCGAAGCCGGTTTCCCAAACGGCAAGGGCCTGCCGCCACTTGAATACATCACGTCCGTCGGCTTCTATCCGAAGACCAAGGAATATGGCGAGATGCTGACCGCCATGCTGCAGGAGCAGGGATTTAACGTCAGCCTGACCGTGCTTGAACCTGCGGCCTGGAACGAGCAACTGTATCATCGCCCCGGCGGCGGCCCGGGCCATATGGTCGATTGCGGCTGGTCGACAGCGTCTCCGGAACCGGATCTGGTGCTGCGCACCCACTTCCATTCCACCTCGCACCGCATCTGCGGCATCGAGGACAAGGAGATCGATGCCAGCCTCGACAAGGAACGTTCGGCACCGACGCTGGAAGAGCGCAAGAAGATCCTTCAGGAAGAGACCATGCCTCTCATCACCGCCAAGATGCCGGCACTCTCGCTGTTCACATCCGTGATGATCCACGCAATGCAGAAGGACTTTGAGGGCATGTACATCTATCCCGACGGGTCGATCGACGCCGCCAAACCTGCTGCCTGACCGTGATCAGCCACACGCCGCGATCAGGCGGCGTGTGGACTTGCCCGTGACTTTTCGAGCGGAGTGACTGAATGTTTGCCGTGAACTTCCTGATGCGACGCCTCATGCAGGGCGCCATCATCATATTCCTTGTGTCCTTGCTGATCTTTACCCTCTTGCGGGTGGTG
>NZ_BDLN01000013.1:31518-80488 GCF_001950375.1 Rhizobium sp. TBD182 | reverse complement strand
ACGCCTTATGGCGGGCGGCATGGCGCCCGAAGCACTGATCGAAAAGATCGCAACCGACATGGGCCTTCGCGATCCCATACTGGTGCAATTCGGTCGCTATATGGGCGGTGTGGTTCGTGGCGATCTTGGCCAGTCCTTCGTGCGCCCGGCAAACGGCGCCTCGACCGGTGGCGCGACATTCAACGACTCAACTCGCGGCGAACGAGCGAAGGTCTTCGACCTGATTTTCGATGCACTTCCAATGACGCTTCAACTGGCGGCCGTGACGCTGGTGATTGCACTGGTCTTCTCGGCAATCATCGGCATTGCGGGCGGGCTTTCGATCGGCAGATGGCCAGACAAGCTTGCCTTCTACATCTCATCGATATTCATCTCGCTGCCGAATTTCTGGCTCGGCATCGTTCTGGCATTGCTTTTCTCGGTGAAGCTCGGATGGCTTCCTGCCATTGGCTATCAGGGCTTTGCCTACACAATCCTGCCGGCAATCGTGCTGGCGGTCGAATTGTCTCCGGTGCTGATCCGCACGCTGGTCAGTTCCGTATCCAGCCAGATGATGGAGCCCTATGTGGCGGTCGGACGCGTACGTGGCCTGAGCCGTTCGCGGATCATCTCCAACCATGCCCTGCGCAACGCCTCGGTGCCGCTTCTCAACCTGCTCGGTGTGCAATTCTCCAGCCTGCTCGGCGGGGTCATCATCGTCGAATATATCTTCGATTATCCCGGGCTCGGCCTTCTGACCATCAATGCCGTGCTGCAGCGCGACTTTCCGTTGATCCAGGGTATCGCGATCGTCACGAGCGCCATCTTTGTACTGATCAACATTGTCGTCGATCTCGTCGCAACAACCATCGATCCGAGGCTTGAATACTGATGTCCATCACATCCGCACTCGACACCCCGATCATATCGAAAATGGCAAGCCGCTCGATTGCGCGCCGCATATTCGATCGCGCCGCATCGACGCCCGGTTTTCGCATTGGCCTTACGATCTTCCTGCTGCTTGCGATTGCCGCCGCACTTTATCCGGAAATCAGTGGCGTCGACCCGACCAAGATGGATGTGAAGGCCCGCCTTCTGCCGCCACTTTTCTTCGGCGACAACTGGAGCTGGGGCCACCCGCTTGGCACCGATCAGATTGGCCGCGACATGCTGGTGAGGTCGCTTGTCGGCCTGCGTTATTCCTTCCTGATCGGGATTGCATCGGTTGCAGTGACACTCATCATCGGCTGCGCCCTCGGCACGATCGCCGGTTACTTCGGCGGTCGTATCGACATGCTGATCATGCGTCTGACCGATGCGCAGCTGTCTATCCCGATGATCATTCTGGCGATCGCCGTTCTTGGCGTGTCGCGCCCGACAATTCCGGCCATCGTCCTGGTGCTTGGTCTCTCAAGCTGGCCGGTCTATGCGCGCATCATGCGCAGCATTGTAATGACGGAAAGGCAGCGGGAATATGTGCGCGCTGCCAAACTTGGGGGCTCGACCGATTTCCGCATCATCGTCAGCCTGCTTCTGCCGCTGCTCCTGCCGCCGGTGATCTTCACCTCGGTGCTTGATGTGGCACGCATGATGATCTTTGAATCGACACTCGGCTTCCTCGGCCTGGGTGTCCAGCCGCCGACGCCGACCTTCGGCAATATCATTGCCGATGGCCGAAAGTATCTTCTGAACGCCTGGTGGATCGCTACCATGCCCGGCATTTTCCTCGGCCTCACTTTAACCAGCATCAATCTCATAGGCGCTTCGCTGGAACGGGCCCGCAACACCATTCACGGAGGGTCCGAGTGATGATCAAGCCGCTTCTTGAGTTGAAAAACCTCACCGTTAATGCCGGTCGCTCGGATAAGGCGAAGATTATTCTGGACAATATCTCCTTCAGCCTCGCGCCGCGAGAGATCGTCGGTGTGGTCGGGGCCAGCGGAGCCGGCAAGACGGTGCTGTCCAAGGCAGTCGTCAACTGGCTGGAACCGCCGCTTTCCGTGCGTTCCGGCAGCGTCCTCTTCGAAGGCAAGGATATTTACGGCATCTCCGAGAACGAGATGCGTACCCTGCGCCGCCGGGTCGCCTATGTCGGCGCCAATCCGATGGGTGCACTCGATCCGACGCTGCCGGTCGGCGTCCAGATCGTCGAGAAGCTGCGTGCGGTCGTTCCAGGCACCTCGCGGAAAGAGGCGGAAAAGCGCACGATCGAGCTTCTGGAGGCCGTCCGCATTCCCTCGGCTCGCAGCCGTTTCAGCGACTACCCTTCGCAGTTTTCCGGCGGCATGATGCAGCGCGCACTGATCGTTGATGCGTTGGTGACGAACCCGGCGCTGCTGATTGCAGATAACGTCACCCAGCCGCTCGACGTTACCGTCGCAGCCCAGGTCATCCGTCTGATGAAGGAACTGACCGACGGTTTCAATACCGCTGTGCTGTTCGTCTCCTCCTCACTTCCCGTTGCCCGCGAAGCCTGCAACCGGATTTTGGTGATGGAGAAAGGTCGCATCGTCGAGGAACAGGAAACCGAAAAGCTGATCGCTGCCCCTGCATATGCCTATACGAAAGAGCTTGTTGAACAGACGCCGAAGATCTGGATCGAAAAGACCGAGATGCCGCGTCTCAACGACAAACGCGACGTTGTCTTGAGCCTGCGCGACGCCTCACAGGTCTACAGGGTAAAGAAGAAGACCGGCTTCGGTGGCTTCAACCATGTGCGTGCGGTTCGCAACGTCACATTCGATGTCCGGCGCGGCGACAGTTTCGCGATCGTCGGTGAATCCGGTTGTGGCAAGTCGACGCTGATGCGGCTTCTGAGCAGGCTGGAATTGCCGAGCTCCGGCCAGGTTCTGTGCGGTGCCGACGATATCGCCATGCTCGGTGGCAAAGACCTTCTGACCTTCCGCAAGAAGCTGCAAATGGTACTGCAGGATCCGTTCGGCTCCCTGCCGCCACGCACATCGGTCGGGAAGATGCTGGAGGGCCCACTTCGCACGCACGGATGGAAGGAAAGTGCCAAAATTCGTGAGCGGGTGCTCAAGGTCATGGGCGAAGTCGGACTCTCCGCCGATCTCTACGAGGAATTGCCGATCGGCCTGAGTGCCGGCCAGCGCCAGCGCATCAACGTTGCCCGTGCGCTGGTTCTGGAGCCTGAAATACTGATCATGGACGAAACGCTTTCTGCCCTGGACCAGACAGAACAGTTCAAGCTTCTCGATCTTTTCCAGAAGCTGCAGAAGGAATACGGCCTCACTTACATCTTTATCTCCCACGACCTTGCGATGGTCCGCAAGGTCTGCAACCGCGTGGCGGTAATGTATCTCGGCGAGGTCTTCGAACTGGCTGATAACGAGCGGTTGTTCTTCGATCCCGGACATCCTTACACAATGGCGTTGCTCAGCGCGATGCCGACACTTGAAGAACGCCGCTACAAGGCGGAAGACTGCCTTCTGGAAGGTGAACCGCCAAGCCCGATCGATATTCCTCCAGGTTGCAGCTTCAAGTCGCGCTGTCCGCGTGCGATGGAGAAATGCGGCAGCCTGCAGCCCGCGCTTACCGCGCGTGGCAGCCAGGATTTCGCCGCCTGTCATCTCATCCAGCCATTGGCTCTCGATGACGCAACACGTCAAATGGCTTTAGCCTGACCATGGTTGCGGCGCCACAGACGGGGCCGCAACGATCACTAGAATCCAGGGTGCATTCATGAGTTTCACCGAACATCGCCTCAAGCTTATCCTCGACATGCTGAAGCAAACCCAGCGCGTCAATGTGAGGGAGCTTGCCGATTATCTGCAGGTCAGCCAGGAGTCGATCCGGCGCGACCTCAAGGAACTTGAGATGCGCGGTTATGCCCGCCGCGTCTATGGCGGCGCGGTCCTTGACCAGCAGGAAAGCGATCAGCCGTTTACCGACCGACTGCGCGTCAGCTCACGCGAGAAGGCCAAGATTGGCGAGGCGGCAGCGTCGCTAGTCGAGGACGGCATGAAGGTGTTCATCGATACCGGCACCACAACGATTGCCTGCCTGAAACATATCGAGACGCGCAAGGACTTGACCGTTGTCAGCAATTCGCTGGCGGTCGCAGCCCACTTCTTCAATCTGCCGCAGGCAAGTGTGCGGGTTCTTGGCGGTCGCATGCGCCCAGATTATCAGGCGACATACGGCCATGAGACCGTGGCCGCGCTGAAGGAGCATTTCTTCGATATCGCGATCATCGCCATCAGCGCCATTCACGCCGAACGCGGGTTCATGGATTTCGGCGAGGACGAGGCGATCCTGCGCCGCGTCGCCAAGGCCCAGGCAAAACGTTCGATCATTGTTGCCGACAGTTCCAAGTTTGGTCGTCTCGGCTCCATCCACACATTCGGCCTCAGCGAAATCGACGCGGTGGTGACCAGCGGCGTCATCGCGCGGGAATTTTCAGATCAATTCAATCAATCCAAAGTGGAAATCATACATGCCTGACGTCTCCTCCTCCCCTGTCCCGATCAATGCCGAGCGGCTCCAGATGCTGATGGAGACCCTCTCCACTTTTGGCGGCGGCCCCGATGGCTCGATGACCCGCCTGACGCTTTCCAGGGAAGACGGAATGGCGCGCGACTGGCTGGGGCACTGGTTTGCCGAAAACGGCTTCGAGCAGGCCGTGGACTCGATCGGCAACCAGTTCGGCAAGATGACCTTGGCGGGCGCAAATGCGCCCGTCGTCATGGTCGGCTCCCATATCGACAGCCAGCCGAACGGCGGCCGGTTCGACGGAGCGCTTGGTGTCATCGCCGCCTGCGAGGCGGTTTTGTCCGTCAGCGAACGTCTCAAGGCGGAAGGCAGGTTGTCCGCCTGCAACTTCCAGATCGTCAACTGGACCAATGAGGAAGGCGCCCGTTTCCAGCCGAGCCTGCTCGGCAGCAGCGTGTTTACCGGCGCCATTGACCTGGAATGGGCGCTCGAACGGGCCGACGGTGATGGCATTACGGTGCGCCAGTCGCTGGACGAGATCGGTTATGCTGGCAAGGAAAAGGTGGAAATTCCCGACGCATTGATCGAGCTGCATATAGAAGGTGACACGACGCTCAGCCGCGCCGGGGAGCGGTTCGGTATCTTCACGCGGTTCTGGGGCGCGACAAAATATCGGCTCGCCTTCCATGGACGCCAGGCACATACCGGCGCAACCCCGATGGCCGATCGCAAGGATGCGCTGCTTGCTGCTGCCTATCTGATCGCCGATCTCAAGCAGATATCGACCGAACACGGGCTGGACCTGCATACGTCGGTTGGCCGCCTGGAAGTCTTCCCCAATTCACCCAATGTCGTGCCGGCCGAAGCCGTGCTGTTCATCGAGCTGCGCTCGGGATCGCCAGACGTCCTGACGGAGGCGGAACGCAAGATGAAGATCAAGATCGAGGAAGCGGCGATGAAAGCCGGCGTCACCTCGGAGGTCCGCTCCATCGACCGCCGAAAGGCGGGAAGGTTCGCGCCGGGCCTGGTGACGCTTGCGCAAAGTGCTGCGGCGCATCTCGGCCAGAGCGCCCGTCACCTCGATACGATCGGCGGCCATGATGCCGTTGCCGTTTCCGATGTCTGCCCGGCGGTGGTTCTGGCGGTTCAGAGCCGTGACGGCGTCATCCACCACCCGACCGAGTATACCTCGCCTGAAGACCAGGCCCTTGGCACGCAGATAGTGGCGGACATGCTCTACAAGATCGCCTGTGAAGGTTTGAAAGTTGTCGAACTCAGCGAGGCTGCCGAATGAAGAGATCGGGCTCTCCTCAATCACCGATGGAAGCCCGCGCGGAGAAGGCGCTTTCAGTCTTTTCCGCAGTGATTGGCGACACCCCTTCCTATGCGCCGGGGACGGCAGCTGTCGCATCGCCGTCCTATCATGCCGTCGAATCCTGCGGTTTCGTGGTCGCGCCGACAGACGGGGAGGCACGTTATTTCCTGCGTCTCGGTGCCGATGAGGCAACCGATCTCGTGGATGCCGAGACCGCAAATGCTGCGGCACACCGTTTTCACAGCCTTGGTCTTTCGCCAGAGCCGATTGGTTACGATGCCGGGACGGCCAGCATGCTGTTTGCCCGACTTGGCGACGGCTGGCGAGCGGCAAGGATCGACGATCTGATGCAGCCGAAAACTGTTGCCCGCCTGATCGAGATGCAGACGACGATCGCAGGGAGTGTTTCCACTGGCCGAACATGGTCAGTCTTCGACGGCATCGATCAGCTCTGGGCGATCGTGAGTGCCGATGCCACCAGCCTGCCCGGCGATGTCGAATGGATGCTCTCCTGGATGACGCCGATCCGCGAGGCAGTTTCAGCGGCCGGCATGGACCTGAAACCGGCCCATGGTGATCCGCAGGCTTCGAATGTCATGCTGGGCCCAGACGGGAAAATGCAGCTCGTGGACTTCGACATGGCCGCCGACATCGACCCCTACTACCAGCTCGGCGTTCAGATGAACGAACTCTACCAGTTCGAAAGCCAGATGAGGCCCTTGCTGGAAATGCACGATGGAGGTTTCAGCGAAAGAAACTTCAACCGCTGCCGTGTCTATGCGGCGGCAGACGACCTCTACTGGGCGTTGCGCAGCCTCGTACTGGAGCTTCGTTCGCCTCCGCGGGGTGTCGAATTCCTGAAATATGCCGGCTGGCGGTTCCTGCGTTGCCGAATGCTGCTCGGCCAGCCGGATTTCGAGGCTAGGCTCAGAGCGCTCTAGGCATACGAGAACGATAACGGGCTAGAAACAATAACGGGAACAAGCCTATGAATGAACTGGGAATGGCACGATCCGATGCCGAACGGGCAGTTGAGGCTGCAATCATCCAGGTACCACCTTGGGAAGGACGGAGGCTGCGCTACAGTCCGGTTTCCGGCGGAATAAGCAACACCAATTTCCGCATCGAGGTCGAAGGCGAAGAGCGTGGGTATTTTCTAAAGATTCCCGGCCGCGGCACCGAGATGTTCATCGATCGCAAGGCCGCCGCTGCCGCCAGCAAGCAGGCGGAAGTGATCGGCATCGGCCCGAAGACATTCGACTATCTCGATCACCTCGACATCGAAATCGCCGAGTTCATCGACGGTCGCCGCGCCTCGACACATAGGGATTTTGCAGACCCGGCGATCCGCAACGAAGCGGTGCGCGTCTATCGGCAGTTTCACGATGCCCCTGCCCTGCCCCTGACAAAAACCGTCTTCGACATGATCGAGGAACATTTCGACCAAGTGCGCCAGCTTGACGGCCACTGGCCGCTCGACCACGACTGGCTCTTGCGCAACTACAGACAGGCGCGCGCCGCGCTTGAGGCATCCGGGCTCGATCTGGTTCCCTGTTTCAACGACCCGATGCCGGGCAATTTCCTGATCGGTGAAGACAAGTCGATCAAGCTGATCGATTTCGAATATGCGTCGAACAATGAGAGGCTCTACGATCTCGCGATCTGGAGTGGCGAGATGTTCTATTCCGAGGCGACCGACTGCGAGATAATCGAGGAGTATTTCGGTCGTTACGACAAGGCGCATCACGCACGCTTCATCGTCCACAAGGCACTCGCCGACATCAAGTGGAGCACCTGGGCGATGGTACAAAACCGGATATCGACCCTCGATTTCGACTTTTACAAGTACGGAATCTGGAAGCATATGCGCGCCCGCTCGATTATCCACGATCCCCGTTGGCCCCTGTTCCTGAAAGCCCTTTGATGCCCGTCACCGATATCAGCCCGCAAGAAGCTGCGACCTATATCACCTTCGCCGCGGAACTTGCCGACGCCGCGCGTCCGCTGGCGCTCTCCTATTTCCGGACCCCGCTCGACGTTATCTCAAAACTCGACGATAGCCCGGTGACAATCGCCGACCGGGCGATCGAAAAACATCTCCGCGAGATGATCGAGGCGCGCTTTCCCGATCACGGCATCCATGGTGAGGAGTTCGGCGTAAAGGAAGGTAACGCCTTTACATGGGTGCTGGACCCGATCGACGGCACCAAGAGCTTCATCACCGGTTTCCCGCTGTTTGGTACGCTTGTCTCACTGACATTTCAGGAAAAGCCATTCTGTGGTCTGATCGATATTCCAGCCACCGGCGAACGCTGGCAGGGCCGGCCGGGAGAGACACTCTTTGCTGGCAAGCCGGCCCACGCCAGCGGCTGCGAAAACCTCTCCAGCGCGCGTTTTTATACGACTTCGCCGGACATGTTCGTGGACAGCGAAGCTGAAAGCTTCGAGCGTCTCTCCCGCAAAGCCAGGCTGCGGCGTTTCGGTGGAGACTGCTACATCTATGGTCTGATCGCTTCCGGCCATTGCGACATCGCTCTCGAGACGGGACTTCAACCTTACGACTACATGGCTCTCGTGCCCGTTGTGACGGGTGCCGGCGGATGCATTACGGACTGGCGGGGCAATGCGCTTTCGATCCATTCCGACGGACGGGTTCTGGCGTCGGCCACCCCGAGACTTCATGACGAAGCCCTGGCCCTCCTCAACCGGTGACGTGAACAAATGCCCTATACGACGACAATCGAGCAGACTGTCTTCCGCTTTGATGATCTGAAAATGCTGCTGGCGAAAGCAACCCCGGAGCGCTCCGGCGACCAGCTGGCCGGCATTGCGGCGCAAGGCCCGGTCGAGCGCTTGGCAGCCCAGATGGCGCTGGCCGATCTCCCCTTGAAGGCATTTCTCGGCGAGGAGCTCATTTCGTCGGAGGCTGACGAGGTTTCCCGACTGATCGCGCAACGGCACGATCCGGCAGCCTTTTCCGCAGTTTCCTCGCTTACTGTCGGTGAATTGCGCGAATGGTTGCTCAAGCCCGAGACGTCGCATGAGCGGCTGGAGGCGGTGACCTTCGGACTGACGCCGGAAATGGTCGCGGCCGTGTCGAAGATCATGCGCCTGCAGGACATGATAGCTGTTTCTGCCAAGCGACGTGTCGTGACGCGATTCCGAAACACGATCGGGCTCGCCGGGCGGCTTTCCACCCGCAACCAGCCCAACCACCCGACCGATGACAGCCGCGGCATCATAGCGTCTGCCATCGACGGGCTGCTGATGGGGTCGGGAGATGCCGTGATTGGCGTCAATCCCGCGACCGATACGACGGATGACTATATCCGCATCGTTTCCTTGCTCGACGAATTGCGGGAAAAGCTTGCGATCCCGACACAGACCTGTTGCCTTGGCCATGTAACGACGGCGATCCAGGCAATCGAACGGGGTGCGCCGGTCGATCTCGTCTTCCAGTCGGTGGCGGGATCGGAAAAGGCCAATCGCGGCTTCGGCATCGATCTGGCGCTTCTGAAGGAGGCACATGAGGCGGGGCGGTCGCTTGGTCGTGGCATGCCGGGCGCAAACGTCATGTATTTCGAGACTGGACAGGGCGCGGCGCTTTCGGCCGATGCGCATTTCGGCGTCGACCAGCAGACGATGGAGGCACGTGCCTATGCCGTGGCGCGCGAGTTCGATCCACTGCTCGTCAATACGGTCGTCGGTTTCATCGGGCCGGAATACTTGTTCAACGGCAAGCAGATCATCCGTGCCGGCATCGAGGATCATTTCTGCGGCAAGCTCCTTGGCCTGCCGATGGGCGTCGACGTCTGCTACACCAACCATGCCGATGCTGATCAGGAAGATATGGATACGCTGTTGACGCTCCTCTGCGCAGCCAATGTCAATTTCGTCATCACCGTTCCCGGCGCCGACGATATCATGCTGAACTACCAGTCGCTATCGCATCACGATGCCGTCTATTGCCGCGAGACGCTGAAACGGCCACCCGCACCAGAGTTCGAGAAATGGCTTTTCGAAATCGGCCTGACCGATCCAGATGGCGCGCTGGTCGGCGAGCCTGTCGCGCTTTCCAATTATGTCCGCAACAGCGCATTGATCGGAGCCTGACATGGAAGAGGTGAGAGAACCCACTGCTGCCGGAAAAAACCTCACTATCAAGGATATGACCGATGCGCGTGTTTCGCTCGGCCGTCATGGCGCGGGTCTTCCGACACGCGCTCAACTTGCCTTCCTCCTCGACCACGCGCGGGCACGCGAAGCGGTCTGGACGAGCGTCGACCGGCCCTCGCTGGCAGACAGGCTCGATCGTCTCGGCCTTCCGGCTGTCAATGTCGATAGCATGGCAAGTGACCGAAGCACCTATGTGCGGCGGCCGGATCTTGGCCGGCGGCTTGCGGCGGAATCCGAAAAACGGCTGAAACATGAGAGAACGATCAATGGCTATGATGTCGCAATTATCGTCGCGGATGGCCTGTCGTCCCACGCGATCGATCTCAATGCCGTGCCGTTGATCGAGGCGCTTGTTCCGAAGCTCGCTATCCTGAACCTGACCGCTGCACCAATTGTGCTGGCGAGCCAGGCGCGCGTCGCGCTCGGCGATCCTGCCGGTGAGGCATTAGGTGCAAAACTGACGATCGTGCTTGTCGGCGAACGTCCGGGACTTTCAGCTGCCGACAGCCTCGGTGCCCAAGTCGGGAAACCTGGATTCCAGCCGAAATTGTGTCTCCAATATCAGGGATGGTGGTCTGCCGGTCTGCGAAGCTGCCGAGATCATTGCGACGCTGACCAGGGATATGATGAGGACCCGCGTCAGTGGCGTGGCGCTCAAGGCTGCCATGGTGGAGTTTCTCGAAAGACATGACAATTCGCTTCCAGCTAAAGACCTACTGACAATTTGAAGTCTTCGCGGTGCGAAGCCTTCGGGACGTGGCCCATCTGCTTTGGAAGGATTGCGGCCTGTCGTCGAAAGTCCAGTCGACTGCCTTGTGTTGAGTGCGGAGACAATAGTCCCTGCACTCAACATCATCGTTCGCAAGCTGCCGTGCTAGCCGGCAGAGAACTTCTGGACGGCGGTTACGTCGAAATAGTCCCGCCATTCGACAATCTTGTCGCCTTCGAGCTCGAAAATTCCCATGATCATCACGCGCCCGATTTCACTGCCGTCGGCGCGCTCGAACCGGTCAAGCCTTTCGGTGAGAACGCGGGATCCATCGGCGGCAATCGCGAGCATATCGATATGGACTGTCGATATTCCCAGCGATTTCTCCAGTCCGTCGATCATCGCAATGGCCTCGTCGGCGCCCGTCGTGACTGACACGCCTTCATTGACCCAGCGCGTGGCGGGTGTGAACCAGCGGCGCACGGCTGGCCTTCCGCCGTCTTCAACGAACGTGGCGCAAAAAGCCGAAACGGTTTCGATTGGGGTGGGCATGGCAGTTTCTCCTGGGCCATCAGAAGCCCCGTTGGCCTCTGTCTTGCCGCGATAGTAGGAGTTCGACCCCAATGCCACGATGCCGAAACTTCCGGCACTCTTGCCTGATCTTCCGGAATACTTGATAGAACTGGGCAATCGACTTAGGGTGACTCCATGAGCGAACTCGACAAAATACGCGCCATCGCCATGCGCCATGCTGGCCGTCCCAGTCTTAAATTGCCGCGACTGTTTGCGTATACTCTCGACCATACGACCGAGGTCGATCCGCTGATCTACGATCCTGCGGCGTCCCTGGTGATCCAGGGTACGCAGCGCATGTTTATCGGCGACAAGATGTTTGAATACGGACCCGGCCAGAGCATGATCGTCGCAGCCGAGATTGCCGCCTTGGGCCAAGTTTGCGAAGCGTCGCCAGACAGACCGTTTGTCGCAATCGGTTTATATCTGGACCCGCCTATGCTGTCCGACCTCGTCCTTGAGATGGCGGCGATGCCGGAGTTGCCGATGGAATCGGGATACGGCGTCAGCACCGCGAGTGCGTCGCTTCTCGGTGCTTGGGGGAGATTGGTAGAACTGCTCGATCGCCCATCCGAAATCCCGGTCATGGCTCAGTCTCTGGAGCATGAGCTGATGTTTCGGCTGCTGATGGGGCCGCATGGCGGCCTGCTGCGTCAGATTGCCGGGGCTGACTCGCGTCTGATGCACATCCGAAAGGCAATGGCCTGGATACGCGACCACTACGCCGAACGTCTCGATTTCAAGGCGGTCGCGGCACTTGCCGGCATGAGTGTATCCGTCTTTTACGATCGCTTCAAAGCCGTCGCCGCCGTCAGCCCGCTTCAGTATCAGAAATATATCCGGCTCCATGAGGCCCGCCGACGCATGATCGCGAACCAGGCAGGTGCAGCCGAAGTTGCGTTCGCCGTCGGCTATGAGAGCGCCTCGCAGTTCAGCCGTGAGTACAAGCGCCTCTTCGGAGCGCCCCCGGGTCAAGACACCAAGCGAGCAAAGGCTGGGCTGGGGGGCATCAATCCGCCAAAAGCACCCGGTGCGCGGCCAGATGTTGCTTGAACCGCTGACCGTAGTCCTGACTGACCGCTGCGACGACGCTCGCTCGTAGAGCCAAAGCCTCGCGCCATCGCGTGGCGCGCGGGAGACCCTGAAATATCATCTGCGTTATGGCGGGTCGATGAAACCGAAGTACCGGAAAAGAGGCGCGAACACCGCATCTACCCTGTCGAAAATCGCGATGCCAGCGGCATGAGCCGCGCAAGCCTGCATCGCCATTTTCTGGCGATAACAGGGTTCGTTCCTAGTCAGTACCAAAAGCATCTCAGCTTGCAGGAGGCCCGACAATTGTTGCTAGCAGGCGGCCATAGCGCCTCGCAATTCACGACTGGAATGCAGGCGCTTTGCCCAGTTGCCAGAGTCAACTCTGTTACAGTCGAAACTACGGCGTTGCCGTCCACGGAAAGCGGACGTATCAGTCGGCATAGATGATGGAAATGTAGCACCACCGGGAACATGCTGTTGGGACGTCAAGAACATGGCAACCAGCTCGCTCTCGATCTTAAATGCCTGATCGGGTGCAATCGTCGGGCACCGCAACTAACGAAACGTTTGCTCAAGGCGTTAGCCTTATGTGCATATAAAGACAAAAACAGCGGGCTTTCACAGGCGACGGCTCGATGGAACAATGGACGAGCCCATATCTCGGGTGTAAGCTCACAACACACTACACGCATGCGATGAATCTCGAGGGGGACGGGAGGCGGCTATGCAGACGACGGTGTCCACGGCTTCAACTGCAGCACGAGACCCTCCGGGAATAGAGGAAGTCCGGTCGCAACTCGAACGCATCGTCGCGAGCGCGGAGTTTCCCGGCTTGGGGCGAAGTGCCGCATTTCTGCGATATGTTGTCGAGGAAGCCATCGCCGGGCGGGCCGCCCGCATCAAGGGTTACTCCATCGCAATTGAGGTATTCGGCCGCAATGAAAGCTTCACGCAGGACGATCCGGTCGTGCGGATCGAGGCCGCGCGTCTAAGGCGTTCGCTGGAACGTTATTATCTGGTGGAAGGTCACAAGGACCCGGTCAGGATCGACATACCGAAGGGCGGATATGCCCCGGTGTTCTCATTGAATACTGCGGTCGTTTCCAAGAAGGTCGATAATGGGTCCGTTCCGGCATCACAGCTATCGCCGATGGTCCGATGGTGGAGCGTGAGGCGGCTTTCACTTACTTGCCTTGCCCTGCTTACGGCTGCGTCTGCCTATCAATTCTCAAGTCACTCAAGATTGGCGCCAACAGAACAGTTAGCCGAAAGCACGGCTCCCGACAGACCCGCCCTAATTGTGGCTCCTTTCGCCAATTTGGGCGATGGACCAAACGCCCAGTTATACAGCCTCGGGCTTACGGAGGAGCTTCTGACTGCCCTGCCCCGCTTCAAGGAGATCAAGGTCTTTGGTCGCGAGACGTCCAAAGCGCTGCCGTCGGACGTCGATGTATCCAAAGTTAGGGAAGAGCTTGGGGCCCGTTATCTTCTGACCGGGGGTGTGCGAACTGCTGGAAACAGCCTGCGCGTGACAGCCCGTCTTCTTGACACCGACGATGGCGAAATAGTCTGGTCGCGGGATTATGACAACGATCTCGGATCGAAAGACCTGTTTTCCATACAGGCGGACGTGGCCAGAAGAGTCGCCACCGCCATTGCGCAGCCATATGGTGTGATGGCACAGGCCGACACGGCAAATCCTCCACCGCAGGATCTTGGTGCATACGAATGCAGCCTGCGCTTTTACGCATATCGTAGCGAGCTCAGCCCCGAAGAGCATGCACACGTTCGCGAATGCCTGGAAACATCCGTTGCGCGGTATCCGACCTTTTCCACTGCCTGGGCGATGCTATCAATCATCTATCTCGATGAAGACCGCTTCAAATTCAATAGGGGCCAAGGTCCGGAGACACCATTGCAGCGGGCGCTTCGCGCGGCGCGACGGTCGACCCAGCTTGATGCGAGCAACACGCGGGGGCTTCAGGCGTTGATGATGGCCCTGTTTTTCAACCGGGAGCTTACCGAGGCGATTCGAGTAGGCGAAGTGGCCCTCGCTACCAACCCCAACGACACCGAGTTGATGGGCGAGTTCGGCACCAGACTAGCCCTTGGCGGCGAGTGGCAACGGGGTGCCAACTTACTTGATCAGGCTATCGCACTCAACCCAGGCGGCAGCGGCTATTATAACGGCACACGCGCTCTTGCAGCCTACATGCTCCACGACAATTCAACCGCCGTCCGCGAGATCACCAAGGCTGATATGCAAAAATTTCCGCTGTTTCATGCGGTTGCGGCGGTCATATACGCAGATGCCGGAATGATGGATCAAGCCCGGCACGAGGCAGAGATTTTCGTTCGAATGCGCCCGGACTTCCTGCCAAACGTCGTTGAAGAACTGGCGATGCGGAACGTACAGCCAGGTGATAGTGACCGACTGATAGAGGGACTTCGCAAAGCCGGAATGCTGCCTCCCAAGGTTAAAGACCCCGCCGCGATAACCATCAGTGCTTCGGATTTGCAGCCGCGCTAGCGCAGAGGCTTAATACGCTGAAAATCGAAATGCCGCCCGCTGCGACGTACCAAACGGGCAGGTAGGAAAGGTGACGCCAATATCTCTTTCCTTCAGGCCTTCTTCGAACGCCCACGTCTTACGCGGATACTTCCAGATCCACGCACCGCTGTAGAAATCACACTAGCTGCGTTTTCATGGGTTTATCCTTCTCAGGTGTGGCCTTCTGGGCCACAGAATGGTGGCGAGCAACAGAGTGTAGGTCAAAGCTACGGCGATATAGACAATGCGGGTGGCGAAGCTTTCCGCAGCGCTGCCAGGCAGGGGCGACACACCGAGCCCGAACAGGATAAGGAAAATCGTCAGGGCACCGGCAAACATCGGCGCCTCCCTGGTCCGAGCTGCTGCCCGACCTCCCAGAAAGAGGGCAACGACAAGGACAATCAGAAAGATCGAGAACAGGTTGGGGCGAAGCGTGAGGATCGCATAAGCTAAAGATGCGAGGACGCCGCCGAATAGATTGACCATTATAAGCCCAACAGCTGCCCGCGTGCTTGCGGCGACGTCGAGCTGGCCGAGTAAGGATGCAACGGTGATCGGAATGACCGCCGCGGCCGTCAGATTGTCGCTCGTCAGGCAGATCACGACAGATGCCAGCAGGATCAGCGTATTTGCCAATGCTCTCAGCAGAGCCGGCGGCTGGTCGAAGGATGGCGCGGCACTTCCGTCCAGAACTACCGGTTCGGGAAAGATCGCATGGGCGAGCCACGTCAAAAGCGTGCCCGACAACACGCCACCAACAAGGATCGAGAGGATGGAACTGGCCAACTCATCGTCCAAAATACCGAGCAGCGGCACGATGATCGCGACCACCAACACCAGAAAGACCGCAGGCCCGCCCTTTCCCGACGTCTGTAAGGCAAAACACAGGAAATAGGTCAGCCCCAGAAGCAGGAGAAAGGGAACAGGACGATTGCCGAGGCTGCTGGTCAAGATCATCATCGCCATTCCCGAGACCAGAATGACGAGCGCCGCGCCAAGTGTCTTGGCAAGCGGCATCGGTCGAGAGCTTCCCAGCAGAAATTGCGCGGCGAAAAGCGGCCCGAGGAACGGAACAAAGGCCCCCCAATACACCGCCAGCACAAAGCCGATCGAAACCGCAAGAGCGACCCGCAATCCTTTTCGTTTCTGCTCGGCGGCGGTGCTGTCAGTTGACATAGGTGAGCACCGACATGATACGGACCCAGAGTGATCCCCAAGCATTGGTGACCGGATTGTTACCGGTATAGATGATGACGGTCGCCTGCGAACCGTAGCGTACGCCGCCCTTAGGTCTTTGAGCTTCATCGATATTGAGACGGACCGGAAACCGCTGCGCTTCCTTGCCCCAGCCGCTGTCACTGCGCATGGTTGGCAACCCGGTGCTCGGATCCGTGCTCCCTTGCGAGACACCGAAGCCGACGCTTTCTACCGTGGCAGGGAACAGTCGGCCTGGAAGGGCATCAAAAAGGATTTCCGCCCTGTTGCCGACGACGACATTTTCGAGGCTGTTCTCCTTGAACGCGGCATTGATCCAGATGGTGCCCACATCGATAAAGGTCATGGCCGGTTGGCCGGCTGGCAAGACCTTGCCACTGGTGAGCTGAAGGTTTGTCACAACCCCGGACGAAGGCGCCCGCACTGTGGTATGCATCAGGTCCAGCCTGGCCTTCTCCAATCCAGCAAGAGCTGCGCGCAGTTGCGGATTGTCGTTTCCGGAAGGGCCGAGCTGCTCGCGAGCCTTGGTGAGATCAGCCTGCGCACCGGAAACCGAGGCCTCTGCCTGATCGAAGGCAGATTTGGCGGCGTCGAAACGGGCTTTTGAAAACACGCCGTTTTTGAGGAGTTCGGAGGCCCTGGCATATTGGTCGCGAAGGTTGTCCCTGTCGGCACGGATCTGGACAAGCTTTGCCTGGGCGGCATCCACTGCAGCGGTCGATGCGCCGATTGACTGGCCGACACTGGCCAGACCGGCCTCCGCCTCGTTCACGGCGAGTTGGTAGCGCTGGGGATCAATTCGGAACAGGACCTGGTCGGCCTCCACCCGCGTATTGTCGTTAACGCCCACTTCCACGACGCGACCTGTGACTTCAGGCGCAATACCAACGACATACGCCTGGACCTGCGCTTGAGATGTTGATGGTGTCCGCCGCTCCATGAAGACTGACAGCACGAACAGGACCAGCGCCAGACAAACGACAGCGAAAGCGATCCTCCGCAGGGGATTGCGGGGTGGCGGGGTAGTTACAGGCTCGTGTGATATCTCGGAAGCCACGATCTTGTTCCTTCGAAGTTAACTGCCCATCAGGCGGAGTTACACCGGGCGCGGACCGGGTGAGCGATGAAGAGAGACAACGGTGGCTCGGGCGAGAGCATCTTCAATCTCTCTGCCAAGGGCCGCCAACAATTCCTTGTATTCGGCCACACGGTCATCTCGGACCGGATCGGAAGAAGCCGCCTCCCATCTTGCCAACTCCGTCTGGGCTTCGGCAAAATCCTGGCAGATTTCACAGAATATGACGTCCCGCGACGCAAGCTCGTTGATGGCCTGAACTCTTGTGGGAAACCGCAGCCTGACCGCAGCCACACCTTCATCCATTGTCCTCTCCCACCGTCACAGCGTCACGGCGACGCCGAATGTCTCGATGGCATATTCTTTGATGAAGCGCGGCTCGTGCAGTATGTTACCGTAATATACGCTGGTGCGGTCAGCTTACCGGGGTCGGATTGCAGCACCGTCGAGGCCTCGCATGTTTTACCACGCTAGCGAGCGGGCGAGAAAGACGACGGTTACGGGGCCGCGTGTGATTGTCTCTGGCAACTTCCACACTTTCACGCATTCAGATGACGGCATCGTCCGCCGGATGCCCGTAACATACCCGATGTTACGGGAAAACAGCCCGTCATTCGCATAGGTTTTTTGTGCGCCGACGTGGCGAGGACAAAGCTGTGACAAATGGCGGCGGGCGATCTGGTGAACGGCAACGATACAAGGGACCTCCGTAACGGACGCTTTCCATATCGAATGGGAAGGCTCCCTTTTTGTGTGATGTTCGCAGCTCTCGTTGGTTGCGGCGGCCACGCGACAAACGTTCTTGTCCCTGTTGCCGATAGCGCCCCCACATCCACCAAGGTGGACATGCTGATCACAACAACGCGTAGTCGCTCCGCGAACAAAGGCGAGATGTTTACGGGTGAACGCGCAAGGGATGCGGCCTTCGCGGAGATCACCGTGTCCATCCCTCCGGGAAATGTCCGCAAGATTGGTAATGTTGCCTGGCCGAAAAGGATTCCTCCCAATCCAGCCACTGATTTTGCGACGTTAAAGGCACAGGAAATCAGCCGCGACGATGCCCGGAAATGGCTGAGCGCTTCCGTCAGAAAGAGCCGTGACGGCAGCGTGCTGGTCTTCATTCACGGCTTCAACAATCGATTTGAAGACTCGGTCTATCGCTTTGCCCAAATCGTCCAGGATTCCGGCGTAGCGAGCGCTCCCGTACTGGTCACCTGGCCGTCGCGCGGAAGCCTACTTGCGTACGGCTACGACCGCGAGAGCACCAACTATACGCGCAATGCCCTGGAGTTGCTTTTTCAATATCTGGCCAGGGATAAGCAGGTGAAGGAAGTTTCGATCCTTGCTCATTCCATGGGTAACTGGCTCGCGCTCGAGGCGCTTCGTCAAATGGCCATTCGCAATGGAAGCCTTCCGGCCAAGTTCAAGAATGTGATGCTCGCATCTCCCGACGTCGACGTCGACGTCTTCCGGCAACAGATCGCCGACATGGGCAAAAAGCATCCGAAATTCACTTTATTTGTCTCCCGGGATGATCGGGCATTGGCCGTGTCCCGCCGAGTGTGGGGCAACGTCGCGAGGCTTGGCGCTATCGACCCTGAGCAGCCTCCCTACAAGAGTGAATTGGCCGAAAGCCAGATCTCGGTAATCGACCTCACCATGATCAAAGCCGGGGACAGCCTCAACCACGGGAAGTTCGCGGAGTCGCCAGAGATCGTCCGGCTGATTGGAGCCCGGATTTCTGATGGACAGACTTTGACGGACAGCAAGATTGGCCTTGGAGATACGATCCTTGCAGCAACAACCGGCACGGCAGCGGCAGTGGGCAGTACCGCAGGGCTGATCCTTGCCGCTCCGGTTGCCGTCGTCGATGCCGACACCAGAGACAATTATGCCGGGGGCGTTCAGTCCCTTCTTGGTTCAGGTGGCACGACACGGAAATCATCGCACTGCAACACACCGAACACTTCGACTGAAGCATGTCATCACTAGCGGGTCGAGCGTCCTTCGGAAGGGCGCCGAGGTACCACAACAGGGACAGACAATGGTAATGCGCCTGAAATTTTTGCTGATGAAAATATCTCGCACGTCTATTGCGGCGATGCTCATCCTTTTCGTTGGCATCTCAGCCGTAGCAGCGCAAATGCCTGGCGCGCCCGCTCCGGCGGAACAACCACCCAATGTCCAGCACTTCATCACCCTAATGTCGGATCCCGATGTTCAGAAATGGTTGCAGCACGTTGCTCGTGGAGCGAATCCTGAAGCGCCGCCTTCGACCAGCGCAGAGGCGGGTCCCTCGTTTGCCGCATCGACAATGCGTTTCCGCGCCCATGCCGCCGCAATGGTCGACGCTGCACATTCTTTTCCGTCCGAAGCAATGCGTGGCGCCGATTTACTTGAGCAGGACATCAAGACGATTGGCGGGACCCGGCCCATCGTGCTGGTGGTCGCGTTTGTTGTCGCAGGACTTGCCGCTCAATGGGTATTTTGGTGGATCAGTGCTGGCTGGCGGTCATGGATGGCGGAAGCCTCGTTCACGACCGTTTGGCACAGGATTATTGCCATAACCGCCCGGCTGCTCTGGGCGGCTTTTTACGTGCTGTCGTTCGGGCTGGGCAGCATCGGTTTCTTCCTGCTTTTTGAGTGGCCACCGATCGTCAGGGAAATCGTCGTCGGCTTCCTGTTCGCTGTCGTCATTTACCGCCTCGCCAGCGCAGTACTGGATGTGTTTTTGGCGCCACGCTCGAACGAGAAAGGCCATTTCCGCGTGGTTCCGATCTCTGACGAGACGGCAGGTCACTGGGCAAAACGACTGAGCTATCTCGTGGGTTGGTACGCCTTTGGCTGGGTGACCATCCGGCTTCTCGGTACGCTTGGCCTATCGATCCCGGCGCGGCAGCTCGCGGCCTACTTCCTGGGTTTCATTCTTCTCGGCATTGCTATCGAGGCCATATGGCGACGCCCGCCTCATTCCTCCACGTTACAGGGCAGCCGGATTGGATTGAATGGTCGCAACTGGCTTTGGACTGCCTATTTAACCGGTATCTGGTTGCTCTGGGTGGCGGGCGCGACGACGCTTTTCTGGATTATGGTCGTCTGCGCCGCATTGCCAGGCGCGATCGTTCTTACCAAAGCATCTATAAACAACATTCTGCGCCGCTCCGGCGCTGAAGAGGATGGTCATAAACGTGTCACAGTGGTTTCGGTTGTCGTCGAGCGTGGGATAAGGGCAGCCCTGATCGTTGCAGCCATCCTCTTCCTCGCCGATGTCATGGACGTTCGACTGACCGAGATGACGATGCAGGATTCACCCGCGCTACGGCTCTTACGTGGAGTGCTAAGCGCCGGCATCATTCTCCTCGTCGTCGATCTGGCATGGAATGTCGTTAAAGTGCTGATCGATCGGAAAATGGGAGACACGGAAGCCGCGCTTGAGATTGGAAGCGAGCGGGAGCGGCGGCGTACCCGTTTGAGAACTCTTCTACCGATCCTGCGCAACTTCGTCATGATCCTTTTTGCAGCGATTGCGATCATGATGGCCCTGTCTTCACTCGGAATCGAGATCGGACCATTGATCGCCGGTGCTGGCGTCGTAGGCGTCGCCATTGGCTTTGGTGCGCAGACCGTCGTCAAGGACATCATCAGCGGCATGTTCTATCTACTCGACGATGCATTCCGGATTGGTGAATACATTCAGAGCGGCAGTTACAAAGGAACCGTCGAGGCGTTCAGTCTCCGCTCGGTCAAGCTTAGGCACCACAGGGGCCCGATATTCATCGTCCCATTCAGTGAACTGGGTGCCGTCCAGAACATGAGCCGCGACTGGTCAGTGGTCAAATTCCTGCTGTCCGTGTCCTACGAATCCGACGTCGCCCAGGTCAAGGCAATCACCAAAGCCGTGGGCAAAGCCCTGTACGATGACCCCGAATTCCAGCCGTTCATTATTGAGAACCTCAAAATGAAAGGCGTCGAAGAGATCACAGACATTGGAATAAAATTGAGCTTTGGGATGACGTTGAAACCTACCCAACTGCAATCGGCCATCCGTCGCAGAGCTTATGCAATGCTGCGGGAAGCATTCAACGCCCAAGGCATCAAGATCGCCGTTCCGACCGTGCAAGTCGCAGGCGGAAAGGAAGAGGGTCTTGCTGCCGCTGCCCAACAGGCGCTGGCAAAACACAACGCCGTGACCGTGCCCGGGCCAGCTTGATCACGAAGTGAACCAGGCGAAACGCCATCAAAGATCACAAGGAGGATATGAAATGAAAACCTCAAAAATCGTATCACACCTACTCAGCCTGATCGCCGTGCTGATGCTGATCAGCATACCGGTTCTTTTACCCTCGACCGCTGAAGCCCGTCGTGGGGCTGCAGCCTGCGGCCCCCGAGGCTGCGGTGTGGCGGCGTGCGGACCGCGCGGTTGCGCTGCTGCCGGACGTCGTCATGCACCCGCATATCGCCCTGCCCATCGGCCTGCGGCCCCGGCCTACCGGCCAGCGCGGCGCGGCGTTGTCGTTGTTGCTCCCCGCCGCTACTGGCGGCCGGGCGCCGCGATAGCTGCAGGCGCAGCCATTGGCGTCGTCACCGGTGCAGCAGCTGTCGCACTGGCTGGTACACCGCCGCAGCCCGGCCAGTGCTGGTATTACACGTCTCCGGCCAAAACGACCGGCTTCTGGGACGTTTGCCCGCACTGAAACTGCTTGGCTGGGACAATCATGCTGCTCGCGCACGCGCAGATCATCAACGAAGGGGATCTTCCATGGACTTCAACACCATCGACGCCACGCTTGTCGGAAAGCTTCTTCTTTTGCTTTTGATCGGCATGGGTCCAAAAATTGCCCTCGTGCCGTTTCTTGAGAAAACCCATAGTTTCGACACCGCGACCAAAGTGCGCATCGGCCGCCAGATGGTACTGACAGCACTCGTCACAGCACTGATCCTCTTTGCGACCGGCGCGCTTCTGATGCGACTTCTCCACATAACCGGCGGCGCCGTCGCTGTGGCAGGTGGCATCATCCTTGCGCTCATAGCGATCAAGATGGCATCCGGACCGACGGAAAAGCCGCATGACGAGCTTGCCGATCCGATCGATCCGGACAAACTCGCAGTGTTCCCGCTTGCGGTTCCCTATTTGCTCAACCCCGTCGGCATAACCGTCATAATCCTGGCGTCTGGCGAAGTTGTCTCAGTCGCCAGCGCGGTAGTTGTCGCTGTTCTGATCCTGATTGTCGCTGCTTTCGACTATGTCGTTTTTACCAATACCGACAAGCTGTCCAAACACATGAAGCCAGCGAGCATGGTCGTCTCAGAGGTCGTGTTCGGGATTTTGCTGACCGCTGTCGCAGTCCAGCTGATTGTCAGTGGGCTAGGGCGTCTAGGGATCATTGCGCCGGCGGTGGGCCATTGACCCATAGGGCGCAGCCTCTCCAGGCGGCTCGAACGGAATGCGCATGATGACTGATCGAAGGAAAAATGCTCTCGCTTACGGATCACTCATCGTGCTCCAGTCCCTGGCGGTCGCATTCCTGCTCCGGGCTATCTTCCCGATCTTTTACGCCGTCGTCACCCATCTTGGCGAACGCCAACAAGTGCCCGTGTCGACATTGCTCACAATCCTTGCGGTTGCGCTGCTTTTACAGGCAAGCTACTGGACAAGAATGCGTTGGGTCGAGGTCCGCGCACCGTTCCACTCCATATTCGTATCTCACCTCTTATCGTTTGCCGCACGCCTGGCCTTCCTGTTCGGAGGCGTCTTGTTCTCAACGATCTTCTTTCGACACTTGCCGGAATCCAACACGCTGCCTCCGCTTGGTCACACGGTTCTGCAGGGGGCTTTGATCCTGTTGGTACTGTTCAGTTTTTTTTGCTACTCCGTCGAACTTGAACGCCTTGCGAAGGCGATCGAAGATCCAGCTGAGACATAAATTGCCTCCGGTTACAGCTCAGCAATGTGGTGTTGGCCGCCGCTGTCGAAGCCGACTTGGCGGTGGAACCGATGTCCATATCGCGTTCCATCCAGGCTACCGAATAGCGCCGCGCGGATGAAGCGTAGTTAGACATCGCTCGGTGGAGCAAAGAGGGTGTGTGCGTATTCTCGATGCTCAGGCGAACACGCGGAAGAATTTTGATCCCATGATTTTAGATTTGCGAGTGTTTTCAGCTCTCCTCTATGTTGCCACCGGACAAGGAAACTGACATCATCGTTTTGCAGGCTTCAACGGGCCGCTGATATTCCATGAGCAGGGTAGCTCTCGACCGGAAACGGGCGGGAGCTTTTTTATTTTTTGGTGGGCGATGATGCATTCAGAAAGCTGGCGGGTCGGTGTGCTGTTCTCCGAGACGGGTGTGACCGGAGCCGTCGAAAAAACCCAGAGGTTCGCGACCTTGCTGGCGATTGACGAAATCAATGCGGCTGGCGGCGTCCTCGGCCGGATGATCGAGCCTGTCGCCTATGACCCTAAATCGACGCCCAATCTCTATAAGGAACTTGCGGTCAAGCTTTGCGACGAGGATCGGGTCCGGGTCGTTTTCGGTTGCCATATGTCTAGCACCCGCAAAGCCGTACTGCCCGTCATCGAAGCTCGAGATGCCCTGCTATTCTATCCGACACTGTATGAGGGGTTTGAATACTCTCGGCACTGCATCTACACCGGGGCCGCACCCAACCAAAACTCCGTGCAGCTGGTCGACTTCCTCACCAAGCATTATGGAAAGCGGGTTTTCCTTGTGGGTTCGAACTACGTCTACCCTTACGAATCCAACCGGACGATCAGCGATCTCTTTCTTCAGCTGGGCGGTCAGGTGCTGGACGAAATATATGTTCCTCTCAACCTAAAACCCGAAGATGTCGCCAAAATCATCCGGCATATTCGCGCGGCACGGCCGGATGTCATCTATTCGACAATCGTCGGCGACGGTATCATTCCCTTCTACACGGCGTTCAAAGAGGCGGGTTTTGATTCAGCGACGATGCCAATCGCCAGTCAGTCGACAAGCGAGGCCGACGTGATCCGGATGCGGCCGGAAGTGGCCGAGGGGCATATCACCGCGGCCCCGTTTTTCGCCTCCCTGGATACGCCTCGCGCGCGTGCCTTCGTCTTGGCTTACCAACAGCGATACGGCCAGCAGATGCTGCCGACCGCGCCGGCCGAAGCGGCCTATTTCCAGGTCTATCTCTATGCGGGAGCTTTGCAGCGGGCCGGTGGCGACGGGCTGGAGCAGCTTCTTCCAGCCCTTTACGAGGTCGAGTACGACGCTCCGCAGGGCGCTGTGAAGATAGACCGGCTGACGAACCACACCCATCTGTGGCCAAGGGTTGCAAAAGTAAATGCGCAAGGCAGCTATGACATCGTCCATGACCCGTCGCTGCGCGTGGCGCCAGATCCCTTCATGCGAGAATATCGCCCGGATCTGACGCAGCCGTTCCCACATCGTGTTCAGGTCTGAGAAGGAGCGACGATGTCTTTCGCCCTTCTTAGAGATTTGCGGGACCTCAAGGTTCTGGTGATTCATCCCCGGACATCCGAAGGAGAGTTTCTCGTTGATCACCTGCGCCGTATCGGTTGTACGGTCAGTTGCCTCTGGCCGGTCCCTGCCGAGTTGCCACACGGCACGGATGTCGTCTTTCTTGCCATGGAAGACGAAGCGCGACCGGAAATCGAACGCCTGCTGAAGTGCCTCCCCAATCCCGCTCCGACCATGCTCGCCATCGTCGGTTACGAAAATCCCTCCACATTGCAGATCGTTCTGGAAAGCGGCGCGCTTGCCATTGTCGAGAGACCGATCAAACCGTTCGGCCTGCTGACAAATCTCGCCATAGCGCGCAGTCTCTGGCTTGAGCGCCAAAGGCTCGTCAAGGAAGCCCGTAAATATAAGCGCAAGGTCTTGGGAGACCAGAAGCTTGCTCGGGCAAAGGCCATTCTCATGGCCAATCGCGGCACGAGCGAGAATGAGGCGTATCGTGAAATGCGCGAGCAAGCGATGGCTCGGCGGGTCCCAATCGATGAAATCGCCAATTCGATTATCAACGCCGAACAGCTCTTGCGCCCTTCCCAAAAACATGATTAGTTTTTGATGTGTTCCAGATGAACACCTCCGGCACATCCCTTCGTTTCGCGAAGCCATGTGCCGCTGTTGCACGCGGCGCAGCCGTGATGCGATGATGGCAAGGGTGCCCGCAGGCTGTGAAAAGCCTCGCGGGTTTTTTGTTATCTGCTGACAGTGAAGTCGGCCTTCCAGTATTTTTTCGGCATGAAAGCCTCGCCGTAGAGCCGGGCAGTGCCGTCGCGTGCGCCAATCAAAAAAAGGGGAACCAAGATGGTGTTCAACAGACGTGACTTTCTGAAAACCGCAGCCACAGCTTCCGCCGCACTCGCCTTGCCGGCGCTGGGCGGCCGGGCATTTGCAGCCGATGCTATCAAGGTCGGTGCGCTCTACTCCCAGACGGGCGGGCTTTCTGTCGCCGAGAAGCTTCTCGCCAACGGTGTCATGATGGCCGTGGCCGAAATCAACGCAGCCGGCGGCGTTCTTGGCCGCCAGGTGGAAGTCGTCGTCGAAGACGGCGCTTCCGATCCGAAGACCTTCAGCGAAAAAGCATCGAAACTGATCCTCAAGGACAAGATTTCCACCATCTTCGGCTGCCACACCTCTGCCAGCCGCAAGGCCGTGCTGCCGATCTTCGAACGGCGCGGCGCGATGCTGTTCTACCAGACGCACTATGAGGGCTTTGAGTGCTCGCGCAACGTCGTCTATTCCGGCGCCGTTCCAAACCAGCAGCTCTCCAACTACATTCCCTGGATTGTCGAGAAACTGGGCAAGAAGAAGTTCTTCATCGTTGGCTCCAACTATGTCTATCCGCGCGAGATGGCCAAGGTTTCCAAGAAACTGATCGAGGCGGCGGGCGCAGAATGGGTGGCGGACGAATATCTGGAACTTGGACACTCCGAATGGGCTGTCATGGTCAGCAAGATCAAGGAATCGGGCGCCGACGTGGTTCTTTCCAACGTGGTTGGCGACTCGATCATCGCCTTCTACCGCGAGTTCAAGAACCAGGGCCTCTCGCAGGAGGTTATCCCGATCTGCGCGACAGTGACCTCCGAAATCGAGATCGCCGCCATGGGCGCCGAATATGCGGCGGGCAGCTACACATCATTTCCATATTTTATGTCGATCGAAACGCCGGCCAACAAGAGCTTCATCGAACGCTTCAGGACCTTCGTCAACGATCCGAAGGCAGTGACATACCATTCGCTCGAGGCCGCCTATTTCCAGGTATTCCTGTGGAAGCAGGCAGTGGAGAAATCCGGCGATCTGTCCGCCGATTCTATCCGGGCCGGCATTCGTGGCCAGACCTATGACGCGCCCGGCGGCAAGGTGACCACCGACCCCGACAACCTGCATTGCTGGCTGACGCCGCGTATCGGCCAATGGCAGCCGGATGGACAAAGCAAGGTCGTCAACGCCTACCCGGCACCGATCAAGCCGCTGCCCTATTCGGCCTATGGCGAGACGGAAAGCAATCTTTTCTGCACCAGCAACGGTCTCGACGCAGCAAAGCTCAAGGGCTGACCCCTCTTTCCGCGTCCTCCCGCCAGCCATGCCTGGCGGGACCATGTCTCGGCAAGGCGGATCTGCGTTTTTTCCTCTGCTCGGTGCCAACCCGATTTCGGGGCAGGCAAGGAGCAGGACAAAGTCTGGTCCGCCCTTCTCACGAACGGTGGCGTTATGCTCGACATTCTCTTTATCGGCCTCAGTCTCGGCTCAATCCTTCTTCTGGTGGCACTCGGTCTTGCCATCACCTACGGCGCCATGGGCGTCATCAACATGGCCCACGGCGAAATGGTCATGATCGGTGCCTACGTCGCCGTCCTCTCGGGCATCTGGCTGAAAACAGGCCTTCTGTTCGCAATTCCCCTGGCTTTTGTCGTGACCGCCCTGCTCGGCCTGGTGATCGAGCGGGTGGTGGTGCGCAGGCTTTACGGCCGCCTGCTCGACACGCTTCTTGCCACCTGGGGCATTGCCATCCTTTTGCAGCAGGCCGTAAGGCTCGAATTCGGCCTCAGCTTTTTCGGCATTCATATCGAGGGCCTGGGAGCCGGACTGCAAAACGTCGCCGTGCCTTTGTATCTCCAGGGCACCTTCAGGTTCGCCGGCGCCGACATCAACGCGTATCGCACCTTCATCATCGCGGTGACGGCCGCGTTGACGCTGGCGACATGGTTCATTCTCTACCGGACGACAGCGGGCATGCAGGTGCGCGCCATCATCCGTAATCCAAAAATGGCTGCCGCTTGCGGCATCGATGTGAAACGCATCAATGCCCTGACTTTCGCCTTCGGTTCCGGCCTTGCGGGCGTCGCCGGCGTAATGATGTCCGGCTTCAAGACCGTTTTCCCCGACATGGGCACGACGATGGTCGTTGACGGTTTCATGGTCGTGGTGACGGGCGGGGTCGGCAGCCTTTTCGGCACGGCCCTGTCGTCAGGGCTTCTGGGCGAAATCAATGCGCTGGTGGCGATTGGAACGAACGACATTCTGGCGCGCGCCGTCGTCTTCGGGGTCGTCATCCTCGTCATTCTCGTCAAGCCCAGCGGGCTATTCTCGTTCAAGGGGCGCTAACATGAGCATCGAACGAAAATTCCAGATCGCCGCCTATGTGCTTTTCATCGCGGTGATTTTTGCAGCGCCGGTTTTCGGTGACGAATTCTGGCTGAACCGCATTTCGAAATATCTGGTCTACGGCATGCTCGGCGTCGCCATTGCGCTCACATGGGGATATGCCGGCATTCTCAATCTCGGCCAAGGGCTGTTTTTTGGCCTGGGCGCCTACATGCTCGCCATGTCGCTGAAACTGTCGAGCCTGACCAGTCTGCAACAGGGCTCCGACAGGCCGGTTCCGGATTTCATGCTGTGGAATGCCGAGCCCGGCGCGCCGACGGAACTTTGCTGTATCAACAAGGGCTCCTTCCTCTGGCTTCCGTTTCAGAGCCAGTCCGTAGGTCTCGTGCTTGGCATCGTGCTTCCCGTCGTGATTGCCGGGGCACTCGGAATGCTGGTTTTCCGCAAGCGCATTTCCGGTGTCTTTGTCTCGATTATCACCCTGGCGCTTGTTCTGCTTGTGCGTCTCGTCATGGTCGATGCGCAACCGGTGACGAACGGCTTCAACGGCCTGACCGATCTTGGCTGGCTGACGATCGGCGGCATCGAATTCGACCCCTACAGCCGGGCAACCTACTATCTGTGCGCCGCATGCCTGTCCCTGACGCTCATCGGCGCGCGTCTCATCGTGGAGACCCGTGCAGGTATGATCCTACAGGCGATCCGTGACGATCAGCTTCGCGCCCGCTATCTTGGCTTCGACGTCTCGCTTTACCAGGTGTTCTTCTTTGTCATTTCTGCAGGCATCGCCGGCGTTGCCGGCATGCTCTATGTGGTCGTCGCGGAGTTCGCCTCGCCGACCTTCATGGACCTGTCTTTCTCGGTGACGATGGTCGTCTGGGCTGCCGTTGGCGGCCGTTCCTCCCTGCTCGGCGCCTGCATCGGCGCGATCCTGATCAACATGATCGAGGCCGAGGTCAGCGAGACCGAAGCGCTGGTCGAGGCCTGGAAAGCGATCATCGGCCTCATCTTCGTCCTTGTCGTCCTGTTCATGCCGCGGGGCCTTGGCGGCGTCGCGCACGATGTGCTGCGGCAGTTTATCCGCCGTGTCAAACCAGGCCCGGCATCCTCATCATTACAGCAACAAAGCGAGGCATTGTAATATGAGTGCAATCGCATTGACCATCGACGGTCTCAGCGTCGATTTTGGCGGATTCAGAGCCGTCAACAATGTCAGCATTACCGTTCGCGATGGCGAGTTGCGTGTGTTGCTCGGCGCAAATGGCGCCGGAAAGACAACTTTGATGGACCTGGTCAGCGGCAAGACCCGCAGCACAAAGGGCAGGGTCTTCGTCTACGACACAGACATCACCAACTGGCCGGAACACAAGATCGCCCGCGCCGGGATCGGTCGAAAATTCCAGATCCCCAGCATTTTTCGCGATCTCAGCGTGCGGCAGAATCTGGAGGTGGCCAATTGCCGCAATCCATCGGTGTTTGCCAATCTCCGGTTTGGATTTTCGCGCGCCGAAGCCAAACGCGTCGATGAGGTACTCGCCCTCACCGGCCTCGACGCGCAGGAGAATGTGACTGCGGCTTATCTCAGTCATGGCCAGACGCAATGGCTGGAACTGGGCATGCTCATCGTCCAGGATCCCAAGGTTGTTCTGCTGGACGAGCCGACGGCGGGCATGACCCAGGCCGAAACGCGCAAGACGGCCCAGATCATCAAAAATCTCAAAGGCCGCCACACCATCCTCGTCGTCGAGCACGACATGGGGTTCGTCCGTGAAATCGCCGAACGCATCACCGTTCTGCATCTGGGAGAGGTTCTCGCCGAAGGAAGCGTCGGGGATATCGAGAGCAATCCGAAGGTCCGCGAGGCCTATCTCGGTTCGAAAGGAATATCCTGATGCTGACATTGAAAAACGTACACAGTTACTACGGCCGCAGCCATATCCTGCACGGCGTCACGCTTGATATCCCGGCGGGAAAGGTAACCAGCATTCTTGGCCGCAACGGTACCGGCAAGACGACCCTGTTGAAAACCCTGATGGCGCTGACCGACCGTATGACGGGCGAGATGCATCTGCAGGGGAAAGACATAGGCTCATCTTCGACGCATATGAGGGCACGGGCCGGGATCGCCTATGTCCCCCAGGGCCGGGAGATCATTCCCGATTTCACCATCCGCGAGAACATCCTGATGGGCGCCTTTGCGCGTACCGATCGCAAACGCGAAATTCCGGCACTGGTGCCGGAGCTTTTTCCATACCTGATGGCCAACCTCGATCGGCCGGGCGGTGTGCTTTCGGGCGGCCAGCAACAGCAGCTCGCCATCGCCCGCGCACTGACCGCGGATCCGAAGGTACTGCTTCTCGATGAACCCAATGAAGGCATCCAGCCCTCGATCGTCGAGGAGATTGAAAAGATCATCATCCGGCTCAATCGCGAGATCGGCATGACGATCATCCTCGTCGAGCAGAACGTTGCATTTGCGCGGCATGCCTCTCACCACTTCGCCATGCTGGAGAAGGGAGGTGTGGTCGCGGCCGGCGCCATCGACGCGCTCTCCGACGCGCTGGTTCATAGGCATATGGCTGTTTGAAAAGACGCATCCTTTCATAAGACAATGGGAACAATCATGACACCGACACAGAGCTACACCGCCGCCGCTATCCAGTTCGAACCGACCATGTTCGAAAAGGCGCGCAATATCAGCCGGCTGAGCGCCCTTTGCGAGGAAGCGGCGCAGGCCGGCGCCCGCCTGATCGTCACCCCCGAAATGGGGACGACAGGCTATTGCTGGTTCGACAGGGCCGAAGTGAAGCCCTTCGTCGAGGCGATCCCCGGACCGACCACCGATGTTTTCCAGGCGATTGCCCGCAAACACCGCTGCTACATCGTCGTCGGCATGCCGGAAGTCGATCCGGAGAGCGATCTCTATTACAATACGGCAGTTCTGATCGGTCCGGATGGCATCGTTGGTCGGCACCGCAAGTCGCATCCCTATATCGCCGAACCCAAATGGGCCGCAAATGGCGACATCGTGCACGAGGTCTTCGAAACGGAGATCGGACGTATTTCAATGCTGGTGTGCATGGATCTGCACTTCTTCGAGACAGCGCGGCTGGAGGCTCTGGCCGGTGCCGACATCATATGCCACATCTCCAACTGGCTACAGGAGCGCGCGCCCGCTCCCTACTGGATCAACCGCGCCTTCGAAAATGCCTGCTATGTCATCGAAAGTAATCGGTGGGGTCTGGAAAGAACCGTGCAGTTTTCCGGGGGAAGTTGCCTGATCGAGCCCGACGGAACGGTTGCCTCATCCATCGACACAGGCGACGGAATTGCCTATGGCAAGGTCGATCTTGCCCGTGCCCGTCGCCGCGAGGTCTTAAGCGAACCGGTCTTCAAGACGCGCCGGCCCGAGCTCTACATGAACATGATGACCAACAGTTTCACCTGGAACCCTGGCGATTATTTCCGCCTCTATGGCTATCAGCCAATCCCGCGCGGACGCAGATCGCGTGCAGCCGTTGCCCAGTTCGCGCCAACCTCGGTCATTGCAGACAATATTGCCCACATAACAAGGCTCGCAAACGAGGCTAAGGCGACAACGGCGCCGGACATTCTGGTGTTCCCGGAACTGTCGCTGACCGGACTTGAGGCCCCGCAAACGCGGGCGGAGCCGCTGTCTGGTCCAACCGTATCCGCCTTCGTTCGTCTGGCCATGAAGCTCGGCTTTTATCTCGTCGCCGGATTTGCCGAAGCGGACGAAGACAGGATCTATAACAGCGTGGTCCTTGCAGGGCCGGAGGGGCTGGTCGGCAGCTATCGCAAGACGCATCTGGGTGTCGCCGACAGTTGGGCAACGGCCGGCGACGAATGGAAAATCTACGACCTTGCCATTGGCCGGGTGGGCCTGGCGATTGGCCACGACGCGCTTTATCCGGAAGCCATCCGTTCGCTTTCACTCATGGGATGCGATCTTGTTGCCTGCCCTTCGGCGATCGCCGGCACCTTCACCGGCAGTCATGGCGGTACGAAAATCCCGCACAACTATCCGATCCCAAAGGGCGCCGATCCCTACCACTGGCATGCGCTACGCGTGCGCGGCGGCGAGAACAACGTCTATTTCGCCTTCGCCAATGTGCTGGACCAGGAAAAGGGTTATCTGGGCAAGAGTGCGGTGTTCGGGCCGGATTCCTTTGCTTTTCCACGTCAGGAATCGGCGATCCTGGATGAGGAAGGGATTGCCGCTGCGGCTGTCGATACCACCAATCTCGACACGCCATACCCGACGAACATCGTCCGGAGAAAAGACCTTGTCGTCATGCGTCAGCCGCATCACTATCAGCCTCTCGTCAAATGGCATCAGTAAACGGCGGCAATGTCGACATCTGTCAGGTCATATCGGCTCACGGTGAGCCTCGAATCAGGAATCGGCGCGATGTGAAACCGTAAAAGTGCCAAACAGCAGGCGACCTGGCATTGGAGGCAGCCCAATGCTATTGTTAGTGCAATAGAAAACGGGGTAAAGTAATCATGGATTTGGTAATTCCAAGTGCAACAAATCTCAGCCTGTTCGTCAGCGCCACACTGGTGCTGCTTCTTGTGCCGGGACCGGCTGTTCTTTACATCTTCGCGCGCTCGGTCGAGCAGGGTCGCTCTGCGGGGCTCGTTTCAATCCTTGGCATCCATACGGCCACGCTTGTGCATGTCGCCGCCGCCGCTGTCGGGTTGTCGGCGCTCCTGGCATCATCCGCGCTCGCCTTCAGCGTCGTAAAGTATGCCGGCGCGGCCTATCTGATCTGGCTTGGCCTCAAAAAGCTTTTCGGCCCCTCGGATATTCCCGGCGTCGAGGGCGATTTACCGACACGGAGCCGCATGCGCCTCTTTCGTGAAGGCTTTATCGTTAATCTCCTCAATCCGAAGACCGCACTATTCTTTCTGGCTTTCTTGCCGCAGTTCGTTGAGGTCAACCGTGGCCATGTGGCTATGCAGATCGCTTTTCTCGGGTTTGTTTACACAGCGATTGGCGTTCTGACGGACAGCTCTTACGCACTTGCCGCCGGCACGGCCGGCAAGTGGCTGAAGCGCAGTCCCGCGTACCTGAAGGCTGAACGCTGGGTCAGTGGTTTCGTGTATATCGGTCTTGGCTTGACGGCCGCTTTTGCTGGCAATCAGAAGAAATAGGCCATCCTGTTGTACCTCGGGACTCGCCCTGAACGGCTAGCCTATTGGAGAAAACGGGGCGTCCCTTTTGTTCGATTTTTTGTCGGCGTCGCTTTCAAATGAGATTTCGTAGCGAGCCGCAATTGGCTGTGGCGCCAGAGCGGCGCCAAGGCCGTGAGCGATCTTTACTAAATTGACGGTTTCCAACCGTTCATCAGCTTGCTCGTTACGCTCGAAACCCAGAAGTTGCGCCAATGACGTTTCCAGGTTGACCAACAGGGCACAGATGCGGTTGCAGCAATTAGTATAACTCAAAAAACCTACGGAGACCGTTGGCCTCCGTAAGCCATCTTGTCAGTTGTCGCCCATGTACGATGCCGGTCAGGCTCCGTATGGCACCCAGATGTTCTTCACCTGGATCGCCCTGCGCAGATAATCGCGACCCTGCGCTTCGGTGCGATTTAGCCAATCGGGCTGACGGCCATTGTTGACCCAGGTGGCCTTCAGGTTGCCCGCAGAAGCCCGCTCGACCATCGCGCTTCCCTCGGTCGAGCCGAAATACCACACAGCCGCAACGTCATCATGCTCGGCCAGTGTCTTTGCAAGCAGATCGCTTTCACCGGTCACAATGTTGATGACCCCGCCGGGCATATCCGACGTGTCCAGCACCTGGTAGAAATCACCGGCAATCAATGGATGGCGAGACGACGGGACCACCACAACGCGATTGCCCATGGCGATTGCAGGCAGCACCAGCGACACCAGCGACAGGAGGGGTGCCTCATCGGGGCAAACGATCCCGACGATGCCCCAAGGCTCGTTCATGGCAAGCGTGACGTGACGTGACTTGGTGGAGTGCACGGCGCCATCGAACTTGTCTGCCTGGGCGGCATAATAGGAAATACGGCGCAGAGATGCGTCGACTTCGTCCTTCGCCTTCTTTTCGCTGACACCGGTGCTATCGATGATGCGGGCGACAAATTCGTCACGCCGTGCATCGAGGTTCTCTGCAAAATAATAGAGCACTTGAGCACGGTTATGGGCGGTTGCGGAACTCCAGCTGCTTGCCTTGGACGCTGCTTCCACAGCATTGCGGATGTCCTTGCGGCTGCCTATTCCGGCCATCCCAATCACGGCGTTGCCCTTGCCGGTCACCGAATAACTGTAGCCACCGTCGGGGCGGGCTTGCGTGCCGCCGATATAGTTCTTCATGGTTCGATCAAGGCCATCAATCGCCATCTTGCTGTCAGCGTTCGGCAATGCAGATGGCGTGAAGGCTTCAGCGGGCTTTGTGACCGGCAGGCTCTTTTCCCAGTCTGCCGCCAGATATTCGTAAAGCCCCTCACGCGCACCTTCGCGACCGAAGCCACTTTCGCGGTAGCCGCCAAATCCTGCACCGGCATCGAGCATGTTGGTGCAGTTGATCCAGACCACACCTGCCTTGACGCGGGCGGCCAGATCAACCGCGACATTGATGTTTTCCGACCAGATGGAGGCGGCGAGGCCGTAACGTGTGTTGTTGGCCAGCGAAACAGCTTCATCCGGCGTGCGGAAGGTGGTCGCCGCGGCGATCGGGCCAAAGATTTCGACCTGGCAAACCGTCGATGCCTGATCGACTTCGGTGAAGAAGCCGGGAGCGACGTAATTGCCGGTGGCCGGCAACGGGTTGGAACTCTGCCAGAGTTCACCGCCCTCTTCCACGCCCTTGCGTACCAGATCCGAAATGCGTTTCACCTGCGTGGCCGAAACAATCGCGCCGACATCGGTCGACTTGTCGAGCGGATCGCCGACCCGCAGGGTTTCCAACCGCTTTTTCAGCCGTGCATAAAATTTATCGGCAATACCTTCCTGCACCAGCAGGCGGGAACCGGCGCAGCAGACTTCGCCCTGATTGAACCAGATCGCGTCAACAACACCTTCAACCGCCGCATCGAGATCTGCATCCTCGAAAACGATGAATGGTGACTTGCCGCCCAGTTCCAACGACAGCTTTTTGCTCGAACCGGCAATCTGCTCGCGAATAACGCGACCGACCTTGGTGGAGCCGGTGAAGGCAACCTTGTCGACGCCGTCATGGCCGCAGATTGCAGCGCCTGTCGAGCCATCGCCCTGCACGATGTTGACGACACCGGCGGGAAGGCCGACCTCGTGGCAGATTTCCGCAAAGGCGACAGCCGTAAGCGGTGTCAGGTCGGCAGGCTTAAGCACCACGGTATTGCCGGCAGCAAGCGCTGGTGCGATCTTCCAGGCCAGCATCAGTAGAGGGAAATTCCAGGGGATCACCTGACCGCAAACACCGACGGGCGAGAAACCACGAAACTCGTCTTCCATCATTTCGGCCCACCCGGCGTGATGGTAAAAGTGCCGAGCGACGAGTGGAATGTCGATATCACGGGTTTCGCGAACCGGCTTGCCATTGTCCATCGTTTCCAGAACGGACAGGAAGCGCTCGCGCTTCTGTACATGTCGGGCAATGGCATAGAGGTAGCGGGCGCGTTCGTGACCCGACAGCTTCGACCATTTTGCGAAGGCCGTGCGAGCGGCCTTGACCGCCTGATCGACGTCTTCCTCATTGCCGCAAATGATTTCCGCCAGCTTATCCCCGTTTGCGGGGTTTGACACGGAAATGGTCTCGCGGGCTTCCGGAGAGACGAACCGGCCGTTGATATAATGTCCGAACGAGCGTCCATGCGCGTCGAGCCACTGTTTCACATCACCATTGGCCTCGGGAGAAGGTCCATATTCCATGGTTTCCAAAATGTCCTTGATGGGTCGCATTTTTTCGGTCCTTATGCGGCAGCGTGATGGTGAGCGCTGGAATAGCGACCGGTAACGAAATGTTCGAGCTGGCGCTCGATATCGCCAAGCATCGAGCTGGCGCCGATGCGGAACAGGTCCGGTTCCAACCAGCGATTGCCCAGCTCCTCCTTCATCAGCGTCAGCCATGACAACGCGTCCTTCGCTGTCTTCAACCCGCCTGCAGGCTTGAAGCCGACCATCTGGCCAGTCAGTTCGCCGTAGTCGCGCAGCGCACGCACCATGGTGAGACTGACCGGCAGAGTGGCGTTGACTTCCTCTTTGCCGGTCGAGGTTTTGATGAAGTCCGACCCCGCCTGCATCGCCACCATCGCGGCGCGATAAACATTGGTCAGCGTATTGAGATCACCCGTCGCCAGGATAGCCTTCATATGGGCGTCGCCACAGGCTTCACGCATCGCGGCGATCTCATCATAAAGTGCTGGCCAGTTCTGCGTCAGAACGAACTCGCGAGTAATGACGATATCGATTTCCTTAGCGCCCTGCTCGACGGCATAGCGGATTTCTGCCAGCCGCTGCGGTAGCGGAGTTAGGCCGGAGGGAAAGCCTGTCGCCACCGATGCGACCGGAATAGTCGTGCCTTCCAGCGCCTTGACGGCATGGGGCACCATGGTCGGATAGACGCAGACGGCACCGGTTGTGATGCCGGCGTCCGCAAGGCCGAGTGCTTCAAGAATGTCGTCCCTGACCGGACGTCGTGCTTTCGCACACAGGCGGCGCACACGACCGGGCGTGTCGTCGCCGGACAGCGTTGTCAGATCGATGCAGGTAATCGCCTTGATCTGCCAGGCAACCTGATATTCCTTCTTGACCGAGCGCCGTGTGGTGATTGTTGCTGCCCGCCGTTCAGAGGCACTGCGATTGACCGATACATCTTCAAACCATTCCGGTTTGAGAGCCGTGCCGTTGTTTCTGGGGAATGCTTCGCTCATTTTCTGTCCATTCTTCTGGTCAGGCTGCGGCATGGTCATGTTCGCGGCAGAATGCCTCGAACTCTTCGATGCTGGCATAAGCCTTCTGTGTTCCGGGACGGGTGATGGAATGCGCCGCATAGAGAGATGCCTTCTTCAGTGAGGACACGACCTCTCCCGTTTCGGCATAAAAGCGAGCAAAGGAGCCAATAAAGGCGTCGCCAGCGCCGGTGGTGTCTTTCGGCGTTACCTTGACGGGCTCGATATTGACGATCTCATCTGACGTAATTACGCGCGCGCCACGTCCGCCCAGCGTCACGATGACGGTACGGATACCGCGTGCGATCAGGGAACGGGCGGCAGTGATGATTGCTTCGTCGGTCTCGGTCGGCAAGCCGGACAGTAATGCCAGCTCGCTCTCGTTCGGAACGAGGAACGTTACCTGGCGAATACGCTCCGGATCGAGATTGGCAGCGGCGGGCGCAGGATTGAGGATCGTCTCGATACCGTTTTGGGCCGCAAGTTCGATGGTGTGATAGACTGTCTCAACCGGCACTTCCATCTGCATGAGGATCAGACCGCACTGTTTCAGATCGGCGGCCGCCTTGTCGACCTCTGCCGGCAGAAGATCGGCATTGGCGCCCTTGACGATGAGGATCGAATTCTCGCCCGACTGCTCGACGAAAATCGGCGCGACGCCACTGGACTTGCCGGCAACCTTCACCACGTGACGCGTATCCACGCCGAAGCTCTCGAGATTGCGAATGGTATTGTCGCCGAAGACATCGTCACCGACCCGGGTGACCATCATGACATCAGCGCCAAGACGCGCCGCAGCCACCGCCTGATTGGCGCCCTTGCCGCCGCAACCCATTTCGAAGGCGGGAGCTTCGAGCGTCTCGCCCGGTCCGGGCATACGGTTCACATAGGTGATAAGGTCGACCATGTTGGAGCCTACGACCCCGATTTTCTTGCTCATGCCGAAATTCCCTGGATATCCTGTTTCAAAGGGCGCTGATCCTGGCGCCGAACTGATCGGCGGCAGCGCAATCGAGATAGCCGAGCCGTACCGGAAACGCCCTGCGTTCGCCCGGTGCCAGGCTCTGCACGTTGTTCTTGGCCTTCTCCGCCAGATAGCCCTCCGGCTCGCAGGTCGACGGCAGGGCAAATGCGGCAACTTGCGAATCCCCATTGACCAGGATCCAGCGCACCGTCTTCGGGAAGGCGGCAAGCGGATAGGAGATGGCAAAGCCATCGCCCTCACGCCGCTGCATCATCAGATGCGTAAGCCCCTCGCCGTCCGTCGGCAGGCCGTTAATGTAAAACACCTGTTCGGGGTCGTAACGTTGCGGCTCGTTAAGCACTTCCATGGCTGAAGGCTGCTTTGCCAGCGTCTCCAGCAGGGAAAGATAATCGGGGTTTGGCGTCACATGGCCGGGCACGGCCGTGCGCACCTTCACCTGCTCCGGCGTATACGGCACGGGCTGAACGATGCGTGCACCTTCGGCATAGGCGAAGTTCACATGGCACATATACATGAGGTCCATGGGCGCTGATGACAGGTTCTGGATATCCATGACCATGTCAAAAAGCGTGTCTTCAGCGTGCAAAGTCACGCTGGGGCGGGCCAGATAATTGGCGCCGAAGCCCATGACATATTCAACTTCGCCTGTTACCCGAACATAGGCGCCGCGCGCGTCGTGGCCGACGACAAAACCGGCCTTGTCCATGGCGGCACAGGGCATTTCACCATGCAGGGGGTGATTGTCCTGCGGCGACGGGCAACCATTGCGCAGCATGCCACTGTGGAATGCAAAACACCCATAGGTCTCGACGATTGAACCTGCCGGTCGTGGCATGGCAAAGCGGCTTCCCATGGTCAGGTCGACGCCGTTGAACGCCACGCTCCAGATCATCTGACCCATGAAGGGCAAGATAACGATCCGGCCGTGGCGATTGTCTAACTGCAGCGCCTCGATGCCGGTAGGATACCGGAAGGCTGTAATCTGCAACCCGCCCGTTGCCGCCAGAAGATGCGGGACGTCTGTAAAGTCCTGCCTGCGGAGATGAAATTCCGTCGCCTGCATGAGATCACCTGCCGGGGTTGCGCCACGCATTGATGGCGATGACGAGAATGAGGAATGCCCCCCAGATGAAGTCGATAAGGTGGTTGGAGAACCGCATCATCTGGAAGCCGGAGGAAAGCAGCATGAGGGCGATCAGCGCGATGGCGATGCCAAGAACCCGCCCCTTTCCGCCTGCGGGATTGGTGCCGCCAAGTACCGCGATCAGCACCGCCTGCAACAGATAGGACGCACCGTAGTCGGATTTCGCTGCGTTGGTTCGGCCGGACAGAATGATCCCCGCCAGTGACGCCAGAACGCCGGTCAGCATGTAGGAATACAGCATCATGCGATCTTTGCGGATACCGGCAAACACCGCTGCCCGCGGATTGGTCCCGATCAGCATCAGGTTGATGCCAAGCGTCGAGCGCGTCAGCAGGATAGCCACGATGATGCACACGGCGACGAACAGCAGGAACGGAGTCGCGATGCCGAAGATTTTACCGTTACCGATCCAGTTCCATGCATCGGGAAAACCGACGATTGCCGGCCCGCCGGTCATCACCAGTGCCAGTCCCATCAAGACCTGGCCTGTGCCAAGCGTCGCAAGGATCGGCGTAATGCGCAGTTTCGCGACCAGCAGGCCGTTGACCAAACCGGCCAGCAAGCCGACTGCCATGGCGAGCAGGATGCCAAGACCGGTGTAGAACACCATGCCCGACGTAGAGGACTGCCCTGCCTGAACCATGGTGGAATGGAAATAGACGCCGGCGATGATACCCGCCAGATTGGCAATCCCCACCACGGAAAGATCGATGCCGCCGGTCAGCATGGCAATCATCATGGCGATGGAGAGGATCCCCAGTTCGGGCATGATATAGCTGATGGACTCGAAGTTGTAATAATTCAGGAACTTGCCGGGGTTCATCCAGGTCATCAGCGCGAAGACGATGACGGTGATCACAAGGAGCTGAAGGATGTTGTTGTCGTTGCCGAGAAGCCGGCGCATATCGAACGAATTTTTCATGATGCGCTCTCCCGCTACGCTATGCTTTTGCGATCGCGCCATGCGGTGATGGCGGTGGCGACGATGATGATCAGGCCGACAACGACGCGCTGCCAGGTGGTGTCCACCTTCATGATGATCAGTGAGTTTTTGACCATCACCAGCATGAACACGCCCATCAAGGTGCCGAGAACCGTGCCGCGTCCGCCAAAGATCGATGCCCCGCCCAGAACCACGGCCGCTATCACGTCGAGTTCGAGACCGACAAAGTCACGCGGGTTGGCAAGCCAGATCATCGATGAGTGCAGCAGCCCTGAGAAACCTGCCAGCGCACCGGCAACGCAATAGACAAAGAAGATCGTCGCGCCCGTATTGAAGCCAACGCGCTTGGCCGCTTCGGGCGAGCCGCCATAGGCATAAACACTGCGCCCGATCATGGTGTAGGTGAGGACGAGATGGATAACCAATGCCAGACCCATATAGACCACAAACATCGCGGTCAGGCCGAAAGTCGATCCCGTTGCCGACGTCAGCGAGATGACGTCGGTTTTGCCGAACCCGATCAGTTCCTTTGGCATCTTGTTGATGTTGACGATGCTGGTGCCGACGAGGCCGAGAACCAGACCGCGCACGATCGATCCGGTTCCAAGCGTCACGATCAGCGGGATCATCCTAAAACGGTGGATAATGAAACCGTTGAACGCACCAAGAGCCAGCCCAATCAGCGTTGCTGCAACGAAGGGAACGAGCACGCCGTCATAACCGAGATAGACCATTGCGCGCACAGTCAGATACATCGCTGCAATGGCAAAGGCCGTGAACGAAACATCGATACCGCCCGAAATCATCACCAGCAGGACGCCGAGCGCCATAATGCCGATCACGACATTGGAACGCAGCAGCCCGAAAATGTTGTCCAGCGACCAGAATGCCGGGTTGATAGTACCAATAATGACCATGGCCGCCAGCAAGACGCCGGCTATAATAAACTCTGTGCTTCTGAAGAATTTCATGTTTTGCCGTCCCTCAATTCAGCGTCTTGAGCCGGTCATTAACGGCGTCTTCGGTCATGCCTTCTCCGGACAATTCGTCAACGAAACGGCCGCGGTGCATAACCACCACGCGATTGCAGTTCTGCACCAGTTCCGGGACATCGTCGGAAATCATCAGCACGGACAGGCCTTCCTTTTCGGCCAGTTTGCGGATGATGTTATGAATCTGTGCTTTGGAACCAACATCGACACCGACGGTCGGGCCGTTCAGGATCAGCACTTTGGCGCCCGTCAGCAGCCAGCGGGCCAGAACCACGCGCTGTGCGTTGCCGCCGGACAGATGGTTGACCGGCGTGTGCGGTCCCGGCGCCACGATCTGCATGGCCGAGAACATATCGCGGGTCGTTTCGTCGGCCTTTTTACGATTGATGAAAAGACCGCGGACAAATTTCTCAATCGACGTGACAATGATATTGCGCTCGATCGATTGTGTCAGGAATAGCCCCTCGGTCAGGCGGTCCTCCGGAACATAGGCGACACCGCAGGCAATACCCTCCTGAACGGTCCTCGGGTGAACCTCGCGGCCTGCAAGGCGCACTGAACCTGTAAAGTCAGGGCGCATGCCAAACAGCGCCAGTGCAAGTTCGGTGCGACCCGAACCGATCAAGCCCGAAATACCGACGATTTCGCCCGGCCTCAGCGTCAGGTCGGCATTTTCCACCGAACCCGGAACCGAGAGATTGCGCACTTCCAGCACCGGCATGTCGGCGCCCTCCCGAGGAGCCCACTGGTAGCTGTGGGCGGTCAGTTCCTGCCCCGTCATCGCGCGTGTGATTGCCGGCTCGTCGAATTCGGCAATCGGTCCTTCGGCAACCTTCTTGCCGTTGCGGAAAACGGTCAGGCGCTCGCTGATTTCGAGCATCTCGCGCATCTTGTGGCTGACAAAGAGAACGGCAATGCCCTGCGCCTGAATATCGCGCACGATCTTGAACAGGGCATCGACCTCGTGGCGCGTTAGCGCCGTCGTCGGCTCATCCATGATGATCAGGCGCGCATCGGCCATGAGAGCGCGGGCGATCGCCACGATCTGCTTGCCCGACGTGGGCAGGCTTTCGACATCCGCATCAAGATCGATGCTCACGCCGAGGCGGTCCAACGCCTTTTGAGCCAGCTGACGAACCTGTCGCCAGTCGACCGTCTTGCGACCTTCCATCAGGAAGGTATTGATGGCCAGGTTTTCGGCCACCGTCAGGTTACCGAACAGCGAAAAATCCTGATAGATCACCTGAATACCGTGGTGAACGGATTTTACCGGATCGAGTTTGCCAACAGGCTTCCCGTCGATCAGAATCTCGCCGTCCTCGGGCGTGTAAACCCCGGACATGATTTTGATGACGGTGGATTTACCGGAACCGTTTTCACCGGCAAGGCAATGGATTTCTCCCGGGCGAATGCTCAGCGACACGTCGTCGAGCGCCTTCACGCCGCCAAACCGCTTGCCGATATGGCGCAGCTCGATCAGATTTTCAGTCATAATGGCCTCGTGCAAGGCTGGAAAACACGGGGTGTAAGGAGAGAGGGTTGCCCCTCCCTCCGTGGTTCGGATCAGAAGTCGTACTTGTCCATGTTTTCTTTGGTCACGCCGACCCAACCTGCGCCATAGAGCAGATGTGGCTTGGAGGCGTCAGGAACCAGCAGGCTTTCGTAACCGGGCAGGCCCATATTCAGGCCGGCCTTGATCTGCTCGTTCTTCTTCTCGAGAACCGCGACAGCCAGCATGTTCATGGCATAACCGGCAACGGCCGGATCCCAGAACTGAATGTACTGGATGTTATCGTTCTTGATGTATTCGCCGGCAACGGAAACCAGGCCCGTGCCCGAGAAGAAGACCTTGCCCGACAGACCGCCTTCGGCGATCAGGCGACCCGCGCCTGCCGATGTCGGCATCGGCGCGCCGAGAATACCGGTGATATCAGGATAGGCGGTCATCGCTTCCTTGAGTTTGGTATAGTCGGTATTGGCGTCGTCATAGGTTTCCAGCCGCTCGGTCGCCTGCGACATTTCCGGGAAGTTGGCCTTCTGGTACTCGACGGCGCCATCGATCCATTCCATCTGCGACTTGGACGTCAGACTGCCAACGGTGGCGACATATTTGCCCTTGCCGCCCATGGATTTGCCGAGCTCCTTCATCAGGTTCGCGCCATAGGCCTTGTTGTCGAAGGCTTCGATGTCGAAATCGACGTTCTGGATATTGGAAGCCTCATGGCTGATGACGACAATGCCGCGATCGCGGGCTTTCTTGAGCACCGGTTCCACCGCTTCCACCGAGAACGGCACGATGGCGATGGCGTCAACGCCCTGCGCGATGAGATTTTGAACAATCTGCACCTGGGCGGCGGCATCGGCCTGACTTGGGCCAACCATCCAGACATCGTTTCCGGTATCGCCCTTGAACTGCTCGACGCCATCGCGCATGCGGTCAAACCACGCGATGCCATCCACCTTCACGACGGTCGCAATGGTGTATTTCTTGCCACTCGCCGCGGTGATCAATTCCTTGTTGACCTTCGATGTATCGACGGCGCTCTGCGCAAAGACAGCCGACGCCGAAAGCGTGGCAGCAAGCGCGATGGTTGCGAAAATCTTGTTCACGGATAACTCCTCCCTTTGAAACTGCACTGTGCCGGACCTATTCCAGTCGCAGCACCCGACAATGGTCGATCCCTAACGCCGGTATCCGCTCCTCACGCGTCCGACGCCTCCTCATTCTCCCGGAAAAGGCTTCCTACGCCCCGGTAGATGGACCACGATGCGACCCAGAAACCTGTTGTCTTCCTCTCCCGATAATGCGAACTATTATGATACAATCCGATCATTATGTTTCGATCGTTTCATGTTTGTTGTTCTTCTGTCAAGCGTAGAGAGGGGCGATTGCAAGGAAACTAACACCGAAATATGAAGCGCAGGGACAAACGGAAAGCGGAGATAAGGTGAGCAGAATAAGTGCACACAATGCCAGGTTGGACGCACTGGCCGGGCTGGTTCAGGAAACGGGTGTCCTGAGGCTGCGGGACGCAGCGTCCCGGCTTGGCGTATCCGAAATTACCATTCGCCGCGACATTGCCGCCGACGGTCAGCGGCTTAGCTGTCTTGGCGGCTACATCATTCCGGTTCAGGATGGCGCCATCAGCAGCGACTATGTGCTGGAGCAGGAGAAGGACAGCCATGCAACTGCCAAGGCGCGCGCCTGCACGCAGGCGGCAGCTCTAATCGAACCATATGACACTGTATTCATCGATTGCGGAACGACGATGCCGCATCTGGCGCGGCAAATTCCGGCAAACGCCCATGTCACGGTCATCTGCTATTCCCTCAATGTTGCAGAGGAGCTGGCGAGCAGAAACGATGTCCGCCTGATCATGCTCGGGGGGGTCTATCATCCGGAAGCGGCTTCGTTTTCGGGTGATGAGGGTATCGAGGTGCTGAAGCGCATCAATATCAACAAGGCATTTTTGTCTGCCGGTGGCGTGGACGAACAGCATGGCGTCACCTGCTCACATTTTCATGAAGTGCCGATCAAGCAGATGGTTATGCAACGCTCGGTTCAAAAGCATCTGGTGGTGGACAGCAGTAAATTCAGAAAGGTGCGAGCCGCGCGCTACGCTGCCATAGGCGACTTCAACTCAGTTATTGCGGATCAGCCTTCACCCTGGGCTTGAGACAAACCGACAACGAGGGCTCCCAAATAAGCCTCGGGAGAGAGAGCTCAGCGATATCTTTCGCCCCACCAGGGCGAACTCCATTGCAGTATGGCCAGAAGCCGGCAGAACGCCCCTGCTGCTACACCATTCCTGCGCAGCTTGATGGAAGATTTAAGCAATATGAAGGGAGAGGAAAGATCGGCTGATGTTCATCAGACTTGCCTTCATGCCTCGTAGCAAGTTGGCAGAGTGCACGAGTGCTATCAATTAGCTGTTTGACTTGAACGCGTTGAAATACCATCTGTGCCAAATGCCGAAGCATGAAAAACATCACATCGAACTGATCAGGACATGGACCCTGCCGGCTACCGTGACAATGGGGTCGGCCGTTCGCGCCAAAGGCGTGCTTCAAGAAATACAGGCAAGGCTGCCCGCTAGTGTAAAAAAGTTGATCTCGCTCGAAGGAGTAGATCTCACACTGTCGATGGCGGCCAGTGAAAAGTCCGCCTTCAATGCAGCGGCGACCATCGTCACAAAAGTGGTGACGGAGGCCGCTGCACTGCCGGTAATCCCGCGCGAAATCGAGGACATCCTGACTATCAAGACGAGCGAGCGGCATCGTTGGCTTGCCGACGGTCGCTTGCCGAGCGGGGGGACGCGAACCGTCAGACTGAACGGGCGCGCACGTCAGATCACGTTTCATGTCTTCGACCCCAAGGTGGTCGAAGACCTTCTCGACCGCGGCGTTGTAGACGAATGGCGGGTGGAGGATGCAGAGGCGAAAGCCGAAAAGAGGCGGCGCACGGCATATCAGGCGAAGCTGACGCGGTCGCTCAAGAAGAAGGTTGCGAAGCGGCCAACGACGTCTGAAGATGGTTCCGATGATCCGGCCTTGAAGCTCGGCGGCTGGGAGGAGTTCGACGTGGACGGACTGCTTCGTTGAGCACTTTATGCCAGCGTCGCCTTAACTTGGTTCGTGCACAGGATGGCCACGGTGGGGGCTCGTTTATGCCGCGGTTGACAGGGTGATTTCGCTCCATGTGTTCATGGCGACGTTTGGCAGTTTGCGATGATCAGCAGTGCTGCGTCGTAGGATTTAAGCTTATCGGTGATCATGACACGCGGTGTGACGCATTTGCCCTTCCGGAGCTTTCGCATCGACTTCAAGGCCGTCTGCTTGTTCCGGCGGCTCTGAAGCGATTGAACACCCGAAGTTGGTGTAGCTTCTTCGCCTTGGAGAGAATCGAACCGTCACCGCCTGGCTTTCGGGACGATCAACGGTGTGCCTGAGACCGGATCGGGAATGATCATGCAGGGCAGGCCGAAGACGTCTTCAACCAACCGTTCGGTGATGATGGCGGGCGGAGGGCCATGTGCGATGATGGCGCCATCCCTCATGGCGATGATATTGGTGGCATAGCGGCAAGCAGGGTTGAGATCGTGCAGCACGGCGATGATCGTGCGACCGGCCGCGTTAAGCTCCTGACAAAGATCAAGCAGGTCAACCTGATGGGCGATATCCAAGAAAGTGGTTGGCTCGTCGAGGAGCAGGATCGGTGTTTCCTGTGCCAGCACCATGGCGATCCACACTCTCTGGCGCTGGCCGCCGGAAAGCTCCTCGACAAGACGGCTGGAAAGCTGCGTCGTCTGCGTCGCGGCCATTGCCGATGCGACCGCCGCTTCGTCCTCGCTCGACCATTGCCGGAAGAGGGATTGATGCGGATAGCGACCGCGAGCGACAAGCTCAGCGACGGTGATGCCGTCGGGGGCGATCGAGGTCTGTGGCAGGAGGCCAACCGCGCGGGCAAGCTGTTTTGCGGGGTAGCCGGCGAGCGCCTTTCCGTCGAGAATAACCTCGCCAGCTGAAGGCGTTAGCAGCCGCGACAGGGCACGCAGCAACGTGGACTTGCCGCAGCCATTGGGTCCAACGATAACGGTGAAGGAACCGTCCGGAATCACGACAGACAAATCCTCAGCGATGATCCGTTGGTTATAACGCAGCGTGGCATTGTGAACCTCAAGCCTTCCGCGTCGAGTATCCGGCCGATCTGTCATTGTCTTGCCTCACGGATCAGCAGCCAGAGAAAATAGAGCCCGCCGAGGCTGACGGTTATGACGCCGACCGGCAACTGCACACCGAATGCATGTTGGGCAACCCAGTCAGCGGCGATGAGCAGCAATCCGCCTGTGAGCGCCGACGGGATCAGCGTGGCGCCAACCGAGCGAGATAGGCGCCGGGCAATCTGGGGTGCGGCCAGAGAAACGAAGGCGATCGGCCCAGCCGCTGCCGTGACGATTGCCGTCAGCGCAACACCGCAGATCATCAGAAACAGGCGGAGACGGTTTACATGGATGCCGGACGCCGTTGCCGTCTCGTCGCCCAGTTCCAGCTGCAGCATCGGCCGCGTGATCACCAGAACAAACGGTATGATCGCCGCCAGCATCAGCAAGACCGGCCGGACCTGTTCGAAACCGAGACCATTCAGCGAACCCGCTGCCCAGATCGCCGCCGACATGGCAACCTTAAGATCGGCCTGGCGGATCATCCATGCATTCAGCGCACTAAGCATAGCCGATATCCCGATGCCGATGACGATCAGCCGGAAACTCTGGGCACCGCCCCGATAGGCCAGGAGATAGATAGCGGCTGCCGTGAAGATGCCACCGGCAAGGGCACCCGCCGCAGTCTCGTAATAACCGCCGGAACCAACGAAAATGACAACCAGCGCGCCGGTATAGGAGCCGGCGGAGAACCCGATAATATCCGGCGATCCCAGCGGGTTGCGCGTCAGCGACTGGAAGATCGCCCCGCTCAAACCAAGGGCGGCGCCAAGTAGAAAGGCAAGGAGCAGGCGCGGTAGCCGCCATTCCATCACGATCATCTTCATCGTATCGTCAGCGGTACCGAGGAGCGCCCTGAAAACATCGGCAAGCGGGACCGGAAACTTTCCGCTTGCTAGCGATGCGGCCCCGATCATCACTGTTAGCGACAGAAGGATCACACCAGCAACAAGGCTGCGTGGATCGAGCCGCATCGACAGCCGCCCGCCAAACAGCCTGAGCACGGCGATCCTGTGGCCGAAGTCGATTTGGCTGGAGCTTGAGACAGCAAGGCGATGAGCACCGGTCTTGGAAGGATCATGGTGATGTCCGCTCATAGGCCACTCGCCCGCTGGCGCCGGGCCAAAGCGATCAGCACCGGCGCCCCGATGAAAGCTGTGACGATCCCGGCTTCCAGTTCGCCGGGAAACAGCACCAGCCGCCCGGCAATATCGGCGGTCAAAAGAAGAATAGGCGAACAAAGGACGGTGAAGGCGATGATCCATCGCTGATCGGGTCCGCTGAGCCATCGTACCACATGCGGAACCATCAGCCCGATAAATCCGATCGGCCCTGCGGCTGCCGTCGCGGCGCCCGCCAGGAGAGTCACGGCGATTACTACGAGGATGCGGGTGTGCACCAGATTGACCCCGAGAGCGCGGGAGGGATCATCACCCAAGGCGACGGCATTGAGGGATGGTGCCACGCAGAGCGAGAGGACGAGCCCGCAGATGATGAACGGCGCCACCGTCAGCACGACATCCATATTGCGTCCGGAAAGCGAGCCGATCGACCAGACCCGCAGACCGTCGAAGGCGCGAGGATCAAGCAGCGTGATCGCAGAACCGATGCCACCGAGCACGGCGGAGAGCGCGACGCCGGACAGAACGAGCCGCGCCGGGCTCGCCCCATCGCGCCCGCGCGATCCGACCGCGTAGACCACTAGCGCCACGGCAATTGCGCCGAGAAACGCAAACCAGAGATAGCTGGAGATCGCGTGAAAGCCTAACAGCCCAACTGCCAGTGTCACGAAGAAGGCAGCGCCCGCATTTACACCGAGGATACCGGGATCGGCGAGCGGATTGCGAGTAACAGCTTGGATCAACGCACCGGAGACGCCGAACGCCGCACCACACAAGAGGCCAAGCAACGTTCGCGGCAGACGGTAATCGCGGATAATGATGTGTTCCGCAGATGCCGGGTCATAGGCGAACAGCGCATCGAAGCCGGTCGAGGGCGCAACGGCGCGTGCACCCGTCAGGAGGCTCGCGATACACAGCAGGATCAGGATGGTTGTGGACAGAGCAAACAGTACGGGCAGCCGCGACCGTAATCGCCAGGCATGCCCGCCTGACGGGTTTACAGCAGGCGGTCTGCCGATTGGATCGGTACCTGTCTGATCCACAGCTTGCGTGGTCATACGCGCGCCTGCCCCTCAATCCAGTAGCCGATCGCGTCGATCCGCGTCTTGTCGAAGCCGAGCCGGTCGCGAAAATGCTTGCGGCATTCGGAGGCTGCCCGTGCTTCGCCGGCGATGTAGATATAGCCCGGTCCTTCCGGCAAGCTGTCGATCGCCGAGGCGATCTGCGGCAGCTGCGTATAGCCGTCACGGTCGGCTCTTGGACCATGGGTCTCGTACCACTTGATCGAAACGTCGCCGTCACTGTTGATCACCTGGCGGTCGGCAGCCGATGGAATCTCGACATGCACGATGGCGCGCTCATTCGTGTCCAGTTCCTCCAAAATCCGACCGACTGCCGGAAGCCCCGTGATGTCGGTGACAAGCAGCATCCAGTCCGTATCTTC
>NZ_BDLN01000013.1:5177-31508 GCF_001950375.1 Rhizobium sp. TBD182 | reverse complement strand
CGAAACGGCCTTCCGGATTGCAGATGCCGACGACGTCGCCCACCTTGGCGCCCATCGCCCAGCTGGCGGCAACGCCACCCGCGTGGGCGACAAGATCGATCAGCATCTCCCTGCGCTCCGCATCCCAGCGGCGGACTGTATAGGGTCGGTTCGGGCAATGCTGCGAACCATCCGGCCGGCCCCATTCCCCATTGCTCATCAAGACCGGCAGCGTCACCGGTGTGTGGGGATCAGGCCGCAAAGCAAGCCGCACCCATTCGTCGGGGTGACCTGTCGATATCAACCGCTCACCGCCCTCGACCTGCAGGGCGACCCGGATCATCGATGGCGTCAGTTGTGTAACAGCAGTCACCTCGCAGAAGAAATAATCTTCCACGTAGGGTTCGTGATCATTATCGTGGGACATCATTACTCCTTGCCCACCCGCTCTGCCGCTTCGGCAAGATGGGGCAAAAACCTCGGAAAACCATAGGGAATTGACAACACGCTCAAGGCTGATGTCGACCAGACGGAAACAGGATCTTCCAAGGCCACATAACGACTGCTCATGACCGCCGGAAGCCGCATAAACAGCGGCTGCGCCTCGGCCGCAATGCGTGCACCTTCGCCGTACCACATGATCAGGATGTCGGCGTCCAGGCTATCGACCTGTTCCATGCCAACAGTAACAGAGCCCTGGCCGGGATTGGCAGCGGAGAGCGCCAGTATACCCGCAGATGGTTTAAGCCCCAGTTCCAGCAGGGCGGCAACGCGTGGATCCTCCGGCAGATAGACGACGACGCCGGACCCGCCGGGAAAATAGGTCCCGAAGGTAAATGTCTTGCCACGCAGGACAGGCCAGCTGTCGCCCATCGCGTTGAGAGAGGATGCTGTCTTTTCGATGAGTGCTTTGGCCTGATCGCTTCTGCCGAGTGCCTGCCCGACCATTTCAGTCTGTTCCTTCCAGTCGGCCGACCACGGCGCAGAGCGATAGACGACAGTCGGCGCGATGGAGGAAAGCCGCTTGTAGGCGAGATCATCCACGCCCGAATAGATGCCGAGGATGAGGTCCGGCCGTAGCGCTGCGATCGCCTCATAATCGATGTCGCCTTCGAAGAGATATGGCCGGATACCGTCCAGCCGTTGCTCGTTCCAGGGAAAGATGCCGCTCTCGAAAAAGCGATAACGCGGCATGCCCACCGGCGTCTTGCCAAGCGCAAGAACCGCATCTTCGCCGCTCCAGCCCAACGTCACGATCCGCTCCGGATCGCTCGGTATCGCCGTTGTCCCAAGGGCATGCTGAACTGTTCGCGGAAACCCGTCCTCGGACCGGACAGGCCCGACGACGAACAACAGCACTGACAACAGCAAGATTGCCATTTTACGAGGTGAGGACAATAGCGTTCTCACTTACCATTTGAAGCTCAGGTTGGCATAGACCGCCCGCGATTTTCCATAGAAACAGGAGTTGATATTGCTGCACCCGCTCACGTAGGTTTTGTCGAAGAGGTTTTGGGCGGTTACGTTCAGTTCCAGGCCTTCCAGCTTGGGATTCCGTTTGCCAAAGTCATAGGACAATGCTGCATCCACGACCGTGTAGGCGGGATACTTGAAGCTGTTGGCTGCATCGCCATATCCGCTGCCTGAGTGACGCACCCCGGCGCCAAACCCGAGCCCTTCGAGCGGACCATCTTCGATCCGGTATTTGGCCCAAAGGGATACGTTGACCGGAGGCATGAAACGAACCTTGTTCCCCTGTGTTCCGTCATCCGCCTTGGAATAGACCGAATCCGTGTAGGAGGCGGCTGCAATCAGATCAAGGCTATCAAACACCGTTGCCTTGCCTTCGATCTCGATACCCTGGACGTGAATTTCGCCCGTCTGCGCCGGAAGATAGGTAAATTCATCATAGGTAGGCACATTCTGTTGCTTCAAATCGAACGCGGAGAGCGTAATGAGAGCATCGTAACCGACCGGCTCATACTTCATTCCGACTTCCCACTGTTCGCCGGTCGTGGGCTTGAACGGGTTGTTCTGCCCGTCGAACCCAGAATAGGGCATGAAGGAAGTGGCATAGCTGACATAAGGCGCAAGGCCATTGTCGAAGAGGTAAACGAGCCCCGCACGGCCAGTAAAGGCGGTGTCCGTCTTTTTCCCTACCGTCGATGAGAGGATGTCGTTGTCGGTCTGCCAGGCCCAATCATAACGTCCGCCAAGCGTTAAAATCCAATTGTCCCATTTGATCTGATCCTGGGCATAAAGACCCAGCTGGCTGATCTTGTTGTCCCAACGGGCGCCGACCGTTGGCTCCTTGTAAGATCCGTAGTCAGGATTGAACACATCCAGCGGCGTGTTGCCAAAGCCATAACGGCCGGTATAGTCATTGCGGAACCATTTGTAGTCGGTGCCGACGATGACTGTGTGCTCAACCTCGCCGGTCGAGAGCTCGGCCTGGAGATTGGTATCGGTGGCGAAAACCTGGTTGTTCGAAGAATAGTCGATCGCGTTGCGTCTCATCTTCGTATAGTCCGTCACGCCGCCCGTCTCGACATAGCCACCACTGAAGAATGTACGGTAGGAATCATCGACCGAGATATATTTCGCGTTGTGGCGGATCGACCATACATCGTTGAACTGATGCTTGAATTCGTAGCCAAGTACGGCCTGCTCCCTGTCATAGCCGTTGTAGGCCGGCTCGCCGGTGAAGAGATCACGGTCGATTCTTCCATAAGGCCCGGCCTCCACCGTTCCGATGTAAGGCAAGGGCTGGTAGTCCGGGACACCGTTGTCCTTTTGATAGTGCGACAAGAACGTGAATGTCGTGTCCTCGTCCGGTTTCAGCGTGAATGAGGGCGCGACCATGAACCGCTCGTCCTCGGTGTAGTCTATATTCGTCCCGGTGCGGGTCGCAACGCCTGTCAGCCGGTAGAGGAACGCATCGTTATCAGGTACGGGGCCGGAAAAATCGAATGCACCATAGGCCCGACCGTCCGTACCGGTTCCGGCAACAACCTCATTGAATGGCTTGTCCGTCGGCCGTTTGCTGACCATGTTGATCATGCCACCGGGGTAGTTCTGGCCGTAGAGGACGGAGGATGGTCCCTTCAGGACTTCAATCCGCTCGAGCAGATACGGGTCAATCTGTGGTGAGCCGCCGAGATCGCCGATATAGGGCAGATAAGTGCCGTCGAGATAGAGAGGCGTTGGCGCGAAGCCGCGTATTTCGATGTTGTCAAACGCACGGGTCGAGGCACTGCTGCCGCCGACATGGACGCCCGCAGTGTAATTCACCGCTTCCTTGATCGTTTCAGCACCCCGGGCCTTTACTTCATCGGCGGTTATGACAGAAATCGATTGCGGAACTTCAATCAACGGCGTGTCGGTTTTGGTACCTGTTGCCGACCGACTGGCAACAATCCCATCGACATGCCCATAGGCGCTCTCTGCGCCCTGTACCGTAATCGTCTGTAGTATTGTCGCGCTTTCATCCGTGACCGCGTCCGGAGACTGTGCCGGGTTGGCGACGGTTACACTCTTCGGACCGGTAAAATGGTATGTCAGACCCGTATTGGCGAGAAGCCCCTGCAATGCTGCCTCTGGGGAAAGCGGACCGCTTATGCCCGCGGTGTTCAGTCCGTTAGCGACAGCAGTGTTGTAGAGAATCTGGATGCCGCTCGCGGCACCGAACCGTGTCAGGCCGCGCTCAAGAGAGCCGGCAGGAATAGAATAGGTGACGCTTTGCTGTGCGAAGACCGCGGACGAGGTCATGGCGAGCGCCGCAAATGCAATGGACGCAGACAGGTGGGAAATCCGCCATTTGTATATTGTCATGCCCTCACGGCCGTGCTTGCCGACGTTGAACTGCCCCATTCCGATGTCCCCATGCAAGTCGTCGCCGTGCCATTCATTGGCGCGGCCTCTAGCAGGAAGAACGATCCGAATTTGAAAACACGAAATTTTTCCGTCGATTTTTTTAAAGAAAATTTCCGGCTACCGCAGCAGCACAATTCCACCGACAAGACTGACGGGGCGAACCCGCAACGTCTCTTCCAGATGCGCGAGGATTTCGTCCGGACGATTGAGATGAAACACCCCGGACATCCGGCGTGAGCGGAGATTGCTGCTTGCAATCAGCACCTTTCCGCGACGATGGCGATTGAGGTCCGAGACAACGTCTGCGAGCGGCCGGTCCTTGAAAATCAGCAGGCCCCGCCGCCACGCCGCGGCCGTCTCAAGATCGGTTGCCACTCTCTCACCGAGCCCAACCCGAGAATAGCTGATGCCTTCGCCGCCGGTGAGCTGACTATCGACCAGACATTGTACGGTGATATGTCCCTGAAGACACTCCACAGAGACATCCTCCTCGCCATGCTTAACAGAAAACGACGTCCCAATTGCCGTTGTGTCACCGTTGGCGGCGGTCACCACAAAGGGCCGCGTGGCGTCGTGGACCACATCGAAGACCGCCGCTCCTGATGTTAGCACCAGGTGCCGGGTTGATGGGGTGTAGTCAAGGGAAAGGGTCGTGCCACCATCGAGCGTGGCCGTCGATCCATCGAGGAGTTCAACCGTTCGCTGTTCGCCGACCCCGGTGGCGTAATCAGCAAGTACGGCATCAACGGACGGCAGAAATCCGAGCTCCGACAAGACGATCCCCACGCCCGCCGCACCGGCTGCAAGACTTCCAGCCGCGAGGAAGGATCGCCGCGTGACAGCCGGGGCAGATGTATTCTTGGTCTCACCAAGCGCTGATCCGAGATTTTTCCACAGCCGTGCCGACTGCTGGAAGGCTTGCTCGTGAGCGGCGCTGCGCGAGCGCCAGCGTAGCAGCGCTTCGGCATCTTCGGTGGTTGCCGTACCGGATGTGATGCGGACGATCCAAGCTGTCGCTTCGCGCCTGAGAGCTTCGAAATTCTCGTCCAACATCCGCTCCCTTGTGCGCGTTCGTGACAGGATGTTGCGTATACCTGTTTCTAAAACTATCAACGATTGAAAAATGAAAAGCCGAAGCCTCAGGCCCGATTTATTGTCTCGAGCCGCTCCCTGCAATAGTCGACTGCCTTGCGGACTTCCAGCTCGACCGTGCGGATCGACACCCCAAATTCCGCAGCAATATCGGCATGACGGCGCTGCTCGAGGCGGCAAGCAACCAGCATTTTGCGCTGGCGCTCTGGGAGCTCATCGATGATCTGCATCAGGCAGCGCACCTGATCCCGGTCTTCGAACTGTTTCTCCGGTCCCGGCTGTTCGTCGGCGACAGACATGAGAACATCAATATCGTTGGAGGTGAGTTTGCGTTTTTGCCCGCGGTCGTGATCGACCGCAAGGGTACGTGCGATCCGCATCAGATAGGGAACGGGCGCGGCTAACGCAGCCGCGCCATTACGGGCAAGCTTGATCCAAGCTTCCTGAGCGAGATCGTCGCTGTCTGCTTGCGAAAGGGTTCTGCTGATGAGGTAACGTTTAATCCGGCGTTCATTGCGCGAAAATGCGGCCATAAGCTCGTCGTCGTAACTTGCCATCCCTTCGCTCCTTGCCCGCCCGAAATCTGTTTTCGACGCAATACCGGTTCGCCGAACTGCTGGCAATAGTAGAGAAGAAAACTCATGTTAATCCCGGCTCAGGCTTGACCTTGTTGGGATTCGAACCGCTGATACCGGACGGTCGTCTTCAGGCCAGCGTCTGGCCCGCCTCGCGGAACCAGGTTTTCGCATCCACGCCAGCGGGTGTTTTCATCCGCGAGTGAAGGTGCGTCACCACGCGCCAGACGGCGACAGCGACAAAGGCTACAAGTCGGCCCTCGTATCGACGCTGAAGCGGAACCGCGAGCTGCTGGAACAGGACCGACTGTGATTGCCGATCGCAACAAACAAACCCGGGCCGCCTTCCTAGATGCGCCCAGCCTTCCAACAGGGACGCCCGGGATGAGAAAGCAAAAGGTCGAGACGCCGTGATCAGAGCGCTCAGGCATCAGTTACGCGCCTATGTAACTTTGCCTTGTTTGGCCAGGAAATCGAGAAGAGCGCGCACTCTCGAAGGCAGCGGGCCACCCTGTCCGATATGAATGGCGTGAAACTCCTCCCGGTCTCCAGGATTATACTCGTCGAGCACCGGCACCAGCCGGCCGGCCTTCAAATCATCGCGTATCGTGAAGTTGGCGAGACGGGCAATTCCGTTTCCACCGAGTACCAACTGTCGCAGCGCCTCGCCGTCAGTGGCCTGGACACGGGCGACGACTGGGGCAGAAATCGTCCCGCCTGCCAATATTAACGGCCAGCCATCCATCGCGCGGGTGTAACCAAGGCCCAGCCTGTCATGCCTTTCAAGCTCCTCGATAGTCCGGGGCAGCCCACGCCGGTCGACATAAGAGGGAGCAGCGACGATTGTCATTGCAGTATCGCCAAGCCTGCGCGCGACGAGGCTCGAGCTTTTAAGCGGGCCTGCGCGAACCGCAACGTCCATTCGCTCCTCAAGCAGATCGACGACAAGGTCGCTCTGCACGATATCGACGGTAATCGCAGGATATCGCTCCAGGAATTCCGGGAGTATGCCGGCTAGGACATGGGTGGCATAGGAGGCGCTGGTACTCAGGCGGAGGCGGCCACTGGGCACCTCACCCGCACTGGCGATCCGCTCGGCATCTTCGATGTCTGCCAGGATACGCGTGGCGCGCTCGAAAAAGACACAGCCTTCCGAGGTCAACTTGAACACGCGCGTCGAGCGGTTGATGAGACGGGTACCCAACCGCGCCTCCAGTCTCGCGACCAGTTTGCTCACCGCCGACGGCGTCATTCCGACGCTGCGAGCAGCTGACGAGAAGCCACCGCGCTCGACAACCTGCACGAAGACTTCCATTTCTCCGGATCGATTGATTTCCGCTCGAGCCATCTGGTCCCTGATTTCACAAATGTTGTTCCCGCCCGCAATCTATATCACGAAAGCCGGATCTCCTATCTCTTCCCCATCAGGTGGCGCAAGTCGCTTCCATTTCTCAAGAAAGGAAGACCAGATGGAATATCGTTCTCTTGGCCGATCAGGCCTCAAAGTCTCGGTCCTGAGCTTTGGCGCAGGCACGTTTGGAGGGGCAGGTCCCCTTTTCAGTGCGTGGGGCACGACCGATGTCTCCGAGGCAAGGCGACTTATCGATATCTGCGTTGAAGCAGGCGTTAATCTGTTCGATACCGCAGATGTCTACTCGAACGGTGCATCGGAGGAGGTGCTGGGTGCAGCGCTGGAAGGTCGTCGCGAGACCGTGCTGATATCGACGAAGACCAGCCTGCCTATGGGAGATGGGCCGAACGATGCGGGTTCCTCCAGGTTTCGCTTGATCAGATCGGTCGAAGACGCACTTCGCCGGCTTCGGACGGACTATATCGACATCCTGCAACTTCATGCCTACGACGCCCGGACGCCCGTCGAAGAAGTCTTGTCGACCCTTGATATGCTCGTTCGGGCGGGAAAGGTCCGCTACGTCGGCATCTCGAACTTTTCGGGATGGGAAATCATGAAGTCGCTGGCGGTTGCCGACACGTACGGATGGCCTCGCTACATTGCCAATCAGGTGTACTATTCCCTTCTCGGCCGAGACTACGAGTGGGATCTGATGCCACTGGGTATGGATCAAGGCCTTGGCGCACTCGTCTGGAGTCCGCTTGGCTGGGGGCGGCTTACGGGAAAGATCAGGCGCGGCGTTCCAGTGCCGGAAAGCAGTCGTCTTCACGAAACCGCAAGCTTTGGTCCTCCGGTCGATGAGGAGCATCTCTACCGCGTCGTTGATGCCCTTGAAGATGTCGCAAGACAACTCGACAAAACAGTTGCGCAGGTGGCGCTCAACTGGCTTACAGGCCGGCCCACGGTGTCTTCCATTATCATGGGAGCGCGAAACGAAGTGCAGCTCCGGCAGAACCTCGGAGCGGTCGGTTGGCATCTCACCGATGATCAGATTGCTCTCCTGGACAATGCGAGCGCCTTGACGCCGCCATATCCGCATTTCCCCTATCATCGTCAGGAGGGCTTTGCCCGTCTTAATCCGCCGATGGTAGGTTCCAAGATGCGTGGATGTTGAGCGTAATGTTGCGATTAATGTGGTGGATCCGGCTGCAAAAGTTATGCAGAAAGACCAACCCACAACAGCTGTGAGAATACCAGCGCTATTGGCGCTGCGTTACTTTGCCGGCTGCGACCGTGCGCTCAGTTTATGTCCGTCCGGATCACGAAGATAAGCGACGAAGGCCCCGTTCGGGCGCTCATTCGGCGGGCTCTCGATCGATGTGCCTCCGTGCATAACACCGGAGTCGTGCCACGCCAGAACATGCTCGCGGCTCAGGGCGGCGATTCCGATTGTCCCGCCATTGGCAACGGTCGCCGCCTTGCCGTCGATCGGTTTCGTGATCATCAGTCGTCCGCCTTCGTGGATATAGATCAGTCTGCCTCTCGCATCCATCTCGCCGGGCCTGCCGCCCAACGCAGAGAACGTGGCGTCGTAGAAGTTTCTTGACCGCTCCAGATCGTTACTGCCGATCATGATGTGCGTGAACATGGTCTCTTCTCCCGTAAGGCAGCCCGCTGGCAGCAGGGGGCGAGCTCCCCCTGAGCCAGGAGCTCGTTTGTATGCTTTCACCGTACACCGTCCTGAGGGCCTCGCAAAGCGTGGCGAATTTGATGGAATTATCGTCCCAAGGCTTTCTCAAAGAGTGGAAGAAATGTATTCAAGAAACAGCGGGCCGTCAGCCTTCCACCGCCTGGCCCGTGCGATGCGAAATCCTACATTCATCGATCAGGTCGCGAATACGCTGCGCGACGAAGATTGCATGCTCGGTAACCTGCGGCAGCCCCATCAGTTCTCCGAAAGTGCCGCGTGCAAGCGGCCCGGCAATATAGAGTGAAGTCGTGCTTTCGCCTGAAGCTGATACGGGATTAGACTTGGCATCAACCAAGATGCCAAGCCCGGTCGGGCAGGGTTGCAACAGGCCCGCCTGCTCAAGTTCTCGAAGCATGGCTTGGCTTTGAAGAATGCCGCCATGAGCCGGGCCCGTGGTGACGACGATCGCATCGACATCAAGCGTTTCGAGAGACTTGGCGCGCTGGGGTCGAAGCGTTACCCTGTAGCCGGCATCAATCCGCGTCACGGAAGAAAGCGAGGCAGCCCGAACATACATTTGGCCGCTCGCGATCGCCTGCTCCACAGCAGCCTCGACTTGCGGCGCGATGCGAAAGCGATGCACATCCCAGACCGGCCGCAAGTGTCGGGCAACGCGCCGTCTCTCAATGACAGGCAGATTTCCCCATATGTCCCTCCCCTGCGCCCTCAGCGCATCCACGACGCTATGCCACGTCATTCCCCGTTCCTCTGCTTCTCGCAGCGTTTGGCGAACCTTATGGAGCAACTTGCTTGCAGAGGTGAACGGTTCGGACAGGAAATCGCCGAAAGGCTCCTGCCCGACGGGGCCATGGCCGCGAGACCGCAAGCCCCTGCGAGAGAACGACGTTATCTGGCCGACATGGCCCTGTCTCTTGAGCGAGGCAACCACATCGGCGGAGGTCAAGCCATTTCCGACGATGAGAACACGATCTCCAGTCTCGACGGCGTCGATCGCATCGGTCACGGTGACATCCGCAATCAGCTTGGGATCATCTTTGAAGGGCTGAAGCACCCGAGGCAAAGAAGGTGGTGGATGGCTGACGGCCAGCACGACTATATCTGCAATGAGCGCTGTACCGTCAGACCCCGCAATCTCATAGCGGTTTCCTTTTTGTAACACCGAGATCGCTTTGGTCCGCCAGTGTCTGATACGGCCGTCATCCAAAAACGGTTGAATCCGTGCCGAGACGTATTCGCCGAAGACAGACCGCTTGGGATAAGGCAAGCCATCGTGTCCTATGAGCTCGGCATCGTCACGGGTAGGAATACCGCCAACATAACGCTCGAAATCATCGGGAATATCCGGAAACAACGTCATTCTTGCAGCGGGAACGTTGACCCGATGCGCCGGGTCGGTTGCGCTATAGGCCAAGCCACGGCCCAACTCCGATCGAGGTTCGATGACGACAACGGATGTATCAGTCGGGTATCCGTTACCCGCTACCAGATGCATTGCCATTGCCGCGCCGGTGAAGCCACCGCCGACAACTGCCACGGTCAGGCGGGCAGAAGCTATGGGAACAAGAGAATTCATTGCCTCTACGTTCTCCCCAAGGAGATCTGTGCCCTGCACGGTTGGAAGGCCCTAAAAAGCGTTTTCCGCTTCCTGCACATAAGGCTCATCGTCAACACTATTCTATGTTCCCGAGGTTTCCGGCAAAGCTCCTCGTTACGGGGCGCTTGATTGGAAACGCGCTTGAGGGGCACCGTCTCATCACGTCACTATATCTCATTACTGCTGGCGGATGTAGCAAGATCAATTGCCAACCGGGGCGCCTTGCGCGCCCCGGGCTCCAGAGTTTACTCAGCTCCAGGCGTGAAGCGGCGGCTTCTCGCCATTGAGGAAGTACTTGCCGAGGATGGAATATTTCCACCGGACCGGATCGTGCAGTGTGTGGGTACGGGCATTGCGCCAATGGCGATCGAGGTGATGCTCTGCAAGCGTGGAGCGGGTGCCTGCAAGTTCGAACAGCTTGTTGGTCGCCGCAATGGCTATCTCTGTCGAGAGAATTTTCGCCTCGGCCGTCACGATCTGTGCTTCGGCGACCGTTTCAGCATTCGGGTTCCCGATGGCGCGATCGATGGCATAACCGGCTTTTTCAAGCAGCGCCTGGGCCGCATGCAGTCGCAACGTCAGATCGCCGACAGCCTGGATCGTGTAGGGGTCGTCCCAGGCATGATCAACGCCGCTATCCACCCATGCACGGCTCTTGGTGCGCACGAAGGAGATGGTTTCATCGATTGCCGCCTGCGCTATACCCGTATCCACCGCGACCTGGATAATCTGGAAAATCGCACCATCCGCAGTGGGTTCCGCATAACCCTTGTAGCCGGGAACCAGATGGGTTTTCGGCACTTTGACATTGTTCAGGATCACCGTACCGGACAGCGTCGTGCGCTGGCCGAAGGATGACCAGTCGTCGATGACGGTCAATCCGGGTGTATCCCGCTCGGCAATTGCATACCAGGCGCGGCCTTCATCATCGAGCGCAACGATGGGCACGAGATGGGCGAGAAGTGCGCCGGAGGAGTAGAATTTCTGGCCGTTGACGATCACATGGTCGCCCGCATCGACGAACTTCGTTTCGAAGTCCGCCGCCCGCTTGGAACCGAATTCGGAGAAGGCATTGCCGAAGCGTGTGCCGCGCAGCACTTCTGCGAAAAGCAGCGTCTGCTGAGCCTCATCAGACACCGTCCGGATCGCGGCAACGACGCCGAGATGGTTCTGCGCGATCTGGCCAATCGAGGAATCGGCCGCGGAGACGATCTCGATCACCTTGGCGAGCGTCGCATAGGAGACTTCCGGACCGCCGAACTTCTTCGGCACGTTAATCGACCAGAGCCCGCTTTGCGAGAAGGCATCGAGTTCCTTTACCGGCCAGATGCGATCGCGATCGCGAATGGCTGCGCCGGGGGCAATTTCGGCGGCGAGTTTCTTCGCGACTTCGATTGCTTCGGCATCGCTCTTGATGATGTGTGCCGGCTCACTCGGCCGCGGCACGGCGGGAACGCCTTGAGCCGCATCTTTCGTCTTCACGTTGGAAATGGTCATGCCATGTCTCCTCTTTCCTTTGATTTTCAGTGAATATGCGTGACGAGCGCGGCTGGCTTCTGGCCCAGATAGAAGGCTTTCACGTCATCGCGCGCCTTGAGTTCGGCGGCCGTGCCTGACAGCACGCTCACGCCGTTTTCCAGAATGATGGCCCGGTCGGCATAGGTCAGCGCGACTGCTGAGTTTTGTTCAGCGACCAGGATCGAAAGCCCTTCTTCGCGATTAAGGCGCTTCAGCGTGCGGAAAATATCCTGCACGATGAGAGGCGCCAGCCCCATTGACGGTTCGTCGAGGACAAGCAGCCGCGGCCGCGACATCAGTGCCCGGCCGATGGCCGTCATCTGCTGCTCGCCGCCCGAAGTGAGGCCGGAAAGCACCCGGCGCTTTTCCTTAAGTCTCGGGAAATGCGTATAAATTTTGTCAAGGTCGGTCGCGATTTCAGCGCGCGTGGCGGATCGGCCAAGGCCGCCAGAGACCAGGTTTTCCTCGACCGTCAGTGTCTTGAAGCAATGGCGACCTTCGAGAACCTGCACGAGACCGAGACGGACAAGGCTTGCCGGGGTCTCGCGCGTGACATCACGACCGTCAAACAGGACATGACCGGCGAGCACCTGCCCCCGTTCGGCCGGAAGGAGGTTGGAAACCGCCTTCAGCGTCGTCGTCTTGCCAGCGCCGTTCGCACCGAGAACGGCAAGGATCTCCCCGCGTCCGAGCGAAAAAGTGACACCATGCAATGCGGTGATGGCATGATTGTAGGTTGCGTGGAGCCCCTCCACGGCAAGCAGCCTGTTCCCATCGGTCATCACGATCTCCTTGGCGCTTTTTGGGATATTGTGGCCGGACACGGGAGACCCTTGCCCGACCACGCAAACATCAGTTCGTCACGGAATTCGCATCTTCCGACGTGCGAAGCTTGATGCCCTTTTCAGCCGCATAGGCCTCGGACGACTTCTCGATGATCGGGCGCAGCAGGGCCCAGTCCGGTGCGATCCAATCGGAAACCACGTTCCACTTCTTGCCGTCCCACTGCTGGAACGTCACGTAGCCGTTACCCTCATGGTTATCCCAGGTGACATTGATCGAGTGGAAGAGATCCTTGGCGCCCAATGCCTCGACACGGGCTGGATCAAGCTGCAGATGCTCGAAGCCCCAGCGAACTTCGTCGCCTGTCAGGGTGCGCTTTCCGAATTTCTCCTGGGCGATCCGCACCGCCTCGACATTAAGAATACCGTTGACGATACCGAGATTGTGATAGACGGAGCCGATTCGGCTCTTGTCATCAAGGTTGCCCTTGCCGGCGTCGTAGACGGTTTTCACGATTTCCTTGACCACCGGATATTCGGCACCTGATGCCTGGGTGGTGATGGCGGTGTAGCCCTTGGCAGCGTCGCCGGCGGGAATAACGTCCTCTTCCGAGTTGGACCAGACATTGCCGATGATGTGATCCACCGGGAAACCGGTTTTCGCCGCCGTCTTCAACGCCACCGGGTTCATGACGCCCCAGCCGCGCAGTACGACATAATCCGGCTTGGCACGGCGGATCGTCAGCCACTGCGACTGCTGCTCGTTGCCCGGATGCGGGACTTCGATCTGCTGGAGGTCGAAGCCATACTTCTTGGCCAGCAGGTCATAGATCGGGATCGTTTCCTTGCCATAGGGAGAGCCGTGGTAGAGCACGACGATCTTCTTGCCCTTCAGTCCTCCAACCCCGCCTTCCTTGGATGCAATGTAGTTCACGATGCCGGAGGTCTCGCTGTAGGGATTGAGCAGCAGCGGGAAAACATAGGGAAAAACACGGCCATCGGTCGAATCCGTGCGGCCGTGGTTGATGGTAATGAGCGGCACCTTGTCCTGGGTGATGCGGTCGATCATGGCATAGGCTATGCCGACCGACAGCGGGTTCCAGGCCGCAACGCCGGGGTTGCTCTTCAGGCGTTCATAAGCTTCGACCCCTCGCTCAACTTCGTACTGGGTTTCGGCTTCGGACCATGTCAGCTTGACGCCGTTGATACCGCCGTCCCTGATGTTGATGAGATTGAGATAATCGATGAATCCGCCGAAAAAGCCCGTGCCACCGGCTGCATAAGGCCCGACGCGGTAGCTCTGCAGGGGGAAGTACTGTTCATCGGCCATGGCCGGGGAGGCGATGGCGGCGAGGCTGATGCCGGCAGCAAAGGCTGCTGCTTTGATTTTCGTGTAGAAGGTCATATCTGGACACACTCCGTCTGTCGGCTGGCGCTCGGCCATCCGTGTTGGTTTCAGGAATTCATTGCTGATAAGCTTTTCTTGTTGGAAGCCTTTGCCTGTCAGGGCCGGCTTCGAGGAATCCACGCCCGCCTGACGGCAGCCGTAATGCGTAACTTCAAGCGATCCCACAATGACACGAGGCCGTCAGGTTCCAGGATCAGAAACAGAATGATCAAGGCGCCGAGAACGATGCGCTGCGTCATATCGAGCACTCCGGAATTAAAGACATCGCCTAATAGCAAAGAGCCAAGCCGCGAGAGGACGAGCGGAAAGACGACGATCAACGCCGCGCCGAAGAAGGCACCCCGGATCGAGGCAAGCCCGCCAATGATGACGATGAAGAGTATTTGGAACGAGCGGTCGAGATTGAAACCGGCCGGCTCCACCGTGCGAAGATAGGCAAAAGCCCAGATTACCCCGGCAACCCCGACGATGAAGGACGAGATCGCAAAGGCGAGCAGCTTGGTGCGAAGCACCGGAATGCCGATGATGCGTGCGGCGGTCTCGTTGTCGCGCACGGCGATGAAGTTGCGACCGGTCTGCGACGATACCAGCCGATACGCGAGGAACGTGAGGACGGCGACAATGGTCAGCGCGAAGAGATAACGCCCGATCGGCCCTTCGAAAGAAATCCCGGCCAGCGACAGCGCTGGCGCATCGATCACGCCGGATGCGGATTCGTTCGAGAACCAGCTGAATTTCGTCAACGCCCATTGCACGAAGAACTGCGCCGCAAGAGTCGAAACGGCGAGGTAGAAACCGCGCAGTCGCAGGCTCGGCAGGCCAAAAACTATGCCGATCGCTGCGGCGGAAAGACCGGCAAGTACAATCGAAACAATAAGCGGGAGCGTATCGATACGCAGATTGAAATTGTATGCCGCGAAGGCACCGACGGCCATAAATGCGGCCGAACCAAGCGAGACCTGACCCGCATAGCCAGTCAAAAGGTTGAGACCAACCCCGGCAAGGCTGAGCGCAAGAAACGGCAGCAGGATTGCCTCGAAGAGGTAACTGGTGCCGATGAACGGCACGACGAGATAAGCAACGGCGATGACTGCGACCGTGCCGGCATGGCGCGGCAGGGAGAACGACGATGAAAGATCGGCTGTAACGGCGGACATATTAGACCCTTTCCACGAGCTTTTGACCGAACAGCCCGGACGGGCGGATCATCAGGAAGGCAAGGGCCACGACATAGGCGAACCACCCCTCGATGCCGCCGCCGAAATATTCGCCGATATAGACCTCGGCGAGCTTTTCCGACGCGCCGACAATCAGACCACCGATGATCGCGCCTAGAATGGAATCGAAGCCGCCGAGAACGAGCACCGGCAGAGCCTTCAGCACTACCAGCGACAGCGAGAACTGCACCCCGAGCCGCGCACCCCAGAGCAGCCCGGCGACCAGGGCAACGAGGCCTGCCGCCGCCCAAACGCTCGCCCATATCCAGGGCAGCTTGAGACCGACGGCAAGCGCCGCGAACTGGTCATCCGCGACGGCGCGGAAGCCGAGGCCGATGCGGGTATAGCGGAAGAAGGCCGAGAGAGCCGCCACCATGCCGGCCGCGACGACTGCGGCAAAGATGTCGAACTGGCTGATGAAAACGCCACCAACATCAAAGGGAATGTCCTCGATACCGAGATCAAGCCCATGAACCTGCGTACCCCAGAGGAGTTGGGCCGCTCCCTCGATGATGTAGGAGAGGCCAAGCGTCGCCATGAACAGCGTGATCGGTGGCTTGTTGGTGAGCGGCCGAAGCACCGTACGCTCGATCGCAACACCGATGACGACCATGATGGCAAAGGTAATGGCGAAGGCAGCCACAAAAGGCACGCCACGCTCGACAAGGCTGACAAAGGTCAGCGCCGCAAACAGGAGAAGCGCGCCCTGCGAAAAGTTTAGGACACCCGATGTCTTGTAGATCAGCACGAACCCGATCGCGACGAGGGAATACATGACCCCGGAGAGCAACCCGCCGACCAGCACCTCGGTAAAGAACAACCAATCAAACGCAGCCATCAGATACCCTCCCCGTCTTCGTTTTCCGGCGCAGCGCCGAGATAGGCATCGATGACACGTTGATCGCTGGCAATTTCCGCAGGCGTGCCATCGGCGATCTTGCGCCCGTAGTCGAGCACGGCGATGCGGTCGGAAAGACCCATCACCACGCCAATGTCATGCTCGATCAGAACGACGGTGACCGCATATTCGTCACGCGCGAGACGCACATAACCGGCAAGTTCGTTCTTCTCCGTCGCCGTCATGCCAGCCATGGGCTCGTCAAGCAGCAGAATGCGTGGCTCGGCGGCAAGCGCACGAGCGAGTTCCACCCGCTTCTGCAATCCATAGGGCAGCGTGCCGGCAAGCCGGTCAACGTGGGGCGTCAGATGCAGAAAATCGATGATCCGCCCTGCCCGCTCGCGGGCATCGGCCTGCTCGCGACGAGCGCTCGGCAGACCGGCTATCTGGGTCAGGAAATTTGCCCGCTCGGCGTAAGCCCGCCCCGTGGCAACATTATCGAGAACACTGAGACCCTTGAACAAGGCGAGGTTCTGGAACGTCCGCGCCACGCCGAGACTGGCGAGCTTCTCAGTCGGCACTGGACGATAGGCTTTGCCATTAATCGCTACATGGCCACGATCCGGGCGGTAGACGCCTGTGATAACATTAATCAGCGAACTCTTGCCCGCGCCATTCGGCCCGATAATACCCAGGATTTCGCCCTGCTGCACGGCCAGATCGATATTCTCCAGAGCGACGACGCCTCCAAAGGAGAGGTCAATACCGCGAAGCTCCAGCACAAGGTCTGTGGCGGCGTCTACCGCGCCGCGTTCCTGCTCGACGTGCTCGCTGCGCGAGGCAATGGGTTGGCGAATGTCCGTTGGGATCGCCACCTCCGCGCCAAGACTTGCAACCAGAAAACTCGATGCTGACATCGTTCAGTCCATGCTCCGCCCAATAGGCACAGGTTTCCAATCACGGAGGCGGTCCCCGTGGTGCAGGCGGCGGCCAAAGGCCGCTGCCGTCCGATTTGCGACATTACTCCGCAGCGATTGCCGCGCTGATTTCCGCCTGTTCCAGTTCGCGCACGAGCGGGATGACATACTTGCCGAAATACTCGACTTCTTCTTGAAAATGCAGGAAGCCCAGCAGGATAAGGTCAGCGCCGGCGCGTTTGAGGTTCACCACGCGTTCGGCAACCTGCCGCGGCGTGCCGATCAGGTTTGAGCGGAAGCCGTCATTATACTGAACGAGGTCTTCGAAGCTGGACTTCGCCCAGTTGCCCTCGCCTTCGGGAGAAGACTTGCCGGCATTTTTTACCTCATGGCCGAAGGCATTGACCGCTTCCGGATTGGCCTTTTCGATGATCTCGGCAAGCACGGCTCTCGCCTCTTCCTCGGTCTCACGCACGATGGCGAAGGCGTTCACGCCGACTTTGACCGCGTGGTTGTTTTCCTTGGCCTTGACGCGAATGTCATTCACCTGCTTGGCGATTTCCTCCGGCGTGTTGCCGTTGGTGAAGTACCAGTCGGAGACGCGGGCCGCCATATCGCGAGCCGCACGCGACGAACCACCCTGGAAGATTTCCGGCTGCGGATCAATCGGCTTCGGCTTGAGGGAGTAGTTGTTGAAGCGGTAGAAATCGCCGCGGAAGGTGAAATTGTCTTCCGTCCAGATGCCGCGCAGAGCCCGGATGAATTCTTCCGAACGGCGGTAGCGTTCGTCGTGATCGAGCCAAGGCTCGCCGATGGCGTGAAACTCGCCGCGGAACCAGCCGCTGACGATGTTAACGGCAACGCGACCGTTGGTGAGGTGATTGATCGTGGCAATCTGTTTGGCGGCAAGCGCGGGGTTCCACGGACCAGGCAGAATGGCGGCGATGACCTTCAGCGTCGTCGTCGATTCCAGCAGAGCGTGACTGAACGACACGGATTCATGTTGGAATTCGGCACCGTAGCCGGCGGTGAAGCGGATCTGGCTCAGCGCGTAATCGAAGCCGCTCGCTTCAGCGATCTGCGCGAGCTTGCGGTTGTAGTCAATCGTCCAGCTGGTGCGCTGCTCGATGTTCGAGATGACGAGGCCGCCGGACACATTCGGCACCCAATAGGCAAATTTCACGGGCTCGGCGTGGTGTTCAGTCATGGAAATCTCCTCTTTTCTGATGTCAGTTGGCGACCGCGTCGTGGGAAACGAGGCGAAGGGCCGAGCGGTGATCGTCGGCGACAAGGTTTCTGGCCGGCAGTAGATCGATCAACTCGGCGACGGCACGCTCGATGCGCGCCTCAACCACGGGGTTCGAGAGCGTGTATCCGGTGAAATCCGCCTCAACGGCGTAGACCGTCGTTGGCACAGTAACCGCGCCAAAGAAGCCGAACAGCGGCCTGAACTGATGCTCCAGCATGAGGCCATGCAGTGCTGTACCGCCCGTTGCCGCAAGGATCACGCGCTTGCCTTGAAGCGCACGGAAATCGACGAGATCGAAGAGATGCTTTAACGCGCCGGTGTAGGATGCGCGGTAGACAGGCGAACCGACGACAAGTACGTCGGCACCTTCCACAGCATCAATAATCCTGCGGCCGGCCTCATCCAGTTGATCTGCGCGAAGAGCCCTGAACAGGATCGGCGCCGCCACAGCCAGATCGACCGTGTCCAAAGAGACGCTTGCCCGTCTCTCGATCGAGTTCAGGATGTCCGAGACAATGCGTGCCGTGCGAGACGGTTGTTTAACGCTGCCGCTTATTCCAAGTACGTTCATCGTTCGCCTCACTCCTGTTACCTTTAATTTCTATAGTTTTCATAGATAATCAAAGATGCAAATTCCAAAGTGAGGGCATTTTGAGGAAACCAATCTTGTGCATTCGCCCTCTGGCGCAAAGGACTAAGCAGGCAGTGCCAGTTAGCAGCGAAGCGTTTAGGCGCCACGTCGCTCGTTTGTCGTGACCGACATACAAAAACAGTCGCGTTCTCCCTCACCAGAATTGAATGAGGGTGTGGCTCATTTCACTGTACTAATGGTATGCCAACCATCGAACCGCCCCGCTTCGACGCCAACGTCTTTCCACTTGGTCTACTGGTCGAGGCAAGTGGCTCGCTGCGTTGCCTCAATGCTCGCTGATAGTGCGGCGAGTTGCGAGGGCCGGCCACCAGTCGCGCTCAGATTCGCATGGGCAAAATGATCAAACAGACCGTGATTGAATAAACTGTTAGCTCTCACGGAGCCGAGAGCTCGATCCACTGATATGGAATACCGGGCACGTCAGTTTCAGCTTTAAGGCCAGCTCGGTCACCCTGGCACAGAGAAAGGAGAAAAAGCCAATCCCTCAACCAAACCCTGATCAGAAAATCGTACTCGAAGGTGGCGCACTTCTCCTTGGAAATCGGCTCAGTTCCTCGTTGAAACCGATGTCCAGGGGTCAGGCACGGTCGTAAGTGAAGGACGTCAGCAATGTCGTCACGAAGTTGCTCGCCCGTTCCTTTACAAGCACTTCAGTCCACTCGTCGGTTCCTCGAAGTCGCAGATCGGAGTGGATGCTGTCGACCGCAGCCTCTTCAATACGTTTTATATGGGCCTTGAAATTCGCTTCTCCACCGTCATGGTACATGTCGCGAATGACCATGCGCAGGATTTCCTGGATAGCTATTTGCCACGACGTGTTGATTGCCTGGAGCTCGTTATTATCCGGTGCCATGGGGCTGCTTTCGTTAGAGTGTCACAAGCATGACGCCGTCATGTTGTGGGGTCGGCGTGCAAGGGCAATGTTAGGCTTGTCTTGCCTTGCGGTTAGCGTAGCGCCGGTCGCGTTCAGCCTTTCGCATCGTCTCATCTTCAATGACTCGGGCTATACGTGCCTTTTCCGCACTCTCCCGCGCTTCGATTTCTGCGACTGCGACCGCCTCAATCGCTGCCTGGCGCTGCAAAGCGTCGGTCTCGACACGCTGTTGTTCCTCAAGCTTCGTGCGCTCGCGTTGAAGACGTCGCTCTTCCCGAGCGGTGGCAATGGCTGCTCGTTCTGCCTGTCTTGCCAGCCTGGAAGGTTCTAAAGCGGTCTTTGTCGCGCGGTACGCATTGAGCAGAGCAGCTTTGGCTTCGGTAGATGCGGCGCGACGGTCGGCGACGTCATTGTTTCGGGCGTTCTTCATGGATATCCTGATAATGAGTGGAAGAGAGATCATCGCGTTTTGGCGCGTTCTATGACCGGACTGATGGAGCAGTGGCCCTGCCTTCTTGGCGAGACGTGCCGCTGGCAGCCATTCGGTCTAAGGGGCGTGAGCGCCGTATTCCGACACTGCCGCCAGGTTGCTTTTGACAGAAAATAACATCTGGATGCCGGTGAGGCAGATCGTCGTCTGCGCGCCGGATCCACTTTGTTTTTCTGCTCTTGCAATCTCAATTGGTTCGGCTTGAAACCGAAACGAAAAAGGCCAGGCAAAACGCCTGACCTTAATGAAGCAGCTTCCGACAGTGCCAGTACATCCGTGGTCAAAGGGAAGCAAATCTTGATTTATGCGGCCTGCAGATTGGTAGCAGACATCTTGCCCGACTTGTTGTCGCGCTCGAGTTCGAAGCCGATCTTCTGGCCTTCAACGAGCTCGCGCATTCCGGCGCGCTCAACAGCGGAGATATGAACGAACGCATCAGCGCCGCCATTGTCGGGCTGGATGAAGCCGAAGCCTTTGGTGGAATTAAACCATTTTACTGTGCCAGTGGTCATGTTGAACCCTTTCAAAGCATAGAGTGTAGGACCGCGAAGCCGATGCTGCGCAGCGAGGAAACCGACTATTTTTGAAATGGAAGTTCGCTTAAAGCGCGGTGCCAATCGCGCGGTAGACAAAGCTCGGCAAGCAAAAGATCGATGATTTATGTATAACGGACTGAAATCGTCGCGTCAACGATTAGTTTTCATATTTTGTGGATTCGCCTTAGGGTTGTCCTTCCTGAGCGTTGCATGAGGCTGGTGCTTCGAATTACTCCGGATTTATAGACAGCTTATCCCGCCTCGAGAAGAACGTTACGCTGCGCAACCTCAAATCGCGTCGGCAATCAATGTCATCCACACGCCGACTTCCACGGAATCCGCGCTCCAAGCTGGGTCGAGTAGGCATGGCATTTTACGGCGCTTCGTGCGGTTGGAATTTCTTTTGCTGGGCCGCGATCGACATCACGCGATGGTGAGCATTGTGAAGATGAAGCAGGGTAGCTTGTCTCGATCCAGATCGTCGATCGCGCCTCGGCGTGCGCGGTAATCAAGGAGGTGACGTATCGGCATGTTTTTGGCAAAATGATGCAAGGATTGCTGGCGGAGCTCTAACATTGGTGACTGTTCCTAATAATACGAACGCGACGACGTACGGAGTGAAACCATGAACAGGCAAGAGCCCAGGCTTTCCTGGTGGATCGCGCGTTGGGTTTTGCTCGCGCTCGCTATTCCCGGGGCATCGCAATCCGCGCTGGCCGATGCACCAAGACTTGGTCCTTTCGAACTCCCCAAGCCACGTGAACTGACCATTTTCAAGAACGACGAGAACTTCAGCCCCTTTGAGGCTCTGAACGGGTCTTACGCATCGGCAAGATCATGCTCCGCCGTCCCTCACGGTCTGTGGATCGAAGTCGACGGCAAGGGCGATTGCATTCGGTATTATCCTCAGGGGCTGGTAGATGGCCAAAACCAGACGGCCCTGGTTTATTTCGGTGGCGACGTGATGTTACGCAATTCCAAAGGCGTGCGTTTCATATCAGATTCCTATCTGCGCCAGTCACCTGCCACGATAACAGCAGAAATGGCGGATTGGGCGCTACAATCCGGCTATCCCGCAATCTTCATTGCCCGCCCGGGCATATATGGTTCTTCTGGCGACCATAACAAACGTCGCCATCTGCGCGAAATTGCGCTGATGGATCGCGCGCTCGACCTGATCAGAGAAAGGCATAAGGTATCAACTTTCATCCTTGCGGGGCATTCCGCAGGCGGACAGATTGTTGCCGCCCTCATGAACCGGCGCAGGGACATCTCGGCAGCCGTTATCACCTCCGGTCTGGTTTCGGTAAAGCAGGCATCCGCCTTCTGGGAGCGGCGCCGGCGGGTTCCTGGCAAACTGCTTTACAATTCATCAGAATTTTACGATCCCGTTGATGAAATCGACCGTATTCCGGCCGATCATCGGCCAGAGATCTATATTCTGTCCGATCCGGAAGATCGTACCGTACCATTTTTCAGTCAGCTCTTTTATGTCAGGCGCCTGCGCGCCGCAGGCTTTGAGCCACACCACGTCTACGTTCAGGCGACGGACCGCCAACGCCATATTCTGGCATATCACGGTCGCCTCGCTGCTGCCCTGATCGCTCGAGGCAAGTCCCCGGTCGAAATCCGTCGTGCCGTGCATGAAATGGAACTTGAACAATTCAAATAGCGGTTCGCTTTGGCCGCGTGCAAACTGGCCTATGTGAGGGTGCTGCGGTCGGCGTTATTCTTCAACCACTCTACCAGTTCGTGCATTCCTGTGCTGTGCGAGCCCTTGAAAAGAACCGTGTCCCCGTCTACCAGACGCTCACGAAGAATTTCCTTCAGTGCCTGACGAGATTCGGCATAGAGACCACGCGAGGACGGCGAAAGCGCTTTCCAGAAGTCGCTATAAAGGTCACCCGTAACATACACCTCATCGATCGACCGGTCCTGTATAAAGGCTGCGAGCTCGGTATGGTAGGCGGCCCCGCCGGGGCCAAGTTCCGCCATCTCTCCCAAAACAGCAATCCGCCGCCCACCTATGTGATCACCCAGGCGGGCCAGAGCAGCGCGCATCGAACCCGGATTGGCGTTATAGGCATCATCGATCACGGTGAGCCGGCGTCCGTCAAGCAAGAGGTGAATTTCTTCGCCGCGTCCCGGCAGAGCCGCGAAACTTTCCAGTTGGGCGATCGCTGGTTCGAGTGGGTGACCGAGTACGGAGATCGCTGCGAGAACGGCCAGGCCATTCAGCGCCATGTGAGACCCGGCCGCGCCGATCAAGAAGCTGACCTCCCGATTCCTGATCCGCGCATGAGCGTGCCGGCTTGCCGCGTCATAGCGCAGCAGCTGGCACATGCATTCCTCCGAGGTGCCGTAGGTGACAATGTCAAGCTTTCTCCGAGAAGCCGCATCATGCACCGTGTCCCATTCAAGCATATCGCGGTTGAGGACAGCCGTGTCGCCCGGCTCCATGCCCAGAAATATTGCGCTTTTGGTCCGTGCGATGTCGGTAACCGTGCTTTTTTCGCCTAGGTGGGCAGGTAGAACATTGGTAAAAATAGCGACTTTCGGACGCGCCATACGGGCACTTATGGCCATTTTGCCGATGGCGAGTTCCAGCACCACATGTGGAGTCTCCCACGGGATGGAAGCAAGGTTCCACGCCACGCCGGCGGGCAGGTTCGCATTATGGTTGCTTTTGGCGACATTGCCCCAAGCCGAAAGCGCGTGGGCAAGCATGGCGACAACTGTCGTCTTACCGGCACTACCGGTCACGGCCAACACACTGCCAGTCATCCGGCTGCGCGCATAGTCGCCCATCGCCAGAACGGCTTGCATATTGTCCGCAACCTTCAGCACCGGCCCCTGCTGGCCACTGGCAAGATCCGGTTCTGTTGTCATGAAACCTGCCGGTTTTGCCCGATTGATCAGTGCATTCACCGGCACGCCTGTTGCATCCTCATTGCCACGCAAGACGACCATGTCTGCAGGTTGCATCGCAGGTGCGTAGGTGCAAAGACCCTTTGCAGTCCACCCGTGGGGCGGTTGACGAACCCAGGTGCCGCCCGTCGCGGCAGCGATATGCGCCGCATTCCACTGCCTGCCACCAGGAATGACCTTTGGCTTCGATAATCTGGCGACACGGAGCCTGTCAGATGCGGCATGCTGGCGGACAAGTTCGCGGAAAGCTGCCCGCTCTCTAAGATAGCTGCGGTAGGCAACGAAGCCGGAGAGGTAGTGTTCGACATCGTCTATCCGCACGCGGAAGGCATGGTGGCGAATGAAGAATGAGCCCGCGATGCGGTCGGGCTTGCGATAGTACATCGCCATTTCCGGCCAGAAATGGCCGTTAAGCAGATGGCGGGCACGTTTTTCTAGCGCCCTTTCGAAATGCACCAAATCGATGTCACTCAGTAGGCCGTGCAATTTGGGTTCGGCAGCAATCCGCGACAGCGTCTGGCGTGCGGCCATCATCAATTCGAGCAATGTCGGGAAGGTGGTGATCCGGTTCTCCACGAAATCGAGATAGTCAGCGATGTTGCGGATGGCAAAACGGAAGTAGCGCTCCTCGGGCCTGTGACGCGTCAGTTCATTGACGCAATAGCCGAGCCAGTGATCGTGATGTTTCCAGTGATCGCAGGCGATGAAGTGATTGAATGCCCGCTCAACGGTTTCTAGCCACCTCTCATCGCCGGTCAGGTCGTAGAGTCGTATGAGACCGAAGGCTGCCTCGCCTTCGTAATAGATGGTGCGATATTTCTGTTTGATGGCAAGACCGGGAAAATGAAGGACATGCACGAAGGCGCCGGTCTGCGGATTCTGCATGTGGCGGATGCCGAGAGCGAGCTGGTCTGCAAGTCCCCTCCATTCTGTTTTACCGGTGGCCGCCATGTATTTCGTCAGGGCGAGTAGCGCAACGGCGTTGCCGCCAAGCTTGATTTCACCGTCGGCCTCAACGAGGAACGCAGCTTGCGTGCCATCGGGAAGGACGGTGGGCTTGATCAGCCTGGCCTCGAGAGCGACGAGCGCGCGTTCGATCGCATTTTTCAGCTGCGCGTCATGGGTGACTTCCCAGGCCTCGATCATGGCATAGGTCGTGCTCGCGTGCCGCAAGGCGTTATAGGCCTCTATGCGTCGGTCGAAACAGGCATGGTAACCGTAGACAAAGAATCCGTCTGCTTCGACCTGTCGTGCAAGATACCTAGAGGAGTCACGAATAAGTGACAGTACCACCCCGCCGTCCAGCCTGTCGATTGTCCGGCGTCCGGCTTCAATGCCCATTCCCTCAATTGCGTGGAGCCTATCGGCTTCATCGCAGAAGACACCTTTTGTCGAAAAGAGAAAGATCGCTTTGTCTTGCGAAAAGCTAAGAGCTGGCAGCTCTTCATAGCGAGCGCGAGCATAAATGCTGAAATTCTTCTCATTCAGCACGGCATTGGTGATGGTGTTGCCGCCATAGAGCATCGCATTTGCGTTCAGCTCCTGTTCCGTGAAGGCATGGCGGAATGCCGGATCCAGCGCGATGCCAAAGCGGAAATAGTTACGCTTCACTTTGCCGAGTAGTGCACGCAGCTGAGGCCATGTCGTCTGTTCGGCAATCTCTACCCAATCGACACGGAGCCAACGCCCCTCAATGTTTTCGGAGGCCATGGCGGCGAACAGACTGGTTACTCCCTGCTGCCATGCCGACTCAAGCGATGGCCCTGACGCATTAATGACACGGGCGCGCTTGTCACCATCGGATACCGAAAAGAACAACGTCACGGATGGCAGCGGCTGTGCCAGTGGGCGGACCCGGCCGCGCAGAAAGGTCCGAATACTCGAAAGCCGCTGTTTTATGTCCCGTGGTTTCCTTGCCAGGTCCACTCTTGCCTCAACGTTCACGCAATGCCTCCCGGGCCTTGTTGAAAGGCTTGACGAGATATTCCAGTACGGTCTTTTCACCCGTATGAATATCGACGTTCGCGACCATGCCCGGCACTATCGGAAACTCACGACCGGCGGCGTTGACCAGCGCGTCCTTCTCGGTCTTGATGAATACGCGATAGTAGTAAATCTCCCGGTCGACTTCATCCTGTATCGTGTCGGGCGAAATTGTCGTGACTTTGCCGTCGAGACTGCCATAGACGGCGTAGTCGTAAGCGCTGATCTTGACGCTCGCGCGCTGGCCCGGATGGATATAGGCGATGTCGCGTGGCGATATGCGTGCCTCGATGAGAAGCTCGTCACCCAGCGGGATGATGTCCATGAGCTTGCCGTTGGGCGGGACAACACCGCCGATTGTCGACACCTCTATGTTCTTGACGATGCCGCGTACCGGTGAACGGTGTGTCAGGCGAGCAAGACTATCCGCCCGGCCGGTCACCACCGGGGAGAGCGAATTGACCTCCGCATTCGCCTTCGTCAGTTCCTCGCGCGCCTTCACGAGATATTCAGACTTGATCTCGACTTTCTTGAGTTCGAGTTCAACGATCTGCCTTCGTAGCCGGATGACCTCGACATTGCTGGCCGCCCCGATGGACCTCAGTTCTTCGTTGAGTTTCAGTTCACTTGCGACAAGCGAAAGGGATTCCTCGATCCAGCGCAGCGACTCCTCCAGCGCGTGCCGTCGCGCCGTGTAAAGTTCAGTCTCCGATCCAGTCAGTCCAGGATAAGCGTTCAGCGCCGCGGGGAAAGTCAGTGGCGTG
>NZ_BDLN01000013.1:552-5167 GCF_001950375.1 Rhizobium sp. TBD182 | reverse complement strand
CAGCTTCAAGCCGCGCCGCGGCAGCGAGCGTAGCACGATATTTTGCGGCACTTTCCTCAACATCGGATTCGCTTCTTGTGGGATCAAGCTGCGCGAGAATCTGGCCGGGCTCGACCACCTGGTCCTCGCGCACATGAAGCGTTGCGACAATACCCCCCTCCAGTGATTGTATGACCTGTTCGCGGCTGGTGGGGATAACACGGCCATCGCCGGTTGAGACCTCATCGAGCGTTGCGAAATAGGCCCAGACGAGCATAGCCACCAGAAGAGTGACGAAAAGTTGCACGACGCGTGTGGACCGGGTGAGGTTTCGACCGTCATCGTCGCCGAATGCCCAACCGCCGCGCCTGGAGAAATCGCGTTCGCTGAATGCCGCCATTTACACCTCCTGTGTCGTCTTGAATGGAAAGCTGTTGACCGCCGCTGCGGGCTTCGTTTCCGGCATTTTTCGGCGCACGCCGTTCGGCGCCACAGTTTTTTTGACACCACGTAGGGTGTTGAGAACCTCCTCCTTGCTACCATCGAGAACAATTTGCCCGCTCTCTACAACGACGATGCGCTGAACAAGTTCAAGAACGCGCATGCGGTGCGTTGCGACGACGACCGTTCGCTCCGCACTCCAGGATCGCAAGCGTTTTATGAACTCACGCTCGGTCCCTTCATCCATTGCTGCGGTGGGCTCATCAAGCAGGACGACGGATGGGTCACGAATGAGAAGGCGCGCCAATAGCAATGCCTGCTTCTGTCCGCCTGAGAGGCCTCTTCCACCTTCAAGGATCGGGTGGTCGAGACCACGCGGGAACTTTCGCACGAAATCATCCGCTCCCGTCATCGAAAGTGCCTCAAGAAGCAATGGTTCGGGTGCGTGCAATGCGCCTAGGGTGACGTTTTCACGGATCGTGCCGTGAAACAGGCGCATATCCTGCGTCAACAGCCCTACATTGCGACGGACATCGGAAGGGTCGATCTGTGAAAGTGCAAGGTCATCGATCAGCAATTCACCGGCTGCCGGTTCAACCATGCCCGCCATAGCAAGGAGAAGGGTCGATTTGCCCGCGCCGTTTTTGCCCAGAACGGCAACTTTTTCACCAGCGGCAATTGTCAGGTCACCGATGGCAAGCGCCGGCCGGCCTGTACCCTTACCGTAGTGAAAAGCAGCACCCTTGATCCTGTAGGCGCCACGCAGGGTGGAGACACTTACTCGTGTCTCGTTGTCGGGATGATCCGAAGGCATGCGCAGAATGGCATCGATGCTCTTCAACCCGACTTTAGCCTGCTGAAATCGACCGAGGATTTGTGTCAGTTGCGCCATGGGCGCCATCATGCGGGAGCCTAAAATGGAGCAGGCAACGAGGGAGCCCGTGGTCATGTTGCCTTCCATGACAATCGGCGCGCCGACGAAGACCACGGCGGCGAATGTTCCAGTTTGCACTGTATGGCTCCACGCGGCAAGACCATTGGTAATGGCGCGCAGGCGAAGCTGTCCGTCAGCAGACACGGCATTGTAATGGTTCCAGCGCTGCTGAAAGTGATCCTCAGCCTGTAGTGTCTTGATGTCCTCTATGCCCTGAACGGCTTCGACGAGCATGGCATTGCGCAGTGAGGATTCCCGCATTGCCTCATTGGCGGCAGCACGCAGCCTGCGCTGTGCCAACAGGCCCGGTAAGACTAGAAGCAACAGTGCCGCAACCGGGATGATCACAATCGGTCCGCCAATCAGCCAGAAGATGAAGAGGAACAGGATGAAGAATGGAAGGTCGGCAATTGCTGACACTGTGGTGGAGGTCAAAAGTTCGCGCACCTGTTCCAGGTCGCGCAACTGGGCAATGAATGTGCCAGTTGAGGTAGGCCGTTCCTGGTTCTTTACCCGTAGCGCATGACCGAAAACCAGATCGGAGATTCGCATGTCTGTGCGCTTGCCGATGATGTCGATGATGCGGGTGCGAAGACGGCGCATGATAAAGTCGAAGAACACGGCCATCAGCACACCGATGAACAAGACATAAAGCGTGTTGAAGGACTTGGCCGGCACCACCCGGTCATAAACCTGCATTGAGAACATCACGCCGGCCAGCGCCAGAATGTTCGCAACAAGTGATGCCAGCATGACATGACCATATGAGCCGAAGTCGCGAAATGCGATCGAACGGAACCAATGTTCCCGGTAAGGGGCAATGTAACCGTCGACCCGCTCATCGACGGTTCCGCGTTGCGGCCGCGCCAGAATGATGAATTCGGTCTGCGACAGCAGAACGTCTAGCGGCAAGACCGTTGCAACGCTGCCTTCTCCGCTCAGCACGATGGACGCGTCCTTCCTCGCGGAAAGACCCGTTACGACGCCCACGGCACCGTCCGAGAGCTTTACGATAACCGGTAATCGCCAACTGCTGAGTAGGCGCGGTGTCGGGGCTGCCCGTTTTATCTGCAGGCCCATTTTGCTTGCCAGGCGCGCAAGCCAATCATATGTCTCGATCGCCTGAAGTCCTTCGGCGAGTTGTTGTGCCCCGCCGGGCGAGAACGGCACACCATAATGACGTGCCACATATTGGAGGGCCTCGCTCCAGCTCGCAAAATCAGTGCCGGCAGCATTAGGATCAGGCCATTGTTCCGTCGTCATGTCGGAAAGGGGCATGGATATTCCTTTGTGACGACATGAGGGCATTGATGCCCCCATGCCGGCCTTGGATCGTTCAGACTACAGTCGACTGCGTGGGGTTCAGTTCATCCTCGGCCACCAGGTGCCCGAATGGATCGACAGGCAGTTCCACCGGCTCGGGCATCTCGAATATATCCGTCCGCTCTTCTGTTGAACTCAGATCGGCGTCACCGTCCTCAGGTTCGCTGAGGGCAGCCAGATCATCGAGCGGTACCGTCAGTTCCTCCGTATCGTCCTCAATCAATTGAGAGAGCCGGTCGTCATTGTCCGAATTTGATGCGGGCGGGTCGTCGCTTGCCGTAACGTCGATGCTATCAAGACCGGATATGTCTTCGGCTACGAACATCATGGCCTGATCCGGCACGCCCGCGCCGGAGGGATCCACGGTCACGACCAGCGAGGATTGCTCAGCCACTCCTGAAGGATGGATCAGCTGATATTCAAACGTGTCGGTTTGCGGCGTATTGAAATGCGCGAGATCCGGGTTCAGCGCGTAGCTGTAGCTGCCATCCGCATTGATGGTCAGTGTACCATATTCGCCATCGACCGTTCTGGCATCCGTCACATCAACGAAGCTCGTTCCTTCAGATATTTGGAACTTCGTGAAAGTGGAGCCCAGATCGTCATTGGCAAGCAGGTTGCCGCTATCACCGGTCGCAGTTCCGACTTCATATTGGTCCGTATATGTCACATCGATATCAGTCGTTATGGTCGCCGAGACGTTTACCAACGTGCCACTCAAAGTGGAGCGGACACGGTACGTGCCGGCAGCCAGATCAAGTTCAGAGAGGTCGATCGATGCCACGGTGCCGAGACCTCCAACAATGATGTTGAAGGAATCGGTTGCCACCTGCTGCCAGCTGCCTGGTGTCGTTTCTCGTTCGAGATGGAGCGCCCCATTCGACAGCGCAGCAAGCAAGACGGAAACGCTAATGCTGCCAGAGACCTCCATACTATCAGTAATGACGAAGCTGCTGCTGATATATGTGCTCGTCTGCCCCAGGCCCCCTGAGAGCAATGTGGAACCGGTGGTGGTATAGAAATTGTCGTCCGTGACATTGTCCCAAACGACCGAAGCGTTTGCGCTATCGCCCGTCGCGGCAAATTCGAACGTCGCTGGAAGGCTCGGGTCGGTGTCACTCCAGGTCATAGTCACATCGTCGCTGCCAATCTGGACATAAAGGGTGGCAGTGCCAATATTGCCGTCTGCATCCACTACCGTGTATTCGAACCTGTCGACCTTGCCGATTCCCGCTCCATTCGCGAACGGCGTGTAGGTATAGGTGCCGTCGGCTAGGATCAGAAGCTCGCCGAAATCGCCTTGTACAGTAGTCCCATCCTGATCAACAGTCTGGCCGTCGACGCTTTGAACTGTTGTTCCGGCCGGTACGTCATCATTATCGATGACGTTGCCGCTCACCTCGACAGCTTCATAACCTCCAACTTCAGTAAAATTATAGTCGGTGCCATCAAGGGTTAATGTGCCACCAACTCCTACGCCGAGCAGGCCCGTAAATCCCATGAATGCGCGGTACTCTCCCGGATCAAGTCCCGGTACGGTCCCGCTTGTTCCGCCAAAAAGTGACAGTGATAGGATCGTGGCAGGTCCTCCACCGTCAATGCTTGTCCATTGCTGCGTTGCGGCGTCCCACTTTTGCACGACAAGACTATAGTCGCCGAGAACGCCAGCCCCGAGTATTCCACTGAAATCGAAATTGAGATCCTGTTTGTGACCGGTCTCCACGTCAAATTCGACTGTATCTGCAAATAGCTGAAGATCGAGACCTGCAAGGCTGACGACAGCGAGGTAGGTGTCGCTTCCAAGCGGAACATTTTCCGTCACTGTCGGCAAGAGATTCACTTCAGCTGAGGCCACGTCGTCCGTGGGCTCGAGATCTGCGTCAGCATCCGCATCCGCGTCGGCGTCGGCATCCGCGTCGGCATCTGCATCTGCATCCG
>NZ_BDLN01000013.1:0-326 GCF_001950375.1 Rhizobium sp. TBD182 | reverse complement strand
CCGCATCAGCATCTGCGTCCGCGTCGGCGTCCGCATCGGCATCCGCGTCCGCATCCGCGTCGGCATCGGCATCGGCATCCGCGTCGGCATCGGCATCGGCATCCGCGTCGGCATCGGCATCTGCATCCGCGTCGGCATCGGCATCCGCGTCGGCATCCGCGTCGGCATCCGCGTCGGCATCCGCGTCGGCGTCGGCATCCGCATCGGCATCAGCATCCGCATCGGCGTCAGCGTCGGCATCCGCGTCGGCGTCGGCATCCGCATCGGCATCCGCGTCGGCGTCCGCATCGGCATCCGCATCAGCATCTGCGTCCGCGTCCGCGTCG
>NZ_BDLN01000012.1:95461-98351 GCF_001950375.1 Rhizobium sp. TBD182 | reverse complement strand
GAGATCGGAAAGCCCCTTTACGGTGGGATTCAGAGCTTACGTTGGTTTTTGGTTCCATTGCTCCCCAAACCCCATATGGGCGTTGTCGCGGAGATCGCTGATCGGGTTCTTGTGATGCGCGGGGGCCAGGTGGTCGAGTCCGGTCCAGTGGATAGCGTGTTCACGCGTCCTGAAAGCCCTTACACGAAGGTACTTATCGAGGCTGCCCCGTCGGTTGCCGGGAAACTGGCAACGACGGGACAGCCCACGACCGCAATCGATGCGCTGCCGCTGTCCTTTGAGGGTGAACGGCCAATTCTCGAGGTCCGCGATCTTACTGTCCGCTTCCCGCTTCGCGGAGGTCTCCTTGGAAACGTTCAGGGCAACGTTCACGCCGTGGAGAAAGCCTCCTTTGCTATAGGAAAGGGCGAAACTCTGGGACTTGTCGGGGAGTCCGGCTCAGGTAAGTCAACCATCGGCAAAGCTATCATCGATCTTGCGCCGCGCTTCGGCGGCTCCATTGTCGTGGACGGGCGCACGATCGACTACGCCGACGAAAAGAGCCTTGCTGTGTTGCGCCGCGATGTTCAGATGATCTTCCAGGATCCTTTCGGTTCTCTGGACAGCCGTCAGACAATAGGATCGGCCATTGTCGAGCCCATGTACGTTCATGGCATCGCGTCGGGCCGCGAGTTGCGTGAAAAGATGGAGTGGTTGCTAGAAAAAGTCGGGCTTGATCCGGCTCGGGCTAGCAGCCTGCCGCACGAATTCTCCGGCGGCCAGCGGCAAAGGATTTGCATTGCGCGGGCACTGTCTATGTCGCCCAAGCTCATCATTGCCGACGAGGCAGTATCCGCACTTGATGTAGCGATCAAAGGCCAGATCATCGAGCTGATGATGGACCTGCAGTCCGAGTTCGGTGTGTCCTACCTCTTCATCAGCCACGACATGGCCGCTGTGGAGAAGATCTGCACCAGGGTGGCCGTTATGTACTTCGGCGAACTGGTCGAGATAGGTGGCCGCGACAATGTTATCGGGCGCCCGGGACACAGCTACACCAAACGTCTTCTCTCGGCGGTCCCGATCACACATCCGAGCCAGCGATCGGCACGTTCGACCGCGGCTTTGCAGGTGCCGCAACCGGTGAGCCCGATTAAGCCGGTCGGGTTCATTCCGCCGACGCAAAACTGGGCGGCGATGAACGACAAGCATTTCGTGCGTGTTTGACGGCCTGCCGCGTGCCGGAGGGCTACGCGAGCCAATCGTTCAGCATCACTCGACGGAAATTGCCGAGGATGGTCCAGAGGCAGTGAGACTAATATCAGTGAAAAGGGGAGTTCGCATGAGACATAGAGCATACTGGACAAGCGCTGCCATTGTGGCCGGAGTGTTAAGCACAGCCGTTTCGATCCCAAGCCAGGCATTCGCTGCAAAGACCGAACTATCTATGGGTGTTGCCTCTGAGGATGTGACAACACTCGATCCGCATTTCGCGACAACGACATCAGACCGAACGCTGGTTTCATACATCTATGGAGCCCTTGTCCGCTTCGCTCCGGGATCGGCAAATCCATCGTCCATTGAAGCAGATCTGGCTGAGAGCTGGGAATCCAATGCCGATCAACTGGTGTGGACCTTCAAGCTGCGCCCAGACGTGAAATGGCAGGGCGGATACGGCAACGTGACGGCAGACGACGTCGTGTTCAGTCTGGATAAGGCGCGCGATCCAAAGCGTTCCGCATTCTCTGGCGACTATGCAGCGATCCAGAAAGTCGAGGCAGTTGACGCAAAGACGGTTCGCATTACCCTTACACGACGCGTGCCGAGCCTTCTGGCGCTGCTTTCGAATTTTTCCGGTGGCTTCATTATTCCGAAGAAGGCGTTCAAAGAGCGCGGCGATGATTTCAAACGCCGGCCCGTAGGCTTTGGCCCTTTCCAGGTTGAGTCTATTCAGCCTGGTCAATCTGTAACGCTCACGGCGAATGCCGAATACTTCAGGGGCAAGCCGAAACTTTCGAAGATCAGTTACAGGTTCCTCAACAACGAGGCCGCGCGCGATCTGGCATTCGAGTCTGGTGAACTCGATGTCGAACAAGGCAATCAGGATCAGCGTTGGCTCCAGCGCCTGACGGCTAATCCTGAAAACGTCGTCGACACCATCGAGCCCGCCGAACTGAACCTTCTGCATATCAATATTACCAAGCCGCCGTTCAACGACATTCGTGTTCGACAGGCACTCGCACATACGGTCAACGCAGCTCAGATCGCGAAATACAGAGGCGAACGTGTGAACCGCGCTGTGCCTTCCGTTATCCCATCGAATAATCTCGGCTTCGATCCGGATGCCGGTGTCCTCAACTACGATCCGGCGCAATCCAAGAAACTGCTTGCCGAAGCCGGATTTCCGAACGGTGTGACCGTCACAATGGTAGCGAGCCAACTGCCCGGTCTCGAAAGTCTGGCGCAATTGATTCAGGCGCAAGTAGCCGAGGGCGGCTTCACGCTTAATCTGCAACCCGTCGAACACGCGGCATGGCATCAAATGATCCGAAAGGATTTGAGCCCGATCGTGCTTTACGGAGCGGCGCGCTTTCCGATCGCGGACTACTACCTCACCCAGTTTTATCATTCCGCCAGCGAGATCGGCAAGCCAACTCAGGTGGTCAACTTCAGTCACTGCAATGTTGCAGACAAGCAGATCGAAGCGGCGCGCACGGAAACGGACCCGAACAAGCAGATTGAGCTTTGGAAAGAAGCCCAGAAGCTGATCGTGAGCAACGTCTGTGCAATACCGCTTACTGAAAATCTCGGCACCTGGGCGCGGAAAAATAAGCTTGGCTGGGGATTTGAGCTTAAAGGATCTATGCCGTCGGCTCCCCTGATTACGGAACAGACGTATTTCAAGGACTAA
>NZ_BDLN01000012.1:93369-95451 GCF_001950375.1 Rhizobium sp. TBD182 | reverse complement strand
TACCGGGGCTCCGGCTGATATCTGCTGGCTGGCGCGCCGTGCCAGCCAGTCCTCCCGGGAGAGCCGTTGGCCATCAGCTGTCGATACGACTGGAAGGTCAACGGCCACCTTGGTGTGCGGATCACTTGATTTCCGCCCGCATTCCAGAACTTGATCAATTCATATTTCCATCAAGCCCAGCCTTCTCACTCAGCATTTGCGTGAGAAGGCGGAGGTGCGTGCGGCCATCAATTCCGATAGATCCCGTTGAATATGATGTCTTGATCGACCAGCACATTAAACTTGTAGCCAGGCCGGATCTCCAGTGTGGGCTGGACATCCATATTGCGTTGGATGGTCCGATCAGCGACCCGTCCGAAGGTCTCCGCGAAGTTACGCCTCGCTGCATCTGACGCCGTGTCCTGCGTTGCGAGCGTCGAACTCTGCGGCACTGACATGTCGATCCCGGTGCCAATCAGCGCAATCATCACCGCCGAGCCGAAGGTTTTGAAATAATGGTTGTTCACCTTGTCCTTAAAGCCTCCGTAGCCCTCAGCATCGGTTCCTGCCATGCCGACGATCTGCAGCGTTGAGCCGTTCGGGAAGATAATATCGGACCAAACGACGAGCACGCGGCTCTGGCCGAACGAGACCTTGCTGTCGTAACGGCCGAAGAGTTTCGTTCCTTGCGGGATCAGCAGGCGATGGCCGGTCGCACTGTCGTAAACGTTCTGGCTGACCTGGGCAGTTATGCGGCCGGGCAGATCGGAATTAATGCCAGTGATCAAGGTCGCCGGGATCACCGAGCCCCGTTTCAGTTCGTAGAGTGACTGTTGTGGGACAACACGGTTTGGCAGGTAGCCGAGGTCCTTGAGATCCGTGTTGAAGAAGTCTTCCTTGCTCTTCTGCCCATTGGGATCGATGTTCTGGCCGCCGAGACCGGCACGCAAGGCGGCGGCATAGAGATCGGAAGCGCCTGCCGTCGGCGAGATCGCAGTCGATGTATTGGCGGCCGAAGTATCGTCTGTTGCCGTGCGTGCCTCCAGCTTGCCGCGATCGATTGCGAGCGGCGCATCATAGGCGGCATCGTTTGCCTGGAGCCTTGCCATGCGCTGGCGCTGTCTCTCCCGGAGATATTGCTCCTGTTGCTCGCGCTCGAGACGCGCCCGCCAGACCGCCTCCGGCTCCAGTTCCTGTCCGCGACGCTGTTCCGGCGTCGGGGTGAACGGATTGCTCGCCTTTTCGTCCACCTGCTTCGTCTCGACAGGTGTCGGCTGAAACGTCGTCTGCTGTTGCGGTTCGCCGATAATACCGTCGGTGACACCGCGCTTGATCTGATCGGCAAAAGTTGAGGCGGGTTCGCCGGAACTGGACTCCGGGCCTTTATCCCTCCCGAAATAAAGCCCGCGCGAGGCGAGCCCATAGAAGATGATGCCGAGGAAGGCCACCGCCAGCACGATGACGACGACGATCGGCAGGCGATTGATCCGGCGGATGCCTGATGCCGCCTGACTGTTCTGCGCGCCGCCGAGGTTGAGGGACTGCACCATGATATCCTCCTACCCGCGCCGCATCAGCGAAAGCGCGCTCGTCGCCGTGGCACCGGTCGAAGTCACCGTGTAGGCGCGGCCGAGTTCGACGCTGTTGGTCGAAAGGCGCGCAAGTACCTGCCCGTCGAATGATATGATGACATAGGCGAGCGTGACGATGGTCATTCCGCTATCGGTCTTCTGGTCGGTGACGACCGCATAGCCCCATCCCTTCAGCGCCGCCTCCAGTGCCTGACCGAAGGGTGAAGTATCGACCTTTAGTGCAACGGTTGCTTTGCCCGGCCCGATCTGTTCGGCAAGGCGGCTGACCATGTCGCCGGCAATCGCGCTCGCCGCCGGTCCTGAGATTTCGGGCGGCGCGTTGCTGGCGACAAGACCTTCTGTGTCGATCGATTGGCACCCGGAAAGGAGGACGGTGAGGATGCAGGCGGCAGCAAGGCCGGGCATATGGCTCAGGGGGCGTCGAATGAAGGCAAGAGTCTTCATCATCGCCCTCCCCTGCTAATCGTCACCTTTTGTTGTTTCCAGCCGACGCCTGAGACGAGCACGGCGC
>NZ_BDLN01000012.1:92495-93359 GCF_001950375.1 Rhizobium sp. TBD182 | reverse complement strand
GTTGTAATCGACCACCATCATATTGCTCTTCATGCGGTAGTTGACGATACGGTTCTGGCCACCGGAGACGACGAAGAGAACCGGCGCATCTTGACCCGAGATCGACCGCGGGAACTGGATGTAGGTTTTCAGGCCATCGGAATAGACCCGTGTCGGCCGCCAGCCGGCACTGCCTGATATGGAATAGGAAAAGCTTAGCTGCTCCGCCGGCACCCCGGTGCCGGGGATCGTACTGGCTTCAAGCCGCGCGTTGACGTCGGCGAGTTTCGTGGACACATCCTCGGGGTATTCGAAGCCGACGCGGGCCATGTATTGCGTGGGATGCGACTTGAGCTGGATATGATATGTCCGCCGAGATGTGGTCACCACCATCGAGGTGACAAGTCCCGGTTCGGATGGCTTGACGATAAGATGGATGGCCTGGCCCCCGGCCGCGCCCGATGTCGCCGGCTCTACTTTCCAGCGGACCGTATCGCCGACCAGCACATCGCGCACCACCTCGCCGCCCTGAAGTTCGATATCGCAGACCTGCAGCGGTGAGCAGACGACCGATGGCTGAACCTCGCCATAGAGAAAAATCACCTTACCGTCCGCGCCCTTGGTGACTAGGCCTTTCGACCCGCGCCATTGGGTCGAGAGCCCCATGCCTTTCGCCTCATTGGCCGTGACACCATCAGCGGCGAGCGCAGTCCGGGGGTCGAGTACGGTCAAGGGGACGATCGCAAAAACCAAGAGGCCGATGGCCAGCGTAGCCCGTTGTCTTCTGTGTCTGATATTCATGCTCGGGCCATGCCTTTCAAAGCTGTGCAGTCCAGTCGAAGTCGCGGAGATAGAGACCGATTGGATTAAGACGGATGACGCCTT
>NZ_BDLN01000012.1:90893-92485 GCF_001950375.1 Rhizobium sp. TBD182 | reverse complement strand
GTGGCGTCAGCGTCACAGTGGCAATGCCGCGGAAGCGGCGTGTCGCCGTTTCCTTGCCTCGCCGATCGCGCTCGAATTCGGTCCAGTCGACCTGATAACTCTGGTTCGATAGCGCGACGATGTTGTTGACCTCGATCGCGACCGTTGCGGTCTTCGCCTTCTCGAACGGCGAGTTCGAGCGGAACCAGGCATTGACCTTTTCGGTCGCCGGATCGGATGTCCGCAGCAGCCCGTAGGTCCGGTCGATATATTGTTTCTGGACGACGGCGTCGGGCGTGACGGAGCGGAAGTTTGAGACGAAACTGCCGAGCGTGGCACGCACCACGCGCGGATCGGCGTATTCGATCTGTTGCGGAAAGCCGGCATTGACGGCCGTCCCGAGTTTGTCGACCTCAACGATGTAGGGGATGAGCTTCACCTGCGTGCTCTGATAGAGGGCATAGCCGAAACCGATCACCGCCATTGTCATACCGGTGATGCCGACAATGCGCCAGGCGGCGGCCGCTTTCACGTATGAGCCGTAACGTTCGTTCCATTCGTTGCGCGCAGCGATATAGGGGTTATCTGGTGGAGTGGTTCCAGCCATGCGCTGTCAGCCTCTTATTTCTTGTCATTGATCGGCGGTGGTGGTGGCGGTGTACCGGGCCGGCCGGATTGCTGGTCGAGCTTGGCGTTGGCGAGGCCGAGCATCGAACCGGCATAGGCGCCCGGTGAGCCGATGGCCTTGTCCTTGGCAGCCGAGCCAACTGCGCCGGCCGCTCCGCCAACGCCGGCTTCCAGCCCGCGCATGGCGGCACCTGCCAGTGACGCTCCCCCTGCCCTCGCTGCACTTGCTGCCGCAAAGCCCCGGTTGGCCGCGCCGATCGTGAGGAACCCGGCGCCGAGTGCGGCAGAGGCAGCTTGCCCACCGTGACGAATGGCCTCCATACCGCCGCCGACTGATGCACCCTGGACCAAACCCTGCAGTATCGGCGGTACATACATGGCGATGACGAAGACCACGACCGAGATGCCGGCGATCGCCAAGGTGGTGATGAACTGTTCAGATGTCGCCGTCGGCGCTTCGGCCAAACCGAGCAGGATATCGGAGCCGATCCTGGCGATCATCACCAGCGCCATCAACTTCATGCCGACTGAGAAAGCATAGACCAGATATTTGACGGCAAAGTCCTTGGTGTAGGACGAGCCGCCAAGCCCGAGCATGATCATGCCGGCAAGCAGACCGACATACATCTCGACCATCACGGCGACGAAGATCGCCGCGACCAGCGAGAAGGACACGACAACCACGACCATGGCGAAGACGGCAGCGATGGCCAGTGCGTTATCCTCCCAGAGCCCGAACTTCGCCTGTTCCGACATTTTAGTCGCAACGCGAATACCAGCGTCGAAGATATTGGCAGGCGAGGCCGAACCGCCGCCCGCACCGATCTGATAGAGGCTGTCGACCACGGCCTTGGCGAACTCCAGGCCCCTGTCGAGGATGAAGGCGAACAGGCCGATGAACATGATGCGTTTGACGAGTTCGGCAAACCAGCTGTCGAGCGAGGCGGCGTTGATCGCCAGCCATACGGCGGCGATACCGACCTCGA
>NZ_BDLN01000012.1:87188-90883 GCF_001950375.1 Rhizobium sp. TBD182 | reverse complement strand
CGAGGATCCAGAACAACGATCGTGCGGCGTTCATGACCGTCGTTTCCCAGCCCTTGGCGGCGGTGACGACGGAGTTTTCCAGCGTTGTCAGAACCTGTCCCTGCTGCGCCAGCGCCGGCGAACTTGCCAGCAGGACGAAGCCGATCGTGACGAAAGCCAGTTCGAGCTTGGGGGAAGGGTGAACTACCATCTCGGTTTCATTTCCTGGCCGCCGCGGATTTCACGATTCGAATCGCCGCCGAAGAACTGATCACGATGCCGGCGCCGTTCTTCACTCGAAGGAGTATCGGTCGCGGCCGCGCCAGATCCGGAGGCCGGCTCCGGCTGGACAGTAATCCAGGTGCCGATGCCTGCACTTGCTGCGGCGACGACGGCCAAGAGCGCGAGAATGACGATCAGACGCGAGCTCACCAGCGTGGCTCCATCGTCTGGCCGCCGCGGATGTCGTGTTCGGTCCCGCTGAAGAACTGTTCACGCCTTGCTTGAGCCAGATCCTTTTGTGCCTGCTCCGACTGATACCAGGTGCCCATCATCGTCATCTGTTGCGAGACGAGACCACGCAGCTTCTGCATCTGCGCCACCTGCTGGGCGGCGATCTGATGCCCGACCTGCAGGGCCTTCATCTGGCCGTCGGATGATTCCGACATGGAGCGCAACGACGACATGGTACTTTCCTCGCTGGAGAATTGTTCCGACGTCAGGTTCGCGGCCTTCAGTGTGCCGGCGATCGTATCGCGATTTGTGCCGGACCAGTTCTGGTAGGTCGTGGAAAAGCTCGCACCATCAGGCAGATTGCTTTTCATCTCGGCAAAACTCTGGAAACGCTGCTTCATGACATCTTCGACATTGCCCATTGAGAAGGCGACACCCTGCCCCTCGTTGACGACGTTCTGCAGGTTTTTGAGGTCGTTCTCGACCTGCCCCCAGATATGGTTCGGCAGCTGCGCGGTGTTTTGAAGCATGTTCCTGTAGATATTGAGCTGGTTCTGGATCTGCTCGGCCAGCTGTGAGATCTGGGTGATCTGGTTGTTGACCTGCTCCGCCGATTTGCCGACCAAAGAGATGAGTTCGGTGTTGTTGGCGAGCTGCGTCCATTCGGTCGCCTGACCGGTCACGCCGCCCGCCACAGCTGGCATCGGTGAGGTACTTGAGAGAAGGATGGCCGCAATCATCGCGTGGCGGGCTAGTCTAGTCGGCCGGGAAGAGTGTATCGGCATGGGCGATCCCCCTTTGCTGGAGCCATTGAAGAGGCCATGCGGCCCCGTGTTCTGAATGAAGCGCGCGGATGCGCTTCAGATCTTCCTTGCCGGACGCTCCGACGAAGGAGAGCGCTACTGGTCCTAGCGCCATGTCGAAGAGACGACGGCCCTCCGGCGAGACGACGTAATAATCTCGCTTCGGAATGGCGGTCGCGACGATCTCGATCTGGCGCTCGTTGAAGCCGATGCGCTCGTAGAATTCCCTCGTGCCCGGCTCTCGGGCCGCCCCGTTCGGCAGGCAAATTTTGGTCGGGCAGCTCTCCTTCAGGACGTCGATGATGCCGGAGCGTTCGGCGTCCGAGATCGACTGCGTGGCAAGAACGACGGCGCAGTTGGCCTTGCGCAGCACCTTCAACCATTCGCGGATCTTGTCGCGGAAAACTGGATGGCCGAGCATTAGCCAGGCTTCGTCCAGAATGATCAGGCTGGGTGCGCCGGTCAGGCGCTTTTCGATGCGGCGGAACAGATAGGTGAGCACGGGCACGAGATTGCGCTCGCCCATGTTCATAAGCTCCTCGATTTCGAAGCACTGGAAGCTGCCCAGCGCCAGACCGTCTTCCTCGGCGTCGAGAAGCTGGCCCATCGGCCCGTCGACAGTGTAGTGATGCAGCGCATCCTTGATCTCGCGCATCTGCACGCCCGACACGAAGTCCGATAGCGACCTCCCGCGTGATTCCGCCATCAGCCCGACCTGTCGGGAGATGGCGTTGCGATAGTCGGGCGTGATCGTCACGCCCTGCAGCGCAACGAGCATCTCGATCCATTCGGCCGCGAAGGCGCGGTCGCCGTCGGTCGTGAGGTCTGCGAGCGGGCAGAACGACAGTGCCTTCCCGTCCCCTCCTTCGGTCGCATCTCCGCCGATCTGGTAATGATCGCCATCGATCCCAAGCGTCAGCGGTAACATCGAGCCGCCCTTATCGAATGCGAAGATTTGCGCACCGGAATAACGGCGGAACTGCGCAGCGATCAGCGACAACAAGGTGGATTTGCCGGATCCGGTCGGACCGAAGATCAGCGTATGACCAACATCGTCGACATGCAGGTTCAGCCGAAATGGGGTCGAACCCGACGCCACCTGCATCAGTGGCGGTGAGGCTGGCGGATAAAAGGGGCACGGTGCGACCGCGCTTCCGGACCAGACCGAATTGAGGGGAATGAGATCAGCGAGATTGCGTGTATTGATCAGCGGCTCGCGGATATTGGCATAGGAAACGCCTGGAAGACTGCCGAGGAAGGCGTCGGTCGCATTGAGTGTCTCGATGCGGGCGCCAAAGCCTTCCGCCTGGATCAGACGGCGGACCGCCTCGCACTTCTCCTGCAGGCGTGCCTGATCTTCCTCGAACAGGACGATGACCGGCGTGTAATAGCCGTAGGCCACGAGTTGCGAAGAGGCCTCTGCGATTGCGTCCTCGGTCTCGGCCACCATCATCATGGCGTCCTGATCGAGCGATCGCGATTGCGTCTGGAACAGCTGGTCGAAGAAGGGCCGCACCTTTTGTTGCCATTTCTTTCGGGTGCGTTCGAGATTTGCCCGCGCTTCCTCCGCGTCCAGAAAGACGAAACGCGACGACCATCGATAGGTCAGCGGCATGAGGTCGAGCGCGTTGAGAATGCCGGGCCAGCTTTCCGCCGGCAGCCCGTCGATCGCGACGACGCCAAGAAAGCGATTCTCGATGAGCGGCGTCAGCCCGTGCTGGAGTTCCGCAGTCACCAGCCAGTCGAGATACATGGGAATTTCCGGCAGGCGCACCGGATGGTTCTCGCCGGTGACGCAAAAGCGGATGAACTGGAAGAGCTCGTCATAGCGGGCAACACGAAAGCCGCCGCGCTCCGACGTCTCGCGTGTCATCATTCGGCGGATGGACACGACATTGGCGAGATACTGCTCGACCTCACGGATCGATGTCGAAAAGCTCTCCAGCGCCTTATCGGCATAGGTGGCGGAGCGGCTGGCGGTGTCCGAATAGATATAGCGGGTCAGGCCGGAGCGGCGAGGCTCCGGCGGCCGCCAGGTCAGGATCAGCGCATGCCGGCTCTCGAAATGCCCTCTTTCCTTCTGAAAATGTGCCCGTCGTTCCGCATCGATAGCGCGGGTGACGAGATCAGGAAAATGGCAGTCGGATTCTTTGGGGTAATCTGCTGTCGGCACCCTGACGGCCTCGACCTGAATCATCCAGCCGGAGCCGAGTCGTGACAGGATCGCATTGATCTGGCGGGAGACATCGTTGCGCTCGGCGTCCGTCGAGCTTTCGCTGTCAGGGCCGGCAAAATACCAGCCGGCCATCAGCGAGCCGTCCTTCAGCAGGATGACGCCGTTATCGACCAGGCCGGCATAGGGCACGAGATCGGCGAAGGATGGTCCGGAATGACGGAAGGATTTGAGGGCAACCATCTCGACCCCTTCAGAATTTGCGCCATGGCGACGATGTCGCCCGG
>NZ_BDLN01000012.1:86964-87178 GCF_001950375.1 Rhizobium sp. TBD182 | reverse complement strand
GGAGATGTGCCTGATATAGACCCGCCGCATCAACGGGTCGGCTTTCGCCATCGTGCGAAGCGCCCCAACCACGATCAGCCAGATCGCGATCCCGAATAGCGCGGCGTACCAGGTCAGCACCACGAAGATCAGGATGATGGCGGCCAGCGCCGTCAATAGTACCAGCTCACGATCGGCACCCATCAGCAGGTTCGGACGTGATAGCGCCCTGTGA
>NZ_BDLN01000012.1:83342-86954 GCF_001950375.1 Rhizobium sp. TBD182 | reverse complement strand
ACGAGAGCCGAGCCAGATTCAGCCATGAGCCCCCTCCCCTCTTTCAATCAGCTTGGGGGAGGGGGAGTACCCAAACGGGTCAACCTGCGAATGAAGCTCACCGATCGACGCCCCTGTCGCACCGAATAGGGCGACGATCTGGGTGGCGCCGAGCAGGACGCCACCAACCAGCGCGACGTAGCAAAGCCGTCGGGCAAAGTCGTTCAGCTCCCCGCCGAAGATCAGCATCGCACCAGCGATGGCGACGGCGGCAAGCGCGATGAAGCCGGCGACGGGACCGGTGATCGACTGTTGGATTTGCTGCAGTGGCGATTCCCAGGGAAGGCTGCCGCCACCGGAAGATGCCAGTGCCCCATCCAGGGAGCCGAGCGCGACGAGGGCCAGTGCCGTGAATATCGGGGTATGATGGGTTTTAAGCGACATGGCTGTCCTCTTCGATCTGGGCGTAATGTTCGGTCTGGTAGTGGTTGTTGCGGTATCCTTCGATATGGATGACCTCGCGGACCCGCCTCCCCTTCCCCGAGCGTTCGATGGAGACGATGAGATCGACGGCTTCGCCGATCACCTCCTGCATCAGCTGCTGGCTGGCTTCCGCCGTCAGTTGCTCCAGCCGACGCAGCGCCGACAACGCGGTGTTGGAATGGATCGTGGTGACACCGCCGGGATGGCCGGTGTTCCAGGCCTTCAGCAGGGTCAGTGCGGCGCCGTCCCGGACCTCCCCGACAATGATGCGGTCGGGACGCAGGCGCATCGTACTCTTGAGGAGGCGAGCCATGTCGACCGTATCGCTGGTATGCAGTGAGACGGCGTTCTCGGCGGCGCACTGGATTTCGGCGGTGTCTTCCAGAATGACCAAGCGATCGTCCGGAGCTGCCGTGACGATCTCGGCAATGATGGCATTGGCAAGCGTCGTCTTGCCCGAACCGGTTCCACCGGAGATGACTATGTTCATGCGGGAATCGATTGCGCTGCGGATGGCGGAGGCTTGCGCTTCGGTCATCACTTTCGATGTCACATAATCGTCGAGAGGTATGAGGCGCGATGCCCTGCGCCGAATCGTAAATGCCGGCCCGGATACAATCGGCGGCAACAGACCTTCGAAACGGTGGCCGCCGATCGGCAATTCGCCGGATATGATGGGCCGCTCGTCGTCAGCCTCGGACTGCAGGGCGTGGGCGACGCTGCCGATCACGACTTCGGCGGCGGCGGGCGTCATTGCGCCAGCGGCTACTACGCCGTGCCCGAGCCGCTCGATAAACAGTCTACCATCGGGATTGAGCATGATCTCGACCACCGTCGCATCGTCAAGGGCGACACAGAGCTGGTCGCCGAGTGAGTCCTGGAGTTTGCGGACAAGGCGCGGATGGGAGCGAAGCTGGGTCACGCCGCACTCCTCAACGGGCGGCCGTTATCGTCAGCGATAATCGAACGGTATCCCGGCGGGCAGACCCGTTCGAAGCTTTTTCGGTCGGCGGGCAAATGTCCGGCGACGGCGACGGTGTTGCCAATCGCGACGGGTTCGCCCAGTCGCGTCATCGGCCAACCGGCGCGCTTCAAGATGCGTTCGAAGCGAAGATCGGTTGCCGTGACAATTTCGTCGTAGCCGTTTGCCATCGACCATTCGATGATGCCGGCGAACATGGTGAGCGTCGCGAGATGCAGTTGCCTCCCTGCCCTCCCGGTCGGCAATGTCGTGTCGACGCAGAAGCGTGAGCTTTCGATCATTGCCGTGGTTGCGCTGAGGGAGCCGGTTGCCAGCAATTGCGGAAACGTCCGCTCCAGCATGGTCGGTCCTGATGCGGGAAGAAGCCGTGCGCAGCCGACCACCCTCTGCCCACCGAACGTCGCGAGAATGTAGGTCGGGCTGAGCTCGTCGTATTGATCCCGTTCGCCGCCGTCCTCTATTGCGACATCCCATTTCAGACGGTTTCCAAACACTTCGGCTCGAAGCCGGTGCATTTGCTTGAGGTAACTGTTCTGGTGTTGGTATTGGTCGGGCGAGACGGTCAGAATCAGCATGTTGATCTCCGCAACAAGAAACGATGCGGAGAGAAAACATCTCATTCAGGGTGTGGCTATGTGCAGATCTGCACGTAGTGATTCTACTGAGTCAGTCTTCAAAAAGCGATTTGCGCGTGCAATCGATCTCGTGCAGCGTTGATTTCATGTGCAAATCTGCACTTCGCGTTACTTATTATTGACGAATAAAATTGGCCTAACCAGCAGATAAGACATCAAGAATCCTTTTTTGAGGTAATTTCGGTTGTAGCTCGGTTAACCTTCCATTAACCAAAAACGGCTTGCAACCAGACCAACATTCGGTAATCGTCACGGAAAAATTGCCGTATGCGCTAATTAACCGTGACAAGAGAATCTATCGTGAGCAAAGCCGCTGCCATATCCAGGAATGATCGCCCGTCGGTCGATGTAACCATCGGCGAGCATGCAGAACAGCTAAGTTCGCAGCTTCAAGCGATGAGTGAGGCGCTGTTCCCGCCCACTTCGCACAAAACGCTTCGCAAATTTACGTCAGGTGAGGCCGCACGCCTCATGAAGATATCCGACTCGACTCTTCGGAAAATGACGTTGGCGGGCGAAGGGCCGCAGCCTGAGCTCGCCAGTAACGGAAGGCGCTTTTACACGCTCGGCCAGATAAATGAGATCCGCGGCATGCTTGCCCGTTCGACGCGGGGACGTGAAAGCATCGAGTTTGTACCTCATCGTAGAGGTTCTGAGCATTTGCAAGTCATCGCAGTGACCAACTTCAAAGGTGGATCTGGGAAGACGACGACTTCGGCTCACCTTGCACAGTATCTTGCGTTGCAAGGATATAGGGTCCTAGCCGTTGACCTCGATCCGCAGGCCAGTTTGTCAGCACTCCTCGGCGTTCTGCCGGAAACGGATGTAGGCGCGAATGAGACGCTTTACGCCGCTATTCGTTATGACGATACTCGACGTCCGTTGCGAGACGTGATCCGTCCGACATATTTTGATGGCCTGCATCTTGTACCCGGAAATCTCGAGCTCATGGAGTTTGAGCACACGACACCAAAGGCCTTGAGTGATCGAGGCGGCCGCGACGGTTTGTTCTTCACACGCGTGGCTCAAGCCTTTGACGAGGTAGGCGACGATTACGATGTCGTGGTTATCGACTGCCCTCCTCAGCTCGGGTTTCTGACTCTCAGCGGGTTATGTGCTGCGACAGCAATGGTGGTTACGGTGCACCCGCAAATGCTGGATATTGCGTCAATGAGTCAGTTTCTGCTCATGACCCGTGACCTTCTTGGCGTGGTGAGAGAGGCGGGAGGGAATCTTCAATACGACTTTATACGTTATCTTTTGACGCGCTATGAGCCTCAAGATGCTCCGCAAACGAAAGTCGCTGCGCTCCTTCGAAACATGTTTGAGGACCATGTTCTCACAAATCCTATGGTCAAGTCCGCCGCCGTGTCTGATGCGGGTTTAACTAAGCAGACTCTGTACGAGATCGGGAGAGAAAACCTGACCCGTTCAACTTACGACCGGGCCATGGAGTCGCTCGATGCGGTGAACGCAGAGATCGAAGCGTTGATCAAGGCGGCGTGGGGAAGGGCCTGATGACACCTATCTCTC
>NZ_BDLN01000012.1:72936-83270 GCF_001950375.1 Rhizobium sp. TBD182 | reverse complement strand
CACTTGAGGAAGGCCACGCTGGCTGGCCGGTTCGCGGTCACATTGTCCTGTTGGGAGCTCCCAACGGATCGGCGCTTGCTTCAGAGGGGCCATGGCAGAACGCCAAACCGAAGAGACTTTTATCATGAGCCGTAAAGACGCAATTGACTCGCTGTTTCTCAAGAAGCAACCTTCGACGGAAAGGCCATCCATCGATAAGTCGGCCGTTCGCGTTCGGACTGGTGCGATCTCTGCGATGGGTTCTTCGCTGCAAGTGATGGCCGAGGGAGCAAAAGCCGCATCTCGGTTGCAGGATCAATTGGCTGCGGGTGAAACCGTCGTGTCTTTGGATCCGTCCATGATTGACGGGTCGCAGATCACGGACCGCCTCCCCGTTGACGTCGATCCGAAGTTCGATCAACTTGAAGCGAGCATTTCACAGGATGGGCAGCAAGTACCAATCCTTGTTCGCCCGCATCCTGAGACCACCGGTCGATATCAAATCGTGTATGGCAGACGGCGGTTGCGCGCAGCCGCCAATCTACGAAGAGAGGTTTCCGCAATTGTCCGAAATCTCACGGACCGCGAACTGGTCGTGGCACAGGGGCGTGAGAATCTTGATCGTGCCGACCTCTCCTTCATTGAGAAGGCGTTCTTTGCCCTGCGCCTTGAAGAGGCCGGGTTTGATCGGCCAACGGTCATTGCGGCACTATCGACCGACAAAGCCGACCTTAGCCGCTATATAGCTGTGGCCAAAGCTATACCGCTGGATCTCGCTACACAAATAGGTCCCGCGTCAAAAGCTGGCCGGTCGCGTTGGGTTGCACTTGCAGAAGGTCTCGCGAACTCCAAAGCGGCGGACGCAATTGGTGGGGTGCTTGAATCTGAGCTATTCCGGACGTCCGATAGCGACACCCGCTTTTCTCTTGTTCTCAAGGCTGTTTTGAAACCTGCGGTAAAACCTTCAAAGAGCGTGAAAGCTTGGAGCATGCCCAAAGGTAAAAAGGCGGCTGTAATCCAAAAAGATACCGGACGAACGGCTTTGATTTTTGACGAAAAACTGGTGCCTGCATTTGGCGAATTCGTTGCTGACCAGTTGGACCGTCTGTATGCCCAATTCATAGAAACAACGGATGGGGAGAAGCTCGACCAATAACCCAATTTCCATCGATCCGAGGTTCACTCAGATGAGATGAAATGAACCGCAAAAGAAAAAGGCCCCCGAAACGGCGTTCCGGAAGACCTTCTCTATAGTCTCGCAGCTAAGAGAATCGCATTTTCAGGAATCCCAGTCAAGAGTCCCGTGAGGGAAAGTATCGTTTCGACGAGCTGATTTCTTTTGCCTAACAAAGGTACAAGGAAATGCAGACGCATTTATCAACGACGCCCTTTGGGCGGCGGCCGATGACTCTCGGCCAGATTTCAAGTCAGATGTCAGCAAAGGCCGTGGCGCCTGACGCTACCGCAAATAAATGGCATGTGTTCCAGAATATCCGGGAGGCGAGGGAACTGCTCGGCGCAACGGATCGCTCGCTTGCGATCCTCAATGCCTTGCTGACCTTTCATCCCGAGACAACGCTTACCGGCGATGGTGAAATCATTGTATGGCCATCCAACGAACAGCTAGCGGCACGCGCCAATGGCATGCCGGCGACGACGTTGCGTCGGCATCTTGCAGTTCTCGTGGAGTGCGGCCTGGTCATCAGGCGCGATAGCCCGAACGGTAAACGCTTCGCGCGTAAGGGCAGGGGTGGCGAAATCGAGCAGGCCTACGGCTTCGATCTGTCTCCGATCGTGGCGCGCGCCAAAGAATTCAGAGATATGGCCGAAGCGATCCAGGCTGAGAAGAAAGCCTTCCGTGTCGCGAAGGAGCGGCTGACGCTGTTACGCCGTGATATCGTGAAGTTGATCGATGCGGGTATCGAAGAGGGCGTTCCCGGCAACTGGTGCGGAGTGCAGCAGGTGTATCAAGCGATTATCGGCAGGCTACCACGCTCCGCACCAAGACAGCTTGTGGAGGAGATCTGCATCGGTCTTCATGCGCTGTACATAGAAATCCGTGACGTCTTGGAATCTTTCGCAAAAACACAGATTCAGGACGCCAATGAGTCCCATTTTGGTCGTCACATACAGAATTCAAAACCAGACTCTATACCTGAATCTGAATACGGCTTTGGAAATAAACCAGAAGCGGGCGGCACGGTTGAGGAATTCGACAACGTGCGAAGCCTGCCGAAGCGGGAATTGCCATTAGGAATCGTGCTGAATGCCTGCCCGAGCGTGCTGGAACTGGCTCAGGGTGGCGAAATCCGCCATTGGCGCGATTTTCTGGCGACTGTCGAACTTGCTCGGCCGATGCTGGGTATCAGCCAGAGCGCCTGGCGGGAAGCACTCGATGAGCTGGGCGAGCAGCATGCGGCAATCACGCTTGCGGCGATCTATCAGAAGGCCGACCAGATTGGATCGGCAGGCGGATACTTGCGTAACCTGACAGATCGAGCCCGTGATGGTAAATTCTCAACGTGGCCGATGATCATGGCACTGCTGCGGGCTAAACTTGATGCGCAGAAGGTGAAGGCTGACGATCGGCTGCCCGCGTTGAACGAGACGGCCGACAATGGATCAGGGCTGCGGGCATCCGATGCGCTGCTGAGAACTCTCGGCAAGTCGAGGCCGAAATGAATATCCGGTTAGGCTTGTTCGGGCTGCACCGGGAGCGGTGCTGGATCTTCGCGCGCGATTGATCAGGTTCTTGACCGACGAAGGAGACCATTTGGTGCCACCACGCCGCGTACGCTCATGAAGCCGTTCCAACTGGCTTGCGATCTCACGCAAAGTGCGTTCAGAGTTGGAGGGATGAATCCCTGCGACCAGCGTCATAAGCCGGTCTTCCGGGAGGCGCGGCGGCGATTTTTTCAGCCACGCGATATCCGCCATGCCTTCGGCCACCATTCATTTCACGGCGCGGCGAAGACGTTCTGGCGTCCAGTCGAACCCGCGCTGCTTCAGGACGCACGCGATATCGTCCCAGCTGTGGTCGGGACGCATGCGTAGTAAGGTTGGAATCCATTGATTGTCCGTCGCCTGGACGCGATCACCGTAGGCTGCCTTCCGAGTGGCGATCATCCTCGCCAGTGCATCCGGGAGGCATTCTCGGATCCCAGGGTTGCCCGGCTTCTTACCCTTTGCCTTCGCGGCGCTGATACCTGCCTTCGTGCGCTCGGATATCAGCGCGCGTTCGAGTTGAGCCACGGCGCCGAGGACTTGGAGCGAAAACATGCCTTGCGGCGTCGAAGTGTCGATCGGATCTCTCAACGACCGGAAATGCGCGCCTTTTGCCGTCAGAGCGTCGATTACCTCTAGCAAATGACTGACGGAACGCGCCAGGCGGTCGAGCCTGACCACGACGAGGGTGTCGCCCGCGACGATTTCCAGGACGAGTTTAGCAAGAGCCGGTCGGTTGCGGGAAGCGCCAGACCCGTATTCTTGAACGATCGAGGCACAGCCGGCAGAACGAAGTTCCATCTCCTGCGCTTGCGTGGTTTGTTCGTCCGTTGACACACGCGCGTAACCGATCAAGTATAGTTCCAAGAGGGTGAGGAAAGGCGGCGTTCGATGGTCGAGACAGAGTTCGCTTTTGCACCCCGTTCAGCCGTGCCGGAAGCGCAGGCCGTGATGTAGAGCCCAACGGTTTTCGGGTGCGGGAGAGGTGAGACAGATTGGACCGCCGACACCAAGCGGCAAAATGCTTCCAGTCTGCGGCATAAGCCTTGCGGGTATTCGCCGAACTCGCCGCCTCGACGTAGCCGCGTGCGCGCTCAGTGAGGTCGGCTAGATGGACAGGCGTAGGGTCCTAGACGGTAAGAGAGGGGAGGGGGCCGTCATGCAACACCGCCGGTGCCGAAACATCTTGCCCAGCCGCCGTGTCGAGAGACGGCGCTAGTGGGTCCTCGACGTGATATTCGCTGTTTTGCTCGATGATTTGGGTCGTTATCAATATAAAGAGCAAATGTCCAATAATGCCTTCGAGAGGAAATTTTCAAATACGCAGCGGATAGCGCCGCGTTAACGTCTGGTGCCCATATCTTCACAGATCCGTCCGAGAACTCCGCACACCATTAGTTGCCGATCGTTTCCGCGTTCTGAAGCGGTCTTGACCGCATGAGAGGTCAACGGCGCGCTTCGTGAAGGATTGCCTTGCTGCTTATCCCGACTGTCCGGTCGAAATGGTGGGCTTTTCGTTAAATGCCCGCGAGCCTGAAAGCGCGATTTGGCCGGAATCAAGGATTTCCTGCAGAGGGCCCGGTCGGCCGAGCAGGTAACCTTGCCGATCGCTAGTACCGCACGGATGATAGCTCTAATTTGTGGAGTGCTTTCACTCATAAATGAGCGATCGAGTTTGATCTTATCAAAGGGGAAAGCGCGCAGTGTGTCGGGCGATGAATAGCCCGTCCCAAAGTCATCGAGCGCAACACTCACGCCGAGTCCTTTTATCTGGCGCAACGAGTGCAGTGCGCGTTCACGATCAGCGAAGATGGTCGATTCCGTCAGTTCGATTTCCAGCCGCTCCGGCGGCAGACCCGTTTCGACCAGTACGCTACGCTTTAGAATAGCGAAGCGCACAAACCGACAACATGTACCCTCCTTGTATCAGGCTGCGTTTCGCGGAGGTAGCGATTTTGTTTCAATTCTGCGTTCGACGTTTGCCAGGTCACGAAGTTGGTAATTTTGCGACCCGCCGGATGGCCTTTATAGACCAGCAGCTTTGGTCAGGTTGATCAGAAAGCGATCCCGCCGCCGCTGATATCTGCGGGTCATCTCCGCTGAAGCGTGGCCTAAATGCTTCTGCACATATCGTTCATCGACTTCGGCAGACGAGGCAAGACCCGCGCGTAGGGAGTGCCCTGAGAATTTGAATTGTCTCTCGATCTCGGCCAGGTCGCCTCGAATGCCGGCAGCCATGGCTGTGCGCTTGACCAAACGGGCGATTTCCTTGTCGTTCAAGCGCTCCGACCCAACGGACTTCCCCTGTCCGGTAACCCGACGAAAGAGCGGGCCATGCGCAAGTTTGGCGAACTTGATCCACGTTTCGACGTTGGCGACAGGGCAGGTGGCGTCGGACGAGCCACGACCGATCTCGACTTCACGCCAACCGGTCTTGCCGCGAAGCGTCACCAGCATGCCCTTGTCGAGGATCTCGATCCAGCCGCGACCATCTTCGGTCTGATCCGCTTTAAGATCGAGACCAACGATCTCCGAGCGCCGAAATCCACCGGCGTAGCCGATCAGCAGCATGGCCCGGTCGCGCAGGCCGCGCAGGGTGCCGCGATCGAGCGTTTCGATCATGGCGATGATATCGGTTGCCATGACCGCTTCCTTCTGCACCGGCGGTTTGGCGTGGCTGTTGCGGATACCGGCCATGACAGTTGCGATGTGCCGATCCTTGCGGTCGAGAGCCAGGCCGCGTTGGGAATAGTTCCAGGAAATCGAAGACAGGCGGCGCTCGATCGTCGAAACGGAATTTGGCTTGGCTCCACGGTCCACGGATCCCGAGGCACATGCCGTGATGTAGAGACCGACCGTTTGCGGCTGCGGGGGGAGCGGGGAAAGATTGGAGCGCCGACACCAGGCGGAGAAATGCTTCCAGTCCGATGAATAGGCCTTGCGTGTATTGATAGAACTGGCCGCCTCGACATAGCCGCGCGCCCGATCGGTGAGATTCTGGAGGTGGGCCGGCAGGCCGGCCCCTGGGTGAGGGGCAGGGGAGGGGATTTCGGTTCGCGAAATAGGAGAACCGTCCGCCACGCGCTGTTCCTCGACTGTTTCTTTCATCTCAAACATCCCATGGATTGATCACAGTGGCGTCTGTGTCCTCAAAGTCCTTGACGTTGCGAGTGACGAGGATCAGATCATGGACTATAGCAGTGGCTGCGATCAGCCCGTCGATGTCGCCGCGGGGACGGATCGCGGAAATGCGGCCCCATTCGACTGCGATCTCGTCGGTCACCGTCAGGATGCGATCAGCATGATCGTGGCGCAACTTTCGCAGCCATTCGGCAAGATGAGCTGCAGCCCTAAGATCCGTTTTTTGTTTCAGGGCAATGCCGCGCATGATCTCACCAAGTGTAAGCGCACTCAAGTGGACGCTGAGCGGATTGACCGAGCGCAGCCACGATACTGCTTGGGGTGTGCCCCGTCTTGCCTCCGAGACGATATTCGTGTCCACCAGATACATCAGAAGGCCACGTCGCGGCTTGAGACCTTGGCTCGCGCGTCGACCGCGTCAGTGAAGGTCTCATCCCAAGCGGGGCCTGTCAGCAGATCGTCGACCAAAGTCGGCCGTCCTGCGCGCAAGTCGTCATAGTCTTCAGCGGACAAGACGACCGCTGTGCGCTCCCCACGCACGGTGATCTCCTGCGGCCCTTCAAATCGCGCTTTTTGTACCACTTTAGAGAATTGGTTTTTGGCGTCCTGTAGCTGCCATTCCATCCATTCACTCCAATCTAGCTAGGCTGTCTAGCCGTAATTATCATTTTTTTCGTACGCTGGAAAGACTAGAGACCAAGCTTGCTGAGTCATATTGCGGGAATTTGGCCGCATTTCCTTATAATGAGGAATACGTCCGATAATGCAAGATTATCGGACGTTTTGTCTTGCCGACAGGGCGTGCGGTTAATTGAGATAATGGTGGTATAAACCGCGCACGTACTCTATGCTTCGCTTATGGATTCGCTCGCGCCTCCCGTTCCAATCATCCATAGTTGGACGCCTCGTCTGCCAGGCTGGGCGCGACAACGAACTCACGACACCAGCGAATCCGATGCGGCCTTCGCCGCCGGTATCGCTCTGAAATCGCTCGACGATCTGATCCGCACCGACCCGCCATGGCTCGGCTGCTGGCGCGATCGCCTTGCGCTCAAATCCGCTGCTGTCGCTGCCCGGATGTTCGGCCGCAGTGAGGACGAAATTCTGATCCGCGATGCGGCTTTGCTCACCCAGCCCGGCGACGATCCCGGACCGGCCGGCAACATGTTTTTGGCCACGCGAATGCTGGTGCGTCGAACCGGGACGATCACCACCCCCTTTGTTAAGGAGCTTGCCGCGCTGCTGGGGATGAGGTGGGACGATAGCCTTGTCCAGGTTTCGGAGTTGATCGATACCGCGATCCAGTCCGGGCGGGCGGCACCCCTCGCAGTTGCCGAGCTTGTATCGGCGATTTCGACCCTTCGTCCGGACGCCGAGGTGCTCTCCCTTGGGCTGGCCGACGTCGTCCTGGCCCGCCAGCTGAACTGGCCAAAACCGGTGCCCATACTATTGCCTGAGCGCTTTGGCCCCGCCTTCCGCACCATCGGTGGCCGCGGTCGCGTCCGGCCGGGGGAGCCAGCCTATCCGAAAGCGATCTGCCTGGCGCTGGTCAATGGCGTCGAGGACGCACTCCGCTCCGCCGTCGAGATTGATCGGCGGGCCGCGCGGCTGTTGGCCGTGGCGCCAAAGGTGCGGACCAAGGGCGCTGAGCCGGTGATCCGCAGGTTGTTGACCGAAGATGCCGTGCCGGCGTCGGCGCCGGGCTCAAAACTGTCGCGCTGGGCAGCCCACCGGCTGTTCGAGCGTCTGGAAAGTTTCGAGGCGGTGCGCGAGCTCTCCGGCCGCTCCGCCTTCCGAATTTTTGGATTGTGATCATGGCCGGATCTCCTGCACTCGAACCATCTCGTCGAAAGGCGAACGCCGCAGACGAACTTCTTTATGATCGTGAACTGGATCAGTTCCCGGCGGAGATGCGCTGGCGGGAATGGATGATGCGGGTCGAGGCGGTGATCTTTGCTTCGGCCGAGCCCGTCAGCCGAGAGACGCTGGCGCGGGTGGTGGGGAAGGAGTGCAGCATCGATCTGCTGATCGATGATCTCAGGGAGGATTTGCAAGGCCGGCCCTATGAACTGGTGTCGGTCGCCGGCGGTTGGCAGCATCGAACCCGGCCGCGGTTCGCCGACACCATCCAAGCGTCAGCTGCTCCAACACGCGGCACGGCAACAATGTTGTCGGAGTTCGAGGCGATGGTGCTGATGGCGGTGGGATATTTTCAGCCGATCACCCGAGGCGAACTGTCGAAGATTTTTGGCAAGGAAGTCAGTCGCGACGTCATGGGTAATCTGCGTGGCGCAGGGTTCATCCGCTCCGGGCCACGCAGCCCGACGCCGGGTGCACCCTATACCTATGTGACGACAACGCACTTTCTTTCCACCTTCGACATGGAGACGCTGCGCGACCTGCCGAACATCGAAGCGCTCGAAGATGCGGGTTTGCTGAGCAAAACGGAAGTCGCCGTAGAAGCTCAGGCCGAAGGCGATTCAGAAGAAGAATAGGTTTCAGTGAGTTACTGGTGGCTCTTCTTTGGCGATAGACGAGAAAAATCGATTGCTGCATAAAGTTGTAGATGCTCGGGGGAAATAAAATGCCGTCATTGAAATCAAATCTCGTCAAAAGAATCGATCGCCTTCCCAAACCCGGCAACGCGGCTGATGCTATGCAGCCTCTTTTTGAGGCGGTGAGCAATTCAATCCATAGCACTCAAGATCGCTTCAAGGAGAACGTCGCAACCAACGGCAAGATCGTCGTCACTCTGACGATGGCTCGTCGGCAGGCGCCTGCCAAGATCATCGTCGAAGACAATGGTATCGGGCTCGATTCGAAGAACTACGAGGCGTTCACCACAACCGATACCGACAACAAGATTGCCCGTGGCGGCAAAGGTGTTGGAAGACTTCTCTGGCTAGACTCTTTTGAGGCGATCAGCGTCTCAAGTAAATCGCAGGAGAATGGTCGAGGCACGCGTCGGAAATTCCGCTTCGTTCTATCGCGGTCCGAGCAGATTCAGGACTATGAAGAAAGCAGTATTGACGGTGTAGCGCCCGAAACCGGCGTGATGGTCGAGTTCAGCGGGCTTCGCGACAACGGCTACCGCGCGAAGTTCCCTGGCAGACCCGCGTATGTGTTCCAGCACTTCACATCTCATTTCCTGCCGACGTTTATCGGAAGCCGTTCGCCTCAAATCACAGTCCATTGTGGAGACGAGACTCGTCACTACCCTGAAGAGATCAACTCAATTATCCATCGCCGTGAGACCATCGAGAACATTGCGACCGTCGACTACGGGCCGCTCACCTTAACACTGATGGAGTGCGACAAGATCGCGAGCGCGGATTTGCAGGGGTCGCACTTCGTTCATTTTATTGCCCACGACCGCACCGTCCATTCCCAGAAGATCGACGGTAAGCTTGGGCTGAAATATTTCGGACCGAACGAGGACCGGGTGTTTCATGCGGTACTGACAGGTAAATACCTAGACGACAATGTCAACCAGGAGCGAACCAAGTTCCAGTTCGAAGATGCCATCCTCGATCGCATCGTAAATGACGTTTGTACTCCTCACATCGAGAAGTTTCTGGCCGAGCCATTGCAGTCATTACGACAGGATCAGCGAACAAGGGTCAAGGCGATTACCGAATCCTATCCGTCAGTCGCCTTCGGTGATGTCGATGAACTACAGGAGAAACTCCCCTCTGGCGAACTGAACGATGACGCCATCTTCGGCCACCTTTCGCGTGAACGGTATCGAAGGGACCAACGACAGGCAGAAAAAATTCGTACCGTGCTCGAACGCCTGAAGGAGCCATCAGTCGACGTCAACACGTTCGCCGGCGCCATCGAGGCTGCCGGTAAGGCGATCGAAGAGGCGGAGCAAAAGAGCCTCACTGAATATATCGTCCGCCGAAAGGTCGTGCTCGATTTTATCGAAATCCTCCTCGAGAAAGTTCGTGACGACACGCGCGACAGCAGCTATCAGCGCGAAGACATCTTGCATTCCTTCATCTGCCCGCTGCGGGTGAACACCTTGACCAATGGCAGCAGAAAGGTCGTTCCGGCATCCTCACACGACCTTTGGATCATCGACGAGCGCTTGACGTTCGCTCAGTATTTTAGCTCCGATGCGGAATTCCAAAACCTTTCCGACGCCGTCGCCAGCGAAGAGCGTCCGGATGTTCTGATCTTCGATCATGTGCATGGGCTCCGTCAGACAGAGGATCCGTCAAGGGTGCTACTTGTCGAGTTCAAGCGCCCCGGGCGAACAAGCTACGCCTCAGAGGAAAACCCCCAGCATCAAGTCGAGCGCTACGTGCGACGATTGCTCGAAGGCGGCAAGCTTGACGTCAAAGGGAGACCCATAAAGCTGAAGGATGATACCGTTTTCTACTGCTTCATTGTTGCGGATATTGTCGGCAAATTGGATGAGTGGACCTATTCATGGGACCGGACCGCGGACGGCAGGGGACGTCTTTATCAGCCGCGGTCAGGCTTCA
>NZ_BDLN01000012.1:69695-72926 GCF_001950375.1 Rhizobium sp. TBD182 | reverse complement strand
AACTGATCGCGTGGGACACGCTACTCAGCGATGCCCGCGAGCGAAATCAGGCCTTCTTCGATCGGGCTGGGATTTCAGGCAAAAGCTTCTTCGTCGAAGCGCAGGACGCAGCGCATCAGCGCCTTCGAGCTGCTGACGACAAAGCTGCCGAGACCACCTTAAGTTACGAGGCAGCATCGGTTTAATCGTAGAGCAGCTGCTGAGACGTTGAGTCGAGTAACGACATAAGTGGCATCGATGCGGTGCATTGTGTCCTCTAGACTACTATGGCGAGATGAATAAAACGATTTACAAGTCGGGGAGGAGCAGGTGCCAGCGTATGATGCGGACGAGATCAGGGCGTTGATCGCCGGAGGCGAGGTCGTTGGCTTTACTCTCGACACGAATATTATCGATGGCTTGAACGCCAACGGCAATCTCGACAATCGCATCTTACTGAGTATCGAAAATCTGAAGACGAAAAAGATCACCGTTGTCTTGTCGGACGTGGTGGCAAACGAAGTGCTGGCTCACATGGCGAAAGCGCACCAAGGAGCGCACGAACAGCTCGCTACGGCTCTGAAAACATACAACAAGATTTGGAAGGATTATGCATTTATCGCAGGCGAGCTCGCAGCCAAACTGCTACCGACGGAGGTAATCAAGGACCATTCAGCCGCACTCCTCAAGACTTTTTGCGAAAAAGTCGGCGTCTCAATCATCTCTTCTGCTGAAGCCATTGGCGTTGCGGAACTGATGGAGCGGTACTTCACGAACCAGCCGCCATTCGCAGGCGCCGACAAAAAATACGAATTCCCGGATGCTGTAGCGCTCGCTGGCGTCGATAAGTGGTCGCAAGACCACGGGTATCTTCTGTGCGTCAGCAGGGATAGGGGTTGGATCAGCTATTGTGAGGAGAGTGAATATCTCTATTGCGCAACCGATCTGGGCAAGGCTCTTGCTTTGTTTCATGAGGACGAAGCGATCGTCGCGAAGTGCCTTACCCATTTAGCTGAGGAGCCCGAAGGCGCGCTTGCCCATGAGATCGCGAACGCTATCCAGCGCGACCTTGACGACCTCGACTTTCAAGTCGAGGCATCAGCTTATATGGAGTGGGAGGCAGAGCTCGAGGAAGCGGCCGTAGAGTCCGTTGTATATGCTGGAGGCCCTGAGCAACGGATTGTCGCTTCCGACGGTCATACGGTAACTTTTCTGATCCCGGTAAACGCGAAGCTTAAGATCCAAGCTGGCTTTCACTTTTCCATTCACGACAGCATCGACAACGACTACGTTTCTCTCGGCGGCTCGATTGAGGAGGTCACAATCGAACATCGTTTCGAAGTCACGCTGACGATAGATGGGAAAGGGAGCGAGGAGATCACAATCGAAGACGCCAGCGTTAATCCGGCGACGAGCTTGCGCGCTGTGGATTTTGGTCATGTTCAACCGTTCTACGAACACGAGCCTGATTGAACGTCGAGCACGTGCTTGAGCTCGACCTCCTGTTATAACGCTGGTAAATCGCCGATGGTGTCAGATCGATGTCGCGCTCACTCGACCCATCAAATATGAGGCGGTTGACCCTAGGTACCGCGCCAAAACCCGGACACCGATGCGGCCGACCGGCGCACAGGCTGACGAATTGCGAACTCACGAGGTAGGCATGGTAGACGGTTTGGGTTTTCACCTCGATGATCGTGACTACGCCCATTATCTGATCGCAGACTTGGACCTCGAAGCGCAGCTAATTGCGATCAGAGCGATCATTGCTCGGAATGCTGCTGCAGCCAAAGATGCCTCAGATCAGATAGATAAAATGGCGGAATGGGCTCGGCAATCGAAAGGAAGGGTGAGCGATCACGCGACAGATCTTTGGGTCGACGAGATGCACGCATCGGTCTACTCCGACGCGGCGGCTAGTATGGCCGCACTCGGCATGTTTGCCCCACTCATCGAGAGCATTTTCACGCATACGTTTCGTGCGCTCCATCGCATGTACCGTTCAAGCGAAACACCGTTTCCTGCGCATGAGAGATGGACGCGGCTACCGGAGGAAATGATTGACCGCTGGTCTGCCAATATCTACGTCGACGTCGAAGCTGCTCGGACAGATTTACCGGCAGGTATCAAACAGCTGTCTCACGCGGTGGGGCTTTCCAAGTTTATAACGAAGAGCGACTTCCGGTTGGTGAATGCTCTACTGAACTACAGGAACCGCATGTTCCACATGGGTTTTGAATGGCCTCTCGAGGATCGCCAGAAGTTCGAGAAGCTGGTAAACCAAAACCGGTGGGAGACATTTTTCACAAGTTCCCGTCATGGCAATGAGCCATGGATTTTTTACCTGACCGACAGCACAGTCGACGGGCTTCCGGACTGGGTTGATGAACTCATTACTAAGATAGGACTTTTCGCTCGATCGTTGCCCCGAGACCTGCTCAGCGGTTCGGTCGAATAGTGCCTGGAGTGGCTACCGAACCGCATCGGCCTCCGTGGACTTTGTTGTTCTTCCAATGTCCATAGCTTTTGTCAGCGAGAGGGGTACTTTTGAGCGCATTCCTAACTGCCGAGGAGGAGCAAACGCTTTTCAAGATCGTAACGGATTTGATGATAGAAGCCGTGAGGCCATCGGCGACAGCACTTGTCAGCGAGAATGACGATGATGTGCGGCTTGGGGGGTCTGGGACCTTCATCAGCGTTGCGGATCGGCTCATCGTCCTGACATGCGCGCACGTGACCAACTGCGGTGGTACGGATTATGGCTTTTACGGATCGACCCGGATGTTCTCAGGAAAGGGCAGTGTCGTCCAGTCGTCAAGAATTGACGTCGCATTGATCGAGGTCCCGTTTGAGGTTTGGCGCGACAACGCTGCGAATGCGGTCGCCATTCCGATGGAGTCATTGGGGGCCAGCCACGACCGCGTAGACAACGAATTGTTCTTCCTGATGGGCTTCGCCGGCGAAAACTCGCGCTTCGCTTTTGAGAGCATTGAGGGAACAGCAACGGGCTATTGTACTCAAATCAACAGAGACGCGCCGGCCGGATTGGTGACAAGTTGGGATATGACGACCGAAAGCTTAGTCGCACGACGTATTGAAGATGTTCGTGAATGGATTTTGGAATCACTGTAACCGCTGCTTAGAGCAGCCGAGCAGCGTATCAGGCGCAGCGTCAGCTTCGAAGTCATCCTCTGGAGCGGCCGCACAACTTCCAGCTTCAACAAGCCTCAACACGAAGCCATAAAGGACTAC
>NZ_BDLN01000012.1:67826-69685 GCF_001950375.1 Rhizobium sp. TBD182 | reverse complement strand
GAAGAGTCGTATTAATATTGCGGAGCTGTGAACGGCAAAGGAATTTCTGATGAAGAGAGTGTTGACGGTTGGAGTGATGTACACCGACGCCCCTATCGCGGGGGTGGAAATCGACAATTTAGGCCTATGCCGGCCCGGGGTGGATCGCGAACGTGCGGCGTATCCACTTTATGAATATGACACTATCATCATCAACCCAGAGAGTTACAGTCATTTTCTGTTCGGTAGGGCAGGGAAATTTTCAAACGAGCAAAATGAACTCGGCAATCTCAAACGCGAGAATGAGCGATACGATATCGATACAGCCTTCGATCAAGACGATCGAGAGAAAGAAATGGAGGTCGCGATCTCCGACGGTGCAACCGTGGTTTGGTGCCTTTCGGAACCGAAAAAGATCAATTTTTTTGGCTATCGAGAAACCCATCTAGGCTACCTTGCGCCGAAGGTCTCCAGCCTGGTGAAGCGGTCGGATCTCCTTGTGAAGAAGGGACGGAGAATGGGTAGCCTAGATCCAGACAGCCCCTTTGTGAGATACTTCGATAAGTTAACCAGTTCAGATGGCTGGACTCTCTGCCTGTCCGATCCGACCGACGGATTCACCACGATCGCCACGACCCCTGAAGGCTATAGTCTAGGCGGTAAGGTGACACTTGGAGCAACAAACGGTTGGTTACTTACCCCTCCGACTTCGCAGGAAGCTGTAAATCAGCTTGTTCGTGACAGCTTAGCGGTGGAAAAGAATGACCCCGCCCAAGACAAATATCATGGCATCTTTCTGAGCCATACCGGCGTCGATAAACCCTTCGTCCGTAGGCTTCGGAATGATCTAATCGCACACGGCGTTCAGAAAGTGTGGCTGGACGAAGCCGAGATCGACATTGGCGATTCACTTATCGCGAAAATTGAGGAGGGCATCAAGCTCAGCCGATATATCGCGGTCGTGTTGTCGAAGAAGTCTATCGGGGCACCCTGGGTTAAGAAGGAACTGGACGTAGCGATGAACAGGGAAATCGCCAGCGGTGAAGTTGTGGTGCTGCCACTGCTCTACGAGGCTTGTGAGCTGCCGGAATTCTTGAAGGGCAAGCTCTATGCCGATTTCTCCAGGGAAGAAGATTATGAGGCCGTCCTGCGCAAGCTTCTGCGGCGGCTTCGCATCACATCATGAGCGAGGAAATGATCGGTCCAAGCGCCGAAATGCTCGATGCGATGGGCGAGCTATGGCGACTCCGTCCACCTGCGCCTGACAACATTCTTAAGCACCCGGCGTTTGTGCGCCTTCGAGACGTCTGCCGAAATGATTACTCCGGCGGAGGAAAGGCGGGGCCGAACTTTGCCCTTTCTACGGCGCTAAGATCGCTGGGTTTGCCATGTCACCACCCAAGTGCCACGCCGGAACTGGCGGTGCCTGTGGAGGCGGCGGCGGCTGACCTGGATGCAGCCTTCCGCGCCACCCAATCAACCCGGACTTATCTCGCACCGCTCGATCTGGCTGCAGACCTACCGCGGCTCGCGTTTGGATCGGCCTCAGTTTGCCGCCTAAAGCCATCCGAACTTCGCACATTGTTCGACGAACCTCGGCTAAAGCGCCTCTACCCGCGATACCAGTTCGATGCTGATCGATTTGCGCAGTTTCACTGGCTCGTGGTCCAAGAAACGTCAACATTTGAGCATGAGCCGGAGGGAAGAGCAGTTCCCATGTTTGTGCTGGACTTCAGCAAGGACCTGGGACGGATCGAGCCGCACAAGGGGCGGTTTCCCCCCAAGTTTGAGGAGGCCCTGTTTTTTCTCTTGCTGGCTCCTTGGGAGCACTGGACGACCCTCCCCGAGGGAGACTGGCGAGGCTTTCGTCTGCCTTGGGT
>NZ_BDLN01000012.1:66391-67816 GCF_001950375.1 Rhizobium sp. TBD182 | reverse complement strand
ACTGTTGATAGCGATCTTTTCGTACGGCTAACAGCGCCGCCGTCCCCTTACACCCTCAGCTGGAATGAGTACACCTACGATGACGGCTACGGCGGGACAGTGGAAGAGGAGCGGCCGGTCGAATTTCCCTTAGACGACGCTGTAAAAACTGAGCTGCCCATATGGGACCAAGGTCGTTGGGCAATCGTCGAGGCAGCGAAGAAATGCGAACTGTTCGAGACACCGATCGTACATTTTCTTGTCCGGGCGTTCCTCGCCGAGGGCATCGACGAGTTCCTGGCACATATCACGACAATCGAGGCGGCGCTCGGCCTCCGGGCCGACTATCAAAAGAGCTTCAGAAATGGCCCTGATAGGCACAAGCGAATGCGCCCAACGGACCGTATGCGAGGACGCGTTGCCGGCCTGCTTGGAGATCGTCATCACGCGGACCAGTACGGACAGCTCTTCGACATAAGGAGCGCGTTTCTGCATGGCCGAACCATGAGGGACATTTCTACGCAGGAGCAGGTAATGGCCCGCTCGCTGGCACGACAAGTCGTCGAAGAATTGATCCTCGCTTCTAAAACTGCCCCCGTCATCTCGCGCGACGACTTCTTAGATGGTCTACTTGATGTAGGAGCAACGCTGATCTAGCCGTTAGCAATGTGTTCACCGGCTCACGTGGAGCTACTGACAGGCTAGATGCAAACCACACCGGGGTGCCCATCTGGCTTTTAGCTGAGGGTGTTGGCATTGAGGTCACCGGCTAACCATTCAAGCGGGACAAGTGCTCGGCCACCGCGCCATTCTTCGATGAGTTCGACCCCGTCAATATCGCCCCATACGTCTTCATCTGCATGGTCAAGAACAATGACTTGCAGTCTACCCTGCGAGGAGACCGCCTCAGAACCTAGCAGAGAGAACACCTTTCTGACCGCAGCAACGTCCTGGTCTCGCCATGGCACTAGTTCGATAGTTTCCTCGGCGGTCCTTTTAGGGAAGTAGACCTGACTGGGCTGATCGAACACGAGCATGCTTGGAACGGCATGATGTGGCTCACCTAAAAAGAACCGTTGCAACGCGAGCATCAAGGCGACGTGATAGGCAAGCCAGTTTGCGCCGCTCCCGATTTCCCACAGATAATCCTCACGCGTCCCCCGCAGAACCTTCACCGTTAGGTCTTCAATTATCAGCCGTAGAGGCGCGTCTGGCCACTCGGCATCAAGTCGGGGAACCATGCGATTCGCAAAATTTGCAACGCGGTCGAGTGCGTTGCCTAGCTTTCGCCGGATATCTGCTTCTGACACGGTCTGTTGAAGGACAGATATCTGCGTCCTTAAGTCTTCAACCTCTTGCCTGAGATCCGACGACTGATCCGCTCTGTCGTAGAGGTGCAAGGCCTGCTGTAGGCGACCCAGGAACCGTTCGATCTGGTCAAAGCGG
>NZ_BDLN01000012.1:59754-66381 GCF_001950375.1 Rhizobium sp. TBD182 | reverse complement strand
CCGCTTGCGTCCTTTCTGAGTCTTTTTCCAGGTTTGAAATTTCAGTGCGAACGCCGTTCAGCTGTTCCAAGGTTGTTTCGGCTGCGGTACGAAGCCGGAAGATTTCCTTATCAAGCGTATTTGAGAGTGTTGGATGCGTCCTCAATCGGATTTCAAGGCCATCGAGATTGTCGCAGAGCGCCAGGATCTTCTCCCGACCCCCTTCGCCAAGTGACACGATTGGATCTGTGACATCAGCCGAAAGACCCCTCAGCCAGTCCGCTAGTCCGATCCTATCCCTTTGAATCCGCATAGCATCGCCGTAGGCTTCACTACTTTCCACCAAGCGCCGCAACTCATTCAGCCTCTGGCGGTGCTCAGTGAGCTCTCCAGCTATTTCGGTCTCTGCCGTGCGCAGGTCGGCAAGACGAGCCAATGTGACGTCGATGCCTGGCAAGTTGGGGCGCGCTGATCTCCAATTGGATCCTGCGACCAGACGGAGAAGGTCGATTATGTCAGGCCATTCCTTTGGAAGCTGCGTGTCAGACGCAAGGATACCAAGCTCAATCGCCTGACGTAACCAGCCTAATGCTTCAGCCTTCCAAGCGTTGTTGGCAGAGTCGATTGTCTTAAGTTCAGTTTCTTTGCGACGCAAAGATCGCTGCAGGCGATCTAGTTCAAAGCGGGCTTGTAGAACGGTTGCCGTTACGGCGCCTAGAACATAAGGAAAAATCGTTTTGAGCTTTTCTCGATGCTCGGTTGTGTCGGCCTTAAAAAACATCACGTCGGGGTTCGCGACGATGTTTTGTGGCTGGAAAGAGAACGCCATCAGATCACGGAAGCTCGGCCTCGACTTGTAGCCGCCCTCGGCATTCGGCTCGAACTCTAGATCAGTTAGGCCCGACAATCTGTTCAGGGCTCTCTTGACGGTCTCGACGTTCGTGGTTTTGTCGGTAATTTCTGCTGGAACAGCGATCGCTGATCCCTCGAGGAACACCATGTCCCCCGTCGATTGCTGATCGCCTGGCTCGCGACGAGCAAGAAGCTTCTGGCCTTCGATTGTGTCGACGAGAACGCCAAACCAGCTGCAGTTTTCCCTAATCACGCCAACGGGGATGGTGCATTTATCCGAGCCGAGGCAGTAGTCGATGATCGGAACAACCGCCGATTTGCCCGTTTTAGAAGCTCCACTGATGACGTTCACAATACCAGGTTTGAAATCGACAACGCGGGGCTCACCACCCCGGCGGGGCCAAAGAATGAGCTTGATGATCTGAAAATACATTAGAATTCTACCTGCAATGTGCTCACGATCTGCCCTGCGGTCAGCTGGGAAAACCAGAGCCCCAGCTTTTCAGCTCCATTTCCGATGTCCTTGATCCGCTCTGGGACGACTGGCCGACGTGGTTTGGTATTGAGATCATTGGCGCGTAGCTTCGCCTCGGCGTAGTCGATCGATAAAAGTTTGGTCCCGACGCCAAGACTGACTGATTGGAGGCTCAGATTGCGAAGCAGCAGCGTGCGGTCGTGAATGGCCAAGATCTTTTCCCGCTCTTTTCCAAGCTTCGATCCAAAAAGGGCCAAGCCAGAGCTTTTCTGCGTCGCGATCAGGGTTTGAAGCGTCTCTCTATGCAGGACAATTGGAAGAACAAGGAAGGCCAATGCAAACGAAACGGGCCTCTCGTCAGTTAGTTGATGGCCCAGGCCGAACCGCCAGATCGAGTAGGCACCAAGGCCCGGATTTTGGACGATCTTAAGGTCGGTCATTGCGCTGTTAGGGGGAGCCGTCATTCGTCGTCCTCTAGAAGTACGGAAAAGTCCGGGTGCCAGCCGAGGCGACGGCTCTCTGAAAGCGCGTTAAATGACCCATGCACGAAATGCCCTGGAACAGCGCGGCCTTCAAACGGAGGTTGGAGTGAGGCGCATCGCCGGTAGACAATTCGCCCGCGCGTCTGGCCATCGTGGGCCGCGTGGGTGTCTGAGATCTCGCCGGCAATGAATTGATAGCGCCCGATCAGGTCTTCGTCCCAATCGCGGAGATTGGCCTCAAAAATCAGCCCACTTTCGCCCCACTTGGAAATGTCTGCTGCTGTTCGAAGATAATCGCTCACAGCCCTAACACGACCTTCAGCCGGAATTTCGATGAGCTCGAGTTGGCGGACAAAGGTCGGCCTCGACTGCAACACCTCCGTTACCGCTTCGCTCGATGGGTGGTCCGTCAGTGACGACAGAAACCCTGGAAGATTGTTCTTTTGTATGAATGCTCGGAGCTCTGCGCGAAATCGATCCGCATCTATCTTCGCCGGGAGTCCGGCGCGGATCATCCGGTCTGCCGCTTCTTTCGCAGCTCCAATGGCGCGCTCGCATATCAAATCGACGATCAACGGCGAAACCGTCGGCTTGAAGATCTCGCGGAGGGGGTCAACAGGATCGTCATCCTCACTAATGATACGCAGGCGGCTCACAAGCATTTGCCGATGTTCTGGATCGGCTTCTAAGAAACGCGCGACAAGTTGCTTACAGGCCGGCTTCTTCTTCATCCCGGCGAGGCGTGTTTTGATGGAATCGACAGCAATATCGACCTGATCGCCAGTTTTGGCTTCATGTAATAGTTTTGCAATCTCACCGAACTTAGCTGGGGTCACATAGAGCCGATACTGGATCGTCTTCGTGTCGAGCTCGCCTGCCGCGAGAAAGTCGAGCCAGTTGCAGAGGGTTTTCCAGAGATCCTCTGCCCAGTCGGTGAGAGGATTATGCTTCGTTGCACTTTTACATTGCTCCACTATGATCCTGCCGTCCGCCTGATGAACGGCAACATCGTCCAGCACTTCAAGCGATACCGTCGCTCCATCCGGGCATTTCATGAGATAATAGCAAAGTCGCACCGGCTGAAGCGAGTATCCCAGATACTGCCCCGCCGCTGTGTGTTTCGAAATTTGGCTGCGTACTCCCATGACACCCCCGCACCTACTAAATCAAAAGCTTAGAAGGCGTATCTATAGTGATAGACGATCGCTAATCTTTCAAGCTCAGATTGCGTCGCGCGGTCTGACATTAACACGTCGCTCGTGTCATTGCTTAATGTTTCCACCACCCAGAAGTTGTATCTCCGCCGTCAGTGAGAAAGATGCACGTGTCGAGAAACCGACCCAAGCACAGGGGCCACCTTCAAACCCGGGGCGGCATGATTGCCGCGTCGATGCGCCGGTGCATTAGAGAGACCATTGAAAACAGGTCCTCCGCATCCTCTTTCGACATCTGCCAATGGATCCTTGGCGCGTGGGCCGTCGTGTTGCGAAACATGCTGAATGTCCCTTTTACAAGGTTGGAGAACCCACGTTGCTCGCCTTTTTCGCTTTCGCTCTGGAGTTCGTTTATCGCCAGCATTGGTGCGTCCCCGCTAAAGGCGCGATCGACAAGAACGGCGCCATCGTCCGTTAGTCCCGTACGTTGCCGTATCTTGTCGGCGACACTTTTCACGGCCTCGAGAACTGCGTGGAAATAATTATCCACAAGAAGCTCTTCGCGGCAAAACCGCAGCACATCAGGGTGAACGCCGCGGCTTGTAAGATCGGCTCTCAACTCTAAGGCACGGCGGGTTGCTTGCGAAAGTGTTTCCGCGGCATCGACGGCGGCGAGTTCACCTGACGCCTTTACAGCCAGCCCGGCAAATGCCAAAGCGCGGTTAAGATTGAGCCTCATCGGTTCGAAGCGTTCCGAATCTCTGGCGAAGCGTTCAGGCTTCATCGCCTTGCGTATAAAAGCGATGATATGGGTTCGCTGCTTACGACTGTTCTGGTCAGAGGCGAAGGCATTGTACAGCCTATGACGCTTTGTCATCTGTGGATCAGTATCAACTATCTTGACCGTTGCCAGCAGGTGACCGATTTCGGAGCCGGTGAGGCCGTAGTCTGTATCACCCAATGCATCGGCGATCGCCTGAAGTTGAGATTGCGTGAAGGTTTTCATTTGCACCCCAAGAACGCGGGGCGGACGCGCTTGACAAGCACCTCCTTCGCCCAGGTCGAGAGATCTGCATCGGTCGAGCGCGCGACCATTTGCAATGCGATGTCGAGACGGGCTGTGAGATAGATGCTGTCGACTTCCATCGCCGCGGTGAGGAAGGAATCGCGAGCTTCCAATGGCTCGGTCGACAGATATCTCAGCATCGATTGGGTAATAGCCTCTACGACGCCGGCGTCATGACATATAAATTGGCCTCCGCCTTTACCGTCATGAACCGGCAGGGATTCGGCGAGCATATCGTTGCGCGATTGCCGCAACACGAAATCCGCAGTGCCGACAAGCAACAAAGCTTGAGGATCAAGCCGGTGTTGGCCGCTTTCGGTCTGGACCGTTAAGCGGCGCGATGCCAATTGTGAGAGGATTTGCCATCCGAAGACGTTTCCAATGGTTTCGCCGGGATCGTCTTCGGTGTCGATGGTGTGTTCTTCACCGTCGATCGTCAGGACCACAGAGCCGTCTTCCTGGGGGAGAAGCTCCAAATCGCCAACACCTTCGACCCAGCCTTGCAGGTGCTGGCCGGGATGTATCTGCTCTCTAAACGGCGTCATGTCCGCAAGTGCTCGAAACAACGGATACGGCAGGTCACGATTCACAGCGCCGAGATCCAAAAAAGCCTGAGCGGCAACTATGTCACCAAACAGAAAATTACTTGCAGCGCCGGCAAGCCACTCGGCCGCATCGACCGGATCATCGTCGGCACGCTCTCGTAATTCGATCGCCAAAAGTCGGGCCAATTCGCTTGCCAGCAGCTCGGGGAGGGTCACGTTCAGCATCGGCGTGTTCTCAGCCGATATCGATGGATTGAGGTAACCGCTCCGGATTAACCATTCGGTATCAGACGTGGACAAACGGCCTTCGAGTGTTTCCCGTCGAACGAAGTAACGACCCATGAGCTGAAGAGCCATCGAATATGGCTTTGTTTGATCCTGGGCATCCAGAACAATAGCTTGAGCAACGCCACGAAATCGGCGCCTGAGTTCTGGGTCCTTAAAATCCGCTCGCGCCTGAGCTATGACTTCCAGTCCGGGCACTGCCGGAAATACGGCTATACCCTCTCGCTTCCGTTTCACCCCCAGGACGTGTGTCACCATAGCTTGGAGGAGCCAAGCGCGACGCAGGTCTGGACTGTGCTCTCCTCCATCCATTATACCCATGCCGAGTTTTGCGAGGGCTTCCAGCGCCGCGACATACTCGCGATCTGCAAGATCAGTGACTTCAACAATCGTCGCGTGTCGACCAACGACAGACTCACGACGGCCATCCGAACTGGCCACCACCCGTCGAATTGCATCCTCATCCAGACCTACAACAATCCGCAGGCCAAGGCCGAACCTGCTCGACATCAGGTCTTCGATCATTCGAACATCATCACGGTCGTCGGGGTCGAGACGATCTATGGCGAGTATCAAACTTGGTCCATCGGTCCGAGAAATTTGACGCACCCAGTTTCGTGCCGCTTCCGGATCGACGTGCCAGTCGAGCGTGTCCGAGAGAAGGTCGGCAATCTTGCGGAAGATCTCGCTTGCACCGCACTCGAGGAATAAACCGCCAGCATCAAGCGTATCCGTTAGGCGGATAAGTTGTTCGAGAACGTTGGTTTTGCCGACGAGGGGTGGTCCGGAAACCAGCACCAGCCGGGATCTCCCTAGCTGATTTACGAGGCGCTGCGTAGCTAGTCGAAAAATCTTCAACGGGCCAAAGGGGCGGCGAGGATGGTCGGACGTTGCGGTCAATTCGCTCATAGCCGTCGCCGAAGCAACAGCAACAGCCTTCGTCCAAATTTGCGGGTCACTTCCCATCAGGGTAGAAATCGCGTCGTCGCGGTCGCCCGCCGCGACCTTTCCCGCGGACTTCATCAAAGCTTCGAACGCCTTCTCGTCAGGACTTTCTGCTTTGAAGGGCTGACCAGAGAAAGTTTCGATGATCTGCAGTTGATCGCCATTGGTCGCGACGACGAAAGGCGCCATGACGGGCAACAAACGAGCATAAGACAGGCCCTGCTTGCCATCGTCGTCGGTCACAGAGATATCGGGTCTCTTCAGCTCCAGAATTGCCACAGGCTTATCATCCAGCACCAAGAGGATGTCGGCCCGTCCCCGTTTGATCCAGCTTTCCCGCCCGTTGGCGGTGATCGTCGCATGCCCTAGGCGAATTGTGAATTCGATCTGATGCTGGATGCCCGCGGCGTTGAGGCGTGGAAATGCCTTCTCGATCGCTGCGGAAATCGCTGTTTCGAGATCGTATTCAGTCTGTTTTTTATCGGAATCGTCGCTCACGGAGCCTCCTATATCTGCGCTTCGCGGCGGCTAAGGCGTTCATGTTCAGCGATCAGGAACGTCAAGTAGCTGCGGATTAGGTTGCAGTAGAGCCGTGCCTCATCAATCTCGAGCGCAAGGCCCTCTTTAAGGTCGACCCCGTGACGAACGCCACCACCGGTCGGCGATGATAGATATCCGTGCAGGGTCATCATCCACTGAAAGATCTGGTCCTGGTGCCCCCGGCCGCGCTGGCGCAATTCCCCAATGATCTTGTTGAAGTATCGGCCCTGGATGGAACCGTCCAAAATCTCTTGACTTCGAAATGCCGTGGAGATCGTTTCCAGCAGCCAAAGGACCTCCTGGA
>NZ_BDLN01000012.1:57619-59744 GCF_001950375.1 Rhizobium sp. TBD182 | reverse complement strand
GGCGGCCGTTGCCGTCGCTAAGTGCGCGCTGGGACGCGTCAAGGGATTCGTTGATGAGCGCCTGCGCCTGGACGTCAAGTGAAGGAGGCGCATTCGGAACGTTGATGGGAATGTGGACGCGCGTGGCGGTCAGTATGGGAGGATCGAGCTGATAGCCGGCGTCGGCGTCCGCAAGGATTTGATTGATCCGCCCGGCATCCGGTATCACCATTGTGGGATTGCGTGCGCGAAGTTCTTGGCAAGCGCCCCAGAATGTTTCGATGAAAATCGCGGCATTATCTCCGGCGCGTGTCATGTCTCGGTCGAGATCCTCTGAGGCGAACCGCTCATTGGTGCTAGGCCAATACTCCGCACCGCCGGCTGCGCAAAAGCGAGCTTTGAAATGTTCGAGGATGGGCTTCCGCTGTCCCTGTCAACAAATGCGGTTGATGAGATCGCGAAAAGCCTGTTGAACTGCTGGCTCTATTGGCCCGGGACTGTCAAAACGCCAATTACCGTCGAACTGGAGCATCAGGATTGTCCCCTGGTCGTTGACCGAAGCCCCTCGATCTCTCGCCGTTGCTCGGCATGTTTTTCTGGGTTCTGCGCCTTCAGCTTCTCGAGGTTGAGAATCTTCCAGCGGACGGCCGGCAGATCAGCCGCTTGCGGCAACCCGATGGCGTCGAAATCTGGTTTGCCGTTGTGGAGTGAAAGCAGAAAGCGCATGGCGTCGTCGTCGAGCCGTGCACGAAGATCCGTCGTCAGTTGCTCTCTTGCGGCTTTCAGCTCATCTAGGCTGATGGGCTGCGTCGTCATTCCCTCGAACTCTTTGACGAATGCCTCTTCCAGCGCTGCAAGCGAGGGCCTAACCAGCTCATGGGGCGGCCGCCCGGAACTTGCGACATAAATCAGGAAGGTCCGAAACAGCCCGTCGGTCAATCCCTCGTTTTCATAGAGCAGCTTGACGTCGAACAGGTCGCGTGGGTGCTGTCGGTCAACCGCCGCATGCAGCTTCCCACCAAACAGGTCCTCAAACGAGACGACCTGCATCTCAGCGAACCCGAAGACGTCCTCGACTTTCTCGCTCACCCGGCGTCGTTCCGACGTATGAACGGTGCCTCTCGCGACAGGAGAAGTCTCCACTTTTATTTCAACGTTGCCCTGCCGGACCAGGAGGCGGGTATCATTGTTGCCGCCGCCGGCGATCCTCTGGACGTTCAAGCCGCGCAGGTTGCCCATCAAGTCTTCGCGGATGTGCTCCAGTGTCGTGTCGATATTTTTCAGCGTCGTTTCGCGATCCTCAATCGGCAGATAGGTCAGGTCGATATCGACAGAGAGCCGCGGCATATCGCGATAGAAGAGGTTGATCGCCGTTCCACCCTTCAGGGCGAAGGCCTCGTGGCGGGCGATGAATGGAAGGATCCGCACCAGGAGGTCGACCTGGCGCATGTATCGGTCACGGGCCATATGGGGCCTCCTTTGGCATCAAGTCATTTGGGACTGTGATGCGATAGATGGGGTGCAGCCTGCCCCCCGGGGTCAGCGCCCGGTCGCCCTTGCCGATATCGACGGAGGAGACGTCGATGTGCCGGCGCCAGGCGTGATTGTGCTTGTCAGCAAACACGAAGAAGAGGCGCTTGGTTTTTACGCTTCGGCATAGGGTAAGGAGTGTCGTCAATAATCTCGGGCGCAGATTCGCAAGGCTCTCGAACGCCACGTCCACCTTGTGGAAGCTTTCGCCCTTTGGGACTTCGTCTAGCATTTCGAGGATCGCGCGCTCGGGTGAGGACAGCGGAATTGGCCAGCGCCATGGGCTTTGTACCAGCTCTGGATCCTCGTCGTTGGAAAGGTCGAAATCAGCGTTTTCGACGCCCGTCGCCCCTTCGCCGAACAGGACGTTGCTCCTGGTCTTGACATCGGCGTCCGTCCGCAACTTCGACAGCCATGTCGGGACATCGGATCCATAGAGATAGAGGGCAAATTCGCTGCCGAACGAGAGGTAATGAGTATGTCCCCGTAAGTTGAGGGAACTCGCCCCGCCGACATGGAACTCGTGCCGCATGAGCCAGGCGGCTGAGAGCAGAGGTATCTTCCAGCCTCCGACAGCTTCTGGATTGGTATCTGAGGAGAATGGGCGACGGTACAC
>NZ_BDLN01000012.1:51465-57609 GCF_001950375.1 Rhizobium sp. TBD182 | reverse complement strand
GTGACTGGCTCGAGCCAGCCATGCTTGAGATAGCCTGACACGGATTGTCGCGAGATAGCATGGCGGGCCATCCACCTCGAGTCCACCAGGAAGCCGGGGGGGATATGCTGCAGAAGGTGCTTTAGCTTGCTCTCTGATTGTCCATTCATGTTTGACATTATGCCGCAAGATCAAAGCATACGCAACTTTACACGATACCGAATATGTCAATTAGAAATTGACTTTTCCAGATCCCTGCAAAGCGGGTTACGAATTAGATGCTCCTGACACAGCGCAGCTGCATTGAACGGTTCGTTGCGGCTGCGGACCGCAGCTTCGGGCCGACTGGGCCTATTTCCGCCGGCTCATCGCCAAGACGAGCGGCAATTCTGAACCTTAGGTAAAATAGAGCCGGGCTAGTTGGGTCTGAAGATCTTTTGGAAGAATGGTGTGGGTAATAGGGGTCAGAACAAGATTAGTGCGAAATTGTACGTTTAGCCGAGAAAGTGATGCTTGAGATCGATTTTCGTTCTAAAAATGGGTCCTAGGATGCTTTTCACCCTTAAGCTTCCTATTTATCACAGACGGCAAACTGCTGAGATTATGGACAAATGCGCTTGGCGTACGATTTCGCACTAATCTTGTTCTGACCCCATTATGCGTTTGCATTTGTGCTGGGCCATTTGAATCTAATCAGTTGCCGGCACCTAATTCTTGACGCATCCAAATTAACGCGGGTAGCATTCTCAATTATCGACAACTGGAGCCAATCGTCGCTCGGGAATCCTACCTAAAACGCGATCTTGTTCGTGCGCATTGCCAGCAGCAATCCCGCGAAAGATGCTCTGAGCTGTCCTTATCAGAACACGCACCCCTCGAAGGGGGCGCAAAGTCGAGCAGCATGGAACACGATACCACCGGACGCACAAACGAGTATTCTGTACGTGTGGACGAGCATGACACGATCTTAACCCCGCAATCGAAAGCTTTTACAAATGCGGAGTTGCATATCCTCGTGGCGATTGCGTATGCCGACCAAGATAGTCTTGGTAATGAACTCCTCGATATTGAAGACCTTGCAGAATACATACCTGCTATATCTGCTGAGGAAATGTATGCCACCATTTCCGATCTAGTGATCAACGGTTTCATAAATGAGCGTGATATTATTGAATCAAGAAGTATTCGAGCGACGCAGCTTCTCTTTGAGACATTCGATGCTCAGGTGATGGGGTGGAATACGGATGCAGATGCCGTCGAGCTTGCAAAGCTGATGTTGGCAAATCCGGAGCATGATTCACCCAGTTTGGCCGAGAAAACATAATGGCCGCTTCGACGGATCAATCCCGCCATCGGTTATTTGATAAACGCACATCCTGATTGGCTATGGCGCAATGATTTCGGACAGCCCTATCCATTATATGGTCTGGTTATCGACCGGCGGTCTCCAGCGCTTTATCGCTGACCATGGAAAAGCAGTCACGGCATAGGATAGTGAACAACCTCTCCATGAGATAAAATCCGCTCGACTGCGGATTCCGACGTGAAGCCGGCCATCATTCAAGTCAAAGTCCGGCCAATTTTCGGCACCGAAGATACCCCTTGGTCAGCAACTTGGCATCAATTACCTCGGGATGAACGAGGACATTTTGATGCCTGCAAAGAGAGGGCTGACCATGAGACAATTAAGACAAATGCTTCGGTTTGCCGGAAACGGGGCGAGCACCCGCGAGATTGCCGTCCGTCGTACTGGGAATAGCCTGCAGTATGATGCAGAATAGCAGCGTATATTGCAAACGTAACGTAAAAATCTTGGTCGCAATAAAAGGTTCTCATTGCGGCCGTATCTTTCGCCGATCGCCTTTTAACGAGGAAGAAATCATGTTTCCGGATCTTGACTGCCAACTAGGCGTAGAACTAGGGCTTCCAAAACGCTACCGGGATAAGCCAGCGTTTGAGATCATAAACGACGCTCATGATCTCGTGGGCGCACTCACTTCACGGCTGATCACCTTCAGATATAGCGGCTATGAGCGTTTTGAGGAGCTCGTGGCACAATACGCCTTAGCGGATACGAAACGCATCGAATTTTCACAGCGATTGGAACGACTTGATGGTAACGCAATAGAGGCAGTGAACCTGATTGATGAGCTAAATCACTTCGTAAGAATGTTTGTTGATCCGTGGCTCGTCAAATTTGAGGATCTACGCGTCAATGAGAGATGATCTAGGAGTTGATCGAGCGCTTACCCTCTCGTTACAAGCTAAGCGCGACATCTTCGAGACCCAGATCATTCCGGCAATCGGTGCGCGGGGGGCGTCTGTTGCAAAGCCAACTTTCACAGTTGTATGTGGCCAGCAGGGTGCCGGAAAGAGCACCTTAGTTCGCCAAATCAAGAGTAGAACGGGCGGTGAAAGCACCCAGCGAATAATAGCTGATGATCTCAATGCATACATTCCTGGTAACAATGCAGCCCTTCTGCAGGGCTCGCATGCGTTAGAGCGAGCAAATTCGTCGGCAGCGACAGAATGGTATCATCAATTATTTGATCGCAGTATCACTAATAGATATAATATTATACTGGAGTCGTGCTATCCGCCAAATCATTACGCGTCGCTCTTAGATAAGGCGCGCTCCAACGGATATAGAACAGAACTAAATATTATCGCGACGGACAGGATAACGAGCTTTACAGCTATTCACGATCGCTTTGAAAGGGCGCTGGCGAACTCGTTTATTGCCTCAACCGTATTGCCAGATGTCGAAACTCACGATCATTATTATTCAATTTGGCCACGTGTAGCGCTCGAGGTCGAAAATTACAAAACATTTGATAGAATTGCAATTGTACGCAGGGACGGTGAAACGTGTTACGACAATGAACAAGCTCTAGCAAGTGACGGAAAATCGACTTGGGGCCGGGAGCCAGGCGCGTTAAGGGCATTGATGGATCATCGAAATCGCCCGTTGGACGAGAGACAGCAGCACTGGGTTAACAGCGTTTGGGAGAGGCTCCGTCGAAGCTTCGCATTCGCCCAACATCCAGATTCCGCCCGCCTGCCAATCGCTTCGTATCAAAGTGCCATCGCAACAAGGCTGAGAGAGCACAGTGATCTCAGTTCGTTCGAAACACGTCCCGAATATATGCGCGAGTTTTCGAACAAGTTTTCATGGAATTTAAAGCGCGACATTTCCTTTGTGGTTAATCGCAAGAGTAAGGGCGGTGAATTCCGAGAAGATGCTTTTGAAGAGTTGTTTTGCGAAAAGATAACGGCTGTCCATCATTCTCTTCAAGAGGCGATCACGGCGCAGTTTGAATCCGCCATCGGCAAATGGAATGACGAAGGCGATGTACGTTCTCGCGATGTTTCGACCTTTTATGCTCGCACTTCTGGGGAGAGTTCTACAGCCAGGCGATTGAACATCAGCACAAACCCACGAGGCATGGTGCCGAGTGCTGACGTCGTCAATATCTCTGAACAGCAGGCACAGTCTGTCAAGCATCGGCGTCCTAAGTTTCTCGTTGAGGTCTCAAAGAATGTCTATAGACCAATCGAACAGTATAATCGGATGGTCTTCGATCGAGTCAGATTTCCAAACATCACTCGTGACCGGCGTAAGTTGAATGTATTGATCCGCATGGAAGACGGCACTGGCTACGAAACACCTAGCTCGTTAAAAAAGCGCCTGGGATCGGACCAGCATAATATCTTTACCAAGATAATGAACGAGGGTCAGCTACCCCATAGTCTCGCGTCCAGGGAGACTAGTGAACTGCCTATAGTTTTGGTTGACGCGGGAAATGGTGCAACCTTTATCGCCGGCGAGAAATTTTCTTTGTCGGACAACGGACGCAGGATACCCACGACTATTTCTGCTGATAGAATTTTAGTCAGAAATGAAAATGGGACTTTCAGCGAGCTTTGTCAGCGTTTGGCCGGAAACACCGAACTATTGCTTCCACCAGAAGCGATAGTTCAACTGGGACTGCAGCGTCAACAAGCTGTCAATCGAGCTCGTGCCGGAGAAGCATCGGAGTTGGAGCAACGAACTCGCGAACATTCCTCTGGAAGAGTTTAATTAAAAGTGCACCGGCGGGTTTTGTCAGATGCAACTCCGGATTCGGGGCGCCGATCATGAAAGTTATCAGTGTTCAGTGCGATACGTCCGACAAGTCGACGTCGTGCTTCCGCCGATCTATGCCCGTTGCGGAAAATTTTTGATCACCGTAGTAAATACCGCCAATGAGGTGCGCGATGGTGACGCGTCACCGATAGCTCGTAAGCGCTCAATTTGCGGCACCTGTTCATAGAAGATCGAATGTCTGATTCTGTGTCCACAAAGGAGTTTGTGGACACAATGACCTCGGATAGTTTTAGCGGTTCATGCGGCCTTCGTGCTGTGAAGGTTATTTCGAATGGGAAGCGGCGCTTCGATCCCGCGGACAAAGCCCGGCTAATCGACAGTGCGATGAAGCCTGGCGTATCAGTTGCGAGCCTGGCACTGGCGCATGGAATAAATGCCAACCTGTTACGCAATTGGGTGAAGCTTCGCCGAGATCGGCAGATGCAGGACGATATGCCGGCTCTTGCGGGGCATGAAGCATCGGCCTTTGTTGCCGTGGCTACAGCGTCGCCGATTGTGCACCTGCCCGACATGCCGGCTCGGCCACCATCGGCAGGTATGCGCCTGACGGCTGTTCTGCCGAATGGTGTGCGGCTTGAGCTTGAGGACGCGGATAAGCAGGCTGTTTCCATTCTGATTGAGGCTTTGGGGCGTTGCGATGTTCCGGCTGGCTGATGATCTTCGTGTTTACCTTCACCGGGATCCGATCGACTTTCGCGCAGGGATCAACAGCCTGGCGATCCTGGTCGAGCAGTCGATGGGACTGAACCCGTTCGAGCGTGCCGTCTTTGTCTTCTGCAATCGTCGGCGGACGCGGGTGAAGCTGCTGTTCTTCGAGCGGTCAGGGTTCGTGCTTGTATTGAAAGCGTTGTCGCAAGACCGGTTTCGTTGGCCTCGTCGCGACGTGCCGGTGGTGACGCTCGATACCGAGCAGTTGCGCTGGTTGCTTGACGGCATCGATCTCGATGAAATGGTTCGCCACCCTGCTCGGCAATATGAGCTTGTCGGCTGAAAGCTGTTGACGGAGCGGGGCGGCTCAGATTCAAAGCTACAATGACACGAGCCGGCACCCCGACCGTTGCAGAATTGATGGCGCTTTTGGCGGCAAATGCTGCCGAGAACGCTGCGCTGCGGGCTGAGAGAGACGCCCTTGAACAGCGTGTTGTCAAGCTCGAGGAAGAGCTTGCACTTGCCCAGCTTCATCGTTTTGCGCCGCGTAGCGAAAAGCATATGGATCGCGTCTTCAACGAAGCGGAGAGCGCCGCTCTCGAGGCCGGTGCTGATGAAGGATTGGCCGACCAGGATGAAGTAGGCTCCAATGGGCTTCCCGACACGGGGTTGCCAGAGATAGAGATACCCGAAGGCCGCAAGCGTGGGCGCAAGCCGCTTCCGGCGAATTTGCCACGCCACCGCGTTGAATATGACCTTGCAGAAGATCAGAAGACCTGCCCATGCTGCCGACATCTGCTGCATCGCATGGGCGAACTGATCACCGAGCAGTTGCATATCGAGGTGAAGGCCACGGTCCTGCAGAACGCGCGGGCCAAATACGCTTGCCGAAACTGCGAACGCACCGATATCAGCACGCCCGTCATCATCGCGCCCATGCCCAAACAGCCCTTGCCGGGCAGTATTGCCACGGCCTCGACACTGGCTTTTGCGCTCGTTCATAAATTTGTCGACGGCACACCGCTCTATCGTCTGGCACAGGCGTTCGAGCGCGCCGGCGTCCCCGTGAGCCGTGGCGCCCTTGGCCACTGGGTGATCGGGTCGAGTGAGAAGCACCTGGTTCGCATCTATGATGCGCTGAAGCAGCGTCTCCTGTCGCAGAGCGTCATTCACGGTGACGAGACCACGGTCCAGGTGCTGAAGGAAAAGGACAGGAAGGCGACAGACGCGTCCTACATCTGGGCGTATCGCAGCGGTCAGGACAGCGCCGAGCCGGTTGTGCTGCTCGAATACCAGCCCGGTCGCGGGCAGGTCCATCCGCAGGCTTTCCTTGGCGACTATCGCGGTATCCTGATGAGTGACGGCTATCA
>NZ_BDLN01000012.1:49507-51455 GCF_001950375.1 Rhizobium sp. TBD182 | reverse complement strand
GGCGAACTCTACAAGGTGCGACGCATGTCGGATGTATGGCTCACGCCAGGCGACGCTTCGTCAACGCCTTGAAGGCCGGGAAAAAAAACAAAGCTGCCCACCCGCACAGGCTTTGAAGTTCTTCGACCAACTCTATCGGATTGAAAGGCAAGCTCGGGAAGAAAAGCGGGTTGAAGGCGAAACGCAGGCCGATTGTATCCGGCGCATGCGCCAGAAGCACAGCCTCCCCGTTCTCAAAGCCTTGAAGGAGTGGCTAGACAACATGGCCCCCAGGGTCGTGCCCGACACCAAGCTCGGCGATGCAATCTCCTATACGCGAAACCAATGGGAATATCTGACGCGCTACATCGAAGACGGCAGGATGCCGATCGACAACAATTTATTGGAACGCGATATCAGAGTATTTGCCACGGGCAGAAAGAGCTGGCTATTTTGCGACACCGTCAGTGGGGCGAACGCAAGCGCCGTCGTCTATAGCTTGATGTTGACCTGCCGTGCCTGTGGTGTCGAGCCCTTCGCTTGGTTGAGGCACATCTTCACCGAGCTGCCGCAGCGCCCTGATGGCGCCGATATCGACGATCTGCTCCCGTTTAACTTCGCCAAATCAACTCCCGTATAATCGGACAAGGGCGCCATAATCTAACGCGTCAACGCGCAGCGAATTGAGCGCTTACGATAGCTCTGCAATGACGATCTGATTTGTTCGTTACAGATGAAACCCGATTCTAATGTGTAAGACTATTTTTTGTTGCTACCGTAGGGCGAGAGCAGTCGCATGGGCTAAGCCTTTAAGTCTTATTGCCATTTACGTCGTCTCTCGCGTCGTCTTTGGTAAGGTATATTACAATGATTGCGAACAGCTCTACCGATGTCTCTGTGGCCGACCAGAAGTTTCTAAATGTCGCGAAGTCAAATCAAATCGATCCCGACGCCGTTCCTATAAGCAGACTTGATTCTGAAGGTCACAGTATTTTCGCAGAATGGCGACCGAAGCGTCCGTTTCTTCGGAGAGAAGATGGCATCTTTCTCGTTCTCCGCGCAGACCATATCTTTCTGCTGGGCACCGATCCACGTACCCGGCAAATAGAAACTGAGCTCATGCTGAATCGAGGCGTCAAAGCTGGTGCCGTTTTTGACTTTATAGATCACAGCATGTTGTTTTCGAACGGTGAAACGCATGGGAAACGTCGCTCAGGCCTTTCAAAGGCGTTCTCATTCCGCATGGTTGAAGCGTTGCGCCCGGAGATTGCGAAGATAACGGAATGTCTGTGGGACGATCTACAGAAAGTTGACGATTTCAATTTTACTGAAATGTACGCGTCGCAATTACCTGCGCTGACGATCGCAAGTGTCCTTGGCTTGCCGTCTGAGGACACGCCGTTTTTCACACGACTAGTTTATAAGGTTTCCCGCTGCTTGAGCCCGTCATGGCGCGATGAGGAATTCGAGGAGATTGAAGCTTCCGCTATCGAGCTTCAGGATTACGTTCGGAGCGTGATCGCGGATAGCGGTCGTCGGATGAGGGATGATTTTCTCTCGCGCTACTTGAAGGCGGTACGGGAAGCCGGAACGCTTTCGCCAATTGAGGAGATCATGCAACTCATGCTTATCATACTCGCTGGGAGCGATACAACGCGCACTGCGATGGTGATGGTGACGGCTCTTGCGCTCCAAAATCCCGCGCTCTGGTCTTCTTTACGTGGCAATCAATCCTATGTCGCAGCCGCCGTGGAGGAAGGGCTCCGATTCGAGCCGCCAGTTGGCTCATTTCCGCGGTTGGCCCTCAAGGATATCGATCTGGATGGATACGTGTTGCCAAAGGGAAGCCTCCTCGCGCTCAGTGTCATGTCTGGCCTGCGAGACGAGAAACACTACGAGCATCCTCAGCTTTTTGATGTTGGGCGTCAACAGATGCGTTGGCACCTCGGGTTTGGCGCGGGTGTTCATC
>NZ_BDLN01000012.1:29364-49497 GCF_001950375.1 Rhizobium sp. TBD182 | reverse complement strand
GCGAGACGTTGGCGCGAATTGAATTGCAAGAAGGACTTAGAACACTTTTGCGCCGCGCGCCGAATCTTGCGGTGGTGGGTGACTGGCCACGGATGATGGGTCACGGAGGCATCCGGCGCGCCACCGACATGATGGTAAAATTGAGCTTCGACCTGTGAAGTCAATCTGCGCCGCTCGGATGGAAGAGAGGCGTGTATCGATATCAAGCATCACTTGGAGATTTCCAATGCTATTCGCGCCAGTGGACGACGTGACGACCATCGATGACCTAACACTCGATCCCTATCCGATTTATCGCAGAATGCGCGTGCAAAACCCGGTGGTACACGTCGCCTCGGTCAGACGGACGTTTCTAACGAAGGCCTTCGATACTAAGATGGTGAAGGATGATCCTTCACGCTTTAGTTCTGATGATCCCAGCACGCCGATGAAGCCGGCGTTTCAGGCTCATACTTTGATGCGAAAGGATGGAACTGAACACGCTCGGGAACGAATGGCCATGGCCAGAGCATTCGCACCGAAAGCGATCGCGGATCATTGGGCGCCGATCTATCGTGACATCGTGAACGAGTATCTAGATCGCCTTCCGCGCGGCGACACAGTAGATCTTTTTGCAGAGATCTGTGGTCCGGTTGCTGCTCGCATACTGGCACATATTCTCGGAATTTGTGAGGCATCAGATGTCGAGATTATCCGCTGGTCGCAACGGCTTATTGACGGAGCCGGTAACTTCGGATGGCGATCCGAGCTCTTTGAGCGATCGGACGAGGCCAATGCGGAGATGAACTGCCTCTTCAACGACCTGGTCAAAAAACACCGATCCGCGCCCAACCCCTCGGCTTTTGCGACCATGTTGAACGCGCCTGATCCCATACCCTTAAGCCAGATCTATGCCAACATCAAGATCGCCATTGGGGGAGGGGTTAACGAGCCTCGCGACGCTCTCGGCACGATCCTCTATGGATTGCTGACCAATCCGGAGCAACTCGAGGAGGTCAAGAGACAGCAATGCTGGGGGCAGGCCTTTGAGGAGGGGCTGCGCTGGGTTGCTCCCATTCAAGCTAGTTCGCGTCTCGTGCGGGAGGACACCGAAATTCGGGGCTTTATCGTTCCGAAGGGCGATATTGTGATGACTATTCAGGCCTCCGCCAATCGTGATGAAGATGTCTTTGAGGATGGAGAAAGCTTCAATGTCTTTCGGCCGAAGAGTGCGCATCAGTCCTTTGGCTCCGGCCCGCATCACTGCCCAGGCGCGCAAATCTCGCGGCAAACCGTCGGCGCGATCATGCTGCCCATACTGTTCGATCGATTTCCGGATATGATATTGCCCCACCCTGAATTAGTGCAATGGCGCGGCTTCGGCTTTCGCGGGCCGATTAATCTACCTGTGACACTAAGATGATCGAAGCGACTTTCGCTTAGGTGTCCGCATGCCAGTGCTTCGATTTGCTCGGGAGTTATCACGTTAAGGTGCAACTCATAAAAATGCGTCACCGATTACTTGATGCGCACCCTTCCTATATCTCAAATCAATTGTCGAACCTCGGTTGAAGCCCATTGTCTACGTCGCGCGTATATCTCCCGTATTTTGCTTTTTGCTGCCGACCGATACCGCTGCGGTTCAAGAGTTGCGGAATGCGGTGTTTTCGGATTCACTCAAAAAGGAGTCGCTTATGAAACGGATCAGTACAATCCTTGTCGGTGTATTTTTGGCGACGCCGGTTTATGCAGCCGACAATATTCATACATTAGGGACGTTGTCTGAAATTGAACTAGCGCTGACTGCCGGAAAGCCGGTGAATGTCACGGTTGATTTAAGTTTGTGTAACCCCGGGGTGGCCGATACTCCGGCGACAAAAACCCGAGGAGGCATGCGTATAGATGCGTATCGAATAACAGCTGACGGCACCCTTGCGTTTGCAGATCAGCACTTCACCATTGACCGTGACGGTAAACCCATAACTCAATTTATTCGTTATCAGATCCGGTCAAACGGTGAGGCCGATTTCACGATGGTTACATTCAACATGCCAACATATGAGCGAAAAGGTACCAGCTTGGCCTACAAGTGCGCGATCGACCATGGGTTGAGTTTTCGTGCTCCACAGTGATTTTTGCGTCCAGTCCAGTCCGATGTAAGCCCAAGGTAACGCTTGCAATTACCCACATTTGAGCGTCGCTGCCATTTCGGTTCTGAGACAAATATCTGTCAGCCGGCTGAGTCCACGCCAGACGACCGTATTTCCCGGAGGAGGATCTGAAGTTCTAGCACGGTTGCCACCCAAACGAGCGAGTTTGGTGAGACAGAAGTTTAGCGATTCGCAACGAAGCACGACCGCAGAACCATTTACTTCGAAGGCTTCGTATATCTCGTTGCCGCAGTGATATGGCTGCGATGAATGTCGATTTGTCCTAGTGGTAGCATCAGGGACAGTCCTACGACGAGGCATAGGATTTAAGTCATCACGGCTGTCAAATGCCGCCGCCGCTGGCCACGCGAAGACAAAGAGCGCCCCGTCGCTGCCTGCTTTGAGCCGGACGCGGTTATCTCTGAGATTGCCTGCGCGGACGGTATCAATGTCAGCCAGTCGGAAGCACAGCGATGTAATAATCAAGCTGGGTCGGGACCGACGTGTCCGCGTAGATAGCAACATCGACACGGAAGCACTTAGCCGTATTCTCGATTGCGTGCTGGGGCTGCTATGATCATGGTTCCTGCTGGTGTGAAGGTCTGGCAGGCAACGTGCTACACCGACATGCGCAAAGGCTTCCCCGGTCTGCCGTTGATCGTGCAGAAAGTACTGAAGCCTGACCCGATGTGGGGGCACTGTTCGTATTATGCGGTCGTGGCGGCCAAAGACCGGCATACTTCATACGGATCTCGTTTCGCGACGATCTCCTACAGCCGTCAAAGCTTTCGAGCGCAAGCGCCCATCACGCAAACGCTTCCCGGTACATCGGCCGCATCAGCGTGTCGTTATCGCCACCCATACGAACTGTGCCTGCTGCGAATCGGCCAAACTGTCAAAGCTTGGCGAGGATGGTATCGAGACCCGGAAAGTCACCCGACGATTTGGCGGCGGCAACCTCTGCAAAATGCGTTATGAGCCCGGTTTTTCAGCCACAGACAAGTATCGCGTTCGTGAACAAGCTCACGCCCGAAAGTTCTTTAGCCGCACCTCTGACGCCCCATTTACGGCCGGATCTTTGCCTGACCTGGCGAAGCCGACTCCATCCCCTTACGGCACAGATACAACGTCGCGTTTCATCGACGTCCCATCAGCCGCTTGTGTGTTCAATTCTTCTCTGTTTCACTTGAAACAAACTGAATATATATTCCCGCTTTCAAAGCCATTTACAAATCCTCTCGTGCAGCCTAACGCAGTTGGCGTGGATCAAAGCGTTGGCACGAGGAAGTAAGTGCGATGAACGGAAGATATTCACCGACGCGGCAGGATTTTAAGACAGGCGCGAAGCCTTGGTCTATATTGGCCCTTATCGTTGCTGCAATGATTTTCGCGTTCATGGCGGTTGCGTCCTGGCAGGACAATGCGACTACCCAGGCAATCCTCAGCCAACTACGATCGATTAACGCCGACAGCGCCTCACTGCAGCGCGATGTACTCCGCGCTCACACGGGCACCGTGGCGAACTACCGCCCCATTATCTCCAGGCTGGGAGCTCTGCGGAAGAATCTGGAAGATTTGAAGCAATTATTTAGACAATCTCATATTGTAAGTGAGAGCAATGCTGCTCAACTGCTACGCCAGCTAGAAGTGTCTCTAAATTCGGCTGACGCGGCGGTCGCCGCCTTTGGTGCGCAAAATGTACGCCTGCAAGATTCGCTGGCCAGTTTCACTCGTGCTTTGAGCAGTCTTCCAGGAAAAGCCTCAACCGATCAGACTTTAGAAAAACCAACAGAATTGGCTAGCATGATGCTCCAATTTCTTCGGCAACCAAGCCCGGCTATTTCATTCGAGATCAGCCTTGAACTAGAGAGGCTCCAAAAACAACGCGGTCTTGATGAAGCTCCCGTGCGCATACTTGCACGTGAAGGTCCCATTATCTTATCGCTTTTGCCACAGGTGAAAGATCTGGTGAACATGATTCAGACGTCTGACACCGCAGAAATTGCGGAGATGCTGCAGCGCGAGTGTTTGGAGGTCTATAGCTTGAAAAATGTAGAGGAGCGGAGCGCACGTATCTTTCTTGGGTCCGCTTCAGTGGGTCTTTGCCTCTACATCATCACCTTAGTCTATAGGCTACGCAAAAAAACCGATTGGTTAGCGCGGCGTTTAGATTACGAAGAGCTAATCAAAGAGATCGGAGTATGTTTTGAAGGTGAGGCGGCCACCACGTCGTCCGCGCAAGCTGCACTTCGTATTATTCAGCGCTTCTTTGATGCCGATACGTGCGCGTTAGCTCTAGTGGACCATGACCGTAGATGGGCTGTCGAAACATTCGGTGCGAAACACCCAAAACCTGTGTGGGACGACAGCGTGCTACGCGAAATAGTCTCTCGTACCAAAGCGGACGAACGGGCGACGGTATTCCGCATCATATCGTCGAAAAAAATCGTACATTTGCCTCTCGAAATTCCAGGTCTCTCGATACTACTGGCTCACAAATCCACAGATAAACTAATTGCGGTTTGTTCACTGGGTTACCAAAGCTATCGCCCTCGACCTTGCCAAGGCGAAATTCAGCTTCTTGAACTCGCCACCGCCTGCCTCTGTCACTATATCGATGTTCGGCGTAAGCAGACCGAATGCGACGTTTTGGCCAGACGATTGGAGCATGCGCAACGCCTTGAGGCAGTTGGTACACTTGCCGGCGGAATAGCACATGAATTTAATAACATTTTGGGCTCAATCCTCGGGCACGCAGAATTAGCACAAAACTCGGTGTCTCGAACATCTGTCACCCGAAGATATATTGACTATATCATTTCGTCAGGCGACAGAGCCATGCTCATTATCGATCAGATCTTGACGCTGAGCCGAAAACAGGAGCGCATGATCAAGCCATTTAGTGTCTCAGAGCTTGTGACCGAAATCGCTCCCTTGCTACGTATGGCTCTTCCGCCAAACATCGAGCTTAGTTTCAGATTTGATCAAATGCAGAGCGTGATCGAAGGAAGCCCGCTTGAACTTCAACAGGTACTAATTAACATCTGCAAGAATGCTTCCCAAGCCATGACTGCAAATGGTCAAATCGACATCATCATCAGCCAAGCTTTTTTACCAGTTAAGAAAATTCTGGCGCATGGTGTTATGCCACCTGGCGACTATGTTCTCCTATCTATTAGCGACAATGGTGGAGGCATTCCCGAGGCTGTGTTACCCCACATTTTTGAACCCTTCTTTACGACACGAGCTCGCAACGGTGGAACGGGTCTCGGCCTTGCTTCTGTGCATGGTCATATCAGCGCGTTTGCGGGTTACATCGACGTTAGTTCAACTGTTGGGCATGGGACGCGCTTTGACATTTATCTCCCTCCGTCTTCTAAGGAACCCGTAAATCCAGACAGTTTTTTCGGCCGCAATAAGGCACCGCGTGGAAACGGGGAGATTGTGGCACTTGTTGAGCCCGATGACCTCCTGCGGGAGGCGTATGAAGACAAGATCGCCGCTCTAGGATATGAGCCGGTCGGTTTTCGTACCTTTAATGAAATTCGCGATTGGATTTCAAAAGGCAATGAAGCCGATCTGGTCATGGTCGACCAAGCGTCTCTTCCTGAAGATCAAAGTCCTAATTCCGTGGATTTAGTGCTCAAGACCGCCTCCATCATCATTGGCGGAAATGATCTCAAAATGACCCTTTCAAGGGAGGATGTGACCAGGGACCTTTATCTTCCGAAGCCGATATCGTCCAGAACTATGGCGCATGCAATCCTAACCAAAATCAAGACGTAGAGTTGCGACGTGTCAGGACTGGCAATCAGATTTCGGTTCGGTGGAGCGCGACGGGGGAACTACATGAAAGATCGAACGGCATAGGTTCAGTGGATCAAGCCGGGCGACGCGGCTTGATTTGTCCGATCAGGTCCGGTCGTTTGCTTGAAAGGGTTTACGCACCAGCTATGACACCACCATCATTGGTGCCAGCAGATTGAAGTAGGCCGGAACCGGTGCGGTCAAAAATCGGTGTGGACGACGGCTGTTGTACAAAGAGACGACAGAACACCCACGGGACCGAGCTTCGCGAGCTTTTGTATCCGTGGCATCCCTGGTTCAGGCGATTTGTTCACGTCCATGAGGCGCTCTCCAAAGGGACCCATATTTTCCGCTGCAGCCTTTCTGGTTCTTCTTCTGGTCGACTTCTTGAAGTCCCAGCATGGATGTTCTTCTTTCGATTCGAGATCTCAGCAAAAGTTCTCCGCAAACCTTCACTGCGGGCTTAGGTGTCTTTTGTAACAAATTGCGACGCAGTTGATATCCGCTTGAAACATTAGTCGGAAATTATCGAGATGTTCCGCTGACAAGGTATCGAAATGGCGATAAAATTGGTATTGATACTCGTATTTACACTGTTTCTCGCGGCAGACGCTGCCTATGCGAATGACCGCGCCAATGGTGTCATGTGGTCAAACGGGGGCGAAGCTGGAGTGAGACTTCCTCTTCGGGTTTTCAATGCCAAGCCAGCCAAGAACACGGTGGCGATCATTTATTCCGGAGACGCTGGATGGCAAAATATCGATGAGGTGATTGGTACCTATCTGCAGACGGAAGGGATTCCTGTCATTGGCGTCAGTTCACTTCGGTATTTCTGGTCGGAGCGGTCTCCAAGCGAAACTGCTAAGGATCTTGGTCACATAATCGATGTCTACACCAAGCATTTCGGTGTGCAGAATGTTTTACTTATAGGATATTCTTTCGGCGCTGACGTCATGCCGGCAAGCTTCAATAGGCTTACGCTTGAGCAAAAAAATCGGGTTAAGCAAATCTCTCTCTTGGCATTGTCACATCAAGTCGACTATGTCGTCTCATTTAGGGGCTGGCTCCAACTCGAAACCGAAGGTAAGGGCGGCAATCCTCTGGATGATCTCAGATTCATTGACCCTGCAATCGTCCAATGCATGTACGGGCGCGAAGACCGTAATAATGCTTGCCCATCTCTCCGACAGACCGGCGCAGAGGTGATAGGCTTCAGCGGAGGCCATCACTTTGGTAATGATTTCAAAAAACTGTCTACGCGCGTCGTCTCAGGCCTCGTGGCACGCCTAAGTCATCAGTATTCTTCAGGTCCTGCACCGCTTTAATATTGACTGGGATAGCGACGCCGGTGATGCAGACATCGGATATTGTGTCGTTAAGTATAAGGCCTTCATCTGATCGCCAGATTCGCTAGTGGTTTTTAGGTGAGTGAGATTTTTTGCCGGAAGTTGCGTTGAGATCGCATGGGCCCGCGGCTGCCGCGCCTCCAGATTGGCAGCAACAAGATCATCCTTCAAGGGAATATGCCTATGACGCATGTCTTGACGACTTTCGCCTCGTGAATGATCCGGTCTGTTCCCAACGTTGGGAAGCCTTCGCGATAGAGCAGGCTCTCGCGGCAGAGGAATTTCTCCGATATGACTTCTCTCCTTCTACGCGCCCAAAGCAGCAACGAAATCATCTATCGCGGCCAAGAGAGCGGCCATGTGAAAGCACTCTTGCCAGTAAATTGCCCGGCCAGGGTCAGCACGACGATATTGCGAGGTGTTGCTACACCACGGAGGCGATCTAGAAGAACGATTTCTTCATTTAGGCCGCACACTCATAAATAAGGTTTGCAAATCGGTCTGATTTTGATTCATTGAGGCTTGATTTGGAGGCCCCTGATAATCCGTCGGTGCTTTGATGTCACCGATTTAGAATGGACTGTTGTTCAGTCCTTTGTTCCCAAATAAACCGCGTGGCGTGCCGCGCGGTGAAGCGGGTGATCAATGGCATCTTGTTGCGCTTCCGGACGGGCTCGCCCTGGACAGACGTTCCTGATCGATATGGTCCTTATACAACCTGCTACAATCGCTTTGTACGATGGCGTTAGGCAGACGCCTGGGATCATATTCTGAGTGAGATTTCCAAAGCTTTCGATGGGATGTCGTCATGATTGACAGTTCCTTTGTCCGCGTCCACCAACATGCGGCGACGGGAACAGTGGGATCAAGACGATGGCTGTATGGGGCGTTCCCGTGGCGGTTTGACCACCAAGATTCACGCTGTTGTCGATGCCGACGGTCGACCGATCCGTCTTGCGCTGACAGCGTGTCAAGCCCATGACCGCCGCATGGCGAAACATTTTTACAAACAATCGCTAAGAGTGCGTTCCTGCTGGCGGACAAGGCATATGATACCAACACGATAAGAGCGTTTGCAAAGCGCAAGCAGGCATGGGCCAATATTCCTGCCAAGAGTAATCGGAAGGAAAGCTTCCCGTTCAGCGAATGGGTTTACAGACAGCGTAATCTCGTCGAGCGTTTTTCTGCGAAATCAGACAGTTAACAGGGGTAGCTACGCGCTATGACAGAAACCCGATGAACTTTCTCGCCGCAGTCAAATTGGCAGCAGCAAGAATTTGGATCAGATCATTATCTATGGCCTAGAAGAACCAATTTCGCTTGAACCGCCGCGTGTCAAACCGTACCGTGGAGCCTGCTGACCGGGGGAGATTCCACGGTGACGCATCGAATGTTAAAAAGCATCCAGCGGACAGCCAAAAAGTTTGATCGCGAGCATTTTCGTTCTGAGGCCGACCTGACCAACTGCGGTCTGTCAATCCGGTTGCTTTGTCAGGGATGCGCGGTTCTCGGTCCATGTTTTGTTCCAAGACGCCGAGCGAAGGTTTTCGCTTCAATTGAAATCATAAAGAAGCAATTGAAAATTTTCGAGTAACCGACCCTCCCGATAATCGTCAACATAAAACAACGCACTTCTTCCAACGGGAGAGGCGGTGTTAGTTGCGAGCTAAGGAGATAAGGTATGTTTAAGAGATCGGGGTCGCTTTCTCTTGCCTTGATGTCCTCCTTCTGTTCGTCGAGCCTTGCCACGCCACTCTCATCTGCTGAGTTCGACCATGTTGCTCGCAAGTGTGCCCCATCAGTTGCGACATCTACACTTGCGGCGATAGCTAAGGTGGAGAGTCGCTTTGATCCTTTAGCGATTCATGACAACACCACCGGCGAAACGCTTCACTGGCAAGATCACACCCAAGCAACCCAAGTCGTCAGGCACCGTCTCGATGCACGGCATTCGCTGGATGTTGGCCTCATGCAAATAAACTCTCGGAATTTTTCCATGCTCGGTCTGACACCTGACGGTGCGCTCAAGGCGTGCCCATCATTATCTGCCGCTGCAAACATGTTGAAAAGTCGTTATGCAGGCGGCGAAACGATTGACGAGAAGCAAATTGCACTTCGTCGGGCGATCTCCGCTTACAACACCGGTAATTTCATCCGCGGTTTTGCAAACGGCTACGTGCGAAAAGTTGAAACAGCTGCTCAATCGCTGGTGCCCGCGTTAATCGAGCCTCCGCAAGACGATCACAAGGCACTAAAATCGGAAGATACGTGGGACGTTTGGGGGTCTTATCAGCGCCGCTCGCAAGAGGATGGGGTTGGTGGTTCAATCGCTCCGCAACCGCCAGACCAGGACAACGGCAAATCCGCAGACGACAATCAAGTCTTATTCGACTTATACTAAGGAGGTCCGCATTGATGCGATGCTTTGAGAGATATCGTTTACATCTAAATCGCCTCTCGCTCTCGAATGCGATGATGCGCGTGATATCGAGCTGCGCCCCAAGCTTGGGCGGTGCAATGGCATGGAGCATTTCCTCATGCGGACCCGCCGCAGCGCAATCTGCGGGTGGCGGCACCGACCCCGCCACAATGGTTAACAATATATGCACGTTTATCCTTGGTCCGTTCGGCCAGTCACTCGCCGTTCTCGGCATTGTCGCTATCGGGATCTCCTGGATGTTCGGGCGGGCTTCGCTTGGGCTGGTTGCCGGCGTCGTCGGCGGCATTGTTATCATGTTTGGGGCGAGCTTCCTCGGCCAAACGCTCACTGGCGGTAGTTGATGAATGATCGTTTGGAAGAAGCGACCCTTTACCTCGCAGCCACACGACCCGCATTGTTTCTTGGGGTGCCACTGACATTGGCAGGGTTATTCATGATGTTCGCCGGCTTTGTCATCGTTATCGTTCAGAACCCGCTCTACGAAGTCGTTCTCGCGCCCCTATGGTTTGGAGCCCGGCTCATCGTGGAGCGAGACTACAACGCGGCGAGCGTCGTCCTGCTATTTTTGCGGACAGCAGGAAGAAGCATTGATAGTGCAGTTTGGGGGGGCGCTACTGTTAGCCCAAATCCAATCAGGGTGCCCCCGCGAGGGAGAGGAATGGTGTAATGCTCGGCGCGAGTGGAACGACCGAAAGATCCGGTGAGATCTATCTCCCTTATATTGGCCACCTCAGCGACCATATCGTCCTTCTTGAAGATGGATCGATCATGAGCATTGCGAGAATTGATGGGGTTGCATTCGAGCTTGAGGAAATTGAAATGCGCAATGCGCGTTGTCGTGCGTTCAACACGCTGTTGCGCAATATCGCTGATGATCATGTGTCAATATATGCTCACCTCGTACGTCATGCCGACGTGCCATCATCGGCGCCGCGACACTTCCGTAGTGTTTTCGCCGCTAGCTTGAACGAAGCTTTTGAACAGCGCGTGCTCTCCGGCCAACTCCTCCGCAATGACCACTTCCTTACGTTGATTGTCTACCCACAGGCGGCTCTAGGGAAGGTAAAGAGGAGGTTTACCAAGCTAAGCGGAAAAAGGGAAAACGATCTCGCGGGCCAGATCAGGAACATGGAAGATCTTTGGCATGTTGTCGCTGGCTCTCTTAAAGCGTATGGCCTGCATCGTCTTGGCATCCGCGAGAAGCAGGGTGTGCTTTTTACCGAGATTGGCGAAGCGCTACGGTTGATAATGACTGGTCGGTTCACACCGGTTCCGGTCGTCAGCGGCTCACTCGGCGCTTCGATTTATACCGACAGAGTCATTTGCGGCAAGCGAGGACTTGAAATCAGAACGCCAAAAGACAGTTACGTTGGATCCATCTATTCGTTTCGCGAATACCCTGCAAAAACGCGACCGGGCATGCTCAACGCGCTACTATCCCTCGATTTTCCACTTGTTCTCACGCAGAGTTTTTCGTTCCTGACTCGCCCTCAAGCGCACGCGAAACTTAGTCTCAAATCGAGCCAGATGCTGAGTTCCGGTGATAAAGCCGTGACTCAAATCGGCAAATTATCCGAGGCTGAGGACGCACTTGCGAGCAACGAATTCGTTATGGGCTCACATCATTTGAGCCTTTGCGTCTATGCAGACGATCTCAACAGTCTTGGGGACAGGGGCGCGCGGGCTCGGACACGAATGGCGGATGCAGGTGCCGTGGTTGTCCAAGAAGGTATTGGTATGGAAGCAGCCTATTGGTCCCAATTGCCGGGGAATTTTAAGTGGCGCACACGCCCTGGCGCAATCACTTCACGCAATTTCGCGGGGTTTGTCTCTTTCGAAAACTTTCCAGAGGGCGCCAGCTCAGGCCACTGGGGCACCGCGATTGCCCGATTTCGTACCAATGGCGGAACGCCTTTCGACTATATCCCGCATGAGCACGATGTTGGCATGACGGCAATATTCGGGCCTATCGGGAGGGGTAAGACAACGCTCATGATGTTTGTTTTAGCCATGCTCGAACAGAGCATGGTCGACCGTGCAGGTACGGTCGTGTTCTTCGACAAGGACCGGGGTGGCGAATTGCTGGTTCGCGCCACAGGAGGAACATATTTGGCACTTCGCAGAGGCACACCCAGCGGGTTGGCGCCGTTGCGTGGCCTAGAAAACACAGCAGCCTCACACGATTTTCTGCGCGAATGGATCGTGGCTCTCATAGAGAGTGATGGTCGGGGTGGGATTTCTCCAGAAGAGAACCGCCGTCTGGTCCGGGGTATCCATCGTCAGCTCTCGTTTGATCCACAAATGCGTTCAATCGCGGGGTTACGTGAATTTTTGTTGCATGGCCCTGCCGAAGGCGCAGGAGCGCGGCTCCAACGCTGGTGCCGGGGCCATGCGCTTGGTTGGGCATTTGACGGCGAAGTTGACGAAGTAAAGTTAGATCCGTCGATTACCGGCTTCGACATGACGCATCTTCTCGAATACGAGGAAGTATGCGCTCCCGCTGCAGCATATCTCCTGCATCGGATTGGCGCCATGATCGACGGCCGCCGTTTTGTGATGAGCTGCGATGAGTTTCGCGCCTATTTGTTAAACCCTAAATTTTCGGCCGTCGTCGACAAATTCCTCCTGACCGTTCGAAAAAACAACGGGATGCTAATACTGGCAACGCAGCAACCAGAGCATGTTCTGGAATCGCCACTAGGAGCCAGCTTGGTTGCGCAATGTATGACGAAGATTTTCTATCCATCACCAACCGCAGATCGATCAGCTTATATCGATGGACTGAAATGCACCGAAAAGGAATTTCAGGCGATCCGTGAAGACATGACGGTCGGCAGCCGTAAGTTTCTTCTTAAACGAGAAAGTGGAAGCGTCATCTGCGAATTTGATCTGCGGGATATGCGTGAATATGTCGCCGTACTTTCGGGGCGTGCCAACACGGTGCGCTTTGCAGCTCGACTACGCGAGGCACAAGAAGGCAACTCATCTGGCTGGCTCAGCGAATTCATGGCCCGTCACCACGAGGCAGAAGATTGATAAGGTAGGAAACGATGAAGACGACGCAACTTATTGCAACGGTTTTGACCTGCAGCTTTCTATATATTCAGCCCGCGCGGGCGCAGTTTGTTGTTAGCGACCCGGCAACGGAGGCTGAGACGCTCGCGACGGCGCTCGCGACTGCGGAGAATCTCACTCAGACTATAGCGATGGTTACGATGTTGACGTCGGCCTACGGCGTTACTGGACTACTGACTTCGCTCAACCAGAAAAATCAGTATCCTTCAACGAAGGACCTAGACAATGAAATGTTTTCGCCGCGAATGCCAATGTCGACCACGGCACGTGCGATCACCAGCGATACAGATCGTGCCGTCGTGGGTAGCGACGCTGAAGCGGATCTGTTGCGATCGCAGATCACCGGTTCCGCAAACAGCGCTGGCATTGCGGCTGACAACCTGGAAACGATGGACAAACGCTTGACGGCGAATGCTGATACGTCTGCACAGCTTTCCCGATCTCGCAATATCATGCAGGCAACCGTGACCAATGGTTTGCTTCTCAAGCAGATCCATGACGCAATGATTCAAAACGTACAGGCGACAAACCTATTAACGATGGCTACCGCGCAGGCCGGCCTTCACGAGGCGGAAGAGGCGGCCGCTCAACGTAAGGAGCATCAGAAGACCGCTGTCATCTTTGGTGCCCTCCCCTAAGGCTGGGCGATTTGTTCATCCGCCCATATCCTCACCGAATGCGAGCTCATTGTATCCGACATTCTGCGACAAGCCAGCCAAGTTCAGGTCCAATCGATGAATTTCACGATTCCGGCGCCGTTTACGGCCATTCATACGATCTTCGATGTAGCCTTCACGACAGGCTTGGACTCGATGCTTGAGACTATCCAGGAGGCGGTGAGTGCGCCATTGATCGCCTGTGTCACTCTTTGGATTATTGTTCAGGGTATTTTAGTCATACGCGGCGAAGTCGATACCCGCAGCGGTATCACTCGGGTGATCACGGTCACCATCGTTGTTGCTCTAATTGTTGGGCAGGCTAACTACCAAGACTATGTGGTTTCCATCTTCGAAAAGACGGTCCCAATCTTTGTTCAGCAGTTTAGTGTAACAGGCTTGCCTCTGCAGACTGTTCCGGCACAGTTGGATACAATTTTCGCCGTGACCCAGGCCGTTTTTCAGAAAATCGCATCCGAAATCGGTCCGATGAACGACCAGGACATCCTTGCTTTCCAAGGGGCACAGTGGGTCCTTTACGGCACGCTCTGGTCTGCCTTCGGAGTCTACGACGCCGTTGGAATTCTCACGAAAGTGCTTCTCGCGATCGGGCCTCTGATTCTTGTCGGATATATTTTTGATCGCACGCGGGACATCGCAGCGAAGTGGATCGGGCAACTTATCACCTACGGTCTCTTGCTTCTCCTCTTAAACCTCGTGGCAACGATCGTCATCCTAACCGAAGCGACTGCGCTCACCCTCATGCTTGGTGTAATCACCTTTGCCGGTACGACCGCGGCCAAGATCATTGGTCTTTACGAACTCGATATGTTTTTTCTGACAGGGGATGCGCTCATTGTCGCTTTGCCGGCAATCGCCGGCAACATTGGAGGCAGTTACTGGAGCGGCGCAACCCAATCTGCCAGCAGCTTGTACCGTCGCTTCGCTCAGGTTGAACGGGGCTAGGTCGCGCAAAAATTCGCCTCAATGGAGAATTCTATGAAATATTGCCTGCTGTGCCTAGTTGTCGCTTTGAGCGGCTGCCAGACAAATGACACAATAGCGAGCTGCAAAGGCCCGATTTTCCCGCTGAATGTGGGGCGATGGCAGCCTACTCCGTCAGATCTTCAGCTCCGCAATTCGGGTGGACGCTATGACGGGGCCTGAATATGCCATGCTAGTGGCGCGCGAAAGCCTGGCCGAGCACTATAAGGAAGTAGAAGCCTTTCAAACCGCGCGAGCGAAATCGGCGCGACGTCTCTCCAAAATCATTGCAGCTGTCGCGGCTATCGCGATTTTGGGGAATGTTGCTCAAGCGTTCGCTATAGCTACCATGGTGCCGTTGAGCAGGCTTGTGCCCGTATATCTATGGATACGGCCGGACGGCACCGTTGACAGCGAGGTGTCTATCTCGCGATTGCCTGCAACTCAAGAGGAGGCCGTCGTTAACGCTTCATTGTGGGAGTACGTTCGCCTGCGTGAGAGTTATGATGCCGATACCGCTCAGTACGCCTACGACCTAGTATCGAACTTCAGTGCCCCAACAGTGCGCCAGGATTACCAGCAATTCTTCAACTATCCCAATCCCAGTTCGCCTCAAGTCATTCTTGGCAAACGCGGCAGGGTGGAGGTCGAGCACATCGCTTCAAATGATGTAACTCCAAGCACGCAGCAAATTCGCTATAAAAGGACCCTCGTCGTTGACGGCAAAATGCCTGTGGTGAGTACGTGGACCGCGACAGTTCGCTACGAAAAGGTGACCAGCTTGCCCGGCAGATTGAGATTGACCAACCCGGCAGGTCTGGTTGTCACCTCCTATCAGACCTCGGAAGATACCGTTTCAAACGTAGGCCAGGGCGCACCATGACGAGAAAAGCACTTTTCATTTTAGCATGTTTATTTGCCGCTGCGACTGGTGCGGAGGCTGAAGACACTCCAATGGCCGGCAAGCTAGATCCACGCATGCGTTATTTGGCTTACAATCCCGATCAAGTCGTGCGCCTCTCGACGGCGGTTGGAGCTACTTTGGTCGTCACATTCGCCACGAACGAAACGGTGACATCGGTTGCCGTTTCAAATAGCAAAGATCTAGCAGCCCTACCGCGGGGAAATTATCTATTCTTCAAGGCAAGCCAGGTCCTCACGCCTCAGCCAGTAATCGTGCTAACCGCAAGCGACTCCGGGATGCGCCGTTATGTTTTCAGTATAAGTTCCAAGACGCTGTCACACCTCGATAAAGAGCAGCCCGATCTCTATTACAGCGTCCAATTCGCCTACCCCGCCGACGATGCGGCGGCTCGGCGAAGGGAGGCACAACAGAGGGCTGTTGTGGACAGACTGCACGCGGAAGCACAATATCAACGGAAAGCTGAGGATTTATTGGATCAGCCTGTCACAGCCCTTGGTGCGACGGACAGTAATTGGCACTACGTCGCCCAAGGCGATCGTTCGCTGTTGCCACTCGAAGTCTTCGACAACGGATTTACGACGGTATTCCACTTTCCGGGCAATGTACGCATACCCTCCATCTACACCATCAATCCTGACGGCAAGGAAGCTGTCGCCAACTATTCAGTCAAAGGGAGCGACGTCGAGATTTCTTCGGTTTCACGAGGTTGGCGTCTGAGGGATGGCCACACAGTACTATGTATCTGGAATGCCGCTTACGATCCCGTTGGCCAAAGGCCGCAAACGGGCACCGTGAGGCCCGATGTGAAACGCGTCCTGAAGGGGGCAAAGGGATGAATAACGATAGTCAGCAAGCGGCACATGAGGTTGATGCATCTGGATCCCTGGTCTCCGACAAACATCGCCGGCGTCTTTCGGGGTCTCAGAAATTGATCGTCGGAGGTGTCGTTCTCGCGTTATCGTTAAGCCTCATTTGGCTAGGTGGGCGTCAAAAGAAGGTGAATGACAACGCATCGCCGTCAACTTTGATCGCAGCAAACACTAAGCCATTTCATCCAGCTCCGATTGAGGTGCCGCCGGATACTCCAGCGGTTCAAGAGGCTGTTCAGCCTACTGTTCCTCAACCGCCAAGGGGCGAGCCGGAGCGGCATGAGCCACGGCCGGAAGAAACACCGATTTTTGCATATAGCAGTGGCGATCAAGGGGTCAGCAAGCGCGCCAGTCAGGGCGACATGGGCCGAAGACAAGAAGACAAGCGTGACGACAACTCCTTGCCGAATGGCGAAGTGTCCGGCGAGAACGATTTGTCGATACGTATGAAACCCACCGAGCTGCAGCCCAGCAGGGCCACGCTCTTGCCGCACCCCGATTTTATGGTAACGCAAGGGACAATAATTCCGTGCATCCTGCAAACCGCAATCGACACAAATTTGGCAGGCTATGTAAAGTGTGTCTTGCCTCAGGATATTCGTGGAACAACGAACAATATCGTGCTTCTTGATCGTGGCACCACCGTTGTTGGCGAAATACAGCGTGGCTTGCAACAGGGAGATGAGCGCGTTTTTGTGTTGTGGGATCGCGCCGAGACCCCTGACCATGCGATGATCTCGTTAACATCGCCAAGCGCGGACGAACTCGGTCGCCCAGGATTGCCGGGCTCGGTCGACAGCCACTTCTGGCAGCGTTTTAGCGGAGCCATGCTCTTGAGTGCTGTTCAAGGCGCCTTCCAGGCAGCTAGCACCTACGCTGGCAGCTCGGGTGGCGGGATGAGCTTCAACAGCTTTCAAAATAACGGTGAACAAACAACTGAGACAGCCCTTAAGGCGACCATCAACATACCGCCAACCCTGAAGAAGAATCAGGGTGACACGGTTTCCATTTTCGTGGCACGGGACCTCGATTTCTTTGGTGTTTACCAGCTCCGCCTGACTGGCGGCGCCGCGCGGGGGAGGAACCGCCGCTCTTAATGAATTCAAATTTCCGCTTAGAGATAGGATACATTGTAAATGGAAGTGGATCCGCAACTACGCTTTCTTCTGAAGCCGATTTTGGAATGGCTCGATGACCCGAAGACTGAAGAAATTGCGATCAATCGACCTGGAGAGGCATTTGTGCGCCAAGCCGGCATTTTTACCAAGATGCCTTTACCCGTCTCTTATGATGATCTTGAAGATATCGCTATTTTAGCGGGCGCGCTGAGAAAGCAGGATGTCGGACCACGTAACCCCCTCTGCGCCACTGAACTTCCTGGTGGTGAACGGCTACAAATCTGTCTGCCGCCGACCGTTCCCTCGGGCACCGTCAGCTTGACCATTCGACGGCCAAGCTCCCGTGTTTCTGGTCTTAAAGAAGTCTCCTCCCGTTATGATGCTTCGAGGTGGAACCAGTGGCAGACACGAAGGAAACGCCAAAATCAGGATGATGAAGCTATCCTTCAGCATTTTGACAACGGGGATTTGGAAGCGTTTCTGCACGCATGCGTCGTCAGCCGACTGACGATGTTGCTATGTGGCCCTACCGGAAGCGGCAAGACAACAATGAGCAAGACCTTGATCAGCGCCATCCCACCCCAGGAAAGGCTAATCACCATAGAAGATACGCTCGAACTCGTCATTCCACATGATAATCATGTTAGACTACTCTACTCAAAGAACGGTGCTGGGCTGGGTGCCGTGAGCGCCGAGCACTTGCTCCAAGCAAGTCTACGTATGCGACCGGACCGGATATTGCTGGGCGAGATGCGCGACGATGCAGCATGGGCTTATCTGAGTGAAGTCGTCTCGGGACATCCGGGATCGATTTCAACAATACACGGCGCGAATCCCATCCAAGGATTCAAGAAGCTGTTTTCCCTTGTGAAAAGTAGCGTCCAAGGTGCTAGCTTGGAAGATCGCACACTGATTGACATGCTCTCTACGGCGATCGATGTTATTATTCCATTCCGTGCCTATGAGGACGTTTATGAAGTAGGCGAGATCTGGCTCGCGGCGGACGCACGACGCCGGGGCGAGACCATAGGCGATCTCCTAAATCAATAGTAGCTGTAACCTCGAAGCGTTTCACTTGTAACAACGATTGAGAATTTTTGTCATAAAATTGAAATACTTGGTTCGCATTTTTGTCATCCGCGGTCAGCCGCAATTCTGACGAACTGCCCATTTAGCTGGAGATGATTGTACATCCTTCACGTGAAAATTTCTCAAGCGCTGTGAACAAGGGTTCAGATTTTAGATTGAAAGGTGAGCCGTTGAAACACGTTCTTCTTGTCGATGACGACGTCGCTATGCGGCATCTTATTATTGAATACCTTACGATCCACGCCTTCAAAGTGACCGCGGTAGCCGACAGCACCCAGTTCACAAGAGTACTCTCTTCCGCGACGGTCGATGTCGTGGTTGTTGATCTAAATTTAGGTCGTGAAGATGGGCTCGAGATCGTTCGTAATCTGGCGGCAAAGTCTGATATTCCAATCATAATTATCAGTGGCGACCGCCTTGAGGAGACGGATAAAGTTGTTGCACTCGAGCTAGGAGCAAGTGATTTTATCGCTAAGCCGTTCAGTATCAGAGAGTTTCTAGCACGCATTCGGGTTGCCTTGCGCGTGCGCCCCAACGTTGTCCGCTCCAAAGACCGACGGTCTTTTTGTTTTACTGACTGGACACTTAATCTCAGGCAACGTCGCTTGATGTCCGAAGCTGGCGGTGAGGTGAAACTTACGGCAGGTGAGTTCAATCTTCTCCTCGCGTTTTTAGAGAAACCCCGCGACGTTCTATCGCGCGAGCAACTTCTCATTGCCAGTCGAGTACGCGACGAGGAGGTTTATGACAGGAGTATAGATGTTCTCATTTTGAGGCTGCGCCGCAAACTTGAGGCGGATCCGTCAAGCCCTCAACTGATAAAAACAGCAAGAGGTGCCGGTTATTTCTTTGACGCGGACGTGCAGGTTTCGCACGGGGGGACGATGGCAGCCTGAGCCAATTGCATTTGCCTCTTAATTATCTGGCTCAAAGGGTGACTGAGGAGTAAGCGATGTGCCCATCACACTGACCACCAAGACGGGGGTTCGTTTTGAAGATCACCCTTCAGACCCAAGGCCAGTGTGCGTTGATCGCGGCCACACTGCAAATTCACATACTGTCGATAAAGGGGCGTTGGACGAGAACCCATTCGTCAGGATATGGCTCGTGATCCTGGCGGTGCTCCGTCTGGTGCTCGCCCCAGCCCTGCAGCTTCCAGTATTTCGTCATGACATCGAAATGGCTATGCCCAGTTATCTCGCCAGCCTTAACAGCTCCCTTATTAAAGAGCGCTCTGAAGCCGTCTCCCATTGGGCCAGCAAGACAAAGGCCGGGGAGCAGTTGATCGTCTGGCTCGGGATCGAGCCAGATTTCGTGGACGGGTTCGTTTTTCATTGAAGTGTTTTACTTCACGAACCATCCTTCCGAAAGAGGCGGTCGGACGCAGGGGCTACTACGTGCGGCAGTTGCTTGCCATGCACGGATAATTCCACGGCAAAAGCTCATCGACGCGACTCTGCTTGTGACCGTTGACGATGGCGGTGAGCGTCGCTGTCAGATAGGCCAGCGGATCGACGGCATTGAGTTTGCAGGTCTCGACAAGCGAGGCAATGGTCGCCCAGTTCTCGGCCCCGGCATCGTGTCCGGCAAAGAGTGCATTCTTGCGATTGAGGGCAATCGGCCGAATGGTGCACTCGACACTGTTGCTATCGATCTCGACGCGACCGTCGCTCAGGAAGAGCTTCAGGCCATCCC
>NZ_BDLN01000012.1:28267-28735 GCF_001950375.1 Rhizobium sp. TBD182 | reverse complement strand
TGCAGAATACCGGTGAAGGTCTTCAGGTGGCGTTCCGGATGCTCCTGCCGTCGATCGCGCGAGGCATAGTAAAGGGCTGCCGGCGGTGAGAGGCCTCCGAACGGCCGATCATCCCGGACATAGGTCCAAATGCGGCCCGTATCTGTCTTTCCCTTGGCCAGGATTGGCACGGTCGTGTCGTCGCCGTGCAGACGTTCGGCAGAAAGGACATGCGCTTCGATCAGAGAATGAAGTGGCTTCAACGTCGCGGCGCAAGCTCCGACCTGATCTGCAAGCGTCGATAAACTAAGGTCGACGCCCTCGCGAGCATAGCGTTCGCTCTGACGATTGAGCGGCTGGTGCTGGGCGAACTTCTCGAACAGGATCATCGCCAGCAGGTTTGGCCCGGCAAAGCCGCGTGGCGTTACATGGAAGGGTGCTGGTGGCTGCGTGATCTTCTCGCACTCGCGACAGGTAAACTTCTCCCGT
>NZ_BDLN01000012.1:28027-28257 GCF_001950375.1 Rhizobium sp. TBD182 | reverse complement strand
ACCGTCTGGATGACCTTCCACTGGCGCGGGATGACCTCCAGGGTCTCGGTGATGTCCTCGCCAAGCTTCGACAATTTGGCCGATCCGCAGCAGGCGCAATTGGCGGGAGCGGCGATGACGATGCGCTCGCGTGGCAGATGTTCGGGAAAGGGCTTGCGTGACGGACGCCTGCGCTCGAAGGCTTTGACGGTTGAAGCTTTGGCTGCGATCTCCGCGGCCAGTTCATCTTC
>NZ_BDLN01000012.1:27282-28017 GCF_001950375.1 Rhizobium sp. TBD182 | reverse complement strand
ACCGGCGTCCGCTTCCAATTCCTCGAGTTGCAGTTCCATCTGCTCCAGGAGCCGCGCCTTACGCTCGGACCGGCTGCCGTAGAGTTCACGGCGGACCTTGTCGATCTCCACCTTCAGCCGAGCGATCAGCGCTTCGGAATGCGATACGAGTGCCTTTGCACTGGCGGCTTCTGCCTTGGCGGTTGCCGCTTCTGCTTCGGCTGCAACACGTCGAGCGCGTTCCTGGGCCAGCAATGCGAGGGCACTGGCAAGGTCGTCCGGAAGCTCTTCGGTCGCGTCGCTCATGACAGGATGGAATCATATTTGACCCCATCATTCCAGTGTTTTTGCTCATCCGGCCGACGTCGGCCGCCAGGTCTTTTGCGGCATCCGCCAGTCGATGCCCTCCAGCAGATAACCGAGCTGCGCAGGCGTGATCACCACCGTGCGATCGGCCGCTGACGGCCAGATGAAGCGTCCTCGCTCAAGCTTCTTCGTGAACAGGCAAGCTCCCTGGCCGTCATGCCAGATCACCTTGATCAGGCCACCGCCTCGGCCGCGGAATACGAACAGGTGACCGCACATCGGGTCGCGCTTCAGCGCCTCCTGCACCATCAACGACAGACCGGGGAAGCCTTTGCGCATATCGGTATGGCCCGTCGCCAGCCAGACCTTCACGCCAACAGGAACCGGGATCATCGCAGCCCCAGCACGCAATCGAGAATCCGGCCAAGCGCGTCCGTGTCGATGTCGCTT
>NZ_BDLN01000012.1:25413-26948 GCF_001950375.1 Rhizobium sp. TBD182 | reverse complement strand
TACTCCTGGTGTTACCACTAGGACTGGCAGTCAGCAGGCCGTCATCGCAAGACGGCCTTCACCGTGGGCTTACGCCATCCCAGTATTTGGCGATGTAGGCCAAAGCCTCGCCAAGTGGGGACTTTGACACAACACGGGCACGGTGATGGATGAGCCACGCCTGCGTGTCTGCGACGAGTGGCGCTGATCGTGCCTGCCGACCTGCAAGGCGAGCCTCAGGATCAAGGCCGCGCAGCTCAGCCTCGATGCGATACAGCGCTCCGATACGTTTGACGCCGTCCTCCGCAATGGGTGCTGATCCGTTGCGGGTGATCTCGACCAGCTTGCGACGGGCGTGTGCCCAACAATAGGCAAGCCGAATGTCCGGGCCGACACGGTCAGGAGCGATCAGCCTGTTGTATCCGGCATAGCCATCGACCTGCAGGATGCCAGAGAAGCCCTGCAGTATCCGTTCCGCATGGATGCCTCCTCGACCAGGAGTGTAGGTGAAGGCCACACCCGGCGGAGCACCGCCGCCCCACGGTCGGTCATCCCGCGCCAGTGCCCAGAAGTATCCGGTCTTGGTCTTGCGCGAGCCGGGATCGAGGACCGGAGCACGGGTCTCGTCCATGAACAGCTTGGTTGAGCGCTTCAGGTCGGCAATTAGTACATCGAACACAGGCCGCAGTTCATAGGCTGCCCGACCAACCCAGTCGGCGAGCGTGGAACGGTCGAAATCAATGCCCTGACGGCTCATGATCTGGGCCTGCCGATAGAGCGGGAGATGATCGGCATATTTGGAGACCAGCACATGCGCGACGGTCGCTTCCGTCGGCAGTCCTGCCTGGATCAACCGAGCGGGAGCTGGGGCCTGGACAACGCCGTTGGTGCAGGCACGGCACGCATATTTGGGGCGGCGAGTGACCATGACGCGCAATTGCGCCGGGATCAAGTCCAGCCGCTCGGAGACATCCTCGCCAATGCAATGCCGGCAACCGCCGCAGGCGCAGATCAGGCGGCATGGATCAACGTCATCAATCCATCCTTGATACCGGGCCATGTGAACGTGTGCTCTTCCAGCCGTTTGTAGGCCATGACGATCCCGGAGCCATCCCAGTAGATCAGCTTCAACCGGTCCGCCTTGCGGGACCGGAACACGAAGACTGTTCCGGTAAACGGGTCCTTGTGCAGTTCGTTCTTCACCAGTGCCGTCAATCCATCATGCCCCTTGCGGAAGTCCACAGGTTTGGTCGCTACCATGATCCGCACGCGGTTCGATGGAAAGATCATGTCGCAGCCGCCAGGCAACGAGCGATAGCAGCAATCCGGTCCACATATGCCCCTTCCTCAAGACGGATTATGACGGGACGGAGGACGATCTCAGGGTGGCTAACCGTTTTAGGAGAAGGTTCCGAAACCGAAACTGGCGGATCGACGATCAACGCCGCGAACTCTACCACATCCTCCGGTGCGGGCAGGACCAGCTTGCCCTGCCGCGCCATCGTCCGCCAGGTGGAAAGGCTGTTGGCTCGCAATCCATAGCGCTGGGCAACTTC
>NZ_BDLN01000012.1:9960-25403 GCF_001950375.1 Rhizobium sp. TBD182 | reverse complement strand
TCGTGCCAGGCCTCAAGCTTTCCGGAACGATCTTCGCTTTGACCTCGTCCGGCCATTGGCGATGAGCCTCATGTACAGCCTTCCTGGTTGTGAGAAACTCCCGTTCTTCATCCATGTGACGTCGATCACAGATCAGGCGACGGCGCACAATGCGGGGGCAGAACACCGGTTACACTGAGGACGCGGCCAGCGGCCTCAAATCTACTCAGTATTCGGTGAGGGGTTCCGATAGGTTCCTCTTCACCAATTCCTCGATGGCTTCTCTCTAGCAAAGAAGGACGCAAGCGCGGCGGTGGCCAGCTTGTGGCCGAAAGCTCGGGTGGTCTCCAACCCCAACGGATCAAAATGACTTCGAGCGACCTCGAGCAACGCAACCGGAAACATGCGTGAGGTCTGAACGAGAACGGATTTTTCTGTAGTTAAAGGGATCGGATAACTTTTAAGGGCCACGCGAAACGATCCATCTGCCAGCATGCTTTCGAAATCGTCCAACGCGCGCCTTAAAATCATTTGTAGCGACTTCGAGGGACTGTATTGCCGAACGAGGTTGTCATATGTTTTCGACACTTGAGGCGCGGGCGGTCGCGCTGAAAGAAAAACCTGGAGCTTTTTCGGCGACGGAGGTGGGCTAAGGGCATCCACAGTTAGCTTAAGTTGTCGATCGGGACTGTAAATGTGCTCAGCGACGGGAGGCTCACGTTGCTGGTCTTTTTCGTCGGCTTTTTCAGGCAGGTGCTGGAGGTCCAGCTCCTGGGGAACAAGTGTCGGGTTGGGATGGTGGATCTCGGATCGAGCAACAGCAAGCCGCCGTGCTTCGCTAACCGACAACGCGGGCTTGCGAATTGCCATCTTCAAGCCTCCAAGATTTTGCTGATCAGTTTCGAAATGACCACGACTTCCTCCATCGCAATCCGAAGATTCCTCTCTATGAGGCGCATCGTCGGATCAGTTCCCATGTTTAGTAATGTAAGATGCAACATGCCGCGTTCTTTCATCGCGGAAAATGCATCTCTTTCATGCATGGGAGATGGTACAACTGGAAGGCTCTCTAGCATCTCTGACATCCTGCGTTGCGATGTTGTCAATCGGCCGACCGGGACGCGTTGGCGCAAAACCGCTGTAGGAATTGCCAAATTTTCACTCAACATCAGCTCGATGACGTAGCGGTAGGTAGATAGTGCCTCATCGATGTCGAGCGGCGTTAGCATGGTGGGGATCAGAAGCAGGTTTGAGCTAGCGATGATTGTGTTGTTGAGCTCGCTAGAGCCGCCACGCGTATCGGCCAACGCATAATCAAATCCTTCGAGCTCGGCATTTTCATAGGCTGCCTCAAGAAGGGGCATTTCGTCGGCGGAATAGACTTCACAGCGAGGATCCCAGGTACTGCTTTGTAAGGCGTTTTCTCTCCATCGCGTCAGAGGCCGGTTTTCGTCGGCATCGAAGAGGGCCACTCGTTTACCGTCATTTGCCAAAGCAGCGCAAAGGCCCATGAGTGCGGTGGTTTTGCCAGCACCCCCTTTGAAAGAGCAAAACGTCAAAAGTTGCATATTCTGATCCCGCCTGTCCTGTGAAACGGAGTGCATTTGTATTTTTGTTCGTATAAATGTTTTTGTGATTATCGATGAGTAAAAGCGTTGTTACACTATTTTTTATTTCAAATTCGTTATAATTAAATTGCAATTGTAGCAATTATATTCGGTTTTTCCTGTAAATATACTGTTGATTTCATATCGAGTAGGGCTAGACTTTAATCTGTCTACCCGGGCACATTTCGTGCTGGAGTATTCAGACCTTCCGCTTTTTTTGGAGGAAGCTATGTCAAAACACACCAGAGTCACGTCGAGTGAGACTGCCATCAACCAGCATCGATCCCTGAACGTTGAAGGGTTTAAGGTCGTGAGTGCCCGTCTGCGATCGGCCGAGTATGAAACCTTTTCCTATCAAGCGCGCCTGCTGGGACTTTCGGATAGTATGGCAATTCGCGTTGCGGTGCGTCGCATCGGGGGCTTTCTCGAAATAGATGCACACACCCGAGAAAAGATGGAAGCCATACTTCAGTCCATCGGAATACTCTCAAGTAATGTATCCATGCTTCTATCTGCCTACGCCGAAGACCCTCGATCGGATCTGGAGGCTGTGCGAGATGAACGTATTGCTTTTGGTGAGGCTTTCGCCGCCCTCGATGGCCTACTCCGCTCCATTTTGTCCGTATCCCGGCGACGGATCGACGGTTGCTCGCTATTGAAAGGTGCCTTGTAGCACTTGACCACGCACCTGACGGGAGAAAATTGGATGCCCGATCGCGCTCAAGTAATCATTCGCATTGTGCCAGGAGGTGGAACCAAGACCCTTCAGCAGATAATCAATCAGTTGGAGTACCTGTCCCGTAAGGGAAAGCTGGAACTGCAGCGTTCAGCCCGGCATCTCGATATTCCCGTTCCGCCGGATCAAATCCGTGAGCTTGCCCAAAGCTGGGTTACGGAGGCCGGGATTTATGACGAAAGTCAGTCAGACGATGATAGGCAACAAGACTTAACAACACACATTATTGTAAGCTTCCCCGCAGGTACCGACCAAACCGCAGCTTATGAAGCCAGCCGGGAATGGGCAGCCGAGATGTTTGGGTCAGGATACGGGGGTGGCCGCTATAACTATCTGACAGCCTACCACGTCGACCGCGATCATCCACATTTACATGTCGTGGTCAATCGTCGGGAACTTCTGGGGCACGGGTGGCTGAAAATATCCAGGCGCCATCCCCAGCTGAATTATGACGGCTTACGGAAAAAGATGGCAGAGATTTCACTTCGTCACGGCATAGTCCTGGATGCGACTTCGCGAGCAGAAAGGGGAATAGCAGAGCGACCAATCACATATGCTGAACATCGCCGCCTTGAGCGGATGCAGGCTCAAAAGATTCAATTCGAAGATACAGATTTTGATGAGACCTCGCCTGAGGAAGATCGTCGGGACCTCAGTCAATCGTTCGATCCATTTCGATCGGACCCATCTACCGGCGAACCGGACCGTGCAACCCGACATGACAAACAACCGCTTGAACAGCACGCCCGTTTCCAGGAGTCCGCCGGCTCCAGCATCAAAGCCGACGCACGGATCCGCGTATCATTGGAGAGCGAGCGGAGTGCCCAACCATCCGCGTCCAAAATCCCTGTAATTGGGCATTTCGGGATTGAGACTTCCTATGTCGCTGAAGCCAGCGTGCGCAAACGAAGCGGCATTTTCGGTACTTCTCGCCCGGTGACTGACGTTGCCATGCACACAGTCAAGCGCCAGCAGCGATCAAAACGACGTAATGACGAGGAGGCAGGTCCGAGCGGAGCAAACCGTAAAGGATTGAAGGCTGCGCAAGTTGATTCCGAGGCAAATGTCGGTGAGCAAGACACTCGCGATGACAGCAACAAGGCGGCTGATCCGGTGTCTGCTTCCATCGGTACCGAGCAACCGGAAGCTTCTCCAAAGCGTCCGCGTGACCGTCACGATGGAGAATTGGGTGGACGCAAACGTGCAAGAGGTAATCGTCGCGACGATGGGCGCGGGGGGACCTAGAGACAGGAAGGACCGAATAATGGCAAATGGTCAGTTCACGATACGCTCTGCTGGCCCGGCCTCCGTCGGACTGACGGGCGAACGCCGTGGAGCCGCATCCGCCTCTAGCTCTGCACTGTCCAATGTTCAAGGAGATGTCAGGGATAGGCCGATTCCAACTAGCTCATCAAGATTACCAAATGCAGCCATATTGCGTGATTCTTCGGAAATAGCGTCGACTGGTCTGCGGTACGTGGCGGCTACTCTTCATTGGTCTGAGATCGCGCCATTATCGTTAATAAATAAAAATGACCTGGCTCCGGCCGCTTATGACTTTGAGACGCGAAATGACGCAGGAAATGTGACTGCCAAAGTCGGCAGGGCAGTCCCTGTTCCCAAGCAAGGCAGGCTCGGGAAAATGCTCGCATCCGTACCCCTTAGTACACGTATATCAAGGGTCAATTCCGACCGAAGACTGCCCACTGACGCAGAAAACCACCCTGAAACGCGCGACCCCCGGAAAGGACGTGGCAGTCATGGTGTGACGCCAGCCTTACATGAGAAGATTGGAACCGCGTTTGTTCGAAGGTTGCGAAAGATACGTACTGTATTGTTTGCAGTTGCTGCCAGACTCGGAGCGCGTTGATGATGGGTGAAAGGATTTCGGTGAAGTCATGAATTCCAGCAAGACTTCGCCCCAGCGAATGACCCTGAGCATCGTATGTTCGCTGGCAGCCGGTTTTTGTGCGGCCAGCTGCTATGTAACGTTTCGCCGGGGCTTCAATGGCGAAGCGATCATGACGTTTGACGTTTTCGCTTTTTGGTATGAGACCCCGCTTTACTTGGGTTATGCCAGCACCGTCTTCTGGCGTGGTTTATCTGTTGTCATCTTTACCTCGCTGGCTGTTCTTTCAAGTCAGCTCATCATATCGCTGCGCAATCAGAAGCATCACGGGACGGCTCGTTGGGCAGAAATTGGCGAAATGCAGCATGCTGGTTATCTGCAGCGTTACAGTCGCATCAAGGGGCCGATCTTTGGAAAGACATGTGGTCCTCTTTGGTTCGGCAGTTATTTGACCAATGGCGAACAGCCACACAGTCTTGTCGTCGCGCCAACGCGTGCTGGCAAAGGCGTCGGCATCGTCATTCCAACGCTTTTGACCTTCAAGGGCTCGGTAATCGCCCTCGACGTCAAGGGAGAATTGTTTGAACTGACATCCAGAGCACGCAAAGCGAGCGGCGACGCAGTTTTCAAGTTTTCCCCCCTAGATTCTGAGCGGAAGACTCATTGTTACAATCCGGTCCTGGATATTGCCACACTTCCGCCCGAACGCCAGTTCACTGAAACACGCCGTCTTGCTGCGAACCTTATTACGGCTAAGGGAAAGGGAGCAGAAGGCTTTATTGACGGCGCACGTGACCTGTTCGTTGCGGGAATCCTTACTTGCATTGAGCGTGGCACACCAACTATTGGCGCGGTATATGACCTATTTGCGCAGCCTGGCGAAAAGTATAAGCTTTTTGCGCAACTCGCGGAGGAAAGCCTAAACAAAGAGGCTCAGCGTATCTTCGATAACATGGCGGGCAACGACACGAAAATTCTGACATCGTACACCTCTGTGCTGGGCGACGGTGGACTGAACCTCTGGGCTGATCCGCTTATCAAAGCAGCGACAAGCCGGTCAGATTTTTCCGTTTACGATCTCCGGAGGAAGAAGACCTGCATTTATCTTTGTGTCAGTCCCAACGATCTGGAGGTCCTGGCACCACTTATGCGCCTGCTGTTTCAGCAGCTCGTGTCAATCTTGCAGAGATCGCTGCCAGGTAAAGACGAGTGCCATGAAGTTTTATTTCTCCTCGACGAATTCAAGCACCTGGGCAAGCTTGAGGCCATAGAGACCGCGATCACAACCATCGCCGGTTACAAAGGCCGCTTTATGTTTATTATTCAAAGTCTTTCGGCCTTGACGGGCACATACGATGACGCAGGAAAACAAAACTTTCTGAGCAATACTGGCGTGCAAGTATTTATGGCCACGGCTGACGACGAGACCCCAACCTACATCTCAAAAGCTATCGGCGAATATACGTTTAAAGCGCGTTCGACCTCTTACAGTCAAGCCAGCATGTTCGACCACAACATCCAGATTTCTGATCAAGGTGCAGCCCTTTTGCGCCCCGAACAAGTGCGCCTGCTAGACGATCAGAGTGAAATCGTTCTCATCAAAGGGCGACCTCCACTCAAATTACGAAAGGTACAATATTATTCCGATCGTACGCTGAAACGGCTTTTTGAACGCCAGATGGGCTCTCTGCCTGAGCCCGCACCCTTGATGCTTTCCGACTATAGCAACGATCAAGTTCAATCCCACTTGGCTGAGATAGCAAATTTCAATGAGGATGCTGCACCGCGAAACAGAACTGTGGCCGAGGACCATGGAAGTGTTAAAGTCGGTGCTGATATCCCTGAACGCGTGATGGGAATAAATGGTGACGAGGACCAAGCCGATGCGCGTGAGATACCGCCGGAATCGGTTGTGCCTCCCGAATTGACGCTGGCTCTGGCCGCTCAACAGCAATTGTTGGACCAGATTATTGCACTTCAGCAAAGATCGAGGTCCGCACCGGCACAGCCTGCGAAATGAAATTAAACTGGGTGCAATTCGTTTCAGGCGGCATGTTGCGGTTCGACAAAGTGTACGCCAGATCCCAATTGTCCCTTTACGAGGTGTCGGTATGACAGGAAAGTCGAAAGTTCACATAAGGAGTTCGGCTGACACGCTTCCTGACGGAAGTATTACCGCCCCTTTTTCAACCGGACTTTCTGGGGATCAGGCTGATGCCTCGTTTGAGGCCCAAACCGACTACAGCCAGTCTACTTCCGTGTCGTTTACCTATGATGGTGTTAAACTTGGTCCTGCCGAGCGTGCGGCTTACGAAAACTGGTGCGAACCGGGCCGGCCCACGTGGAAAGACCTTATAATCAAGGCACGTGTCGATCCAATTGACGATGTGATCTGGCTCCGAGATTTAGAAGAGGACACCCCCTCAACCTTCAGATACGAAGGGATGCCTTTGGGCCTCGGGGAACGAAAGGCCTACGAAAATTGGCAAGAGGACGCTCAGCCGACATGGGAAGACCTTGTTGTCAGCGCACGCATGACGGAACTTGGCCGTCCACACGGGATTACCGGCGAGTATACCTCCCTCGCAGGGTCGAAGAATACAAGTTCAATTTCATTGAAGCGAAAGCGGAGCAACTTAATTGATGATGAGAATTCATCCGGATCGTTTTCATATGACGGGATGAAGCTCGGGGAAGCCGAGCGTTCTGCATATGGTGACTGGGCCGAGGCGGAGCCACCGACTTGGAAAGATTTGGTATTGAGGGCACGCGTTTCCTCGATCAATGACTCTGCGTGGCTTTTTGATTCACAAACATCTTCATCATCATTTGAATACAACGGTGTTCCCTTAGGCGAGCCGGAACGGCAGGCTCTCAGACAATGGCAAGGAGACGCTCAGCCTACCTGGGAAGATCTCGTTGTTAACGCGCGTATGGCAGAACTTTGCCATGCTGGTTGGATTGAAGGTCAGAAAGGTTGCTTTGAAAAGCGCGGGGAGGCTCTGCACGCGTCGGAACGCGGCTCGCAACGCCCCATTGTTCAACGGACAGATTCCTCCGATTCTTTTTTGTATGACGGCAGAAGGCTCGGAGCCCCTGAGCGAACTGCTTATGAACGCTGGAGTAAGAGGGAACGCCCGACCTGGGAAGATCTCATCTTGGATGCACACCAGGCCAGGATTGAAAGTGATGCTGTTACGACCCAAGCGATTGGTCAGTCGTCCTCACTGGTTTTCTTATATGAAGGAAAGTCGCTCGGATGCAGGGAACGAGAGGCTTACGAAAAATGGCGGCAGCCAGCTCAACCGCGATGGCAAAATCTTGTAGTGAACGCTCGTCTGGCAGAGTTGGATCCCTCAGTCTGGATTGCCGATGAGCGCGATCCGCTTGATGATGGCGACGCGCTTGGTCGCCCGTCGTACACAAGCTTGACGGATAGATCAGACGTCCCTTTAGACGATCAATCAATCTATCATCGTTCCGACCTAGTAAGGGAGCAGGTGTCAGAATCGTCTCAAAAGCAATTCGCAGCATGTTCAGAATCTGAAACGATTCCTGTGTCATGGTTTACTGCTTCTGGGTTAGATGCAAACAATACGGAAAATATCGCCGCCAGCGATCCCGTCGATGGCACGGGGGGAGTTAAGCGGTTAGGCTCCAAAAGCGACAGAACCGTTACAGCTTCTATCCATGACGTGAATTCCAGCACGAAGCGACTGTTGCTTAACGAATTTGGATTGGAGGCTCCGCGCCCTTCGCCAGAAAAGACTGTTCGCTTAAGAAGCGACAATATTGGCACCTATGGGAGCCGGAGAAATGAACGAATGCGGCTCGCGACCGAAACCGGTGCGTACGAGTCGGAGCATATTTTCGGGTTCAAGGCTGTCCACGATACCGCGAGAGCGACAAAAGAGGGCCGGCGTCTCGAAAGGCCCATGCCCGCCTACCTTGAGTATAAGGGGCTTCATCGCCAACATGTTGGCACCGGGAGAGGACGGACCAAACTTGTCGGGCGCGGATGGCCGGATGACACAAGCTATCGCTCGGATCAAAGGGCAACTCTGTCGGACCCCGTTGCGCGCTCGGAAGGCGCGACGGCGTCAAATGGGTATCAATTGAACCAATTGGGTTACGCGCACCAACTTGCTAGCGATGGTCTGCAAAGTGAATCGCCCGATGGTGTTGCCTTGCCAATTCAAGTGGCAACAACGAGCTACAACTATACAGTGAGCCGCGATCCTGTCCTTGTTCCGCCGGATAAAAACGAAGCCCCTCAATTGCTGCATCTTGGTCCCCGTGGGCAAACCGAAGCTGTTCTTGCCCGCGAAACAGCATTGACTGGAAAATGGCCGACTCTCGAGCGTGAGCAGCAAGTGTATCGCGAGTTTTTGGCCTTATATGACGTCAAAAAGGATCTTGAGGCCAAATCCGTCGGCGTAAGACAGAAAAAAAAAGAAGTTAGTTCTGCCTTAGACCGAACTGCGCGCTTGATAATCACGTCGCCTTCGAAAGCTCGATCCGAAGCAGAGACTGAAAAAGCCATTGACGAGCTCGATGATCGACGAGTTTATGATCCGCGTGATCGAGCTCAAGACAAAGCGTTTAAACGCTGATAAGTCGCCAATATAGTGATCATTTGCAGTATTCGCATCGATCGCTGGTTGATATTCTGCCGCTGGTCGACCGGCTGCTCGTCACCAACAATGCTCACAGGGATACGATGGCCTCGACAGTCAGGCCGCGTGCGTCCAGTCTTTCCAGTTCCTCCCTTTCAGGTCGATTGTGGCATCATTTATTGCCTGCTCATTGCAGTTGAAACGCGATATCCGTTTCAAGACCCGAGTATGGATGGTACTTTGGAGATATGAGCACTTGCCAGACTTCCCGGTCGGAGACTTAAAAATTCCGATAAGAGGTTACTGACGACGGACCTTATAAGTGGGTCGTCTAGTGGTCGCACTGATCAAAACAGTTCCGCCCCCGGCTTTGCTCAAAGTAGCAAAGCAGCTTTATCTCGGGTTGCAGAGGATTTTCTGGAAAACCGCAATTTTGCAGGAGAGAACATATGGCCATCATCAAGCCGCATGCGAACAAAAATAGGACAACCTCGCCGATAGAGAGACCGGAGTCTCTCATAGAGGAAATGAGTGGCAGTAATCCGCCGATTGGTTTTACAAGTCTGGATCTCGCTATGATCGAGCTGGAGGACTTTGTCCATCGGTGCCCGCTCCCAGGAGACAATCTTGCTGGTCAGAAGGAGTGAGACGATGGATCTTTCTGGCAATGAGAAATCCAGGCCTTGGAAGAAGGCGAATGTCAGTTCCAGCACCATCTCCGATATTCAGATGACGAATGGCGAAAACCTTGAATCAGGGAGCCCTACCCGAACGGAAGTTTTAAGCCCACGTCTGGATGATGGATCGGTCGATTCCTCCTCCAGCCTTTATTCTGGCAGCGAGCACGGAAATCAAGCTGAGATTCAAAAAGAGCTGTCCGCCTTGTTCTCGAACATGTCTTTGCCAGGCAACGATCGGCGCCCGGACGAATACATTCTCGTGCGTCAAACGGGACAAGATGCTTTTACTGGTATTGCCAAAGGCAACCTCGACCACATGCCCACCAAGGCGGAATTTAACGCGTGCTGCCGTCTCTACAGGGACGGAGCCGGTAATTACTATCCGCCACCTCTCGCGTTCGACAAGATTAGCGTTCCAGCCCAACTGGAGGAAACATGGGGGATGATGGAGGCGAAGGAACGTAACAAACTACGGTTTCAGTACAAGTTGGACGTATGGAATCATGCGCACGCTGATATGGGGATCACTGGCACAGAGATCTTTTATCAAACAGATAAGAACATAAAGCTCGACCGGAATTATAAACTAAGACCTGAAGACCGATACGTACAAACAGAGAGATACGGGCGCCGGGAAATTCAAAAGCGATATCAGCACGAACTCCAGGCTGGTTCGCTGCTGCCCGATATTATGATCAAAACTCCCAAAAATGACATCCACTTCGTGTACAGGTTTGCCGGCGACAATTACGCCAACAAACAATTCAGCGAGTTTGAACACACCGTCAAGCGCAGGTATGGCGGCGAGACTGAGATCAAATTGAAGTCAAAGTCAGGCATTATGCATGACTCGAAATATCTGGAATCCTGGGAACGGGGCAGTGCGGATATTCGCTTCGCGGAATTTGTTGGCGAAAATAGAGCTCACAATCGGCAGTTTCCAACTGCGACCGTAAATATGGGACAGCAGCCAGACGGGCAGGGCGGTTTGACCCGCGACCGTCATGTGAGCGTTGAATTCCTAATGCAAAGCGCACCGAATTCGCCTTGGGCGCAAGCTTTGAAAAAGGGAGAACTGTGGGATCGCGTTCAGTTGCTTGCTCGCGACGGCAACCGCTATCTGTCGCCTCACAGATTAGAATATTCTGACCCTGAACATTTCACCGAGTTGATGAACCGGGTTGGTTTGCCCGCATCGATGGGTCGGCAAAGCCATGCGGCTAGTATCAAATTCGAAAAGTTTGACGCGCAGGCAGCGGTTATTGTCATAAATGGCCCGGAGTTGCGTGACATCCATGACTTGTCTCCTGAAAACCTGCAAAATGTGTCCACCAAAGATGTCATCGTCGCCGATCGCAATGAGAATGGTCAGAGAACTGGCACGTACACCAGCGTCGCGGAATATGAGCGCTTGCAGTTAAGGCTGCCAGCCGATGCAGCGGGGGTGCTTGGTGAAGCAGCTGACAAATACTCACGTGATTTCGTTCGGCCAGAGCCGGCGTCGCGTCCAATCAGTGACAGCCGCAGGATATACGAAAGTCGACCGCGTAGCCAAAGCGTCAACAGCTTTTGACGTTCCTTCTGCCGCGTCAATGAGGAAGCTCGTTGACCCGGGTTTGCCAATGAAAGGGCTCAATCATGGTGAGCACTACGAAGAAAAGTTTTGCAAAGTCGCTGACGGCAGATATGCGCCGTTCTGCTCAGCGCGTTGTCGAGCAAATGCGAAAAGCATTGATTACCGAAGAAGAGGCGCTCAAGCGGCAAACCAGACTGGAGAGCCCCGATAGGAAGCGAAAGTATGCTGCTGATATGGCGATAGTCGACAAGCTCGACGTAGGGTTTCGTGGCGAAATAGGCTATAAAATTCTGGGAAATAAACGGCTTCGAGTAGACAACCCAAAAGAATTAACGCGTGAGCACGGTAGACTTCGCAAAACCAAGACGGTTCTGAAGCGTAACCCGGTGACGCAGGAGGTCTATTTGGGTTTACATGAAAGGAAGTCCTGGTTAAGTGTCAGCAGCCATTTGTATGCTGCGGACGGCACACTCCGCATGAAGCACGTGAAGTACAAAGATGGACGTTTTGAGGAAAGATGGGAGCGCGACGAAAATGGCGACCTGATCCGCACACGGTACGCCAACCGTGGCAGGCTCTTTCAACCTGTATCCGAGAAGATGGGCGCGCCGTATCGGAGCGGCCCTGACAACCGGCTCTATCGCGATCTAACCCGTCAAAACGGTTTCAGACGGGAAACCTTTGAACGGGACGATCAAGGAAACCTCGAGCGTATCGGCAGCAACCATGTCGGCTTTTCCAAGATTTCAGTGAAGGCAGCCAATCGTCAAACCTCCCAGACGAAGATTCAAAAACTTGGTGGCGCTTTCAACAAATCTTTTAGGTCCCTCCTGGACAAGGAGGGCAACGAACTCGGCCGCGATATTTTGAGCCATCGACGGCTCTATAACAAGCGGTCTGCTGTCTACGATGAAGCTACCGGACAATTGAAGAGTGCCAAGCATACCTTCGGCAAGATCTACAGGAGCGAAACCGACTATCTCAGCGCGGGCCTCAAGAAGGTTTCAAAAAAGATACTTGGGGTGACGGTCTACCGGAAATTTGCGGCGCTCAGCGAGCGAGAATCCGAGGCTGAAAGACTGCGTAGTTTTGAATCCGGTGCGCATCGCCAGATCTGGCAGGAGCGGGCAGCGACTCCCGGTTCGCCCCCCTCGGAGAGTGATGACATTCATTTCGCACAACAGTCGCACCTAGCCAAAGCCAACTCTGACCACGTCGAAGCTGACGTCATGCGTGTGACAGATCAACATATTGATGTTGCTGGACAAACATCATCGTCTCGCCAACGGAACTTGGAAGAACGGTTAGATTCTCAATCACGATACAAGCCAGCAAACATGTTGTTGTCAGATCCAGACCTTCGAGCGGACGGACCTCGCCCATACGAAGGGTTAGCTGAACTCACCCTCCGGCGCGATAATGAATCTGACGGGCACAAGGAGAATGATCAGCGGCTGCGACATTTCTTGCAGCCAGAGCCGTTGGTATTACCGCATCCCGGGTCGCCGGAAATAACAAAGGTGTTTGGCTCGCGGGGAGAGCCGTTACACCCGAGTGGAACTCTGCACACGGCGGTTGGAGAAACGGCTTGCGAAGCACCGGTGATGTCTTCATCCCTTGACAATCATCAGCCAGCTCCAGGACAGCAAGAACTCTTGAGTCTCCTTCATAATGCGCCAGCGCCAGTTTCTGTGGCAATACATGATGAACAAGAACGACTTGCGGGGGAGGCGCCCGGCGGTTCTTTCAGAGGTAGCTCAGGGCGAACGAGTTCAATGTCGGAGAGTATCTTCGACGAAGATGTACAATCGCATTTGGTACGGGATTATTCGATCAATCCCACTAACGGGTTTATTGACCCGCAATCGTTGTTCGGTGGACCGGACTTATCGAGAGGTCCAAAATCGGGGCCAGAAATTCCATCGGAAGATTACCATTTGTCAGCTTCGGAACAGGAAAATTTGCTGAATCAATTGCTTAGTGTGCCACTGCCGATTCCTTCACCGAAGCCCAAATCCGCGAGGTCTATGATTTTCGAAGGTTCACGTCCAAGAGAGCGTTCCACCTCCAGAGGTTTCTAAGGTGGAACGCGTCTATCTATACAAATCGGGGCTGCCGACATCCTAAAATGTTGCCATCCGCAAACGACGTTGAGGAATGGTAGCTAATTTACGGGGTGCTAGTTCCTCGTGACTTGCCCCCACGGGCCTCTCCGAATTTCAGATTTAGCCTGCCTGGCTGAAATGTAAGCGGCAAGCTGACCCCGTCTGGCGTTAGTAGCACGGGCTCAGTTGTTGCGTAATGACTATTCATCAGCTGTGAGCTTTAATGTCTGCGCCTATCTCTGGAACTAGAAACTTTCATATGATCGAGGCCTTTCCGGAACGTTTCGAGGGCGCGCCGCGGCTGGCCTCCTACAAGTCACGGCAGGGTGGCTCCTTTGCGTTTGCGGATGAACTCGCGGAGAAGCGCCAAGCGCTGCGGGAGGTTGAGGAGGCGCTTGCAAAAGTCGGCCCGCGATGATGGCTACGCGGACTGGTTGGCCGCACAGCGGATCTTTTCCGGGAGGAGATTGCAGACCGTGCGGTGAACCACACTGCAATGAGACATATGCGGACCGGCGGCACACCGTTCATCGTCGAGAAGACTGCAGAAGCTTCCCAAATGCCGCATTTCCGCTAAAAAGCGTGTCATGATTAAATCAGAGCTTGTTGATTTCGTTGCCGCGAAAAACCCATACCTCCACCGTCGCGATGCGGAGAATGCCGTCGACGCCGTCCTCGATGAAATCACCGGTGCTCTCGAAAGGGGAGAACGCGTTGATATCCGCAGTTTCGGCACCTTTGTAGTGCGGCATCGCCCGGCGCGTTCGGGGCGCAATCCCCTCAACGGCAACGCCGTTTTCATCGAGGAGAAATGGGTGCCGTTCTTTCGTGCCGGCAAGGAGATCAGGGATCGTCTTAATACAGCGGAAAAATCGCAGGGCAGGGGTAACCTTTGATCGAATATTCAAGACACGGGTCCTGCGAGGACATTCGTGAGACGGTCGAGATGATGGCGCTGGAATTTCTGCTCGAGACCTGGCCCGTCCGGCTTGTCGCGTTGCTCTCGATGTTGGAGGAGATGGCAGGCAAGGCCGAAGAGGTCCAACGACCTTATGTGGTCAACGGTTGGGTGATCATCGTCAGCGGACTGCTGGAAAACCTGCCACGTGATCTGGAGTCGCCGGAATGCCTGGCCCTGTTGCGTCACAGTGCGCTTGACCGTTTCCGGAAAAGCGCAATTCAACAGTCGCCGGACGTGGAGCGGCAGAACGAATTCCTGCGGCGCGAATATCCGCAATGGTCGATCGCCGAAGATCTCATCCGCGATTGTGAGATGTGGGCAGGGAAACTATTGCTGGAAAAGCCCAACTAGGAGGGAGAACGATATGGCGACAGGCAAGGTCAAGTGGTTCGATGCCACCAAACGGTTTGGTTTCATTACGCCGGACGACGGAGGTCCCGACGTTTTTCTGCATTTGAGCAGCATAACAGATCCGGCATGTCCCACGCTTCATCCCGGTTTTCGGCTTCACTATGGTGTCGAGCAGAGGGGCGGCAAGGTCACCGCCAGCGATGTGCGCCCCGCGCCGGTCGAACAGGCTGTGCACCGCGCTCCCGTTACACCGCCTCAAGGCGAGGAGGAGTTTAGCGACGCGTTTGAGCGGGAGTGGGGCCTGCGACGGGGATAGCCCCACCATGTCACGCTTGCCATCGGAGCTTTTTATAAATGCTTTGATGTGGCGGACTATTTCGTACAAATCCTGATTTTTCGAGGTTGCAGAGGTCAGATTACTATCGAGAAAACTTCGGGCTTTCGCGACCGTCCGTTTGAGCCCAAAGCCAGCATTGAATGCGGGGGGCAGTTCGGGTATCACGCGTTTTCCGTCCGATCAGGAGCAACGCTTCAATGCAACCACCACCAGATTACGCTTAGGACCCATGGTCCCCGGATGAATTGTTTGCCCGTTCGGCGGAGCTGGCACCGACTGGTATGTGGTAGGCGGTTGGGCCTTGGACCTTTGGCACGGTGAGCCGACCTGTGTGCATGAAGACCTGAAATTCTCGGTCCTTGCCTGCCAGGCTCAACGCTATCGCGGCATCCTGTCGGATCTGGAGTTCTTCAGCGTGAGGGATGGCAAACTTGACCATCTCCCCCTGATAGAACCGCAGCCCATGGATGTTTGGCAGCAGTGGGGTGCGGATATTGGTTTTGGACGCTGGCGCGTCGACATGATGGTTGATCGGGGATCGCCGGATATGTGGATCTACAAGCGCGATCCATCTTTCACTTTGCCTCGAGCCAAAGCCATACGCGCAACAGCTGGCGGCATCCGATATCTGGCGCGGCATATCGTC
>NZ_BDLN01000012.1:8840-9950 GCF_001950375.1 Rhizobium sp. TBD182 | reverse complement strand
TCTTCAATGCCAGGCACGTCCGCGAGAAAGACCAATGGGACTTCCGCAATGCCTTACCTCGCTTGGAATGCAGCGAGAAGGCCGCCCTTCGTCGATGGCTGGAGGTGCTGCATCCGTGGCATGCCTGGATTCAAGAACTCCAATCCTGCTAACCGTCCGCTTAGCTGCCGGTCCCGTCGATAAGCTTACTGGCATCAGCCTTTGCCATCGAACTCCCGGAGCGTCGCGCATGACTATGCTTGCCACCACGAAAAATGCGCATGCAGGCAATTTATCCTCGCTCTCGCATACGAGCGTCGCAGCCACGGGCACGCGGATGATTGGTCCCGACATCCTGCGCTCGCTGGCAGTCCTGCTGGTGATGCTTGTCCACCTTCTACTGAATGCCACCCCCCGGCCTACTGGTGACCGTGCACGAATATGGCTGGCTCGGCGTCGATATCTTCTTTGTGCTCAGCGGCTACCTCATCGGCACGCAACTGTTCAAGGAAATTTCGCGGACTGGCGCAGTCGATTTCAAATCGTTTTACCTTCGGCGTGCCTTCCACATCTTTCCGGCGTTCTTCGTGGTTCTTGGCCTTTACGCCTTGGTTCCGGTCCTTCGCGACAATCCGGCGATGCAGCCCCTCTGGAAATTCGCCACCTTCATGGTGAATCTCGGATTCGATCCGAGGGTGGGCAACGCGCTCTCTCAGGCATGGACGCTTACCGTCGAAGAGCAATTCTATCTCGTCCTGCCTTTGCTGGTTCTCCTCCCGTATAGGCGCATTGGCACAGGATGGGTCGTTGCCCTCGCAGGGCTGCTGATGCTCGCCGGCGCCATGCTGCGTTACGAGCGCGGCCAGCTCTATCGCGACGCGCTGCGCTTCTCCGAGACCTGCGGCCTGAACATCGTTCAGGTTGCACGCACGCTGGTACGCGACCGGCTCGACTGGACGCTGCGCCAGAAGGCGAAGCTCGTCGATCTCGGCAAGCGTCTGGCTGCCTTCGCCGCGCGGCTCGGCATGACTCAATCCCCGACCACTCAAATGATGAAGGAGGCTGCACCCATGGTCGCAGGTATCAAGACATTCTCCGGCTCGGTTTCCGATATCGTCGGTGACAGGCTCA
>NZ_BDLN01000012.1:8028-8791 GCF_001950375.1 Rhizobium sp. TBD182 | reverse complement strand
GTCTCGGCACGTTTTGCGTATGTCTTCGCCGATCCTGAAACCGCCTTCCGCGCGATGAACTTCGATGCGCTTCGGCAGACAAGGAGATGGCAAAGCAGATCTTGCAGAAGCTGGAGGCTGAGCCGGGATCTATCGGTCCACTGAAGGGTAGACCGGCGTTCTCGCCAGCAAGCCAGAGCGGGAAGGCGCGTCGTGTTGCCGAGGTCAACGTGCCCGCTCTCAAGCGCGATCTTGAGCAATATCTTCGGATGCGCGAGACCGCCGCGCAAAGGCTGCAGACGGACGAGCAGGCTCTGCGTCAGCGGGTCTCGATCGACATTCCGGCGCTGTCGCCGGTAGCGCGCGTCGTGCTGGAGCGGGTGCGTGACGCCATCGATCGAAACGACCTGCCAGCGGCGATAGCCTACGCGCTCAGCAATCGCGAAACAAAGCTCGAAATTGACGGGTTCAATCAGGCGGTCACCGAGCGGTTTGGAGAACGGACGCTGTTGAGCAACGCCGCACGCGAGCCCTCCGGAAAGCTGTACGAAAAGCTTTCCGAGGGTATGAAGCCGGAGCAGAAGGAGCAGCTCAAACATGCATGGCCGCTCATGCGGACAGGGCAACAGCTCGCGACCCACGAGCGCACTGTCCACTCGCTAAGAAAAGCCGAGGAACAGCGGCTCACACAACGGCAGACGCCGGTGATGAAGCAATGAGGCACAGGCGGGCTCTCCTGTTTCTGACAGGCGCCGCCGTCTTCGTGTCCGCACTGACTGCGGCC
>NZ_BDLN01000012.1:6710-7688 GCF_001950375.1 Rhizobium sp. TBD182 | reverse complement strand
GTTCCTTCACTCCTCCTTTGCGAGCTCCTATGATAGTCGATATTTTGGTCCGGTTCCGGATTCCGGTCTTCTCAGCCTGGCGCGGCCCGTGTTCACCTTCCACCCGTGATCGCGGTGACGATCATCTGGCTGATCGCTGGAAATCCGTGCTCCTGATCATCGCATCCATCGCCTGTGGGTGGATCGGCTGGAGCGGGGAGGTGCTTCTTCTTCCACCCGCCATGTTCTTTCCTTTGCTCTGGGCAATGGCGCCGTCACGTACGATCGCCACACTTGTTGCGGTGGGCTATTTCCTGGCGGCCTGCCGCGGTTTGCCACAGGGCGTGGCCAACTTCTATGCCACCGATCTTTGGCCCAGGCTGGTGCTTTGGGCGGTGGCTTCGGTGTCCGTTAATGACTGATCGTAAGAGAATAAAAGCGGCACTGACTAATGCAGGTAGGTTTTTCCTTTTGAGTATTCGCAACCAGTAACCTTTTTCTCGGCTGCGCCGAAAGATTGCCAGCAAAACGCTTTGCCGATGCCGAAGCTGATCTATTTTGCCACACAACTACAAATGAAACTGAAAACTTCTTAATAATCTGCACCCGCGTAGCATATCATCCTTTCAAAAGCACAGGAGCGATATCATGAGAAATTCGAGTTTGCGTGATGCATCTGGAAGCAATGATGCACAGGTTCCCCACAAAACAGAATTACTAAATTTGCCAGACCACGTGCTGACGGAAGTCGCCAAACGTCTAGCGACTAACAATCCTGTCGAGTCGGCTGAGAATATAGCTAATTTTAGCAAATCCCATCGTTTCACAAGGGACGCGGTTCGAACAGAACCTTTAGAAAAATTCTCTTCACGCCTCAAAATCCTCTCGCGAAACGCGAAATTGTTGTCTCATGCCGTGCGGCACGCAGCAACACTTCCAGATGGAGAACAATTAAGTGAAGCGCAACTGTCGCAAATGCGAAGTGAAGTCGCTACTCGC
>NZ_BDLN01000012.1:0-6700 GCF_001950375.1 Rhizobium sp. TBD182 | reverse complement strand
CCTGGGCGTAGCGTATACCCATCAAGACGGTCAACCAGAAGAGAGGTTGTCAGGGAACCACTTGGACCATAAAATCAACAATATCCCTAACTTGGTCTTCAACGTTGCGGAACCGATTATGTTCAATGAAATCTCCGCTCTCGAGGTTATGGCAGAAGTTCGGCCCATAGCCCGATCCATTAAAACGGCTCACGACGATGCGCGAGCGGAATTAATGTCGGCGGACAGACCTCGATCAACGCGCGGTCTATGACTATCCGTGCTGTTCGTCACCCGCTTATAGTTGCCATCACAATCGGATTTCAACTGCCCCGGTCTTTAGGTGCGGCCGAGGACAATGTAGCACGCACTTACGGTGCGTCTCGTCTGACGCTTTCTATGTTCCGCATACGTGGGCCGACGAACATATGCAAGTACTCGCGACTGAAATTGCTTGACCCTAATAGATCCAACGCTCGCCGCGGCGCTATTGGTGTTTAAGCTTCCTGTCAGCATCAAATTTCTTGGGGCATAAAACCATAGGACCTTTGGTATCTAAGTGTGCTGGTCCCGGTGGGGTCGCGGAAGTTGTGATGAAACGTTGATAGCGCCATCCCAGAGAGCTTTGTTTTACAGTCTCCGGTGTGATCACAGCAGCAACAGGTTGACCGCAATGACGCTGCCATCGATAAAGCTGACCACATATCCTCAATCATGCTCACACCATGACGCGCTCGCCGAGCACCATGCAATAAGCCCCGTCATGAACGTAGTAATGTTGGAGATGACAGTAGTCGGCGGTGCGCGAGCAAATCAGGACGACAGATTTGCCTCGATCGCGCATATGATTCGATTCGCCCTACATTCGGCACAAGATGCGCAGATTGCGGTGGTGGACCTGATGACGGGTATATTCACCCTCCGCCGGGTTCGGCCCATCGTAGCAGCGCAAGGACTAACACCGCGATGATCGCGCTCTATGTTGATCGATCTCCGCTGCACGGAACGCGATCTAGTGGTGCACCTGAATCAGCCGCCTTAGACGTCAATTCCATTGTCATAAAAGTCACGAACAATAACAAGACGATCAGCAAATTCGAGCTCTATGCAAAGATCGCGATATTTGCTGACGGGAACAGAATTCCTATCAAACCGATGGTGGCTGAATTTGTCGACTGTCAAATAGCCGACTTTCCGATCAATACATAATTGCACGCAATCTCTTACCTCCAGCTCTGAGTGACAAATATAAACAATCGTGCTCAAAAATGAATTTGGCTGGTTTTCCCGTTTAATCGACACGCGCCACGGTCTCTGCAACATGCCTTTTGCTAATTCTAAAAAATTGCACATCAATTTCCGGCCCTCTTTCTGGGACGACATATTGGTGCGTTGCGCTGTCCAAGCAATCCATGTTGGAAAAAACTTGGTTTCACCTGTAACACGCAAGTTTTTGTGGCAGGGTCCGGCGGAAACAACAAGCCACGCGACATAGCTTACCGCATCGGGTCGTATGCGTTGATTTACCAATACTGCTTAGGCGTTGTAATTGAATTGGGAGCGTTGAGTAACGACTGGACGTTCTTGCCAGCATTCCCGGCAGCAAACCGATCGCGGATGTTACTGTTGAAACACAGTTTCTGTTTAACCAGCTGTCGGGGGATGATAGTCCTGATGCCAGACCGGGCAACTGGAACGCTATATATATCCCCGAATGTTATTTTAAATAAATCCAGAATTAACGAATATAAAACTCATGAAAAAATATAATGCAATAATAAACAAAAATAAATAATCATGAAAATGATCTTCTTCGAGCATTAATCAAGTATTTACGCGAAATAAGGTCTGCATGAATGAATGAAATTGAAGGTTATAAGCTAATAATATTTGATTTTGATGGTACGTTGGCAGACAGTGGTGCGTGGATATTAAGTGCTCTGAGGGAAATGTCCGAACGTCACAGATTTGTGACGCCTAGCGACACTCAGATTGAATATCTGCGCGGCCTTTCAATTTGCCAGGTTTTGAGATGGCTAAGAGTACCGGTTTGGCGCATTCCTCTGATCGTCAAAGATTTGCGTAAACTGGCTCGTGAAGCCACGTTCGACATATTTCCTAGGACAGAAAAAGTCCTACTTCACCTCGAGGATCAGGGGGTGGAGCTTGCAATCCTAAGTTCGAACAGCACTGAAAATATTCGGCGCGTGCTCGGGCCATTGGATAGTTACTTTACTTATATAGAGGGTAGCTCACCGCTGTTTGGGAAGGGCAAAAGGATTAATAAGATACTTCGTCGATGTAAAAAGTCCCGTAATGAAGTCCTTCTTGTCGGAGATGAGGTGCGTGATATTGAGGCAGCGAAGAGCCAAAACATTGCCTCGGCAGGAGTAACCTGGGGTTATGCCAAAAGAGAAGCTTTGGCGTACAGCAATCCCACCCACATTCTCGAAGACATTGAAGATTTAATAGACTTAAAACCTCTTTAGAGCAGAAGCGCTACACTTACAAAAAACCTCTTGCAGTCGACAAATGCTTATCGCGACTTGTAGTTAAATGAGAAGAAAATGAAAGCATCGATCAAAAAAATTCTTTTCTACGTCGCGATAATATTCGGGCCAGGATTAATATATTTTCCTGTATATGAAATATTACTAAAGATTTACAGAGAAGATGGTGGGCCTACATATTTTTTTCAGTTTTATACGGATTTTACGTTCCTTTGGATGATGGGATTACTGCTTTTTGCTTTGTCGATTATGCTTAAAGCGAAGCGTTAGTTTCACCCACTCCGCCCGCGAAAATTTTAAAAGCTTCACCGGGCGTTCCCTTCAAGGGCGTTCGGCGTGATGGTCTCAAGAGTTAAATGACGTCACCTCATCGGTCGAACGGCGCATCTTTCAAGCCAACGGATCGAAAGCCCTCAAACGACAGCCGCATATTGTGATCTGGATTGACACGCGCGGCAGCCACAGCACCTGTTCGACTGCGCGAGACGGGATTATCTGGGGTAATCATTGGTGGGCGGTGCGGTTTTGAGTACAGGAACGCCGCGCAGGTTGGGTCGGCACAAGCATATGACAATTGAAATGAAATGCGGCGAATCTGACATGACCCATTAACTCATCTCTTACAAGCTTTTCAAGCTAAGCGATGTCTGCTGGCGCGCTAAACTCGGCAGGAGCTGTCATGCACTCAACCAGATTGCGAACAAACGAGGTCGCGGTTGCGCTACCCGAAGAAGGCGACGCATCGCTTTTTTTTGTGGGAAAGATCCGGACGCCCTGGAAAAGTCGAAGTGACACTCCCAGGCAGGGGAGTGAATTGGGGCCACTATGCACACTTGAAATTTCGGAACCGTGGGCCGTGGCGCTAAAGGGGGTCGAGGCGTATTCGCGACTTGAGATTCTTTATTGGCTGCACGAGTCACCACGCGATATCGTCCTACTAAGTCCCGCTGACGATGGAGAGATTCACGGTGCTTTCTCTCTGCGAGCGCCTGTGAGGCCTAATCCGATCGGAACATCGATTGTGAAAGTGGAAAGGGTATCTGGGAACTCGATTGTTGTACGTGGTCTTGATTGCCTGGATGGAACACCGCTGTTGGATATAAAACCGGACCGCTCGCTATCAAAGCCGCTAGCCCCAGTGAGGAAAAGTTTCTCGATTCCCGCCGCCTGACTCGCATGATGCACCTCTTCGGTCCGCAGAAAAAGCCGCGGGTCGAGATAGGGCTTTCCGGTGAACTAGAGTATCCGTTTTGATCAAGCGGGTTTTGGCTGCCATTTTTGATTTTTCCGCAGCAATGCGTTTGCGAGCACAATGAGCGTTCGCATGACGGCTGTTATGGCGACTTTTGGTGGCTTTCCGGCTTTAGTGAGTTCTTCGTACTTCGTACTTCGTCTTGAGTTGCGGGTTGAAGCGGCATGCGACAAGAGCTGGCATATAGAGCGCGTGGCGGACGATGGCCCTTCCGCCAGCAATGAAAGCGCGTCCGGTCCATCGTCCGGACTGGCGGCTCATGGGCGCCAGTCCGGATAATGCGGCTACAGCCTTCTCATCCAGCTCGCCCAGTTCGGGCATCTCGATTAGGAGCGTAAAGGCCGTGATCTGCGAGACGCCAGGAATCGAAACGAGTATATCGAACCTGGCTTTGAGGGAGACATCAGCGCCGATCAGCGACATGATGGCCTCGTCCACAGCCTTCATCTGCCGCTCGATCTGCCTGAGCCTATCGACATTTTGTCTCTTCAATAGCAGGTTGGAGACGTTCTTCGCCCTGTTCTTTGCGGCAGTCCTGTCCTTGATCAGGGCCAGGCGCGCGACATGTAATTCCTTCAAGTCGTTGTGGATTTGCGTGTTGGCTCGCAGGATGCGCGGTGCCAGAAGTGCGCCGTAACGGGCCAGCAGTCCGGCATCGATCCTGTCGGTCTTGGCCAGTCTGCCCGTGGCTTCAGCAAAACGTCGGGCAAGGCGCGGATTGACCTTGGAGAGCCGCAGCCTTTGGACCATCATGAAGCGCTCGAAGGCCTTGTGACAGGCGCCTGTGGGTTCATAGACAATCCGCTCCACGCCCTTTGTGCCGATCCATCGGACAATTGCGGCAAATCCCTTGCGGTCATTGGCAACCGTCAAGCTTCTTCCATCAGGCAGGCTGTGCAGATCGATATGGTCTTTCGAGATGTCCGCGCCGATGGTAATATCCGTCATCTTTTCTCATCTCCCATGCTTGTCATCCGAGCCTTAAAACTCGGGTATCCGTTCAGGACGATTGGAAAAGATGGGGGCGATCAAACTCTAGTTCGGCCCGGCATTCGTCAGAATGGCGGCCTCGCATTTCACGACCCGTCCCCCATCGCCGGAAGAGGATGGCCGTCCTCTCCGGCGCTTCTTTATCTCACGAAGAAGCAAGAAGTTTATAAGACAAGCAGATCCTGTTCAATCCGGGTCATAGCCTGCAGCCCTGAAGTAATTTGCGCATTCCTCCGATGTGAATCGGGGGATCAATGTGCCGACGACATCCCATAGGGCGTCGATCTTTCGCTCCGCCCGAGCCCGTAGCATAGCTTTCAATTTCGAGAATGCGTTTTCGATGGGATTAAAGTCGGGACTATAGGGTGGCAGGAACATGAGTTTGAGTTTGAGCTGTCAGACTGGGCTTAAGAGCCCACCGAGCAATGCATGAGACATAAAGTGTTGATTTCCATGTGGAACTGAGCCGGTTTTTCCTCCGGGAAGTGAGCCACCTCTGACTATGGTTTTATGATTGGATTTTGGTCAAGGGATTGGCTTTTTCTCCTCTCTTGTTTGCTGCGGCTGCCGAACTGGCTTTGAAGCGGAAGCTGTCATTACCTGTTTCCAGGATATGGCAGGGATGGGTCAAAGGATCGAGCAAATGCCGTCGTCATCTTGGCGTCGCCGAAGACCGTTGCCCATTCGCTGAAGCTGAGGTTGGTGGTGATGATGACGCTGGTGCGCTCATAAAGCTTGCTCAGCAGGTGGAAGAGCATCGCTCCGCCTGAGGCACTGAATGGAAGGTATCCGAGCTCATCGAGGATCAGCAGATCGAGGCGAACCAGCGTCTCAGCGATCTGGCCTGCCTTGCCTTTAGCCTTCTCCTGCTCGAGCGCGTTGACCAGTTCGATGGTCGAGAAGAAGCGGACCTTGCGGCGATGATGCTCGATCGCCTGGACACCGAGGGCGGTCGCGACATGTGTTTTTCCTGTGCCCGGTCCGCCGACAAGCACTATATTCTGCGCCCCGTCGATGAACTCGCATCTGTGCAATTGGCGCACCGTCGCTTCGTTGATTTCGCTGGCGGCGAAGTCGTATCCGGAGATGTCCTTGTAGGCCGGGAAGCGGGCAGCCTTCATGTGATAGGCGATGGACCGGACCTCACGCTCGGCCATCTCGGCTTTCAGCAACTGGGACAGGATCGGCACGGCCGCGTCAAAAGCCGGAGCACCTTGCTCGATCAGGTCCGTGACGGCTTGAGACATGCCATACATCTTCAGGCTACGCAGCATGATGACGACGGCGGCGCTGGCGGGATCATGACGCATTGCGACCTCCCACGATCCGGACACGCAGGCCATCGTAACGTTCGACATTGGCCTTGGGCTCCCGCAGCAAGGTCAGTGCCTGTGGCGTATCGATGTCGGGACCGTCTGTCGTCTTGCCATCAATCAGCATATGCAACAGATTCAGCACATGCGTTTTGGTTGCTACGCCTTGATCCAGAGCCAGTTCCACAGCTCTAACGACGACCTGTTCGTCGTGATGGAGGACGAGAGCGAGGATATCGGCCATCTCGCGATCACCGCCAGGGCGGCGCAGCATCTGGTCCTGCAGTCGTCGAAAGGCCAGCGGCAATTCCAGGAAAGGTGCGCCATTGCGCAGGGCTCCGGGTTTGCGCTGGATGACGGCAAGGTAATGCCGCCAGTCATAGATTGTCCGGGGTAGCCTGTGGCTGCGCTCGATGACCCGCGCGTGTTCACATAGAATGTTTCCCTCGGCTGCGACGACCAGGCGCTCGGGATATATCCGCAGGCTGACGGGCCGGTTTGCAAATGATGCAGGCACGCTGTAGCGGTTCCGCTCGAAGGTAATCAGGCATGTTGGTGAGACGCGCTTGCTCTGCTCGACGAAGGGGTTTGGGGAGCAATGGAACCAAAAACCAACGTAAGCCCTACCAACGCTTTTCGGTGTCTTCTTCCCAGGC
>NZ_BDLN01000011.1:35959-98269 GCF_001950375.1 Rhizobium sp. TBD182 | reverse complement strand
GCCTGGGAAGAAGACACCGAAAAGCGTTGGTAGGGCTTACGTTGGTTTTTGGTTCCATTGCTCCCCAAACCCCATTACCAACTGTTCAATCCGCAGTCCGGCGATCTCGCTGCGCCGCCGGCCGCCCGAGGCAAAGGCCACCATCAGGATTGCCTTGTCGCGTAGATCGCGCAGGCTGTCTGACTCGCAAGTCGCAAGCAGCTTTGCCAGAACGTCGCCTGTGACCGCTTTTGCGCTCTTGCGCGCCCGGGTTCGCGGAACGGCGCGCACGGCCAGACGAATGGCTGATTTAAGGGCAGGGGAGGCGAAGGCGCCATGGAGGCCGCGCCACCTGGTCAGCGTCGACCAGTTGGCCAGCCGCCGGCGCACCGTCGATGGTGCGTGTGGGCCGACGGATCTCAGAAAACCCTGGCGCCGGAGGTTTTCATCGACCGCAGCTGGCATGCCGTGGTCGGGATCTGTTGCGCGCTTTTCCGGATCCCAGAGGTGATGGGCGACAAATTTCAACAGTAGTGCTTCCGGTGCGGGCCAGGGAAGAGAACTGCCGGTGGTCGCCAACCCCCAGGCTTCGAGGTAAGCGAGGTCGGATGTAAGTGCGCGCAACGTATTGTCGCCCATGCCCTGATTAACGAGATGGCGCAGCGTCTCGATGTCCTGATCGGTCAACAGCTCGGCGAGCTCGTCGCGGCGTTCGAGCGGCAGGACGGACGCAATGGTATCGAGCTCTTCGGCGCGCCGCTCGACGGACGTCTGTGATGTCTTCGCTTTAGCCACGAGAGGCTCCAGAATCGCAGGTTTCGGCGGCCGCTGGGACCGTGATTTGCCCCGATTTTCCTCGATTTGCGCCGCGAAATCAACTACCATTGATAAGAGGTACTTATCGATGGTTAGAAGTTCAACTACCAATCATACCATGTGAGGAACCGCAATATTTTGATAGAGTTCGTTTAAGAACTCATTTACCATGATTTCAATGGCTTACGATCTCGCAAAAATCAGCATGAGCGCCCTGATGCGGCCGGCTTTCGACGCCGGTATCGCGCTTACGCGTCTGGACGAGCGTATCGCCCGTTCACCGGTCGGGCAGGGCTTCGTCGAACGCACCCAGTTCACCGATGCCTGCGCCTCGCTGTGGATCGACGGCGAACTCGTCCATCTCGAAGACCTCGTCCTCCACGACCATGTCAGAGATATTCGCACACCCACCCACGAGCTGACCATCGCCCGCGACGTCCTGCGCACGCGTCGGCGCATTGCTGGCCAGTTGCCTGGCTGGGCGCTATCGGCCGACGGACTTCGGACACTGCGAAAAACCTCGGAGATCACGTCAGTCAACGCTGACGAGGCGACGCCCGCTGATGCCATCCGGCGCGCGGTCGCGAACGATCCGGAAGGCGAGGGGGAAGACGCCGACGACATCGAACATCTCCCCGGCATCGATTATGCCGCTATCGATGCGGTGCTGGCCCGATCGGAAGCGGCGATCGAGAATGCAACACGGCCTGGCCGTGGCGGCGGCCAAGAGAAAGATCCGATGATCTACGATCTGGACTGGGACGAGGACGCCCGGCTGGAAGAATGGCGAAGCGTGTTGCGACAAACGCAAGACTTGCCGGCGGTGCTGCAGGCCATCATTGCCCTCGATGCCTGGAACGAACTGTCCGTCCTTCAGCATGCGCCCTGGCTTGGCCGGCCGCTGGCCGCGTCGATATTGCGCCAGACCGGCGTTACCACCGGTGCCCATCTCGCCGCCATCAATACCGGCCTGAAATCCATTCCAGTCGATCGTCGTCGGCATCGCGACCGGGAAACCCGGATGCTGGCCATCGCCCACGGACTGATCGCGGCCGCCGAGATCGGATTGAAAGAACATGACCGGCTGGCGTTTGCCCGGACACTGTTCGAGCGGAAGCTGGAAGGGCGCCGGACATCTTCAAAACTGCCGGAGCTGGTTGAGTTGGTGATGGCCAAACCGTTGGTGTCGGCAAAAATGGTGGCGAAGACGCTCGATGTGACGCCGCAGGCGGCGCGGCGGATTATTTTGGAGCTGGGGTTGCGGGAGATGACGGGGAGGGGGAGGTTTCGGGCTTGGGGAATTATCTAAACAGGCCGTTCCGCTGGCCGGAAGGAGTGGAGATATGATGTGAGGCCTTTGAAGACCGAGTAAGTCATGCAAATCTCCGGACATGACAGAAGAACAGCTTTCAAATGAATGGAAGAAATCGCGTAGCGGCGCCTGGGCGCATCGCGGATTTCACTACCAGCACCTTATCGTGACATTGATCGCGCTAAGGCAGTGGGCCGGGCTGGCTCCGAACGGCTTCGTCGTTCCAGAGGGATTCGAGGACTGCGTTATTGAGCTCGAGGCCGGCCATGTCCGGGTTCAAGTTAAATCGCGTAGAGAAGGTTCGTTTGGAGAGAGCGAGGTCCGTGATATACTGGCCACGATGGCAGTAAAGGCAACGTCGGGCGCCCAAATCAACGCGCGTTGTGTCGTTGCGCTCGAACAAAATCGCCAAGGCGTCTCCGAGAAATCGTTAGAGGCTCTGTTCGAACCGGACTTGCCCGACGTCATTGTCTGTAAATCACCCGAAACAGAAATCATCGAGTTGCTTTCGAGCAAACTGCGCGTTGCGGAAATAATCGTGGAAGGTATTGCCAGCGACATCTATAGGCTGGTTGCGGAAGCCGCCACTTTCAATGCCGCCGCTTCATACGAAAACAGGCGCCGCCTTTCACCGACGGAAATTGAAAAACGCATCAACGAGTTGCTCGCGGCTCAGGATCCTTCTGCGATCGATGACGCGCTGCTCTCCGGTACGCTCAGAGGTGTCGATTTCACGACTCCTCTCAATGAACCGGGATTTTACCTCGGGACCAAAGTGCAGCCGGGTCACATTGCGGCGGGGCTGGTTGTGCCGCGCCCTTCTGAGACGAACGGCATCATAAAGGCGTTGCGCGCCCGTCGTCAGGTGGTTCTCTCGGCGCCGTCCGGCGCCGGAAAGTCGGCCCTGCTCTGGCTTGCGGCCGGCGCGCTCGCAGGCGAAGTTCGCTGGCTGCAGGTCTCTTCGTCGGCCACCGTCAACGATGTTGCGGCGTTAATGCGCTTTGTCCATTCACGCCGTCCTTCGGATAAGAATTTAATCGGATTGGTATTCGATGATTTAGACCCGAGCAACGCTGACTTGTGGAATGTCCTTTCCCAGGATTTGAGGGCTGCTCCAGGCGTCTATCTCTTTGCATCGGCACGGCGCGAAAACATCGAACTCCTTACGGCTAGGTCTGAAATCGGCATCGTTGATGTGAAACTGGACGGGCAGTTGGCTGAAACAGTCTGGACGAAACTGCGAGCGGACGCGAAAACCAGTTGGGAGCACTGGCGCGAAGCCTTCGAGCAATCTAATGGCCTTATGCTAGAATATGTTCACATTCTTACGCAAGGCCATCGTCTCAGCGAAGTAGTCACAGATCAGATTCGTCTGCGCGAACGTGAAGGCCGGGAAGATGAACTTTCCATCATTAGATGCACGTCCGCAATCTTCTCCCGAAACGGAGAGATTGAGGTAGCGAGGCTTGTGGGTTGTCTGGGCATCCCTGCAACGACGGTTGGCCGGGCCCTGCGGCGTTTGATGGACGAGCATCTTGTCCGCGAAAGCCGTCCTGGAATTCTCGGCGGCCTGCACGCGCTCCGCTCGGCTGCTCTTCTTCAGGCTTCGCACGACGAAGCCGTTTATCTGTCGTCGGTTTCACTTTGGAAAGGCCTCGGAGCCGCATCAATCGGGACGGTGCCGCAGATTGTCCGATCTCTCTTCAGCGATCTGGACGATGCGGGGGTGACGGAGGCCCTGAAACAAATTGCGCAAACGCTCCATCAGTCGAATGATTTCGAGTATTGGTCGGCAACCCTGGATGGGCTCGGACTGGCTAGTCTCGAAGAGCATGCCCGGACATTCATAGCTGTGTTGGAAGAGCACGGCGTTCCAAAGGCCAACTGGTCTATTGCGGCGATGTTTTCAGATCCTAAACTCGACATCCCCAAACTATCTGGAAACGAAAATTGGGACCGTTTTCAAAAATCTATTCTGGCTTTTCGTGCGGCCCCGAAACGCGACCTGAGAGGAGAATGCCTTGATTTGTTACCGACGGGAGTCGGGATTCCGCCCTGCACGAGCCTTCGGGACGCCGCAAAGCTGTTTGCGTCTCTGGCTCCCCTCAATGGCGGCACCCCGATAAAAATAACGATGGCGCCGGAAATTGCCGGAGACGGCGAGCCGGACATCAAGGAACTGTCCACAATGTTGGCTGCCGCTTACCATATCGATCCCCATCTGGCAGCTTCGCTTGTGAAATCATTCGGTGGTGAGGATGCACTTTTGGCTGCATTCCATCGTCAAACCCCTTGGGTAACCGAGCCGGCTTTTGAAGCTGGCAAGCATGGCAGGACGATCAGATCAAACTGGTTTCTGCTCGCCGAAGATTTTCAGACCGAACCGCATAAGACGGTTTGCGATATTTGCGACACCTTGATCGCTTTAACGCCCAGTTCCGAGGCGGCGGCATCGGATGCAGTCAATGCTGAAGGGGCGCCCATTCGCGTCGGTGCCTATGCGACCTGGTCAAAGAATATGCCGAGAGAGAACATTCCCGCTCCCTCGCGCGTATCTTGGAATAGGGCCTTTAATCAGATCGTCACGGCAAGATCATCGGCTGGGACGTTGACCAGCTATGCTGGTGAAATGGCAGATCTTGTGGCTAGGACGGAGAAGATTTTTCGCACCTTCTCCGAAACATGGATCAAGGGAAAACAAGTCAAGGACGCCCAGGTCCTAGCAGAGGGAGTGAATGACATACTCGGCCGTGTCAACGACCTTGCTTATGCCGGACCCAAGGAATTGTCACCTCCCGGATCGACCGCGGAATCGATAAGCGATACCCTTGGCGCATTGTTGACCGGCATTCTGGGCAATCTGATAGGCCGGATGAATAAGGTTACGGCGGAATCTGGTGTGAAAGCCACTGCAGCTTTTGCCGCAGACCTCGCCGAGCAAGCCCGCTCGCATGCAAACTCTGCGATCTGGCGTACAGTACCAAATCCTCCAATGGATCAATTGCGATCCTTGGCGCGGCGTCTCGCCGATGTAGCATCGATTTTGCGGGAGTTCGGGGAGGACAGCTCTCCGGTCTCCGTTCAAACGGCTATAAAAGTAGCCGGTAGAGCTGATCTCGGAAAGGCGGTTCAGACAACCGCTCGGCGTTCACGCACTGCGGCAGAACAGCGTATGACCGAGGTATTGGGCGGGCTGGAATCGGCATTGCGGCAGTCGGGTATCCACGTTCAATGCATCACAAGACCATTTGATAAATACTCGGCGTTCTGGCCAGCGAAAGAGGTGGCCATACTTGTTAGCGTGGAAAATTTTGACGATTACAACTCTGGTTTTGAGGCGGTGGTAGCTCTCGGTCGCGAATATCTCAAAAGGGATTGGATGTTCAGGATCGTGCCGAAAATCAATAGCAAAATTATCGCGCCACTTGCGATGAATCCGACCTCTGAATTGACCCTTCCTGACCTTCAATTCGAAGAGGAATGGTGTGAGCATATAGATATGCCCTTCGTATCGACGGTTCTTGTACAGAATTTTGAGAAGTTGTTTGCAGCCAGCCTGCAAGCTTCCGGGATATTCCTGGCGCGAGGCGTGGTCACGCTTCATGCTGAGGAAGACGAGGTTCTCTCTCAGATTATCGACTCGTTCCAACGCCAGCGCCAAGCTCTAGAGGAGGCGGCCAGCAATGGTGCAGAGCACAGATTGCTCGCGCTAGAATACGCCGATCAGCTTTGGTCTCGTCTCGTAGGAGAATTTGACGATCTGAAAGCTGGATTGACGATCGCCGAACCGCTTTGCATGAGCCCGCATAAGGCCCTCACGGGAAAAATCGATCAAACGGCCGCGGAGGTCGCATTCGTGAAGTTCCAGATATTGGAAGGCGAAGCTCGGGGCCCTCTGACGGAAGTTACAGTTCGCTAAGATTGTGTCCTTAAACGACCAGAAATGGGACTAAGTTTGATCTAGTTTTAGTAATCAAAAGTATAAAAACTGAGGATAATGCGACCATTCTTGTTGCCGATGTCGATTCACCGATTACCGCAGACGACCAGATCTTCGAATATGGGACAGCCATTCATGCAGGAGCTCTGATGGTTGCACCCAGAACATCGGTCGGAGCGGAAGTAGTCTCGGAAACCCTTCATGTTAGGTGAGTTCCTCCAAATATCTTCCAGAGGCCTATCCGCCGACAACAGGTCCCCTTCAGCGAGGCCGCTTTGAAACGAGCATGGATAAACGCGCATATCCTCCGCTACAAAAAGCGAAAACCGTCCCGCGTCACATGCGTCTACAACTGTCGAGCTCGTGGTTGTACGGCCGAATACGCCGCTGACACAGCACGCGTCGAACCCCACCTTGAGTTTAGATTCCTTGGAGGTGGCCAATTTGAAGAATTCATCAAGCCGTGAGCTGTGGCGCGCCAACTTCGATTCAAAAACTTTGTGGCCGGCCGGCTTATAGTTCAGGAAAACCAGCGCATTGATCCCTCCAAGGAATTCCGGTGGCGCAGTCATCCAGTCGATAGCCGTGTTCACACTGTCCGCATCAAGGATGAAGTGGATATTCACTTTGATCTGGAACTTGGTAAGCAGCCGTATTGTCGCCGCCGTCTCATCATAGGGCGGATACGCAGACACTGCCACGGCACCGCAGTAGCTTTTGGTCGCCTCCAAGATTTCGTCCGTTAGGCCTCGGCCGTTGGTGGTATAGTTCGGAACTATCCCTTTTTCATACGTATACCGCAGGATATCGACGAAGTCAGGATGCTGATTGGGGTTGCCTCCACCTAACGCGACCTGAAAAGTCCCCATATTGGCCGCTGAATCAATAACATGCTTATAGTTCGCCAGCTTCATGTGATGGCCAGCTTTGGTCGATTTCTTATAACAAAACACGCAACCTTTGTCGCACCAGTTGGTGATAGATATGTCCATCAACTCTGGACCATGAGGCGACCAGAACGGTTCCGGCATTCCTTTATCCTCGACGCGCGCGAAGAAGCCGGTCTTCGTGTTGAAGAAGGTCGAGTAACCCTCGTCGCTGTAGCGATTTACTTTCAGCATTGAACTACCAGTAGCTGGGGTACGCGTTGATGAAAATGCCGTCAGTATCGATCTCGAAGATGGTCGTGCAGAGTAGAGACTCCGCCAGAGCGCCATCGCTGCTCAATCCCCCACGAATAACCGGGGTACCGTCCGCAATCGCGTTCTTTATACGGTCGAGGACTTCGGGTGTCAGGTCGAAATCGCGAGTTGAGTTTGCGCCTTCGACGCTGGTGATCCGGTCGCCCCGAGAAATGGCATCATTGAGCTCGTCAAACATTGAAGAAAAGAGTTCGCCTATTGGGCCTTCGTCACTGGCCCCAATCGCTTCGAAAAAGCTGTCCCTCGTGAATTGTCGATCCGAGATGTAGATAAAGGACGTAGAGGAACTGTTCGAAACAAAGTCCATCTTAAGCTTCATGACTTGTCCTCCAATTTCGCAGTGCAGCCATAACCGGTTTCAGGTACGTGCCGCCTTGTTCCGAATCCAGCATTTGCGGTAATCTGCCTACGTGCAAAATGTACGTCTGATTTTCATCAGCTTCGGGCATCCGTACACCGTGGCAGAGTTTTAAATAGTCGGAAAACTGGTCGTATTCCACGCTGTAGTAACGCCGGTACTCAGCTTTCAAGTCAACCGAATAGATGAAGAGAACCTTATAGACATCCTGAACCAACTGGGCAGCAAGACCTCCCGGTTTAATTGACATCATCTCGAAGAATTCGGACCGCGAGGGAATTGTAGGGAGAGGCAAGATCAGTTTCCTTTCCTTCATTCGCTCACCTCGGTTTTCTCAATTTTCATTCCTTCAATAGCGCGCGCGAAGGCCGCCATTCGCCCACATTTGGCTTGCTCCACAAAAGCGAAACAGTGCTCGAATTCGCCGCTAGCTCGTATGGCATCCAATGTCTCACGCAGGTCATATTTCAAACCAGCATCCGCAAGAAACGATAGCTGAATAACAAAGACGAGCATGTCATCAAAATCTTCCTTTACACCGATATTTTTGTTCCAAGAGGAGAGAAAATCCTTTATCGCGTCCCGCTCAAAGCTCGGAACATGTGCCCTTGTATTGAAGAGATGATAGAAAAAGGTTGGAGCTTGATCATCCTCAAGTTTATTGATGATCTCCAGAAGCAGGCGCGTGTTCAAAATCTGATCTGGGGCGTCGCGATGGAACAGAAATGATCCAATACGTTGGACAATTTCTCGCTTCCGAAGGGTCGAGAGATACTCAATTACCCGCTCACGGTCACTGTCGTCTTGGTACTCATGCGGTAGCGTCGAGATAGCGATCGAATAGTGAATATCGAAGTCCTCGGCCGCTTCGAGGAATTCCAACACCTGCTTTTCCCCTTTTTGACGAGCCAACAGGTATGCGTATTTAAATACGCCCTCATAAACCTGGAGCTTCCGAAGCCGGTCTACAACTCCCGAGAATTCGGAAAAATCAGCCTTTCCGACCCGGTTGACCAAGTAAAACGCGATAACGAAATCTCTCAGTTCGTCGTAAGTGAAAGAGACTGTTTCGTCGAACATGGTCTCTAACGTTTTTTCCGCAGGCTCCCGGCGCAGAATAATGTCTTCTGCAATCAAGAGGTCGATCACCTCCAACTGATCCTTCGAATACCCAGCAACGCTTACGCTATGGAAGCGATCCTCACGGAGCATTTGGCCGACGATAGCATAGAGGCTCGGAAGAAATTCAGCTCTGAGCGGCTTTGGCAGCTGTTCCGCTTTCCGGTAAAGATAACTCTCATAAAGCTTAATCTTGTAAATATCCGCCACGTGTCCGAGGGCCTTGCCTTCATGCAGATCGCAGAAAATTCGCATCAACAGCAGGTCGCTCTTCAGGAAAGCGGCGGCGCTGCCTGAAAGGTCAGCGTCTACTTTGAAGTGTGCGAGATACGAGGCCAGCATGCGCTCCAAGCTCTCGTCTGACATCTCAGCCTTAAGGTCTTTGATTCGGATAATTGACCCCGAAAACGGCTCGTTCATCAGTTTAGAGAACTTGTTATCAAAAAACTCAGTTCGGCACGTGATGATGATTTTCACGAAGTCATACTGAGCGACAGCGCTCAGGAGGTCGGAGAGCTCGTCCCGGAACCCATCGAGATCTTTAACCTCATTGATCCCATCGATAGCGATCACAAAAGGCATCTGGACGCCGCTTGCTACCTGGTCAAATATCTCCAGCACTCCTTGCACGGTGTCCCTGACGGGCAGATATCGATTTTGGCTAAGGAAGGAGAGAATTCGGTTTGGATGAGCGTACTTGTTCAACTCTCTTGCCGGGATGAAAACCGACGGTATGCCAAACTTTCCAAACTGGTTCTCGACCAAATCGCAGATGAAGTTCGTTTTTCCCTGACCAGCTGCACTCGTGATCAATAAGCACTTGGCTTCGGCGGTTCCTATTAACTGCAGCGCTTCATCATATTTCCATTCAATCGAGCTGGCACAGCCCTCGATAGGGAACTTCAGCATAAAATATATCGCGGTTTTTTCTGGTGCGACCTCATACCGACCACGAGTTTCTTTCGGCTCGAAGCCCAGAGGCTTAACGCGGTTCGCCTCATGCGCAATTCGGCGTCGGCGATCCTGTAGGTGCGAGCAAACGTCCTTCAGCGTGCTGGGAAAGTCGGCGTCGGAAACGGGACAAATTTCCGATTGAAAAGTTTCGATGCCGACTTTTTCGAGATGATTGTTGAGCTTATCAAAATTAATTTCCCGAAGTTTGTCTTCAATCTTTCGACCGAAGAAAACCGGATGGGCAAATATGCGCGTGGTTTCTTTTGTCTTGGTTGGCTCTATGAAGATTGAAGGAATGTATTTTTTCGTGTTCTTCTCCACCTCGATCTTCAAGGTGCTGAACTGCAAGAACGCGTCCAGGTCACCCTTGAATTTCTCGTAATTTGAATATCTGCTGAATTCCGCTCTAAGAGCCTCGCTAAGCTCCAATAGCTTCTCAACGGGCAGAGCGGAGGCGCGCGCAATCAGGTCGGTGTAATCGATGATGTGGGCATCGGGATCGAACGCGATCGAATGCTTTGAAACTTCCTTCTTCAAAGCCTCGGACGTATACGAACGCTGCTTCTCGGTAATTACGAGGATGTAGACCTCGTCGAACTCCTTTTCGAGGGAATGCTCGCGAAACTTCTCCAGCGTGTACACGACCTTTGCGCTCGACGGGTCAGACGTGACCTGGAACGACAAACGTTTCGATTTTGATCCCAGATCAACGGAGGGAAAGTTGGGGCGGATGACGTTCTGGTTCTCGATGTCGGGACAGTTGAAGATGATTGAAAGGATGGGTATGAAGAAATTCTCAGCAACTTTGTTGATGTCGAAATGGTCGCATGCATTGTTGCATTTGATCTCGACGATCACTTGCGTGAAGTAGCGTTTGATTTGGGCCAGGTATTCCAAACTGTTCATTTTTACGCGCTCGTGGTCCAGACTAGTGATGGTGACGAGAAAGATGCCGCGTCTACGTTACTGTTTTCGGCGGTGTAAATTACCGCAATGAGCCGAAGCAGAATGTCGCGTCAATGTCCAAGCTACCTGTCAGCTTCGTTGCTATTCTCACAAATGCCGTACTCGCGGGTTTGGCTCGCTGACGGCCAAAGACAGATCGAGAGCTGCTTCCGGCTCGGCTATTGCGCGATATGCAAGTCGATTCGGCCAAAAGCTTGCCATGCTCTCCGGGACGATGGACACGCCTGCGCGAACCGCGACGAGCGACAGAACGGCATGCATACCATGCGCTTCCGGCGAGAGGAAAACAGCGCCGACGCAGGGCCAGATTTAAGACCCTTGCAGCACGCTTCTCGCCGTATCGATCAACTGCGTTGTTTTACCAGCTGACGTTCAAGTGCCCTCCGCTGTTGTCGCGACATTCCCGAGAATTTGGGATCTGCGGGGAATTCCATCTGGTGGACCATGCGGGTTTTGAGCATGGTAGCATTTAGGGATATGTCGAACTGATGCTTGGCGGTCTGCAATATCTCCAAGAACTCTGGTGTCCAGTCTTGCTGTTGCAGAGCAATCAGCTCTTCCGATGCACCGCGATCAGACTGTGCATTGACGGCAATGCCAACACAGAGCTTTAATTCTTTATCGTCGTTCAACGCAGATAGGCAGTAGGCTTGGAGGATCGAAGCCCTCATACGTCTGAATTCAGCGACACTCATGGTGTCGGTTTCGCGCATAACCAAGAAAACATAGGCCATTTTATCGTTTGTCGACGGATCGAACGATATCAGCACTCTTGCATATCGTGCTGCCTTTTGTTCCTCGCAGGTCTCGATCGCTCCGCTAAGTGCCTGTGCGAAATGACGGCGCTGTAGTCTCGTAGCCCTGGCCATGATGCGGAGCGCGCGCTCCGAGGAACCCACCGTTGGAACCTCATCGAATAGCTGGTGCTGGGTACCGTTCAGCGTTCCCGCCGTGAATAGCTTAATCAACCGGTCCCACAGGTAAGACGGCCGATTTGCTGCAAGACGCCGCTGATACTCCGGAGACCTCACCAGGTATGCATACTCTCCTTGCACAAAGGAGAGCTTTTCATTCCCTGATGCACCTTTAATGTCCGTGCTGTTGGGGAAATCATGAGACCCGTCCTTTCGAATCGTCTGAAGATAATTCGCGACGAGCTCCGCCTCGCTCGGCGATGCCAGCAGCGTCGAGGATCGGATCAGTGAGGCACGCGCTGCAAGGTAGCGAGTAAAATCGGTGATCGTATCGAGCTCTCGCATGACGACACCTAGGGCGATCGTATTGAATACGTGAATGAACGGTCCTGCAGGATCGACGTCGCCAATCGAGAATGGTCGATGTAGTTCCGACTGAAAGTTGACGTGGTCTGAACCTCTGAGGTGAGGCAGGATCAGGAATGTGCCATCCGGATCGTTGAAATATTTGGAGGCTGCCGCTTCAGCTCCCATGGCGACACAGATGCCGTGTACTCTTCGCCGATCAATTGGCGGGAGGCGGATCGGAAGTGGATTTTGGCATTTTGCGTCTAGGAAAAGTGCATCGGGCTTGCTGCGCAGCCAGGCCGCCGCTTTTCGGATTTGACCGGCGGAGTCCGCGATAGCTCTTTTGTACCAGCGTGGCCATGCCGTCTCGACAGAGGCATCGCTCCAATTGATGCATTTGTCGCTAAAAATAATGACATCATCACCGCAGACGACCAGTAAGTCGCAGAGCTCCTGTCCTGGCTTCTTGAAGACGTTTGGCCAAGACCACAGATCGAGAAAGGTCTCATCCGCCAGCTTCGACAGATGTTGCTCCGTCGGCGTAAATCCGCTTTGCTTCTCGATCTTTGCGATTGGACTGTCCTCCTTGGCAATCTATATTTGCACATTGCTGGCTTGAAACTCGAAAGTCACGCCATCCGCCAGCTGCCTCACAACATTTTTTGCCGCGGAGTTGCCAAACCGAGAGGACGCTATCGCGCTCTTTTGCTGACGACTTCCTGGCCCAGATTCGGATCTCCCACGATCATCTCGCAAGGCGGCTGCCCGCTACACAAGGCGATATTCTAAGCGATGGCTACTGGAGCGCCGTCGCACCGAGGAATTGCGCGTTCTCCAGCAATTTTGTCTCGCTGAATATTGCTGTTTAAACACTTATGACGTGGCTCAATCACAGGGAGAGATTTCCGCGTCAGAAATAAATGATAATCTTCGACTAATATTCACTTCGGGCAAATATCAACGTAGGGTTACGGCGGGAAGCTGGGGGATATTATGCCGTCGCAGGATTATGAAACTGAGAAAGTCGTATTTCGCGACTTCTACGACAGCTCGCGGGATACGATGGAAGCGGCCCGGAACGCCTTCATCACCATGATACGTTCGCTTCTTGCGACCGATGCAGCGATTGCAGGCGCGAAGGTCGAAGGGCGGATCAAGGAACGCGAGGAATGCCTAAGCAAGTTTCGGCTGAAGTATCAAACCGCGCTTGAAAGCTCGAAAACGGCTTACGCCATTCGAGACCATATTTCTGATCTGATCGGGCTGCGCATCGTCTGCTTCTATGGGGACGATGTCGAGCGGGTGAAGGGGCTCATATCGGCCGAGTTCGATGTGCTGGGTGTCACCGACAAGACGGCGCAGATGGAGCAGACGGCGGATGCCTTCGGATACAAGGGCCTGCATCTAGATCTGCGCTTGAGCGAAAGTCGAAGGGAACTGAAGGAGTATGCCGCCTATGCGAACTTTCCATTTGAACTTCAGATTCGGACAGTTGTGCAGGATTCGTGGAGTATTCTCGATCACAAAATCAAATACAAGAAGTCGATCCCGAACGGTCTAAAACGGCGCATCAATACCCTCGCCGCCCTGTTCGAACTGGCGGACCGGGAGTTTCGGGCCATTCGGGACGGGACCGCTGAAGAGATCGAGCGAACCGATGCCTACGCCGAGATCGAGGAAGAATCGGCAGTCGTTCCTGCCGAAACCGAAGCTGTTGTCGACGCAGCGCCTCGTCGATATGCCCCACTCAACGCATTCAGCCTGTTGCGGATCGCCAAGCATTTTTTCCCGGGGCGTGAGTTCGAGCCCCACAAGGTAGATGGTTTCACCCAGCAGGTGATCGACCTTAAACCCGACATCAGCCGGGGCAAATTCAACTACTATCTGCGAGAGACGATAGGCGAAGTGCGGCGGTACAAAGCCGACTTCGAGGCCCGCGCAGATACTACTCAACTGAATCCGTTCACTGTCATGAGGCACTGCCTTTATGCAGCTGATCCGGACTTATTTTCATCACTCCTGACAGACAGGTCGCGCGATAGCTTCGATGCTTGGCGGGCGGATCAAAAAGCTGACGCGACGGTCAGCTAGTTTGGATGTGCAGCTTTTACGCGTAGAAGCAAAGGGCGGCCACGATCTGCGGGACTGGCCGACACGGAGACGAAGGGCATAAATGGCTAGGACTGCAGAGTACTCTATAAAAGGCTATCTCTACCAATTCCTAAAGTATCTGTCGGAAATCCTGGCAGCAGGCGACGGCGCTAGAATCACCATCGAGGGCGCGATCGAAGACGTAGACGTCATCGCCGCGGGTCTCACCACGGCCGTCCAGTGTAAATATCACGAACAGGCCGAGAAATACACACTGGGTAAGATTTACAAGCCCATTCTGCTTATGCTCGAGCACTTTTCCAAAAATTCGGGCACGGATTTGCATGTGAGCTATCGCCTCTTTTGCCATTTTCCTGGCGAGTCAGGAACCAAGGCTCTTACCAAGGATGACCTTGAGACGGTTCTGTCCACCAAAGGTGAAGTCTTGAGGGCGATCGTGGCGCGCATCGATACCAGCGTAGACTATGAAGCGTTTTTGGATCGCTTTGCCATCGAGTTCGGGCCATCCGCAGAGGATTTACAGGTCGCTGTGCTCGCCTCCCTCAAGGACAAGGGGTTTGATCCCGACGACATCGATGCCGTGATCTTCCCGAATGCGATCCAACGTATCGTGGATCTTGCCACGCGGTCTGACGTCAACGACCGAACGGTTGAGCCTAAAACTTTTCTGGCTGGCCTACGAGAGGTTCGCCGAGTGACGTTCACCCGCTGGACGCGAGAGCTCGCGACCAAGGGAAGAATGTTCTCCAGCCTGCGCAAGAGCCTCAGATCCTGTCTGGCCCACAACTCTCGATGGCGCGTTTTTGTCATCAACCCGCTCACGATCGAGAATTTCGACGACGACATTGTCCGATTTATCAAGGCGTTCGTCCAGCGTTACAGCAGTAAATACCTTCATTCGAACCCGCCGCTATTCATGCTGACTGGCGACTACGACTTAAGCGTCCTGCAAAAACGTCTTTACGACGCCGGCCTTCGCTGCGAAACCGGAAAGGTCGGCGGGACCGATGTTATTATCAAAGAGTTGTTCCGACGGCCCATTCTCATCCGCAACCCATTCAGGATGGAATTCAGCCTGCGTCTAGCCAAGCGCGATGAAGTCATCGGGGGGCCACAACGGCGACCCGACGAGCTTTTCCTGATCAACGTCGCCGACGACGAATGGAAGCACGAAGATGTAAATGTCCATGGCTTCAAGATCGAACGCCTTTCTGATCTCGAATACATTTTACAGTTAAGGAGCGACTATGCCTGACCTTGGGACCCCAATCGGCAGTGTGACCGACAGCTCGCCTTCGCTCATTCGTATAGAGATCTCCTCGGCCGAAGATTTCGAGAAGTACAAGTCGATGCTGGGAGTAGGCCAATACCTACTCGTCGCTTCTGGGAACAATTTGTATCTTTTAGCCTCCATAACGGGGGTGCGGGCGACCCACGTCGAAAGGCGCTCCCTGGGTCCTTCTTCTGAGGTGCATTCTGAGGAAGGCTCTGACGGGATCTCCGGAAATTTTCGTTTTCAGATTGACACTCAGCCGATCGGTACGCTTTCAGAAGATGGTGAGTTTTCTCGCGGTTCCCATTCGCTACCGGTCCCCACAGAATATGCTTATGTAACCCCTCCAGCAGTGCTTGAGGGGATTTTCTCGCACCAGATCAAGTCTCCATTCGCCCTCGGGACTTTGGGCATCTCGCCGGACATAAAGCTCAAGATCGACGGTGACCGTTTCTTTAGTAAGCACGTGGCGGTAGTCGGTTCGACCGGTTCAGGCAAATCCTGTGCCGTCGCCAAGATCCTGCAAACCGCCGTAGGTATCGAATCTAAAGCCAATGCCCACAAGGCGGCGCAGAAGAACTCGCATATCGTCATCTTCGACATCCATGCCGAATATGCGGCTGCGTTTAATCTGGAGGCAGGCGAAGCCTTCACACTTAACCTGCTAGGCGTTGATAATCTGCGGTTGCCGTATTGGCTTATGAATGCGCAAGAACTCGAACAAATTTTCATCGAGAGCAACGAGCACAACTCGCACAACCAGATTTCGCAGTTCCGGCACGCGGTTGTCCGTAACAAGTGCAAGCACAATCCAACCCTTACCAATCTTTCATTCGATACGCCGGTCTACTTCTCGATCGACGAGGTCGTGACCTATCTGGAGAACATGAACAATGAGGTTATTGGCAAGCTGGCGGGGGAAGGTAAGCCGAAGCTCGCTAACGAAACCCTGGTGTCGGATCGGGATGAACTCTATTTCGACGCGGTGCAGTCATTTATCGTAGCCTCGCAGGCAGCAGCTACAAAAGCATCCAATGGCCCGTTCAACGGCGAATTCGATCGCATGATATTGCGCCTCCACACGCGTTTAGCGGACCCTAGACTGCAGTTCCTCTTTTATCCAAAGAAAGAGGACGGTGAGGACTTGGCAACCGGCGACTTCGCCGACGTCGTCCGGCAATTTGTAGGTTACATGACGAAGTCGAACGTCTCGATAATCGACTTGAGCGGGATACCTTTCGAAGTCCTGAGCATCGTTGTCAGCTTGATCTCGAGGATGATTTTTGACTTCGGTTTTCATTATTCCAAGAACCGGCATGTAGGGGGGGCCGTCAGCGATGTGCCCATTCTTGTTGTCTGCGAGGAAGCCCACAACTACCTGCCGCGCTCCGGTGGTGCCGCGTACGATGCATCTAGGAAATCGATTGAGCGCATCGCTAAGGAAGGGCGTAAGTATGGGGTGACTTTAATGGTGGTCAGCCAGCGCCCTTCAGAGGTTTCGGAGACCATATTTTCGCAGTGTTCGAACTTCATTTCCCTTCGTCTGACAAATGCAGTCGATCAGACCTACGTAAAATCTCTTCTTCCTGACCTATCAGCCGGGCTGGGTGACTTGCTGCCTAATCTCGCGCAGGGCGAGTTCTTGATAGTAGGCGACGCGCCCCTCATGCCCACGGTCGGCCATTTCGCACTTCCAGTTCCGGAACCGCATTCGCGAAGCGTGAATTACCTTCAGGAATGGAATTCCGGTTGGCGACACGTTGACTTCGACAGCGTCATTGATCGATGGCGCGGAAAAGTGCTGACCAAATCGGAGAAAGGAGTCTAGCTTGACCAAATTCGACAAAGACGGCCTCCGTCGCCATATACACTATCGATCATCTGCATTTTTGCGTTCCATCTTGGCCTTCAATGAGCGGTGGTATGGTCGGGACGTACTTACGCGCATTGTCTCGACCCTTTATCCCCGGGGCGAGACAGTCAGGAATGACCCTAGTCACTAATTCGAGCAAGTCATTGAATCGCGCGAGGGACTTTTTGTGCTCTGACCCTTATGGTAACACTGTCGTTGGTTCTTGCTTCTTCAAGATATTCACATTTTGCGCTCGAAAACTATAGTCTGATCGCCATCGAGTAATCTGGCGGTGTAGGGTCGGCTTGGCCTCGATGCGACCATGTCACGTGCATTTATGCTTATTTCATCCAAAGGCTTGAGATCTTCCTGAGTGGCAGCAAAAGGAAGCATTCGCTCTCGTGTCATCACGTAGGCCTCTGATCCGCATGCTTCCTGTGCGCATACTATTACGTCTGAGATGATCGGAATATTTGACACATAGACAGACAATTGTATTGCCCATGACCAGAGATACCTATTCCATCTCTCTGCAAAGGCTGCGGCCAGCACAGCTAGAAATTTTGTCTCGACATCATCGGTTGCATCGACATACATGCGAAGGGCGTTTGAATCTCCAAGGCTGATATCTATCGCATTCTCCAGAAACCAGTCGGCTAGCAAACTCTTGAGTCGTGCTTGTGCCGCCAAAATTGCATCATCTGAGTTTGACAATAACGCGAGTTTAGCTGACGCCTCGCTTAGATTTCCGCTGTAAAGCAGGGCATCACCTAAGCAGAAAGTAGTCTTTGGACCAGGCGATAGGTCGACCGCTTGGCGGTAGGCAATCACCGAGCAACGGAATCGGCGGCCTTCGAAAAGTGCACCGCCCAATTCTTTCAAAAAATAGTCAGAAGATAGATATTTAGGTCTTAGTTTCCGAGCTTTGTTAAATGCTTCGACGGCTTTCGCATATTCGTGATTATTTGCCCTAACGTTAGCCATCGAATACATGATTGCGCCGCGACTTTCGTCAGTCGCAGCCGAACCGATCGCAGGCAGAAAAAAATCTTGAATTGCCGTCGCAATTTCCGCCTTCTCCGCAGATTGTGATGTAATAAGCTCGGATGTGAAGTTGAGAAATATTTCGTCTTGTTGAATGTGGAGCCCAGCATGAACCGCAAGCCGCGAGGCCTTTAGCGGTTCACCCTTCAAGGCAACGCAAGCATATAGAGCTAGTCCCCTAGGTATTTCCATCTCGTCTTCGACGAGTGACAAGCAATAATTTGCTGTTGTCGCCGCGCGATCCGTGAAGCCTGCTCGTAAAAAAACGGCGGCAAGTGCGTAGGCAAGCGTTTGTGTTGTGGTCTTGGTCGATTTGAAGTCGACATTCACGGTGAGGCTTCCAAGGCCCATTGTGATAACCACTTTATCCTCGAGTAAGGAAATTTGGAGTGGAACGCGCGATCCGTCATCAAATGTTTGAATGAAGCTTAGATTCCTGAGAAGGTCGTTCACTGATTGGGACGCCATCAATTCAGCAGAATAAGGTACCTGGTACTGAGCGGCTAATACAAACTTCTCATTGGGTCGCCGTTCTTTCAGTCGTCGCCGAATTGCCAAGGCGCGAGAAACTTCTTGAGGTGTCCGATCAGACCACGCATCGGTAAAAGTAATTGTTGCTGTAGTGGTAGCATGACCAAGTTGGTTTACCGCGTCAAAGTCCCATACCCAAAAAAGCCCCCCGGAAACAGAGCAGTATCTCACGATTACTGCCGGCAGCTCTAAATCGGCCAGATATTGGATGCGATCAACCTCCATCGTAGTTTTGCGCTCGCGCCTCAGGTCGTCCGTTGCCTTGAGCTGCACATAGAAAATGAGCCCGGTGGCTCTACGATCTTCAGCGAAAATTTCCACCTCTAGATCGACACCATAATCGCGGCTTTTTTCGCGACATACCCAACGTCCTGGAATAGCCGCGCGAAACTTAATGATCGATTCATCTTCGAGTTCATGGGAACGAGATCTTGTGGGCAAAGCATTCTCCAGCATCGGTACAGGATTATCGCAGTAATGGACCTAGTTTGCCAAGGAGCGCACAGCGTTATCAAACAAGCGTAGCCGTAGATCGATTCAGGCATTCCGTCGGCAACGGAGCTTGAATTAGTTGTGAGGATTTGCCATCGCTTATTTGCTTTACGGGTGGTTGAATCGATGGTCAGTCTAGAACTGTCAGGTCTGCCCATTATTTTTTTATAGCAGCGTTTTCCTCTGATACATCTTTCTCGCTCCACCATTTTTGGGGTAATATGGATTTTAACCCAATTATGGGGTAATTCAAAAATTGACCCAGATTTGGTGTTGTGCTAAAAAGGAATGATGTTGCCTTCCACTTCCCGTTTCGCAGTACTCATGGGTGATATCGTTGATAGCGAAAGTCACACTGACACCCTAGATCTACATGTCGACTTCAATGCCGCGATTGATCGCCAGAATGAAGCTCTCACTACAGATATTGTTTCACCGCTCACAATTACGCTTGGTGATGAATTTCAGGGCTTGGTCAGTTCACTGGTAGCAGCGGCCAGTGCCGCGCGAGAAATCCGCTTCGAGTTGATGCAAAGAAATATAGACTGCCGGTTTGTGATCGGTACCGTCGATCTCAATACGCGGGTCAATCACGAACGCGCTTGGAATATGATGGGGCCTGGTTTTGCGCGAGCACGCGAGCGGCTGAATGAAAAGCGCTCTCCTAACCGCTACAGATTTTCTGTGCCGCATGATGCCCTTCTCGAGACAATGCTTGAAGCCAATGGTGCCACTCTGAGTGCCGTCGAGCGTAAGTGGTCGGACGCACAGCGTGACGATATTATCAGATTGCTGCGGGGTGCATCGGTTGCTGAAATAGCGCATGACCGCAACGTGAGCGTACACAATGTTTACAAAGTTCGGAGCGCTGGTGACTTTGATCTGTACGTGATCCAGTGGAATGCGATTCACGAAGCTTTGAAAACGCTTGACCATAATTACCAACTCCCGGGGGCCGACAAGTGGTGCACGCACTCATTTACACAGCTATAGCTTTGGTAATGCTGACCTGGTTTGGCAATATAGTCTGCCGCGGCGTTTTCAAAGTTACTGGCTTAACGGCCTCAATTATAAATTTTCCGAGACCTACCACCAGCGCTGGACGCTGGATAGGAGCTCTAGAACGGATGATAATCGCTACTGGCATTATCACACATAGCTGGGAAATACTTGCCGCAGTGATTGCATTGAAGACCGTTGCGCGCTTCAAAGAAATGGACGAACAAGGCTTCGCCGAGTATTTTCTAGTGGGCTCGCTTTTTAGCATTTTTTGGACAATGGTGGTGACGGCTGCTTGGCTCTCGTACGACCACACCTTTGGAATCGACCTACGAAACCACAGCGAACAGTGGCTCGGTATCAATGTAACTGAAGCCACACCAATCATCCCGTCAAAGTGAAGTTCGAACATGAAGTCTTGGACAATCACGGCGCCAAACATCTGGCATCTGTTGTTCCACCCTATACCCGACGATTCCCTCGATTTTGACGACGCAGATGCGGAGATGTCGTACCACGACGTCGCACAGAAGCTGCGAGTTCAACTAAATTTGCTCCCGCACGACTCTCTGTTTCGATAACCTACTGCCGCGATCCACGAGCAGTGGGTTCTGAATATAGTCAATATGTTGCTATATTATCCGGTTCTTAAATCGTGTCGCATCAACGGCTTAGGGGAGTGGTGAATTTGGCACCGCCGGTTCGAGTCCTTTCAAGAGCTTAAACGTACACGTCCATTGATCGGTAGGGATTGTGCTTGAGCGGAGGAAGGTAGGGGGATCAGAGTCTCCGAACTAGAAAAGCCCTCCAAGCGACATCGGACAAGCATAAGTGGGGGCTACAAAACTACATATGTGTTAATGTGGGTTTTCTCAGTTTAGGCGTGCGTTAGATGAGCCGATTGACGATCGACATAACGGATCAACAACATCAAAGCCTGAAGGCGCTGGCAGCATTGCAAGGCAAGACAATCAAGCAGTATGCGCTTGAGCGCCTCTTCCCCGGTGACGCAGACGCAGAGCGAGCCTGGGAGGAGTTGAAGACGTTGATGAACATGCGCGTCAATGAGGGGCTTGCCGGGAGACTGTCGACCAAAACTGTAGGGGAGATCCTTGACGAGGAGGTTTCCGAGGGTCGCGTTTGACTGCCTATATTCTTACCGCGGAAGCGGAATCAGATCTACGTTCGGTTATCCGCTACACACATACGCAATGGAGTGCTGCGCAGGTACGCCGCTAGTCTCGGGTTTGGAGCGAGGTATCGCAACCCTTGCCGAGAGCAGAGGTTCGTTCAAGGATATGAGTGCGCTTTATTCGGAGTTAAGGATGGCGCGATGCCAGCACCACTACGTCTTTTGTCTGCCTCGTGAGGATGCTCCCGCCCTCATCGTAGCGATTTTTCACGAACGAATGGATCTTATGAAGCGTTTGGTGGATCGTCTGAAAGAATGACATTCGGGCGGAGGCGAGATTATGTGAGCGCAAGACCGACGAATCGTCGTTATTGCGTGGCCGAAAAACGGGTCGTCAGTACTGATCCCTTCAAGAGCGAAACCAGCCAAAACCAGGCGGTTGCGCTATCCCGGCAGCCGTTGCATCACCGCGGTCAGGACGTCGCTACCTGCTGCAGTTTGTTTATGTGCTCGCGGCAGAGCACCTCAATCAGGGCGTGAAGTTCTGCCGTTCGGTCCTGAAGCCAGGCGAGTGCCTCTTCGGAAATTTCGAAACGCTTCGAATAGCGCGCTTTGACGTAGGCCTCGTTGAGAACGTTGTACCATGCGGTAAAACGCTGATGGTCGCGTGGCCAGATGTCGACCAGCCGCTGATCACGATCCTCTGAAAGGCCTCGGAGGAATTTGAGATTGTGTGACGCGGGCGAATAGTTTGTTACTGTCAGCAGGTAGCAGTTGTAGGCCGTCTCGACCGCCTGATGAAGTTGGAAGGCGGCGATGTTGGCATTGTTATCCTTGAGGGCATAACCTGCCAACTTGATGAAGGTTTGAGCATCAGGAAAATGCCTGCGGAAATGCTCCTCTGCCACTCTCAGCGCATCGGCAGGGCTGAGCGGTTTCGCTTCAGCCAACTGCCGGTCGTCGAATTCGTAGAGGACGATACCCTCGCGAGCGATATCGACGAAGAAGGCTTGGCCATCATGCAAAAAATTGCTGATCTCGCGGGCGCCATGCATGATGAGGCCGACGGGTGTCTCGATCTCCTTGTCCCACATCAGCCGGTCAGTGGCTTTGTCCCAGTATTTGGGATCGGCCAGTTCCTTGTTGCTGACGATGACGAGGATGTCGAAATCTGATCGGTAGCCTTTCGACGTGTGCGGCTCGTCCACCCAGGTGCCACGGGCATATGAACCGAACAGGATGATTTTATAAATCCGCCCGTCTTTCTTGGCTTCGGATTTCGAGCGCTCCACAATGCCGGCGAACTCTTCGTGGATGATCCGGACGACCCTTTCCAGTTCGCGCTGCTTCGTCTGCGGAAGATGTCCGATATCCGATTTCATGGCCTCACCATTGCCATCAAGGAACTGCGGTGCAAGCTGCGAACGGCACTGTGAGAACCATCACATCGCTGGACGAGGGCACGTCGGATACAACAGCGGCCTGACAACCAATTTCGGCCGCTGCCTCGCGCAGGGGTTCTGGTCCGCGCGAATTGTTGAGCGTCGCGGTATGTCCGTTCGCGACTGCAAGCCCGGCCAGTGCCTTACTGATGTGCTCGGCCCCGATGAAGCCAATCCTCATGCCTTGTCTTCCTGCTAGGCAGGCATGTTGCCAGGCGGATAGGAGCGGACTTTTAAAGAAGGGTGTATTGCGGGGGTGCTACCAGTTTCGGTGCCCAGATTGCCTAACGTCCTATCGGTAGAGGAAACAAAATTGATCTGTAAGAAGATCTTTTAGTCTGATATGATCCTTATTAGCGGCATTTAGTTTGACTGAGCAGATGCTGTGAGATACGTAAACATATCATATTGAGAAAGATGAATTGTTAAGGTATCATATGAAGTCGGATTCGGAGGCTCTTCAGGACATAGGGCGGCTGCTCAAGACGTCGCGCAAGACTTTGGGCCTCACCCAGGAGCAGCTTGCGGATATGGCGGGTATATCGCGACCGCGGTACCGCGAGATTGAGGCTGGAGCCAGCGCTGCCCGTACGACCACTCTGATCAACATTGGTCGTGCGCTTGGTCTGGAACTGATGCTCATCCCTCAAGCGATGGTCCCGGCGGTTGAAGCTTTACTGCAGCCAGGTGGCGCCGAAGATGACCTTCCTGCTTTCGTCGCCAGTCCTGATGGTGATGGCAATGTCTGATGCGCCTCTTGATCCAAGATCTATAACCTCACTGGACGTGCTGCTGAATGACCTGAAGGTCGGTATGATCGTGAGGACGCCGGGAGACTTCAACGCGTTCAGCTTTGAGGAGAGCTATCGACAGACGGGTGGTTTCCCAGTGCTCAGTTTGTCATTTCGCGCGGCACATGGGGGTTTGCGGAAGGACCCGAAGCCTGTCGCAAGGGCTTTGCCATCGTTCTTTGCGAACCTTCTTCCAGAGGATAAACTGCGCGAGGCGATGGAGAGGCACCATTCAGGCAGCGTGCGAGCAGGAAATGATTTCGATTTGCTTGCGGCACTCGGATCGGATCTGCCGGGGGCTGTCCGAATTGTGCCGAGCGAAGGCAGCGTTGTTCGTAATGAGGGTTTGACAACCCCCAGACCGAAGGCCCGGTTTTCGCTCGCCGGCGTGCAAATGAAACTCTCCGTCATTAAAAACACAGGCAAGGGCGGCGGTCTGACGATCCCCTTAGGCGACGAGCAGGGTTCATATATCGCCAAGTTTCCATCAACATCATTTCCCAGTGTCTCGGAAAACGAATTTGCAAATCTCGCATTGGCCGAAGCGGTTGGTATGGACGTGCCGGAACGCGAGCTCGTGGAACAATCGCAGTTCGAGGGTATCCCGGAGGAGTTTGAGACACTGTCCGACGGCAAAGTCCTTCTCGTCAAACGTTTCGATCGCGTTGCCGGTGGTGAACGCATCCATATCGAAGATTTTGCACAGGTATTCGGCGTCTATCCGTCTCGAAAATATGAGGGGGCCTCATATCATGATATCGCTGTGGCTATTGGGATCGCCGTTTCTTCAGCGGCAGCCCTCGAGTTCGTCCGACGACTGGCTTTGGCAGTCCTGACAGGCAATGGCGACATGCACCTCAAGAATTGGTCGCTGATTTATCATGGGAAGGGTGACAAGCCGGCACTCGCCCCAGTCTATGATGTGCTATCGACCGTCCCATACATTCCGTCGGATGCCATGGCACTGTCGCTGGCCGGTGAAAGGCCGTTCAAGGCAATGAACACCCAGCGATGGAAAGTCTTCGCTCATCGTGCGCGAATGCCGGAAGCCGCTGTGCTGAAGGCTGTTATGGAGACGGTGGAGCGCGTCAACCAGTCTTGGTGGTCTCTGCCTGAACGAGCTGTTCTACCCGATAGAGTGTTGGAACGGATTGATGCCCACATCAAGCTGATGTCGCCGATCCTCGGCACGTGCGCGAATTAGCAATTGGCGTTTCTGCGTAAAGCGTTAGCAGTTTCGTGGCTCACCAATGCCGATAGGGTCGCTGGTTCGAATCCCGTCAAGGCAGAGGCTACGGCAGCTTCGCGCAGGAAGCGGACTAAGGAATGCCGTCAGCGACGATCTCCAGTGGTGTCATAGCTCCGCGTGGCGGCCTCGACCTTGTCGCCGTTGGCCTCTGCCCATAAGCATAAAGCTTCGAACGGCTCCCGTAGTGAATGGCCTAATGGAGTAATTGCATATTCCACGCCAATCGGCTGCGTCGGGAGTACCGTTCTCGTGACAAGACCGTTCCGCTCAAGTCTCTTCAGGGCATCGGCCAGAGCCTTGTGCGTGATCCCATCGAGACGCCGCTTGAGTTCGTTGAAACGCGCAGGTCTCGGACAGATTACTGTCAGGATCAAGATGGTCCATTTATCAGCGATCTTGTCGAGCACCGGGCGAACCTGCGCCATGTCGCAAAGCGCACGATGAGAGAGGGCGTCCAGGTCAGTATACTCGTCCATATCTAGGCTATTCCAGGTGCGTAATTGATATCAGGTTTACGACGTATATCATGACGAGACCATTTAGTGAAAGGATTTACGATGGCTCGAATGAATAACAAAGCGGCCTTGGTTGTCGGGGGCGCAAAGGGTATCGGCCTGGCGATTGCTGAACGTCTCTCTGCCGAAGGCGCAAACGTCTTCATCACCAGTCGTAGAGGTGAAGATGCTGAACAGGCCGCCAAAGGCATCGGCAATGGCGTGGTTGGTATTACTGCTGACGCCAGCTCTCCGGAAGACATGGTGGTTGCTGTCGGAAAAGTCCGAGAAGGATACGGTCGTATCGACGCGCTTGTTTTGAATGCAGGTCTTTCCGAGCCTTCGCAGATCGCCGAGATTACGCCGGAGCACTTCGACCGCCACTTCGACGTCAACGTCCGGGGGATGGTGTTCGGCCTCCAGGCAGCGCTCCCCGCGATGACAAAAGGCGGCTCAGTCGTCCTCATCGGGTCCATAGCCGGGAACGCAGGCTATGCGGCTTATGGAACCTACTGCGCAACCAAAGCAGCTGTCCGATCCTATGCCAGAACCTGGACGGCAGAACTCGCACCCAAAGGTATTCGGATCAACGTCGTTGCACCCGGCCCAACGGATACGGATATGATGGCCGCTGTCGCGGAAGACACACGCGCGGCAATTGTCGCTCCGATTCCAATGGGTCGTATGGCACGGCCTTCGGAAGTGGCTGCAGCAGCCCTGTTCTTGTTGAGCGATGATGCGAGCTACATCGCCGGCGCGGAACTGTGCGTTGACGGCGGCTTGCGGCAAGTCTAGGGAGCCACCGAAACGCTGTACCCGATCTTAAGTAGGTCGGGTACAGCAACACGCGCTCGGTAACAGGGACTTTAAATCAAAGCCGTTCTACACCGTGGTTTGCCTGTCGTCACTGTACCGAACTGACAGCCTCAAGAATGACATCCGCGGTTTCCTGCGGGTGGGACATGTAGACCATATGACTTGACTTCACTTCCGTCACCCTCGTGTCCGTGCGCTGATACATCCACCGCAGAAAGTCGGGTGAGAGGACCTTGTCTTCGGTGGTCACGATGCCGAACGAAGGCTTGTCATGCCAGGCAGCATTCTGGAACCGCATCTGGAATGTATCCACCCGCATCGGTTTGGCCGACGCAGCCATGAAATCGGTGACGTCGCGCGGAAGGTACGCGCCGATCATCTCATGATAGCTCGCTGGATTGGGAACGAACCTCTTATCATCAAGTATCTTCGAATCGATGCCCATGGGAAAGCGGCTGCTGATCTCCGCCAGACTTTCGCCCTTATCGGGTTGAAGGGCAGCGACGTATACTATCTGACGGATTGGCGTCTTGCGCTGGGCAGGTCGCAACTGCGTTCAGGCCGGAGCGTGAAAACAGTTGCCGCTGCTGTCGGGTTTGGTAGCGCCGAGGCCTTTTCCAGATCGTTTACGCATAAATACGGCTATCCACCGAGCCAAGAGAGGATAGCGCCTTAGCGCGCCAGCGCCAAAACACTGCGCGCTTTGCCAGCACCAGCGACGCCTCAATCAGCCGCCAGCATTGGCCTTATCTTGAATTTTCTCGCATCGAGCGAGGAGTTCATCGAAAGTCTCGGCCTCATCGAGAAGAAGGCCGTCTTCAAGCATCCGGGCGTAGTCCTGTTCGAGAGCTGCCTTTCCTTCGCCGGAAGGAGAAAGCCGCAGCTCACCGTCCACGGCCGCTTCATAGTCGATCGGCGTTCTATCGGCCGCTTTCTCGGCGAAAAACATGGATTTGTGTTGCGCCACCGATTTGGTTAGGTCGCGAGCAGCGATTGCGCTGTTGGTGATGCCGATATCGTCAAGACGAACGATATCGTGCCAGTGGCGTGAAAAGCGCTCCCCGCGCAGCCGTTCCTGCAGGCAGAAGACGTGGATCGCCGTCGCCTTTTCCCAGAAGGTGCGTTCGGCATGCATCACCCGAGGTTTCGCGGTGGGAAATTCGATGCCATCCACAAGGCCTGCAGCATCGCATGCAATGTCGCGAACGCTTGCCGGTTCTCCCGTAGATCGAGCCCCGAACTCCAGCATGATGCTTGGAGCGACGTAGCCGGATCCGCCGGCAACTGCTTCATAGTCGATGAAGAGCTTGTCGGCCTCGACACGGACGATGGCCGGAAGCGACTGTGCGTTGATCGCATCGACAATGAGTGGGCTGACAGTCTCATATACCCAGACGGGCAAACGTTTGCGGACTTCGGTCGTCCAGCGCTTTTCCTCGCTTCTGGTTTTCGGTAACGCCTCATCATTCTCGCCCACGAGATCATGAGCGAGCTCACGAATATCGTAGGTCAGGTCGACATCCTCCGAAAACCTGCGGATGGCCTTGTATGCTTTAGAGAGGGACGTGCCACCTTTGAAAACGAGGTGCTCGCCGAGCGTCGTCCCATAGAGGGTCTGCAGAGCCCAGACGACCCATGCGTCCTTTTCCAGGAGGTGTATCGGACGCCCGACTTTCTCCGCGGCGATCGCAAGAACGTCTCTCCGATCGTCTCGGGAGAGTTGCAAAAACTGTTCAGCCATAAGCGGCCTTTCCTACACTGCGGGCAAGCCAGCTGGGAAACTGAGGGGCGGCGGCAACGAGTTCGCCGAACGCCTCGGCGGAAAGCGTCCGCTTGATGCTCGGAAGTGCTTCTTCGGCCTTTTCCGGACCAAGCCAGGCCAGCGCGCGCACAGCTAGGCCGGCAGGCTTGTTCCCCAGGGCGAGTTGCCAGCGTGGTACATGCTTCAACTCGACCGTCTGGCCGCCGACAGTCATGGTTCTGCTGCGGCCGGATGTAAAAAAGACGGACCGGATCGGCACCTGAGTGGACAGTCCCAGCGAGTTTGCAGCGGCAGCACCATTCGAAACGATCACCTCACCACGCTGGTGCGCAACAGCTTCTACGGCCTGCTCGACCGTCGGCGGTCGGATTCCGAAGCGGCTTTTGATCGCCTTCAGATAGACCCCACGACCTGCACGAACGAGCTCGCCGCGTTCATGCAGACGTGACAATGCTTGGTCTACAGCCGCACGGTTTCCCAGATGCAGGAAGACCTTCGCCGAAAGCGCCGTTCCTTCGGGCAGCTGTTCCGCATGGGCCATGATCTGTGTTGTCAGTCGTAGCATGGTCATTCTCCTGTCAGAAATATATGCAGTTTTCTGACAGTTTGCAATGAAAGACCCTCCAGCCGCAGTCGTTAGAAGAAAATATCAATATATCAGTCGGTTGGGACTTTACGGCTGCGGGTCGTAGGTTCAGATCCTTTTCAAGGCGAGATGTTGCCCGCTTGCTACCCGGCCTTCGAGGGGAAGGTCGATCTATCTGTTGTGACGAAAACGGACCCGCATCAGAGCGAGTGGTCTTTCGTCCGAGCCGAACAGAGCGACATCATGACCCAACGGTAGCCTTCGAAAACTAATATCTGTCCACTCTCCCGGCTCCACATTGCCAAGATAGATTACATGTCGTGACGCAAGCATACCGATCTGCGTCTCGCCCGCTTGAAACAACGCTCGATCTGCCAAAGCGCTGAAGCTTGGGAAATAGAGAAGGCCGGCAGCATTGAAATCCGTCGCCGGGCACGGGAGAACACGCTGCCTTTCAGGCAGGCTGGCACGCATGAAGGCTTGGTTACGGATGTCGCGCGCTACGACTGACGAATGCTCCGCAACGCGGCGAATTGCGAGGGGGGCCTCTGGCGGCATCGCCAACGCTCGTGGGCTCCGGCGGACGACCGAGCGATTAACGCCCGGTTCTATGCGCCCTACGAACATCGAGACTAAAACCATCCGCCCCACCTCGACGCCATCTGCGCTGATTGTGAGAAGGGACGATAAGCGCCCATGACCGACGCGGTAGAAGTCTGCAGATAGGGTCAACTGCCCGCCGAGACGAGGTAGCTCGGGCCTTGCGAGTTTGACGCTGGTTGCGCAGAAAGCTGCATAAAGCGGCTCGCCATCTGAGCAGGTAAAGACAGCCTCCCGCTGCCCCATAGCTCGTGCGATAAGCTGCCAGTGCAAATCGCCGGCCCGTCGCTTGAGCCATTGCTCCGACAGGCCGCGATAGCCCATTTCCGCCATTCCGAGGACATGACTTTCTTCAAGACCGGACGTCTGAGAGCGTGAGACAGTAAGGGTGCTCATGCCGCCAGCTTGTTCTTCTGATGGCCAACGATCTGCTCGGACAGATAGCGACTGTCCTCATCAATGCCCAGAAAGCGTCCAGATCCCCAGGTGTTCAGCCACCCAAGACCGATGAAGTACAGGCCGGGCACTTTAGTGACCCCGCGATTGAAAAGCGGTTTGCCGCGTTCGTCGAGACAATCGACCTTCAGCCAGGAATAATCAGGCCGGAATCCGATCGCCCAGATGATCGACGTTACGCCTGCCTCCGCCAGATCAACTTCGGTGATTTCTTGAGCGGGGCGCCAGACCTTTTCAAACGGGGGCTCCTCTGGAACCTCGATTGCCTGCGCGGCGATCCAGGCGTCGATCTGTTTGCGAATGCTCAGATAGCTCCGGTCAGAGTCATCGAGGTTCTTTTCAAGGTCCGGCAGGAAAGTCATCATTGTGCCCGAAGCACCCGCGACAGATCCGTACAGGCGCACGCCCTGCAGCGCATACTTGCGCAGGTCGATTTCCTTGCCGCCGTCACGTCCCGACATGTAATGGTTAGTCTGGGTAAGAGCCTTGACCGGATCTGGATGTCGATCGATCGTGACCGCGTAGGTGCCGGCATCGTAAAGCCAGTCGGTTGCGTCGCGTCCGCGGTATTTGCGCGGGCTGCGCGGTGCCGGACCGACAGCGAGGTGAACGGGCCGACCTTCCAGATGGAAATCGTCCATAATCTGAACGCCGGATTGCCCTGTTCCCACAATCAGTGTCCCGCCGTCAGGTAGTTGAGAGGGACGCCGGTAATCGCGCGAATGCATCTGCACAATAGAGGAATCGAGATCGCCAGCGTATGAAGGCACAATAGGGTTGTCGTAACCTCCTGTTGCAATGACCACCTGGTCCGCAGTCATGGTGCCCTCGCTGGTCTCGATCAAATACCCACCGCCGTCGCGAGGCGAGACATGTCTTACATCCACACCCTCGCGAAGCGGTGGTTGGAAGCTCTCGGCAAAACTATCCAGATAGTCGACGATTTCATCCTTGAGCATGAAGCCGTCAGGATCCGTCCCTTTGTAAGGCCAGCCGGGCAACCGGCACTGCCAATTCGGCGTGACCAGGCAGAAGCTGTCCCAACGATTATTGCGCCAGCTTTCGAACCGGTGGTGGCGCTCGAGAACGATGTGCTCGATTCCTTCCTTCATCAGATACCAACTGACCGAAAGGCCAGCCTGGCCGCCCCCGATGATGAGAACTGGTACGTGCGGTACGATGGTGTCGGTCATAACGAACCCTTTCATGACATCGAGAGACAGGTGACTTGAGAATCGGCAGGCTGATTGTTGGCCGTGGCTTCGATCTGTGCGAGCTGATCGAGTGCTGAGGAGCAGGCGAAGCCGAATTTCGCTGCGACGCGGTCCGATGCCTCGTTCAGACCGGTGCGGGCACGTTCGACAAATTCGGTCAGGGGATAGGTGCATCCGGCTTCGAGATGGCGCGTAATGGCGGTCGAAGGCGAGTAGCAGCTCTCCTCCGTCCCATCAGGCCATCGAATGGTGAAGCGTACTTCAGGCATGGGCGATCTCCTTTGCGAGTGCGATATAGGGGGCTGCCGCGTAGTCCCAGAACGTTGCCCGGGTGCCACCGCTCGTCAGATCGACCCGAGAACTGTCCTTTGCATGACCGATGGCAGCTGCGCTGATGCCCCGAGCAGCAAATATTGAGCAGACCTCGTCTGCCCGTTCCGGCCGGACCGAAAGGAGAAAGCCGAAGCTCGGAAAGCTGCGCAGCCAGCGGTCGACTGCAACACCTTCCGGAAGCGGGATGTCAGCCAACTCGATCTCGAAACCGCAACGGGAAGATTCCGCCAGCATAAGTGCCGTGCCTACGATCCCGCCTTGGCTGATGTCCTTTCCGGCATCGACAAGACCTGCATCAGCCAACTCCGGCAGAAGCTCATAGTCGCCGCGCAATCTCTCGTGAGGTGCATCGAGGGCCGCGCACCAGTTATCGAAGCGTGGCCGGTATTGTCCCCGATGATCGATCGCGGCAATGAGTGCATCCCCTGGCATAGCTGCAAAGCTCGAGATAAGCCGGTTCGCGCGACCCGTGACGGAGACTGCAAGATTGAGTTCGGGGCTGCGTAGATTGGTGTGCCCGCCGACGATCGGCACGCCGTAGGCCATGGCTGCATCCCTTAGGCCGCTAAGCAGGGGCTCGGCAGACGCCGCGTCCGGTGCCCAAACGGCATCGAGCAGCGCGGTCGCACGCCCTCCCATGGCTGCGATGTCCGAGAGGTTCACCATCACGCCGCACCACCCGGCGAACCACGGATCGTCTTGCACGAACTGCGGCATAAAACCTTCCCCTGCCAGCAAATCCCAAGTGCCGTCCAGGGCTGGAATTGCCGCGGCGTCGTCGCCAGGCATTCCAGGTGTTCCGGAGGATAGCGAAAGCGCACGTGTCGTCGCCGCGATGTCGAGTTTGCTGCGAATAGACGGGTGGGCTGCCAGTGCTGCCGCCAAGGCATAAAGGTCCATCATGACCTCCGCGCTCTGGCGGACCAACCGACGGTCGGGTCGCATGTCGGGGGATAGTGCGAGAGGGAGGCCAGCATGTGCATGTGACGCACGCCATGCAGGTCGATTTCTCCTTGCGGCTCCCAATGCAGGCGCCGAAATAGGGGTACATTCTGAAGCTGGACATGGGCGTGAAACTCACTGCACCCGAGGCCATTCGCGGTACTCACCGCAAGCCGGATCAGCTCCGCACCCAACCTTCCGACCTTGCGATATGCGGGATCGACCGCAAGGCGCGATCCCCACCAGATGCGGGGTGCTGGTTCATGGATCCTGACAGTGCCCACGACCTCCGCAGGCTCGGCCGCCAATGTGGAGATTGCCACAAGCGGGATCGCTGTCTTGTCGATTTCGTCGCGGTCATCGCCGACAAAAATGCGCTGCTCGTCGACAAACACTCGGTAACGGAGACGAGATACACCCTGAAATTCCCAAGGCTCGGATGCTGCCCGGATCAGGAACTCCGGGCTTATGAAGGCGGAGTGATCCATCAGGCTCATGCGGGGATCCTCAGTTTCTCATAGGTCGAGAGGGCGGAACAGGCGCCGCACTTGCCGCAGCCCGCCTTGATGTCGGACGCCTTCAGCCCACCGTCGATGACGATCTGGGACAAGGGCGAGAGAATGGAGGCCATGAAATCGGCCTTTGGTGCGGGATGGCTCTCGAGGGGTGTGCCGGAGATGGGCACGAAGGGGACGACGAACGGATAGACGCCCATGGCCACAAGCCGCGTCGACATGTTGAGGATTGCTTCACGCGTATCACCCAGTCCCGCGAGGATATAGGTGGAGACCTGTCCTCGCCCGAACACCTTGACTGCAGCCTCGAAGCTGGAGAAGTATTTTTCAAGCGGAACGCTGGCTTTGCCCGGCATGATCCGCTCCCGAACCTCCGGCGTCACCGCTTCGAGGTGCATTCCCAACGCATCCGCGCCAGCAGCCTTCATCCGCTCGTGCCATGCGTCGTCTTCCGGAGGCTCGCACTGAACCTGTATGGGAAGATCCACGACCGCCTTCACGGCGCGGGCACTCTCCGCCAGCACGGCGGCGCCACGATCTTTGCCCGGCGGGGTGCCGGTGGTCATCACCATGTGCTTGACGCCATCCAGTTCGACGGCCGCCTTCGCCACTTCCGCAAGCTGTGCTGGCGTCTTGTGCGCGACGGTCCGACCGGCTGCCAAGCTTTGGCCGATCGAACAGAACTGACAGGTCTTCTTGCGGCTTTCGTAACGGATGCAGGTTTGCAGGATTGTGGTTGCAAGCACGTCACGAGAATGAAGAACCGCGATCTTGTTGTAGGGGATGCCATCACTCGTCGTCAGGTCGTAAAATCGCGGACGATTGGGGAACCGAATTCGTGCGATTTCGGAGCCTTCCTTGGTGATGCGCGCGCGGCCGTCGGCATCAGGTGCCTCCACCAGATAGGGACTGTCGAATGCAGGTGCGGTATGGACCGGCACCATGACGGTTGTATCGCCGAAATTGACTGCCTTATGATCTGAGGGGCCTGCGCCGCCGCGCCTGCTCTCGTGGCCGGCACGCGGATCGACGAGACGCATTCCACGTGTCTGGAGGTCATTGATGAGTTCCGGATCTATGGATTGTAAGTCACGCATCCTGAGCCTCCTCAAATGGCTTGCTTTGCTCTGCCTCGGAAAAATCGTCTGAGAGGCCGATCTGCTCGCGTGCGCGTGCGGGCCTCGTGTCATGTACAAGGTGCAGCAGTTCGGGCCGTGCGTAGTGTCCGACCGAATCCATCATCCGCTTGCGCTTGGTAATGAGCCGCATGTCCAGATCGCCGATCAGGATGCCTTCGCCCGAGGTTAGCGGCGGCACGACATGGCGGCCTTCCGGGGTGATGATGCAGGTCATGCAGCCATCGCGTAGACCCTTCTGCAAGGCGGGATCCGGATGAATGGAGGCGATCTGCTCCTCGCTCAGCCAGCCGGTGGCGTTGACGACGAAACAGGCCGATTCCAGTGCGTGATGGCGCATCGTGACTTCGATCTGCTCGCCGAATATCGGGCCGACCAGCGAGCCTGGAAAATGAGAGGCATGAATTTCCTCATGCTGGGTCATCAACGTATAGCGGGCGAGAGGATTGTAATGCTCCCAGCAAGCCAGGGCGCCCACACGACCGACGGCAGTATCAACGACCTTCAGGCCGGCGCCGTCCCCTTGGCCCCAGATCATCCGCTCGTGATAGGTCGGCGTGATCTTGCGGCGCTTGAGTTTCAGGCTGCCATCCGCGTCGAAGATCAGTTGGGTGTTGTAGAGGGAGCCGTGGTCGCGTTCGTTCACGCCAAGGACGACGACCGCATTGCGCTTGCGCGCGGCATCAGCAACAGCCCGCGTTTCCGCCGATGGTACCGTGACCGCTTCCCCATAAAGCCGCAGGTGCTCAGGGCCTTGCTGAACCGGTGGCAAAACGAAGCTGAAATAGGGATACCAGGGCACGAACGTCTCGGGAAATACGATCAGCTCCGCGCCTTTGTCTGCGGCTTCGGCGATCGCATTCAGGACCCGCTCGACAGTGCCGGCGCGCGAGGTTAGGTCGGGCGCGATCTGGACGGCGGCGGCACGTACTGTTTTGGGCATGACTGGCTCCTTCGCATTACCTGGAACGAAGCACCCCGTTCGCTGCGGAACGGGGTGCCGAGGTCAAATCAGACGGTCCATGTGTCGATGATCAGGGCGTTGGCTTTCTTGTGCAGAAGCACGCAGTCCAGCACGTCCTGGGGCAGGATTGGGATGATGCCGGGGATCAGAGCCGGTTCGCCGTGCCCATAGAGTGCCTGAAGTGCGAAGCGACATGCGTAGACCTTGCCGCCTTCCTTCATGAAGCGCTCGAGGTTCTTGTTGAAGTTCAGGTGACCGGGAAAGGCTTCGTCTCCGAGCTTGGGAAAGCCTCGCTGGATCCCCAGTGTCACGCCCGGACCGTAAAGAAGGATTGAAGTCTCGTAGCCTTTCCGCTGCAGGCGAATGGCATTGAGAATGTTCACAAGCCCGATGGAGCCTTCGAACGCCACCGTGTGGAAGGTTACGAGCGCCTTCTCACCGGGTTCGGCCTTAACATCCTCGAAAACCTTGGACTCGTAATCGACAAAGAAGTCACCATCCTTATGTGGCGGCTGCGTTACTTCAGGCATATCTGCATCTCCTTACGCGGGGTTGATGCAGAAACGATACGAACGAAATTGTATGAATCAATAAGCAGTTCATTATGCATACAATATTTCTTTGATGAAACTTAATTCTGCACAACGAACATACGTTTTGCCCAAATAATAGCTCGAAAATCAGCGTTTATGCTCAACTAATGATCGAGGATGCGTCGTCAAATCAACACTTGAATACGCCTCGAGTTATCCATACAATGTGAAACAATAAATATTTGAGGTCATCTAAAATGTTAAAGTGGCTCCCTGAACTTCGTGCTGACGGAAAGCCTCGCTATCTTCAGATTGCGGATGCGATCGAACTGGCGATCAAGCGAGGCGATATCGCCGCTGGTGATCGATTGCCGCCACAACGCAGGCTCGCCGAGCGTCTCAAGATCGACTTTACGACAGTCAGCCGCGCCTACACCGAGGCGCATGCCAGACGTCTCGTGGAGAGCCACGTCGGAAGAGGTACCTTTGCACTCGGCCGCCCGAAAGAGGAGCATCGTCTCGATCCTCGCCGCGCCGGGGACGAGGATCTGTCGATGAACATGCCTCCCGAGCCGCAGGACCCGGATCTCGTGGCGAGAATGCAAGAAGGGCTGCAGACTGTTTCAGCAAACCTTATTTCCCTTCTCCGCTACCAATCGACGACCGGCGGAGAGCAGGATAAGGCCGCGGCATCTTCATGGCTGTCGAAGAGGGGGATGGTGCCAAGTCTCGAGCGGATCGCGATCACCCCGGGAGCGCACGCGACGATGACAGCGCTTCTTTCGACGATGACCAGGCCGGGCGATGTCATCCTGTGCGAGGCGGTGACGTATCCCGGTTTGCGGGCGATCGCAGCCCGCATGGGATTGCAACTCGTCGGAATTGCGATGGACGCTTCCGGCGTTCTGCCCGATGCGCTTGACGCGGCTATTCATTTACATCAACCGAAAGCGTTGTATCTCAATCCTACGGTCCATAATCCAACGACGCTGACCATTCCACGCGAGCGGCGAATGGAGATCGCCGAGGTTATCCTGCGGCATAGACTGCCTTTGATAGAGGATGATGCATACGGCTTCATTCCCGCAACGGCGCCCGTACCTTTTGCTACGCTTGCTCCCGACCTCACCTGGCATATCGGCGGCCTCGCGAAATGCCTCGGCGCAGGTCTGCGCCTCGCCTACACGGTTTCCCCTAACGCCAGAGCCTCTTATTCTCTCGCCCAGGCATTACGGGCCAGCGCTGTCATGCCGTCGCCAATTTGCATGGCGCTGGCGACACGGTGGATCGAGGACGGGACGGCAGATGCCATTCGCCGGTTTGTCCGTGCGGAAAGCGCTGTTCGTCACGAGATCGCAATCGATACTCTTTTGGGGCTGGACATCGAAGGTGAGCCGGAGGCCTTCAACATTTGGCTGAAGCTGCCAAAGGGGGCGAGCAGAGCAGAACTGATGGGGCGTATGGCAGGGCGCCATATTGGCTTGATGCCGTCGGATGCATTTACCGTTCTCGGCACACCTGACGAGCATGTCCGGGTATGCCTCGGCGGCGTTATCAATCGCGAACAACTGCGCGCCGGGCTTCTTTTTATGGCGAATTCGCTTTCCGGCTCCGGCTGGATGGGCTGACGGTGCACGTCAGCCTCCTTCAATTTGAGCCCATTGGTGGAAAATGTTCGTTTCGGCCTGAATAATCGTAGGTTCACGTCCAAAAACTGGCGCGACCGCAATTGGGCCAGCGAACGTGGGATGCCGGGCCTCCAGCAGGTATTCCGCTTTCAACCCACTCGACCACGCATTGCACCGGCTTGCCCGCGTGGCTGTTGCGAGATGCCAGATGCGTGGTCCGATTAACAACCGAGATCAGGCTCGCCAGGTTTTTCGGATCGACGAAGACCCGATCATGGAAAATCATGGGTCACCGCGGATCCCAAGAAAACTCCATCCGACAACCGCCCGGTTCATAGATCATGAAGTGGATTTTTGGCCCGGCACCAGACGGCTCTGGACCAAATTCAGTACTAACATTGGGCCACTCTCTTGTCTTGTCATAGGGCAGATGAAGGTCCTCGAGGGTCCGCACCTTCAGCGCAAGATGATGAAGCCCAACATTTTGGTGACGGTCGAAACCTTGGCAGTGAGATTGATCGCTAACCTGCCAAAGTGTCACTTTGAGGTTGCCGTCTGTAACGAACGCTGCTGGATAGTCAGGCTTTTCGCCGAATAACCTCCAACCGAGGCAGTTCGTGAAGAAAGCGAGGGAAGCGCTCAAGTTGATAACGGTTAGCCCGATGTGATCTACGCCGGTTGTTATGCTTACTGTTGGACTGACATCGCCCATCTAAATCTCCTTTTGCTGGCAGCGTTATCATGAGTACTTAGGAACTGGGCTTCGGATCAGGTGGGTTTAGCCTCCCGATGTGGTGGTCTGGACACTTCGGCAAATCCTCGGATCATCGTTTGGGCCCTCAGCCCATTGATCACTAATCCGGATAGCATCTGGATTTCTAGAAGCTTTCTCTCCTGATTTTCCGGCCCGAAGAGCACCATGACCATATCGGTGGTTAGCGACGCGCTTAGGCGCGATGGGCCTCGGCAGATCATGGAGCGATGCTATCCGGTTGGATACAATCCGCAGCGACGCGGAGTCAGTCGCCATCTACCTTCCCACATCTCGTGTTCGAGGGAGGCCCAATTTCGTAGAAATGTGGTGACCGCACGGACAGTGTCTTTCTGGGTTTTCACCCCTTTCGCCACGAAAACCATCACCCAGGGCGCGGCCGCACGCCTTGCCGGCACTGCTGTGGCCAGTTTGAACGCCGGCGCCGTCAGTTCGCGACCAGAAAAGTCCGCCGGGAAAAATTCGCAATGCCTTAAAAAAATCGTTGACACTCAAAATCGCCGTAGTTACTGTACCAATCAGTAAAGTGTTTAGCAAACAGTACACACCAACGGTTTACAAAGGAAAACCAACATGTCACGTCCTCCACTCCCCCCTTTCACACGCGAAACCGCAATCGAAAAAGTCCGTCTGGCCGAAGACGGCTGGAACAGCCGCGATGCCGCCAAGGTCGCTTTGGCCTACACATTGGACACCCGCTGGCGGAACCGCGTCGAATTCGCCACCAACCGCGAAGAAGCCCAGGCATTTCTGGAGCGCAAGTGGAACAAAGAGCATGAATACCGCCTCATCAAGGAGCTCTGGGCTTTCACCGGCAACCGCATCGCTGTACGTTACGCCTATGAATATCGCGACGACAGCGGCCAGTGGTTCCGCGCGTATGGTAACGAGAACTGGGAATTCGCAGAGGACGGCCTGATGGCGCACCGGCACGCATGCATCAACGAAATGCCGATTGCTGAAAGCGATCGCCTGTTCCATTGGCCGCTCGGCCGTCGTCCAGACGACCACGCAAGCCTCAGCGATCTGGGCCTCTGAACATGGCCCGCATGGTCGCTGAAAGATCCGACGCCGTCGCCTCCCTGGCCGAAGTTTTTCGCGAGCATGGATACGAAGGTGCGAGCCTTGCCCTGATCGGCAAGGCCACCGGCCTGGGCAAGGGCAGCCTGTACCACTTCTTCCCGAATGGGAAGGAGGAAATGGTGCAGGCTGTGCTCGTCGAGATCGAGCAATGGTTTGAAGATTCCGTCTATTCTCCATTGCGAGACGGAGACGATGCCGATGCCGCGATCACGGCTATGCTTGATGAAACCGCGAAATACTTCAGGTCGGGCAGGCGCGTCTGTCTCGTCGGCGCTTTGGCTGTTACCAACACCCGAGACCTATTCGCTCAAGCTATCCGGCGTTACTTCGTCGCTTGGGTGGACGCTCTGCAAGCAGCGCTCGTCCGGCAAGGCCGTGACGCTGAGCAGGCGCGCCTCCTCTCGGAGGACGCCGTTCTCTCTATCCAAGGCGCGATCGTCCTCTCCCGGGCGCTCGACGATCCCGCCATCTTCCAACGCGCAATCGATCAACTTCATTCTCGATTGGCAGCCGATAGAAAGACGCTCGACGGTAATGCTTCGGGTAGCGGGTCGCTTTGATCTCTCGCTGCTCCCTGGCCTGAGGTATTGTATCCGCAGCCTCACCGCTATGGTGGGCATGCGGGCTGCGGACGTATTGCATTTCGGGAATCCATCGTCGTCTTATGGGTGGCCTGGTTTCTGCTCAAGCGCCCGTTGAGCGGTAACAGACCTAACGTATGAACATGGAGAAACATTTGAAGACCATCGGCATACTTGGCGGAATGTCCGCGACGTCAACCCAGATTTATTACCGAGAACTCTGCAGGCTTACCCGCGAGAGCTTGGGGGGACTTCATTCTCCCGAGCTTCTCATACGGTCTGTCGACTTCGACGAAATCGAAAAGTTGCAGGCATCCTCCGATTGGGAAGCGGCGGGCCGCATCCTCAATCAACATGCTATCGCGCTGGAGCGCGGCGGTGCCGACCTCCTCATCCTGGCGACAAATACCATGCACAAGGTGGCGGACAAGATCGTGGGCGGGGTGTCGGTTCCCTTCGTGCACATCGCGGACGCAACTGCAACCGCTATCGTTGACCGCGGTTTCCGGAGGCCGGGTTTGATGGCAACGGCCTTCACCATGGAGCAGACCTTCTACACCGACCGCCTCATCGCTCAGGGGCTGTCGCCAACGATCCCTGAAGCTGATGATCGAACAGAAACCCATCGTATTATCTATGAAGAGCTGTGCCGCGACATCGTTCGCGAGGAGAGCCGCTTGACCTATGAACGGATTGCGCAGCACCTGGCCGACAAAGGCTGCGACTGTCTTATCCTCGGCTGTACCGAGGTGGGTATGCTGTTAAACCAGGATAACGTAGGCGTTCCCGTCTTCGACACGACCCTCATTCATTGCAAGGCCGCCCTTCAAGCTGCTTTACAATGACGTGTTGTGTTCTGACGGTCGATCGATTGTGAGAACGATGAGGGGCAATGGTCAAACCTGTTCGCCCAGGTGATGCCGGACCCACTTCGCTTCTTCCGATGCGGTACGCCCGAAATGCCGTCTGAAGTCGCGGCTGAATTGCGCCGGGCTGACATAGCCCACTGACGCCGCCACCTCTGCAATTGTTCCAGTCTGGCGGGCGATCATCAGTCTCGCTTCATGGAGCCGCATCGCCTTCACATATTGCATGGGACTTGAGCCTGTCAGCTCCTTGAAATGGACATGGTAGGAAGGAAAAAGCATGAGCAGCGCCCGACTTACACCGTTTGAAAATCGGACAGCATGCTATAGGAGGGCAATGTCTTGTTGGTGAGAATCCCCTTGCGGAGAATGATGCGATCGGCGTGTGGGCGGGCGATCACCTGATCGAGACTCCAGGCCTCCAGGATCATCAGGTCCGCCGGGCGCCCCACGCTGATCGTGCCGGCGTCAATGCCCATGATGCGGGCCGGTGCGGGGCCGGCAAGCGCGGCTGCATCCGCGTAAGGGTGGTCGAGATGAAGGATACGTAGCGCCTGCCGCCAGGTATCCAGCATGTCATGGTCGCCATAGGCAAAGAAGGGATCACGACAATTATCTCCGGCCGCAGCCACCGGAATGCCCGCCGCCCGCAGTTCCTGTACCGGCGTGACCCCGCGCCAGCGCGGGGTGCGACCGTCTATGCGGTCCTGAAGATACATGTTGACGGTTGGCAGCGTGATGATCGAAATGCCGGCATCCGCGATCAGCGCGATCGTGTCGCGTAGTTCCTGCTCGCCCAGAAGCGCAAGCGAGCAGCAGTGGCCGCAGGTCACGCGCCCCTCGTAGCCATGGCGGATGGAAGCACGCGCCACATGCGGTAAAGCGTCGGCTTGCGCGGCCTCATCGACATGCAGGTCGACATTCAGTTCCCGCTCCTTCGCCAGCAAGAACAGCCGATCAAGCAGCAGGTCGATATCATCGAGGCCTGCCCCATGCGTTCCGCCGGAGGCACGGGTGACGCCACCCAGTAGGCCGCCGTGGTCGGCAACGATATCGGCAAGACGCGCGCCATAATCGTCGCTGTAGGCATCAAGTGGCACGAGGCCGGCGGCTTGCAGGGTGATGCGGCCTTTCCAGCGCTCGCGCACCTCTGCAAAAGCGTTCCAGGTGATTTCCGCCTGTCCCTCGTGGCTGTCGAGATGGGTGCGGATGGCTGCAACGCCGTGGGCGTCAGCCGTCGCAAGGCCGAATTCCATCCGCCGCAGAAGGTCATCGGTGTCCCAGTGGGCGAGACGGTCCGCCGTGGTTGCCGCGCGCGCGCCAGGATGCGTTCCTCCGGAATCGGGCGCTCGGCCCAAGGTGTGGCCCTTGTCGAGATGGGCATGCGCGTCAATCAGCAGCGGCCAGACATGGCGGCCGTCGAGTGCGACTGTATCTTCATCACTGTCGACAAAGGTGGGCATTATGGCCGCAATCCTGCCGTTCTCGATCAGCATGTCGACGAGCGCCGAGCCGTCCCGGTCCACCTCGGCAAAATCAGGCACGTCATCGGCAAGCAGGGCGACCGGCACGCGCGCTTTTGCCAGACGAAGGCGCTCGGGTCTCGCCAAACGGGCGGCAAGGCTGGGAAACAGGGAAATATCGTTCATGGCGGGTCTCTATCGGGTGGGTGCCGGGCAGTCAGCTCTCGTCGAATGAGGCAAGCAGACGCTCCTGCGCAAATTGCATGAAATGGCTGCCGGCAGGCGAGAGCGAGCCGCGGGCGCGGTGGAGGATATTGAGCCGTTGCAACGAGCCGGTTCCGGTGAGCGGGATGAAAACCAGTTCGCCGGTCGCAGTCTCGCGATCCACATCGAGTCTGTTGAGGAACGTGATGTGAGGCGCTGTCCGGGCAAGGCGTTTCATCAGTTCCATCGAATTGGTCTCTACAACGGGAACGAGGGTGGCCCGCGCCGGGGCTGTCGCCTCGACGACCTCGCGCAGCGACAATGATCGATCCGCCAGAACCAGCGGATAGAGCAGGCAATCGGACATGCGCACGGTGCTGCGGATTGCGAGCGGATGGGTGGGAGCGACGACCGCGCCCAGCGCGTGACGGAATTCCGCGGCGCGTTGCAGCCGGGTATCGTCGGGCAGGTTGTAGGCGATGGCGAGATCGGCCTGGCCGAGCGCCACCATCTCTGCGACAGTCGTCCGGTCGCCCACCATGATCCGCAGGCTGACCTGCGGATGTTTTTCACGGTAGGCCGCAACGATCTCGGCGATCCGGCCGGCAGCAAGTGTCGCCATCGTCGCAATCACCACCTCGCCGCGATTCAATCCCTTGAGCGACTGGATTTGCGCACGCATTCGCTGATGAGCCTGCAGGGTTTCGCGAATATGCTGGATGAGGATTTCACCGGAGCTGGTCAGTTTCAATCCGCGTGGCAGACGCTCGAAAATCGGCGCTTGCAGCTCTTCTTCAAGTTCCAGGATATAGCGGTTCACCGCAGAGGCGGCGACATGTAATGTCTTCGCCGCCTTGCGGATGGAGCCCTGTCGGGCAACCTCGTCGATATAGCGCAGCGCGCGTCCATGAAGCATGATGGGTCCGTTGCCTGACGGGAATCGGATTGACTGTTCCACGATGTCACCGCACCGGACCATCTTCAACGTCACTTCTTGGCGAAATTGGCGTTGATGCGGCGGGTCAGGTACTCGCCGGCGGTGATCGGCTCGTATTTACCGAGCGGACCCTGCATGACCGCATCGCGGTTTGCCTGGCAGAAGAAAGGCAGCGACAGGCGCCGCCCCATGTATTCGCCCTCACGCGGCATGCGTACCCGATGCAACGTCGATTGCAGCTGATCGTCCGACCAGCGCATCAGCATGTCGCCGATGTTGCAGGTGATGTAACCCTTGCGCGGCGGAACGTCGGTCCATTGCTTCAGTTCCGCATCCTTGCCCGGGCATACCTGCAGCCCGCCTTCGCCTTCCTTCTGGTGAAGGATCGTCAGGCAATCGAAGTCCGAATGCGCACCGGCTCGCCAGGACTGGAAATCTTCCGGTTTGGCGTCTTCCATCGACATGTAGTGGATCAGCCGCAATGTCGACTGGTATTCTTCCGATGACGGATCATGTGCCTTGGTGAAGAAATCCTCGGCAAAGTCCATCTTCAGCGCAAAGCAGGAGAGGATGCGCATACCCAGCTCCCAGTTCTGTCTCTCGAAACGGAGCATCTTTTCTCGAAAGCCTGGAAGATCTTCTTCGCTCGGCCAGAGATTGAGGCGGATCATATCTGGACGGGTGAGCTGGAAGCTCTCCTTGTTGTCCGGTGTGCCGGTTGAGGGACGAACCTGCGCCTTGAATTCCCAGCCGGCATTGATGCCCTTCGGCATCGGGGTCTTTGCCTTCACCTCCGCCGGCAGCTCAAAGAAGGTCCATGCCGTGTCGAAGGCCGCGTCGATGTCTTCCTGAGTGATGCCGTGGTTGTATACCTGGAAGAAGCCGATATCGATCGAGGCCTGCCATAGTGCATCGGCGATCTCATGCTTGCGGTTATCGAAGTCGGAAAGGTCGATGACGGGGATTTCCCGATCAACGGTCGTGCCCATGCCGCCGATGGTTGCTTCCTTGGCGAGTTCTGCAAGTGTGTCGGTCTGGATATTCATACCATTCTCCTTAGGTGAATGCCGGCGAGCCGGCGGTTGAGGAGCAATGTCCGGGCAGGGCCCGACTGCTTCTACTCCGGATGGGTTCAGCTGCTCTTCGGCAGGCTCCAGGGAAAGAAAAGCTTTTGCGTCAGCACTACGGCCTGAAACAGCAGCAGCGACATGGTGGCCAGCACCAACAGACCGGCCCAGGCCTGCGGCAGCTTGAAGAGCGAGGTCGAAAGCTGGATGAAGTAACCGACGCCCACTTCCGAGGCGCAGAATTCCGCGACGACGGCACCTATGACGGCGAGCGTGATCGAGATTTTCAAGGCCGAGAAGATGTAAGGCACCGCAAAGGGCAAGCGAATCTGGGTGATTTCGCGAAAGCCCGAGGCGCGTAGGCTTCGCGATAGTTCTATCAGCTCCGGCGGCGTCGCCGCAAGGCCTGTTGCGGTTGAGACGACAAGCGGAAAGAAGGTGATGAGACAGGTGATGACGATGCGTGGTGCATCGCCGGCCCCGAGCACCACGATGATGATCGGCGCGATCGCCACCACTGGCGTCGATTGCACGACGACGAGCAGCGGATAGAGCGTTCGCGACAGGAACGGTGAGCGCATCATGACGACCGCGAGCGGAATGGCGATGACGATGGACATCGCGTAGCCGATCAGCGCCACCCGCAGCGTTGCGACGATGTGGCCCATCCAGCGTTCGAGGCCAATAGAAGAGAACGAGCCGAGGATCGCACTCGGTGGTGGAAGTAGATAGGTGGGGATCGACAGGAGCCGCGCCGCCGCTTCCCACAGAAGTACGGCGCCGATCAGAGTCGCGGCAGTCAAGATGCCCGGCCACGCGAGCATCTGCTTGAGTAAAGCAAATGGTGATGTGCGGGTCTGCATGACCTCAAGCCGCGTGGCGGGTGAGGAGGAGATCGCGGAGGTGGTTGGAGAGGTCATGGATCGCCTTGTCCTTTGTAGTTTCAGGGCCACGCGGCCGGCCCACGGGAACGGTAACTTCGGTCAGGATCGAACCCGGTCTGCCGGTCATCACCAATACCCGGTCGGACAGTAGCGCAGCCTCGCTGACCGAATGCGTGATGAAGACCACGGTCTTCGGGCGCTCGGAAAAGATACGCAGAAGGTCGAAGCCCATCACCTCGCGCGTCAGCGCATCCAGGGCTGAGAAGGGTTCGTCCATTAGCAGGATATCTGGATCCATCAGCAGTGCGCGGGCGATACCGACGCGCTGCTGCATGCCGCCAGACAACTCGTCCGGCAGGCGTTTCTCGAAGCCGGAGAGCCCGACCATCTTCAGGAGTTCACCCGCGCGCTCGCGCTCCTGTGCGGTGACCCGGCCGGTCTTGTGGCGAGCGGGAAACACGACATTGTCTTCGACGGTGGCCCAGGGAAGCAGCGTCGGTTTCTGAAAAACGATGCCGATATCGTCACGCGGAGCCTCTACCGGCAGCCCGAAAACCTCCACCGAACCAGATGTCGGCTTCAGCAGGCCGGCGATCATGCGCAGCAGGGTCGATTTCCCACACCCTGAAGGACCGAGGATCGAGACGAACTCATGCCGTGCCACATCGAAACTGACGTCGCGCAGAGCTTCCGTGCGTCCGGATCGGGTCTCGAAAACCTGTCCCAGCCTCTCGAAGCGAATAGCGGGCATCGCCATGAAGGTTACTCCGATATCATGAAGGTGCGGTTGATCATGGTTTCCGGATCGAGCTTGGCCGGGTCAATGTTCTGCGCTTGGGAAACACGGCGCCAGGTTTCGGCGAGGCGAGCGGTTTCGAAGACACCAAGGCCGTCCTTGTTCGTCACTTCGTTGAAGATCAGCGGCAGCATATCCTTGAGGGAACCCTGGACATCTTCCGAACCGAGTTCCGGCACGAGGGCGGTAACGGCCGCCGCAGCCTTCTCCGGGTTGCCTCTGGCAAACTCGACGGATTTCCTGTAGGCCGCGACGAAGCGCGCGGCGACCTGCGGGCGCTTGGCCAGGAAATCGTCGCTGGCGATCAGCGAGGCGGAATAGAGCTCAAGTCCGGCTGCGGACCAAGGCAGGGCGACGATCTCCTTGCCGGCTTCCTTGCCCTGATTGTTGTAGCGCGTCAGGTCCGTCATCCAGGCGATGATGCCGTCGGCATTGCCCGCCATCAGCATCGGGCCGAGTGCGCCTGGATCGGCCTTGATGAGCTTGATGTCCGCCATGTCGATACCGGCATCCTTGAGGACCAGCGGCAGATAGACGTTAGACGAAGTAAAGGGTGAAGTCGCGATCGTCTTGCCCTTGACGTCGGCGACGCCTGTGATCGAACCACCCTTGGCGACGTAGAAGGCATGCGGACCCTTGTTGAATAACGACATGACGGCGGTCACCTTCACGCCCTCATTGGCGCGGGCGGCCATCAGGGCGCCGATATCCGAAACGCCGATGTCGGAGGACGCTGCGGCAAGGCGCGAGATGGCGTCGGTCGAGCCGCGACCGGAAGCGATCTCGACTTCAAGGCCGGCATCCGAGCAGAAGCCTTCCTGGAGACAGACATAGATCGGCGCCTTGTCGCCGCCCGGCAACCAGTCGAGCTGAAAGATCACCTTGTCAGCGGCGGATGCCGCGCTGGCGGCAAGGGTGGCGGCAAGTGCATATGAGGCAAGCTTGGTGCGGCACATAGGTCGACCTTTCACAACTAGTGTTCGGTTTTTAAGGACGGATAGGGAGCGTTGATGCGGTCCGGATGGAATCCATCCGCAAGGAGCCTGGCAATGGCGCAATTGCGTTTTTCAGGACGCTCGCTGCTCAGGCATGCAAAACACCGATGCGCATGAAGATGATAAGCTCCATCGTCGATCTCTGCAGAATTTGGGATAAGGTTACTGACTTTACACGGCATTTAGACATCTCCCCGACAGATTTACCCGTCGAGCAATGTCCAGAACCGAGGCTCAGACCGCTTCTACTCGCAGGTCATTTGTCTCACGAGGAAGCCGACTTTAGCAAGAGCTTCGATGAAATCTTATGCTTGCAAAAAATTTAGGCAAAGCATGTTTTTGCCTGACGGAACATTGATCGACGATTTCGTAAGATTCTGAATTCAAGAAGAAATTCTTATCGGAAGGAGTTCCGCAGTTGCCCAAGAAATTCGCGTCCTAATAATTAGAACGAATAGAGCGGAAATCTCTTCTTGGCGGTTGGCGAAATTGGCCGCTCCTTGCGGTGGACATAATGCCGGGTTGGTCAGTTGCCCCCGTCGCTCTCCTAAAGCGGCGACGGACATCGTCAAACAGCATTTTGGCGAGGCAGACCACTGCGTGACGCCTTACGTACAAGCTGGAAAATTTGAAACCTTCGGAGATAACCGCGCGCCCGTTCCTGGTCTGGGCTCGATTCTCTATGCAGGACATACGCCGGGTCACAGCGCCATTACGCTGGAAAGCGAAGGCCAGAAGATCGTCTTCTGGGGCGACATCACCCATGGCGATATCCTGCAATTCGATGAGCCCGGCATCGCCATAGAATTCGATATCGATCAGAAGGCCGCCGTTGCTGCCCGCGACGTCGCCTTCAGGCAGGCTGTGGAAGGCAAATATCTTGTGGCAGGCGCGCATATTGCGCTCCCCGGGACCGGCCACGTGCGTACAGACAGCACCAATTATGACTGGCTCCCGGTCAACTACTCCTAGGATAAGCACTTACCGTCGGATCAAGCGATGGCTCGACGAGCCTCGAAATAGCCTCGTCTTCCGCAGCGACAAAGGTCGTTCTCTGCAAGTCCGGCGGCCGGCACGTACCGTACCCGGTTGTGGTGGAGCGGACCGAAAAGCAGAGGGATCTATGGGTGCGAGACACGGCGCACCCAGCCAAGTTTCGCCGCGGGCAGCTAGGGCTGTGTCGATCTATATGCGCGGACATGCTCTATGAGCGCACGCAGCTTGGGCGCCATATTGCGGCGATTGGGAAAATAAAGGAAGAACCCCGGAAACGCGGGCAGGTAGTCGTCCAGCGTGGTGATCAACTCGCCGCGATCGATGTACCGGCGAAACGTCTCCTCAAGCGCAAATGTGATTCCGCCGCCCGCGAGCGCAGTCCGGATCATCAAATACAGATCGTTCGTTGTGATTTGCGGCTCGACGGCGACGTCGAAAGGTATGCCATCTTCCTCGAACTCCCATCGATACGGCGCAGCACTTGGAGACGGACGCCAGCCGATACAGCGATGACCGACGAGGTCCCGGGGGTGGCGGGGCGTTCCATGGATATCGAAATATCCCGGAGTCGCAACGACCACTTCTCTCTCTTCTTTTGTGAGTGGCACCGCAACCATATCCTGCTCTATCACATCCCCCAACCGAACCCCCGCATCGTAGCCGGCTGCGACGATGTCGAAGACGTCGTCGGTCACCGTAACATCGATCGTGATGCCCGGATGCGCTTGCGCGAAGGACGCGATCAGCGGTCCTGACAGAAATTGCTCCGCAATCGAGGTGACAGCGATCCGCAGCAAGCCGCTTGGCCTTGCGTCGCCTGCGACATCCTCGAATGCCGATTTCACATCGGCCATTGGCTGAGACAGCTTTTCACGGAAGCGGTTGCCCGCCTCCGTCAGCCGCACACTGCGGGTCGTGCGGCTGACGAGCGCGATGCCGCAAGTATCCTCGAGCCGTCTTATCGCTTGGCTCACGGCTGAGCGTGTCACGCCAAGGCGATCTGCGGCCGCCCTGAAATTCCCCTCCTCGGCGACGGCCAGAAACATCGGCACCAAGTTTAGATCGATTGTCATTGTCGCATCCTGCTAACCAAAATCGTTAGCGACGAGGGAATACAAGCGACAATCGAATTTGTCTACCTTTTGCCCATAGCCGACCGGTCAAACCGGCAGCTGACAAACAAGCACAACCGATCATCGAAGGAGAGATTCCAATGACAAACAACAAGATCACACTCGCAGCAGCTCTGGCACTTGGGATCTGCGCCGGACCCGTTGCTGCACAGGACACTTGCCCTCGGGAAGGCGCCGACGCTCCGCTTGCGCTTCATGCCGATTGGATCATGAAGGGTTGGGAACGCCATGAAGGCGACGGCAAATTCGTATTCGCAGAGAAGCTGAACCGGTATTACGACCTGGAAGACACCAAAGGTGTTTTCTACGACAATTTCGCCCCAGGCAAAACACAGCTCTTTGACAACTCGGCTCGCTACGGCGCCAACTGGGAGGCGTTGCAGAACGCTGCCCGATCTGTTCGCCACGGCCTGACCGGCGGTCATGATGCGATCGTTGGCGACATGGTCGCTTCGACGACGCTTGGTTTCGTCGGCCGCATCGATCGTCTCGACGGCAAGGTGATCGCTTTTGATGGGCGCTCGCAGCTTGGGTGGGAATGCACCGCTGGCAAATGGAAAATCCGCCATGAACTGAACTACGCCTGGGTCGTTGAGCCCGAAACCATTCAGTCTTTCCTGGGCAAGACGGAGGCGGCACAATGACGACCGCAACGCCTTTGCACCCTTATGTCGGCATGTGGGAGACCGCAGACGGCCGCATCCGCCACCAGTTGCTCCCGAATGGCCGCTACGACGAGGCGCGTGGCCGACGCGAAAGTGCATATCAAGGACGATACGAGGTGTCCGGGGATCACATCGAGTACTGGGACGATACCGGTTTTACGGCCGACGGCGACTTTGTGGATGACGTCCTGTACCACGCCGGCATGGTTCTCTATCGCAGGCGGTAAACGAGACGCGATCACGACGGCACATGTCCATTGCCGGCGTGGTGCGTTTTTCGCTCCGTTAGATCATCGCCGCGATCGTAGTCCGCGATGTTTGCTCAAGCGAAACATGTTCGACAGTGAAGCAGTCACGTTCATCGTCGACGGGGATTTTCTTGCCTCAAAGTGTCGGATGAGACCATCTTTGTATTCCTGTCTGACGAAACCAAATGCTGCATTGTATCATTGGAGGGGATGGTTGTGTGCGACATGTGAGCCGACAAATGTTCCGTTGAAGTCTTTGGCAACCTTAAACAGCTAGGCCCGTTTTCAGGGAGGGACCGCATTGGAAACCATAGAACAATCCCGTCAAAACGATATGCGCTTTGCCCCGGGCGTGACTGGAAAACCCACTTATCGAGGGGCACTCATGTCCGAAATGGAAAAGGTTATTGCTAGGCCCGAGCGGACGTCCCCGCTCGGGCTTGAGCAGTATATAGCCGGTCGCACGCTCGTTAGTGGCGATAGTCCAGCGTGGAGCGACATGTTCGTGCAGGTCTATTCACGTCTCAACAAGCAGGAGCCCTTTCTTGTTCCCGCTGTTGCCGAACCCCTGATCGTCTGGGTGATTTCAGGAGAAGCGGTGGTTGAGGAACGTGATCTTGACGGGGACTGGGTCGCCAATACCGTTACGGTTGGTGATTTTTTCCTGACCCGCTCTCCCACACCCTATGAGATGCGCTGGCTCGCGATCGGTGATGCACCTTTCCAGGTAATGCATCTTTATCTTTCCGTACCGCTCTTCGAGCGGGTTGCCTGCGATGTGCTGGGTTGCGCGGCTCCACCGGTACTACGCGACATTTCCGGCGGCAAGGACAAGCAGCTGTCTCACCTCCTCGCGCTGGTTCATCAGGAACTGACAGCAGAAGGAATGGGAAGCCAGCTGTTCATCCAGGGCCTTACGCAAAGCCTCGCTGTTCATCTGATCCGGAACTATGCATCCGGTGAAGTTGCCGAGGACAGGCAGAACGCGCTTCCCGGGTTCAAGCTTCGGCGTGCGGTCGCGCATCTGGAAGAGCATCTGGCCGAACCGTTCCATCTGGCCCAACTCGCCGAGACAGTGGGCATGAGCGAATTTCATTTCAGCCGCCTGTTCAAGAAAGCCACCGGCCTTTCGCCGTCGCGCTACTTCATTCGCCAGCGCGTGGAAAAGGCCAGGCTGCTTCTGCAGGAGACAGATACCAGCATTATCGAAATCGGCATGTCCGTCGGCTATTCCAGCCCCAGCCATTTCGCTCAGGTCTTCCGTCGAGAAACCGGCCTGCCGCCGAGTCACTACCGGCGAGGATAAAGTTCAGCCAGCCCGAGCAAAATCGCGATAGCGCTCGCGGTTCGAATGATCGGATTTGGAAAAGCAAAGTACGGGATATACGACGGCTTTGGTCGATTGGGGCGGCCGAAAGGCAAAGCCCCTTGTTTTCGTTAACTTTAGTACGCACAGTGAGGCACAACGGCTCGCGAAAGTTTCCATAGGCATGACTGACGAAGACATAGAGAGGATTTCCGCCTGGGTAGCTCACCAAGGGCTTCGAGGAGCTAGCGAGTCCATGTTGCTCGGTGGCTTTTGTGCAGCATGCAGCGACGCCGGTTTACCACTTGACCGCAGTCTTGCTCTTATTGACACGCTTCACCCGGTCCACGAGGGGCGCGCCTTTCGATGGGATAGTCAGCAAGTGGTGGAAACAGAATTCGAGTACGGTCCCAGCAGTTCCGGAGACGCGTTGGAAAACTGGAAACGCTCAGCTTTCTATTATCTGTGGGCAGGGGAGGATTCCGAAATCCGACGTCGTATCGGACTAGGAGATCCGGCCGATTTCGCGACACTTGACGACATGCGTACGTCTGGCCATATGGACTTCGTGGCCTTTATCCATAGGTTTGAGAAGCAGGGAACCATCGGCGAGATGGACTGCTTTTTCTCTCACTTTGCCACACGTGATTCCGCAGGCTTTTCTGATGTCGATCTCCAGAATCTTCGCAAACTTTTGCCGGTTTTGGCGTTGGCGATCAAAAGCACAGCGCTTGCGCGGATCGCAAGGACAATCGCCGAGGTCTATCTTGGGAACGACGCAGCGCGAAAAGTGTTCGAAGGTAAAATCAACCGGGGTTCGGCGGAACGCATATCCGCAGCCCTGTGGTTCTCGGACCTTGCAAACTATACTAGAATTTCTGCCTCAGTATCGCCTGAGGAGATCATTCCTCTCCTTAATGATTACAGTGATGCGGTAATCTCAGCAGTCCATGAGGCTGGCGGGACGGTCCTGAAATTAATCGGGGATGGCGTCCTGGCAATTTTCCGAGCGGATCGACAGGTCGATGCTTGTGACGCCGCGTTGCAAGCCGAAAACCTCCTACGCCTGAGGCTGAAATCCCTTAATACCAGGAGGACATCGGAAGGCCGCTCCACAACGGAAGTCTGTCTCGGGCTACACATCGGTGATGTCTTCTACGGGAATATCGGAAGCGAGGATCGGCTCGATTTCACTGTGATAGGTCCCGCCGTAAACGAGGTCAGTCGCATCGTTTCAATGTGTCGGTCGCTGGATGTAAACCTGCTAACCTCTTCAAACTTCGCAGACTGTATGGAGGGGCGTAATCGCCAACGTCTTGCATGCGTAGGCCGGTTCGCACTCAAGGGCGTAGAAGGCGCGCAAATGCTTTACACGCTTGATACTCCCCATCACGCCGTCGGCTGAAAGAGAGTTTCCGCTCGATTGAGCGCCGTTGGCACGCTTGCATCAGCAGTATCAGCTCCAGACGTGTGGCCTCACCTGTAGTGTGTCTCGTCTCCGTAAACATGCCGAATTTCGGGAAGCGGATGATGGGGCTCCTACCAGATACTTTGATCGGCTCAGCAAACGCAATAGCGCGCGTGGCTGCGGGCGCATCCTGGTTTACGTCGAAATTGACCGTGACTTCCGGCTGGCCGAGATTTTCCATCGCGACACCGGCCTGCCGCCCAGCCACTATCGGCTAGGCTAATTTTCGACCTGTCGCGATTTCGAGCAAGATCGCAACAGGTCGAGCAAGGTCCCGAGAGAAGGGCGCCGACGATCGGCTTAAATTCCACCTTGTCAAAACGAAACGCCCACCGCGGTGGTGGGCCGCAGACAAGGAGTAAAGACAATGACCAACCTCAACGGAAAGATCGCACTGGTCACCGGCGCATCAAGCGGCATTGGCGCTGCTACCGCCGTCAAGCTTGCTGAAGCCGGCGCCAAGGTCGGTATCGCAGCCCGCCGGACCGAAAAACTGGAAGATGTAAAAAAACGGATTGAAGCCAAGGGTGGCGAAGCGCTCGTGATCGAAATGGACGTGGTGGACACCGCTTCTGTTGAAGCGGGCGTCAAGAAGCTGGTCGACACCCATGGTTCGATCGACATCCTGGTTAACAATGCCGGCCTGATGCCGCTCTCCGATATCGACCAGTTCAAGGTCGACGAATGGCACCGCATGGTCGATGTGAACGTGAAGGGTCTGCTCAACACGACAGCGGCCGTCCTGCCGCAGATGATCAAGCAGCACTCCGGCCACATCTTCAACATGTCCTCGATCGCGGGCCGCAAGGTGTTCAAGGGTCTCTCGGTCTACTGCGCGACCAAGCATGCAGTCACGGCCTTTTCTGACGGCCTGCGCATGGAAGTCGGGCAGAAGCACGGCATTCGCGTGACCTGCATCCAGCCAGGCGCCGTTGCCACGGAGCTCTACGATCACATCACCGATCCGGGCTACCGCAAGCAGATGGACGAGCTGGCAAGCCAGATGACCTTCCTCCAGGGCGAGGATATCGGCGACACCATCGTGTTCGCTGCCCAGGCTCCGTCGCATGTCGACGTCGCCGAGCTGTTCGTCCTGCCAGTGGAACAGGGCTGGTAACCAACTGGCCCGAACGGGTCCCTGTCAGTCACAGGGACCCCCTCAAGGGAGATTGGAAATGAAGGAGATATCCGCAACCCAAACCTATCGCGTCTTGGAGCCTGGCCCAGTTGTCATGGTGACGACCAGCGATAAGGGAAAGCCAAATGTCATGACCATGGGCTTTCACATGATGATCCAGCACGTGCCACCACTGATCGGCTGCGTGATCGGTCCTTGGGACCACAGTTACGAGTTACTGAAGGATACCGGCGAATGCGTGATCGCCGTGCCGGGTCTGGACCTCGCCGAAACTGTTGTCGATGTCGGCAACTGCTCTGGCGATCGGGTCAACAAGTTCCAGCGCTTCGGCTTGCAGACCCGCAAAGCCAAGGACGTATCCGCGCCTCTCATTGCCGACTGTCTGGCCAATATCGAATGTGAGGTTATCGATCGACGCAATGTCGACCGATACAACCTGTTCATTCTGGAAGCCAAACGACTGTGGGTCAACGAAGGCCGCACGGAACGACGAACCCTGCATCACAGGGGCGATGGTTCATTCACGGTCGACGGCGGCACACTCGACCTCAAAGACCGCATGGTCAAATGGCGCCACCTTCCGTGAGGCGGTGCGCCTTCATCCAACCTATTTCAAGGAGAAATAACATGTCTGCCTATCTCGTCGTTGACCTCGACATCCACGATATGCCGTCGATCGAAGACTACCGGTCCAAGGCTTTGCCGCTTGTCGCAAAAGCTGGCGGTCGTCTGATCGCGCTCGACGCGGAGCCGCTCGGGCTCGAAAATTGGGAATCCACCAACATGCTGATCATCGAATTTCCGAATAAGGAAGCCATCCGTCAGCTGTTCGCATCCCCGGAATATGCGCCCCTCGCTGCACAGCGACAGGCTGCGGCCGCATCGCGCATCATAGCGATCAACGGCGTCTGAAAAGAGCAAGATCACGACAGCTCCCGCAAAGGCGCGGCAGATCTTTTCCAGGTATGCCCTCACTATAAGGGTGTTGCCCTAACCGAGAAGGAGCCCTTAAATGGCTGACCTCACCAATGTGGCCTACTTCACTGCAAAGCCGGGCCGCTCAGGAGATCTGGGTGACGAACTGCTTCAGCTCGTCGCTCCGTCCCGCAAGGAGGAAGGCTGCCTACGCTACGAGATCCACCAGTCCAATGACGTTCCCGACGCGTGGATGGTGCTCGAAGACTGGCGGCACGCCTCCGACTTCGAACTGCATATGAGCACACCTTACGTCGAAGCCTTCATGGCGAAGGTTCCGGACCTGTGCGTCGAAGACGTAGAAATCTGCGGCTACCAGCAACGGTCTCCGCAGGCCTGAAACAGAAAGGAGTACATGAAATGAGCACGCAAAACCCCAAAGTCTGGCTCGTGACCGGATGCTCTACGGGTTTCGGTCGATACATCGCGGAACACTTGCTTGAGGCGGGTGAACAGGTTGTCGTCACCGCCCGCAAGACCGACAAGATCGCGGATCTTGAACAGAAGGGCGATGCCATAATCCTTCCACTCGATGTCATCGATCGAGATCAGTGCCCAGGTTGTTGATGCCGCAGAGTTGCACTACGGTCGGATCGACGTCCTGATCAACAACGCCGGGATCGGCTTCTTCGGTGCTATTGAGGAAACCGATGAGCAGAACGCCCGTCGCCTGTTTGACGTCAATTTCTTTGGCACCGCAAACACCATCCATGCGGTCCTTCCACACATGCGCGCCCGCCGCTGTGGTACGATTGTCAATCTGACATCAATCGGCGGCCTGGTTGGCTACACGGGCGTCGGCTACTACTGCGCCACCAAATTTGCCGTGGAAGGCCTGTCGGATACACTTCGAAAAGAAGTTGCCCCTCTCGGGATCGACGTCATGACAGTCGAGCCAAGCGCCTTCAGGACCGAGTGGGCAGGTTCGTCAAACGAGGTTTCCGCGTCCATCGACGACTACGATGGCACAGCGGGCGAGGCACGTCGGGCTTACCACGCATCGGTCGGAAAACAGGCTGGCGACCCGGCGCGTGCGGCGAAGGCCATCTGGGAAGCCGTGCTGGCTGAGCAGCCTCCGCACCACCTTCCGCTCGGCAATGATGCCACCGACGCTGCCCTGAAGAAGGCGCAGGACCTGAAGGCAAACGTTGTTGCCTGGGAGGCCTTGTCTCGTTCGGCCGACTTCCCGGCCACCTGAACCAATCCAGTCAAAAACCAACACGAAACCAAAACTACCGCGGCAGTCGCCACGGAGATTGAAGGAGTGTGTCATGTCAAAACGATTTGAAGGAAAAGTAGCAATTGTGACCGGCGGGGGGTCCGGTATCGGCGCCGCCATTGCCAACCGTCTCCTTGAGGAAGGAGCGTCCGTGATGATCTCCGGCAGAACCGAGAAGCGATTAACCGAAGCTGCCTCGAAGATGCCGACTGACCGCAGCGGCACCTTTGTCGCCAATGTTTCCTCACGGCCGGACTGCGACGCCCTTGTCACCGCGACTCTGGAACGCTTCGGCCGCATCGACACTGTCGTCAATGCCGCCGGCATGAATCTCGTCGGTACCGTCGAGGAGACAAGCGATCAGGATTGGGACGAGTGTATTGCATCGGACCTTTCCGGCGTCTTTTACATGAGCCGTGCTGCGGTTCCGCATCTCAAGGAGACCAAGGGTTCGATCGTCAACATCGGCTCCGTCTCATCCCTTGGTGGCGGCTGGAGCCATGCGGCGTACAATGCTGCAAAGGGTGGCGTCGCAAATCTGACCCGCTCAGCAGCCTGCGACCTCGGCAAGTTCGGTGTCAGAGCAAACACAGTGGCACCGGGACTTACTGTCACAGGAATGGTGGATGCCATCATGGACGATGATGCGCTTTTGGAGAAAGCCTGGGACCGGTCCCGTTGAGACGGGCAGGGCAACCTGAAGAGATTGCTTCGGCAGTCGCTTTTCTTGCCAGTGATGAAGCTGCCTGGATTACTGGGATCGTCCTGCCGGTCGATGGTGGGCAGACCTGCACCGATGGCGGTCCGGAATGGGATAAATGAAAACGCGAGAAGCCCGGACCATGGTCCGGGCTTTTCCTTTGAGCGGATGGTTCGATTAGCGGCGGGCGTCGAGGCTGTATTGGCCCGCGCCGAACGCCACGACCTGAAGCAGACCGCCGGCCATCGCGATGTTCTTGAAGAAGTGGATAAACTGGTTCAGGTCGCTGAGGTTGTTGTGGAACGTCAGTGCCGTAGCAACGCTGAACAGGGCAAGGATCAGGGCGACGATGCGGGTCTGGAAGCCGAGGATCAGGGCAATGCTGCCCAGGATTTCGGTCGCAACTGCTGCGCCATAGGACAGAGGCGGGAAGGGCAGGCCAACCATATTGATATAGCCGATCGTCCCAACTGGATCGGAGATCTTGCTGATACCCGACAGAAGGAAGATTGCCGCCAACAGGACACGGCCGGTGAGAGGCGTGACGCCGTTGATGAGGGCCGACTGGGAAAGAGTTTCAACGCGCTGTGCGATTGCATCGGAATAAGACATGGGCGTTCTCCGTAAGTTTGGGGCGTAGCCACCGTGGCTGCGTCGTGAGGAGAAATTGCCATCATCCGAGCGAACGAAAAAGTAGGATAATATCGCGGATTATCGTCGATAAAATCGAACGTTTGCCCGTTTCGCCATCTCATGCCAGAGGAGGTGCGTGGCGACCTTTCATAGCCAGTTATCGCGATTTCGGCACGATCCGTGAAGTATGTTACGAGGAACGACTCTCGTAGGTCACGGACGCCTTCTTTACTTCGACGCTCCGGCCTTCACGAGCGCCGATGCACCATAACGCTATTACAGCTTTACTGTGATGCCACAAGCTTTCGAAATTTGTCAGTTACCTTATCACCCTTTGACAACTTATTTTTCTCTCCAGTGTAGAAGCCGTTTCGCTTGTCTTTTTCCCCGCTCCAGAACGTCCAGTGTTTATCGCCCTGCTTATACCACGCCCAGCAATCCCGCGCCTTCTTGGAGCCTCCGTCCTTGACGCCTTTCACTGTGAAATCAGCGCAGACCTGGTTTTCGCTAACCGACCATTTCCCTTCCCCGACAAAGTTTCCGTTCTTGCCTACAAGAAAGTAAGCCCCGTCCGGTGAAAAGTAAGCATTGCTGCGTGACCAGTTAGATGAAAACCCCAAGTACAGATCCGTGACCTCTTGCGACGTCAGCTTAACCGCGTCCTTCGGCAGCTTGTCTGCAAAGGACATACCAAACGAGCTGCATAGAATAGTAATTGTCACAGCGATTTTTCGAATTATCATTTAATTTCCCTCCTGTCAGAAATGAGGGAATTGTAGCGATAGCGAAGCAATTCCGAACAGACCCAATTGGGAGGTGCTTGAATGGCAAAGACAATCGTTCCTTTTCCTTTTTGATAAACTGGAGAAAAGATGTTGCCGAAAGACAGGGCTCGGAATGCTTCAGAGCAAGTCTCATCAGCTATATTTGGTGCAGCAACAGGCCGCGGTCCGTGGCGGGATGTCTGCTCATCCCTTACACAGGCCTTCCCAGGATCCTATGCGGCTTTGCTCAACCAGGATTTTGCCACGCCCGAAGTTAGTTTTGCCGTGGCGGACGGTCTCGACCAAAGGCATCTAGAATCCTTCCTCACGCACTACTCTTACGTCAATCCGTGGCGACGGTTCTGGCAATATGCCAAGAACGGAGCGATCCTCGTCGCAGAAAGAGATGACCCAGCTCGCCGTTATCATGATAGTGAGTTCTATAACGACTGGATGAGGGCCGTCGGGGATTTCGATGCCGCCGTTGGCCTGCGCCTTCAGGCAAGCGACGAACAAGTTATCTACCTGCCAGTTCATTTTTCTGAGAGCCTGTCGGGCGAATATTCGTCAACGCTTGAGTTGGTGATGGAAAATGCGCGCAGCTCGCTAATCAACGCGATGCAAATAGCTGAATACTTGAAAGAAATGACCAGCAAGACCGCGGCGAGGTCGGCGTTGGTGAGCCAGGAGAAGTCAATTGCTTTCATTATCGATGACCGTATGAGGCTAGTTGAAGCCAATCACCTAGCTGTTGCAGCGTTCTCCCAGGCCTTTCCAGTTGGTTGCCGGCACTATATCGTTTACTTCGCTAGTTCGTCGTTCACGACCGCTTTCGTAGACTCCCTCAGAAGCCGACAGGCACAGTTCACTGCCAAGAAGCTGTTGCAAGCTGAAGAGTCTCAATGGATCGTGATGGTAAATCAAATTCCTGCGACGTTTGAAACAGGGCTGATGCCAAGCCGTGATCAATTCCTGGTCCAAATCCACCAATTGACGCCGCATAACGAACACCCAGATGAGGAAATCCTGATCAAGGCCTATGGCCTGACGCTCTCCGAACTGCGTCTATGCAGATCGTTGTCCGCAGGCCTTATGCTGGCAGAGGCGGCCGCGGCCAATCGCATCTCGTATGAAACCAGCCGCCAAAAATTAAAGTCCATCTTTCAAAAAACTGGGCTCTCAAGCCAGGCAGATCTGAAGTCTCTTTTGCGCATGCTCGTTTAAGCGAGATGACGAACCGCTTCCGTCCTGGACCCGATTTCGGCAGCGCCTCTCGTTCAGAGATTGATGCGTTTTCCGCAGACGGTTGAGACGACAGAGATATTTTTTTACTATAGAAGTCCCGCGCTTTTGAGGGCGCGGGTCCGACTGGAGGCTCTAGAAATCAGATAACGGAGAGCAACCCTCCATCCACAAGGAGCGCGGTACCAGACACATAGCTCGACAGATCCGAGCCAAGGAACGCGACAGCATCTCCGACTTCCGCCGGTTTGCCAAGCCGGCGAAGCGGCGTTCTCTGGCGAAAGCCCTCGGAGGCCTGGGCAATACCGGGGCTCGTGCGAAGAAGCTCGGTGTCAATGGTGCCGGGTGCTACCGCGTTGACGCGGATGCCATCCGGGCCGAGAGCATCGGCCAGCGACTTCGCCATAAGCACTACGCCGCCCTTGCTCGTCGAGTAAGCGACTGTAATGCCAGCGCCGGAGATGCCGCCCATGCTCGCCATCAAGACAATGCTACCCTGTTTGCCGGACGCCTTCATTTGTCGTGCAGCTGCCTGGGCACCGAACAGCGGGCCATCGAGATTGACAGACATCAGGCGGCGATAATCTTCTTCGGGAACATCTGCGCCGTCTGTCTTCAGGGTGATCCCGGCGTTGGCGACCATGACATCGACGCCACCAAATTCCTCGGCCGCAGCGACCAGAGCGTCGTTGTCAGCCTTGCGACTTACATCAGCCTTCACAAAAATCGACTGGGCACCGAGCTTGCGAATTTCAGTAGCTGTGGGCTCGCCGCCTTCACGCGGTGCTTCGACTACGTCTGATACGATGACGGCCTTGGCGCCATGTTCGGCAGCCCGGATGGCGATCGCCCGGCCAATGCCACTCGATGCGCCGGTTACGATGACGACCTTTCCGTCGAGAATGCTAGTCTTAGTCATGACATCTGTCCTTAAACTTCAGGGATTTTCGGCGCCGAAGGAGGCAGGGCGTCTAGCTGCTGCAGAAGGTAATAGAGGTTGGCGACACCCCAGTGCTCTGCGATCTTGCCGTCGCGGATGCGCATGGCATCAACAGTCTCGAACCTGACTTTGCGGCCTGTCGGCTCGATCCCAAGGACGACGCCGTGATGCGTGCCGTGATAGGTCTTGAAGGTCGTGACGATATCGCCGTCGACTGCCTGCCAGTGGATCTCGGCATGGAAGTCGGGAAAAGCTTCGCGCAGAGCATCATAAAGGCGACGTGCGCCCTCTTTGTCTGGCGTCCCACCCGGTTGCGGTGTGTGGTCAAGGAAGTCATCGGCAAATAGCTCGTCGAAAAGTTCGAAGTTGCCGCCGGACTGCACTTCGAGTGTGTTGCGGCGGACGACTGCTTTCAATGCGTCGTATGAAGCTTCAGGTTGGTCTGACATGGAATTTTCCTTTCGAGGTTCGGTGTCAGAGTTCAAAACCACCGATCGTCATGCCGCCGTCGACGGTCAGCATGTGTCCGGTGACATAGGAGGCGGCGTCCGAGGCAAGCCAGATTGCTGCAGCCGCGATTTCCTCCGGCTTGCCACCGCGTTTGGCGGGGATGGCATTTTGAGCAAGTGCAGCAAAAGCCGGGTTCTGCCGGCTGTTTGCCGCGACCATTGGCGTTTCCGTCCAGCCGGGCGCGATCGCGTTGACGCGGATGCCATGCGCTGCATTCTCCATCGCGACGACCCGGGTCAGGCCCTGCACCCCGTGCTTGGAAGCAGCGTAGGCACTCATGCCTCCCGGTCCAGTCAAAGCAGCGACGGAAGCCGTGTTCACGATAGATCCACCACCACTGCGCCTGATCAGCGGGATCTGGTACTTCATCCCGAGAAAGACACTCTGGAGATTGACGGCGATGACCCGCTGAAAGTCTTCCAATGGGTAATCTTCAATCCGCTTTGCAGGGCCGGTTATCCCGGCATTGTTGAAGGCGGCATCGAGCCGACCGGATGCAGCGTCGATCTGTTCGATCCATCCGACGACCTGAAGTTCGCTTGCGACATCGAGTTCGGTTGTGAACGCCCGGCCATCTTCGGCGCGGATGAGCTCTGCCGTTTGGGCGAGACCCTCGGCATCGCGATCAGCCAGATGCACTGTCGCGCCGTCGCGAGCGAGCCCAAGTGCTATCGCCCGACCGATCCCAGAGCCTGCACCGGTGACCGCGACGACCTTGTTTGAGAAAAGCGAGGACATGACTTCTCCTTGCCAGCCGATCGCAATCGGCTGGTCTGGTTGGAGCTGAATTTTAAGAGTGAGTTAGGCGGGTTTAGTTGCGGGCAGCGACAAGCGCTGCTGCAGTGCGGGCGACGATCTCGCCCTGATGGAAGGCACCGGCGAGATCGATCTGTGAGGGCTGGCGCGACCCGTCGCCACCGGCAACTGTCGTTGCCCCATAAGGAGCGCCACCAACAATTTCTTCAGTGCTCATCTGGCCCTGGTGGCTGTAGGGCAGGCCGACGATGATCATGCCAAAGTGCATGAGGTTTGTGATGATCGAAAACAGGGTGGTTTCCTGCCCGCCGTGCTGGGTGCCGGTCGATGCAAATGCTGCACCGACTTTGCCATTCAACGCTCCGCGGGCCCACAAGCCACCAGCCTGGTCGAGGAAAGCCGCCATCTGCGACGACATCCGCCCGAAGCGAGTACCCGTACCGACGATGATCGCGTCATAGTCGGCGAGTTCCGCGACTGTCGCAATCGGTGCCTCCTGGTTGATCTTGAAGTGGGCCTTCTCGGCGACGTCGAGCGGGACAGTTTCCGGGACACGCTTGATTGTGACGTCGGCGCCGGCGCTTCTTGCGCCTTCAGCGACTGAGCCTGCCATTGTCTCGATGTGGCCGTAGGACGAGTAGTAGAGGACGAGAACCTTGGTCATTTCGGTAACTCCGTAAGGATGATGGTGTCGATGAAAGCAACATCTGCTTCTTCATCATTCGATAAAACCTACATAATCTTGTCCATAACGTTCGATTTTATAGACCGATTGCGTTGTCAAAAATCCATGTTGCCTTCGCTGTGGAGCGTTCAGTCCTTCAGCAGGTTGAGCGCGACCAGCGCCTGCCCGAAATGCTGAAGTGAACCGGAGGCTTTGAAACTGCCCAGGTCGGACGGCGCGAAGCCCAAGCGCGCGATCAGTTCTGCGACCTTGTTGCTGGCATCCGGGAAATTGCCCGATAGGAAGAGTACACGCCTGCCGCTTGCCTTCACCGGATCAGCAGCCAGAACGGCGGCCGGGAGGGTGTTGAATGCTTTCACGAGCTGAGCGCCTGGGAAGAGATCAGAGACGATTTCCGAAGACAACCGGCCACCAAGGTCACGCGGCTTGAAAGCAGGAAAGTCGATAGCGTTCGTCGCGTCGACTACGGTGCGGCCATCC
>NZ_BDLN01000011.1:32509-35949 GCF_001950375.1 Rhizobium sp. TBD182 | reverse complement strand
GCTACCTTTCTGCGCGCGACCTCTGGTACGGCGTCATAGGGCACAGCCAGGATGAGGACGTCCGCCTGAAGAGCCCGGTCGAGTTCTACCGGCTTCACCGTGCTGCCGAACTTCTCGGTGATCGATTGAAGCGACGCCGGGCCGCGGGTGTTGGCGATAACGGCATCCACGCTTGCGGCATGGAAGCGTTCAGCAAGTGCAGAGCCGATCGCGCCCGAACCGATGATTGCATAGGTCGTCATGGTAGTTCTCCTTGATTAAGTAGGGTTCAGTTGAAGTTGTCGGGTAGGGGAATGAACTCGTCGTCGCCCGGCACGCCGGGAAATTGCCGTTCACGCCACAGGTTGGCCGCATGGCGAATGCGCTCCTGATCCGTGGCCACGAAATTCCAGCGGATAAACCGCTTTTCAGGAAGCGGCTCGCCTCCGAAGGCGAGAAACCGGGCTGGCTCGCTCGCTTTCACCACGATCTCTGCGCCGGGCTTGAATACGATAAGACGATCCGGGCCATACGTACCGTCTTGCCCGATGATCTCGATTGTACCGGTGACGACGAAGATCGCTCGCTCGATATGCTCTCCGTCGATCCTGTAGCGTGCTCCAGCTTGAAGCTGGATCTCTGCAGAGAAGAGGTCAGAGAAGGTGCTGGCAGGTGATTTTCGTCCGTGCAGCGTTCCGGCGAGAAGCTTCATATCGATGCCCTCGCCATTGATCGTTGGCAGCTCATGGGCGCCGAGGTGCTGAAAGAGCGGTGCAGTCTCTTCCGATTGTTTGGGAAGCGCTATCCAGCTCTGCAGGCCCGTGAGCTTGCCCCCGTCCTTGCGGATAGGTTCCGGGGTCCGCTCAGAGTGAACAATGCCGGAACCGGCGACCATCAGATTGACTTCCCCTGGGCTGATCGACTGCACGTAGCTCTGGCTGTCACGATGCAGCAACTCACCGTCGAGAAGATAGGTGAGTGTTGAAAGACCGATATGCGGGTGGGGGCGGGTATCAATCCCCTCGCCAGCACCGAACCGCACCGGCCCGAAACTATCCAGGAATATGAAGGGCCCGACCATCTGGCGCATGGCCGCAGGCAGCGCCCGGCGAACGGAGAAGCCTCCGAGGTCACGGGTCGAGGGCAGGATAACCTGCTCGATGTCAGCGTTCGACAAATAGGACATTGTCAGCTCCGGCGGTTGAATTCGATGGATTGAAAGTATGTCCCCTAGACGTTTCGGAAAACTCAGATAATTTCGGCGAAAACGTTCGAGGAATTAGAAATGTCCGACCCCGGCCAGCCGACGCTGGATCAGCTCAAAGTTTTCATCACAGTCGTCGAGACCGGCAGCTTTGCGGCAGCTTCCAGGAAGCTTAACCGCGCTACTTCAGTGATCAGCTACACGATTGCCAACCTCGAAGCTCAGTTAGGGGTCACGCTCTTCGACCGGCTCTCGACGAAGAAGCCGCAGCTGACTTTGGAGGGGAGGACCGTCCTCGCCGAGGCCAAGAGCGTGGCCCATGGCATCGACAATCTTCGGGCCAAAGTGAAAAGCATGCTCCGTGGTGTGGAGCCGGAGGTGCACCTTGCGCTGGACGTCATGCTGCCGGCGGCACGCGTCATGGATGCGCTGAAGGCGTTTCGAAAAGAGTTTCCGAGCGTATCACTTCGGCTTTATGTCGAAGCGTTGGGTGCGGTCACGCAGATTGTTCTCAACCGTACAGCAGCGATCGGCATTAGCGGCCCACTCGATGTCGAGATCGCGGGTCTTGAGCGCATCGGTGTAGGTTTCGTTAAACTCATCCCAGTCGCTTCACCGGATCATCCCTTGGCCGGCGGTTCTCATCCACCGGGTGCCGCTCGAGGCCACATTCAGCTGGTCCTGACGGACAGATCGCCTCTCACACAGGGGCATGAGTTCGCAGTTGTGGGCAATCATACATGGAGACTGGCCGACCTTGGCGCCAAGCACATGCTGCTCAAAGAAGGCATCGGCTGGGGCAACATGCCGGAACCGATGGTGCGCGATGACATCGAATCAGGTCGCCTCGTCCAACTTGATCTTCCTGACTGCAAAGGCGGCCCTTACCGTCTTCAGGCTGTTTATAGAACGGACACACCTCCCGGACCGGCCGCTCGCTTTCTGATCGACCATTTCCAGAGCCAGGACATCGATGATCCAATAGCGGCCGGCTAAACATATGCGGGATCAGGTAAGGCGCGGCAGGAACGATCTACCGCCTGTTCATTGTCATTGATATTCAACGGCTGGTCAGGGGGGCGATGGTTCGTATCCGTTCTAGGCGTGGTGGCATTCGCATTCAGCTTGCTGAATTCGTGAGATGAGACGCAGGCTTCCGGACGCCTGCGTCTCGTGTCTGCCTGCGCTACGGAAGTGCGACCAGAACCTCAATCTCGACTAGCCATTCGGGCATGGCGAGTGCTTCGACGCCTATCCAGGTACTTGCACAAACCGGCCATTTGTCGCCGAAAATCTGAGCGCCCGCACCGAAGATCGCCGGAACGAGTTCCGGAGTGTGCCCTACCACATAGATCTTCATCTGCAGGATATTATTGGGATCCGCTTTCATGGCCGCGAGGGCGTTGAAGACATTCCCTAAGCATTGCCTTGCCTGGGCGGCATGATCGTTTCCACCGACGAGTTGACCTGACCTATCGATCGCGACCTGGCCCGAGATGGCGGCGAGGCGTCTGCCGGGCGGGGTTATGGCGATCTGTGCAATCAGATGTGAGAAGGCATCGGTCAGGGAGGAAGGGTTGAGAGTTTCCATCGATGCCTCCCTTATTCCTGATCGACAGCGGCGACGTAACCGTCTGGCCTGACCAGCAGCGCCCGGACGCCGCGTAGGGCCGCGTGGTCGGAAGGGTCTGCCACCAGGGATTGGACGCTGGTGGATTGCAACCATTCCGGACCGGAAACCGATGCGCCTGGTTTGAAGGAAAGGTGAAGCCAACGTCCTTCGACCAGCAGGCTGTAGAGCGACATCAATACACCGTCCTTGCCGACCAGTTCCATATCGGGAACGCGCACCCCTGCCGTCAACTGTCCGGCAGTAACGGCAGCCTTCTCATCGGCGCCATAGGCGACGTTCCTCGTCATAAGTATCAAGCAGTTTCTCAGGCGCCTCGTCCTTTACGACCGCGGCCAGTTTCCAGCCGAGATTTAGTGCGTCCTGCAGTCCGACATTCATGCCCTGTCCGCCCATCGGAGCATGGATATGAGCGGCATCGCCGGCAAGCAGGATGCGGCCCTTGCGATAGGTTCCGGCAAGGCGTGTCTCATCGGCAAAACGCGAAAGCCAGATCGGGTCGCGAGGCTGATAGTCCTCACCGATAATGCGTGCGGTCGGTCCCGCTACCTCTTCCAGAGTGACCGGTTCGGTGCGCGGCACATGGGTTCGTTGGGGATCCACGAGCACGATGCGATGATGCTTGCC
>NZ_BDLN01000011.1:24627-32499 GCF_001950375.1 Rhizobium sp. TBD182 | reverse complement strand
GAGGCGCGATCATCACCGAGCCATGCTCGTTGGTGACCGACACGACGGGTTTTGCCGGCGGCGAGGCAAGAACCACGTCTGCAAGCATGAGAGAGTTGCGGGCTTCTGCTCCCTCATATGAGATGCCAGCGTGTTCCCGCACGATGCTGCGGGCGCCATCCGCTCCCACCACATAGGAGCCGGAAAACTCTCCGGCGTCGGTTGAGATGTGCACGCGGTTTCCGTCGTCCATAATTTTGGTTGCTGCCACGCCCCGCACGATGACGACACCGAGTTCAGTCGCGCGTTCTTCCAGACGCTCCTCGGTCACGGCCTGCGGAAGAAACAGTGTGTAGGGGAAGCGCGTGTCGAAGGCTGAGAAATCCCGCCGCGTATCGAGGGCGGCGTAGTGGCCGGTCGGGATCGGTTTGCCCGTCCTCAGGAAGCGATCGGCGAGACCGCGCAGGGCAAATACCTCCAGCGAACGCCCATGGATGGTGAGTGCACGCGACTGCGCCGTCCGCTCCGTTCGCCGCTCGAGGACGGCGACATCCACACCGGCAAGTTTCAATTCGCATGCCAGCCACAGCCCGACAGGCCCGGCGCCGACAACAATAACATCATAGTTCATTTTCATGAGGGGTGCTCCAATCTAACGTTGTTAGATTTGCCTAACAATGTTAGAGAGTCAACGGTAAAACTGGAGACGGACATGCGCATTGTGAAAACCGAGGTCATCGCGACGGCGCTGAAGCTGCTTGATGAGGTCGGCATGGAGGGGTTGACGATGCGTAAGCTGGCGGACGCCCTGAACATCCAGGCACCGTCGCTCTACTGGCATTTCGCCAACAAGGACGCCTTGCTCGAGGGGATGGCGGATGCCCTCATGGAGCCGGTCGCCGCAAGCAATCCGGAAGGCGAGGCCTGGGATGCGAGGCTTGGGCGCGTGGCTTCCGAAGTGCGCGAGGCCCTGCTGTCTCGCCGCGATGCTGCGCGGGTTTTCGCTGGCACCTATCCTTTATCTGATAACGTGCTGCGCGTCGGCTCGTTACTGATCGGCGCCCTCAAACAAGCAGGTGCTGACGACCGCACTGCAAGCTGGGGCGCATTCACGCTGATCTATTTTGTGATCGGCTTCGTAATTGAGGAGCAGGCCTTGGGCGGAAAAAAGACCAGCTCCGGCAGTGAGGAGGCGCGAGTTGCCGCTGAGTTTCCGCTCGCTGTGATCGCAATGCGTGAGATTGCCGGAACAAATGCCGATCAACGTTTTTCGTTCGGGCTCGATCTGCAGATCATGGGCTTGAAGGCGGCGCTTCGTCTTCCTTGAGACGGTAGCGAGGTTACCCGCACATCTTTGTCCAGGACATTATGGCCCCAGACTATCCGCCAGGAAGCGACCCAAAAATTTGGCTTCGGCGGAAAGACTTGCCCGGCCCTTCACCAATGCCATCTCGGACGCGGGCTGATCGTCGAAGCCGTCAGATGGCCCAAGTTGCCTGTGTTCGGAAAGCACGGCGTCTGATGGGAGGAGACTGATCCCGAGGCCGGAGGCAACCGCCGCCTGCACACCCATCAGCCCTTGGCTGGTATATGCGATCCGCCAACGACGACCGCTGCGCTCGATCGCACGGATGGCACGATCCCGGTAGATGCAGCCGACGGGAAACACCGCGAGTGGAACCGGATCCGCGTCGACGGACCCTGTGGTGCTTTCCACCCAAACCAGCTTCTCCTTCCAGCTGGCTAGACAGGCCCCGTCTCCAGGCTCGCGCTTGATCAGAGCAAGGTCGATCTCGCCCGCATCCAGCAGGCGGCGAAGCTCGGTGCTCCAGCCGCTGACCGTATCGAGCCTGATATGTGGAGAGGCTGCAGAAAATCCTAACAACAGGTCGATCAGACGCCTCCCGGCAAAATCTTCCGGCACGCCAAGACGGACCGTGCGCGGGGCCGCAGGCGTTCTTAAAACCTCGGCGGCCTCATCTGCCATGGCAAGTATCTTACGCGCATAGCTCAGCAGCAACTCGCCGGCTTCCGTCGTTTCAACGGTACCGGTCGATTTGTCCCGCCGCAGCAGCGGGGTCCCCAAATTGACCTCCAGCTTCTTGATCTGCTGGCTCACCGTCGATTGCGTCAGGTGTACCCGTTCGGCAGCTTTGGTGAAGCCGCTGCAATCGACGACTGCAGCAAAGGTTTTCAGGAGATCCAGATCGAAACCGAAGCTCATTTGATTTCTCAATGAAGACGATGATGAGATTTAATTTCTCAATCCGTGCATGTTTTGTCAATCTCGGGAAAATCATGGAGAAGACATATGACCCTGACTGGACCCAAGCCGACCTGGCTGACCTTTGATTGCTATGGAACCCTGATTCAATGGGACGAAGGGCTGCTTGCAGCAATGGACAGAATACTGTCCGCAAAAGGTTGCGATATCGACCAAAAGGCCTTCATCTCGATCTACGATCACCATGAACATGCGCTGGAAGTGGAGCGTCCGCACCGTACGTTTGCCGAGGTCAGCGCGCTTGCCCTGGAACGAGCCATGGGCGAGTTCGGCCTTCCGTTTGAGGTTTCGGATGCCGAAATCCTGATCTCGTCGATCGGCAAGATGCCGCCGTTTCCCGAGGTCGTGGCAACCCTTGGAAAGTTGAAAGATGCAGGTTTCCGGTTGGCGATCATCTCCAATACTGATGATGCCATCATTGATGGAAACGTGGCCCAACTTGGTGGCCACATCGACCGCGTCATCACTGCTGAACAGGCCGGTGCCTACAAGCCATCCAGCCAGATCTTCCATCATGCCTGGAAAAGCCTCGGCATCGGTATGGACGACCTGGTGCACATCTGCGCCAGCCCGCATCTTGATCTTGCCGCAGCGCGTGAGCTCGGATTTCGCAGCGTCTGGATCGATCGTGGTACGGGCCGCAAACCGCTCGCTGACTACCACCCGAATGAAATCGTTCCGACGCTCGACAAGCTCCCCGCAGTGATTGCCGCGGCTGGCTGGATGTAACAAGGAGACAAGCATGGCTCACGAACTCAATATCTCGAATGCAAATGCCGCTGTTCGCCGCAATGTCTCGTTGGATACCGATGAGATATGGCAGGCACGGGTCGATCTGGCCGCCTGTCTGCGGATGGCGGCGCGGCTGGGGCTGGAAGAGGGTATCTGCAACCATTTCTCCGCCATCGTGCCCGGCCATCCCGACCTCTTCATCGTCAACCGTCTGGGTTGGGCCTTTCAGGAGGCGACTGCCTCGTCACTGCTGATCTGCGACTTCGAGGGCAATGTGGTTGCCGGGGATGGCGTACCGGAGGCAACCGCATTCTATATCCATGCGCGGTTGCACAAGATGGCGCCGCGGGTCGGTGCTGCCTTTCACACTCATATGCCGAACGCCACCGCGCTCAGCATGGTGGAGGGCGAGCCATTGGTCTGGGCAGGCCAGACGGCGCTCAAGTTCTACGGCCGTGTGGCGGTTGACGAGAACTATAATGGCCTTGCTCTGGACGAAAGCGAAGGCGACAGGATCGCCTCCGTGCTCGGCGACAAGGACATCCTGTTCATGAGAAACCATGGCGTGATGGTCTGTGCGCCAAACATCGCCGAAGCCTGGGATGATCTCTATTATCTCGAACGTGCTGCCGAAGTTCAGTTGAAGGCAATGGGTTCCGGCCGCAAACTGCTGCCAGTCTTACCCGCTGTCGCCTCCGAGGCAGCACGGCAGATGCGGGAAGGGGACCCGGAAAGCGCAAGGATGCATCTGGAAAGCATCCGGCGGGTCCTCGAACGGCAGGCACCAGAATATCGCGATTGATCGGATAAGAAAGGCGAAGCATCAAGCATCTTGAAGTGCGCCTTTCCATCTTTTTCTCCGGGTCAGGACGTCCCTTTCAGCAGAGGTGAATCTCCCAGTGTCACGACCATATGTTCGATGAAGGCACGGACGCGGTGGGGCAGGGGACCACCACCGACATAGACGGCATGCACCAGTTCAAAATCGCCTGGATTGAAGTCTTCGAGCAGTGGAATCAAACACCCAGCGGCGATGTCGTCGGCCACATGAAACAGGCCGACGCGGGCAATGCCGGCGCCGGCCAACGCCATTTGCTTCATCGTCTCGCCGTTGTTGACGACGATGCTGCCTTTGACCGGTTGCGCGATGTCCCGGCCGTCGCTGCGAAAGGGCCAGGACGGCCTTGCACGGCGGAAATTGAATGTTAGGCAGTCGTGCTGCGCGAGGTCCTTAGGCTTTTCAGGCGAACCCCTGCGCGCCAGATAGTCGGGTGAAGCGCAGACCACGCGCCGGCTCTGCCCCAGCTTGCGGGCGATCAGGCCGCTGTCCGGCAGGTTGCCCATGCGGATAGCGACATCGGTTTTTTCTGCGACCAGGTCGACAATTCCGTCGGTGAAGGAGAGGTCGACGATCAGGTCGGGATTGCGCGCGATGAATTCCGGAATCGCCGGAGCAACGAACATCGTGCCGAACGGAATTGTGGTGTTGATCCGCAGCCGTCCACGGACTGCGCCACCTGCTGCTTCCTGCTCCGCCTCGTTCAGTTCCTGCAAAATCCGAAGCGCGGCATGATGATAGGCCTCGCCTTCTTCTGTCAACGTGAGTGCGCGTGTCGTTCGCACCAAAAGGCGCGTGCCAAGCCGTGCTTCCAGACGGGCGATCAACTTGCTGACTGCTGATGGCGTGATGTCCAGATTGCGCGCGGCGGCGGAGAAACCTCCATCCTGAACAACGCGGGCAAACACTTCCATCTCGCCGGAGCGTTCCATCAGAATGCGCGGCATTGATGATCCTCATTCACAGGTGCATGTCTTCTGCGGGCAATAGTGTGAATTGAGCTTAAATCATAAGTTTCCCCCAGCAACAATCTGGAGACACGGATATGGATCTGCAACTGAACGGAAAAACCGTCCTCGTGACCGGCGCCACCGCAGGCATCGGCCTCGAAATCGCCCGCACGCTCGCCACAGAGGGAGCGCGCGTCGTCATCACAGGACGCGACCCCGCCAAGCTCGACAGCGCGATTGCTGCCATTAAGGCATCCGGCGGTCTACACATCTCTGGCGTTCTGGCAGACGCCGCCAGCGCCGAAGGGGCGGCGATCATCGCCAAGGCCGAACCGTTGATCGATATCCTCGTCAACAATCTCGGCATCTACGAGAGCAAGGCCTTCGGCGACATCACTGATGCCGATTGGAGCCATCTGTTCGACGTCAATGTCATGAGCGGGGTACGTCTGTCGCGCACCTATCTTCCCGGCATGCTGGAGCGCAACTGGGGCCGTATCATCTTCATCTCGAGTGAGTCAGGCCTCGCCATTCCGCAGGATATGATCCACTACGCGACGAGCAAGACGGCGCAGCTCTCGATTTCGCGCGGATTGGCGCAGCTGACCCGCGGCACCAATGTCACGGTCAATTCCGTGCTGCCGGGTCCTACCCGCTCGGAAGGCATCGAGGCCTTCCTGCGTAGCCAGGCAAGCGACCCGTCCGCGCCGATCAAGGAGATAGAGGCTGAATTCTTCGCCACGGCTCGCTCGGCTTCGATCCTGCAGCGCATGGTGGAAGCGGAGGAGGTTGCAAACCTCGTTGCCTATCTCGCCAGCCCCCGCTCATCCGCCACGAACGGTGCAGCCCTTCGTGCCGAAGGCGGTCTCGTCAACACCATCGCTTAAGAAAGTTGCTATCCATGTCAAACACGCCTTTGACCATCATCGCCATCACCACCGCCAAGCCCGGCAAGGAAGCGGCCCTTGGTGCCGCCCAGGAAAAGCTGGTCACTGAGACTTTGGCCGAAGACGGCTGCCTTCGTTACGAGCTCCATCGATCGCTCGATGATGGACGCGTGCGCATCTTTGTCGAAACCTGGGCAAGCGAGGACCAGTGGCGCGCCCATATGCAGGGCGCCGCCATGCAGCGGTTTCAGGCGAGCGGCGTCGGGGACGATTTCGCCGACTTTGCCCTGCACCGGCTGACCAAGGTCGCGGGCTGATCAGCCTTCGTCTCCTGCATTCCCAAACAGAATTTCTCATATTCGGAGACAAACCCATGAAACCTCTGCGCAGCCTTGCCATCACTCTTGCACTCGGCGCCGGCACTCTCAGTGCCCATGCCGGAAACGTGCTGATCGTCCTGTCTGATTCCGATCGCCTCGACCTGAAGGACGGCAAGGTATTCAAGACCGGTTTTTACCTCAACGAGTTGATGCAGCCGGTGCAGGCGTTGCGCGCCGCCGGCCATGAGATCACTTTCGCCACTCCGAAAGGCACCGCGCCTTCCGTCGACCGGACATCCATCGACAAGATGTATTTCGGCGGTGATGAAGCGGCGATGAAAGCCAGCGAAGAGCAGCTTTCGGAACTGGGCCTGATGTCGCGCGAGACGTCGCCGGTCATCAGCCTCGCGCGGGTTGAGCAGATCGGTTACAACCATTTCGACGCGGTCTATGTCCCGGGCGGTCATGCACCTATGCAGGATCTTCTGGTGAGTTCCGAACTCGGAAAGCTGCTCACCTGGTTCCATGAGAACGGCAGGACGACCGCACTGGCCTGCCATGGTCCCATCGCGCTCCTCTCCACTTTGCCGGACGCACATGGGTTCGTGACGCAGTTCGAGACGAGCGGAACCGCGAAGGCACAAACGGACTGGATCTATGCCGGCTACAAGTTCACTGTCTTCAGCAACCAGGAAGAGGAAATGGCCAAGGGACTACTGGGTGGCGGCGAGATGAAATTCTATCCGCAGGATGCGCTAACACAGGCGGGCGGTCAATTCAGTCAGGCTGATGCAGCTTTCTCCGCGCATGTCGTAACGGATCGCGAGCTGATCACCGGCCAGAATCCCGCATCAGCCCCGGCTGTGGCCCAGGAACTGCTGAGCCGATTGAAGTAGCATCTGCCGATGTCGCCTCACTGGGCGCGATCGGTTACGGCTTCACTGCAATGTGGATCATTGCCGTGTTCGCTGGATTGGTTCTGGATCACATCGGTCGCGCATATACGCCACCATTGTCCTCCCTCGAAATCAGGCTTTGCATTCTGCGCATAGCTGCACTGCAGCAAAGTCTATTTCGTGTGCAGCGAAAATTGGTACTTTGGTTCTCATCGAAGCAATGCATCTCCTCCCGCAGAGCTTCGATTTGAGACGGCCCACTCCTCCTCCCAAGGGGCGTCTGTCAGAACTGCGGCACTCCTCCTCCCAGCCGTTGTTCGGTTCTTTTCGAAAAGCCTGCCGCACCTCCTCCCGCGGCAGGCTTTTTCGTTCTTGGGACTGGCTGATCAGAACCCGGGATCGAGCTGCTGCCCTTGCCCTTTTTTCGCTGTCGAGCGACGAAAAGGTGATCCCCAGCCGCACCGGTAGTCTGAACAGAAGGCCGAGGCGAGCAGGGTCTCTGCAATTTCCAGGGTCATGTCGATTTCCAAGATCGACGCAGTCAACCGGCGACCGGATCCTCGTTGAGGAAACGCTCCAGATCCTCGATGCTTTTCATGACAGCCTCGAAATCAGGCGGTGTCGCAAAGATCATCGCCGACATTCTGTCGTAGTCAGTCGCCAGTTTCTTGCGCATATCGGCCGTCGGCACCAGCCGGAAACTGCCGGGTACTGCCCGATCATAGCGATGGTCCGGTGCACGGAACATCAGTTCCTTGTGCTGCCGGCACGCTTCGGCAAGATCGAGCATGGATGCCGTCGCCTTTCCGTAGTCTGGATGCGTCCAGATCTGATGAACATCGTAATAGTGGCGCGAGTATCGATTGAGGTCGGGGACCTTCCTTTCCGCATTCTGGTCCGCGTTTCGTTTCTCGGTCATTTCCGTCATGGCATGAAGGATGAGGACCTTTTCCCAGAACGTCCGCTCGGGCTTGACGGTCATCACA
>NZ_BDLN01000011.1:4696-24617 GCF_001950375.1 Rhizobium sp. TBD182 | reverse complement strand
GATCGTGAGATCCGAACCGGCCGGCATTTCGGATGCGATGTAGGGGACGATCTGCCGCGTCTCGGCTGGCACCGGATCCGGGCGTGCGCCGCCTTCGATGCGCACCGCCGCCTCGACATAGCCGCCGCTGGTATCAAAGACGCTTCTGTATCCCAGCACCAAAACGTCGAGCGCTTCCTTCTTCCGGTAGGGATCGTACCCGAAGCCGAGCGAAAAATGTCCCGTTTGTCCGATCTCTCCTTCGACCACGGCGATTTCCTCCTCAAGCAAACGCTTGAGTGGCCCGGAGATATAATTCCGTGCTGCCTCGTCCACCTGTTCGGCCAGAGCCTTCTGTTGTTGATTGACAGAGGGGAGAGCGGCGATATCGGCCTCAAGCGGAACTTTCAGGTCCCCCTTGTAGATGCCGATGTCGATGTCCTCGGAAAAACGCTGGATCAGGCTATAGGCCTTGCTGAGGCTGGTCCCGCCCTTAAAATAGAGGCCAATGGCATCGTCCCTCCGTCGGTTGAACAGGAAGTCGAGCACCCAGCAGACGTAGAGATCCTTCTCGATATTCTCGGCCCGCGTTTCCAGATCGGAGGCCGCGGGGGCGAATAGTGCTCTCCGCTCGTCAGCGCTTGAGCGAAGGACGTCAATGAAGCTCTGGCGCATGTTCAGCCTTCCCATCCTGACCCGTTGGAGTGTCTTCATCCACCGGGGGCCGCGGGTCGCGTGTTATCGTTTCTATCGCCTGGTACATCCAGGCAGGGATGGCGTTGATGTTTTCGCGCAGATCCTCGACAATCGGTTGCCTGTGGGGGCTTCGTTCCAGGTAACGGACGATACCATCGACAGCGGTCTCCAGATTGGATCGCTCATCGCGAAACCAGTGGAGGGCCTGGATCACCCGCATCGCCGGCCGGCCGGCCCAAAAAGCGGTCTTCGCCGAAATGCGCTTGAAGTCCAGGATATAGATGACCGGTTTCACGGCATGCGTGTCGCCGGCATTGGCCTCGATTTCGATGGTTCGAGGGTATGTGTCCGCATAGATTGTGGACCGGGCCGGAACTGCCGTCGTCAGGCTAAGATCGTTGGCAGCTGTCATGCCGTCGACGCACACACGCAGCTTGTCGCGTCGTGCGATCGCATCGATGAAAGAGGCGCGCGGCGGAAACACCATTTTGCCATTCAGTTGGCTGATACCCGGCTTGTCATAGAGACCACGATGAGGTCGGCGGATATCGCCGCGGTTTGTCAGCCTCTGCAGCGCCTTTTCGACGGCGTTCGGCGACGCGATATCCAGGAAATCGGCGCGCGACCAGACGCCCGAGGGCGCCGCGCCTTCAATCCTTTGGTGAATGTGTTCGAGAGTGTCCGATGTGGGATCCGGCATAGCTATCCTACCTTCTGACCGAAGATTATATACAAATTTTGGTCACTTGCAATTGACACGCTCACACTGACCAATTTTTATATCTAAATATTGGTCAGTGTTTGATGTCCATGGCTGCTTGGGAATCAACACTGAAATCAACGAACAGAGTGCAACATAAGGATGTGTTGTTCGCGATCGTTGCGCATGGCTAGAATGACGCCCCCACAGCCCGGGTAACGCCTTGCGCGCGAGTCTTTTCCCTTCAAGCTTTCGATGACGACGACGGTCTGACACCATCGAGCGTTGCTGCACTATTCCCCTTTCGGAAAGCCACAAGCAGCAACCGTCCAACACCTTCATTGTATCGGAACCTGCTGGTTGCGTGATCAGCAAGCGGCAGGGCAATTCAGGCCGAACGCAATGATGCACCGCCCATCAGCGCTTCCGATGCCCGCTCTCTTGTCTGGCATCCCTAATCCAGTCCCGTCCTTGGACGGTCAACCCGCAGGGGGTTCGCGAGCGAGCTGCGACCTCTCTGGCTACGCCGCCGAGGTGACCGCGGTCGGGTCCGGATCAAACGGGCGCCAACGCGCGGGGATCGGCCCCGCCAACGGATGGAGCAGACCATGCCGAACGATCTCAACCTTGCACAAAACCACGCACTCGATCTTGCCCGGACCTTGATGGTCCCAGTCACCCTCTTCCAGGTGGATGGAGAGATCGGCGTCATGCCTTCCGCCTAGGCCACAGGTAGCTACATTTTCCGGAGGCACTCACAATGTCCTGCTAAGACTGGCGCGGTAGGATTCTAGTTAGAGATCAAAGCGTTCGGTCCGTTAAACTGCGCGTCGGTAGTTCGAATTGGTTCAAGGCGTAAAAGTAGAGCTGGAGTTTTCAGCCGCTCGCCGCTGTCTCGCACTGCATTGGGCGCTAAGGTCGGCGAGTGGCAGAGAAAGCCACCACTCGCTGAGTACTTTTTACACGTGTATGGCGTTTCGAGGCGGATTGACTGTCAGGAGCAAGGCCAAGCTTAGGATAGCCGTCCCGACAATATACCACGCCGGTGCTTGGGCCTGTCCCGTGGCACTCACTAGCCACGTGGTGATAAAGGGGGCGAAGCCGCCAAATATGGTGACGGCAAAGCTGTAGGCGATTGATACACCCGTGGATCGGATTTCCGGCGGGCATACTTCTGTCATGGCGGCTGGAGCGGGTCCTGTGAACGACGCGATGAGGACAGCGAATAGCGCCTGGCATATAATCAGATTGGTCTGCGTCGGGCTTTCGCGTAGGAAGGATAAGACGGGATAGACAGCAATGGCCATAGCTACCACACCGCACATAATGAGCAGCTTTCTGTCAACTCGATCCGACAGGGCGCCGAAAACGGGCGCCAGAACCAGAACCAGGGCGAGACCGATACTGTTTGCAATGAAGGCCTGATGTTGAACGAAGCCTAATTCCCGCACGGCATAGGTCGGCATGAAGACAAGGAAGAAATATGTGCACACGGTCCACGGAATCGTGATTGCGAAACCGGTCAAAACCGAGGCCCGATGTGTGCGTAGGGCCTTCATAAGAGGAGAGCCCTGGGCGGTTTCCTTGGATTTTGCATACTCGGCGCCTTCCTCGGTCTGAGAGCGGATGTACATGCCGACCGGGCCGATGAGGATGCCGAATATGAACGGAAGACGCCATCCCCAGCTTTCGAGCATGTCAGGCGCCATCGAGCCGGTGATGAGCGTACCAAATAACGAGCCTATAAGTAGCGCGCCCGCTTGGCCCGCCTGCTGCATGCTGCCGAAAATGCCACGCCGGCCGGGTGGAGCATGCTCAACCAGGAAAGCCGTAGCGCTCCCGACTTCGCCACCAGCTGAAAAGCCTTGAATGAGACGAGCAAGCACGATGATCGCCGGGGCGAATATACCGATGTCGCTATAGGTTGGCGCGAAACCGATCATAGCGGTGCTGATCGCCATGAGCATGATCGTCAGTGTCAGCGCTGGCTTTCGTCCCCGCCGGTCGGCAAAGCTGCCAATGACAATCGCACCGACCGGCCTCATGATGAAGCCGACGCCAAAGGTCGCAACCGTTAGCAAGAGGGAGACCGTTTCATTCCCCGCAGGAAAAAAGAGCCGTGATATGATGATCGCGAAGAAACCATAGACCGCGAAGTCGTAAGCTTCGAGCATGTTGCCGATCGTCGCTGCGATCACGGCGCGACGCTTGCTCTCCGAGGTCGGAGGCTTTTCCCAGTTAGACATTGTTGTTCCCTTTTTTATTAGATGTTGGTTTAGCTCTGCTGGCGTTTGCTGATCTGCTGGATGAACCGGATCCCTTTCTCAATCTGGTCGATCGCAATCCACTCGTCTGGCTTGTGTGCCTGAAGTATCGAGCCGGGACCGCAAACGACGGTGGCGATGCCTGCGTTTCGGAAGTAGCCAGCCTCCGTTCCGAAGGGGACCCCCTCTGGCAAGAGATGTCCTCCAGCGCTCAACGCCAGCGCAATCGCCGGATTTTCGTCGAATGGTCGAAGAGGGGGAATGCCGATGAGTTCGTCCTGCTCACAGGTCGTCGATCCACGAACGCCGTTTACGAGCTCCCGCGCTGACAGCCTGCATTCCTCGAAATCCGTCATCACCCCAGGGCGCATCTCCCAATGCACATCACAGCTACTGGGGATGATGTTCGTGTTGGTCCCGCCGGAGATGATCCCGACGTTGAAAGTCGTGCCGGCTTCACGGTATTCACCGGAGCTCTGCCGGCGGAGAACTTCAGTTGCCAGGCGGGCGGCTGCGCCAATCGCATTGATGCCTTTGTTCGGGTCGCTGGAGTGTGCGGCCTGGCCGTGGAACCGCGCACGAAAGCCGAGGTAGCCGCGATGTCGATCGGCGATCCCCATTTCCGTGGGCTCCCCGACAATCACCATTCCAGGCTTGAGCCCATCCGCGATCATTCCATCGATCAGATGGGGAACGCCGAAACAGCCAACTTCCTCGTCGTAGCTCAGGGCAAGATGGAGTGGCTTTGAGAATGCCCCACTATTGCAATCCGACAGGACAGAAAGGGCACAGGCGAGAAACCCTTTCATATCGACTGCCCCTCGGCCATACAGACGGCCGTCTTGCTCCTGCAACGCGAATGGGTCTGTTGACCACTGCTGTCCATCAACGGGGACTGTGTCCACATGCCCTGACAGAGCAATGCCTCCGGCAGTTGCGGGTCCAAAGCTCGCAACGAGGTTGGCCTTCTGGCGGCTGTCGTCGTATGTCAGCCGGAGAATGGCACCGGTGGGTTTGAGGGTCTCAGCAACCCACTCGATCAATTGCAGATTTGAATTTCTCGATGTCGTGTCAAAGCTCACGAGCTTGCCAAGATAGTTGATCGCAGTTGCGAGATGTTTACGCTCTGAAGCTTCAGGCATTTGCCAGCCTCTCATTCGCGATCGCTTCAGCAGCGATGTGGGTCGGCACCCCTTGCGCGTCTGCGCGTTCGAAGATTTCCTGCAAGGTATTGGCAATCTGGCGCACGCGCGGCTCGATTTCATTGCGATCGAAGCCAGCCACTTCGTAAGCGAGCTGGATCATACCGCCGCCGTTGATGACGTAGTCCGGCGCGTATAGAATACCTTTCTGGCTCAGGGCTTCTCCGTGGATGCTCTCGCGCGCAAGCTGATTGTTTGCTGCCCCGGCAATCACCTTTGCCTTCAAAACGGCGAGGGTTTCTTCGTTGATCACAGCACCCAATGCGCAGGGAGCGAAGACGGACGCGTCCGCCGAATAGATGTCATCAACATTCGAGACCTTGGCGCCAAATCGCGTTTCCGCTTCCTGGACCCGTTCTGCGCGTGTGTCGGCAACGATGAGCTGCGCACCAGCCTCTGCCAACAGCGTACACAGGTTCATGCCGACATTGCCAAGACCCTGAACAGCGACCGTAAGGCCAGACAGATTGTCGACCCCAAGGCGATGCCGTGCGGCGGCCTCAATCCCGACGAACACACCGAGGGCGGTTGATGGCGACGGATCCCCACTGCCGCCCATGTCCTCTGGCAGGCCCATGACATGGGTTGTTTCTGTCCTGATAGCGACCATGTCCGCGACGGTGGTACCGACGTCCTCACCAGTCTTGTAGCGACCGCCCAGGCGTTCCACCGTGCGGCCGATGAAGTACAAAAGCTCGGGGGTCTTTTCCGTATGGGGGTCTGCAATGACGACCATCTTTCCGCCGCCGAAGGGAACGCCAGCGACCGCAGCTTTATAGGACATGCCTCTCGAAAGACGCAGAACGTCCGTCACAGCTTCGGCTTCGTCTTCATATGTTCGTATGCGGCATCCACCGATCGCCGGTCCGAGGCGCGTATTGTGGACCGCTATGATTGCCTTGAAGCCATGCTTGGGGTCGCTTGCAAAGACCACCTGCTCGTGGGCATCAAAATCCTTCGATTGGAAGAGTTCCATTCTGTTTTTTCCTATTTTCAGTTTGAAGAGGGGGCAGCTGGGCGCGGCTTGAGCCGGACGGCGATTGCAAAACCGATCAAAATCAGCGCGATGCCGATGAGATGAAAGGTGTGGATCGGCTCACCAAGAAACATGAGCGCGAGCGCTGAGGCATAGACGGGCATCAGATGAAACGATGCCCCGGTGACGCTAGGGCCGAGCAGATCGATGCAGCGGTTCCAGAAGGCCGCACCGAGCAACGACGCGAAGATTCCTATGAAAAGAACGGAAAGCACCGAATATGTGGCGAGGGGGAAATGCTGACCGGTCAGTCCTTCGCCGATCCATGGCGGCATCGAGATGACACATGCGCCAACACTCATGGCAGCGAGAAACGCCATGTCGGGAAGCCCCTTAGGTCGAAAACGCAAGCACACTGAGTAAAACGCATACCCGGCGACGGCGAGGAGAACGAGGAGCTCGCCACGGCTGACGCCGATCTCCAGCACCCGCGACGGGTGTCCCTGTGATACGATCCAGATCACCCCGACGAACGAAATCAGGATACCGCCGACCACGCGTGCGGATGGTCGATCTCCTGAGATAAGCCACGCAAACAGAGGCACCATCAATGGCAAGGTCGAGTTCAATATCGAGGCGCTTGCCGCAGGGGTCGTGTGCAGGCCAAAATAGTTCAGAACCGGATAGCAGATGAAACCGCTGACCGTGCAGACAAGTATGAGCTTCCAGCAGGAGCGGAGCGCCTCTCGGTGTTGTTTCAGGGTCACCCAGACTATCGGAACCAAGATCACGGATGCCACGGCCCACCTCCAGAACGTCAGGCCGAACGGTGGAAGGTTTGCAGCAAATGCGCGGCCAATAAGAAGGTTTATGGCCCAGAAGAGAGGAGGCAGCGGCAGCAAGATACGGGGACTTTGCCAGAGCGCCGAAGTCAGTGAATTTATCGCAGTGCGCATCGACAGACCCTCACGATGCGATCCCAAGACGAACCCGGCGATTGTGACGCCCCTTGTTGTCGATCTTCAAAATGCGGAGAGCCGGTGACTGCCCGGTGCTCTCGAGATGCGTTCCGCCACAAGCCTGCTCATCGAGGCCCTCGATCTCGACAATGCGGATGAAACCGTCGTCACTCGGGGGAGGGGTCGCCGACTTCGATCTGATGAGGCCGGGCGTCTGCTCCGCGTCAGCGAGTGTTACGTATCGTGCCCGAACAGGGAGATTTTTCTTGATGACGGAGGCAATCTGCGATTCCATGGCCCTCAGTCGGTCGTTGTCGACTTCGGGCAGATCGAAATCAAGACGCACGCTCCCGTCAGCGGCAAGCTGTGCTCCTGTCACCAAAGCCCCTTCGAGCTCTTGGAAGACGAGGGCGTTGAGCACATGGCTACCCGTGTGCAAGATCTGCATCATTCGGCGAAACTCAGGATCGACTTCCGCTCTCACGTCATCTGCGAGTTCCAATGCAGGGTCGGCGAGAATGTGCCAGACACGCTCCTGATCATGCTCGAAGCCCGAGACCTCGACCTCACCGCCTCGATGCACGAGCTTTCCAAGATCAGGAAGCTGCCCTCCACCCCCCAAAAAGAACGGGGATTGCTCCAGCACCACACGGCCCGGACGGCTGTCCACGATTGTCGTCTCGAGTTCTAGCTGGTTCGGATTGGCGTGATAAAATGGCTGGCGCATGGGTATTCTCCTGTTTCGAGGAGGAAGCCAACCACATGCGGGCCGGTCGATATTGGTAAAAATCGAGGTTCAGAGCCAATCCCGTCAGCGGCCGTTTTCATGGGATCGTCGTGGCGATGCCGACCTCATGGGCATGGTTCACAGCCTTAAACGACTGGTCAATTGACAACGTTATTCAGGCAAAGCATAAATAAATACGAGACGGTTCGTCTCGTATTGTGGATGAACTGATGCAGGCAACAACGTCGATCACAAACTCGGCTCCACGGGGAGCTCGCAGGTCAGCACGATCTCACGACGCGATCCTATCCGCCGCTACAAAGTTGGCGGAGGAAGGTGGATATCTCTCTGTATCGATTGAGAAGATTGCAGCTTCTGCTAACGTTGGGAAGCAGACGATCTACCGATGGTGGCCGAACAAGGCTGCACTTTATGTCGAGGTCTATTGTCAGCTCGCTGATACGCTGCATCTGTCTGAGGATACGGGAGAATTGGTTTCCGATTTGTCGGTCATGACACGGAAGCTGCTGGCAATCTACGACGATACACCTGCCGCGACCATTCTGTCAGGACTGGTCCTGGAGGCTCAGAGCGACCCAGCCGCAATGCGTCAGCTTCATGAGATCTACATCCAACCGAGGCGAGGCATCGTTGGTGCAATCGTACGCCGGGCGCAAGAGCGCGGCCAGGCGAGCCGCAGCGTCGATCCCGACTTCATTAGCGACCTATTCTCGAGCTTTGTCTGGTTCAAGCTGCTGATCCAACCGACGCCGCCCGACAATTCCTCAATCGAGAATCTGGTTCAGGCGCTTGTGACTATCGCCGTTGCGGGATGCGATGGCCCTGTAATGCCCCGTGCAACGATTGAAGGAGCATAAGAATGGCGCGCAAGGACCTGTCGAATTCCACACGCTTCTGGCTCGATCGGTCGGTTCCCGGCTTAAGTCTGATGCAAGCCGCCTTGACAACCCACGAATATCCGCCTCACCGACATGACGAATTGGTCATCGCAGTCACCGAGGATGGAGGCAGTATCGTCCAGAGCCAAGGCTTCACTGAGGAGGCGTCGCCAGAAACTCTACTTGTCTTCAATGCGAACGAAGTCCAAGCAGGTCGCATGGGAAGGAGTTGTGGTTGGCGCTACCGTTCGTTTTATCTTGAGCAACCGGCACTGGCGACGATTCAAGCCGGTCTCGGTGTGGAAGGGCCGGTGTTCTTCGGGCAGGTCGCCTTACGCGATCGAGCCCTTGTCCAGTCGTTCTTGCAATTGCACCACACGCTTGAAAGCCAATCTGATCCGCTCCTGTCCCAAGAGAGACTGATATCTGCATTTGGTATGCTCTACCAAAAGAGTAGCAGGACACGTGCGCACCCCCACTCTCCAAATTTTCCGCGCGATCAGGCCCTTCTGAAAAAGGCCGTCGAGATCGTTCATTCCAATTTGGACGCCATCCCATCAGTCGAATGGATCGCCTCTCAACTCACGTTGTCGCAGTATCAGCTTGTGCAGCTCTTCAAACGCACAATCGGAATGACACCACATGCCTACATTATCCAGGCTCGTGTCGAGAACGCCAAAAGGGATCTTGGCCGCGGCCTGCCTATATCTGATGTGGCGCTCAAATCCGGCTTTTACGATCAGGCCGCTTTGACCAAATATTTCAAGAGGACGTTGGGGATGACGCCGTTGCAATATAGCCAAGCAAAAACCGAACGGAGGATTCCTGACCATCGGCAGGGATCACGACATTTACCTGATTGCCGAGAGTACCAATCTCGAGGTGATCGAGGATATGATCTAGTCGCAGGATTATCTTAATACGGTGGACGGCCCCTACAAGACGACCGATTGCAAGCATGTGCTCGTTCTCTGGAACACCGAGGACGAACGCCGGCACATCCGGTATCTTCGTGAGGATACGGCGCTAGCTTGCTATCTGCAGCGAGCCCTTTACCTCGGGTCGTCTCGAGTGATGAGCAATATTTTTGGGGACGTGTTCCAGGCGGGCGACTATTCAAGTGCTTGGCCAGTAACGAAAATTTATTGCGAATGCCCTCAGTTGACGAGCGGGTCGACGGTTCATGTCCCCTCAAGAGCTTGAAAGAAGGTGCGCGGCCAGCGGCCGCGCAGTGTCTTACACGGCGATGCCTTGCACTGCCGCAGCAAGCGGCTCCAGCATAGCGACCTCGTCGTTGGTAAGTTCGATCGAAACTGCCGCGAGGTTCTCGACAAGCCTTGTGCGCTTGCGTGTGCCGGGGATCGGAACGGTCTTTGCATTCAGCGAGCTGGACTTGGCATAGAGCCATGCCAGGGCAAGCTGTGCCGGGGTCACGCCTTTGGCCGACGCAATCTCTTCGATCTTTGCCACCAGACTAAGGTTCGCCTCGCGGTTCTCCGCGGAGAAGCGCGGGAAATGCTGGCGAGCATCCGTTCCAGATAGGCTCCCAGCGAATGCCTGACCTGTCAGCATACCTCGGCCGAGCGGCGAATAGGGGAGGATGGTGATGCCTAGGCTCGCCGCGGTCGGCACGATTTCCCGCTCGATATCGCGGGTGAAGATTGACCATTCCGACTGCAGGGCGGCAATCGGATGGATGGCGTGCGCTGCCCGCAACTCCTCGGCACTGACGGCCGAGAGGCCGAGCCACTTCACCTTGCCTTCCTTGACCAGGTCAGCCATGGCACCGATCGACTCTTCCAAAGGAGTGACGCCGTCGCGACGGTGCATGTAGTAGAGGTCGATGACATCCACGCCGAGACGCTTCAGCGAGCGTTCGACCGCTATCCTGATAAATTCCGGACGGTTGTCGAGGCTCCAGTCGTTGGGGTTTTCAGGCGTGCGCGTATAGCCGAACTTGGTGGCGATAGTGACCCGATCACGATGGGCGGCGATAAAGGGTGCCAGAAACTCTTCGTTCGAACCCACGCCATACATGTCGGCCGTGTCGTACATCGTCACGCCCAGTTCGAGCGCCCGCTCCAGCGCGGCACGGGATTCAGCTTCGTCCGTTTCGCCGTAGAACTCGCTCATGCCCATGCAGCCAAGGCCCTGGGCGCCGATCAGGGGGCCTGTCTGTCCGAGCTGTACCTGCCGCATAGAGGTGATTTCACTTGTCATATTGGGTCTCCACATTTTGACAAGCATGCCTTATAAGTATGGAGTGTAGTCCATAGTCAAGGGTTGACGCATGCTGATTTCGGAGTTTGCCAGAGCCACTGATCTGCCGGTCGATACGATCCGTTTCTACATCGCCAAGGGACTGTTGAAACCGGAGCGCAGCGCCAAGGGCGGCTCGAATCCTTACCAGATGTTCCGCCGGGAAGATGTGATGGCCGCCCGTATGATCCGGTTGCAGCAGACATTGGGTTATTCGCTGGGCGAGATTCTCGCGCTGAACGAGGAATATCGCGCCGGCGAACATTCGTCAGAACGCACGATCGAGGTGCTGCAATCGCAGATAGCCAGGCTGGAAGAGCGCAAGGCCGCACTGGATGCGGCCCTGTCGTTCCTGCGTAGCAAGGTGGATTGGATCAAGGCGGGCAAGCCCGATGACGCGCCGCGCCTTGAAGACTATCAGTGTTGAGCGGCTCTGAGTTCCGCCAGCCCTTCTTCCCTTGAGATCACCGGCCCGTATCCCAGCTCCCGCCGCGCCTTGCCGATATCGAACGAGACCTCTACAGCCGAGGTCGCATAAGCCTGCCTTGTCAGCGGCGGAACAATCCTGCCGCCAGATATTTCCGCCAGAATATCGCCAATGGTCGCCACGGTGCGAACGACGGCACGCGGCACCACCTTTTCAGGAACGGCAAGCCCCTGGGTTTCCACCAGCGCTGAAACGATGCTGCGGAACGGCACGGGCGCGCCATCCGAAATGAAATAGACCTGGCCACCGCGGCCACGGCCAAGCGCCAGTTCCACGGCGGCGCAAAGATTGGCGATGTGGGTGGTCGAGGTCAGATAGGTTCCGCCGCTGATCCAAGCGAACTTGCCGGATTTTACCGCCTGCGTCAGCGCTGGAAGGGCAGTCGTATCGTCCCTGCCCCAGACAAAACGCGGGCGCAGCACCACGACAGAAAAGTCCGGCCCGTCAGCAGCTAGAGCGAGGCGCTCTGCCGCCGCCTTCGTACGGGAATACCCGCCTGCCGGTCTTTGCGGCAATGGCATCGTTTCATCCACATTGACGAGCGGCTTGCCGGTGGCGAGCACGGATTCCGTGCTGAGATGAATGACCTTGCGAATGCCGGCGGCACGGCCCGCATCGAGAACCGCACGCGTGCCGTCCTCATTCACACGTCGCTGTTTTTCGCTGGCAGGCCCATGGTCGGTATCGGCGGCGGCGTGGATCAGCGCATCGCAGCCCGCCATGCCGGCAGACAAAGCGGGATCGAAAAGTTCGCCGATGACCGGTTTCGCCCCCAGCGACCGAACCAGTTCTGCCGCGTTTTCACTGCGCACCAGCGCGGAGATTTCGACACCCCGCGCAACAAAATGGCGGATTAGGTTGCGGCCGACATAGCCGCTAGCGCCCGTTACGAAGATCCGTCGAAACGGAACGAGTTTATCCGTGGCCGCGTCCTGTGCGGCAATGCTGTCAGTCATGTTATTCACCTGTGTCCTGGGAGGGTCAGCTCGTGGCGATCTCGGGAAGATCGCTCTCACCCGGTTGCGCTGTTACAAGCCAGTTGATCTCGCGAAGAAGCCTGTCGCGCTCTTCACGCGGGAAATGGTGGAAATCGAGATGTTCGAGGAATTTCAGCCCCTCCAGCGCCAGATAGGCTAGAAGCGCACCACGCGGCGATGGTGATGTGGCCTCGATGCGGGAAATGGTGCGGGCCTGATTATCCTGCATCTTGGTACGCAGCCCGGCATCCAGCGCAAGCGCGGCACTGAGGTTCAGCGCAACCGCCCTGAACTCCTCCGGCGGCGGGGCAGCAGCGGCAAGAATACGCCCACGGATGGCCTTGTCCTCGACAACAGCGATCTGCGCTTCAATCCCGGTATGATGGTCATTGTCGCGTTCGAACGCGCGGTCCACCACGGCTTCGACAAGGGCCTGCTTGGACTTGTGGTCGTAAAGCACGCTCGCCTTGTTGATACCCGCCTCCCTGGCGACAGCATCAACCGTCAGATTCGCCGCCCCATCACGACCGACAACCCGTTCCGCCGCATCAAGAACCGCCTGCTGATCGATAACCCGCTTCCTGCCCATCATTTCATCCAATTTATTTCCAACCATATGGTTATAAATTAAATATGAGCTGAATGTCCAGCGGAAAGGATGCTAGTGGGCAAACCTCCTTTCTCGGGGTCAGAACAAGAGCAGTCCGAAATCGTACGCTAAGGCCGAACGACGCATGAACAATGCCGCAGTTCGGATTTTGGACGTTCGATCTCTGTGGATTGCTATCGATATTCGCTGGTTTTGATTTCTCTGTCCGGCCCGACTCGACAACGCTAAGCGCAGATTGGTTATGAATGGAGTCGGGCTAGGGTGAGCTCTCGGCGCGACAATGAGTTTTCTGGTTCGTCTAATTTCCCCAGTCATGATGCAGTTCCTCGGATATGAAAAGGTTCAACCGGTCGGCGTAAGGCGGGTTCATGACAAGGTGTCGGTTGAAATCCTATCCGCCGTCCACCAGGCCGGACCCCGCTCGCCGAGGGCACACTTTTCTTCGTCCACGCTTTGCGAGCTCTCGCTCCTCGTTCGTCATCGCCCTGCGGAGATGGAACTGCTCGGCCAGCCAGCGCGCCCTCCCCAATGAGCGCGCGCTATCTCACCGCGTCGCCGGCCCGCAGCTGCCATTTTGCGCAACGCCATTCGCCCTAAGCCAAGAAAGCACAGATTTCCGTCCCAGCGTCGTATAGATTCCGCCTGACCCGCAATAGCCTGGTGGGCCATAAAGCTGGCTGACGGGAAGGGCGCGAGAGACGATACCAACCGCAACGAACTCATTATCACCGCTTCTTCGAAACACCGGTGCACCGCTATCACTTGCGCAGGTGTCAGCGCGCGACCCGCCTGCACCTGCAATGAACTCTCGGAGAGGGGCGCAGCCCAGCCATTGTGCCATGCGCTCGGTGCAGTACGGCGTGTTCATCCGTGCCCTCGCTTCCCTGCGGATGCCTGATGAACCAGCGCGGCCGCCATCAAAACCGTAACCCGAGATCGTGACCTCGCTACGGGCATTCGCGATCGCGGACAGCAGTGGAACGCTGTCGAGGCTTGTGTAGGCTGAACAGGTTCTCTGGCCAGGATCGATCTGCAGATCACCTTGAAGAGTTAGCAAGGCGAGATCACCACCCAGTGGAGCCTCTCCCCTGCAGACTGCTGAACTGTAGCGAGACGTTAGTTTCGCCCCAACCCACGGCGTCGGACCCGCGCCTGAAGTAATGAGGGGGCTCTCATTTGTGACCATGAAATCCTGACCCTCACAGGTGCAATGCGCCGCTGTCACCACGAACCTGAAGGATATCCAGAGACCGCTGCAAAGCATTCGTTTGCCAGCGTTGCTCGTATAGGTAATCGCGACGACTCGGCGTTCGGGCGAAGGCGCGCCACCGACAACTTCGGCTCCGACACCCCCGGACAATTGCGGACCTGGCACGTTCGCCGGCCATTCGCCCGATTTCAATCGTTCGGCCTGGGCCGTCGACGCGACCAGATAGAGCAAGGCCAAGAGAAGGGAGCGCAGCATCACTGGCTCCAGTAGGAACTGCACCGCTCTGCCGAACGGATTCCAATGTCATCGCAAAGCTCTTGCTGACGCGCTGTGTCCTGGAACCCGCCCTGTCGGAAACCTGCAACGCCAGTTCTGTCCAGACGCTCATTGGCCGGAATGGCACCCTCAGCCTGAATCCGGGAGGCAACCGACTTATAATATTCAGCCTTCGCGTCCTGCAGCTTCTTATGATCACTGATGGCATCGACTGGGGCCGCTATGACCGCCTTGATCACTTCAAGCGGAAGCTCCGCGACGGCCAGTGCTTCCGAAGGCTTCACCTTGTGGACGGAGATCAGTTCTCCGTTGTTGAAGTCGATCGTGGCCTTGTTTTGGACCAGGAAAGCCCGGTCGATGTTCAGCTTCTGGATCGGCTGATCGTTCGCGAAGGCGATATTGAACTGCCGTGTAAACTTGCCGCCTTCCTTTACCCTGACACGATGGAGCGCGGCACGCCGGAAGTAAATTCCGTCCCGCTGCGATGGCAGGAGATAGGAAGGCGAGGCCGCCTGCGAGGCAGGGTCGCAACCCGACCAGACGTTTTCGGTGATCTCGACTTCGATGCACATGTCGGCACGTGTCTTGAGCACTTCCCGTGCAGTTCTCGCCTCATCCGGCTTAAATGGATCATATTCCAGCAACACCTCTGGCGGTGGAGGTTGCGGGGCCGTTTCACCGGCACGATAGGCAACGGTTTTCGCCAACTGCGTGATGATATCCCCTGTGCGATCCGCCGTCGTCGTCGAAACCTTGTCCAGGAGGCCTCCCGGAATACCATCCTGATAGTCGACTTGCACATCATCGTCGGAAAACGCGCTGAGCAGTGCCCCCATCTGGAACGTCGCCTTAGGGTCCGTCACAGTCACGGTCGAAAAGTCGATCCGATTATTGGCTGACTTCGTCACGCGCAGAAGTTGGCGCGGCAGGGCGTAGGTTCCCACAGAAGACCGCGTCTCCGTAACGGAGCCTGTCTGAAGATCGGTGCTATCGACGACGGAGCAACCGCTCACGATCAGAATAAATGGCACAGTAATACTGACCAACGCAAGGCAAAGGTTATTAGACATCGTTCAAATATTCCCCGCTTGTATTGCAGAAATACAGAGCGCATAAATTGCATTCCGGCAATAGTTGAACGTCGGTCTGCTTCTTTCAAAAGGGAGAGTATTTTCGATGTCTAATCAGGGAGTTAAGACTTCGATATTACTCTTTTTAGTCTTACTCTTAGCGAGCCCAGGGAAAGGTTATCCTCAGGATTCTTCGCTCGGCATAGGTCGCAATGGGGCGGACGTGCCCGGCAACAAGCAGTTTCGCATTCAGAATGGACAGGAATCGCGACCCTTCCTCCTGAACGGCCAGTCGAATTTCATTCCTGGCGATCCGATGTTTTCAATGCCTGACACGACGATTTCGAAACAAGCCACATGGGTGAGCCGGTTTGATTTCCAAGGCGACTGGCAGGGATCGTTTGTGATACTTGCCGATCCGACGTTGAAGGCGCCGGCACTGTCGAGTGACAACAGCGTCCGTCGGGTCTTGTTCAAGATGCCGGGTGGCGTCGACAAGTTCGAAGTCCAGCCGGACGTCGCTGACGACATGATCCGCAAACGCGCTGAACGGTTACCACCGACAGAGCGACCACCCCTGGATTTTCTGAACGCGCAAGGGGAGGCGCTCCGCCAGAAGACCTGCGGTGATGCCATTCGTGTATTGCGGTCGGCGCCGGTGATGGGTCTCGGACTGGTGCCCGGTGATCGGATCGATTTTTTCGAGGCGGCGTGCCTGTTTCCGTCCTGGCAAAGTCCACCGGTTGCCTTGAGCAAGGCTCAGCTGGCGCAGGCATCGGTCTGCTCGGGGGCATACCAGACATTTCGTCAACAATGTTACGGCGACCAGACCACATTTGGCAACAGCAAGGCAGCGAACAATGTTGGCGTTCTGGCGACGGAATACCTCGAGAATGCACAGGCTAGGCTGCAAATTATCTGCAGCGGCATGCTGCTATCACCGACCAGGATACTGACGGCGCAACATTGTCTCTACGGCGTCAAAACAGGGGCCGCCGGTCAACGGAAGTTGCTGTTTTTTCCTTATCGGACGACGAACCGCGCTCCGTCTTACGATGTCATCTCGGTACAGCGGGCCCCTGATATGCGGTATGAGACCGTGGCCGAAGCCATCGCGGCCATTCCACGCTCGGGCCGGCTTGTGACAGCAAACGACACGATGGTGCTGACGCTCGCGGCTGGGCAGTCACTTCCTGATGTCGAAGCTGTCGGGCTGAGGCCAATCGCAGCCATCAAGCGGGTACAGATGCCAGGCTTCCAGCGGATGATCGTCAATTCGATGTTGATGAAGGCACGCCTTCTCAACCTTCCCATGGCCGACGACGACGACCTACTTAAAACGGGGGATTGGCGAGAAGCCTTCGTGACCGATCAATCGCCTACGTGCCTCGCCATGCCGATCACGATTCAGGAAGCGTCAGCTTTTGCTTTCGATGCGTCGATCAACTACGGCCATACATGTCAGTCCCTCGGAACGACGAGCGGCGCACCCTTGATATCGTTCGAGGAGACGAGCGTCGCCCTTGTTGCCGTGCACATTGGGGGGGCGACGGTTGGAGGCGACTCTACGCCAGACGTGCTTATCGAGTCCTATGCCCCGAAGAACGTCGCCGTTCGTGCGAGCGACACAATGCTTAGGGAGTGATCTCTCGTTTTGCACGCTGGCGCGGTAATTTGCCGCTCTGGCCAACCGAATCTCGTCAGTTGGTGAGCCGAGCGAAACCCAGAAGCCACGAACTGCCGTCGATCAATTGACTCAATGAGAGCCGCGATCATCTGCGTAAGCAGCACAATGCCGCAAGACGGCGATGAAGAGGGAGCACTGTGATGGGTAGTTCACCAGCAGGGACGGGGCCAGGCGGTCAAAGTTTCGAGGGCAAGGTGGCCGCCAGCTATCTGGTCGGCATGCTTTGCGGGGACGAGCCCCGTGACCTTCCTGGCATGACCTTCGTCAAGATCAAGCTTCAAGGCGCGACCGCGGGCTTTGCGTTGGATGATATCGTGATCCATGCGACCGATCGCGACAACCGGCCAGCAATACTGGAGATACAAGCGAAACGGACGATGTCGTTCTCCCCGAGCGACGTTCAGTTCAAGAAGCTGACCAAGCAAATGGCCTCAGCTGCAAGTCTCACTTCGAAAGGACTACATCACGGGCTAGCCGTCGCTGTCGACCGGACGCTTGCGATCTGGTCTTGCATTGATGTGTTGAACTGGGCTCGCAGTTTCGAAAGCGCCGAACCATTCATGCAGCAGCTGGAAACGCCGGGCGTCGCAAATGAAAAGATGCGATCCTTCGTAAAGACGTTCAGAAGTAACCTCGGCAAAGCCGGCGCAAGCAACGATGATACGTCGGTTTGGCGGTTGCTTCGGCGCTTTCGGATACAGACTTACGACTTCAGCTCTGACGACTCGGGATACGAGCATCTCCTTATCCAACGACTGAGCGCATTTCTCTCGCCCACCGATCGCGATCGTGCCAAAGACCTTTGGGCGGGCCTGCTGCGGATTGCCGCGACCTATGCGACCAATGCGGGAGAGCTCAACAGGGATACCCTCGTGCGCCTTCTGTCAAATGTCCCGCTGCCTGCTGGTCTTTCGCCTCCCCTGCAAAATCTAAAAATCACCCCCGCCGTTCCGAAGGTCGAAGTCGTCCGTATAGTTCCCCATCATGTCCACGACAGCGTCGAGCCGCTGTGGGGCACGCACCCCAAAATCGAAAGCGCTAACCAGACGGAAAGGGAAATCTGCGTCATGACGGACGCCTGCAGGAGGTCGACCGCGGCCAGACTGGAAATGGACTACTTGACAAAGATAATCCCCTTGCCGCGTCGGGACGACAGGGGCTACGCACGCTTCCTCCCCACGACAATTGGGTATGTCGTTACTGACCTTACCGGCCAAGTATTCATGACGAACCTGGGCGAGCCGGATATCATCATAGGCTTCGATAGGACCCTGGAGAGTAATGTGGAGGATCCGCGGTGGGAGGCACTGGTCGACGAGCATCTTGGCCTCGAAAGTCCTTACTTTCATCTGGTGAAGAGCGCCCTTTCGATATCCTTATCGGTGTCTGGTCGCGAAGTGCCGCTTGCGAAAAACGGCACGATGCCGGTCGATCTCAACTTGAGCTTCCGCGCACGCTACCATTGGGACGATCTGCGTGCGCAGTCGCCCGACGGGGTCGTGGAAGTCGGCTCATCCTTTACACACGAGTGGCAGATTTCTGCCATTGTGCGGATCTTGACGGCGGCGCTGTTGCCACGCTACCTCACCGCTGGACCGACAATCCGGATCGATTACCGAGTCAACGGTGAACTGGCATCGTGCACGAGGCAGGTCAGCGTGAGCCGCGAGCCGTCGGACCCGTTGATCGCCAGCGATCTCGAGTTGTTACCATTCAACCTAAGAGAATTTCACGATTCTTGGGCACGGCTGGAGGTCGCGAGAGACCAGGAACTGAATGCCATGGTGCGGGACTTTTACGCGAATCGGCCCGATAACCCTTAGGTATGCCTGACCCGGCATCCCAGATGGGCTAACCCTGCGTCGCTGTTCGACCATCCTTCGAACGCCCCCTCGCGACAGGCAAGGGAAGGACTATCTAGAGGAAGGCGCGATTGATGACGACCTTGAGGAGCTTTGGGTCACGTGGATGTAGCGCGACACGACCGCGACCGGACATGTTGCGGATCTTGAGACCCGATCCACCCTCCCAGGCTGTCTGCTCCGCATATTCCGTCAGCCATTGGTACAGCCGCGGGAAATGGCGGTTCGCGCCGATATTGATGCGGCCCTTCAGGTTATTATCGCCGAAGATTCTTTTGATGACAGCCCGCAGGAAGCTCGCGAGTTCGACCTCGACCGCACCATCGTCGGAACTCTCATTCCAGGCGACTGCGGCCATAGCGGAAAGAACCTGGTTGGGTGTCAGGTCATCAACGTTACGCAAGTAGGTTGCATCGGAAACAAACTCCACCACCTGCTCGATGTCTGAAGTCGCCGTACCAAGCTCTTCGATGTCCAGTGCTTCGATCAGGCGCTCCCGGTCACGTTTTCCTGTCCACTTTGTGCGCAATTGCGCGAGCAGATCGTCGAACCGCGCACTTGGTGTCGCGCCACCGACGACCATTTCCGCCCCAAACGCTTCAAGCCAGGCCGCCCTGATCTCGCGAATAACTTTTCCCAAGGCTTTAGACGCACCAATCATCTCATCATAGTTAGATTTCTTGTCGAACATTCGGACTCCAATCGATATTGTCGCGAGCGGCAACTCATTTCAGGATCGCGCTCGCACGAGGTCAAGCCGAGTATCTGTGGCAACTCGCAATTAAAAAACCTCCACTTTGCTCTCTGACAGAGCGGACGGCGTGTGACCCCGGACGCCTGCGTGCTGCAAGAAGAACGTCCCGTCAACCCAACCATTGATCGTGGATATGGAGAGCAAATTTGCAACTATAAAGTCCAGCGGAGGAAATTGCGTTCGGTGTCTCCCAAATTTAGCCAAGCAATATCGGCGCGCTACCTCGATAACGCGGCAAGCCTGTCTAAGGCGGATAAAATTAATCTGCCACGAGAGTGGCACCTCCTGGTTGCCCGGAGCCAGTTCAACAAGACGCCCGTCCTTCAG
>NZ_BDLN01000011.1:0-4686 GCF_001950375.1 Rhizobium sp. TBD182 | reverse complement strand
AGGCCGCATTGGTTCAAACCGCAGCTCATGCACCGGTTTTGTGCATGTCAAAGCTTGGCCATAACCGCGTGTCAGGCTCGGCCAAATTGGTGGATCGACGGTTCACATCCTTTCAAGGCGAAATATGACTCTCACCGTCTCGCGACACATACCAGGACAAAAGTCCTCCGCTTGTCTCGGTCAGAAAGCTGACGCCGGGCCCCCGTTCGTTGCCGCCCAAGGCATGGCCACAACTAAATCGACGAGCGGCCTTAGCTCGACTGGGCGGCCGTGCTCAGCTTGCGACTTCCTTCGAGCAGATGATCCTGCAGGATTGCAATTGCAGCATCGATCTTCCGATCTCCGCAAGCTTTTAGCAGAGCGCGGTGCTCGTTTTGCGATTGCTGCTCATAGTCCAGGCTTGAAAGCAACACCCTCACATAGCGGTCGGCTGCATCATGGTGGGTAGCAATGAGGCCGATAAGCCGCTCATTTTGGCAGGCACCGTAAAGTGTCATGTGGAACTGCTTATTCAGCGTCCCCCAACGTCCCACATCCATCTCAGCGTCGATCTGTACGAGAAGCGTTGCAGCCCTGTCCAGATCGGCCGTCGTTAACCCAGCACATGACAGGCGCAGGGCTTCCGTCTCCAATAGTGAGCGAATGGAATAGATCTCCGCAATCTCCTTGGCATCCATTCTTGCCACGAAAGCGCCCTTGGTCGGGTGAATGGTTACGAGGCCCTCGCTTTCCAGAAGCCTCAAGGCATCACGCACAGGCATGCGGCTGAAACCAAATCGCGCGGCCAGCTCGTCTTGCCGCAGCGCGACGCCACCGCGAAGCTCTCCGCCGGAAATCGCTTCCCTGAGAACCCTTGCGATACGATCCGCCACGGTCTCCGGCCGAATGGCTTCAACATTTACTGCGGCGAAATCGTCCATGCCCCAACCTTTTCCGACACAGCAATCATCTTGATCACTTCAGTGAATCTCGTATACGAGTATACTACGTAGGAGATTTTTGCTATGCCCCCATCGTTAGAGGCCGTGCCCTATTTTAGCCAGTGGGAAACACCGGATATGACCTTGTCCGTGCTTGCAGAAGGGTCGGCGGCGCTGCTGCGCGATCCGCTCTGGCGGCAGTCGGGCGCTGAGTCGATCGAGGAATACGCGCGCTGGGCGGTCAATGTCTGCGGCATGGCCTGCCTGAAGATGATCCTGGCAGCGCGCGGCGACATGCATCCGACGCTTGCTCTCGCACGTGCCTGCACCGCCTATGGCGGCTATGTCGTCAACGATGTCGACGCCTCGATCAAGGGGCTGATCTACGCGCCCTTCGTGACCTACGTGCGCCAGCGCTTCAGGCTCTCGGCGCAGACGGTGACGGGCGTTGAAACAGAGAGCATTCCCGAGCTGCTGGCCGATCGCCCGTTCTTCATCGCCTCGGTCAATAGTGGCATCCGCTGGCCGGAGCGCATGCCGGCCTCAAAAGGCGGGCACCTCGTTCTGGTGACGGCAGCTTCGGCTGAGACGATCCGTTTCCACAATCCATCTGGCCATGACGCCGCGAGTCAGGCGGATGTGACGCTGCCGCTTGCCGTCTTCGACCGCTTCTTTGCCAATCGCGGCATCGCGGTAGGCCTCTGACATTTATTTCGACACCAGATCTTTGGAGGTTTTCATGACATCTTCCCGCGGCAGGCTGCGTATCGCTGTGCTTTTCGGCGGCCGCTCGGCCGAACATGACGTCTCCGTCATGTCGGCGACGAATGTCATGGGGGCGCTGGAGCCTTCGAAATATGAGGCCGTGCCGATCTTCGTGACGCGGGAAGGCCAGTGGCTGCTCAGCCGTTTCGAAAATAGCGTCCTCGCCAGGCCGGCAAGCGGCACCGAAATCGCGCTGGTGCCCGGTGGGCTCGGTCGGATGATCGCCATCGATGGAGACAAGATGAGCGATGCCGGGAAGATCGATATCCTTTTCCCTGTGCTGCACGGCATTTTCGGCGAAGACGGTTCGGTGCAGGGGCTGGCGGAAGTGGCCCGGGTGCCGCTGGTCGGCTGCGGCATCCTGGGTTCGGCGACGGCGCTTGACAAGGATATCGCCAAGCAGCTGCTGCGGGCGGCGGGGCTGCCGGTGGCGCGGGCTGTGACCGTGCATGCGGATCGGGCGCCGTCCTTCGACGCGCTTGAGAGCGTGTTGGGATTACCGCTGTTCATCAAGCCGACGCGTCAGGGATCGTCGGTCGGGGTGCGCAAGGTTTCCGGCAGTCAGGAACTTGCGCCCGCTCTCGCGGAAGCCTTCAAACATGACCGAAAGCTGCTTGCCGAAGAATTCATCCGCGGCCGCGAGATTGAGTGCAGCGTGCTTGAGGACACCAAGGGCGGCCTGTTCGTTTCCCGCCCGGGTGAGATAATCCCGGCCGACAGCCACGGCTTCTATAGCTACGATGCGAAATATGTCGACGAGGATGGCGCGGCGCTTAGGGTTCCGGCGGAGCTTCCGCCAGAGGTCGAGACGAAGATCCGCGAGACGGCAGCGCTGGCCTTCCGGGCGCTCGGTTGCGACGGTATGGCACGCGTCGATTTCTTCCTGACCGAGAACATGGGTTTTTTGGTCAACGAGGTGAACACCATTCCCGGATTCACCGATATCAGCATGTATGCGAAGGCGATGGCGGCAAGCGGCGTCAGCTATCCTGATGTCATCGATCGGCTGGTCGAGCATGGCCTCGCGCGCGCTGGCCTCTGAGCCGCAAAATGTCTCTTCCCGGTGTGGTAGACATGCACCGGGACGAACAACGCCGCAGCTTCATCTGCTCTTGTCACAAGAACTGTAATAAGCCGGATTAATTGCTGTGGCATGCCTGCGTCTGCTGTGTTTCTTGCGTTTTTGGCGGGTATGTATTACATAGCTTATTGAAAACTGGTGGTGACAACGATGTCTAGCGTGGCGATTAAAGTACTGTCGACGGTGAACGCCCCTTACGGGACGAACCTTTCGGCTGAGCAACTCGCTTCGAAGATTTCGGATTTTGCGAGCGTTGAGAATTTCGATGCTTCCGCATTCTCATTCTATTCCGAAGTGAAAGCCGAGCTCCAGCACCAGTTTCTGGATGAGATGGAAATCGACCACGGCACCGCATCCGAGATTGCCCAGAAATTCTCGCAGCTGGCTGGATATCCCCTCGCCCTAGCCGCTTGAGGGCTGTCCTGATGAGCCAATGGGAAAGCCTTTTCGACCAAGCTGTGTCAATTATCAATCAGGCGAACTATTCTTTCAAACCCCTCGATAGCTGGACTTTCGGCGGTGGCACCGCCCTTATGCTCCAGATAAACCATCGTGAAAGCTTCGACATCGACATTTTCGTCAATGATCCGCAGGTCCTCCCATATCTGAACCCGACAACACAGGGCTATACCCTGCAGGTGAATCCAGATGAATATGTTTCGGACGGGACGCGTGCGTTGAAAATCGTGTTCGCGGGCATCGGTGAAATCGACTTCATTTGCGCTCCAAGTCTGACCAACGATCCCACATCCCGTGTCGCAGTACGTGGAATTGAAGTTGACCTTGAGACTCCGGGCGAAATCATCGCGAAGAAGGTTCACTATCGAGGATCCTCTCTTCAGCCACGTGACATGTTCGACATCGCGTGCACCGCCAAGGCACTCGGCGATGGATACGTTCTCGAAGCTCTCCTGCCATTCAAGACCAGAGCCGCCGCTGCATTGGCCGTCGCCGAGAGAATGGATGCAGGCCTCGCTAGCACAGTCATGGGGAAGCTTCAGTATAGAAAAGGATATGCGGAAATCTCGAGAACTGCTCAAACGACGACAATCTCGCTTTTGAAAGCGGTGTGCGATCACAAGCCAGCGTTATCCGTAGCACCTTCCTCTCCGTCTCCGCGCTGATTTCTCAGCAACTTGGCGACCTTAGCTATACCGCCGTTCGGTCGATTACTCTTTCGGTGCGCATCGTTTCGATTAGCCAGCAAAACCAAGCTAGGGCGGCGCCAGCGAGTGTGAATGAATTGTGTTACAAGTGCTTAGCCAATCCACGGCGCGTGATTGACGGTTCGAATCCGTTCACATCAGGTTTTTTGTCAACGGTTCATTTTGTTGTCATCACAAAGCGTCCTTTTTTAGCGGATCCATGGTCCGAGCCCATCGCTTTACCGGCTCGCTATCGAGCCTGTACAACCTCACATACGGTCGCCGCTCCAAACGGCAGCACCAATTTCCCGCTTTCGCGGGCGCGGGCTCAGGAGAACGGGACCGATCTCAAGACCGGCTCTTAGCCAAACGGAATCCCGGTCCGTTCACCTGGATCCGTCAGGGCTGATCACACCCTGAGGATTTGAATTCTCGTATCACAGGCACTTCCCGCCTCAGGGAGTTTTCATGATTGCACCTTCGATCACGACGCCGGAGCTCACGTATTTCCACAGCGCAACGAGCAGCTTGCGAGCCAGTGCCACAATCATCGGCTTTTTCAAACGGCCGCCGTTTTGTGCGATACGCTTCTTAAACCAGCAAGATAGCGTTGAGGCCGGTTGGTGCCGTAACCACAGCCATGCGAGCTCGACCATGGTTGCTCTTAGACGTGGATTTCCGGCTTTTGACACGCCCTGCTCGCGATTGACGTTACCGCTTTGCCAGGGGGAGGGGGCAAGGCCTGCATACGATGCGATTTGGCGCCGGTTGTCGA
>NZ_BDLN01000010.1:193384-203331 GCF_001950375.1 Rhizobium sp. TBD182 | reverse complement strand
AGGCGAGTTCGACCATCGTTGCCCGCAATCGCGGATTTCCCGCTTTCGAGACCCCTTGTTCACGATTGACGTTGCCGCTTTGCCAAGGGGAGGGCGCAAGGCCCGCATAGGATGCGATTTGCCGCCGATTGTCGAAGTGTCGGAACAAGCCTTCCGTGTAAAGTATCGTAGCGAACTCTGGGCCTATTCCTTTAATGCCTAAAGGACCAGGGACAGGACTTTCGTCCTGATCCGGAGATTTTGCATGAGTGACATGGTGACACTTCCATGAACAGAGGGGGGAGACACAAAAAAGGGGTGGACATCATTATCCGCGTTTCAGAGCGGCTTCCGCCCTTCGCGCCTCTACCCCAAGATTATGTAGGATAATATTCTCTCAAAACATTAAAGTGTTGTTAAGCTTATTTTGGCTTGAAATAGATGCTTTAGGCGATACTCAAAACAACTCTAAATAAGCATTTTCTGATTTTCCTGCTAAGGAATTGGTTTGAACATGGTTTTCCTCGGTAGCTGTTCAGTATGGTAGCGACTGTCTGAAGTGAGTTCTTCTAACGCCGAGATCACCGCAGGGCTGAGTTTCCCAGACGTATGATCTTCACCTATAGTTCTGGATCGAGCTGGGGCGTAGTTATGTCAACTGCTTCGCAGCTCTACTCAATCTATTGATGCAGTTATGGAAATCAGATGGATCTGGGATTGAGTCGGCAGCGCTCCGGGAAGGTACAATTGAATTTTGACGACTTCGCCGGCGCGCCATTGCTACCACGAAGCCTGTCGGCGAAAATGTTCGGTAGCCGTAATCGGCCTGCTCAACCAGGTCTACTCTCAGCTCTAAACAGCAGGATGATGGGGGCTACGTGGATGAGGCCAGTGCAACCCTTCGCTGCTGGGTCGCTATGCTTTCGCACGACAACACAGAGATGTTAGAAACGGTAGCGAGCCGAGTGATAGAAGCCGAGCGTTGTAAGCCCCCAGACTAGAGCGCGCCGGTTAAAAACTGGGCCTCACCATGACCGAACGACCAATCAGCGTCGGTATTTTCGAGGAACGAGACCATCACGTCAGAGGGTTCGATTGCACATTTCTCTTTGAAATCTTTGCAAAGATTGTTGTAGAAGGCGACTTTTTGCGCGCGTTCCCTTGGGCGAGTCACAACCTCGATTAGCACAAATTGCTGTGTGCGTGGAATGTCGAGACCGGTATCCAGTGCTCGTAGATGGGAATGCGCGTGCTCATTGAGGATCTGATAACGGTCGCGCTCGGGGACTTGGAACGATCGCACCATTGCGTTGTGGGCGACATCGAGAAGCATATTGATTTGCTCTGCAGAGCGACCCCGGTACACATGGAATTTGACAAGTGGCATATTGGTATCCAGTTCAGATTCAAACGCTCAAGCATCACGTTCCATGATCCAGGTAACGGCGGGGTCAGGGACAAACCGCCATTTGCGCTGCGGCCCTGCCATCACGTTAAGATAGTACATTTCAAAACCGTAGGGCGCGCCACAGGGATGGTGCCCTCGAGGGACAAGAACGACGTCGCCGTCCTTGACCGCCATCGTCTCGTCGAGCTGTCCGTCGTCGGTGTACACGCGTTGGACGCCAAAGCCCGATACCGGGTTGAGACGATGATAATAGGTTTCTTCAAGATAAGTGATGCGCGGAAAATCATCCTCGTCGTGGCGGTGTGAGGGATAACTTGACCAGTGACCCGCAGGAGTGAACACCTCTGTTACCAGCAAGGAGCCGCAGAAGTCCTCATTTTCCATCGCTATGTTGTTGATGTATCGGGTGTTGGTACCCTTGCCCCGCTCCGTCAGGCTTATGCCGTCCGGACCAATACGGCGAGCCCGGTGGCCACTTTTGCCGGGTGCAAGGCAGACGGCGACCGTGCAGTTGGTCACCGCCGTTGCTTCCCATTCATCGCCATTCGGAACGTAAAGGCAGTGAGGAGGCGTTTTTTCGAAAACACTCATCCGCTCTCCCAGCGTACCCCAATCCTGGCCCGCGGCAACGAACGATGCCTTGCCTTCCACCATGACGAGGATCGCTTCATTGGCACCTGTGGTTTCACGGATGCGCTCTCCCTCTCGCAGACGATAGAGAGAAAAGCCGACATAGCGCCAACCTGCCGACTGAGGTGTGATCTCATGGACCTTGCCGTGAGTGCCAAAGGGCTTGCGAAGTAGATTGGCCATTACTGTTCCTCGACGATGGGTTGGAAGATACGGCGCAGCAAACTGCCCGAGCGCCTAATTGACCAAGGCTTGACGCGATTGGAGTTGTTCGTAGCGCGCTCGTGCGATCTCGGATTTCTCGGTAGATCCTACCTCCGGGACCGCCACATCCCACCAGTAGCTACCACCGGCCTCGCCTGGTCCCCGGCTCGGGTCGGTGTCGATCACAATAACACTAGGGCGGTCGCGCTCCCGTGCTGCAACGATCATGGATTCAAGGTCGGCGATATCAGTGGCCTTTTCCGCATGAGCGCCCATTGATGCGGCGTGCGCCACAAAATCAATCTCGGGCTGGGCCTCGATTTCACAGTCCTTATAGAGGTTATTGAATTCCTCCCCGCCACAACCGATTTGTAGCCGATTGATGCAGCCATAACCGCGATTGTCTGTCAGGACGACTGTAATGGGGATACGACGCATTACAGCTGTTGCCAGCTCCGCATTCGCCATCATGTATGATCCATCGCCGACAAAGCAGATGATCTCGCGCTCTGGCAGTGCGAGCTTTACACCCATCGCGCCAGCCACCTCGTAGCCCATGCAGGAATAGCCGTATTCCAGGTGATAGCCACCTTGCGCAGCTTGCCAGAGCAGTTTAAGTGCGCCGGGCATGGTACCGGCGGCGCACATCGCAATCGTTCTATCCGACGATACGCGCTGGACAGCCCCAATGACTTGCGCGTCTGTCGGCAAATATCCCTCCACCGTATTTGCTGGAGCGGCGCAATGAGTATCGACAATATCGAGCCAGTTTTTGCGAGCAATCGGATCAAACCTCGAGCACTTGTGATCGCCCAACCCGGCGCCGATTTTTTCGAGGGCAACTCGAGCATCGGCAACAAGCCCGACTGCGTCATGCTTGCCAGCATCATATGCTTGCACGTTTATCGAAATCATCTTGCGCCCGGGCTCCCTGAACAAGCTCCAGGAACCGGTGGTAAAATCCTGGAAGCGGGTGCCAATCCCGATAATTAGGTCAGCCTTTTCACAAAGCGCGTTAGCGGCGGCTGAGCCATCGACACCCGCGGCGCCAAAGTTCATGGGATGGGCCTGTGCCAGAGCGGATTTGCCGGCCTGCGTTTCTACGACGGGAATACCGTGGCGTGTGGCGAACTCGCCGAGTAGTAGCTCTGCTTGAGAATAGATCACGCCTCCGCCGCAGACAATTACCGGGCAATGCGCGGACTTGATGAGCTCGACGACCCTGGACAGCTCGCGCATATCAGGCTCTGGTCTGCGGATCTCCCATACTCTCTCCTCGAAAAAGTCTTCGGGCCAGTCATAGGCTTCGGCCTGGACGTCCTGACAAAACGCAAGGGTGACAGGTCCGCATGTCGCAGGATCCGTCATCACACGCAGGGCGCGGGGCAAAGCGGTCAACAACTGTTCGGGTCGCATGATGCGATCGAAATACCGGCTGACGGGTCGGAAGCAGTCATTGGCGGAGACCGTTCCGTCTTCGAAGTCCTCCACCTGCTGCAAAACCGGATCCGGCCGACGGTTTGCAAAAACATCGCCAGGGATAAACAGCACCGGAATACGGTTGACATGTGCGAGAGCCGCCGCTGTCACCATGTTTGTCGCGCCCGGTCCGATCGACGACGTCACCGCTTGGGCGCGTCGGCGCTTGGAAGCCTTGGCGTAAGCGATCGCAGCATGAGCCATCGTCTGCTCGTTTTGTCCGCGCCACGTCGGCAGCTTGCTCTTGATACCGTGCAGGGCTTCCCCGAGGCCCGCGACATTTCCGTGGCCGAAGATTGCCCATACGCCATCGATGAAACGCTCGCCGTCTTCATTCAATTGCACGGACAACCAACGCACCATGGCCTGGGCAGCGGTAAGGCGGATTGTAGTCATGTGTCAGTTTTCCTTTGCTGATCGGCGAGCAGTGTCCCAGATGTCGCAGAGCCGGGTAAAACGCCTTGCCATTTGCGACACGGCCGCCTCATCGGTTGTGTCACCCCTCAACCACTCACGGGCCACGTCTGCGAAGATTGTGCGTCCCACGGCAAATCCCTTCACCAGATCAAACGCGGCGGCAATCCTGAAGGATGACGCGAGCTCTTCTTCGGGCGCATCCAGCCCAAGCACGACGATCCCTCGGGTATTGGCGTCATGCGCCTCGATCGCACTGATGGCGTTACGCCAGGCCGAAGGTGACCTCATTGGCTCCAGCTTCCACCAGTCTGGGTAGATGCCCAACGCATAGAACTGCTCGATCAGCCTAGCATTGGTCATGTCATCAACCGCGCCTACCTTCGAGGGAATGATTTCAAGCAGGAACTCCAGGCCATTGCGACGCGCGGCTTGATAGAGGCGCTTGACGGTTCCTTCCTGGCTGGCGCGAAGCGCTGCATCGTCGTCGGGGTGGCAGAAGCACAAGACTTTCACCACGTTGTCGCGCGCCCACTCCCCGAGCCCCCCACAATCGAGGCCCAATTCGGGCTCAAGTGTCAACGGTCGTGAACCCGGCCATTCGCAAGGGCGTCCGACCCAAAGGCCAGTGCCCGTCGCCGCGTGCAGAGCTTGGCGGCCAATTCGATTGTCACAGAGAATTCCGTAGCCCGCTTGTCCGCCCTGTACCAAAAGTGCAGCCTCGAGGCACAGCTTCTTGAAGGCGTCGCCCTTCTGTAGCGTATATCCGTCCATGTCCTCCAACTGCATGCGATGGTCGAAGGCGAACACCCGCATCGTCGACCAGTCACCGCTCGTACGCCGGCTGCGATTTGTCGACCAATGAATTTGCTCCAGTTCGTCGTCGTTGCGCAGATCAGCGCGCGTGATACCGCGCTTCAGAAAGAAGGCCAACTCGTCCAAGCTGGGATAGGCTGGGGTACAACCATGTCGGCTGACGGCAAATGCGCCACAGGCATTGGCATATTCCAAGGTTCTCGGCCATGTCTCCTCGTCGAGCCAGCCCTTGAGCAACCCGGAGAAAAACCCGTCTCCGGCGCCAAGAACGTTGAAGACCTCGATTGGAAAGCCGGGTCCGGACTGCCCCTGATCGAGTTCTTCGGGGATGTCGTTTTCGAACACGACAGCGCCTTTGGCACCGCGTTTGCACACAAGCGTTGCCTTCGACACGGCACGCACGGCCCTGAGCGCATTGATGGTATCGGTCGAGCCGCCTGCAATATGAAACTCTTCCTCAGTGCCGACAATCAGGTCGAAGAAGTGGAGAGTGGATTGCAATTTGGCAGTCACGGCCCGGCTTTCGACGAAGCGGCTTTCACCGTCTCCGTGACCAGCCACGCCCCAGAGATTGGGTCGATAATCGATATCCAGCGCCGTTTTGGCCCCGTGCTTGCGTGCAAGCTTGAGCGCCTTGAGAACCGCGGCCCCGGTTCGGATGTTCGACAGATGTGTCCCCGTGGCAACGACGGACCGCGCCTCAGCAACCAAGGTCTCATCGATGTCTTCTTCGCCGAGGGCCATATCAGCACAATTTTCACGATAGAAGATCAGTGGGAACTGTTCCTCGTCCCGAATGCCGAGGATGACGAGCGCAGTCAGTCGTTCATGGTCAGTCGCCACTCCACGGACATCGACGCCCTCACGCACCAACTGCTCGCGAATGAACCGGCCCATATGCTCGTCACCGACCTTGGTGATCACTGCGCTCTTCAAGCCGAGACGGGCAGCCCCGCAAGCGATGTTGGTGGGGCTGCCGCCGATATACTTGTTGAAGGAGCCCATGTCTTCAAGGCGACCGCCGATTTGCGCGCCGTAGAGATCGACTGATGAGCGCCCAATCGTGATGACATCAAGTGTTTTGTTCATGTGCGTCTCAAGTGGTTAGGGGTAGGCACCGGCATACCCGTCCTCTCCGCGGCAAACGTTGCCGCGGATGCGTCCTGTTCTGAAGTCGATGGCCGCCTCTGAATGCTTAGATTGCCTGCGGTTTGAAGTCCGCAGCGGCGCTTGGCATTACGCCCTGCAGGAGGGCAACGGATTTCTCCAAGCCTTCCAGGGAATTCAAGAGCACATCCTCGTGCTCGATCGAAAGCCACCCGTCATATCCGGCCATCTTCAGACGATAGCAGAATTGACGCCACCACTCTTCACCATGACCGAAGCCCAAGGTGATATAGGACCAGCTACGCGCAGGAATATCCATCAGGCTTCCGTTTTCCAGAAGGCTTGTAACCGCCTGCTTCGGCGCATTGAGGAATGTATCCTTGGCGTGGACATGGTAGATCGCGTCGCCGAGAGCTTCGGCGGCAATCAGCGGATCCGCCCCCATCCAGAACAGATGAGAGGGATCAAGGTTGGCCCCGATGGTCGGTCCGACGGCGTGACGCAGCTTCAGCAGCGATGGCACGTTATAGACGCACTGATTGCCATGGAGCTCCAGAGCGATCCGCTCGACACCATTCTCCTTCGCAATCAAGACAATTTCTTCCCAGAACGGGAGCAGTTTTTCGTCCCACTGATATCGGAGAATTGCCTGCGTCTCAGGTGGCCAGGATGAGACAACCCAATTCGGCATTGTGTCGTTGGCGCTGCCGGCAGGCAGGCCCGACATGGTGCAGACGGTCTTGATTCCCATCTCGCCGGCAACCCGGATCGTATCCTTCAGACCTTCTCCTTGCGTTGGGTCTGTCGGATGCAAGGGGTTGCCGTTCGCATTGAGGCTGATGACCTCAAGGCCGCGGTCGGCAAACCCCTGGAGGAAGGACTTCTGAGCATCCTGGTTACCCAGCATGGCTTTGAGATCGAAGTGCGGCGCGGTAGACCATCCGCAGGTGTTAACTTCCACCCCCGATACGCCCATGCGCTTGGCATGGTCGAGCAGGTCGTCGATTGGCACGCCGCCAAGGCTGTCGGATACGAAACCCAGTTTCATGCATAGAACTCCGGCTTGTTGATCATTGCGACGGCGACTTTCCGCCCTTCGTTCAAAGCTCTGACACCCGCTTCGGCGACGATTGCCGCGCAGTAGCCGTCCCAGCAGCTGGATGCGATCTCCGGGAATGCCCCGGTTTCGACGAAGCGCAGAAAGGCGCGGTTCTGACGGCGATAGGCGTCATAATACCGGCCGCGCCAATCAGCGTCATAACTGGTATGTTGGCCCAGACGTTGGTCTATCCGCGTGAACGCAACCTGGTTCATCGCGATTGAGGCTTTTTCACCAACGAGTTCGGCGCGAACATCGTAGCCATAGGCCGCGTTGTTGTTGATTTCGATATTCACCAGCTGCCCATCGGCGGTTTCCAGCACCATAACGACAGGGGCGACCAGCGCATCCGACCGTTTGGGCTGAAACGCTGCAATCGAAACATATTCTGTGCCCAGAACATGACGGACCACGTCGAATTCGTGGGGCGCCGAATTGGTAATCGCCATTGCGGCCGTAAAGTCAGACGCAGGCGTTTCGACGTTACGATGGAAATTGTGCATCATCAGAGGGCGACCGATTGCCCCGCTTTTCAGCGCCTGCTGCATCTCTACATAAGATTGATCATACCGGCGCATGAAGCCGAGCTGCACGAACCGCTCGCCAGCTGCCATTTCGGTGTTCATCACCTTCAGGCACTCGTCGGATGACTGTGACAGAGGCTTTTCGCAAAGGACCTTCTTTCCAGCTGCGATACAGGCAAGCGACAGGGGGGCATGGGTGAAATCCGGGCTTGCCACGATCACCGCATCGATGTCAGCGCGGCGAATAACAGCCTCCGGATCGTTTCCGACGTCAGCCGCGCCGTATAAGTCGGCGACTTTGCGGGCACGGCTTTCGTCCATATCGCAGATAAGTTGCAGCGTGGCGCCCTGCATTTCTTCTGCAACGATCTTCGCGTGATCCGCCCCCATCAGGCCTGCGCCGATAACTGCAATTCTAATTGTCATGGTTTTTCCCGTGTTTCGGACAAATGGCTGATGGATAGTTGAGAGGTTCGGCGTGCCGGGAACGGATTCCCGACACGCCCGGGAGGAACTACTTCTTGATGAACTGATCGACGTTTTCCTTCGTGATGGAAGCGAAGGGAACCAGCTTCTCCGCCGGCGGCTGTTCGCCCTTCTTGATCCCTTCAACAACCTCGAAGGCGGCCTTCGCCTGACCAGCTGCGTCCTGGAAGATCGTCTGGGACATTTCACCGGCCTTGATGGCGGTCAATGCATCCGGAACACCATCGACGCCGGAGATGAAGACACCCTTGAGGCGGTTTGCACCCTTGAGGGCTTCGAGAGCGCCCAGCGCCATCTGGTCATTGGCAGCGATGATGCCGTCGAACTTCGGGAAGCTCTGGATCCAGTCTTCAGTCACCTTCATACCTTCGGCGCGATCGTAATTTGCCGACAGGCTGGCGAGCGTGGTTACGTCAGAGCGACCCAGGGCTTCTTCGAAGCCTTTCTTGCGCTCTTGCGTATGCGACAGTCCCGGTGTGCCTTCAAGATAGAGGATCTTGGCATCCTTCGGCAGGTTCGCCTTCATGAACTCGCCCTGAAGGCGACCGGCGTCGATGTTCTTGGAGCCGACGAAGGTATATTTGCCGCCAGCCGACTGGATACCGAGTGCAATGACCGGAATGCCTGCCGCGTTCGCCTTTTCCACGCCAGGCACAATCCCCTGATAATCGACGGGAACGACAACGATGGCGTTGACCTTCTGGGCGATGAAATTGTCGATCTGGTCGAGCTGCTTGCTGGCGTCATTGTTGGCATCAGAGAAGTTGACTTCGATATCCGCATCGGACTTGGCGGCCTCGACGAAGGCGTTCTTGCGTGCCATGACGAAGACGTCGGTGTCGGCCATGTTCGCATAACCAACGACGAATTTGTCAGCTGCAAAGGCAGCACCTGCCGACAGAGCTGAGACGGAAACAGCGCAGGCAAGAGCGAGTTTAGCGATGAGTTTCATAGGTTCCTCCCAATTGAGACTAGGTTACGTTTTGCGTCGTGAAGCGCACACACAGTTGGTCCCGGCCGCAATTGTGGTGCGGCTCGAACAGTCAGGCCTTCTTTTTGCTGCGGGCCGATTTTGTCCAGACATCAAGAATGACGGCGATCGCAATGATCAGTCCCTTGATGATCTGCTGCCAGTACGAGCTGACGTTGAGGAGATTGAGGATGTTGTTGATGACACCGATAATCATTGCGCCGATAATCGTGCCGGTGATCGTGCCGGTGCCACCCATCAAGCTTGTCCCGCCAACGACGACAGCGGTGATGGCGTCGAATTCGTAGCCGACGCCGCCTGCCGGCTGGCCGGAATTGATACGCGACATCAGAACGATACCGGCAACCGCGCAGAGGATCCCGTTGAAAACAAACGCCTTGACGACGATGCTATCGGGATTGATGCCAGAAGCTCTGGATGCCCGCTCGTTGCCGCCGACGGCATAGACATACCGGCCGAACTTCGTCTTGTTGAGAAGGACCCATGAAAGGATAACAAAAGCCATCAGGATGAGCACGGAAATCGGAACCGGACCGAGCGAGCCCTGACCGATGACCTTGAAGTCGCCTAGACCGGTAACTGGTGAGCCGCCGGTGTAGAGAAGCACAGCACCGCGGGCGACCGTCGTCATCGCAAGCGTCATGATGAAAGACGGTATCCGGAAGAACGTGATGACAAATCCATTGATCAGGCCGGTAAAGATACCGACCGCCACCCCTGCGCAGACTGCAAGAATGACGCTGCCAGTCATCGCCATGACGCTTGTTGCGATCACGCCGCAAAGCGCGAGCACCGAACCAAGAGACACGT
>NZ_BDLN01000010.1:185343-193374 GCF_001950375.1 Rhizobium sp. TBD182 | reverse complement strand
ATGGCCAAGGATGATGATGAAAGTGACGCCGCAAGCAAGTAGGCTGACGACCACAACCTGTCGCAGCACGTTGGTCAGGTTGGCTTCGGTGAGGAACGTCGGGCTGAGAAGCGATGCCAGGATACAGATGCCGATGAAGATGAGCACCGTCCCGTATTTTCGGTAAATCTGCGCAAAGTCCAAATTGCTCAGCGGCGACGGCTTGGTGCCTTGTGTATCGCTCTTCGTTGCGGTTTCCATGCTCATCAGTGTCCTCCCGTTGCAAGGCGCATGACGCTTTCCTGCGACGCCTCGCTTCTTGTCAGTTCGCCGGCCACTCGGCCTTCGCTCATCACAACCACGCGGTCGCTCATTCCGAGAACCTCGGGCAGCTCCGACGAGATCATGAGGATCGCCAGGCCCTGGCGGGCAAACTCAGTCATCAATTTGTGAATTTCGGACTTGGATCCGACATCGATGCCGCGCGTCGGCTCGTCCAGGATCAAGAACTTGAGATCGCCCAGAAGCCATTTTGCGAGCACGATCTTCTGCTGGTTCCCGCCACTCAGATTTTCGACGATCATCTCCGTGTTCGGCGTTTTGATCTGCAGCATCTTGATCATACGCTGAGCGGCTGTTTCCTCCTGCCTTTCGCTGATGAACAGCCCGGAGGCAAATTTCTTCAAATTGGCGAGCGAGATGTTTTCTCCGACCGATCGGCAAAGCACGAGGCCTTCAGCCTTGCGATCTTCCGACACCATGGCGATCCCCTGCCGGATTGCATCCTTGGGAGAGGCAATCTTAACCGGCGCACCATTCAGGCGGATCGTGCCGCCGTCACTATGGTCCAGGCCGAAAATTACCCGGGCGACCTCTGTTCGACCGGCGCCGATCAATCCAGCCAATCCGACGATCTCCCCGGCGCGCACCGTGAAGCTGACATTTTCGAAGACGCCCGCGCGGCTGACATTGTCCAGTGAGAGCACCACATCGCCAATCGGCACCTCTTCCTTCGGGAAGATGCTCGAGATCGTCCGGCCGACCATTTGGGAAATCAGCTTTGTTTCCGTGTAGTCGCTGGATGGCCCTGCGGCGATGAACTGACCGTCGCGCATGACGGTTATGTCGTCGGCGATCTGGAAAATCTCGTCCATCTTGTGAGTGATGTAGATGATCGCAACGCCGTTTACCTTCAGGTCGGCGATCTGCTGGAACAGCATGGCAACTTCGGTGTCGCTGATCGCGGACGTTGGCTCGTCCATGATGACCAGCGAAGCTTCCCGCGATATTGCCTTGACGATCTCGACCAGTTGCATGGCGGCGATGGAGAGATCGCGCATCTTCGTGTCGGCCGAATATCTAAGGCCCAGCCGATCAAGAACTTTTTGCGTGTCGGAATTCATGCGGTTGAAGTCGACGAACGAGGCGAAAACGCCCTTCTTTCCAACAGTAGGCTCACGACCTAGGAAGATGTTCTCGGCGATCGTCATATCGAGGACAGGGCTGAGCTCCTGATGGATCATTGAGATGCCGCGGTCCAGCGCTGCGGCTGCATTTTGATGGTCGAGCTTTTCGCCTTGAAAGAAAATCTCTCCTTCGTCGATCGCGTATATGCCACTCAGGATCTTCATGAGCGTCGATTTGCCGGCGCCGTTTTCACCGACCAGGACGTGAACGCTGCCCGGACGCACCTTCAGGTTCATGCCGTCAAGTGCCTTCACGCCAGGGAATGATTTCGTAATCCCCCGCATTTCGAGGACATAGCCGCCTGCAGCGGCAGCCACCGCAGTGGCCGTGCCGTTCGTCAGTGTCATATGAGTATTTCCTCCGGAATTTCAGGCTCTCCCAAGCCCGGCGCCATGAGGCGACTTATCGGTGCGAGAACAATGGCCAATTCTTCAAAATCTGTCAATTTCGGTCTATTCTTTTCTCTCAAAAACGTTCAGAATGGCTTTCATGAAATGGGAGAATACATCTTGTCACGACCGACGATTGCCGACCTGGCTAAAGCAGCAAATGTAGGGATTTCAACCGTCGACAGAGTCCTCAACGGACGACAACCCGTGCGCCCCAAGACAGCAGACCTGGTGCTGGAGGCCGCCGAACGAATTGGCTTTCACGGCCTGACGGCGATCAAGCGGCGCATCGAGGCGGACAAGCCCGTTATTAAATTCGGCTTTCTGCTCAAGCAACAGCACCGCAAACTTTATCAGATGTGGAGTGAGCTTCTGACAAGATCGGTGGAGGCATTCCCTGATGCTCACGGGCGGGCGATCGTACGCTTCATGGACGATCTGAGCCCCGACAGGGCCGCAGCAGCCATTCATGCACTCAGCCGGGAGGCCGACGTCATCGGAATGATCACATCCGACCATCCTCAGGTCAATCACGCCATCGCGGACCTCTCTGCAGACGGCATCCCAGTGGTGACGATGATCTCGGACGTATCGGCACCCGAGCGGGCCGGCTTCGTTGGAAACGATTGTGCCAAGAAAGGGCGAACGGCAGCCTGGTTCATTGCCCACCTAAATTCTAAACCGGGCGAGGTCGCTGTCTACGTGGGCAGCCATCGCTATCTCGCTCAAGAACTATGTGAAATGGGCTTCAGGTCTTACTTTCGCGAAGCCGCTCCGAAGTTTCAGATGCTTGAGACATTGGCTACGATGGAGGAGCCTGAGTCTGCTTATCAATTCACCAAAAGGCTTTTGGCTTCGCAGGATCGGTGGGTCGGTCTTTATGTTGCAGGCGGCGGTGTGACAGGGGTCATGCGAGCCCTACGGGAGGACCGCAGCCCGAAAGCTCAGAGATTGGTTGTCGTGGCCCACGAACTGACAAACGAAACACGTGCTGGCTTAGCGGAGGGGTTGATAAAGGCTGTTCTTTCTCATCCTGCACGTCAATTGACAGAGACCTTAGTACGGACCATGGGAGATGCGGTGCTCAATAGAGCAGACTCATTTCCAATGACGCAAACTCTGCTTCCATTTGAAATTTACACCGCTGAAAACATTTAAGGAAGCCGCTCGAACCGTCAAAGGCGATAAATGCGGACTGCGAACTGGGGTCCATAAACTGCATTAACGCCACACTCTGCGACGTACTGGGGTTAAAGCACTCGTGATTTCAGCAGATTGAATGACGTGACGGACGGGCTCGTGGTTCGAATCCTATCAAGACGTCCGGCTACGTCATCTATTCTCATTTTTAGAGAGCGCTGCCGATCTATGAAGTCTTGACCGCCGCCAGAGCGCCCTTGATCGCGAAGTCTTTTGGCTGCGATCTCACCTTTTCTAGTGCTGCAATGGTGCCGATCGCAACTGAGTCAAACACCGGTATTTTGATCCGTTCACTCAGATCAGTTGTCAGAGCATGTCCGCCGAGATTGGTACTACAGATCAAAACGGCGTCCGGCCGTTCGCCTGCAAGTTCGATTGCCAACCTGACGATTTCGTCTGCTGGAACAGAAGAGGCTTCGAAATTATCACGTATGCCCAGATCGCGCCGCGCCACGATCGAGATGCCCTGCGTGGCGAAGGTCTTGACCAAATGCTCGCCTTCTCCCGCATCACCCTGTTGAAGCAGGGCGATCCTTTTCAGCCCCAAAGGTGGAGCAGTTTAGGGGTTTCGAGTGCCGTGGTCGTTGCGGTGATGCCCGTCTCTTCCTCGATCAGCGCGCAAAGTTGGCGATCCGGTTCGAAGCTGAGCAGAGCGCCACGCGTAGCATTCCAGAGAATGATGCCGGGCTTGGCCTGTGCCAACATCCTTGCCGATTGTAGGAAGGGTTGCAGGTCATATCCATCGGCCGGATGCCGGGTCCGAAAGCCAGAAAAGATCGCTCATCATGAACATCCTTGCTTTGAAACTCAAACAAGCAAGAATCATGCAATAAAGACAATTGTTTGATCGGGTCCCCATCCTAGGCACAGGCTAAACATGAAGTTGCATCAGGAATGGTATCAGATCCCATGGCACGGAAAATTCGATCACACATGAAAGGCGACGCAGATGCTACACTGGCGACAGTCGAGCATCGTCGCGATAACGCGCAGGGGTGCTGCCGCTCAATTTCTTGAAACTGCGACAAAAGGCGCTCGTCTCACTGAAGCGCATCTGCTCAGCAATCACGGGAATCGGGAGAGATGTGTTCGAGAGAAGCGTCTTGGCAATTTCTATCCGCACTTGATGTCGCAGGTCGATGAAGTTTACGCCCAGTTCGAGCAGCTTGCGTTGCAGGCTTCGCAGACTCATACCAAAATCGTTAGCTGCATCCTCAGCATCCACAGGCGCTCCCCGCACCAGCGCCGCTACAATCCACGCCTTGATGCTGGCGATGATATCAAGCCGTGCTTGGCCGTTGCTGATAACGTCGCTGATATCCGCTTCGATCCTGGCATGAAGCCGATCGTCCGCGCGCAGAATAGGAGCGTGAAGTTCGTGTGCGGGAAAATAAATGGCGTTCTCGCGGCGGCTGAAACGAAGTTTGCAGCCGAAATGTGACTGATAAGTCGGCAAATGCCCTTCGGCTGCATGCTCGAAGTCTATGCTGCTTGGTCGCCAATCATGGCCGATCGCAGCACGCAGCATCTTGCAGAACACGGTTTCCGTAAAGTCGGAATCCTGCGTGCGATTGCGCACCGTCATGTCGGTGATCGTATACGAGAAGCGCGCAATACCGTTATCTATAGTCAGAGCAGTGCGGGTATTGCTCTGCAGCACAGGAAAATAGCGGGTGAATTTTTCGATCGCCTCACCCACCGTGCCGGCCGAGCGGAAGAGCTTTGATAGGTCCCCCAAGCCATCGACTTCAAACAGCTTTCCGACATGAAGTCCAAGCAAGGGATCGCGTGTTCCTCTGCCGCTACATCAAGCAGAGCCGTGAATGTAGCGAGCGGCAGAAAGCGCTGATTGCCGAACAGCGCGCCGCCTGCCAGCCCGATCCGTGCCGCGATGACGGACCGGTCTATCCCATCCATCGTCGCCAGCGCCGTTTCGATCACCGTCGCGTCTATTACGCCCGAAGCTTCCATTGTCGCGCTCCTTCAAGCAGTGCACGAAGCAAACGGCGTGCCAGTTGGGATCACGATTTCAGCGCGTGAAGCACATCACCCCCACTGCAATCTGGCGCAAATTGTCAATTACTTCGTCGCCACGACGTCATAGCGTGAGCAGAAGCATCAATAGAAGGCCCCGTCCTGAGTACTGATCCGTTCGCCTTGCGTAACGGTCACTGTATAATGCTGTCTTTTAAAGATCTTTCAATCGAATAATAAACAATAGAAAAGGGGAATATGATGACGTTAGTTGAGGAAGATTTCAAACTTCGGAAGAATGCGGTCGGCATCTCGCACATCGTCTTCTTCGTTGTCGCCGCCGCAGCTCCTCTGACGGCCGTCGTTGGGGCGTCACCCGCTGCGTTTGCCTTTGGAAACGGCCCCGGCGTACCGGCCATGTACCTCCTGGTCGGCATGCTCTACCTGTTGTTCAGCGTCGGCTTCACCACCATGAGCCGCTTCGTCGGCAATGCCGGTGGGTTTTATCCTTATATCGCAGCGGGTCTCGGGCGGCCCGCCGGTGTCGCGGGCGCCTTCATCGCGCTGGTCACCTATTTCGCCATCGAAATCGCCGTGTTCGGTCTGTTCGGCTTCTTCGTCAATGACATCGTCAAGACGGCCGGCGGTCCAAATATCGCCTGGTGGGTCTTCGCTGTGGCCCTTGCGTTGATCGTCCATGTTTGCGGACAGCGCAATATCGAGTTCTCAGGTCGGCTTCTCGGCTATTGCATGATCGGCGAGATCGCCATCCTGGCGCTTTTCTCGCTGAAGGTGTTCCTCATGGGCGGCGGGCCGGACGGCGTGACGCTGGCAGGCTTCGGACCATCGGCCATCCTCGCGCCCGGTATGGGCGTGGCGCTGGTTTTCGTGGTTGCCTCCTTCATCGGCTTCGAGGCAACGGTGATTTTCGGCGAGGAAGCGAAGGACCCCAAACGCACCATTCCGATCGCAACCTATCTCGCCATCGTCATCATTGCTGTCTTCTACGCCATCGTCACCTGGGCGGTAGCACTGCACTACGGACCGGAAAATATCGCCGCTGAAGCCAGTGCCAACACCGCAACGCTTTACCTCACTGCCGTTCAGGCCACGCTCGGGCATACTGCGGGGATGGTGATGGACGCCCTGCTTGTCACCAGTCTGTTTGCCTGCGCGCTCTCATTTCACAATACCATCAATCGCTATTTCTTCGCGCTCGGTCGGGAAGGCATTGCCTGGAAGAGATTGGCCCGCACGCACAGCAAGCACCAGTCGCCGCATGTGGCGGGCCTTGTCCAGACGATCCTCATTGCCGTTTTCGTTCTGGCCTTCGCGCTTGGCGGACAGCATCCCTACGCCGTTGTATTCGCATGGATGGGCGCTTTCTCTAGCGTCGGCGTTCTTGTTCTGCAATCCCTCGTTTCGCTGGCCGTCATGGGCTTTTTCCACAAGGCTGCCAGTGGTGTGAGCCTATGGCACCGCGTCGTTGCGCCGTTTCTTAGCATGGCAGGGCTTATCGGGTGCCTGATCCTGATGATCATCAACCTGCCTCTCGTCAGCGGCTCGGAATCACTGATCGTTGAAAGCTTCCCCTTGCTGGTTGGCCTGACAGGTGCGTCGGGAGCGGCTTTGGCCATCTGGATGAAGTCCCGCAAGCCCGACGTCTACGCCAATCTCGGCCGCGCTTTCGCCTGAACCGGGCGCTTTGGCACTGTGAACCTCAAATATTGGCGGCACGTCGTCCCACGATCCGCCCTATCGAGCATGAAAAGGAATTTGACATGGATACCTGCTGCACGGCGTCACGGCGCCCAGCCTCGCCTGACGTCACTCATCCGCTCCAGTCTCTCACACCCGACGAAATCCGCCGCGCTGCGGCCATCGTCCGCACGAATCCGCCATATGGCGCTGACACCCGGTTCGAGACGATCCAGTTGCAAGAACCGTCACGCTCGGATGTCAGCGCCTTCCAACCGGGCGCAGGGATCGCCCGTAAGGCCTCCGTCAACGTCTTCAGCAGCAAGACCGTGAGCGTCACGAAAATGACGGTCTGCCTGGATAGCGAGACGATCCTTTCGGCGGAGGCTTGCCCCGGCCAACGTCCGATGATCCAGTTGGAGCAGTTCGTCGGGATCGAGGACATCGTGCGCGCCGATCCGGCCTTCATCGCCGCCTGCGCGAAGCGCGGCATCGCCGACATGTCGATGGTTTGCGTCGACCCGTGGTCGGCCGGCAATTTCGATATCCCCGGCGAGGAGGGGAGGCATCTGGCGCATGTCTTCGTCTGGCTGCGCCTGCGCGAGAACGAGAATTTCTACGCGCATCCGATCGAGGGCCTTAATGCCGTCGTCGATCTGATCGAGAACCGCGTGATCCGCGTCGATGACTACGGCGTGGTACCGGTTCCGATGATGGAGGTGAACTATGAGAACCAGTTCATCGAAACCTTTCAACCGAAAGCACGGCCGATCAATGTCGAGCAGCCCGAGGGCGTCAACTTCTCGTTCGACGGCAGGCGCCTGAACTGGCGCAACTGGTCGCTCGTGGTCGGCTTCAATGCTCGCGAGGCCCTGACGCTACATGACATCCGCTTTGACGGCCGACCTATCGCCCATCGCGCCTCGATCGTCGAAATGACCGTTCCCTACGGCAGCCCCGACAACGGTCATTTTAGAAAGAACGTGTTCGACATCGGCGAATATGGCATCGGCAAGCTGGCCAATTCGCTGAAACTGGGATGCGACTGCCTGGGCGTCATCCAGTATCTCGACGTGCACCTGAACACGATGGACGGCGAACCGTGGACGATCGAGAAGGCGATCTGCGTTCACGAGGAGGATTCCGGCCTGCTGTGGAAGCACATCGACTTTCGCACCGAGCGCACCGAGATCCGGCGCGGCGCCAAGCTGGTGATTTCAACCATCTGCACCGTCGGTAACTATGAGTATGCGCTCTACTGGTATCTCTTCCTCGACGGCATGATCGAGTTCGAGGTGAAGGCGACCGGCATCATCAATACCGC
>NZ_BDLN01000010.1:177034-185333 GCF_001950375.1 Rhizobium sp. TBD182 | reverse complement strand
GCCTTCCCGGCGAGCCCACCAAATACGGCCGCGAAGTCGCACCGGGCGTGCTCGGTCATATCCACCAGCATATCCTGTGTGCCCGGGTCGAAATGGCGGTGGACGGCGATGAAAATAGCGTGGTCGAATGCAACACCTATAGCGAGCCGCCGGGTCCGAAAAATCCCTATGGCAATGCTTTTTTCGAGGAGGAGACGATCCTTGCCCGGGAAAGCGAGGCGGCGCGGCGCGCAAACCCGGCCTCGCATCGCTATTGGAAGGTGGTCAATCCGAACAGCCTGAACCGCGTTGGCCGCCCGGTCGGCTACAAGCTCGAAGCCACCCATTGCGTCACGCCCTTCGTTCATCCCGGTTCCCCTTCCGGCAAGCGGGCCTCCTTCGTCGAGAACCATGTCTGGTTCACCCGCTACGACCCGCAGGAGCGCTACCCTGCTGGCGAATTCATGAACCATTCCAGCGGTCGTGGCGGACTTTCAGATTTCATCAAGGCGGATCGCCCGCTGGAGAACACCGAAGTCGTCATGTGGCATGTCTTCGGCTTGCATCATCCGGTGCGGCTCGAGGATTTTCCGGTGCAGCCCTGCGTAACCACCGGCTTCAAGCTGATGCCGTCGGGCTTCTTCAACGGCAATCCCGCGATCAATCTCGCGCCAGAGATCAATCGCGCCAGCATGCCGGCCGAGGTCAATGCCTGACGGTGCGATTATTACAGGTAGGAACCGGACGCCTCCCCCGACGCGGGGGCGGCGACCATGACCCTGGCGACATTGCTTGCCAGCGGATTCCTGATGGGATTGGCCGGCAGCCTTCATTGCGCCGGCCTCTGCGGCGGCATCGCGTCCTCCCTTCTTCTCGCCACAACTGCCGGAGAAAACGGCGGCGTTGCGCGGGTCCGGGCAGTTTCCGCCCTGCAACTGGGTCGCGTGTTGACTTACATGCTAGCCGGGGCCTTCGTCGGGACGATTGGCGGTGCCCTGGATTTCATGCTGCAATTGTCGCCGGCGCAACCAGTCCTTCGCCTTCTTGCAGCACTCTCCGTGGTCTGCAGCGGCCTATCCATTGCAGGCGTCCTACCAGCCTTTGGCAAGCTCGATGGACTCTTTCGGCGTTTTTTCATCGCCTCGACACGCCCCATGTCGCCAGCCTGGCGGCAGGCATCGCCGCTGCTTGCCGGGATGGGCTGGGGATTTGCGCCCTGTGCCATGGTGTACAATGCGCTTTTAACGGGCATGCTCGCGGGGTCGCCTCAGGGCGGAGCAATGTTCATGGCCGGGTTCGGCCTAGCCACCGTGCCCGCGGTCGGGTCCGTCGCCTTGGGCGTGAGTTTCCTCAAGTCCCGGAGCACTTCGTATCGAGCCCAGCCGAAAATACGCAAGGCGCTCGGTCTAGCGCTCTCGGGAATGGGACTTTTAGGCCTTGCCGAACCCGCGATGTCACTGTCCACACTCTGCCTGACGGGAAGTTGACTGAAGCATCGCGGCATCGCGTTCCGTGCGCTTCATGGTTACGTTTACAACGGCCACACCACGGACGGGCGGCGACTTCGTTGGCTTTGGCATGCGGCGCGGCCATGCGGCGGAGCCCAGAGGCGAGCATATCCAAGCCACCTGAGGCGACGATAGATGGTCCGTGGTGCGGCTCATATGTCCCGACGCCAAATGAAACTCTAGGACGACGTTGGCGGAACGAACTGCACGAATACCAAGCACATAAGTTTTTGTTTCGGCGTGCAGAATTTGTTCTGACGCATATGTGGAACGGCCCGGTTAGCAAGATTTTTCAGCGCCTATCACCGTTGGACGGTGCTGTCATATGTCCGGCCTGTCAGCGCGGTCGTTGACCGTTGGCCACGATAAGATCCGCGATGTCGATCGCCTAATCAGTTCTGCGCGCTTAAAGGCGCAGTGAGCAGCGTTTGCGCAAGAGCGGAGTGCAGCCGGCGCGACGCTTGCCAACGAGAGCGGAAGGCCGCGCGAACGGATCTCGCAGTTCCAGCTTGGTGGCGCGCTTCGTCACACCGCATCCGTGATGGCCGCGAGCCCTGCCCATCGCGCCCGGTGCAGTCACCCGTCAGGAAACTGGCCGGCAAGGTGGCCAAGGCGTTTTCTGGCAATGCCGCCGTCAAGGAAACGTGGGAGGACGTTTGATGAGCGGCCCACTGCACGCCGCGATGCTGGAGATCATCGTGTTCCGATTGCACGATCAGGAGTTCTGTGTGCGCACGACGATGGTAGAGGGCTCCGTGTTGGTTTCCCGCTGATCAACGGTTAATCACAAATGTGAACCCCGACTGTTGCCGGGTGTTTCTGATTGTCGTGGCAAGGGCGCCCGACAGGCACGCGACGGGTGCGTCCGAAGGCAGCCCATGCTGAGCCATCCATCTAAAACCGTCGCGCTGAGCCTATTGGACCACCCCCTGGACAAACCGATCGACCGCCACAGTGTAGCTTCCTGGTTTGCCGAGATCTTCGTTAATGGCGGAATGGCTCTTGGCGACCGGCAGCACTGTGGCGCGAACTCCGACCGTTCTGGCCCTGGCTTCAAAGCCTTCTGCCTGAGCGCAGGACGTGCGTCGTGTTGACGAACACACAAGCAGCATCGGTCGCGCTGCGGGCAGGAGCTGGGCGCTCGGGGATGCGCGCCGCCAGAAAGCCGGATCGCTGCCGAAGGCCCTGTCGTACAGCCGCGGATGCGAACTCTTCATGATCTCCGTCACGTCGTAAGCCGCGCTATCCAACCCTATTGTACCGCGCCAAAGCTTCGCACCGACCCGCGTTGCCATATTGGGATCGGCGGAAAGCAACGTGACCAGATGCGCGCCCGCCGAGTGCCCCATCAGCACGAAGCGGCGGGGATCGCCGCCGAGGCTCCGCACCCTTTCCTGGGCTGAGGCAAGAGCCTTGGCGACATCCTGCGCCTGCACGAGCGGGTCGGCTTCCGGCAGCAGGCGGTTGTCGACCGAGACGAAGATGAAGCCTTTCGGAAGCCAGTAGGCAACTTTGTTGTCAATAACGCGGGAGGCCGATTTGGAACCGATGGCCCATGCGCCACCATGCACCATGAAGATGACGGGAGCGTTTGTGGCACCGCCCGGTACATAGATATCCATCCGCTGCTTTGGATGATTGCCATAGGCGATATCCCGGTAGACCCTGGTTTGTGCGGGAATCGCGACTTGCGCACCCGCGGTCTGCCCTGAACCCTGCGCCGCAACGGCGATGGCCGACCGGCAGCCGTCAGATAACTGCGTAAGGTTCTGGCGAAGGCATTGGGCGACGGCGCCTCCGCCGGGCCTGGCCCCAGGGCACGCTCTCGCGACGTCCGCGCGGCAGGCCTGCACCAGTGCCCGGCGTTCGCTCCTGCTCAATTCCTGGGATTGCGCTTCAGGACCTGCAAAGCAGAAAAGGGCTCCAACAGAAAGAACAACCATAGCTCGGATTAAATTTCGCATATCGTACTCCGCTGACAATGACCTTTCCGATTTGTACGTGTGGCAAGGTGCCCTCCTACGCGGTGACGAAGAAAAACCAAGGAGCGACATCAATCAGCGTTCAGCGTAGGAGCGTGCCGCTTCGTTCGTATGAGCAGCATAGCCAGCGTTTAGTAACGATATGCTTCGTTCGGCTATCCTGATGAAACCGAGGACGATTCAAGATGAAATATGCATCACGACTTGCAGTTATGCTGATAGCAACAGCCCCACTGTTGGCGATGGCTGGTCCTGGCAATGCCGAGGAATGGACACGCTCGACGGTCCATGGCGGGCAAATCACCCGCAGCGTCAGCGGCGAGGACGGACGATATTCCGGCACCACAACCCGGACGGGCGCCAATGGCGCGACATACACATCGAGCGGCCAATGCGCCTCAGGCATCGTCGATCGCTGCGCCCGCAGCTACTCCGCAACCGGACCGAACGGATCCACTGTGACAGGCAAGCATGCAACCGCGGTCGGGCCCTGGCGCGTCCGCACGGCGCGCAGCGTTACCGGGCCTGAAGGCGGTCGGCTTTTAACGCTACGCCGTACCGTACGCTAGCCAGCCTTGGAGAGCGATAAGCGATCAGTCGACAAAACCGCCGCCGACATCGATCGATCGCTGATGCTGGCGATCGCGGCGGGGCGTCAGCACGCGCTCGCAGAACTCGTCGAGCGCCACGGCAAGGGCCTGACGGCCTTTGCTCGGCGTTACCTGGGCGGCTCGCGTGAGGATGCCGAGGATATCGTTCAGGAGGTATTCTGGACCGTATGGCGCAAGGCCACCGATTTCGATCCAGACAGGGCACAGGTGACGACCTGGCTGTACAGGATCGCCGCGAACCGCTGTATCGATGTTGGACGGCGAAACGCGCTGCTGCGCTTCGTCGGGCTGGATGCGATGCCCGCCGACCCGGCCTTTGACGAGCCCGACGCCGAGGCGACAATCTTCGGACGGTCGGAACTGGCCTTGGCCCGCAAAGGCATCCTCGGCTTGCCGCAGCGCCAGCGCATGGCGCTGCTCCTGCGCGCGGTCGCCGATCTCGACGTTGCGGAAATCGCACAGGTGATGGGAACGACCGGCGGCTCGGTCGAGCAGCTTCTGGTCCGCGCGCGGCGCGCGTTGCGGGAGCATATGGAAAAAGCAGGCGGAGGCCCAAGAGTATGACAATGAGTGAAGAGGAATTCAAGAAACTGAAACGCCGTTTCGGCGACGACGTATCGACCTGGCCGGCGCCATACCGCCGGCTGGCGGAGAACCGCCTGGATGAGAATCCGGTCGACAGCCTGGTCCGCGAAGCTGCCATCGATAAAGTCGATGACAGCCTTCTGGCCCGGAAGGTGCTCGACGGGCTCGGCGCTGACCGGAACCCGAGATCGAAATCGCTGTGGTCTTCCTTTGCGTCGCCCCGCTTAGCCGCCGCTGCGGTGCTCATCCTGACGGGAGCGGCGATAATGGGTGGATACCAGTTCGCCAAGGTAGAGGGACGTTCCGTCGAAGCGTCCTTGTTCGCGGTTGCAGCTGGCGCGCCGACAACATTCCTGTTTGGCGATGAATTCGATCGTCTGGAGAGCAACCTATGACACGCTCTGGCATGTTACGAACCACTGTTTTCGCGCTGTTGGCCATATCGCTTGCCGGCAACTTCTTCACGATCGGCTATCTCGCGCATCGATGGCAGTCCGGCCCCAGCGCTCTTACGATGGCTCTCGCATCGCGCTATTCCCCCGATGTCCAGCGTGCATTCCGCGGGGTCTTGCGCGAGAATAGGTCAACTGTGCGCGCGGCATTGGCTGAACTGAGGATGGCGCGTGACGCCCAAGAGGCTCTTGCCAGGCAGCATCCTTTCAATGAGGCGGCAATGCGCGAGGCGATGGCCCAAGTCAGAACAAAGACAGAGGCGCTTCAATTGATATTGCAGACCTACCTCCTGACTGTCCTCAGAAACGCAGAATCTCCCGCAAAAGATGGTTGACCTAATATTGCTAGATACCAGCGGAGCATTGGGCATGCGGACCATGCAAATACTGCTACTGATGTTCGGCGTCTTGCTGTCTTCGTGCGGCCCTGGGCCTGGCAGAGCCGCCGAAGTTGTCGCTTTCCCGAGTGGGGACAAGGTTCTACATGGCTACCTCTACAAACCCGCCGGCCCCGGCCCCTTTCCAACCATGCTCTACAATCACGGAAGCGCGTCCGGTGATCTCAATACCCAGGCGTTCGATGCGATAGCGCCGATCTTCGTAGAGCACGGCTGGGCATTCTTCGCGCCGTACCGCCGTGGCCAGGGCCTGAGTGCCGATGCTGGCCCCTATATCATGGACGAGATCGGGACGGCGCGTGCCCGCGGCGGCAAGGCGGCAGCGGCGGAAACTCTGGTCCGGTTGTTGACGACAGATCACTTCAACGATCAGCGTGCGGCGCTGGCTTGGCTGAAGCAGCAGCCTTTCGTTCGATCAAATGCCATCGCCGCCATGGGCAATTCCTTCGGCGGGATCGAAACCGTCCTTGGCGCCAGCCATGGCACCTATTGTGCCGCAGTCGATGCCGCCGGTGGCGCGGAAAGCTGGGACGAGGCGCCAACCTTGCGCGACGTCATGATGACGGCCGCACGAGAGGCGCCACGACCAATCCTCTTTTTTCAGGCCGAGAACGACGTGACGATTGCGCACAGCCGTGAACTGTTCGCGGCGCGCAAGGCGGTCGGACGTCCGGCGGAGATCCGCCTATATCCCGTGTTCGGTCACTCCGTACGTGATGGTCACGCCTTTCCTTATCGTGGCGTCGATATCTGGAAGGCCGATATACTGGCCTTCCTCGATCGGAATTGCGGGGCGGTGAAGGACAGCCTTGCATCTGGGTCAGACCGATAACAATAGCGAGTATTCCGCGCCATCGGTCTTTTTGGAATTGCTGTCGATCTGGCCGAATTGTCGAATTGGTTTTTGGTGACCGTATTCCAACGCTGCCGCACAATAGGAGAAGATGACATGGGACGCGAGGCAATCACACGAGTGGAGATAGGCAGCGAGGTAGGTGAGGTCCTCGCTCTGCTCGAAAGCACAGAACTGATCTTGCATGGCGACATCCGCCGACGGTTCCCGCGCGACCGGCTTGTGAATGTCCGCGTAGATGGGTCGGCGCTTTGCTTCTCCTGCAATGGCGAAACTGTTTCCCTGCATATGGGCGCCATCGGAGCAGAGAAATGGAGGAACGCGATTGCCACCCCGCCGCCGAGCCTGCGCGTTAAACTGGGGCTGAAAATGGACACAAAGGCATTTCTGATCGGTCCTTGCGACGATGGGGCGCTCGCCGACGCCCTGGAAGGCGTGTTGACGGACGATATCACAGAGGCCGCGATGATAGTCGCCCGCATCGACGGGCCCGATGATCTGGCGGCGGCTCAAGCGGCGCAGGCAAAATGTCCGGACCTTCCGGTCTGGGCGATTTATCCAAAAGGAAAGAATGTCCCCTATGGAGATGGGCCTATAAGGGCCGCATTGCGCGACGCAGGGTATCGCGACTCCAAGTCCTGTGCTGTGTCTGAGCGGCTGACGGCCACAAGATACAACCCGGGGCGACTTTAGAAAGGCTTGGAGTCAAGCGTCGGCTCTATACGATCAAACTCGTCAAGGTGGAACTTACTCGCCGGATCGGTGCCGCGATCGTCCACCACAGCGGCTCCAATTCGGACGCGATGGCCGGCAGGGATCCAGACGACGAACTGGCCTATTTGCGATCCGTGCAGACGCACATCGCCCAGGCCCAAGGCAGTCGGGCAGCCGGCTGGTCAAGCCCAGGGCTAGCGTACCCCATTTCTAGGCCTTGAACGCCTGGCTGGCAGTAGTCACCGCCTTGATGAAGCGGTTCCTGCTGCAAAAGGTTTCCTCAAGGGACGAAGGCTACATTCTTGCGAACGCCGAAATTAAGCCTCCCGTCCAACAAAGATGGTTCCGCGCGGCGTTTGTCATTGCGAGGCTCGTCGTATTTCCCGCGTCAGAAGCGGCCAACACGTCCTATAGCGGAAGTAAGGGTGGATCGATCGTCGCCAGAGAAACTTTCACCTGCTGAGATGATTTCGTTAGTACGAGCAAAAAGTCATGCACCGCCACCATGGGAACAGCAGCACTCTTGGGCGCTGCCCGAACATTGTGACGCCAAGCCTATCCTGGGACTGCTCACGCAGGTCTAGTAAATTCTTTATTGGATCAAGAGGTGGGCACTATTGTTTGTCTGACAGCGGCAAGAAAAGCCGGTGCCGCCATTGAGCGTGTCGCTGCCACCCAATCCAGAGAGCCTGTTGTCCGCTTTTGCCGGTCAGCATGTTGGCAGCTGCGTTATCTGTACCCCTGAGATTGGCCTTCTGTAACGAACGGCCCAATTCTTCGCCCAAAAAATAAGCACAGCAAGAGTGTGGTCAATTATTGACTCGGTTCTCGCTAGATGGTAGTAGCATCCACTAGGCGGAAGTTTTGTTTTGCGATCTTATTGAAGGGGGCATCCATGCATCGGTTCCTAAGTGTTGCTTTTATGAGCAGCGCAGCATTGATTGCTGGCAGTTGGCCAGTTCACGCCGACGTCAGAATCGGATTTCATGCACCCACCACGGGCTTTGCGGCTGCAGATGGTGCTTCGGCGCAGATCGCCGCAGAACTGGCTGTCGAAGATCTCAACAAAGCCGGCGGTATCGCTGGAGAGAAAGTCGAGCTCATCAGCTACGACGACCAGGCTCAGCCGCAACAATCAATTGCTATTGCCAACAAGCTTATTAATCAGGACGGAGTCTCGTTCGCGATTTCGGGGAGCTATTCCGAGCCGACCCGTG
>NZ_BDLN01000010.1:160100-177024 GCF_001950375.1 Rhizobium sp. TBD182 | reverse complement strand
GCCGCAACGATTTTCCAGGAGGGCGGCATACCTTACATCGCGGCTTATGCGACGCATCCTGCAATCACCCAGGCAGGCGATCAGGTTTTTCGTCCGTTCAAACTCGGTCCGCAACAGGCAACCTCGGCTGCACATTTCATCGCCGAAAATCTCAAGCTGAAAAAAGTCACGGCCATCATCGTCGACAACGACTACGGGCAGACGGCGATCGGCGGGTTTCAGCAGGCAGTGCAGGACCTCGATCTCGATCTGATCAACACCTACACATTCGGAATGAAGGACCGTCAGTTCGGCTCCATCGTTGCAAGCGTCAAGCGCGACAACCCCGACGCCATCTTCGTGGCCGGTTATTTCTTCCACGGAGGGCCGCTAGCGATCCAGCTCCGTGCCGCCGGTATAACCGCGCCAATTATCGGCACGCAGGGATTCGATTCCGACAGTCTGATCTCCATCGCCGGTCAGGCAGCCGAAGGCGTCTATGTGATCAATGGGCTCAACCGTGACAATCAGGATGCGAGCTTTCAGCATCTGATGGAAGCGCTGAAAGCGAAAGGTGCTGAATCACCGTCTGTGGCTGCTGCTGTCTATTCAGCCTTCATGCTTTTGAACGATGCCTCCAAGCGCGCAAATTCGACCGATCCCTCGAAAGTTCGGAACGCTCTGCAATCGACGAAGGATTTTCCGCATTTCTACGGGGCACTGGCCGCCTTTAGCCCCGAGCGCGAGGCGCAGCTTCCGACGCCTGTGATCGAAGTTAAGAAAGGAAAATTCGTCTTCGTGACCGACATCGCGAACTGATTGCATCGACGCAGGACGCTTCAACCCTCTCTCAACGCCCCTCGGGAGCAAGCCATGTATTATATCGAGCTGGCCACCCAGGGCCTGGTCTATGGCAGCATGTACGCGCTCATGGCCCTCGGCCTCACCCTGATTTACGGGCTGATGCGGATTCTACATATCGCGCATGCCGCTGTTTTCACCCTCGGCGCTTATGTCAGTGTCGTCATCACAAACCTTACCGAATCGCTTTGGTTCGGCGTTCCGACAGCGATCCTGGTGTGCTCTTTGACGGGCATGCTGATCTACAAGGTGATTTACGCACCGTTGCTCTCGCGCCCTCCGCTCGTACCACTGGTCGCCTCGGTCGGACTGCTGATCCTGTGCGAGGATGCATTCAGGATCGTGTTCGGAAATCTCGGACTTTCGTTCAACGACAACCCCTATCTGTATATGACAGTCGGCATTGGCAATCTCACGATCGGCATCCTGCAACTGGTGATGCTCGTGAGTGCGGCGGTGATCCTCATCGGCTTCGGACTGTTCGTTGGCCTGACCCGAACCGGCGTTGCATGGCGCGCGACGCTTGCAAATCCTCAGATGGCGGCGACGTTCGGCATCGACATTCCCCGGGTTCATTATCTCAACTTCGCCATCGGTTCGGCTTTCGCCGGTATCGCAGGGGCGCTGATCGCTCTTCTCAACAATTATGTCGAGCCCGATATGGGCATGGTCGTCAGCTACAAGGCGCTCGCCATCATCGTTCTCGGAGGACTTGGCAGCATGCCGGGAGCTCTGGTCGGCGGTCTGCTGCTGGGCGTCGCTGAATCGTTCGGAACGGTTTTCCTAACGCATGTCCTTGATCGGGACGCCATTGCTGCCATTTGCCTCATCGCCGCATTGATGCTTCGCCCCGAAGGTCTTGTCCGGAGGGCAGCGGCATGAGCGGTTATCTCGTCAGTTTGGTTCCCCTGATCGGGATCAATGTCATCCTTGCGATGGGACTGAATGTCATCGCGGGATTCTGCGGTCAGATCAGCCTCGGTCAAGCGGCCTTCTACGGTATCGGGGCCTATTCAACGGCGCTTCTGGCACTTGCCGGCTGGCCCCTCTGGGCGGTTCTTCCCGTGGTGACGCTGTTTGTTGGTATTTGCGGCGTGGTGATCGGGCTGGTGTCGTTGCGCGTCAGACACGACTTCCTCGCCGTGACGACGATTGCTGTCAATTTTCTCTTTCTCGGGATCGTGCGCAAGAACGCGTTCCTGGGGGGAGAGGTGGGCCTCGCGGGCATTCCGGCCCACGGTCTCGGCCAATACGGTTTCGTGGCTTTGATCGTCGCACTCGTTCTCGCGACGGTTGCGCTTTGCATCTACATCAAATCGAGTTGGCTGGGATTCGCCTTCATCTCGATTGCCGAGGACGAACACGCGGCGCGCGCCATCGCCATACCGGTTCCCGCTTTCAAGCTGGCCGCCTTCTTTATCGCCAGCGCGCTCTCGGGATTGGCCGGTGGTTTGTATTGCTACTACGCACGATTCATCACGCCTGATGCCTTCAGTTTTCTTGTGTCGGTCTCGATCCTCGCCATGGTCGTCATCGGCGGCATCGGGTCGGTCTGGGGCGTCCTTGCCGGCGCGGTGCTGCTGACGCTTTTTCCTGAAGCTTTCCGTTTTGCCGGAGATTACAGGCAATTGATCTTCGGTGTCATGCTGGTGCTCGTCATGCGGTTCAGCCCGGCTGGACTTGCTGGTCTCGTCACGGCAAGCCTGGCAAAAGCCGGTCGGTCCCTGCACAGGAGGGCCGCAGCATGACGGCGATACTGGAAGCCAAGGGTGTCAGCATTTCGTTCGGCGGAATAAAGGCCGTGCAGGCCGTCGAGCTAGCGGTCGAAAAGGGTGAGCTCCTTGGACTGATCGGACCGAACGGCGCAGGCAAGACAACATTCCTGCGGTTGCTGACCGGCATCGTGCAGCCGATGTCCGGCACGATTGTACTGAACGGCAAGGATGTGACGCGCGCGCAGGTCGACAGGCGCGCACGCGCGGGCCTCGCAATGACGCACCAGATCGTCAGACCGTTTCGGTCGATGACGACCGTCGAGAACGTCATGCTGGCTGCCGGCCACAGGATGACTCGATCGCCCGTCAGCAGCCTGCTTCATCGCGACAGGGCGTCGTCGTCCCAGCGGGCCATGCACCTCCTTGGCAGCGTCGGTCTTGCGGATGTCGCTCACAAAGCCGCAGGTCTCTTGCCTTTGGGGCAGTTGAAGCGTCTCGAAGTGGCCCGCGCACTGGCTCTCGATCCGGATATCCTCCTGCTCGATGAGCCTCTGGCAGGGCTCAATCAAAGCGAGGCCACGACGCTTGGCGATTTGATCATCGGCCTGAACCGTGACGGGCTGACAATCGTGCTCGTGGAGCATCGGCTTGCCGAGGTGATGCGGATCGTCGGGCGGCTGGCCGTCCTCGATCAGGGACGCCTCATGGCGGTTGGCGAGCCCGCCGACGTGATGGCACGGCCAGACGTTCGCTCCGCCTATCTCGGAGGGCACTGACAATGTTGACGATCGACAATCTCACATGTGGTTACGGCGCGGTCATCGCTGCTGCCGAGGTCAGCTTTACCGTCGGCAAGGGAGAAATTCTCGCCATTCTCGGTTCCAATGGAGCGGGGAAAACATCGACCATCATGGCCGCCATGGGCCATGTGCGGGTGAGCGCCGGCACGATCCGGCTTGATGACGAGGACATAACCGGAAGGCCCGCGCAACACCGTCCCTTTCTCGGCATGTCCGTCGTTCCGGAAGGCCGCCGGCTCTTCAATGACCTCAGCGTCGAGGACAATTTGACCGTCGGCGGATATTCGCAGAGTCGCGCGCAGGCGCGCAAGCTCCGTGAGCGGGTTTACAGTCTCTTTCCACGTCTTGCGGAAAGACGGAGCCAGACAGCAGGCCTGATGTCCGGGGGCGAGCAACAGATGCTGGCCATCGGGCGCGCCCTGATGACATCACCGAAAGTGCTCTTGGTCGACGAATTGTCGCTCGGCCTGATGCCTAAGATGATCGACCTTTGCCTGGAGACGATTTCCCGTTTGAAGTCCGAAGGGCTGGCGATCGTTCTGGTCGAGCAAAACACGGATCGCGCACTTGATATCGCCGACCAGGTCGTTGTCCTCTCCTCAGGGCGAGTCGTCGGTGCTGGTACGCCGGCGGAGATTCGCGGGACGGAAAATTTCTTTGGAACCTATCTCGGGCTCGACACCGCCGAAGCAAGCGGCAGTTCAGTCCCCAGGGCGCAGTAGGAGAACCCCATGGACGATGAGAAAAAAACAGAAACGACCAAGCGGGATGGCGGGAGTCAGGACCGTGCGACGGTCAGGTCCGTCGAGCGTGCATTCGATCTTCTCGGATGCTTCAGCGCCGAACAGAAGACCATTACGCTTACGGAAGCCGCGCGTGCCGTCGATCTTCCGCTAAGCACCGTATCGCGCTTGCTCGGAACACTCGAAGCCTCCCGGTTTATACGTCGGCTTGCCGATGGCCGCTACATGCCAGGCGGACGGTTGCTGCGGATCGGTGTCGTCGCACTGCATGGGGTGGAGCTTTACGATGTCGCAGAGGAATATCTGGAGCGTCTGGCCAGTGTGACTGGGGAATCGGCCAATCTGGCAATTCCCACCAATGACGGGCAGGTTCTGTATCTTCGCCAGGTGGCAAGCCGCCACTCAGTGCGTCACGACAACTGGATCGGCCGATCTGTCCCGCTTGATGGAACGGCGATAGGCGATGCGATTGCCGGCAGGGTGAACGCGGACGGTTTTTCCCTCCGGACCACGACGCTCGAACCGGACGTAACCGCTGTGGCTGTACCCGTTTATGGCGCGGACGCCCAGATCATTGCCGCCCTAAGCGTCACCAGCCCCAGCTACCGCGTCGATGAGACCTTCATTGCGCGCACAGGCGATCGGCTGGTCGCGGAAGCACAGGACCTGTCGTCCCATCTCGGGGCACCCGCATGGGCCGGGAAAAACCCGTCTGAAACCCGCCAAAGAGGTTTGAAATGAAACGGAAGCTGACGCGGCAAGACGTTGAGCCTGCAATGATTGGGGGTCTCCTGCTTTCCGCAGGCGGCAGCGGTGTGGCCCGCTCGCTGGAGCGGCATGACCTTGCGGCGGAAGTCGCGCTTGGCTATGGCGACATCTCCCTGGTCTCCGTCGATGCGCTGGATCCAGATGGCTACGTCCTTATCTCCACTTCGGTCGGTGCTCCTGGATTTGCCAAGCCGGAACTTGTTTTGCGCGATCATGTCGATGCCGCCCGGTCTCTCATCGAAAGGCTCGGGAAAAAGCCGGACGGGGTCATTTGCGGCCATGTCCCGGGCTTCAATGGCTGGCTCGTCGCAGCCGCTCTCGATATTCCATATATTGATGCAGCAGCCAACGGACGCGGTCACCCGACTGTCCAGATGGGTGGCATGGGATTGGCATCCAAGCCGGATGCGTTTCTGTATCAGGTCGCCCAGGCCGGCTACACGGAAACCGGCTCGAAAATCTCGGTGATCGCGCAAGGCAATTTGGTCAAGACCTCGCAAGTGATGCGCCACGCCGCCATCATCAGCGGCGGGCTGGTCGCCTCTGCCCGAGGGCCATACGAAACCTCATTCGTGGCTGCGAATGCTGCCCTGGGCGCAATCAGTTTCCAGGTCGACCTTGGCAAGGCTATGCTGGAAGCAGCGCCTGGCAGCGCTCGGATCCGCGCCGCCGCCGATTTCATGAAGGGCGACGTTCTGGTTACCGGTACCGTGCTCGAGAACAGCGTGGTTTACCGCAATGGCTTCGACGTCGGGCGGCTGGTGATTTCGGATGGCGCACGCGAAATTGTTCTTGGGATCTACAATGAATTCATGACCGCGGATCGCGATGGCCAGCGGGTCGCGACGTTTCCCGACATGATCGGATCGCTCGACCCGGTTACGGGTGATCCGATCGCCATTGCCCAGCTTCCGGAAGGTGCTGAGGTTTCCATCGTCGTCGCCAATCGCTCAGGTTTCCCGTTGGGCAAGGGCGCCCTCGATCCAAGCGTTTTTGCGGAGGTCGAGGAAGCCCTTGGTGTCGATCTGTTTTCCTACCTTGAAACCAATAGTGAAGTCTCCGAATAATGATTACGCTTTACGATAGCAAGCTTTCCGGCAACGCCTGGAAGGTTCGCCTGCTCCTGCGCCACTTGAACATCCCGTTCAAACGGGTGACGATGAATCTCGCGGAGGGCACGCACAAGAGTGCCGATTTTGAGAAGCTCAGTCGTTTTCAACGCGTTCCCGTCGTCGGGCTGCCGGACGGAACGCATCTGAGCGAATCCGGTGCGATCCTGCTGCATTTCTCAGAAGGAACGGATCTCCTTCCGCAGGACCCGAAGGGGCGCGCCGCCGTCACCGCCTGGCTGTTCTACGAGCAGGCCGATCTAGGCCGTTTTCTGGCGTATCCACGGTTCTATGCGATGACCGGCCAGACGGATGCGCAAGCCGAGGTGATCTCGCATTATCACGGCATCGTCGCAGCGGCCCTGGCGCCGGTCGAAAGGGCACTCGGCGAACATCAATGGCTTCATGATCATGGTCTGAGTGCTGCGGATTTTGCTCTCTACCCTTACATCCGTCTGTCGCCGGAAGGTGGGTTTGACCTGTCGACCTGGCCGAATGTCCAAGCGTGGATTGCTCGCTTCGAGGCGCTGCCTGCTTACGAAGCGCTGGTCGCCGGAGGCCAACAATGACTGTCCGTGATCCAACTTCCAATTCGGCTGTCAATGCGGATCGGCTCTGGCAGGACCTGATGACCCTTGCCGATATAACGGAGTCGGGTCGCCCCTATACGCGCCGTTCGTTCAGCTCCTGCTTTCTGGAGGGACGGTCTTGGATCGAAAATCGCTTCCGCGAAGCTGGGATGAGCGTGTCTTACGACACCGCCGCGAATCTGATCGGCCGTCTGGAGGGGAGCGAGCCGGATCTTCCGCCGATCGCGATTGGCTCGCATTCGGATACAGTGCCATCCGGAGGTCGATTTGACGGCATTCTCGGCGTGCTCGCTGGACTGGAGGTCATCCGCACCCTGCGCGAACGTAATATCCATACGCGTCACCCGATCGAAATCATCGACTTTCTGGCCGAGGAGCCCAGTGAATACGGCCTCTCGTGCGTCGGCAGCAGGGCGCTGTCGGGACACCTGCCGGAGCATTTCCTTCCGTTTGAGAATTCGCAGGGTGAGACGCTGGGGCAGGCAATAGCTCGGATCGGCGGACAGCCTGACAAATTGTTCCTGGCTCGACGCTCGGATCTCGCAGCCTTTCTCGAACTTCACATCGAACAGGGACGCGTTCTCGAAAGCAGTGGCACCGACCTGGGCATCGTTTCCAGTATTGTCGGTATCGTTCGTCTGGAGATCGAGTTTCTCGGGGCTGCGGATCATGCCGGAGCAACGCCGTTCGACCTGAGGCGCGACGCGCTGGTGGCAGCGGCATCGACCATCAGTTCGGTTCGCTCATCCGGTGAGCAGTTCGCAGCAGCGGGGAGGGGCTATTTCATAGCAACGACAGGAGCAATCCAAGTCGAGCCTAACGCAGCCAATGTCGTACCACGGCTCGCTCGCCTGATTGTCGAGGCCCGGGCTGAGGACGCAGCGCAACTTTCCGAATTCGTCGCGACGATCGACAAAGCGAGCCTGCATGCGGCGACCACAGCAAAGGTCGAACGAGCGGTGTTTCGTCAATTGTCGGATTCGTTGCCGGCCCACTGTGACCAGCGCCTGCGCGATCATATGCGTATGGCCGCATCTGATCTGGGATTGTCGACGCTGTCGATGGCAAGCGGGGCAGGGCACGATTCTTCCTTCGTCGCGCAGGTGGCGCCTATAGCAATGGTCTTCGTTCCCAGCCGGGAAGGTCGCAGCCACTGCCCCGAGGAGTGGACCCCGGCCCAGCAATGCGCCAACGGTGCGGCAATCCTTCTGGAAACACTGCTGCGCGTCGACGGCGACCAAGCTTTCAATCAATCGCGTCAGCAGCAGACACAATGCAAGGAACTCCAATGAAAAGTGAACGCAGCTTTCAAGCGATGCGCGGTCCAGACCTGCGGTGCAAGGGCTGGCGGCAGGAAACCATCCTGCGCCTGTTGGAGAACAATCTGGAGAACGCCGAGAACCCGGCCGACCTCGTGATCTACATGTCCTGGGCAAAAGCCGCGCGCGACTGGGAGAGCTTCGACCAAGCGGTTGCGGCGCTGAAACGTCTGGAGGAGGACCAGACACTGATCATGCAATCGGGTCGCCCTGTCGGCCTGTTCCCCTCGCAAGGAACGACACCGCTCGTCTTGATGGCCAACGGAAACGTGGTGGGCGGCTGGGCAGGAGACGACGACTTCCGCGCCCTTGAGCGCAAGGGTTTGACGATCATGCCAGGCATGACCGCTGCAGCATGGCAGTATATCGGCAGCCAGGGCATCCTTCAGGGGACCTATGAAACATTCATGACCGCTGCCCGCCTTCATTTCGACGGTTCGCTGAAAGGCCGGCTGATCGTCACGGGAGGATGCGGAGGGATGAGCGGCGCGCAGCCGCTCGCGGGGCAACTCGCAGGCGCGGCCACGCTCGTCGTCGAGGTCGATGCGAGGCGCATTCAACGTCGCGTCGACACCGGATATTGCCAGCGACTGACCTACAGCCTCGACGAGGCACTCGCATGGTGTGACGTGGCGCGCAGCGCCGGCGAGGGCCTGTCCGTGGGCCTCGTGGGAAACATTGCCGACGTCCTGTCGGAATTGGTCACGAGGGAGATCACGCCGGATATCGTCACCGACCAGACCATCGCTGATCCCGTCGCCGGCTATGTGCCATCCGGCATGAGCACCAATCAGGCCGCGGACCTACGCCAATCGGATCCCGACTCCCTGAAGCAGCAGTCCAGCGCGACCCTTGCTATGCACGTCAAAGCGATGCTGAGGCTGAAGGAGCGCGGATCTCTGGTCTTCGAATACGGCAACAATCTGCGAAAATATGCGAAACAGGGCGGACTGGAAGAGGCATTCGGCTTTGGGTCCTTCATCGAACTTTTCATCCGCCCGCTGTTTTGCGAGGGGATTGGGCCATTTCGCTGGATCGCAGCATCCGGCGAGCCGGGGGACATCCACGCGATCGACGATCTGATCCTGCAGATGTTCCCGTCAGACCATCGCATATCGAGCTGGATCCGCACCGCCCGCGATCATGTCCAGTTTACCGGGCTACCGGCTCGCATAGGCTGGCTTGGTCTTGGGGAACGCAAACAGCTGGCACTCGCCGTCAATGATCTGGTCGCAAAGGGTGCTTTGAAGGGTCCGATTGCGTTTACTCGTGACCATCTTGATTCAGGCTCAGCAACCTTGCCGCATCGCGAGACGGAAAACATGGCCGACGGCTCGGACGCCATATCGGACTGGCCGATCTTGAACGCATTGCTCAATTGCGCATCTGGCGCCGATCTCGTGGCCCTGCACGGAATGGGCAACTGGGCACAGTCGGCGGGCGTGACCACTATCGCAACAGGCACGCAGGACGCCGCCAGCCGCCTGGCACGGGTGATGGACAATGATACCGGCATGGGCGTGCTTCGTCACGCAAGCGCCGGATACGAAACAGCACGCACGAAGGCTCGGCAGGCAGGCATCGGCATCGCCGAACAGTTGCAAGGGAGCGTTCGGTGACCACTCCCACGTCGAACAGTCAACTGACGGCGACCCATTGGGGAACCTATTTGGTTGAGACCGAGAACGGTTGTCTGAAGGCTGTAGAGCCCTGGGCTGGGGATCCAGACCCGTCGCCGATCGGGCAATCCTTTGTTGGCGCGGTAGATGGACCGCTTCGGGTTAGCAGACCTTCATTTCGCCGGGAATGGCTGGAGCGCAAGGGATCACGTGCGGCAGGCCGCCGCGGCGCGGACCCGTTCGTGGAACTCGAATGGGATGAAGCGCTCGATCTGGTGGCGGGCGAGCTGCAGCGTGTGTGCGACGAGCACGGCAACGGCGCCATCTACGGGGGTTCTTACGGCTGGGCGAGTGCTGGGCGCTTTCATCACGCACAGGGCCAGCTACATCGGTTCCTGAATACGATCGGGGGCTATACCGGTTCCGTCAATTCCTACTCGTATGCTGCCGGCGAAGTTTTGCTCCCGCATATCATCGGCAGCATGAACGGCCTCACAGGCAGTCATTCGACCTGGGACGGCATCGCCAACGAGGGACGGTTGGTCGTTTGCTTCGGCGGCATCCCAAAGCGTAACGCACAGGTTCAGGCCGGCGGACTTGGCCGGCACGAAGTGCTGTCAGCCATGAAAAACGCCCGGGCGAGCGGCGTCCGGTTTGTCAATATCTCCCCGGTTCGTGACGACGGTCCAGAGGGTGTCGAGTCTGAGTGGGTGCCACTCAGGCCGAATACCGACACCGCGATGATGTTGGCGATCGCCCATACTCTTCTCACGGAAGAACTGCACGACGTCGATTTTCTGCAGCGTTACTGTGTCGGGTTTGAAAAGTTACGTGCCTACATCCTCGGCGAGACCGACGGCGCGGCAAAAACTCCGGGATGGGCCGCGGCGATCTGCGGGGTCGAACCGGACTTCATCCGGGCACTGGCGCGGGATATGGCCGCGGTGCGGACGATGATCATGGTCAACTGGGCCATACAGCGCGCAGATCACGGCGAACAGCCTTATTGGATGACCGTCGCGCTCGCCGCGATGCTGGGCCAGATCGGGCTACCCGGCGGGGGCTTTGGCTTCGGCTATTCCTCCACGAACGGCGCCGGACGTGCGGAGCTTGGCTTCAAATGGCCGTCGCTCCCGCAGGGCAACAACCCGATCGGTCAGGTGATCCCGGTCGCCCGGCTGGCGGATATGCTGGAGAGCCCGGGAAAGGCGTTCGAGTTCGACGGCAGGACGCTGACCTATCCCGACATCCGGCTCGTCTACTGGGCCGGTGGCAATCCATTCCACCACCACCAGGACCTGAACCGGCTCGCGGAAGCATGGCAGCGGCCTGAAACGGTCATTGTCCACGAACCCTATTGGACCGCAACTGCGCGCCATGCCGATATCGTCCTTCCGGTAACCACGACGCTCGAGCGGGAAGACCTGGCATTTGCCAACCGGGAGAACCTCGCGCTCGCGATGAAGCAGATCATCAAGCCGGTCGGTCAGGCTCGCGACGACTTCTCGATCTTCAGGTCTCTGGCCATGCTTTTTCAGCGCGAGCAAGATTTCACCGGTGGACGAGACGCAGCCGGGTGGATACGCACGCTCTATAACGAGGCGAAACAACGAGCCGCTGTCGGCGACGTGACGCTACCGGATTTCGACACCTTCTGGGCCCTTGGACACTTCGAGGCCGAGCGCAAGATCAGCACAAGCACGCTTTTCTTAGATTTCCGAAACGATCCTCAAAAGTATCCGCTCCAGACGCCATCCGGGTTGATCGAACTGTTTTCGGAGACGATCGACGCTTTCGGCTATGACGATTGCCCAGGTCACCCGGTGTGGCGAGAGCCGCAAGAGTGGTTGGGAAGCCCATCGGCCAAGCTGTTCCCTTTGCACCTCCTGTCGCCGCAGCCCGCGGACAAGCTTCACAGCCAACTGGATCAGGGCTCTGTCAGCCTTGCCGCGAAGGTCTCCGGCCGAGCGCGCCTTCTGCTCCATAGGCAAGATGCAGATGCAAGAGGAATAAAAGAGGGAAACGTGGTGCGGGTCTTCAACGACCGGGGCGCGTGCCTCGCAGGGGCCGTCCTGACCGAGGCGGTTTTGCCCGGCGTAGTCCAGATCCCGACCGGCGCCTGGTATGACCCTTCGGATCCGAAAACATCCGGATCACTCGAGAAACACGGCAACCCTAACGTCCTCACGCCTGACCGCGGCACATCGCGGTTGGCGCAGGGGTCCAGTTGCAACTCCACGCTTGTCGACGTGTCGCTCTACCAGGACGAACCGCCAGACGTAACGATCCGCCGGCCGCCACCGATCGTCCCCCGCAATGCAAGTTAGACGACTGAGGATACCCAATGAGTGACTTTGATATGGTTGTAACCGGACGGATCGTGCTGTCGGACCGGGTTATCGACAACGGTTATGTCGCCATTCGCGCCGGCGTCACCGAACGGGTGGGTGCCGGTCCGGCGCCCTCCGCCGTCGAGCGGCATGATTTCGGCAGTGCCTATGTGCTGCCGGGCGCAATCGATGCGCAGGTCCATTCTCGCTCGCAGAAGGACCAGGAAGACTTTATCTGGTCTACCCGTTCCGCGGCGGCCGGCGGCGTGACCACCATCGTCGACATGCCGTACGACGCGGCGTTCCTGGTTTGCAATGGTGATCGGGTCCGCCAGAAGGCAGCCGAGGCCGGAGCGCAAGCGCGTGTCGATTTCGCGCTTTACGGAACGATCGCCCCGGAGGATGGTCCGAAGGAAATCGCGGGCATGGTCAAGGCAGGCGTATCCGCATTCAAGTTCTCGACCTTCAATACCGATTCCAAGCGGTTCCCCCGCATTGCGCCGCAAACGCTCTATGCCTGCTTTTCCGAGATTGCCAAGCATGGCCTGGCTGCCGGCGTTCACAACGAGAATGATGAAATGGTGCGCGCCGCGATCGCCGGGGTGGACGCGTCTGGCATTCGTGACTATCGCGCCCACGGCATGTCGCGACCGCCTGTCACCGAAACGCTGGCAATGGCCGAAGTCTATGAGCTGGGCGCACAGAGCGGTTGCTCCGCTCATGTCGTCCATTGCTCGGTCGGCCGCGGCTACGATCTCTGCAGTGCCTACCGCCAACAGGGGTATGATGCAACGGTTGAGGCCTGCATTCACTACCTCATTCTGGACGAGGAGAACGACGTCAAAAGGCTGGGCGGAAAGGCAAAAATCAATCCACCGATACGTCCCCGGGAACAGGTGGACAAGCTGTGGAAACATCTTGCCGCCGGCAACGTGACCGTCGTCTCGACCGACCACGTCAGTTGGTCGGAGGATCGCAAGACCGACCCTGACATGCTGAAGAACGCGTCCGGTGTTCCAGGGCTCGAAGCCCTTTACCCGCTCCTGCTGAAAGGTCTTACCGAGCGCGATCTCCCTGTTACATGGGCTGCGCGCCTGCTGGCATCCAACCCTGCGCGGCTGTTTCGGATCGGGCACCAAAAAGGTTCGATTTCGCCGGGTCACGATGCAGACTTGGTCGTCATTGCGCATGACCCTCACCTCTACGATCCGGCCGCCAGCGGGCACAACTTCGTTTCATGGAGCCCCTATGAGGGCATCGAGCTTCCCTATCGGCCGATCGCGACATTCCTTCGTGGAAAGGTCGTGTTCGACGGCAAGACGGTAAGCTCTGAACCCGGAAGCGGCCGTTTCGTCAAACCCGTGAATTCGTAGTGTCGTTTCGATCGCGAAGTCTGCCTCGCCACTCGATGCGGCGGTGACGTCAATAAAAACACAAAACTCCACTTCCAGAAGGGAAACTCGATGAAAATGCTAAGAACGTCTCTTGTTATTTCAAGTCTGATGCTCGTGGCTTCGGCCGGCACCAGCTCCGCGGCCTCCTATTGCGAGGCTGGCAAAACGGTCAAGTTCGCCGGTCTTGACTGGGAAAGCGGTTCCTTCATTACAGAGGTTATGAAGACGGTTCTGGCCAAAGGTTATGACTGCGCTGTGGAATCCATCCCGGGCACGTCGGTGGTCCTCGAACATGCCACAGTGACCAACGACATCCAGATCTTCGCCGAGCAATGGGTCGGGCGAAGCGATGTCTGGAACGAAGCCATCGCGAAAGGTACGGTCATCAATGCTGGGCAGCCGTTTGTTGGCGCCTCCGAGGGCTGGTTCGTTCCTGACTATGTGATCCACGGCGATAAAGCCCGCGGCATCAATGCTGTGGCTCCAGGCCTGAAGAGCGTGTCACAGCTTGCAGACCCGAAAATGATGGCAATCTTTGCTGATCCCGAAGAACCCTCCAAGGGTCGCTTCCTGAATTGCCCTTCCGGATGGTCTTGCGAGGCGATCAGCAGCGCCAAGCTTGAAGCCTACAATCTGACCAAGGATTATACCAATTTCCGTCCCGGCACGGGCACGGCTTTGGACGCAGCGATTGCTTCGGCTTACGCACAGGGCGAACCCCTGCTTTTCTACTACTGGTCACCGACCGCTGTCATGGGCAAGTACAAGCTCGTGCAGCTCGAAGAACCATCCTACAGCGACGCATGCTGGAAGGAACTCAGCAGCGTGACCGGCAAGCGCGATCAGGCCTGTGCCTTTCCGAGCGTCGCCGTCACCTATGGCGTGAACGCCGAGTTCGCCAAAGCCGCTCCGGAGATCGTCGCCGTTCTTGAAAAAGCGACCATACCGCTATCGGAAGTCAATGCAACGCTCGCCTATATGACAGACAAGCAATTGGATGGCGCGGCGGCGGCGGCTTATTTCCTCAAGAACAAGACAGACGTCTGGGGCTCGTGGGTTTCTCCGCAGGCAAAGGCGAAAATTACAGCAAGCCTGAAATAACCAGTCCGACGAAATCGTCACCCTGCACAACGTACTGTCGCAGTGCAGGGTGACAACCGGCGAAAGAAAGCCTCATGTTCCCAGAGAGTTTACATATATCTATCGCGGCTCCCGTGAACGCATTCGTTCAAGGTCTCGTCGTCAACTATGGAGGGGTCTTCAAGGCAATCTCCAACGCGATTCTGCAAGGCGTTCTATTCTTCGAATGGATCCTGCGCGGGCTGCCCTGGTGGGTCATCCTCGCCGTGTTCATGGGCTTGGCTTGGCAGAGTTCGCATCGGATCGGCCTGACCCTGATGGTGGGGCTTCTGTTGATGCTTGGAGGCCTGCTCGGCCTCTGGGATTTGACGATGCAGACATTGGCGCTGATGCTGATGGCAACCGTGGTTTCGATCGTGATCGGCATCCCGGTCGGCATTTCGGTCGCCAAATCCAGGTTGATGCGGTCTGTGGTCCTGCCGGTGCTCGACGTCATGCAGACGATGCCGAGCTTCGTCTATCTCATTCCTGCTCTCATGCTTTTTGGCCTCGGCAAGGTGCCCGCCATTCTGGCAACCATCGTATATGCGGTTCCGCCGCTCATCCGCCTGACCGACCTCGGTATCCGCCAGGTGGACAAGGAAGTTGTCGAGGCGGCGACTGCATTCGGCGGAAGCCGGAGCCAAATCCTGTTTGGTGTCGAACTTCCGCTCGCGGTCCCGACGATCATGGCTGGTCTCAACCAGACGATCATGATGGCGCTTTCAATGGTCGTTGTTGCTTCGATGATCGGAGCACGCGGGCTGGGTGAACAGGTGCTCAACGGGATTCAAACGCTGAACGTGGGCAAAGGGCTCGAGGCGGGGATCGGGATTGTCATCCTCGCAATAGTACTCGACAGGATCACTCAGGGCTTCGGCCGCTCCAAACGGGAGGAAGCCGAGCATGGCTGACATCGAAATTCGCAACGTTTCGAAAATTTTCGGTAAGGACGTGAAAACGGCGCTGAAAATGATCCGCGATGGTTCGGACAAGCCGGAGGTATTGGCAAAGTGCGGATGCTCCGTCGGCCTCAACGAAGTCAGCATGTCAATCGCGGCCGGCAAGATCTTTGTTATCATGGGGTTGTCCGGGTCGGGGAAATCGACGCTGGTTCGCCACATTAACCGACTGATCGAACCGACCACTGGGGAAATACTTTTCGACGGCAAAAATATCCTGGATCTGAAACCTGGACAGCTACGCGATTTCCGCATGCATCGTGTCAGCATGGTCTTCCAGAGTTTTGGGCTTTTGCCGCATCGTACTGTGCTGCAGAACGTCATTTACGGACAGCGCATACGGGGAACTCCCGAGGACGCTGCACGTGAAATAGGCAGGAAGTGGATCGATGTGGTTGGTCTGTCTGGATACGAGGACAGATACCCGTATTCGCTTTCGGGCGGAATGAAGCAGCGCGTTGGTCTGGCTCGTGCTCTTGCGGCCGATACCGACGTCATACTCATGGACGAGGCGTTCAGCGCTCTCGATCCGCTGATCCGCTCGGACATGCAGGACCAATTGCTGGACTTGCAGAAGAACCTGTCCAAGACGGTCGTGTTCATCACGCACGATCTGGACGAAGCCCTTAAGATCGGCTCGGAAATCGCAATTCTGAAGGACGGTCAGGTTGTTCAGGTCGGCACCCCGAGCGCCATCCTCGCCAACCCCGCCAACGATTACGTTGCTCGTTTCGTCAAAGGAAAACAGGTTCCAGCATGACTGACCCCGTCGTCATAGATCACCCACTCTCCTGGCGCCAGATTGCAGCGGTTGCCTCGGGTGCCGACATCGCGCTTTCGCAGAACGCTCGCGACAGGATATGCTATGCCCGCGGACTTGTCGAAGCGATCGTGGAAAAAGGCATTCGCGGCTATGGGATCAACACCGGGGTCGGCGCTCTTTGTGACGTGATCATCGATCGCGCAGACCAGCAGACCCTATCGCGCAACATCATCATGAGCCACGCCTGCGGTGTTGGCGAACCATTGGGGAGGGTCGAAACACGCGCCGTCATGGCGACGATGGTCAATAATTTCGCTCTCGGCAAGTCCGGCGTACGCATCGAGCTTGTCGAACTGCTCTGCACCATGCTGATACAGGATTGCATTCCGGTTGTTCGATCAAAAGGTTCTGTCGGATATCTGACCCATGCGGCGGCAGTCGCTCTGGTGATGATAGGTAGTGGGTTCGCGGTCTACCGCAACAAGAAGCTGAACGGTGCAGCCGCTTTGGCCGAGATCGGCTGGCAACCGCTTGTCCTTGAGGCGAAGGAAGGCTTGAGCCTCATTAACGGCACCGCTTGTTCGACCGGAATTGCGTGTGTGGCGCTGGATCGGGCAAACCGGCTGGCTGGCTGGGCCGATGCGGCAGCATCGATGACCTACGAAAACCTGGGCAACCAGGCCGGCACATTTGAAATGGAAACGCTTTCCATGCGCCAGTCGCGGGGATTGCAGGAGGTTGGAGCGAGGCTGCGGCTTTACCTGAACGGCAGCCCTATACTGGCTGAAATGGCGGGTCGGCGCACGCAAGATCCGTTAAGCCTCAGAGCCATACCGCAAATCCACGGCGCGGT
>NZ_BDLN01000010.1:114552-160090 GCF_001950375.1 Rhizobium sp. TBD182 | reverse complement strand
CAGCTTGAGGATGTCGGCCGCGTGATCAACCGAGAGCTGTCGAGTATTACCGACAATCCGGCGGTCACCGGCACACCGGACGCGCCTTTGGTACACTCGCAGGCTCACGCGGTTGGCGCTGCCGTGGCGTTGTCCATGGACGGACTTTCGACCGCCGCGGCAATGCTCGGAGCGATTTCCGAGCGAAGGATCGACCGGTTGATCAACCCACTGGTGAGCGGTTTGCCGGCATTCCTGACGGGCGACAATGGGAAATGCACGGGCTTTCAGGTTGTTCAACTGACCGCCGCCGCCCTGGCAGGGGACAATCGGCGCCTCTCTGCACCGGCAAGCCTCGACGGCGGCGTCACAGCCGCCCTGCAGGAAGATATTTTGACCCACTCCACGCCAGCCGCTTTGAAAAGCTTGACGATCCTGGAGAACTTGGAAACAATTTTGGGAATCGAGCTTTTAGCCGCAACGCAGGCATATGATTTGCAGGGCAACGGGAAGCAACCGGCTATCGAAACATCCAAGCTGAGACAAATGATCAGGGCCGAGATCCCATTTTATGCAGATGACCGTCCCATTGGTGATGATATCGAGGCGATGAAAGATCTCATGCAGCGGGACTTGGAGCCTTTCTGAGTCGGTAGGTGCCAATATCAATAATCGGCAAAATAGCAGCCACAGCGAGAATTCGTCGCCGACGGCAGTCACCCCCATAGGCTTGCGAGAGGTAATTGCCGTTGGGCATTGACGAGAATGGCGTGCGCGGATGCTGTATCTGGATTTTTCTGCCTGCCGGGGTAACCGTGCCCGGCGCAACTGCGGCTCCGGAGATAGGCGCAGTTGCGGCTGCTCCCTCCCCAGCGCATCGGCAAAAGGAGTATGAGAAAGGAAATTTCTTCCCCATACTCCATCAGGCAAGGCGCAGATCCGCAGAAACCACCGACGCGCGCCTTCAGTTTCTGGTCAGGCCATATGCGGACAACCGGATGTGGCAGCCACTGACCCGGACGCGACATCACCGACGATCTTCTCGATCGCCTGGGATAGCAAGTCTCTGCGGGTTGATAGCGAGTAGATGTTCTCCTTACCTACCACGCCACCATTGGGATCGAAGACCAATTCCGACATGATGCGGTCTCCGACGATGCGGCCGAGCAGTGTCTTCGCATCATCCAGGGTTGGGACCGCCTCGCTGACTATCACATGAGTCTCCCTTAGCTCCTGCTTCATGGTCGCCTTGATGATGAGTTCATGGGCGCTTTCCTGGCTGAGCGTCCAGATAGCGCTGACAACGACATACATCTTGTCCCATTCGTCCTGGCCGATCATGGCTTTCCAGCTGTCCAACACGCGGGTCATCACAGCGACCTGATCCTTGGCGGCTTGCTCCTGGCAGAACGCGATGTGGTCGGTCAGCGCACGGGCATATGTGGCGAAGGTCTCCGCCGAGAGCGTTCCATTCCCGGTGATGGCCTGCATGTAAGTCAAAGATCCATCCAGAATACCGCGGCAGGCGGCAAGCATGAATCCGACGAGATGAAGGCGGTCCAGATTGTCCCGGACAAGTTGAACCTTGCCGCGATAGTCCTGCAGCGCGGATTGCCATTGCCTGTTGGCCGGATACTCGAAATAGGCGGATACGATCGAAAAGATGCCAAGCGGGATATGGCAGATTGCTTTCACCTGGTCGTAGACCGCGTCAACGTTCTGGTAGGTGTAAGAGGAATGGGCGTCCTTGACCAGCGTATAGCGCCCGCCGTCGAAGGTGGATTCCGCATAGAGGATGGGAAAAATGTTCCGCCCGATATTGTAGATATTGGGCCCATAGCAGGCCCGCATAGTCGAGTCGATGTCGAGAACATATTGCTCGGCCTGCTGGTCTCGATTGCCGGCATATTCAGCGTAGTGGTAGGGTGTGAATGGGTATCCATCTGCAGGGTTCAATGTCATGGGTTTCTCCGTTGGGAACGTGGTTGCTTACGAAACGCGAGAAATGGCGTCGCATCTCGACTCGTTCGTCCCGCCCCGGCTCAGCCCGGAGGGATAGGACGCTGCCTTGGAACGCCGACATCCGGTCGCTCCGTGCCTCGTGAACAGGGCGCGCGGACAGACCCACCCCAAAAAAACGTAATGTCTCTCCGTGCGCGCATCCGAAGGACTGCGCGTTACGGCAAATTTATCTGGCCAACAAAGCTTTTAGGGCTGTCGCGTCTTCCGAAGACCGTACTTCAGTCAGGTCATCGCGAACTCGTTCTTCCGGCTGGCCCAGCCACAGACACGCTGTTCGATAACGGCGAAGACGGCGTAAAGCGTGATCCCGAGGATCGCGAGTGCGAATAGCCCCGCAAAGGCAAGTGGCACGTCGAAGCTTGAGGTCGCCATCATCATCACGGTCCCGATGCCCCGGTTGGCGGCGACTGTTTCCGAAAGGACCGTTCCGACGAAGGCAAGCGTGATGGCAACCTTCAGAGACGCGAAGAAGTAGGGCATCGCTCGGGGCAGCCCGACATTCCACAGCACCTGGAGGCGGCTTGCCCCGAGGGCTTTCAGGACGTCCTCCATTTCTGGCTCAGTGGTGGCTAGGCCGGTCGCCACATTAACGACGATCGGGAAAATGCAGGTCGTCAGCGCGGTCAGAACGGCCGGAACCGTCCCTGACCCAAACCAGAGAACAAAGATCGGCACCACTGCCACCTTGGGGATCGATGAAAATCCGACCAGCAGCGGATAGGCAACGTTGTAGGCTGTTCGCGAAATACCGACGAAGGCACCGAGCGCCAGGCCGATGACGGTACCCAGCAGGAAACCGATCATCGTTGTGACGAGCGTCTGGACAATGTGGGGCCACAGGGCGGGCATCTGCACGAACAGCGTCGAAAAGATCGCGCTTGGTCGCGGTAGCACGATAGGACTAATCTCAAAGACAACACAGGCAATCTCCCAGATCGCAAACAGTGCGACGATGAAACCAGCCGCCTTCAGGTTTTCCTGTGATTTTCTGGAGATGCTCATGCGGTTATCTCCTTGCTCTGGCGCGCTGCAAAGATCATGCGCCGCAGATCATTCGTGAGGTCGGTGAATTCAGCTTCGAACGTCGTTTCGAGTGTGCGTGGCCGGGCGAATGTCACCTCTCGATCTTCGGTGACCCGACCCGGGCGCGCGCTCATCACCAGGATCCGGCTCGCAAGAAAGGCCGCCTCTCGCAGGTCATGGGTTACGAGGAAGACGGTGGGTTTGGTCTCGATCCAGAGATCCTGTAGCACGGACCAAAGTTCCTCACGGGTAAACTGGTCGAGTGCACCGAACGGTTCATCCAGCATCAACAGCTGAGGAGAGTGGATGAGCGCCCGACAAAGATTAGCACGCTGCAGCATGCCTCCAGACAGTTCCCAGGGTCGCCGGTCGCCAAAGCCGGTAAGGCCGACCTTGGCGAGAAGTGCGTCGGCCCGGTCGCGGAAAGTCGTGTGCTTGTCGCGCCGGAACGTATCGGCGTAAGGTTTAACGATCTTGAGTGGCAGCATGATATTCTGCCGGATCGTCAGCCAGGGCAGCATGGTCGGGTTCTGGAACGCCATGCCAATGCCAACCTTCTCGGCGCCCACCTCTCGTCCTGCCACGAACACCAGTCCTTCGGTCGGACGGAGCAGGCCGGCGACAAGCTTCAGTATCGTCGATTTGCCGCAGCCGGACGGACCGACCATCGCTACGAAGTCGCCAGGATGAACAACTAGATTGGTGCGATCCAGTGCGAGGAACGCATTGTCTCCCTTGCCGAACCGGACCTGCACGTTTTCAAGCTGTGCAATTCTTTTTGTCTGGTGTGTTGCAAGATCCGTGGCTGTCATGCTGATGTCCCTCCGTGCATAGAACGCTCGAAGGCCGCGACGGCAGCTTTGGCGATTTCGAGGTCCTGTTCGCCCGTGCCGGAGCCGACGCCGATACCGCCGACGATATGACCGTTGGCAATCAGTGGCAGGCCTCCAAGCAGGTTGGTCATCCGGCCAGACGTCGCTTCTGCAAGAAGAAGCGCTTTGTCGGCGGCAATGCCACCGGTGGGCTGCCCAGTTGTTGCAGCGGTCATCGCCTTGCGGGTGGCGCTCTCGATGGACAGGACGCGCGAGCCATCCATCCGGATGAACGACAAAAGATTGCAGCCCTCATCAACAATCGCGATGCATTGCGGGACCCCCATTGCCTGCGCAGCCTCGATAGCTGCATTGAGGACGAGCATGGCGCCACGATGCGTCAGTTTGAGTGTTGGGCGAACAATGGTCATGCAAAAACCTCCTTGAGATCGGTCACGAGCATGGCGCCCGGCGCATGGCTGATAAAAATCGGTATCTCCGCGTTTTTGAGCGCCTGCAGAGCAGTCAGACCGCAGGGCCAGAACACAGCAGACTCATCCTCGTCGGGAAGAACGACATCTCCCCAAGTGGCCTTATCGAGAGCCTCGATCCCAAGTTCGGCTGGATCACCAATGTGGAGAGGAGCTCCATGGCTGAGCGGTGTTCTTGCCGTCGTGGCAATCACGCGATCGACGTCCTCTTTGTGAAACGGACGCATCGAAACGATCAGCGGTCCGTGAAATCGTCCCGCGGAGGTGGCGGCGAGGCGCGTACGGTAAAGCCCGCCCTGACGACCAAGTTCGCGGTGGCGCATACGGATGCCAGCTTTCGCGAGCGCACCCTCTGCGCCTAGCCAACATCCAACGGCAAAAACGACGAAATCGTCCTGCCACAGATCGACGATGTCTTCTGCCGATCTTTCAAGGCCTTGCTCATGTATGAGAAAGGACGGCAAATCCGTTCTGATATCGATGTCTCGGCCGAGAGCAGGCATGGAGTACGAGCCCGTCTCGCCTCTGCCGAGAATTGGGCACGCTACGGGGTTGGCGTGACAGAATGCCAGAAAGTCTTGGGCAAAGGGGTCGGGCACGATGTAGACATTAGCCTGCACGTAACCCGGAGCGCGCCCAACGGTAAAACCAGCATAGCCAGAGCGGGCCGCCAAACGTACGTCTGATCCGGTCTCGACCGCGCTCCTCTTAGACATGACGGACATACCCTCCGTCGACCCTGATAACGGATCCTGTAATGTAGGATGCGACACCACTACACAGGAATGCGGCCGCCGCCCCAATTTCCTCTGGTTCGGCGTATCGACCCACTGGAATCTGTCCGAAGGACCGCTGGCGCACTGTCTCCACGGAGATGTTCTCCCGCTTGGCCGTGGCGTCGTCTGTCAAGGCCACGCGCTCGGTAGCGACCCGGCCCGGCATGAGAATATTGACCGTCACGCCATCTTTGGCGACTTCCGGGGCAAGCGATTTCGACCAGGCAATCAGCCCCGCCCGCAATGTATTGGATATGCCGAGCACAGGGATCGGCTGTATCGCGCCGGTACTAACAACGGTCACGACGCGTCCCCAACCTTTAGCGCGCATCGAAGAAACGAACAGATCTGTCAGCCTTATGACCGAAAGGGACATACTCCGGAAGCTTTCCTCCCAGTCACAAAGGTCGCGGCCAAGTGCGCTGCCATAAGGCGGGCCGCCGGTATTGTTGACGAGGATGTCGATATCGCCGACCTTTGCAGCAAATGCTCCGAGGGACGCCGTATCGGAAAGGTCGACCGTGATCGTATCGGCAGTGCCAATCTCTTTTGCCGCATGGGCAAGCGCCTTTTCGTCGCGAGCTGCAATCGTTAAGGCAACTCCCTCAGCGGCAAGCGCTTTGGCGATCGCAAGCCCCATCCCGCGATTGCCGCCCAGAACCAGCGCGCGTTTTCCTGCAATCTTCAGATCCATGATTTGATCTCCCTCGTCTTCCAGGCGGATGATGTTTCCTGCATCAGGAAACGGCCACGCCCCGGCTCTGCCCTGAGTTCGTTCTTCTCAATGATGATTTCGCCGCGGCTGATCACTGTCTCCGGCCAACCCTGCACCTCCAGCCCTTCGAACGGGGTGTAGTCGACATTGTGATGCAGCATGCTGTTGGTGATGGTTACGCGCCGCTCAGGGTTCCAAAGCGCAAGGTCAGCGTCGGCACCGACAGCAATTGTCCCTTTGCGTGGATGCACGCCGTAGAGCTTGGCATTGTTCGTCGATGTGAGCGCCACAAAGCGTTGCAAGTCGATCCGACCTTTGACGACGCCTTCGCTGAACAGAATGGGCAGTCTCGTCTCCAGGCCGGGAATACCGTTCGCTACGGCACGAAACGTCGGAGTAGGACCGGCCTTCAACTTTCCGTCCGAGTCGAAACGGTAGGGCGCGTGATCGGAGTTGAATATATCGATGGTGCCATCTTCGATCCCCCGCCAGAGTGCAGCCTGTGCTTGGGTATCGCGCGGTGGCGGGCTGCACATCGCCTTGGCACCCAGCATGTCGGGCATGTCGAGGTCGTCTTCTGTCAACAGAAGATATTGCGGGCAGGTCTCGGCGATCACCACGTGTCCGCGAGCGCGGGCGCGGCGGATTTCGTCCAGCGGATCGCCGCCCGAGACATGGACGATGACCAGCGGCACGCCCGCAATCTCTGCCAGTGTCATCGCGCGATGCGTCGCCTCGCGCTCCACAGGCATCGGCCTGGAATGCGCATGACCGAGCGGCTTGGTGCGGCCGTCCTGTTCAAGCCGTTCCGCCAGCCAACCAATAATCTCATGGTTTTCGGCGTGAATCAGCATCACGGCTTTTTCCCGGCGCGCGGTTTCGAAGACATCCAGGATTTGACGATCGCTCAAAACCATCGCATCGTAGGTCATGTAGACCTTGATGCTGGTATGGCCGCGGCGGATAAGCGCTGGAAGCTCCTGGCCAAGAACGGCGGGTGAGGGGTCACTGACGATCAGGTGGAACGCATAATCTATCACCGACTGGCCATCGGCCCGGCTGTGATAGTCCGCGACGGCTGCGGTCAGGGACTCGCCACGGTGTTGCACGCAAAAGGGCACGATGGTTGTCGTGCCGCCAAAGGCGGCACTGATACTTCCGGATCGGAACCCGTCTGCCATTGTCGCGCCTTTGGATGCCAGTCCTGGCGCCTGAGGCTGGTCGAGATGGCAATGGGCATCGATGCCACCGGGCATGACCAGCAGCCCGCTGGCATCGATGACGGATTGGCCGCCGGAAATATGATCCGCAATCGTTACGATGCGGCCATCCCGGATGCCGAGATCGGCTTTCGTCACGTCGGACGCCGTAACGATCGTCCCGTCGCGGATCACCAGGTCATAGCTCATGCCGGCAGCTTCCGTATGTCGGCGGAGGGCAGGAGCGAGCCGTCGAACAGGTCTTCAGCCTTGGGCACGGAGGGCAGTCCGAAACCTTCAGCAACCGCGATCATCGATTTTGACAAGCGTGAGGCGTCAATGCCACCGAGACCATTCTTCATGGTTTCCTCGGTCGTGAACTGGTTTTTTACCAGCCAGCGCAGCTTTTCTTCCTCCAATGTCGCATTGATCAGAGGTGAGTGATCCTTGAGAGCGGCGATGGCGGCCTTCGGATCAGCCGCAGCGGCCTGATATCCGCGCGCGCTGGCGGCAACGAATGCCTTCGCAGCTTCAGGATTGGTGGTGCGGAACTTCTTCGACAGGACAATTGCGTTGCCATAGAGGTCAAGGCCCGCATCGGCGTAGTAGAGGAACCTGATGTCTGCGGGCGAAATCCCAGCTTTGACCAACCCGAAATACATGGTGGAATCGAATCCCAGGATAGCGTCCGCGCTGCCACCGGCAAGCACCGCCTCACGCAGCTGGAGGCCCACCATGTTCCACTTGATAGTGGAAGGATCAATTGACGTCGTCTTGGCGTAGGTCGAAAACAGCCGATAGGCTCCATCCGGAGCCGCAGCGCCGATTGTCTTGCCAATCAGGTCGGAAGGCTTGGTAATGCCGGTTTTCGAAAGCGTCGCGACGCAGAGCGGGCTTTTGAAATAGAGCATATAGACAGCCCTGATTTCTGCAGTCGGGTTCTTTGAGTTGAATTCGGCGACGTTGTTGATGTCGACGGTGCCCCCGTCATAAACACCCGATCCTGTCCGAGAAGCAGCCTCACCGGAGCCGCCACCTGCATCAAACTGGCATTCCAGACCGGCTTCTTTGTACCAGCCATTCTTCTCAGCCAGAAGAAATGGAGAGTTTGAGCCGTCGAAAGGTGCAGAGAACGAGAATTTGACCGGCGTTGCCGCAAAGCTCCGCCCCGCCTTCAGTACAAAGGGCGCTGCGAGGCCAAGCTGGAGGATGGTTCGACGCGTGGAGTTAAAATTGTGCATGGCGTTCCCCTTTTTGATATTGCCTGTAAACGGTATTGCAAGGCGTGTGCCAGTCTGCGAACCTGAACGAAAACAATGCCGCACACACAATTGCGCACAATCCGGCGCAAGAAAGATCGTCAAAGAGAATAACAATGAAGCAGAACAAACGCTTGGTGGGCGTTATGAACGACCGCAATAGGCCGAAAGTTGATGACGCTGATGAAGCGTATGCGCACCTGTTCGCAGCCATTGTCGATCAAAGGCTTCCTCCTGGGACGAAGCTCACCGAACTCGCGTTGATGGAGGCGTTCGGAGTTGGAAGGCGGACCATCGGGACTGCTCTACAGAGGCTGACCTGGGAGAAGCTTGTCGTATTCTTTCCCAAACGCGGAGCCTTCGTCGCTGCACCAGATGCAGTCGAGGCGGTGGAGGTATTCGCCGCCCGTGTGGCGATAGAGGCTGGGACTACCGAAGCCGTTGCACGGGCCGCTGACCCGGCAGCCATCGCCAGACTGCGCGACAATATCGACCAGGAGCACAAACTGAGACAGCAGGGCTATATACGCGAGGCAATCCATCTCTCCGGTGGTTTCCATGTGCTCATGGCCGAACTATCAGGCAATCGCATTCTGGCCGATCAGGTTCGCCTGCTGGTCGCTCGCACAAGCCTCATCGTGCACCTGTTCGACAATCAGGTGGGGCTGGCGGGATGGCATGACCATCACGATGACCTCGTCCGGCATTGTGCTTCCGGCAATGTCGAGAAAGCGGTTTCGTTGATGCGCGAACACATTGCCGAAATCCAGGACGGTTTGGCACTTGATCGACGACGTCCGGTGGCGTTCGATATGTTTGGCGTCTTCGGTTCTCGAAGAAACTGACGCTATCATAAGCGCGATATGCCGAAAGGGATTTTCGCACAGTCTTTGAAGCCCCGGGTGCTGGACGACGCGTGTCATACCGTTGACAAGCCTGGCAAGGCTCAGGCCGAGTACCATGCCAATAATCGTGCGCACATGTTCAAAATATTCAGGATGAGTCGGCAGAGCTTCCATTTCTGTTCTTTTTTCGATCGAACATGCATGACGAGCTGCCGGTTTTGCCGGAGACAGCTCGGTTTAAGTTACGCAGCCATGTCTGGTTCGCCCAGCAGGCACAAGATTTACGCGGCTTCGGCTGTCGGGACGGTTCCCGATGGCCTCCATGAGCCGTCGAAGGTTAAAACAGTCGAGCCATTCCGTGGCGAGGAATTCGTAAACCTCGAAGCCGCAACCGTTCCACGCACAGAGAATCTCACCTGCTGTGCTGCCGGTTCGGCTCCTGCGTTGATTACAGGAGCTCCCGCTTCAAGAGCTGCTCAAGCCAATCGGCAAAAACCTGAAGCCTCCGAGAAAGATGCTGACGATGCGGATAGAGCAGCGTCATCGGCATGGCAGCAGCCCGATGACGGGGCATCACCTCGATGAGTTCACCGGCATCAAGGTGGAGTTTCACGTCGTAGGCCGGGATCTGGATGAGGCCGAGGCCAGCTAGGCAACAAGCGATGTAAGCCTCGGCGCTGTTGACGGTGACGCGGCCTCGCATCGCCAGCATCTGTATTGCCCCGTCCTCGATCCACTCCCAATCCTCTACACGCCCTGTCGAGGGCGAGGCGTAGTTGACGGCAAGATGCACAGCGAGATCGTCCGGGGTAGCCGGCGTGCCATATCGAGCGAGATAGCCGAGGCTGGCGACATTGATCAGCGGGAGGTCGCCGATCTTGCGTGCGATAAGGCCGGAGTCGCCAAGCGGTCCGACGCGCAGCACGCAGTCGATGCTGTCCTCAACGAGATTAACGGCCCGGTCGGTGACCCGCAGTTCGATGTCGAGTTGGGGATGACGGTCAAGGAATTCCGGCAAGGCAGGCGCAATGATCAACCGGCCGATCCGGCCCGGCACGTCGATACGGAGTTTGCCAGTGGGACCGACAGAGGTCTGCCGGAACAGCCCCTCCGTCTCATCGACATCGGTGATCAACCGCAGGCAGCGTTCATAGAAGGCGGCGCCGTCCTGTGTCGGAGAGACCTTCCGGGTGGTGCGATGAAGCAAGCGGGCGCCGACCCGCGCTTCTAGCTCGATCACAGCTGCCGAGACGGACGAGCGTGGCAACCCGAGCGTATCAGCAGCGCGGGTGAAGCTCGCGCATTCGACGACGCGGGTGAAGGTACGGAAAAGATCGATACGGTCCAAGGCGCTAACTCTGTTGATTGTCCGTCATCTCTGACAGGTGATGTTAGAATGACGGTCTTTATGACGAATCTGTAGACGATATTGTGCGTCTCAGGAAGCGGTCGCGCAGGTGACCGCAGGTAAGCCCCAAGGAGACAACACAAATGAGTGATCACAGCATCAAGGGAAAAACGGTTCTCATTGCCGGCGGCGCGAAGAACCTCGGCGGATTGATCGCGCGCGATCTCGCCGGAGCGGGCGCGAAAGCGATCGCTGTCCACTACAACACCAGCGCCACCAAGCCGGCGGCCGACGAGACGGTAGCCTCGATCAAGGCTGCCGGCGCGGAAGCCTTCGCCTTCCAGGCCGACCTCACCACAGCCGGCGCGAACGAGAAGCTGTTCGCAGACGCCAAGGCGGCGATGGGCGGTATCGATATCGCGATCAATACGGTCGGCAAGGTGCTGAAGAAGCCGATGGTCGAGATCTCGGAAGCCGAATATGACGAGATGACTGCAGTGAACTCGAAGACCGCTTTTTTCTTCATCAAGGAAGCCGGTAAGCACCTCAACGACAACGGCAAGGTCTGCAACGTCGTGACGTCGCTGCTTGGTGCCTTTACTCCATTCTACGCGGCCTATGCCGGCACCAAGGCGCCGGTGGAGCATTTTACGCGGGCGGCGTCGAAGGAGTTCGGAGAGCGTGGCATCTCTGTAACTGCGATCGGCCCCGGCCCGATGGATACGCCGTTCTTCTATCCGGCCGAGGGCGCCGATGCGGTCGCCTATCACAAGACGGCGGCGGCGCTGTCGAATTTCTCGAAGACCGGCTTGACCGACATTGAGGACATCGTGCCATTCATCCGCTTCCTCGTCTCGGACGGCTGGTGGATGACCGGCCAGACCATCCTGGTCAACGGCGGCTACACCACCAAGTAATCTGCAGGGCGTCCGGGGTCAGCCCGGGCCGCCTGGCTATCTCGTCGCTCCGGGAGCCTTGCCATGACCAACCGATTCCAGCCACTGTTCGACGCCCAGCGTGAGCATTTCCTCAGTGACGCGACCAGGAGCCATGCCTGGCGCATCGACCAGCTCGATCGCATGGAGCGCATGCTGACCGACAACAAGGATGCCTGGTGCGCCGCTCTTTATCAGGATTTCGGCAAGCCGCCGTTCGAGCAACTGTTCGAGATCACCGTGCCAAGCGGGGTGATCAAGTATTATCGCGAGAACCTGCGCGAGTTGATGGCGCCGCAGCCGCAGCCGATCCCGGCAGGGCTGGAAGCAACTGGTAACAGCGGCGTCATCTACAAGGAGCCTTATGGCGTGACATTGGTGATCGGCCCGTTCAATGCGCCGATCCTGCTGCTGCTCGATCCCGCGCTCGCGGCGCTTGCTGCCGGCAACCCGGTGATCCTCAAGCCCGCCAATACGACGCCGGCGACGGCGGCGCTGTTCGCAAGGCTGATCCCGCAATACTTCGCGCCTGAGAACGTCACTGTCGTCACCGGCGGGCGCGAGGAGATCGGCGAGTTGCTACAACTACCCTTTGACTTCATCTTCTTTACCGGCTCTTCGGCGGTCGGAAAGGTGGTGATGCGCGCAGCAGCGGAAAACCTGACGCCGGTGATCCTTGAACTCGGCGGACAGAACCCGACCATCGTCGACGCCACCGCCAATCTCGACATCGCCGCAGACCGCATCGCCTGGGGTCACAATGCGATCTCCGGGCAATGGTGCATTGCGCCCGGCTATGTCTATGTCCATGAGAGCATTGCTGACGCCTTCATCGCCAAGCTCAAGGCGTCGATCGTCAAGATGTACGGTGAGGATCCGATCCAAAGCCCGGATTTTGCCCGCATGATCAGCGAACACGATGCCGAGCGCGTCGCCTCCTACATCCAGCCCGAGAAAGTTGTTCATGGCGGGCGCTTCGATGTCAAGGCGCGCTATGTCGAACCGACCATCCTTTATCCGTCGACCTGGGACGACCCGGCGCTGCAGCAGGAGGTGTTCGGGCCGGTGCTGCCGGTCATGCCCTACAGCGATCTCAAGCAGATCGTCGCGGTCATGAAGCGCAAGCCGAAGCCGCTTGCCGCCTACATCTTCAGCAAGGACAAGTCGACCATAGATTTCGTGCTCGGATCGCTCTCCTTCGGCGGCGGCTGTATCAACCAGACGAATTTGCATTGCTGGATCGACAGCCTGCCGTTCGGCGGCGTCGGTAACAGCGGCATGGGCAAATATTACGGCAAGGCGGGCTTCGACGCGCTCAGCAACACAAAGGCCATGCTGATCGGCAATCCCGATCTCGAACTCGATGTCTTTCCGCCTTATGCCGGCAAGGACATCGCCAAAAATCTGAGTGTGTTTTCATGAAGGAAGGAAGCGTACGTACTGTTGCACCAGGCGGATATCTATCCGGTGAACGTCAACGGATGTTTCACCCGCAACGGCGAGATCCGCGCTGGAAGGTTGTATCTGCAGCCTGCGCCGGCATGATCGCGCTTCTTTTTGCTGTTGTGGGCGCGTCCGCGCAGGAACAGCCGATCACGGTTATTCTCCGGCAGGGCCAGAGCGATGCAGAGATCGGTCGTTTGCTCGGCGCTGCCACGCAGACCGGGCGACCCGTCGCTGTCGAATGGCAAGATGCAAAGGAAGCTCTAGCTTCCGAGGCTGCCGTCCCGTTTGCGACGGTCGATGAAGGACAGGAGTCCGGGCCGCTGGGCGGGGTTTCGCGCGCTTTTGTACGGGGAGCGAAGCTGGCTCTCAATGGGGTGTCAGGGATCGCAGGTGTTTTTTCAGATACGGAAAAGGCGCTCTCCGGCGAAGGCCGAGGTGGCTTTACCGTCGTGGGGATTGCTATTCTCGCCATAGCGGCAGGCGCACTCGGTGCCTTTTCGTTCCGGCGCATCTTTCCGGGCAAATTCCATCCGCGCGATGACCGGCTGGCGCTTCCCGGCCGAATGAAGGTCACCATCAGCCGTTTTGCATTGGACCTGGTGTCTGTAGGGATCCTGGTCGCAGTTGCCAATGTTGGTCTCCGCCTTTTGTTGGAAGGGGGAACATTGTCCTTTCAGATCGCGGCGGGTCTGGTGACAATCGCCATCGTGACGGCGCTGTACGCCGCGTTTGGAAGAATTTTTCTTGCACCACTTCCGGATGGGGAGCCGCTTATTGGAATTGCACGTCCGCGGTGGCATCTTGCCATGCTGATCGCCTATGGCGCCATCGGCTCGTTCGTTGGCGAAACTGTCAGGCTTGCCGATGCACGCGCCCTGGACAAGGGTGCCATCGAAGGCTGGTTTCTGATCGGGACGACCGTTCTGACCCTGCTAAAACTCTGGTGGTTTATCGCCGGGCGGGGCGATATCAAAAATGCGTTTATTGGGGCCGATGCGGGTGCTGTCCGGCGGATGGCCGGATATATCCTGCCCGATTTCTACGCGATTTCAGCGCTGACAATCTGGCTAGCGGGCTTTCTGGTTGCCGGCACTCCCAACAGCGCCGCGTGGAGCTTCGCGGCGGGAACAACGCAAATTGTACTGATCGCGGTTCCGATCATCGCACTGGGTTCATGGTCGCTTCTCGGGCACCTTGCCCGTAACCGTGAGTCCGGATTACATTCCACTCTTCTGTGGGCACTTCGCACCGCTGTCTCGGGCGCAGTCTGGCTGATCGGGTTGCATCTGATCGTCACCCTCTGGCAGCCGCTCATGTCCGGCGAAACGGCGGTTGTAACCGGCTGGTTTGTCTGGCTTGAACACCTCGGTTTCGCAGTCGTTGCAAGCTGGACGCTGTGCAGCGGTCTCTGGCGGTATTTTGATACGATCGCGCCGACATCTGCCATCGCCCTTCCGGGACAGGACGAAGACGAAGCGCACAAGCAACCGGCCAGCCGCATGTCCACGGTCATGCCCGTTATCCGTAATCTGACTTTGGGGGCGGTCCTTGCCATAGCCGCCCTTCTGGTGCTGTCGTCAACCGGCATCAACGTCGCCCCGTTGCTTGCCGGTTTCGGTGTTCTCGGCCTGGCCCTCTCCTTCGGTTCGCAGACGCTGGTCAAGGACGTGGTGTCCGGCATCTTTTTCATTGCCGACGATGCGTTTCGAATTGGCGAGTACATCGATACTGGAGGGCTCATGGGCACCGTGGAGCACATTTCGCTCCGCTCCATTCGACTGCGCCATCACAACGGTCCAATCCACACCATCCCGTTCGGCCAGATTGACTCCGTGACGAACTACAGCCGTGACTGGGGCACGATCAAATTCGAACTGCGCTTCGAGCGGGACGCGGACGCCGAGCTGATCCGCAAGACTGCCAAGAAGGTCGGGCTTGCCATGCTGGAAGATCCGGAGTTTGGATCTGAGTTCCTGGTGCCTCTCAAAATGCAGGGAATCCAGACTGTCACGGAAACATCGATGGTCGTTCGTTTCAAGTTCACGTCGCGTCCCGGCAATCCGAGTATCCTGAAGCGCGAGGGCATGAAGCGGCTGCTTTCGGCCTTCAGGGCTGCGGGTCTTTCGCTTGCTTCCAACGCCGTCACCGTTCGTTCCGGAGTTGGCACAGCGGCCGACGCTGCAGCGGCCGCGATGCCGTTACGTCCACCGGAGACAACGGCGGCAAATGCAACTGCCTGACGACGAAGATACAGTGCGCATCTGATGAAGACCAACGGATAGGGGAAACGAAATGCACATGCTGACGGTTATTGCGGGAGGTGTCGTTCAGCTCGGCGTGTTCCTGCTGTTTGGAAAACTGTGGGGTAGTGATGCCACCGGCCTCGCAACGGCGGCCAAGCTCTTCATTCCCGCCTGGCTTGTTGTATCGAGCGCCAATCTCTGGGTTGGGGTCAGTTATGCGGGCTACTCGGTGCGGGACGAGTTGCCGATCCTCCTTGCCGTGTTCACTGTGCCCGCGATTCTGGCGGTCCTGGTGATCTGGCAGATTGCACGCTCCTGAGGATGGATAGACGCATGATCAACACGTCCGGCAACAGCAATGCTCCGCACAGTCATCCGCTTCTGAGGCGCCGCGACGGCCACCATGCGAGGGTGACGTTCGAGGAGCTGTTCTTCGACCTCGTCTATGTCTTTGCGGTGACGCAGCTCAGTCACGAGCTGCTGACCAATCTGAACCCCACGGGCGTCATCGAGACTCTGATCCTCTGGTTCGCGGTCTGGCTCGGCTGGCAATATACCTGCTGGGTCACCAACTGGTTCGACCCGGAAACGCCACGCATCCGCGGCCTGATTTTCGCCGTCATGCTGGCTGGCCTCCTCATGGCCTCGGTGATTCCCGGCGCCTTCGGCGAGCGCGGGCTGATTTTTGCACTTGCCTACGTCGCGATCCAGGTCGGGCGCACGGCCTATATCGTCTGGGAGCTCGGTCCGGATCATCCGCTTGCGGCCAACTACCGGCGCATGCTGGGCTGGGTGTCGGTCGCCGCCGTCTTCTGGATCGCCGGCGCCTTCGTCTCGCATGAGGCACGTATGGCGCTCTGGGCGGTCGCCGTGCTTTGCGAATATGGTTCGCCGATGTTCGGCTTCCCCATACCGGGCCTTGGACGCTCGAAGACGAGCGACTGGACGATCGAGGGCGCACATCTCGCCGAACGCTGCCAGCTTTTCTGCATCGTGGCACTCGGCGAGACGCTGCTGGCGACCGGCGCCACCATGGCGCGCGCCGAGAGTTGGGATATGACGATCCTCTCGGCGCTGCTCGCCACCTTCCTCGGCACGCTCGCCATGTGGTGGCTTTACTTCGGCACGTCGAGCAAGGACGCAACCGACGCCATCACCCATTCCGACGATCCCGGCCGGATCGGGGCATATTTCCACTACATCCACGCCATCCTGGTCGCGGGTATCATCGCGACCGCCGTCGGCAACGATCTCGTGCTCGCTCATCCTCACGGCGGGCTCAATACGGCTTATGCGCTGATCTTGTCCTGCGGGCCGGCGATCTATCTCCTTGGCAGCGCCGTCTACAAGAAGGTGGTCTATGGCGTGCTGCCGGCCTCGCACATTGCAGGCGTCGTCGCACTTCTGGCGCTTCTTCCCGTCGCGCCGTTCGTCGATCTGCTGACCATGGGCTGGCTGACGACGATCGTGATGCTCGCAGCAGGATTCTGGGAGGGCCGGCTGATCCGCAAGCGGCGCGAGGCTGGCAAGCCGCGGGTAACGCAGTGAGGACCGGGACGGTGCCTGCGTTTTAGTGAGTTTTGCTCAAAACAGCCCACTGCAGGTCGACACAGCGTATTCGACAATGTCGTGGCATTCTGGCGCGTGTCCTGGGACCGCTGGTTCGAGAAGGATGCCGCCTTCGGCGTCTTTCGCGGAACGGCAAACATGTTCGCCACCGATCCGCTCACCGGCTCTATGCTGGGCGCTCTACAGACGATTGAAACCCGATCGAAGCCAGCGCTCGAGCGACGAAGCGGTTTATCCTTACCCGCGATTAAACTTTCTGAGCAAGCTCGTGAATTGCACTAGATCGGCATCGCTCCATCCGCGCCCGTAAAAAGCGTCTGATTTGAACCTATTCGACGCCCGCAACCTTTCCAGTCCTTCGTCCGTCGAGCTGCAGATCGTGCTCCGTTTTTCATCGGGATCGGCGGAGGAGAGCGGAGGATATGCCAGTACGACCAGCTTACGAAGCGCATAGTACAAGGCCTGTTCAGCGCGGGTGATCGAGCTTCAATCGCCGTAACCGCAATGCGTTAGCGATGACGCTCACCGATGATAGAGCCATGGCTGCGGCCGCGATGATCGGCGACAGCAGCAACCCGAACGTCGGATACAGTACACCGGCGGCGATCGGAATGCCGGCCGCATTGTAGATGAAGGCGAAGACGAGGTTCTGGCGAATATTGGCCATTGTCGCTTCCGAAAGTCGTCGCGCCTTCACGATCCCCATCAGATCGCCCTTGAGCAGGGTGATACCTGCGCTTTCGATCGCAACGTCCGTACCCGACCCCATAGCGATCCCGACATCGGCGGCGGCAAGCGCCGGGGCGTCGTTGACGCCGTCGCCTGCCATTGCCACCACGCGGCCCTCCGCTTTAAGACGATTGACCACGGCGCTCTTCTGGTCCGGCAACACGTCCGCCTCGATCTCGTCGATACCAAGCTTTCGTGCGACCGCCTCGGCCGTCGTCCTGTTGTCGCCGGTCAGCATGACGATGCGGATGCCGTCTTCATGCAGCGCCTTCAGCGCCTCGGTCGTGGTCGCCTTGGCCGGATCGGCGATCGCGAAGATACCGCCGACCTAGCCGTCAATAGCAATGTAGATCGCCGTCGCTCCGTCATGACGCAGCGCGTCTGCCGTCTCGGAAAGAGAGGACGCATCGACGCCGTTCTCCTTCAGGAAGAGCGCATTGCCGAGCACAATCCGCTTTCCCTCGACGACGCCGAGCGCACCCTTGCCCGTTGGCGAGTCGAAGCCAGTCACAGGCGGAACGAGAATTCCCTTCTTCTCTGCCGCCGCAACGATGGCGCGCGCCAGCGGATGCTCGGACGCCGTTTCGACACCGGCCGCGAGGCGCAGGATCCCAACCTCGTCGAAGCCCCTCACCGCGACCACCTCGATCACCGATGGCTTGCCTTCGGTCAGCGTGCCGGTCTTGTCAACGACAAGCGTGTCGACCTTCTCCATGCGTTCCAGCGCCTCGGCGTTCTTGATCAGCACGCCGGCGCCGGCGCCTTTGCCCACCCCGACCATGATCGACATCGGTGTGGCGAGCCCAAGGGCGCACGGGCAAGCGATGATCAGAACGGAAACGGCGGCGATCAGTCCATGGGCAAAGCGTGGATCCGGCCCCCACAGGCCCCAGGCGACAAAGGCCAGACCCGCCACGCCGATCACCAGAGGCACGAACCACCCGGAAACCTGGTCGGCCATGCGTTGTATAGGTGCGCGAGAACGCTGCGCGTCGGCGACCATCTGCACGATGCGCGACAGCATGGTATCCCGGCCGACCTTCTCGGCGCGGATCACCAGCGCTCCGGTCTGGTTGAGGGTGCCGCCAATGACGTGATCGCCGGATTCCCGAGTGACGGGCATGGATTCGCCCGTGACCATCGCTTCATCTATCGAGGATCGACCGTCTTCCACGACGCCGTCTACCGGGACGATCTCGCCCGGACGAACGCGCAACCGGTCACCGAGCACGACAGCCTCAACCGGAACATCCTCTTCGGCCCCGTCCTTTCCTATGCGACGCGCCACCTTTGGAGCCAGATTAAGCAGGGCTTTGATCGCTCCAGAGGTCTGCTCGCGCGCGCGTAGTTCCAGAACCTGGCCGAGAAGCACCAGTACGGTGATCACGGCGGCCGCCTCGAAATAGACATCGACGGCTCCGTCCATCCCCTGAAACGCGGCGGGAAAGATGCCCGGAGCCAGCGCCGCCACCATGCTGTAGACCCAGGCGACACCAGTGCCCATGGCGATCAGGGTGAACATATTGAGGCTGTGGTTTACCAGCGAGGCCCAGGCACGCTCGAAGAACGGCCAGCCGCACCACAGCACAACAGGGGTTGCCAGTACCAGCTGTATCCAGATCGATGTCCGCGTTGGCACCAGTTCATGCAGTGCCGAAAAAAGATGGCTTCCCATTTCCAGCACGAACACCGGCAAAGCCAGGACCAGCCCGATCCAGAAGCGGCGCATCATGTCGACCAGTTCACGACTCGGGCCGCTGTCCGCCGTGACCACGAGCGGCTCCAGCGCCATGCCGCAGATCGGGCAGCTTCCCGGTTTGTCACTCCGGATCTCGGGATGCATCGGGCACGTCCAGATCGTGCCTTCTGCGACCTCCGGTGGAGCAGCCGTCGCGTTCTTGGCCAAATAAGGCGCCGGGTCGCCTTCGAACTTGGCCATACATCCTGCAGAGCAGAAATAATACGTGCGACCGTCCTCGATGAGGCTGTGCTTCGCAGTATTCGGATCGATCGACATGCCGCAGACGGGGTCAGTCACACGCTCACCATGCTGCGGGTCGTGGCCGTCATGCGCCCGATGAACGTGTCCGGAATGGCCATGATGGCTGGATTTTGCATCGTCGTTCATTCTGCAATCCCTCGATGATCATATGTCATCATTCAGGTAGGGCCTCCAGCGGGGGTAAGGTCAAGTGCCTTCAAGGACAGCAAGGCATTCTTCGGCGATCCGGCTTGCAGGCGTGCTTATGTTCAAAGCGTTGCTGTCGTTGGCGGCTGGGTCCAGCTCGATCATCGTTCAGCAGTTGCCGTAACGGTCCGCTTCACAAGAGCGGCCAAGCCGTTCGAAGCCTGGCTTGGGGCTATGATAGAGACCGGAATGCCGAAGAGTCCCCGGCCGCCGCCATGGCGCTGTCATCCGTCAGTGTCATCGGCAATGCACTCAGATTGAGAGGTATGAAGATATAACCGGTCAATCAGGTCACTTTATTCCATTTTGACACCGCTTGCCTTCATGAACGATGTGATGTCAGCCCGCAGTCCGATCACCGGGTGAGTACTCGCGGGCGTCGGGATACCCTGGATTATTCCGACCATACCCATTCCTTGATCACCGGCAGATCGTCAAAATGCTCCCGGATATAACGCTCATGTTCCGAAAGCATGTCCGTGCAGAAGGTAACCAGGCCAGCATTGCTGACCAGCAGGCCGGGAACATAACGCAGCACATCCAGGCACAGATGAAGACGACTGATCCTGTTAAGCACAACCATGTCGAAGGGCGTCGTCGTCGTGCCCTCCTCGAGATAGCCGCGGACGTGGAAACGATCATGCGCTTCGCGCCCATGCAACAGGTCATGGATCACGCCCGGATATCCGTGAAACGTGAATATCACCGGAGCGGTCGTGGTAAAGATCGCGGTGAAATCGGTATCGCTCATGCCGTGCGGATGGCGGTCAGCCGGGCATAGCCGCATCAGGTCGACGACGTTCACGACGCGGACTTTCAGATCGGGAGCATGCTGGCGCAGCAACCACGCTGCGGCAATGGTCTCTTGCGTTGGTATGTCGCCAGCGCAGGCCAGAACGACATCCGGTTCACCTGGTTCGTTGCTGTACATATCCCATATTCCGGCGCCCTTGGCGCAATGGGCTTTGGCCTCTTCCATCGTCAGCCACTGCAACTGGGGCTGTTTGTCGATGACAATCAGATTGAGGTAATTCCGGCTTTGGAAGCAATGGTCTGCAACGGAGAGAAGGCAGTTCGCGTCCGGCGGAAGGTAGACACGCGCGACGGCCGGCTTGCGGTGGATGATCGTGTCGATGAAGCCCGGCCCCTGGTGACTGAAACCATTGTGATCGTTCCTCCAGCATGTCGACGTGAGCAGATAGTTGAGCGATGGAATATCGGCCCGCCAGGGAACATGTCTGGCATGTTCCATCCACTTGCCATGCTGCATCGACATGGAATCGACGATCATGGCGAACGCCTCGTAGGTGGCAAAAAGACCGTGGCGTCCGGTCAGCGTATAGCCTTCCAGCCACCCGTGGCAGCAATGCTCGCTCAGAACCTCCATGACCCGGCCTTCATGCGAGATATGGTCGTCACCGGGCAGAATATGGCTGACCAGGCAGCGATCGGAAACTTCAAAAATCGCGCCGAGACGGTTGGAGTTGGTTTCGTCGGGGCAGAACAGCCGGAAGTTGTCGGGATTGCGTGTGTAGATGTCGCGGAGATATTCTCCGAGCACAGCGGTCGAGCCCATCCGCTCTCGCGCCCGCTGCTCAAGCGTCACGGCATATGTATTGAAGTCGGGCAGGTTCAACGGCACGATCAGCTTGCCGCCGTTGGCATGCGGGTTCGACCCCATACGCCGGTCGCCGGCCGGGGCCAGCGCGGCATATTCCGGCTGGAAGGCCCCGTGCTCATCAAACAGCTCTTCAGGCTTGTAACTGCGCATCCAGTCTTCCAGGATCTGGAGATGTCCGGGCCTGGTCAGCACTTCTGACACGGGCACCTGGTGCGCGCGGAATGTCCCTTCGACCGGCAAACCATCGACAATTTTTGGCCCGGTCCAACCTTTCGGCGTGCGCAGCACGATCATCGGCCACAGCGGCCTCTTGCTCATGCCATTCTCGCGCGCATCCGACTGAATAGCACGGATCTTGATAATCGCGCTTTCCAGGACGGCCGCGAATTGCTGATGAACGATCTCGGGCACATCGCCTTCGACAAAGTGAGGTTCGTAACCTTGCCCTTCGAAAAACTTCGCGAGATCCGCATCGCTATGTCGCGCAAGCACCGTCGGACCGGCAATCTTGTAACCGTTGAGGTGAAGGATCGGCAGCACCGCCCCGTCGCGGGCGGGATTGATGAAATCGATGCTTTTCCAGCTTCCAGCCAGTGGTCCTGTCTCTGCTTCTCCGTCGCCGACAACCGCCGTGACGATCAGGTCGGGATTGTCCATGACGGCGCCGAAGGCGTGCACCAGCACGTAGCCAAGTTCGCCACCCTCATGGATCGAGCCGGGTGTTGGCACGCTCACATGGCTCGGAATGCCGCCGGGGGTGGAGAATTGACGGAAGAGCCTGAGAAGGCCGGCCTCGTCCTGTGTCACCTCGGGGTAGAATTCGGTATAACTGCCTTCGAGGTAGACATTGGCTACTAGGGCCGGGCCGCCATGGCCGGGACCGGCCATATAGATCGTATCGAGGTCGTATTTCCTGATCAGCCGGTTCATGTGAGCGTAGATGAGGTTCAGGCCGGGCGATGTGCCCCAGTGCCCGAGCAGACGTGGCTTGATGTGTTCGACTGTTAGCTTGTCGCGCAACAGCGGATTTGCCGAGAGATAGATCTGCCCGACATTCAGATAGTTCGCAGCGCGCCACCAGGCATCGATCTTACGCAGTTCCTCACCAGTGAGAGGATTTGATGCTCTTGCGATCTCGTTCATGGTCGCTCCTTTGCGGCGTTAGAAATCAAAAAAGTGTGGTTCTCGCCAGGCTTGTGCAGGAATTTAGGCTGTCGTTTAGTCCGGCGCCTTGATTTCGATCATTTCTGTCTCTTGCATGGTCGCGGTGCGTAAACCATGGCTGATCTGGTACAATCAGGCGCTGCGGGCCGCGTGAAGCAGCGAGAATGTATCGTCGGCAATCACCTGCTCCTCATCCGTGGGGATCACAAGCGCCGACACCCGGCTGGAAGGCGCACTGATAATCTGGTTGCCGGCAACATTGGCAGCGGGATCGATCGTCAGGCCGAGCCAGCCCAGATGCGCAGCTATCGCTGCACGAAGCTCCGGCTGATGCTCGCCGATCCCGGCGGTGAAGACGAACGCGTCCAGACCGCCGAGCGTATTGGCGATGCGTGCCGTCTCGCCAGCAATGCGAAACGCGAACAGATCAAGCGCCTCCCTTGCTTCCGGCTGGTCACTGACCAGAAGCTCGCGGCTATCGCCGCTGATGTCCGATACGCCGAGCAGACCGCTTCGGTGGTACAGCAGGTCTTCGAGATCCTTCGACGTTCGGTCCCGTTCTGCGAGCAGGTGCAGCACAACGCCCGGGTCCAGCGCGCCGCAGCGCGTTGCCATCGGAATGCCGTCGAGCGTCGAAAACCCCATGCTAATATCGCGGCTTAGCCCCTTGTCCAGGCCGCAGAGACTGCAACCGCTCCCCAGGTGGGCCACAATAATTTTTTTGCCAGCGATGTCCGGAGCAAGCCGTTTCAGTTCGCGGGCTATGAAAGAATAGGACAGTCCATGAAACCCATAGCGCTTGATGCCTTGATCATGGAGCGTGCGGGGGAGGGCGAAACGTCTGACGATATTGCTGTTCGTAGCATGGAAGGACGTATCGAAGGACGCCGTCTGGACGAGATTGGGCCGAAGGTGCTCAACTGCACGGATAAGGCGGAGGCTTTGGGGCTGATGGAGCGGTGCCAGTGGAATGAGTTTCTCGATCGCGGTCGTCACGGTTTCATCGATCAGCACCGGCCCGTCAAAGACATCCCCTCCATGGACGACACGATGTCCGATGGCCGCTACAACAGACAAATCGAAATGGTTGGAGAGCCACCCGAAGATCTCATCCATCACCTCACGCAGGTCTTCGGTGGGATGTGCATCAAGAGTAACATCGAATACGCCAAGCCCTTCCGTGAGATGAAACGTCAGAGGATGCTGGTGGAAATCGATGACGCCTTTGCCTATACGGGCTGGACCTGACGGTTCAAGGCTGAACACACCGAACTTCACCGTTGAGGAACCGGCGTTGAAAGTCAAAAGAGTCTGTTCGCTCATCGATTGAATTCACCTTCACATATCGTTGAGGATCGATGATCCTTGCCCGTTCGTCGGGTGTCGGATGGGTTCACATCGGACTATTTCAGCGATGCCCGGAAACGTTGCAACGCGAGTGTAAAAAGGGCGGCGCCAATTGCAAAAAGTGCGACGAATTGCGGCCAGACGACATCGAGTCCGACCCCCCGAAACAGGATCGCCTGGGCCAGAATAACGAAATGGGTGTTGGGCGCTGCCAGCATCAATATCTGGATGATATCCGGCATGCTTTCGCGCGGCGTCAATCCGCCGGACAAAACCTGGAGCGGCAAAAGCACCATCATCAGCAACAGGCCGAACTGGGCCATGGAACCGGCAATCGTTGCCAGGAATATACCAAGGCATGTCGTTGCAAACAGGTGCAATGCTGCGCCTGCGATAAACAGGGCAAGAGAGCCGTTGATGGAGACACCCAGTACGCCCTGAACGACGACGACCAAAGAGAATATCGATGCAACCAGAACGATCAGTCCCATAGACCAGATTTTGCCGAGCATGATCTCGGTCGGCGTGATCGGCATGACGAGCAGGTGTTCGATCGTGCCGTGTTCCCGCTCCCGGATAAGAGCCGCTCCCGTTAAAATGATCGACAGCATCGTGATCGAGGAAATGACGTTGGTGATCGCGCCGAACCATCCCTTGTTCAGTTCGGGATTGAACCGGGCGCGTAGCGCGAGGTCGACTGGCACGCTGGCATTTCCGCGATACCGGTTGAGGTACTCGCCGACCTCGCTTGAAACGATCGACTGTATGTAGCCGCCACCGCTGAATGCTTGCGACATACGGGTCGCGTCGACATTCAACTGGATGGTTGGCGATTTGCCGCCGAGAAGGTCGCGCTGGAAGTTCGGAGGAATATCGAGCGCGAATGTATCGAGGCCCGAGTCCATCCTCGTGTCCATTTCGGATTGATCGATGATTTTTGGCGGGCTGAAATAGGGGGGATAAAATGCCGTCAGGATGCGCGAGGATACCGGAGACTGATCCTCGTCGACAATGGCAATGGCGGCGCGGTTCAATGTGTCGGGCATTGCCGTCGCAGCCGTATAGATCGCGAGCGTAAAGGCGTAGGCGATCAGAACAAGAAGCATGGGATCGCGCCAGAGCCCGCGCAGCTCCTTGATCCCGAGATTGGTCACATTGGCAAGACGCATGGTTCAACTCGCCTGTTTTTTGAGAAAAGCGGCACCAAGGCCGAACAACACAGGCACAGCGATAGCAAGGGGAATAAAGGAACCGGCAAGGTCACCAAAATCGAGAGCCTTGGAGAACGTTCCGCGTGAGATATTGACGAAATAGGTGGTGGGATAGATGCGGCCGATGAACGCGCCAAACCCTTCCAGGGAAGACACCGGGTCGATCAGGCCGGAATACTGCACGGCCGGAATAAGCGTAATGAGGGCGGTCGCGAAGATGGCGGCAATCTGGCTGTTGATGAAGGAGGAAATCAATAGCCCCATGCCTGTCGTGAAGATCACGTAGAGAAACGCGGCGGCTGTGAAGGTCAGGAAACTGCCGGTGAACGGAACATCGAAGCCGAACACCGCCAGCGCCGACAACATGAAGAAATTCAGCATGGCCAGTGCGATATAGGGAATTTGCTTGCCCAGAAGAAATTCCATTCGCGTCACGGGGGTCACGTAGAAATTGATGATCGAGCCGAGTTCCTTCTCGCGGACGACACTCAGCACCGCCAGCATGGCCGGGATCATCAACAGAAGGATTGGAATGACTGCCGGCGCGATCGCGACAAGGCTTTGGACGTCGGGATTGTAGCGGTACCGGAGTGCGATCTGGAAACTGCCGAGGGTGGCGGCGTCACCGTAACGCTCGCGGGCCTTTTGGGTCAGCCAGGCCTGGTGCATGCCCTGTACATATCCCTGGACGGTTTCAGCACGGACCGGCATGGCGCCGTCAATCCACGCCCCTATCTCGACACTGCGGCCATGCGCAACGTCGCGACCGAAACCAGGGGGAATTTCGAGCGCCATGCTGATCTCGCCATTTCCCATTCGGCGGTCGAGATCGGCATAATCGGCGATTGGCGCCTTTTCGCTAAAATACCTCGATCCGGAGATCTGCTGGACATAGTCCCGGCTGACCGTCGTGTCGTCGCGGTCAAGGACGGCGAATGTCAGATTCTCGACATCCATGTTGATGCCGTAACCAATGACGAACATCAACAGAAGCGTTCCGAGGATCGCCAGCGTGGCTCTGATCGGATCGCGCTGGAGCTCAAGCGTCTCGCGCCTCGTGTATGCGAACATACGCCTGATATCGAATAGACGTCTGGCGGATGAAGTCGTGGGATTGACTTCATCCGCCGCCTTACCCCCAGCTGGGGCGGGCGAGGGTAAGCCTTTCGGGTCGCCGATTGCATCTTCGAGGTAGGCGACAAACGCTTCTTCGAGAGTGGCTGCCGACCGCTTCTGCACAATCGCGGCAGGCGTGTCGCTGACCAGCACCTTGCCTGCGTGCATCAGGGAAATGCGGTCGCAGAGTTCTGCCTCGTTCATGAAATGCGTCGAAACGAATATGGTGACGCCATCGTTGCGCGACAGATCGGACAGGATCTGCCAGAAACCGTCGCGGGCGACGGGATCAACGCCGGAAGTCGGCTCGTCGAGAATGAGGATGTCGGGCGCGTGGATCATCGCCACCGCAAGTGACAAGCGTTGGCGTATCCCGAGCGGTAACGCGTCCGGGAGGCTGTCGATGACGTCCGCAAGGTCGAAACGGTCGACCATCTGTTCTATGCGGGGAGCTATTTTCGCCGCTTCCATCGCAAACAATCGGGCGTGAAGCACCAGGTTCTGGTGCACGGAAAGCTCGGTATACAGTGAGAACGCCTGGCTCATATAGCCAACGCGCTGGCGGACCCCGATATCGTCTGGATCGACTTCGTTTCCGAACAGGCTTGCCTTGCCCTCGCTTGCCGGCAACAGCCCGGTCAGCACCTTCATCGTAGTGGTCTTGCCGCAGCCGTTCGAGCCGAGGAAACCGAAAATCTCCCCGCGCGGGATCCTGAAGCTGACATTATCGACGGCTGTGAAATCACCAAACTGAACGGTGACGTTTTCCGCCTCGATGGCGATATCGTCGACAGCATCTGCGGCGCGCGGCGGAATGACGACCATATGATGGCCGCTGCGCCGCTCTTCCGGCAGCAGCGCAATGAAAGCGGCATCGAGATTTTTGCTGGCGGTTTTCTCCATCAGGGCCTTCGGCGAACCGGTTGCCAATACCTTGCCAGCATCCATGGCCACCAGCCAGTCAAAACGGGCCGCCTCTTCCATATAGGCGGTGGCGACGATGACGCTCATGCCTGGCCGGTCCTGCCTGATGTCGTCGATCAGTTCCCAGAACTGCCGCCGCGACAGCGGATCGACACCGGTCGTCGGTTCATCGAGGATCAGCAGATCCGGGTCGTGGATTAGCGAGCAGCACAGGCTGGTTTTCTGCTTCATTCCCCCTGACAATTTACCGGCCGGTCGATCGGAAAAGGCGGACATGCCGGTTCGCGCCAGCAGATCGTCGATACGCCGCTTGCGTTCCTGGCTGCCATGACCGAACAGACGCCCGAAGAAATCGATATTCTCGAACACAGACAGGGTTGGATAAAGGTTTTTGCCAAGGCCTTGCGGCATATAGGCAATTCGAGGATAGGTCGATTGACGATGCCTGCGATCGGCGATGTCGCCACCCAGGACCTCCACGCGACCCTTTTGAACAACACGGGCACCGGCGACGAGAGACAGCAGGCTCGATTTGCCAACGCCGTCAGGTCCAATCAATCCCACCATGCAACCGGCAGGAATCTCAAGCCCGACCTCGTTCAATGCCAGGGTCTTGCCATAGGACAGGCTAACCTTGTCGAGAGTGACAACCGGCCCTTCAGGTTTGCCCGTAGCATCCTCTCCCGCTTGCACGCTCATTGCGCAAGCGTTCCCTGAAGATTGGCCGGCCATTCGACACCGGGGTCGAGCCGGACATAGGCCACGCCAGGAAGACCGGTCTTGACCTGCTGAATATATTTCTTCAGCAGTTCGGGGGAAATCTGCGCCTTCACCCGGAACATCAGTTTCTGCCGCTCTTCCTCAGTCTCGACGGTTTTGGGCGTGAACTGCGCGACATCCGCAACGAAGGACACTTTTGCCGGAATCACGTACTGGGGAGCCGCATCGAGGACCAGGCGAACTTCCGTGCCGATTGCGACGCGGCCGGCCTCGGCGGTCGGCAGGAAGAACATCATGTGCACGTCGCCGAGATCCACCAGGTTGAGGACGTTTCCGCCGGCTGACAGGACTTCGCCCGGCTGGGCCACTCGATACTGGACGCGACCGGAACGGGGCGAGCGAAGAGTGCTGTCATCGATATCGGCATCAATGCTTTCGATTGCCGCACTGGCTGCGTCTACGGATGCCTCCGCGTCGATGATCTGGGCTTTTGCCGCGCCGATCGCTGCTTCCGTCGCCGCGAGTTGCGCTCTCGCAGCTCCGACGGCAGCTTTTGCGCCCTGGGCACTGGCTCTGTCGTCGTCGAGGGTCTGCAGTGTTACTGTGTTTGCACGTCCCAGTTGCTCGGATCTTGCAAACCTGCGATCGGCAGCATCCTGCTCGGCTTCCCGTTGCATGACGACAGCTTCGGCAGCGGTCTTTTCCGCCTCGCGCTGGATGACCAGACTATGAGCTGTTTCGACGGACACCTTCGATCGCCGCATCGTGGCATCGGCCTGACGCCGTTGCGCTTGCAATTGCTGTGTGTCCATCACTGCCAGTATTTGACCGGCGTCGATGAAATCACCTTCGTTGACAAGGATTTCCTTGATCCGCCCCGATGTCTTTGCCGAAACGTCGATCTCAACCGCTTCGACGCGTCCGTTTCCACTGACGATTCCCGCGAGCAGCCCGCTGCCTGCGCGGACCGTCCAGAGATAATATCCGCCAGCAACCATTACGACCAGCAGTGCTGCAACACCTCCTCTTTGCCAGCGCGTGTTCATCTAGACGCGCCTCGCGAAGATGGTATCTTTTCGTAAAAGAGTGGCATTTCGAAAAATAATTTAAGCATTGAAAATCGCTCGCTGGTAGAGTGCGCAGGTGAGTATGTTGCCAAGGTGATAGCAAAAATCAACCGTTGTTGACTAGAGGCAATGACAGGGTACTCACTGCAATTATCAACAAGGATTCAAGGTTCGTTCATGCCCCGCCGCGCCGCCGTCAAATCGAGTACCTCGACAAGAGAACGTATTCTCGATGCAGCTATTTCCTGGTTTTCCAGTCATTCCTACGAAGCGACAGGTTTGCGTGACATTGCCGCGCTTGCGGAAGTCGATGTGGCTTATGTGCATCGTTGTTTCGGCTCCAAGAAGCAACTGTTCGCCGAAGCCGTGCGTGCCCAGATCAAACCTGAGGAATTATTACAATCATCGACCGGGGAGGACATCGCCGCCAGCCTTACGGCCCTGGTTTTTGCGCATGACGGCGCCAGAGATCGCGGCGAAATCGGCCCCTTTGACATCATGAATCATTCGCTTTCGAGCGCTGACGCGAGGGACATTTTGAGAGAGTTCATCACAGTCGAAGTCATTCCGCTCTTTGCCGAAAGGATTCACGTTAGCTGTCCCATCCGGGCAGCCTCGCTGATAGTTGCTTATCTCGCGGGTTTGGGAATGCTCCGGAATGTGATCGACATCGAACCCTTGCGGGACGAAGCCGGCGGTTGGCTGGAAGCGTCTTCAAGATCTGTCATTGCCACTATTCTGGCCGAGCGCGCGTGCGGTAACGGCGGGATCGTTGAACCTGCGTAGCGACATCAGAAGATAGTCTTTAGGCTGTGACAGCGGCGGGAGGTCAGTTTCACCAAGAGTTGCGTAGATTGATTTCAATCACCTGAGCGCGCCTTGAAACCGAGCCTCGCCAGAGATATTGAACTCTTTGGCGTCGTCTCCGATGATGTCCGAAACGATCGCTGCGAGCCGCTTGATATGGGCGATATCCTGCGGAACAGTCTGCCCAAATTCGTAAAGCACGGCTCGCAGAGCATTCACCAGATCAGTGCCCTGACGAACGATGCGCGCCCGTAAGAGAACGGCTCTCGCTTGCTGATCCGGCGTCCTGGACTCTACGAACCGCATTTCCGGCTGACGCGCCGCAATGGCGATCGCCTCCGCATCGGCGGCGTCATATGCCTTGAACTCGTGCGCCTGGTAGTGAGCGCTGCCGCACGCTTCCAAAACAACAACGGCGGCTGGCTGACGTTGCATGAAATGAATGAATTGGCTGCGCGACAGCTTCTTGCGAAACTTCAGTTCACTCATCATCGACGTTCCATGAAGCACGATGACATTCTTTGCCAAGTCTACGCCGATCATTGTATCCTTCATCAGCCGCTCTCTTCGTGTCGTGGCTCTACGCCGCTCTTTCTGGCACATTGCGGTGCCGTTTGGGGAGGGCGGCAACTATCCCATCTCTAATGCCGCACGAAATGGGCTGATACCAAGCCTCAGTTTGTCAGGGCTGAGTTGCAGGCCAAGGGCACGAAGATTGATATCAGGGGATAGGATTTGACGGTTGCACCTCCTTGAGAAGCCAGTTTGCGAACACCTGTATCGGACCGTCACTCAACCGGATCGGCTCCGGCAGAACGAGGCAAAAGGTCTTGGAGATCGACTGACCGACGGGCCAAGGTGTAATTAGTCGCCCCTCCGCCAGTTCGGTTTCGACATAGAGGTGCGGCACCAGTGCAACGCCGAGGCCGGCCAACGCGGCTTCGATCTGCATGGAGTGAAGATCGTAACGAGCGCCGACTGCGGGATTGGTCAGTGCGATCCCCGTTTCCTGCGCATAGCGTTGCCAGGCCTCCGGGTTCTGGCGGCGATGGAGCCGCGGCAGCGCATCGAGGGCTGTCGCAGGGTCTCGGCCCCTGATCAGCGCCGGATGGCAAACCGGAACCAGCACCTCATGCAGCAAGCGGTGCGTGCGCATTCCCGTCCAGGCTGGATGCTCGAAATGGATGGCGGCGTCGAAACCGCTGCCGGTGAGAACGAATGGCTCCATCCGTTCCGCAAGATGCAGGGTGATATTCGGATGCCGCTCCTGGAACGGCTTCAGACGCGGGATGAGCCAACGCGTGGCGAACGTCGGCAGGATTGCGATGTCGAGGCTCGCACCGTCGCTGGGCTGCCCCATCAGATATTGACTGTCACGCTCCAGCCGGTCGAGTGTCTCGCGAACCTGAGCCGCATAACGCTCTCCATTCGGCAAAAGCCTGACGCGATTGCCGACCCGCTCGAACAGCGTGACGCCGAGGAAGGCTTCCAGCCGGCCGATCTGGCGGCTGATCGCCCCCTCGGTCAGAGCCAGTTCGTCGGCCGCGCGAGCGAAGCTCCCATGACGAGCCGACGCCTCGAACGCCATGAGTGCGGAATTGCTGGGAATCTTGCGGCGCATGATGGCTCCTGACAGGATCGTTCGGCATTCGGTCCGCCGTCACCTTGATATTAGATCACTGAAGCATGATCCATTGTCGATATCTAGGCATGGATTGGCAGTCTATCATGAGAAAATATCAATGATAGACAAGGCCGGAAGGACAATCTTCCCGTCGAAGGTGGAATAATGATCTACACGGTGGAATGCAGCTTTGCCGATCCCGGCAGCGAAGCGGAATGGAACAACTTTTACAGCCTGGACAAGCTGCCAGCCCTCATTTCGGTGAGCGGCTTCCACACCTCGCAGCGTTTCAAGGCATTGAGGCGTGGCTGCCCCGTCTATCTCGCCCTACACTCGATCGACGGCCTCGACATTCTGACCGGCGAGGAATACCGCCAGGAGGGCGGCGGCAATTTCGCACGCTGGCAACAGCATATCACCGACTGGCACCGGAACCTCTATGGCGGCATCGACCGCGCGCCGGCCATTGGTGAGGGCGAATATCTGGCGTTGAGTGCCACAGGCCCCGAACCTCTGATCCGGCTTGGCCTCACCCCCTGTGCGATGCAGGCGGTCGCTATGGAGAAGGTCCCGGAACATCGTTGGCTCGCCAAGGTGGAGCGCTGCAAGACGCCTGACATCGGGCATCTATCCGAAGGCGTCCATGTCTATGTGCCGATGACGGTGCAGTTGACGAGCGACGGTGACGCTGCTGCTGGGAAGGCCCGGTAGATCCCGATGCCGAATGTTACGATCTATGTTCCCGCAGACAGGATGCCGCCGGACGAAGCCCTCGCAGACCTCACGGAGCAATGCACGGAACTTTGCACCGGCATTCTCCGGGCCGCATTGGCGAACGTGCATATCGTCTATGTCGCTGTCCGGCATGGCCGTGGGCACCCCGCTTTTGCAGAAATTCAATATCGCCTTGAGCCATTTCGGACGCCACCTGTCATGGCGGAGTTCATGGAAGGGCTCGACGAGGCCATAAAGGGCAACACGGGCCTCACCGCGCGCATTCGTTGCTTTGCCTATGAAGCGTCGAGCATTCACGCACGAAATTGAACGGATGCCAGGAGAAAACCAATGTCTAGTTTCGCATTACCCAGCCAGCAGATCGGTGATCTAACAATCACCGCCGTCAGCGATGGCTATCTCCACGCCAGTTTCGATTTCCTCGCGAATATCGACCCGGCTGATGCTTCCCGAATACAGGAAAATGCGGGGATAACGGATCATACCTCGATTCATATCAACTGCTACCTGGTGCGTAGCGGCGGTCGCACGGTCCTGATCGACGCAGGCGCAGGCGGTTTCAAGCAGTGGGGCGGTCGATTAAAAACCAATCTGCTGCTCGCGGGGACCCAGCCTTCCGAGATCGATGCGATCCTGTTGACGCATGCCCATCCCGATCATGTCGGGGGGCTGATGGACGCTTCAGGCGAAGCCGTCTTCCCGAACGCCGAGCTTGTCGCCCACCATCGGGAAGTCGCGTTCTGGCAGGATGACGGCAATCTGAGCCGCGCGCCCGAGCGCGCGCGGGGCAACTTCCTCGTGGCGCGTCAGGCCTTTGACGGCTATCGCGACAGGCTGCGCACTTTTGAGGGCGGCGAGGTGCTGCCCGGCATCACGACAGTTCCGCTTCCGGGTCACACCGCCGGACACACCGGCTATCGGCTCGATTCCGGTAGCAAGAGCCTGCTAGTCTGGGGCGACATCGTTCATTTCCCACAAATTCAGGTCCCGCGCCCCGACGTGTCGATCGCGTTCGATCAGGATGCGCAACTCGCCTCCGCCACACGAACGAGGCTTCTGGACTGTGTGGCCGCCGAGCAACTGCTGATCGCGGGCATGCACCTCGGGGAATCCGGATTCGCGCGCATCAAACGAGCGGGCAATATCTATGCTGTCGCATATGAGAGTGACACCAGCGGTCATACTACGGGCGGTAGGCGTTGCTTGCCGGTCCGGATTTGAGGTGCACTTTAAAACACCGCCTGCCAAGCACGCAGCGTATGGCGTTGCGTCACGAGTCGGGATGGGTCAGAGCGCTGGGGATACTCGACGGTTGGCCAAACTCTTGTCCTGGGATTGGCTACCCAATGGTGACGATGCGTCGGAAGGCTGCCTCGATCTTGCTGCTGACATAGGATAACCCGTCTAAATTTCTTCCCAAGGATTCCTTCTCCGCTCCCGACGCCCGCGTCACTGCTTCACAGATCGCCTGAGCGTCCGCAGCATCATTTTCCTGCCTTTTCACATAGGGCTTCAAATAAACTGGGGGCATCAGTCGCACGTCATGCCCGAGAGCCGAAAGCTCGCGAGCCCAATAACGAGCCGCTCCGCAAGCCTCGATACCGATGAGGCAAGGCGGCACCTGTGCGAAGCATCTCCTGACGACGCAGCTGTCGCGGCACAACCATGTTGCCACCGACATCAATTGCATGAACTTGAAACACCGATTTCGCTATATCGATGCCAACAGTAGAGATCTCTTCCATTCGAACGCTCCCGCTTTGTCCATCCTAACCGATGCCATTCTAGCACCGGGGGAGCGGGAGCCTTCCATCCCATCGATTTCGCACTCCTCTTGTTCTGACCCGGGATAGGCTGCACGGAACCGGCAAGGCAGATCGGCAAGAAAGCCGAAGGCGATGGAGGCGTGCAGCCCGATGGCAAGCCGCCCCTCTCCACCATGGGAAATAGCGCCCGCGGTCCGCGCCGCACAGTCGAGATGTTCGATACCCACCGACACCTCGGCGATGAAACGTCGTTCGGCCTCGGTCAGCCGCACGCCGCGATGCCGTCGCTCGAACAGAATGATACCAAGCGCCTCTTCCCGCGCCTTGATCCGGGCGCTGACGCTCGACTGCGTAACCTCTAATACACTCGCAGCATGACGGAAGTTTAGGACGTCGCCGACGACAACCGTATGACGAAGCGCAACGAGTGGGATTTGCCCAAGCTGAGCTTGGGCAAATCCGTTTGACTTGTTCCAGGTCCGTGCGCTTCGCCACAATTTACGTCGTCTCTTCCGCTTCTGAAGGCGCGGCTTCACGGCGAAGCGTAAGCAGGCATACCGCAGCCGTCATCGTGGTAAGAAATGCGAGAATGATAAGGATGGTCACAAAGGCGTCCGTGTAGGCGCTATGGATCACGGCGGTGAGCGACAAATCGCTCGTGGGACTGGCCGGGGTCGCAGCGCCGTGTGCGCCTGAGCCGATGCCCGCCGCGATCTCTGCGGCTCCGAGTGGCAGCGTGACGCCTTTTTCGGATGCGGCCGCTCCTAGGTTATGAGCTGTCTGTCCCATCAGCGCAGCCCCGATGGCGGCGATGGCAATGGCCTCACCGGCGACGCGACTGGTCGTGAAGATGCCGGAGGCCATGCCTGCGCGTTCCTTTGGGACCACGCTGACCGAAAGCGCGTCCATCAATCCCCAAGGTAGGCCATTGCCGATGCCGATCAGCAACATCGGCAGGATCATCGGCCAAACACCTCCGTCGGGCGAAAGCCGCATGAGGAGTAACGCGCCGATGGCGGAAATCAGGAAGCCGATGCCTGAGAGAATACCCGGCGCGATCCGCTTCGCGAGCGTACCTGCCAAAAGTGGCACAATAAGCATCGGTGCCGTCAGCGGAAGAATTGCGAGGCCGGCGGCAAACTCGTCTCGGCCTTGAATGGTGATGAACCAGATCGGCAAATGGACGATCAGCGCTACGAAGCTGAACCCTGTCGCCACCGGCAGGAGTTGCACGCCGATGAAGCGCGGGTATCTGAAAAGCGAAAGTTCCAGCATGGGCCGCGCCTGTCGAAGTTCGACCGCCACGAATGCGGCGAGCAAAGCTACCGACCCTGTGAACAGGCCGATCACGCGCAAGCTCGCCCAACCATGCTGTGGTCCCTGCACAACCGTAAAGGTGAAGTTAACCAGCGCCGCCGTGAACAGGATCGTTCCCGGCCAGTCGATGCCCTTCGCCTCCGGGTCACGCGACTCCCTGATCCTCGGCGTTCCGAGGAGCAGTATGAGCAGAGAGAAGGCGGCAATGCCGAAGTAGAGCGCGCGCCAGCCCCAATGCTCGATGACGAAGCCCGCTGCCATCGGTCCAAAGGCGAGACCGACTCCAAAGGCCGTGCCAAGGAAGCTGAAGGCGCGGGGCCGTTCCGTTTCCTCGAACTCCTGCGCCAGCAAAGACGTGGCCGAGGTGAGAACCAGAGCGCCACCGATGCCCTCCACGGCACGCAGCAGGTTGAGCAGCAGGAGGCTTGGGCTGAGGCCGATCAGGATGGAGGTAATGGTGAAGATCAGCAGACCGGAGACGAAACACCGCTTGCGGCCGATCTGGTCTCCGAGCGCCCCGGCTGCCATGACGCAGCCGCCGAAGGCCATTGCGTACGCGTTGACGATCCAGCTCAAGCTTGCCTGATCGCCACCGAGATCGCGACCGACAGCAGGTGTGGAGATCGCCGGCCCGGCGAAGACCAACGGGATGATGACCGCCGATAAGCAGATGGCGGCGAGGATCTTGTTTCGGCCGTCGGTGGTGGCCGGCCCTTGTGTAGCGTCCATCGGGAACTCCGTTGCGCCGCGCGGGAGCGCCCGGCAAAACGGCGGTTCCAGAAACGCGGACTGTTTTCCGCCACCATAATTTCTGCTACTGAATACGATAATATGGCGTGTTTGCAGATTACTTCTGTATATGGTGCAGCAATGGATGGTTCCCACTTCGATCAGGTCGCGGCTTTTCTCGCCACGGTCGAGCATGCCGGCTTCACGGCGGCCGGTGCGGTGCTGAACCGCGACGGGTCTCTGGTATCGCGTCGCGTGACGGCGCTGGAAAAGCGCTTGGGCGTTCGGCTTCTGGAGCGCACAACGCGCCGTATCGCGCTAACCGAAGCTGGCGAGATTTACTATCAGCGAATGCGCGCGGCGGTGCAGGTTATGTCTGAGATCGACGCGGAATCGGCCGAGGCGTCGGGCACAGTGCGCGGCACGCTGCGATTGTCGCTTCCTGCGACCTTCGGGCGAATGTGGATCGCGCCCGTGCTCGACCGGTTCTTGTCCGAGCATCCCGGCCTCACGATCGAGGCGAGATATGAAGACCGCTATGTCGATCTCGTCGCTGAAGGTTTCGACGTTGCGGTACGGATCGGCGAACTTGCCGACAGCCGTCTGATCGCTCGCAAACTCGCGCCTGCGCGTCGCCTGCTCTGCGCCTCTCCGGACTATCTGAAGGCGCGTGGTATGCCCATACACCCTACCGACCTCACCGCGCATTCCTGCATCGGCTTCTCGCGCTTGGCCTCGCACCCTGTCTGGCATCTGCAAGGAGGCGATGGCCCGGTTGCCGTCCGTATATCCGGGCCACTCGTCACAGACGATGCGTCGAGTCTGGTCGAGTCCGCCGTCGCCGGAATCGGCATCGCGATGGTGTCCGACTGGCTGGCGGGACCGGAACTGGAGAGCGGCGGGCTGACGCCGGTTCTTCCGGGCTATCCGGTGGCTGCGCCCGAGGCGATCTATGTCGTTCACCCGTCCGCGCACCTGGTCCCCGCCAAAACCCGTGCCTTTGTCGATTGGCTGAGCGAGATCATGCCGCCCAGCATCAAGAGGCTTCCGTTTTCGGCGCAGTGACGCGGTTGCGGTCGCGAACCGCGCTGAATGACACGCCGCGTCGCATCGAGGCCTTTCCTTATCAATCTGAGCGGGAGCCCGGCAGCAAGGCATCGGGTTAAGCCTCGCTTGTCGCCGGCTTAACCTCACCGCGGTTGTGATACGCTCACGCTTGTCGAGGTAGGCGCCCAAGAACGTAGCGGTCTGCAGATGGAGGGCCATGTCAATGCTCTCCTTGAGCTTCGGCCGGCGTAGCACCGCGCCCGGTCGCTTTCATCGAAGGCAAGGCGATCTGCCAGAGAAGCGCGATAACTGCGACCACGGTGATTGCGGCTCCTACCGGCGCGAGCGACGGCAGGCCCCCGGGCGCTGAGGGACTAGTGAAGCGCCACGACTACGATGTCGAGATTGCCGGCAACACGCCTGGCGCGCATATCATCGAGGACTATGCGGAAGTCTCCGGGATCAAATTCCCGACGAAGCGCCGCATCTAGACGTCGATGACTGTGGAGCCCACATCGACGCGGGCGAAGAGGATCAACTCGGATAGTTTGGACTGGTCGTACATAGATGTCTCCTTTATGTAAGTATTCGATGAGCACGGCGTACGAGGGGGTGACTTATTGAATGATCCACCGGCCAACCTGAGCCGGTGCCGACCCCCTGGCCAACGCTACGCCGGCCCAGAGCCGTTCATCTGTGCGGCCTTCGCTAACGCTTGAGTATCGACATATTCGCGGATGCTGGTTAGGTTGCCATCCCGGACCGTGATGGCAAAGATCCAGTCGTCCTCAAACGGCTTGTTCGTGGCTTTGACCTTTCCGCTGGCGAAGCCGACGACAAGAACCCTGTCTCCCTGTGCGACAAACTCCCGGAGTTCCGTGGAGGTTTCTATCGACCCGGATGCCGTCTCCAGTAAAGCCGACAGTCCTGCATGCCCGCGGTGGGTGCCAGCCAGCGGCCAGTCCTCGCCCGGAATGATCCTCTCGATGTCCTCAGTGACCAGCGCCAGCAGAGCTTCCCTGTCGCAGCGGCTGATGGCGGCAAAAAAAGTCCTTCACGGTTTGAATGTTCCTCTCGATACTCATTGAATGTCTCCATTTCTCGGCTGTGGTATCCGTCAATCGAACTTCACCAGGTCCTTGAAGATCAGGTGTCACAGCTGTTTCCGCGCGCCTGGACCAGCGTTCCTCCTTCCGACAGCCCGCCAAGCTTGATCGGCGCGAAACCGAGATTTTCCGCGAACGCGCCGATCTCGTCCGAGGCGGCCTCGTCGTCGCTCACCAGGAACACGACTCTCCTGCCACCCTGCACGGCTGGATCTTGGGCATCCGGCTTGATAGCTTGCTTGCGGAAGCCGTTTGCTCCAAGCGACGATGACGTTCCGGGTGGTGTCGAGATAATATCACTTGCGCCCAGTTGTTTCTGGACGAGGCTCGGATTCGGCAATCAACGGAGACATCAGTAGTCAGCATCAGTATCGGTGACTTACTAGAAAAATTGACTAGCTAAAGCGATCGCCCAGAAAGCGGAAGTTGCGCTTTCTGGGCGATCCACAGACAGGTTCCACAGGGCTGGCTATGCAGTGGCCGTCTTGCTTGCGCGGTTGAAAATCTTGTTCACGACCACGAAAAACACCGGAACAAAAATTACGGCTAGTATTGTACCTGTCACTGTTCCAAAGAATGTTGCATAGCCGATCGCATGCCTGGCACCAGCCCCCGCTCCACTTGAGATGATAAGCGGTACAACCCCAAGACCGAACGCCAGAGACGTCATCAGAATTGGGCGGAAACGAAGCTTTGCGGCTTCAAGAACGGCGTCGACAGCATTTCCCCCGGTGTGCGCCATTCGCTCCCGCGCAAATTCTACAATCATGATGCCGTTCTTGCCTGTCAGGCCGACGACGGTCAAAAGTCCGACCTGGAAGTAAACGCCGTTTGTCTGATCGCCAATCACAGCGCCCAGGAGTGCTCCAAGAACGCCAACGGGCATCGCAAGCAAGACCGCAATAGGGATTGTCCAGCTTTCGTAAAGAGCGGCAAGGCACAAGAACATCGTCGCAAGCGCCAACCCATATAAGGGTAAGGCCCCCGCGCCAGCCTCTTTTTCTTCCAGTGATTGCCCTGTCCATTGCAAGGTGAAGCCTGGCGGAAGTTCGGCCGCCAGCCGTTCCATCTCAGCCATTGCGTCGCCCGATGAAAAACCGTCAGCCGCCGAGCCTTCGATTTCCATTGCCGGCAAAGCATTGTAGCGACTGACCTGCTGAGGTCCAAACACCCAGTTCTGAGACGCGAAAGTTGAGAAATCGACAAAATTGCCGTTCGCATTCTGCACGCGCCAAAGTGCGAGATCGTCCGGCCCGGTTCTGGCATGGGGTTCTCCCTGGACGTAGACGCGCTTCACGCGCCCGGCGTAAAGGAAATCGTTCACATAGGTGCCGGACCACACGGTCGCCAGAAATGAACCCACGTCGGCTGCCGTGACGCCGACAGCCCCGGCTTTGCTCCAGTCGATGTTCAGTTCAAACTGGGACGCGTCTTCAACGCCGTTTGGACGGACGGCTGTGAGTTTGCTGCTTTGAGCGGCCAGCCCAAGCAACTGGTTACGAGCGGTCAAGAGATCTTCGTGTGACTGGCCCGATTCGGCCTGAAGGAACGCGGTGAAACCGTTGGAGTTACCAAGCTCCATCACGGGCGGCGGCACGATCGGAACCACGATCGCCTCGTTTATGCCGCCCATCAGAGGGCCAAAAGCGCGTGCGGCAATGGCCTGGGCGGAGTTCTCAACCCCAGCGCGCTCTTTCCAGTCCTTCAGGCTGACAAACATCATGCCCATGTTCTGACCTTGACCAGCAAATGAAAAGCCCTGAACCGAGAAGACAGACTCGACATTCTTGCCCTCGACGGTCCTGTAGTAGTCCGACACTTTGGCCAGAACTTTTTCAGTATTTTCGCTTGTGGTGCCGGGTGGAGTCTGAACGATAGTAAAGAGCGTGCCTTGGTCTTCGCTTGGCAAGAAGGACGTGGGGGTCCGCTGATACAGGACGACCATACCTGTGACAATAAGCCCGTAGATGAGCAGCATTCTGATGGGGCGCTTGGTTGCGATTTTCACAATACCGCCATAGCCATTTGTCAGCCGCGTGAAGTTGCGTTCGAAACCATCCGTAAACCGAGCAGGGATTCCCGTGCTCTTCTTGGTGCTATGCGGCTTCAGGAGGGTAGCACAAAGGGCGGGCGTGAAGACAAGAGCCACGATCACCGACAGGGTCATCGCGGAAACGATTGTCACGGAAAACTGCTTGTACATTTCTCCCGTCGATCCGCCGAAGAAGGCCATCGGGACGAAGACCGCAGACACAACCAACGCAATACCAACGAGCGCGCCCGTGATTTCGCTCATCGACTTTTTCGTCGCCTCTTTTGGACTGAGATGCTCTTCCTGCATGAGGCGCTCGACATTCTCGACAACGACGATCGCATCATCAACCAAAAGGCCGATTGCCAGAACCATCGCCAGCATCGTCAATGTGTTGATGGAAAAGCCGAATGCAGCCATGATTCCAAATGTGCCCAGCAGCACCACCGGAACGGCTAGAGCAGGTATCAAGGTGGCACGAAAGTTATGCAGGAAGAGCAAGATCACAAGCACGACGAGCACGATAGCCTCGAGCAAGGTATCAATGACCGCCTCGATCGACAATTTCACAAAGGGTGTCGTGTCATAAGGAATGACATACTCCACACCCTCAGGCATCGATTGAGCCAGTTGCTCAACACGCGCCTTGACCAGTTCTGCCGTCTCCAGCGCGTTCGCACCAGATGCCAGCTGGACCGCCATCCCGGACGCAGGCTTGCCGTTGTAGGTGCTGGCAATCTCGTAGTTTTCTGAACCCAGCTCTGCCCGTGCGACGTCACGCAGAAGGACAAGCCCACCATCGGTGTCGGCGCGTAACACAACCCTTTCAAAATCCTCGGGTGTTTTCAGCAGCGACTGTGCGGTCACAGTCGCATTGAGTTGCTGTCCTGCAGGCGACGGCATAGCACCGAAGGATCCGGCAGAGATCTGCGCATTTTGCGCCGTTATCGCCGAGACGACGGTCGATGGTGAAAGGTCGTAATATTTGAGCTTTTGAGGATCCAGCCAAATACGCATCGCATATTCGGAGCCAAACACCTGTACGCGCCCCACACCTGTCAGCCGCGATATCGGCTCGACCATGTAGGAGTTCAGATAGTCTGCCAGATCAATTGCACTGCGCGTGTTGTCACTGGATACCAGTCCCACCACCAACAGAAAGCCTGTAGCAGATTTCTCTACGGTCACGCCTTGTCGCGTGACATCATCCGGCAAGTTTGCCTCTGCCTGGCTGAGTTTGTTCTGGACCTGCACCTGGGCAATGTCCGGATCTGTGCCGAGATGGAATGTTAAAGTGATTTCGGCACGGCCTGTCGAAGTTGTCGAAGAATCGATGTATCGCAGCCCGTCGAGTCCTGTCATTTCCTTTTCAATGATCTGGACGACCGTATCAGCTACTGTCTCAGCAGAGGCGCCTGGATAGGTGGCGCCGATGACAATCGATGGTCCGGCAATGGTCGGGTATTGCGAGACAGGCAGGCCCAGAACGGAAAGCGTACCAAGACCCATGATGATGATAGCGATCACCCACGCAAAGACCGGGCGGTCGATGAAGAAATGTGCCATGACTACTTGCTTTCGTTGGCTTGCGCGGCTGTTTTGGCGCTGTCGTCAACAACTGTGACTTCTGCGCCCGGGGTTGCCTTCTGGAAGCCAGACGTAACCACTGCGTCACCTGCTGCCAGACCATCCGTTATGACGAGCTGATTGCCGTCAGCAGTGAAGATTGAAAGCACTCTCTGTTCGACTTTCGAGTCTTTCACCACCCACGCATAAGGTTCTCCCTTGGTGTTTCTCATAACCGAGCTTTGCGGGACGAGGATCGCAGCGTCAGCTTTCGCCTGAGGCAGCTCGACCTCGACATAAAGACCTGGCAGCAAAAGGCGCTCCGGGTTTTCGAAACTGATACGGAGCGTTACCATGCCTGTGGTGGGCTCCACCCTCGGTTCGGCTGCAGTGAGATTTCCCTTCAGCGGATAGCGTGAGCCGTCGGGCAGGATCAAAGAGGCCGTGGCGGACTTCTCAAGTCCGTTGGCTCCACCTTTCGATTTCCACCTGAGCAAATCCGTTGCAGATTGCGTGACGTCGACGTTGACGGGGTCAATGGTCCTGATCGTTGCCAGAGCCGTTGCTTGTTGTGCCGCGACCAATGCGCCAGGGGTAGTCTCCGAAAAGCCGATGATCCCGTCGATCGGCGCCCTGATCGTCGTTCTGCTCAGATCCAGTTCAGCGGTCGTTAGTTGCGCGCGGGCACGCTGAAGCGCAGCGTCTGCTCTACTTTGCTGAGCTGCGGTGCTGTCTCGATTGGAAGCCGTGCCACTCCGGTTTGCCAAAAGTTCGGCAGCGCGCCTCGCGTCGATGACGGCCAGATCGAAGTTTGCTTGCGCTTCGGCCAGCGCCGCTCTGGCCGATTCTGTCGCGCTGACATAGTTATCGTCATCGATCTTGTAGAGGGCCTGGCCCTTTTTCACCGAAATGCCTTCCTCAAAAAGGCGTTCGCGAATGATGCCGGATACCTGCGGGCGCACTTCAGCTTCGGTCGAAGCCTTGATCCGGCCGGGAAGACGGGTTGTGAGCGTATAATCGGTTGCTTTGACAACGGTCACTGTCACCGCCGGGAGCGGAGATTGCTGTGCCATCGCAAGCAAGGGAACCAGGGCAAGAGGAGCGGCAAAAACCAGCCGCTGTCCAAAGTTTTTCGCGTGTCTGAACTTCATTTGGAACCTTTTTCGCTCGAGTTACACGCATTCAAGCGCAGAGCCAGTATGGTAGCTGGCAAAGCTCCGCAATGATTTTGGTCGGATGTTGAACGCGTAAAGGCCCAACTCACTCACCAATTTTGCATGAAAACTCGAATTAAATAAACATACCGTATAAATGTAAACAGCGGATTTGAGTCTGTTGCAAGTGTTTTTTCTCGAGGCAACATGGGGGACGTTTAGAACGCCTCGTCCGGCTTCCACTGACGCTGGAGCGCCATGAGGTTGGGTTGGTCCGACGCGGCTGATCGTCCAACACCTTGGAATGGACACTCAGCTTGAGTGCCGGGTTGGATATGAAACTGGCCGTTTCAGGACGTCGCGTGCGCGAAAACCTGGAGCGCTCCTACAACCGGGTCCTCGATCGCAGCTTGTGTATCACGATAAAAATGGACCACGTCTGGCTAGGCCTGGAAGCCTTTTATAGCGATTTTGACGAGATCCTGGCCATAAGGAACTAGGGGAAATTCACTTCGCTCCAGGGCCCATTCTTCGACTACCCCCAGGACGACAGCTGTAACCGCAGACGCCGCAGTTTTTGGAGTCCAAGGCGGGGTCAGTCGCTTTATCTTATTGGCTTTGATGAAGATTCTTTCGATGGCCTTGTAGGAATCTCGATCTTCTTTCGCTACCGGACAGTCGACAGAAATGTCCAGATGTAGCATCAAACGTGTTAATCCGCGTCGCCGCTCATCAGAGTGCATGTCGAGCAGGATCGCCGAGATCACGTCACCGAGCATGTCGAGCGGCTGGCCCTCAACCTCGTTTTCGAGGGCGTCGGCAAGATCCCGCAACGGAAGTTGTGACTCTGCCCGAAGGGCGAAAAGCAGGCCCTGCTTGTTGCAAAAATGCCAATGAACTGCACCCCGGCTCGTGCCAACGGCGGTTGCGATTTCATCCAGAGTGACGTTTTCAAATCCGCGCTCAAGAAAAAGCGTTTCGGCTGCATGAAGTATTTGCCGTTTTGTTTCAGCCGCCTCTTCTTTTGTCCGCTTCATGCCATTCCCTTCTGGTGCGTTCTCTTACCTATTAGAATATCAGGCCCGGTGTCAAATCGCCAAGAACACCTGACAATAGTCTCCACTCTCCGAAGGAGCATTACCTTTGACATACGGACGGTTGGTATGTAAAAGTTAGTTTATGGAATTTTTATTTTTTGGAAAAAAACGGGAAGAATAAAAATGGCAAAATCCAAGGACCACGAGCCCAAGAGTTCCTCCCCGAAAACTTCTTCATCGCGCTCGACGGCGCCGGGCTTTGGACCAATGGGGCGACTTCTATTAAGAGTGCGCCGAGCGCGGCAGAACCGTTTTGACGGCAATGGGGACTGGAGGAGAATCATGGCGCTCGGAGTTGTCACGGTCGACTTCGCGATTCTTGGTTTTTTCTCGTCGGCATCAAAACTGTCTGGCTACATGCCGGGAACGGCTTCGATGTTTGGCGGGCTTATCATTTGCATCATTATGCTGAGATTGAGCCGGCCGGCCATATTCTTGGACTGGACCTTCTTCGGCATCGTCCAGGTTCTTCTAGGCATACAGGTACAGACGGGTTTATCCAGCGACGTGCCTGTCGGAACGGCATTGTTCTATCTCGGTCTCGTTGCATCTGCGGTGCTACTGATTGTGATCGGCATTCAAACCCATTTTCCAGAGGGTAGGGCGTGGCTTTTGGCTGGGGGAATTTGTTCAATGATTATTTCGGTTGCGAGTATCGCAGAGGCCGCCACTAGCGGGCACTTGGGACCTGATAACACTCTTCTTATCACATTGATGATCGCCGGTCTGTCTGTGGTGGGGATGGGAGTATCTCTAAGAAAGAAAACCTCGTAAGATCACAGAATGTTCTGCATCGCCATTCTGCGGAAAAGTAATCCTTTTCGTCCATGCGAGCGCGCTTCGCTCGCCATCCGCAAGGTATCATGACTGACAAGGCAGCCCTGGCGGTTGGGTGGGCGATGTGGTCAACGGTTTGGACATGGCCGCATTGGTTTCACCCGCTGTTTGCTAGAACCGATAGCGCGGACGTCCAGCATTCGATACTGGCAATGGCACATGCTACGACCTGATCGGCCATCGTCGACAAGCTGAGGTCGACGCCCTCGCGGGCGTAGCGTTCGCTCTAACGATTGAGCGGCTGGTGCTAGGCAAACTTCTCGAACAGGATCATCGCCAGCAGTATCATCACCGATACTCCTTCCGATGGTCGGAAGGGGGATTTTGGTGATCCAGCTGAGGGAGACGATCATGATCCTGGATCCGCATCAGCAGGGGCTGACGGTTTCAGCCATTTCCAGAGAAACGGGTATCGATCGCAAGACGGAGCGCAAATATATCGAGCGGGGCCTGGCGGTTCCCGCCGATGGTCCAAGAAAGCCACGGGCAATTGTTATCGATCCATTCGCCTCGTACCTGCGCGAGCGGGTGAAGAGCTATCCTGGCCTCACTGGCAGTCGGTTGCTCCGGGAGCTCAGGTAACGAGGTTATGCCGGCGGGCCACACTGCCGTTACGGATTTTCTCCGAGATGTGCGGCCTCCGGCCAACCAGGGTTTCGAAGTTCGTTTCTAGACGCCGCCTAGCGAGCAAGCTCAGGTCGATTTTGCCCAGTTCCACGTTGTTTTCACCGAGGAGCCAACAACGCCGAGGATCGTCTGGCTGTTCTCGATGGTGCTGGGGCACAGTCGAATTATCTGAGCGCATTTCGTTATGCATCAGAACATGCCAACAGTCCTGTGGTGCCATATCGCAGCTTTCGAGGTTCTTGGCGGCACTCCAAGAGAAGTGCTCTACGACCGGAGGACGACCGCCGTTATCGGTGAAGGCCAGCCGGACGGCATCGTCTACAATCGCGTCCTTATCGACCTGGC
>NZ_BDLN01000010.1:110631-114542 GCF_001950375.1 Rhizobium sp. TBD182 | reverse complement strand
CTACGGTTTTCACCCAAGGTCATGCAAACTTGCCCTAAGCCCCGACGGTCCCGTCGGCCTGAACAGCCAATTCCGTCTCAAGAGGACCGGTATCCCAATGCCATCCGAGATGAAATGATACAGGCGCTCGTAGCGATCGGGCGCAAAGCGTTCCGCCATCGACCGGATACTCTTGCGATCACCCGGACCGATCATCCCCGAATTGTAGACCGTGCACATCTGCCGCCGCTTCTTGTGACCAAGCTTCTCAACGAATGGCTTAAGCCAGTTCGCCAGCGCAACATCCAACTCCGCCATCTCGCGCACCCCGATGAAAGTGCTCAAGATGCCCAAATCATCGTTAGTGCAAAATTAATCTGCCAAAGCAGTGCTGGGATGAAAATTATCGGTCAGATGGGGGCGCGTTGCTTTAAAATACAACATGCGCCCCCGCAGTGCTGACTGGAGATCACACAACTGCCGCTCACGATACAAGCGTCTGGCCAAATTACATACGTTCGGATTGTTTGTAAACGACCTTGGTTAAGTTCTAAGCCGTGGCGAGGGAGCAACACATAGACCAGTTTCCGTGATTGTCTCTCGTATCGCGACCCATTTTAATTTACAAACAGTCGGATTGTATGTGAGTTGAGAAGGTGCATCTACAGGTGTTTGTGTGATGATTGATTTAACTATCGAAGGGACAACATTATGAACATAAAGAGCCTACTGATCGGCTCTGCTGCGGCTCTCGCAGCAGTATCTGGCGCACAGGCCGCTGACGCTATCGTCGCTGCCGAGCCTGAGCCCCTGGAATACGTTCGCGTTTGCGACGCTTTCGGCACCGGCTTCTTCTACATCCCCGGCACTGAAACCTGCCTGAAGTTCGGCGGTTACATCCGTTTCCAGACCGACTTCGGTCGTAACGAATCCGGCACGTCCGACTGGGATTCTTTCACGCGAGCTCAGTTCCATATTGACACTCGTACCGACACCGAGCTCGGCGCCCTGCGCGGTTTCATTGAATTGCGTGGCGATGCGGACAATGACAGCGAGCGCAGCGTCAGGGTTAATCAAGCTTTCATCGAACTGAGCGGCTTGAGAGTTGGCTATACCTTCACCTGGTGGGATGACGATCTCTCAGGCGAAACCGATATCCTGTCTTCGAACTCAACCCGCGGCAACGCTCTGCGTTACACCTACGATGCCGGCTCCTTCTATGCTGGTATCTCGGTGGAAGAGTTGGAAACCGAGCGTGACGATGAAACAAACCTCGGCATTGCCAAGGGCGGCTTCCTTGAAAACGCGAACAATGTCGGTATCAGCGGGATCATTGGTGCCAAGTTTGGCGTAGTTAGCGCAAACCTGCTCGGCAGCTACGACACCGATTATGAAAACGGTGCAATCCGCGCAATCGTTACGGCTGACATCGGGCCGGGTACGTTCGGCCTTTCCGGTGCATGGGCTTCCGGTGCGAACTCTTACTACGAAGAGTCCGAGTGGACGGTTGCTGCTGAATACGCCATCAAGGCAACGGACAAGCTGACCATCACCCCCGGCGCTCAGTACTTCGGTACGGTGGATATCGGCGCTGACAACGACTTCGTTGGTGACCGCGACGCATGGCGCGCTGGTGTGACGGTAGATTACCAGATCACGCAGGGCCTCGCTACCAAGGTTACTGTTAACTACCAGGACGTCGATGGCGACGAAGGTATCGACAGCGGCGCTGGCGATCAGGTTACGGGTTTTGTTCGCCTTCAGCGGACGTTCTAAATTCCATGAGAGGCAGTGCGGTTCTCCGCACTGCCTCTCATAATTATTTAACAGAGAACGAGCAGATTAGGATTGCTACCCTGTATCGAGAGTAAGTGCTACATAGAGCATAAGGCAATGGTCTGCCCCATTAAAGGATCCACCTGCTTGGCCGACTGGCCAATGATGGGAAAGGCCTTGAATTTCGGCGATGCAGACACCGGATATCAGTTTCAAGCGTCGCCTGCGGTTAGACATTTCATCTTCGCGGTCTGTGTAGATTTGACGCGCGAGATCGTGCAGCAAGCGGTTCAACTGAGAAACCAACGCTATAGCTTACTCACCGACTTGCCGTTGGTTCACATTCGCTCATGGCGAATTATTTCAGTTTGTTTCGCAACGCGTGGAACACCGACATAACAAGACACGCCGGACAAACTGATAAACGAGACTTGGTTTAAAAAATAGGCCCTCAAGTGGCGGGTCAAGCAACGGTCAAGGATGCGGCCAGATCGCCGCCGGCACTGCGTGAAATGGCTTCAACAAATCTGAAAGAAGTCGTTACAGGCTCAGGTCATCGGAAATTCTGCGGGACGAAAACGTTGCGGTAGACGGAAGCCGGTATCGCCTCCGGTCTCTTGAAATTCATGCCATCCGTCCCGGCATCTAGCGGTACTTGATAAACAGTGGGACATTCAAATACCATCAAGGCGAAAAACCTCCGCAAATTGTTTTTATTTTCAAGTTCGACATAGCTTACCTGGGGCCTTCCGGGCCGACCAGAAGCGTGCAGAGGAACGTCCTGTCAGATCCGTGACGCAGCGCGGCAGGGATTGTGCTGGGTGGCGTTATCGCTTGTTCGTGCAGGATAGCAGTGAGCTGTCGCCATATTATGGTCCAACTGAGCCGGGCCAGCTGCCGGTCCGCGATGCTCCGATGTAAGTCGTGACCTTGCCCCAAGTTTCATCCCGACCAGCACCATGCGAGCTGCATCCTCAGCTGCCCTGGAAAGGAGTTTCGGGGCGCTGAAGATCGCGTCTTCCAGCGAGCACGGCCTGCTCAGGATCGAGGCAAAGGCATCAATGCCATGCTCGAAATTGAGCCGCACGCCTTTGCCGATGGTACCTGCAAGCGCAATGACGGGCACGCCGGCAGTTTTTGCCCGAGCCGCCACTTCCGCAGGCACCTTGCCGAACGGCGTTTGCCCATCAAGACTGCCCTCTGCGGTGATGACGAGATCAGCCTTTGCCATGAAACGGTCGAGCTCGAGATACTGCATGACGATATCATAACGCGGGTGCAGTGCGCCGCCGAGGAGACCGGACACCGCAGCACCGAGACCACCCGACGCACCACATCCGGGCGCCATGCCAACCTCGATGCCCGTCGTGCGCCGGATTTCCGCTGCATATGTCTCCATTGCGGCAACGAGCAGCTCCACCTGCGCCGGCGTCGCGCCCTTCTGCGGTCCAAAGACGCGGGCAACGCCGCGCTCGCCAAGCAACACATTGTGCCAGTTGACGGCAGCATCAATGCGCACACTCTCAAGGCGCGGATCGCGGCCCGACAAGTCGATGGCAGCAAGACGGGCCAGCGCCGCGCCACCGCGAGGCAGGAGGTTTCCCTTGTCGTCCAGCAGCCGGATGCCGAGCGCCTCGGCCATTCCGGCGCCGCCATCATTGATGCCGCTGTCGCCGCAACCGAGCAGGATTCGGCGTGCGCCTTGGTCGAGCGCAGCGCGCACCAGTTCGCCGACACCGTAGCTCGTCGTCAGGCAGGGATTGCGCCGGTCGCGCGGTACAAGGCTGAGGCCCGCGGCGGCTGCCATTTCGATGACGGCGGTCAGCTCGCCGGTTCCGCCGAGGAAGCCGAAATGCGCCTCGACAGGCTCGTTGACTGGACCGGTCACCGTCAGTTGATGAAGTGTACCGCCGGTCGCCCTGACGAGCGCCTTCGTGAAACCCTCACCGCCATCGACCATTGGCGCCTTAATGACAGTAACACCGGGAAAGGCTCGTAGGACGCCACTTTCGATGCAGTCGGCCGCCTGATCGGCCGACAGACTTTCCTTGAAACCGGAGGGGGCAACGAGAACCGTAAAAGACATGGGAGCGTTCCTTTCTACTATGACAATCATGTGACAGTTGAGGAACGGGACAGTTCGGAATCTATTCCAG
>NZ_BDLN01000010.1:106160-110621 GCF_001950375.1 Rhizobium sp. TBD182 | reverse complement strand
ACAGAAAATAAATTAGCCGACTAACTAAAAAAGGCCGCACGTGGCGGCCTTTTCTTTGGTCTGCCCTGAGGCTCATCTGAGCGGCAGGCCTTGCAGCGGCCAAACGAGCGTGGCGAAGACGACGAGCAGCACCATGAAGGGCACGACCAGCACCATAGCGAGCCGCAACAGGTCGGCCTGGCCGAAGGGTCGGGGGGCCATCGTGCCGAACAGCGCCACCGGCTTGGCGGAGACCATCAGTGTCTGGCAGAAGCCGCTTGCGAGCGTCACCACCATCACGAGATTGAGCGGATCGACGCCGAGGGCCGCGAGCGGCAGGGCAAGGGCTGGAATGAGCACTGTTACCCGCGCGGTGCGCGACGTGATGACGAGATGGGAGAGGGTCGCGACGATGGCGGCAAACCCGATGACGAGAGCGGGCCAGGCTGCGATGCTGTTGCCGGCAAGGCCAACCACCCGTTCGGCCAGCACGTTCGCTGTTCCGGTCTCTATCAGGGCTTCACCGATGACAAGCGTGCCGGCGAGGAACAGCAGCAGGTTCCATTCTACGCCCTTGAGCGCGGCCTTGAGCGGCAGGCCGGAGACCCGTTCGGTCGCCAGCAGCAGAGCGGCGGCGATGCCGATAAGCGGCATGCCGATCCCGTGCAGGGGCTGGGCGGCGAAGAGCACGATCATCGCGCCGGTGATGGCGAGAACGGTCCATTGCTGGCGCGTCAGCGATGTCGGGATATCAGCTTCAGGACGTTGCGCGATGGTCATGACGCGTTCCTCGCGGGTGAGAAAAAACCTCAGCAGCACGGCACAGGCCTGGAGCGAGCAGAGAAGGGAGAAGGGGCCGGCAAGTGCGATCCAGTCGAGGAAATCGGGGCTTTGGCCACGTAACCGCTCTATCATCCCGGTCGCGACAAGGTGGGCACCAGCGCCGATCAGCGACGCTCCGGCGGAGAGAAGGATGACCGAGGGGAAGAGGAGTGCGAGCGCGCGGTTGATCCGTGCATTATCGATCGCCGCCGCAAGGCCGAGATAAACCGGTGCGAGCATGGCGGCACGCGCTGACGTCGAGGGAATGATAAAGGCGGTTGCGAAGATCAGGAGCGTCACCGTCCAGAACAGGCCCCGAACGGTGGCAAGTCGGGTGAGTAACCGGCGGATGATCTGCTCGATCACCCCGACCTGTCTCAGCACGCCGGCCACCACGAAGGCCGCCAGCATCAGCCAGACGATATCATTGCCGAGCGAGCGATAGAGCACGTCCTCATCGATCGCGCCGACGAGCGGCAGCAGGGCAGCACCCGCCAACGCCACGGGCGTATCCGGCAGGTCGAGGATGGTCCAGGCGGTGATCGTCGCCACGAAGACGGCGAGCGTCAGCCGCATGTTCATGGTGAGGCCGTCGATCGCGAGAAAGATCAGTATGGCGCTGAAAGCCAGCACGATCACTGCTACGATCTGCTTGACGCGGGCGAGCGGCATGCTCGGCTCCAGCATCGGGGACGGTTCCCCACGCCGATCGGCGTGGGGTCCGGGAGGGGTGATTGCGTAAAGGGCCATGATCGCCCTCCTTTCGGTCTTGCAGGTTGCTATCTCAATCGTCGTCGGACGACGAATTGGAGGAAGAATTCGAACTTGAATTGCTCGAAGAATTGGACGAACTGTTTGAGCTGGAGTTGCTCGACGAATTGGAGCTGCTGTTGGAGTTCGAGTTGCGGTTGGAGTTGGAATTCCGCGAGGAATTTGACGAGCTGTTGGAGTCGCGGTTCGAGCTCCAGCCGCCGCGGCGATCGTCGTCGCGGTCGCGGCTGTAGCGGGCCTGGCTCGCCTTGCTGGAGCGCGTCATCTTCTGCAGGAAGCGGTAAACCGGGTCGTCGGCGACGGCGGGCGCGGGGGCTGCGGCGCCGACCACCAGGAATGCGCTCAAGATTGCGATGACCTTCTTCATGGTGTTTCTCCTTTGAGTGACAGCCTCGTTGGCTGCGAAGGAGAAACGGTGGCGGGCGAATCCTATTCCCGATAAAATCGAAATAATTTCAATAGGATAATCTCCCTCTTTGGAACCTGCGGCATTGCCGCCGCTGCGGGGCGCAGCGACGGCCAAGGCGATTTGTCCGGCTTAGACCCTATCGTTGGGCGCGGGCGAACTTGCGATACCAGCCGTCGGCGGCGAGTGTCTTGCGCAGGATCGTCTTGCGCACCACGCTCTCCGGCGCGCTTTCGGCACGAATGTCCGCGTCGAGATCTGAGGTATCGCGGCGGAAGGGGATGACCTGGACGATCGGCGTGCCGCGTTCCAGTATATGCAGGCCGTCCTCGCCGATGGCGAAGAAGGGGAAGTGGATTTCCGACTGGTAGGTATCGGTATCGACAACACCGGCGACGACCTCGAAGACACCGTTCGACCGGTTGAGTGGTGGCACGAACAGGCAGCTCCAGCCAGGCGGTGTGCGGATGGTCCAGTAATTGTGGAACTTGCAGGGCGGCAGCGGCTCGCGGGGATTGCCGGCGACCTGGTGGCTGGCATGGTTGCTGACCAGCGTGCGATCGAAATCCCAGCCAAAATCGACTGTTTTGCCGCTGTCAGAGATTTCCATGCGCACGCTTGCCGCAAGCCCGATCACCCAGCCCGTCGCCATGGCGTCGAGAAAGGGCATGCAGCGCTTCACGGTGATGCCGCTGTTGGTGGGCGAGACCTGCGCCTCGTCGACAGCGGGCAGTTTGCGGAACCAGTCGGGCAGCGCCGTCCTGGCGCGCACCGGCGGCGGGATGACACCCTCGTCCTCCTCGCGGCAGAGAAAGGTCAATCGGGGCTGCGGCTTCTTCAGAAGGGCGAGTGCCATCGCTGTTCTCCTTGTAGTGCGATGCGAGAGGAACGGCGATGGAAGGAGCTTATTCCGGGGCGACCAAAAAATTTCCCATAAAAAACGTGGTCAGGTGACGCGATAGAGCTGGACCGACCGCTGGGGCGCGCATGATGTTGCCCGTTGCCTCGAGGTCAAGCCGCACGGCCTTCATCCACCAGCCTGCTTTCTGTCGCCCTGGAAAGCCGTCTCCGACACGAATGGCAGCAAAGCCTCTGTTCCTGGGCGATGGTCATACTGTTCAGCAAGGGGGAGAAAAGTCTCGCGCATCACGACGTATTTCGTGCGGTCGAGCCGTTCGTGCCACCCCGGATGTGGGCTTTTCGACCTCGATCCTCTCAGACAGCAAGTTGTTGCCAGGCGACTGCATCCACGAGCGGGTCGACCGGGATTGCAGCGGAGGCGCCTGACAACGGTGTCAGGGCGCAAGCGCCTCGCGCTCTTCCTCGGGGGAAAGTGGTGAGCCGGCATGGATGGAGGCGAGATATGCGTCGATCGTTTCCTGCGAGGAGGCCGGCACGTAACCGTCCGCCTGCGGGGTTGTCAGCGCAAGCCGCGTCTCCCAGCCGCCGTCCTGGCGGCAGGCGACGGTGAGGGTACTGCGTGCAGGCTGCTTCAGCTCATATTCACGGCAGAGTTCGCCGCGGTCATCACGAAAGGTGGCAACGACACGCAATACCGTGCCGGAAGTATCAAGCGGCAAATTCTTGCCGGATGTTTCGCGATCGAGGGCAGCGGAGATCTCTGAAGCCGTCCCTGTTTCGGAGACCCCCATGCGGCCCGCGGTAAAGCCGACCACACCGGTGATCACCGCAAGGAGACTGGCTGCAATCGGCATGAGCCAGCGCCGTGCTGATGGCTGCACACGCTGTTGCGGCCTTTGCCGAAACGAGACGACATTGTCCTTCGGCGCTGCAGCTTGCTGCCGGGCCTCCTCCGCCATGCGACCCACCGACGCGAGGAGCTCCGCTGGCACCGGTTCGTCGATCAGCGGTTTCATCGCATCGCCCACCAGCTGACGGCTGTCGAGGAAGACGGCAAGCCGTTCGGCAAGCGCGTCATCGGTTGCAAGCGCTTCCTCCAGCGCAAGGCTCCGCACCGCGTCCAGCTCGCCATCGGCAAACGCCATCAATGTCTCGTCGTCGAAATCCATTTTATTCATAGAACGCTGCCTTTCGTATCTGGCGAACGTCTTTCGCCAAAACTTATTCCCGTCAGCTCCATGAGATTCTTCCGCGCACGCGCCAGCCGGCTCATCACAGTGCCGATCGGGATGGAGAGCACGTCAGCTGCATCGCGGTAGCTGAAATCCTCAACGCAGACCAGCACCAGCACTTCGCGCTGCTCATCCGGCAGTTTCTGCAGGGCGGTGATGACCGCGGCAAGATCCATCCGAGCATGGGTAGCAGCCTCGCCGGAGGGCACGGACACATCGCGTGCCTCGTCCATATCGTCATGTGGGCCGGCGGTCTTCTGGCGGCGGAGATGATCGATCCAGAGGTTGCGCAGGATACGGAACATCCAGGCATCGAACCGGCTGTCGGGCGCAAAACTGTCCGCGCCCAGGATCGCCCGCTCGCAGGCGGCCTGTACAAGATCATCCGCA
>NZ_BDLN01000010.1:101946-106150 GCF_001950375.1 Rhizobium sp. TBD182 | reverse complement strand
GCGAAATCGCAAAGCGTCGGAGGTTCGGCAGGAAGGCCACCAGCCGTTCGGGGACAGTCAGCATGTCGTCGGTCATTCGACTTTTTTGCACACCAGGGAATAAGCTGTCGAGTCAAACGTATTTTCCAGATAATTTGACCGCAGTCGCTTCCTGGCCTGAAAGCTGATTGGGAAGGTGCCACAGGAGACCCGTCGTGTTGCTCATCGACAAATTAAAACTATTGCGCCTCCTCGCTGCTGCAATCGCCGCAGGAGCATTCTTCATTCTGCCATTACCCCTGAATGACGCTGCGTTCACCATTCCCGTTGCGGTTGCCGATGATGACGACGGAGATGATGGAGACGACGGTGGTGGGAGCGGTGGCAGCAATGGCAGCAACGGTGGTGGCGGAAACGGCGGCAATGGATATCATCGCGGTGGCGATGCCTTGCGCGACCTACGTTCGCTATTTCGCTGGCCGTCCCGCGAACGTCACTCAGCAGTGCGCCGTCCAGCCGCGGTTCCAGAGCATGGACGAAACGAGCTCGTCGCAGCGGGTCTTGGGGAAGACGCGCTCGCCGGACTGATCCGGGAAGGATTTACCGTCAGCGATCGTGTCCAGATTTCACTCATTGGCAAAGAAATGGTGCGGCTCATCGTGCCGCGCGGGATAACGCTCGAAGCGGCGCGTACTGCCGTTGCCGCCAGCGATACCACGGCAACGGTCGATTTGAATCATTTCTACCAACCGCAATCGGATAACATGACAGGTTGCGCAAGCAAGGGTTGTGTGCTTGTGCGTGAGATCGTGGGGTGGCCAAAGGGCGATATCGCGGGGTGTGCAAAACCGCACCGTATTGGTCTCATCGACACGGCGATCAATGCCCACCACGTGACCCTGGCAAACTCCCGGCTTGAGGTCATCCGCCTTGATGAAGTCGAAGGAAAAAGTTCGGGCACGCAACACGGCACGGCCGTTGCAGCTCTGCTGGTCGGTGCATCCGACAGCCGCGTTCCGGGTCTCCTGCCTGGGGCAGAACTCATCGCCGTCGATGCCTTCCAGAGATCTGGAGGGGCAACCGATATTGCCAGCATTTATGATCTCGTGCGTGCACTGGATCTGCTTGTTCAGCGCGATGTTCGTGTCATCAACCTGAGCCTGACCGGCCCGGCGAATGCGTTGCTCGAAACGACGGTGAAAGCGGCGGCCGGCCGAGGAGTTATCCTCGTTGCGGCAGCCGGCAATGATGGCCCGAACGCAAAGCCTGTTTATCCGGCAGCCTATGACGACACGATCGCCGTAACCGCAGTCGACAAGGGACGCAATCCTTATCGTCGGGCGGTGCGTGGAGACCATATTGACATTGCCGCTCCCGGTGTTGGGGTCTGGACCGCGGCATCCGTCACCGGCGCGCGCCAGAAAACCGGTACGTCCTTCGCCGCTCCCTTCGTGACGGCGGCCGTCTCGCTGCTGATTTCAAACAACCCGGGTTTGTCGCTTGAAGGTCTTGAGACAAAGATCAGGCAGTTCACCGATGACATCGGAGAGCCCGGGAGAGATCGTGTGTTCGGGTGGGGGCTTCTCAACGCAACGAGACTTTGCGAGAGTGAAAAAGAAAACAAGCCGTCCACGTTGTGAGTCCGAGCGTCGTTTGCGCCGGACTGGGTAGAGAAGCACATCAGACAGAGCGGGCTGGTCGGTGATCCAGAGTTCACTCCAGCTTTGTTCAGGCCGCCCTGAAGGCGATCTGCTTGTGGTGGCAGACCGAATGGCGAGGTCGTCTGCGCCACCGTATAAGTGAGGCTTGCGCAGCCAGATAAAAACCTCAAACTCCGTTCTACATGGTTCCGGAATCCAGCGATCGGCCAACGCCTCGTAGGCGAGATGCCGACGGGCTCGTTTTTTCGAACGGAGAGTGACAGCATGAGGCGGTATGACTTTACGATTCGGTTGGTGGCGGCTTTCGCGATTCTCGCCATTCTCATCGTATCTCAGGGTCTTCTCAATCGTCACATCGCGAACGAGGCGGAACAACAGGTCATACGAGGTCGTTATGCGGGAGATCTGCTTTCCGGTTTGCTGGAGCTTTCCGCCACCAAACAGCGGCTGAGGGCCTGGTCACTGCGTGCCTTGATTGGAGCCGAGCATTCGCCTGGCGATGGGGAAATACTTCGTGCTCATATGGCCACGACCATTGAGCAACTTCAGCGGATCAGCAGCGAGACACGTAAGCTCGATCAACTGGGCGGTGAACCGACCGATGATGACGACGCTCGCGATGAGGCCTTGCAACTGATCTCAGGCAGTGTCGTCGCATTGAAGCCAGCTATTGAAGACATTAAGTCCCATCACGGAGCGGATGATGCTCGAACCGCTTGGGCCTCTATCGAAACTGTTTTCGATCAGGGAGCCGGGCGTGACTTACGCGAAGTTCTGAACAGCACCATAGCCACCGAACGATCGCAGCTTAGTATCAAGAGAACCAGTGCGGATACCGCACTCTTGCAACTTAATCGCGTCCTTGCAGTCATGACATTTATAATAGCGGTTATCGGTATGGGCTTGGCTTATATTATTGCCAAGGCCATCCGGCAACCGCTGCAGCAGATGTCAGAGGGGGCGAAAGCTTATGAAGCCGGTCAGCTCGAACATCGTATCCCTGTGACAACCACCGATGAGTTCGGCCGTTTTGCCGCAAGCATCAATCGGATGGCATCGGAGCTTTTACTGAGAAAAAATGAGGAGGCCAACCAACGCAGCCGTCTCGAGCACCAAGTCAAGCAGAGAACCTCGGCTCTGGAAGATGCGTTATCGCGACTTCGCGCCTCGGAAGGCCGCCGGCGTATCCTGTTGGCTGATATCAGTCATGAATTGCGAACGCCGACCACCGCAATCCGCGGTGAAGCGGAAATCGCCCTGCGCGGGCAGAAAGCCAATGAAGACTACCGTGGATCGCTTGAGCGCATCGGGCAGGCAGCCAGTCAAATGGGAGGCCTGATTGACGACCTGTTGATGATGTCGCGTGGCGAAGACGAGACGTTGGCACTCAACAAGGAACCTATCGATGTTGCAGGTCCGCTGGAAGAGGCACTGTTGAGCGCTGCCGCTTTGGCCAAACAGCGGAGCGTGACCCTTGAAACGGACATAGAGGATGTTGAGACGATCGTCGCTGGCGACGCTTTTCGCTTAAGGCAGGTCATCGCTATTCTGCTTGATAATGCTATCCGCTATTCGCCGCAGAACGGTCACATCGAAATCAAATCTCACATGGTTGCGGACTCTTGGGAATTGATCGTTCGTGACCATGGGATAGGAATTGAGGCCGATGCACTTCCCGATGTTTTTGAACGCAATTTTCGCGGTACCAACGCAAGGCTTCATCGTCCTGAAGGCGCCGGCCTGGGATTGTCTATTGCCCGACACCTGGCTTCGGCCCACGATGGCACTATCATTCTCTCCAGCGACAAAAATGAGGGGACGATGGCCAAGTTTCGGTTGCCTTTGCTAAGAGATCATATTTCCCTTGAGTCTGCCGTGGAGGCGACAGATTGAACATATTGGTTATTGAAGATGATCCGAGAGTGGCCGATTTTTTGGAACGCGGGCTGCGTGCCGAGGGCTACAGCGTCAGCGTTGCCCGTGACGGGCCGACCGGAATCGCAAGAGCGCATGAGTTATGGCAGGAATGGCGCTCCACAGGTGCAAACGGGGCTGTCCTGCTCGATGTCATGCTGCCAGTCATCAGCGGCTCCGATGTTTGTCAAACGCTGCGTGCCAGCGGGATATCCGCACCTATCCTGATGCTAACAGCGCTTGGATCGGTGAATGACCGCATTTCGGGACTGCGAATGGGCGCCGACGACTATCTGGTCAAGCCATTCTCGTTTGAGGAGTTGCTGGCACGGATAGAAGCGCTTATGCGCCGTCCTGTCGACATACGCCCCATCGGAGCAAAAACGCTGCTCGTGGGAGTACTGAAACTTGACAGAGATTCAATGCGCGCAACGGTCAATGGCGTCGAGATATCGTTGACCGCCAAGGAACTGGCTCTTTTGGAACTTTTCATGTCCGCCCCCGGGCGAGTACTCAGCCGGGAGCGAATTCTGGCGAATATCTGGGGAGCAGGCGAAGACCCTCTGACCAATGTTGTCGATGTCTATGTACGTCGTTTGCGCGCAAAGATCGATCGCCCTTCGGATGGTCGTTCCTGCATCACGACCGTT
>NZ_BDLN01000010.1:93554-101936 GCF_001950375.1 Rhizobium sp. TBD182 | reverse complement strand
GGTATCGGCTATCGTCTCGAGCAAGGTCAATGATCGCTGGCCGATACGTACGGACGTCTACCTGGCGACGTAAGGCAGTGAGGAATGGTGCTGGACGATGCGGATCGTGCCTTCATCGTCCTTCTTGAAAGTCCATGACTTATCGACCGTCGTGACTTTGCCGTCCTTGTCGGTGAAGGACACCTTGCCAAGAGTGGTCGCATACTCGCCGTCAAGAAGAATGGCGGCGTTTTCGACACGGACTTCGCGCCATCCCTTCAGTGCAAAGCCTGTATCGCCGGGATATTTCTGGTTATGGCCGACAAAGTAGGACAGGGCACCCTCACGGTCGGTCCGGAAGGTTTGGGGCTCCTGTGTCAGGGTCGGCTTGAAGAGAACCGGACCCAACTGGTAGCCATAGGCCGCATCGATCACCTTGGCAGCCAAATCATGGGCTGGCTTCACACCTTTGTCTTCGTATTCACGCGAGATTGCAACGAGTGCCTCGCCCCAGGCTTTCTGAGTCTGGAGGACTTCAGTTTCGCTGATCGACCCATTGTGAATTTCCACGGCGTGCACGCGGCCCGTAGTGATGAGCAGGACGGTTGCGGTTACGGCAGTCGCCGTCGCTAATAAGCGCATGAGTTTCTCCTGTTTGATTGCCCGTTGAGAGCGACAACAGGAATATGTGTTTCTTCTCTGAAGCAGACGTGGCAGCTTCATGAACAGCTGATGGACGGGAGATTACAGTACCTCGACCGATCCATCCGTCGCATAGGTCCTGGAGACGCCCTCAAACTACAAGCTGAACTGTCAGTCTTTGGCGTCCGGCTTGATGAGGTTGCTCAGGTAGTCCATTTGATCTCCTAAACTGTCGCCACACGACGCAAACGGGTCAGATATGGCTCTGTTGCAAATTTCCATTATGGTCATCATGGCCGTTGGTTGGGGCGTCGATTTTTGGGATCCGGCGCAGCCCAATTGATATTGTCATAGTGGTTTTTGGCGAAGCTCATGGGACAGGAGACATTCAGTTGACGATAGAGCCACAAGGCCAAGGGCTACTTCTTGATTTCCAGCTTGCTCTCGACAGGAAAGGGAAGGAAAAGCGGGAAGCGTGAGCATACCCAGCGCAAATAAGTTATCGAAGGATACTCTTGATTGATTACCTGTTACCTCAAATACATTATCGACCCCCACAAACTGTCCGAGTTCGAGGAATATGCACGGCTCTGGATTCCCATCGTCAATCGTATGGGCGGGACGCATCATGGATACTTCCTGCCCAGCGAGGGGGCCAACAATATCGCGCTGGCTTTGTTCAGTTTCCCGAGCCTTGCGGCCTACGAGGATTACCGGATCAAGATGACCACGGATCCAGAGTGCGTAGCAGCTTATGAGCTGGATAAGCGTAACCGCAGCATCATCAGTTACGAGCGTACTTTCATGCGTCCCTTGCGAGGCTAGCTTCCTGCGTCGTCCCAAATGTCGCAGGAGCAGGTGAGAGACCGTGCGACAAATCGCACTGTTAGTGGTCCATCATGACTTACCATGCCGAAGGGCAACAATGTTGCGAATTTCCGGCAGCAAGGGATTGTGATTATCCCGGCTCCAAATGGCATGAAGCTCTGCAATACACTCTTCTTTCAGATCGAGTGATCGAAAGACCACATCGTCGAAGCAGGCATTTTCGGTGCCGGCGGGAACAAGTGCCAGGCCGATGCCCGCGCTGACCAGCGAGAGGATGGCCTGCGAATGCGTCATGCTCTGAACGATGCGGGGAGTGAGCCCGTTTTCCTCTATCAGTCGGGTCAGCTTGTCGTGCAGATACCGTGCCGGCGGAGAGAACATGATAAACGGTTCACCGTTCAGCGCATCCGGTGCAGGGCGCCGTTTTGCGGCAAGCGGATGCGCGCGCGGGATCGCCAACATCATACGTTCGCGCGCGACGCACAGACTTTCGACATAATGATTGCCGGCAAGCGGCCGGGATAAACCGAGATCGATATCGCCGGCATTAATCGCCTGAAGCTGCTCGGCGGTTTCCATCTGCACCAGTTCCAGTTCGATTTGGGGTGCGGAAGCGCGGGCCTGACTGATGAAACCGGGCAGGAAACTGTAGGTGCTGGCCCCGACAAAAGCGATTTTTACTGAGCCTGCGCTGCCGCGCGCTGCCCTTCTTGTCGCTGTTACGGCGGCGTCGCTCAGCCTCAAAAGTGTCTGTGCCTCGCTAAGGAAAGCCAGACCCGCAGGCGTTAGGACCACGCTCCTGCTGGTCCGCTCGAAAAGCGTGACGTCGAGGTCCTGTTCCAGGAGCTTGATCTGCCGGCTGAGCGGAGGCTGCGTCATATTCAAACGACGCGCCGCACGGTTGAAGTTCAACTCGGTAGCGACGGCGACAAATGAACGGACCCTTCCCAAGTCAAGCATCTATTTAAATCCTGTATCGGTATCTAACAGAAAACAACTTGGACTTAAATTGATGGACGCGATATCAGTCAAGTCAGAACTGCTGCGGAACCTCCGTCAGGGTGAAAATCAAAGAGGCGAAGATGGATACGCGGTCAACAAGAACGGATATGCAACAAGCCTCCGGCGCAGACAGCATTGTGTGGATAAAGCTTTCCTCGGTCTTCCTGCCGCTCAAGACGCCAATCAGCGACGCGAAGGTGTTGACCGGCAGGCAAAGGCCCTTGACCGAAGTGGCGTTTCTCTTTGCGGAAATAGAAACAAAGCATGGCCATAGCGGCATTGGTTTCAGCTATTCAAAGCGCGCCGGCGGTCCGGGTCAATATGAACATGCCAAGGAGATCGCAAACGTCCTCATCGGCGAGGACCCGAACGATATTGGCAAGCTGTGGAACAAGCTTTGCTGGGCGGGGGCATCTGTCGGTCGCAGCGGGCTTGCCATCCAGGCGATAGCGGCCTTCGATGTGGCTTTGTGGGACCTCAAGGCGAAAAGGGCTGGCCTGCCGCTTGCCAAGTTGCTCGGCGCCCACCGCGATTCTGTGCAATGCTACAACACTTCGGGCGGCTTCCTCTCGTCGCCGATCGAAGAGGTTCTCGAGAATGTTGAGCATTCAATTGCTGCGGGTATAGGTGGGATCAAGATCAAGGTCGGTCAGCCCGACATGGCTGTCGACCTCAAACGCGTTGCCGCGGTGCATGAGCGAATCGGCGGCAGGGTGGCGATGATGGTCGATGCGAACCAGCAATGGGATCGTCCAAGCGCGATGCGGTTCGGCCGCCTTATGGAACCCTATAACCTGACATGGATCGAAGAGCCGCTCGATGCCTATGATGTCGAGGGTCATGCGGCGCTCGCCTCACACCTCGATACGCCCATTGCGACCGGCGAGATGCTGGCAAGCGTTCTGGAACATGTTTCGCTGATCGAGAACAAGTCCGTCGATTTCATCCAGCCCGATGCGCCGCGCGTGGGGGGCATCACGCAATTCCTGAAAATCTGCGCGCTGGCGGAGTCCAGGAAGCTGCAGCTCGCGCCGCATTTCGCTATGGAAATCCACCTCCATCTGGCGGCCGCCTACGAGCTCGAACCCTGGGTGGAGCATTTCGACTGGCTCGATCCGCTGTTCAACGAGCGGCTGGAGATCAGGGATGGCCGCATGCTGGTGCCGAGCCGGCCGGGTCTTGGCATTACGCTTTCGGAACAGGCCGGTCACTGGACGCGGGCCATGGCGGAATTTGGCAAGCGGCCTTAAGCGCTGGGTCAGGCGGTGCCGCGGGCAACGATGTGGAAATCGATATTGATCATGGCCTCAACATTCCCGTCGCCTTCAATCTTTCTGAGAATAGAGCGCGCTGCCTTGGTGCCGATGTCACGGCGATCGATACGGATCGTTGTCAGTGGCGGGTGTGTGTAAGGAGCAAAGTCAAAATCGCCAAAACCGATGACGGCGAGTTTGGCGGGCATGCTGCAGCCGCGGGCATTTGCTTCCGCCAAGGCGCCGTGGGCGACGACGTCTGATGAACAGAATACGCCGAGCGTTCCGTGCCCACTGTCCAGAAGCTGTGCCATCGCCAATCTTCCATCCCGAAAGGTAGAGGGCGAATTCATTTCCAGCGCTGGTAACTCGACATCCGCGACCCCTCTGAGGCGACCGACGAAACCGTCGCGGCGTTGAACGGCGCGGGGGTCGTTGGCGCCGATCTGGGCATAGCGGTCGTAGCCCTTGACCAGCAGATGCTCGGCCGCCAGAGCGCCAACCGCCGCATGCGAAAAGCCGACCGCAGTGTCGAGCGGCGAGGGGGTGGAATCCCATATCTCGACGATCGGCAGGCCCGCGCCTGTCAACATGGCGCGAGTCCCTTTAAGATGCGTGATGCCCGTTAGGACGATGCCATCGGGGCGGCGTGCCAAAATCGCGCGCGTCAGTTCCAGCTCGCGGGCATTGTCATAACCGGAGAGGCCAAGCAGCAGTTGATAGCCGGCGGAGACGAGTTCTGCGTTAAGCCCTTCGATAGTCTCGGCAAATATCGTGCTGGAAACGGTTGGGACGATCGCAGCGATCAGCCGGGTCCGCCGGGAAGCAAGGCCGCCAGCCAGCAGATTTGGCACGTAACCTGTTTTTGCGATCACCCGATCAATCACCTCCAGCGTGCGAGGCTTGACCAGGGCGGGAGTGTTGATCGCCCGGGAAACCGTGACTGGCGAAACGCCCGCGAGCTTGGCAACGTCAGCGAGCGTGACCGGCCCGCCGGGAGCGATGTAACTGTTTTTCTCGTGGCCGGCCATTTTTCATTCCTCTCAAAATGATTTACGCTTTCATTTTGAACCTAATCAAGATGTTCGTCTAAAGTATTGTTTCTATACAGGCTAATATATTGAAATTTAATGATTAAAAAAACATCGGCTGCGGTTGCGGAAGAGATTTTTCGGTCTAAAATGAAAGCGCTTCCATCTCTTCGGGAGGAGGGTTTCGAAGGGTGGTGAACAGCACTGGCGGGAAGCCAGAAAAGTGGAGGAATTAATATGAACCTCAGGCGTTTCATGACGTTTGCGGCTGTCGCGGCCGCAATATCCGCAACCGGTCTCCAGCCCAGTTTTGCCGAAGACTACCCGTCCAAGACGGTGACCGTGATTGTTCCATTTGCCGCGGGCGGCAATACCGACACATTTGGTCGTCTTGTGGCCGAACAGCTGGACAAGAGACTGGGGCAGCGCTTCATCGTTGAAAACAAGCCCGGCGCCGGTGGCAATATCGGCCTTGGTGATCTGGCGCGGTCAAAACCCGATGGCTATACGATCGGTATGGGGACGGTTAGCTCCAACGCGATCAACCAGACGCTCTACAAGACCTTGCCTTACGACAAGGAAAAGGGATTTGCGCCGATTTCGCTGATCGCAAGTCTGCCGAACGTGCTGGTGGTCAATCCCGACAAGATAAAGGCGAATTCCGTCGAGGAGTTGATCGCCTTCCTGAAGTCGGAGCCCGGCAAGCACACATACGCGTCTTCCGGTGTCGGTACGTCCATCCATCTCGCGGGCGAGCTTCTGGCCACCAGGGCCGATCTCAAAATCACGCATGTACCTTACAAAGGCAGTAGCCAGGCCATTCTCGACGTCGTTGGGGGCCATGTGGACATGATGTTCGACAATATTCCGACCGCCGCCCAACAGGTGAAGGCCGGCAAGGTCAAGGCTCTCGCCGTCACCAGCCTGGAAAAAGCCAGCCTGTTGCCCGACGTGCCAACCATGGCAAGCGTCATTCCCGGTTTCGAGGCGACCTCATGGCATGGCCTGTTTGCGCCTCCCGGCACCCCGCCGGAAATTGTCGAAAAGCTGAGCAAGGAAGTCCAGGCAATTATCGCGGATCCGGCGATGAAAGCGAAGCTCGAGGCGATGGGTGTGACGCCGGTCGGCAATAGCTCGGCGGAATTCAAGGCCTTCATCGACAAGGAAACCGCAAAGTGGGCCGAGGTTATAAAGGCCGCGAACGTCCCACCGCAGTGAGGTAGACTGCCGGCCGGATATGACTTCCATCGATGTCATCCCGGCCGGCACATTTCCACAGCGAGTATAGTGCCATGCTGAAGATAAAAAACGGTCGCGACTTCGCCGGCGGCGTGACGATGATTTTTGCCGGCCTGTTATTCATCTGGTTCGGTCGCAATCTGGAAGTCGGGAACTCGTTCCAGATGGGCCCAGGTTATTTCCCGACCATGCTGAGCCTGATCTTGATGGCGCTTGGCGCACTGGTCCTCATCCAGTCGCTGATGGTTGGCGTTGAGGAGGGTGAGGCGGAAACCTGGAACTGGAAAGCTTATTTCTTCGTGATCCTCGCTCCTGTCGGCTTCGGTCTAGTGCTGGCAGGGCTTGGCCTTGCGCCCACGATGTTCCTGCTCATCATCGGGGCCTCGGCTGCCAGTCGTTATGCCAACTGGCGTCACTCCATCCTGCTGGGCCTGTTCCTTGCGGGGTGCTCGGCCCTGGTTTTCACCAAGCTCCTCGCGATCCCTCTTCGTGCCTTCGGACCGTGGATCCCCTTTATCGGTGACTTTTTCTAGGGCTCGCCAGTCAGCCCTGAAACCGGATCGGATTGCTTATGGACATCTTTTCTAACCTCTGGCTCGGTGCATCCACCGCCTTCCTGCCCATGAACCTGCTTTACGGTTTCATCGGTTGTCTTCTGGGAACTGCGATCGGGGTGTTGCCGGGGCTCGGGCCGACGGCCACGATCGCGATGCTCCTGCCGATCACCTTCGGCTTGCCGCCGGAATCCGCGCTCATCATGCTGGCCGGCATATTTTATGGCGCTCAATATGGCGGCTCGACAACGGCCATCCTCATCAATCTCCCAGGTGAAAGCTCTTCCGTCGTCACCGTGATTGACGGTTACCAGATGGCGCGCAACGGCCGCGCGGGGGCGGCTCTCGCAACCGCAGCCCTTGGCTCCTTCTTTGCCGGCACGGTGGCGACCATCCTGCTTGCGCTTGCCGCGCCGCCTCTTGCGGCGATCGCGCTCAAGTTCGGACCAGCCGAATATTTCTCGCTTATGGTTCTGGGGCTCGTCGCCTCCGTCGCGCTCGCAAGCGGTTCGCTGCTCAAGGCCTTCGCGATGATCGTCTTCGGCCTGCTGCTTGGCACTGTCGGCACCGATGTCGAAAGCGGGACGCCACGTTATGTCTTCGATATTCCGGAGCTCTATGATGGATTGAATTTCGTTGCCGTCAGCATGGGCATATTCGGTATTTGTGAAATTTTGCGCAATCTGGAAAACGAGCAGGAGCGTTCGGTTGGCGTCAAGCGTGTGACGGGACTGATGCTGACGAAGGACGATTTCCGGCGAATTTGTTCGCCCGTTTTGCGTGGCACCGCACTTGGGTCCTTACTCGGTGTTCTGCCGGGCGGTGGGGCAATGCTGGCCTCCTTCGCTGCCTATGCCGTGGAAAAACGGGTTTCTCCCAACCGGGCCGAGTTCGGGAAAGGTGCCATCGAAGGGGTTGCGGCCCCTGAAGCTGCCAACAATGCCGGCGCGCAAACATCGTTCATTCCCATGCTGACCCTTGGTATTCCGGGCAACCCGGTCATGGCGCTGATGGTCGGTGCGATGATAATCCAGGGCATCACACCAGGTCCGAATGTGATCTCCGAGGAACCGGGCCTGTTCTGGGGCATGATCGTCTCCATGTGGTCGGGTAATCTCATGCTCGTCATTCTCAACCTGCCGCTGATTGGGCTTTGGGTCCGGATGCTGACCGTGCCTTACCACCTTTTGTTTCCGGCGATCATCGGCTTCTGCTGCATCGGCGCCTATAGCATCAACAACAGCGTTTTCGATGTCTTCGTCATGGCAGGCTTCAGCATTGTCGGTTTTGCGTTGAGCAAGATGCGTTTCGAACCGGCGCCGTTGCTGCTCGGCTTCATTTTGGGGCCAATGCTGGAGGAAAATCTGCGGCGTGCGATGCTGATCAGCCAGGGTGATCCGACGATTTTTCTGCGCAGCCCGCTTAGCCTGTCGCTGTTGATCTTTGCGGTTGCGGTGCTGGCGCTCGTGCTGTCTCCGAGCATCAGCCGCAAACGGGAGGAAGCGTTTACCGAATAGGGAAATCATAGCGACCCCAGTCTGCGCGGCAGTGACGATCTCGATCAGGCGGGCGTTTCGATCCGGCGACGAGACCGGATTATGAAACGCTACAAGTCACGCGACATCTTCAACGCTTCCACTCAATCCACAATCTCCGGCGTCTGCGAGAACTATGCGGACGCCGGAGAATGTGGACTGTGCTGTAGCAGATCTCGTCTAGCCGCCACATAGCCTCGGCTGCCATCCATCAGAATGCGCGTATAGGGATGTTCAACGGTATTCTCGAGCAACTGCTGCCGCGTGACCACCTCCACGAAACCCCCGCTCTGCATGATCGCCACCCGATCACACAGAT
>NZ_BDLN01000010.1:80714-93544 GCF_001950375.1 Rhizobium sp. TBD182 | reverse complement strand
ACGACCGCCAAATCATGACTGACGAGAATATAGGTCAGCTGTTCACGCTCCCGCAGATCCTTGAGAAGGTTCAGAATCTCCGCTTGTATGGAGACGTCGAGTGCCGAGGTGGGCTCATCCAACAGAAGGATTTTTGGTTCGAGAATGAGTGCGCGGGCAATCGCAACGCGCTGCCGCTGCCCGCCGGATAGCTGGTGCGGATAACGATAGCGGAAATTGAGTGGTAAGCCGACATCGGTCAGAACCTTTTCGATACGCTCCTGTTGGCGGTCCTTGCCGTGGATTTCCAGCGGCTCTAACAGGGTGCGGCCGATCGTATGACGCGGGTGGATGGAGCCAAATGGATCCTGAAACACAAGCTGCTGTTTGGCAAGCTGGACTCGTGTCCGCTTCTGCCCGATCTTCTCGCCATCGATCTCGATCGAACCGGTCCACTGCTTGTTGCGGCCTGCAAGTGCGCCCAGAATGGTGGATTTGCCGCAGCCGCTTTCCCCGACAAGGCCAAAAGTCTCGCCCTTCGCAACTTCAAAGGAAACCTCCTTGACAACCTTGAGGGCTGTTTCGCCATGGCCGTAAGATACAGCCAGATCATGGGCTTTGATCATCGTCATGTTTAGTTCTCCAACCATGCCGGATCGCGACGCAAAACTTCCAGCCTGTCCTTGGGATGATCGAGGCTCGGAAGTGCGTCCAAGAGACCGCGGGTATAAGGGTGTTTGGCTTGATCAAGATCGACTGCGGCGATCGTTTCGACGACGCGGCCGGCATACATGATGATGACGCGGTCGCAGAAACTGCGCACGAGGTTGAGATCGTGGCTGATGAAGATCAAGCCGATGTTACGCTCGACCACAAGGTCGTCGAGAATAGAGAGGACCTGCTGGCGTACTGTCACGTCGAGCGCTGAGGTCGGTTCGTCGGCGATGATCAGGGAAGGCGATGCGATCAGCATCATCGAAATCATGATGCGCTGGCCCATGCCACCTGACACTTCATGTGGATATAAATCGAAGACACGTCCAGGATCACGGATATTGACGCGTTCCAGCATGGCAAGCGTGCGTCTGCGTGCCTCTTTCGGGGTAGCATTTTCGTGTAGGATCACCGTTTCGGAGATCTGCTCGCCAACGGTCATGACCGGGTTCAGCGAATATTTCGGATCCTGCAGGATCATGGCAATGCGCCTTCCGCGAATAGAGCGCATCTCCTCTTCGCTCGCCCTGAGCAGATCGATATCCTCGAACTGTATGCGGCTGGCCTTGACGATCGCCTGCGGAGGCTGAAGCTGCATGATAGCGCGGCCGGTCGTGCTCTTGCCCGAGCCAGATTCGCCAATGATGCCGATCTTTTCGCGGCCGATGGTGAAGGATACGTCACGCACGGCAGTGGTGACGCCCGAAAGCGTCGGGAACTCGACGGACATGTTCTCAACCGTCAGAATAGTGTCGGACGTGTTAGCCATTGCGGGGATCCATGATGTCACGTAGCCCGTCGCCGAGCAGGTTGAAGGCAAGGCTGACGGTCAGGATTGCGATGCCCGGAACCGTCGTCAGCCACCATGCGTCGAGCAGGTACTGACGGCCGGAAGCAGCCATTGCGCCCCATTCAGCCATCGGCGGCTGTGCGCCAAGCCCAAGGAAACCGAGCCCGGCTGCCGTCAGGATGATGCTCGACATGTTAAGCGTCAGGCGCACGATGATGGAAGGCGCGCAGAGCGGCACGATATGGCGCCGCAAGATCCTTCCCACCCCGGCGCCCTGAAGTTCTGCCGCAACGACGAAATCGGCATGGCGAAACGTCAGCGTTTCGGCACGCGCGAGACGCGCGATCGGCGGCCAGACGGTGAGCGCGATGGCAATGACTGCGTTTTCGATGCCAGGCCCGAGTGCGGCGGAAAAGGCCAGCGCAAGGACAAGGCTCGGAAAGGAGAGGAAAATGTCGGTGATGCGCATCAAGACGACATCAACCCATCCTCCAAGATAACCGGCGGTCGCGCCGATCACGAAACCGATGGGTGCGACGATGATTGTGACCAGAATGGTGATGTAAAGCGTTGTGCGTGCACCATAGATGAGCCGCGAAAACACGTCGCGCCCGAATTCGTCGGTGCCGAACCAGTGTGTCGCCGACGGCGCCTTGAGCGCGATCAGAAAATCCTGCGCAAACGGGTCATGTACCGCGATGATCGGCGCCAATGCGGCGACGACAATCAGCAAAAGGACAACGGCGAACCCGGCGAATGCGAGCGGGTTGGCAACGAGGCTGAGCCAGCCTAGGTAGACGCTGTGCAAACGTGCCTGTCGAGACGACGTGAAGTCCTCGCTGATCAGCCAGTCGTGCAGGTTTGAAAAAGTAGCGGACTTGGCCATTAGCGGGTCCTCGGATCGATGAAGCGATAGACGATGTCGGAGAGCAGGTTGATGGCGATCGATATGATGCCGATCAAAAGCACGCTTCCGAGCACGGCGTTCATGTCCGCGAAGAAGAGTGCCGATGTGAGGTAGGAGCCGAGGCCGGGCCAGGCGAAGACTGTTTCGATCAGCACCGTGCCGTCCAGCAGGCCGCAATAGGCAAGCGCAATAACAGTCAGGAGCTGGACGCGGATATTGCGGAAGGCGTGCCGCCAGACGATCGGTCTCTGCCCGAGACCTTTGGCGCGTGCGGTCAGAATGTATTCCTGGCGGAGCTGTTCCAGCATAAAGCTACGCGTCATGCGACTGAGATAGGCCATCGAAGCATAACCGAGAATGATGGCCGGTGCGATGATATGGTGAAGTGCGCTCCAGAAGACATTCCAGTGACCGCCCAACGCGGAATCGATCAGGATGAAGTTGGTGCGAGCCTGCACGATACCTTCGTCATAAAGATAGATCCGGCCACCCGGCGGAATTGCTCCAAGGTAAGCGTAAAAGACGAGGATGACGATGGTGCCAAGCCAGAAGATCGGGGTGGAATAACCCAGAAGACCAACCACGCGGGCGAGATGGTCAACCCATGTGCCTTTGCGCACAGCAGCGATGACGCCGAGCGGGATGCCGAGGCCTGCACCGATGATGGTCGCAAGCGTGGCCAGTTCGATCGTTGCCGGAAAAACACGGGCGAGGTCCTTGGAAACGGCCTGCTTGGTAATGATCGACTGGCCGAAATCGAGATGGACCACGTCATTCAGATAATTGCCGAACTGCACATAGATCGGCCTGTCGAGGCCCATCTCCTTGTAAACACGATCGTAGGTGGCCTGGTCGGCCTGATCGCCAATGACGGCAATCACGGGATCGGCCGGAACCATGCGGCCCACCGTAAAGGTAATCATCATCAGCCCAAGCAGCGTTGTCAGGATCACGACAAAGGATGTTGCGATCTTGGCCGCAGCTTTAGGAAACGGCGATTTCCTGCTCGGCGGGGCATCGGAGGTTTGGGTAATGCTCATGCCACTGTCCTTGAAGTTTTTATCGTCACTCGCCCTTGGTCACGGTGTCCCAGCGGGTGAGCCAGGTCGGATGCCCGACATAACCTTTCACCTCGTTGCGGACGGCCTTCGGGTCGGTGCGTTGAAATGATGTGACGAGTGCCGGCGAAGACCGCAGATAGGCTTCGTTGATCCGCGCATAGAGTTCATCGCGCTTTTCCTGATCCGTCTGGTGCGCTGCTGCGGTGACCATGTTCTGGATCTCCTTGGGCACGTCCCACGCGGATCGCCAGGCCACCAGGCCGGACAGTTTCGCGTCATCGGCATTGTTGGCATTGGTGGCGTAGGATTGCAGGACGGCATGCGGATCGGGCAGGCGCTCACCTGTTCGCGAGGAGAACAGCTCGAACTGGCGGGAGCGGAATTTTCCGATCTGGTCGCCGATCTGAAGGTCGAGCTTGATGCCGGCCTTGGCGGCATTGTTCTGGAGCGAAACGCCGACTTCGGATTCCGGCGTGCCGGGCTGAGCGAAATAGACCTTCGAGAACCCGTCAGGGTAACCCGCCTCGGCGAGCAACTGCTTTGCCTTCTCGATATCGAGTTTATAGGGCATGTCGAAGGATGCGCCCGGCAGTCCGCCGGGGATAATGGTCTGCTGCTTGATTCCGTAATATTTCATCACCGAACCGGCAAGGCCGTCATAATCGATAAGGTAGCGGAAGGCTTCCCGTACCTTCGGGTTCGAGAGGATCTCGTCCTTCTGGTTCAATGCCAGATAATAGAAACCGAAACCCGGCACCTTCTGCACGGTCACCTTGCCATCTCTTTCGAGACCGGAAAGATCCGTGGATGACAGGCGCGTTGCCACGTCCACGTCGCCCGCGTCGATCTGCAGGCGTTGAGCCGACGATTCCGGCACATGCCCCAAGTAGACGCGTTTCATGGCGGGTTCGCCCTTCCAGTAATCCTTGAAAGAATCGGCGATCAAGAGTTGGTTGGAGCGCCAGGTGACAAGCGAATAGGGGCCTGAGCCCGCGTCGGCGGTCTGAAGATAGTTTCGTGCCCAGTCGCCATCCTTTTCCTTGTTGGTAAGAAAGGCACTATCGACAATCGACGTGGAAAAACTGGCCAGCGAATAAAGAATGAGGTTTGGGTTCCAGACCTCGGGTGTCTCCACAACAAGTGTCCGGTCGTCGGTAGCCCGGATAAGCTGATCGACATTTTTCGCCGAAAATCCCCACTGACGCAGATCGGTGGAGGGTGCCAGACCAAGCTTGACCAGCCGATGCAGCGACCATTCAACATCCCTTGCCGTGACAGGATTGCCCGAATGGAAAGTGACGCCACGACGGATCTTGAACGTGAAGGTCTTTCCATCCTCTGAGATCGTCCAGCTCTCAGCCAATGATGGCTGCGGATTCGTGATGTTATCCGGGGGCAATGAAACCAACCGATCATAAAGGTTTGCAACAACCTCGGCAGCTTCCAACTGGTTGATCTCATGCGGGTCGAGGCCCCGCATTGTCGTCATCATGATGGCGATGACCAACTCGTCTTTTGGGGTCGCAGCCGCGATGGGTCCCAGCGGCGCAACCGTCATGGCGCATGTTAGCAATGCGCGTGTTAGCGTTCTCATGTCAGCCTCCCAAGGCTCCTCAACCTCACCAAATCGAAATTTCATATCGACATGGATTTCAAATCTGATATATCAAATTTCACACAATTCGAACCTCGTCAACGGATTTTCGAAAAATGACCGCTGCCAACCTGTCCACTTCAGGCAATGCCGACTTTGAAAAAATCGATGCCAGCTTCCAGGTCACGGTGCGCGATCACGTGCATCGCGCCATGCGCAGTGCGATCATTTCCGGGCGGTTTGCCCCGGGGCAGAAGATCAACGAACGACATCTCGCCGAACAGTTCGGGGTGAGCACGACACCGATCAAGGAGGCATTGCGCCAGCTCGAGACCGAAGGTCTGGTCGAGGCACTTCCAAGGCGCGGCGTCATCATCCGGTTCAGTAGCTCATGGGCGGAGGAAATGATCCTTGCGCGGGCTGCACTCGAATCGATGATTGCGCATCTCGCGGCCAAGCGCATCGATGAGCAAGGCAGGGGCGAGCTTCAGGCGATCGCCAACTATATGAAGGACGCAACCGCGTCCGGAGATGCAGATGGCCTCATTGCTCTCAACGAGAAGTTCCATGATCACATCCATCGCAGTTCGCAGTGCGGTTACCTCTCCAAACTGATCGAGCGCCAGCAATTTTATGACGCCAGCATTCGACGTGTCATCCATCTGGATCCGACTGAACGGCAAAAGGCGCTCAATGAGCATGTCGCAATCGCGGATGCGATTGCCGCGGGGGACGCCGACAAGGCGGAGCGCATCATGCGTGATCACGTCGTCCGCTCCGGCGACACGTATCTCGGAATCGTTTTCAAGAAAGAGGGAGAAATCTGACGTGAGTGATAAACTTCAGACCGTGAGGACGGCGCTGAGCGGGATCTCGGGTGTGCCTGTTACACCTTACAAGAACGACGGCTCGATCGATATCGCGAAACTGAAAAGCATTATCAATGGGCTTGCCAGCGCCAGAGTGCATAACCTGATGGCGGCCGGAAATACGGGCGAGTTTTTCACCCTGACGATGGACGAAGTGCGCGAAGTGCATGCCGCGACCGTCGAGGCTGCGGCCGGCAAGTCGCTCGTCAGCGCGGCGGTTGGACGCTCGCTGACAGAGGCGAAAGCGCTGGCGAAGGATGCAGTCGCCGCCGGTGCCGACGCCATCATGGGGCATCACCCGATGGATCCATTCGCGGGGCCGTCCTATCAGGCGAATTATTTCCTCGAATTGGCCGACTTCTCCACGGTACCGGTCATTGCCTATGTGCGCAGTGACGCCTTTTCTGTTGCCGATTTCCGCAAGCTCGCCCTTCATCCAAACATTGCCGGCATCAAGTTCGCATCGTCAAACCTCATGCTTCTTGCCGAGGTCATTCGCGCGACGGCCGACGCTTCCGCCATCTGGGTTTGCGGACTGGCCGAAGGCTGGGCGCCGGCATTCTACGCCATGGGAGCGAAGGGGTTCACATCGGGTCTCGTCAATGTCTTCCCGGAGCGGTCGCACGCCATCCATAAGGCACTCGAGGCCGGAGACTATGCAGGCGCTCGTGGTCTGATCAATTCGATTGCAGGCTTCGAGGCGCTGCGCACCAAGTACAACAACGGCGCCAACGTGACGGTGGTGAAGGAAGCGCTCGGCATGCTCGGCAACGATGTCGGCCCGGTACGTGTACCCGGCGTCGTGGCGCTGAATGAGGACGAGCGCTCGGCGCTCCGCGCGATCGTCGATCGCGTCAAAGCCGAAGCCCTGGCTGCCTGATCGGAGACGAGACGTGCATATTACCGGTATCAAGACATACATGCAGCGTGTGGATGATCGTCCGCGCTTGCTTTTGAAGATCGAGACCAATGAGGGCATTTCCGGCTGGGGCGAATGCTACAATCACGGCCCGGACTGGGCGTTGCCGCCGCTGCTCGACTATCTCTTCCACCAGATTGAGGGCGAAGATCCGCGCCGCGTCGAATTCCTTATCCTGAAACTCAACCAGCAATGCCGCTTTCCCCCCGGAGCCCTCGGTCTTGCCGCGATTTCTGCAATTGATCACGCATTGTGGGATATTGCTGGCAAGGCTGCAGGTCTTCCCGTCTATATGCTGCTAGGCGGTAGCGTGCGAGATCGGGTACGGGTCTATTGCGGTGTCTATACCGCGCCGGATCCCGAACAGGTGCTCGAACAGACCCTCAAGCTCAACGAGGAATACGGCTACACAGCCTTCAAGCTCAGCCCTTATCGCCGCGACCTGCATTCCGGTCGCTGGGGCGAACTGGTGAAGGAAACGGGGGACTGGTTTGGTCGCATCCGCGAAATAACGCCCTCGCATTTCGAGTTCGCCTTCGATGCGCATGCCAAGATTTTCGAACCTTACAAGGCGGTGCAGCTTGCCGCCGCTATCGCGCCGAACGATCCGCTCTTCTATGAGGAGCCGATCCGGCCGGAACATATTCCGGCATGGAAGGAGTTGAAGTCGAAGGTAAACGTGCCGCTCGCCACCGGTGAATCGCTCTACAATCGCTTCGAATTCCTCAACCTGTTGTCCCAGCAGGGAGCGGATATCATCCAGCCGGATATCTGCGTCGTCGGGGGTGTATCGGAAATGCGGCGTATCGCGACGATCGCGGAGGCCCATTACGTCACTGTCGCGCCGCATAACCCGATGGGGCCCTTGGCAACTGCCGTCAATGTGCATTTCTGCGCGGCACAGCCAAATTTCCAGGTGCTGGAGTTCAAGCCGCATGTCCATGCGCCGTGGGCGCTCGATCCCTATATGCCCGTGGATGGTCACATGGGGCTACGGCCGGACCGTCCCGGCTGGGGCATTGAGATTGATGAAGAAGTGCTACGAAACGATGACTACATCCACTGGGAACGCAAGGTTACTCGCAAACCCGATGGCGCGACTGCTTATCCTTGACTCAGGGAGATTGCCGCTTTCTGGCGGCAATTTCAACCAGCCCATGGTGCTGTCGATCAATGCTCATAGGAGTAGACCATCACCCTGCCACGCAAAACGGGCTGATTTCGTGAGCGCGAAAGGCCTTCAGGTAAATATCGGGTCTTAAGTTCGTAAAGGTTCAAGGCGGAGGCTGCGGCGGCTTTGCGCCCAATAGCGGTCATGGCGTCGATGCTATCCCTAAAAACGCCCAGCGTGTCCGCGATAGCTGCCGGTTGAGCGTGGGATCCCACTTCGCAGTGAGTAAAGATGGTGTCTGGCGAGCCAATGCTGTAGTGCGCCAAGTCCATGCATGTCATGCGTTTCCAAGAGTGGTCGGATGAAAGATGCCAATATTGGCTTCGGTGCGGCAGCAGCGAATGGTCAGAACCAACGGCGAACCCTAGCCTTGTAGCGGCGGTATTCGTCGCCAAACTTTGCTTCGAGATAGCGCTCTTCGCGCGCGATCACCTGCGTCTGGATGATGATCAGCACCAACGGGAGCAAGGCCAGGGCGATCGGCCCGTCGAAGCCGATCGCAAGGCCGGCATAGATGAGCGCCATTGCTAGATACATGGGATTGCGAGTCCAGCGATAGGGACCTGTCGTTACGATTAGGGTCGTCGGCTGCGTCGGTGGAGCGTTGGTGCCAAGCCGCCGGAACAAACCGGCCGCCGCAAGCATCATCGCCACGCCGGCAACGAAAAGCAGCACTCCCGTCGTGGCCAGCAACCGCCATTCGATGCCGAAAGAGCGTAGGGTGACGAACCGCTCCGCCAACAGTCCCAGCAGCAGCGCTCCCAGATAAACGAGTGGCGGAGGGAAGCGCACACCCGCGCTATCTGGTTCGACGGCCATGCTCATCCTCCAATCTGCGCTCTCAAACCAGCATCGACTGCTGCGCGAAGATACCCGCCATCGCGCCTTGCCATGTTGCCGTGGTGACCGAGGGGATTCCGGGGTTGGCGAGGTCGCCGGCGGCATAAATGCCGGGTATGCTGGTTTCACGGCGCTCGTCCGTCTTGATAGCGATGCCGGTCGGCGTGTTGACCGTGTCGAGCCCGAGTGTTTCATGCAGGCTTGCGGACGGCTTGTTGCGCGGATGCGCGAACAGGATATCGACTGCGACATCGGGGCCGGTATTGAGCTTGATAGTGGCATTGTGGTCCCCGTGACGGGCGATCCCGGTGATCCGACCATCAACGACAGGTACCTTTCGGCCCGCCAGATCGGCCCTGATCTCGGGTGTGATGTCGTGACCATCGGCGAAGACCGTCAATGTGTCGGTCCAATCGTGAAACAGCCTGACCTGATTCATCGACTGTGGACCAGACCAGACGAGGCCCCAATGCTGGCCGGCGACCTCGAAGCCGTCGCAGTAGGGGCATGGGATGACGGATGTGCCCCAGCTTTCGGCGAAGCCTGGAACAGCCGGCATCTGGTCGACAACGCCATAGCTCATGATCAGGCGGCGCGCGCCAAGGCTTTCGCCATCGCCAGTGAGGACGGAGAAATTGTTGATGCTACCGGAGATGTTTTCGGCGCGGGCATTGACCAGCCTGATTGCGGGATAGCGCTCCAGTTGCTGCCGCGCCTGGGCCAGGATTTCGGACGGTGGCTTGTGATCGTGGCCGAGCACGCCGTGCGAGCGGCCGGCGAAGCGATTGCGTGGCAGGCCGGTATCGAGAACGATTACTTTGCGGCGGGCACGGCCGAGTTGAAGGGCGGCGGCGAGGCCGGCAAAGCTGCCGCCGATGATAATGACGTCATTCATGGTCATAGGCTCCGTGTTGCTGATAGAGGGGATGGAATTAGGCTGTGCGGTCGCCTGGGCACCGGGAAGGCCGATGGTAGAGAGCGCTGCCAGCTTCAAAAGCGTTCTTCGTTGCATGGCACCCTCGTAGATTAAGTTGACGCAATTTAGCTTGCATATTTTAGATACTGGATGGTATCCTAAATTCAAATAACGATACTGTCAAGGATCGCAAATAGCCATGAGTGAAAATGTCCAAAACCGACGCGGCCGGCCCGCTAACGAGGCGCTTGGTCAAACGATCATCGATGCCGCGTGCGAACTGTTTGAGGAACTTGGATTTCATGCGGCGACGTTGGATAAGGTCGCGCAACGGGCGAAGATATCCAAGCTCAGCATCTACAAGCACTTCGAAAGCAAGGAGGCGCTGTTTGGCGCAGCTTTTGCGGCCCGCTGCCAGCAGTTAGTGCCGCAGAAACTCTTTGAAGGCGTTGATGGTTCAGCCGAAGATCAACTCATGGCGGCGGGATCGTCACTGCTTCGCACGCTTTTGCGCCCGGAGGTCCGCAATGTCGAAGCCATGGTCATGGCCGATACGCCAAACCAGACGTCGTTGAGCAAGCTCCATTACGAAGCAGGCCCTGGGCATATCATTGCGCAAATCGAGGGTCTGTTGCGTCAGTTGCATGCAAAGGCGCTTCTGAACGTGCCCGATCCTCTCCAGTCCGCCCGCTTGTTCGGTGCGCTTTTCAAGGGCTCAGATCTTTTGATTATCGCACGCTTCGACGAGGCGAAAGCTTCGGACGACAACGAGATCGAATCCTATTGCCGCTCGGCCGTCGCCATGTTCATTGCTGCGCACAGGGGCAGCGAAGATGCGGGTGGATAGCCGGACGAAGCCGCGAAAGACCATTTGCTTGATATTTCGGGTGCTTGCACGTAGATCAACGCGCCGATCGATGGCCACTTCGGGCCGAGAGCCGCCCCATTTGGAGCGGCATTGGTTGCCCCGAACGTGAAGAAATAACAACGCCGGAATAGCTACTGGACAAGCGGGGCGCGAGTTCGAATCCGTTGTTCAAGAGCGAAGCGTTTAATCACTCAGCATTGAGGGTTATATGAGCGCCAAGGATAGGGTTCGATCTTGGCAATCTTCGCCATATAAGGACAATGATCTCGATAGGGCTAGAGTGGACTTGAAGACCGACATACCAGTTTGGAGGCTGTCATCTCCGTGCCAGTTCAACCAGCAGGTTTGCAGCCCGCCCATGCTTGCCCTTCGGGGATGCTACCAAGCCGAAGCGGCGGCACAATGACGGATCGAGCCGTACTGTCCGCAGCCCTCTCCGTTTCTCAGGCAGAGTCGATTCCGGAACGAGGCTGACGCCCACACCTTCCCTGACGAGCGCGACCGCACTGGTCCAGTCCCGCACTTCCATTCGCACATCCGCCAGTGTTAGCCCGGCCGCTTCGACGAGCGTGCGCGCATGGAGATGGCACCCACCGGTAGCGAGCACGAACGGTTCCGCAGCCAGATCAGCAAGGGAGACGGTTTCACGTCGTCCAAAGCGATGCGCCGTTGGTACGACAGCGACCCAAGCATCCTGTCCAATCAGTACGGCATCGCTGTCCGGTCGCGGATTGAGGAGGACGCCGAGGTCTATGGATCCGGACTCAAGCCAAGACTCGACCTCCCGATCATCCGTTTCAAGTGCAATCAGTTCAATGCCTGGATGGAGGGACCGGAAGCGTCGCAGGAGAGGCGGCAACACAGTTGAGAAAACACTTGGAAAGGCAGCGATCCGAACGGAGCCGAATTCCTCGCCGGCGGCCTCGGCAGCCTCTTTTCCGATGGCGTCCAGGTGCGCCAAAGCAGCGCGGGCATGGTCGACCGCCCGCTCTCCGAAAGCCGTGAGTTCGACACCATGCCGGTGGCGCGCCAACAACTTCACGCCCAGGCTTTCCTCTAGCATCGCCAGTGCCTGGCTCATTCCGGATTGCGTGACGCCGACATTCGTCGCTGCGGCGGTAAAGCTCCCCGCTTCGGCGACCGCAATCAAACTACGGATTTGGGTTAGGTTCATAGTAGCAAAGCTTATATCAGAAATCTAAGGCAGTAATTTTTCTTATTCCAAGGGATCTGTCAATGTCCGCCGACAGCCGATAGGAATGGAACCCTCCCATGAAACTCTATTTCGCCAGTGCGACCTGCTCGTTCGCTCCTCACATCCTGCTTCAGGAATTGGGGCTATCCTACAATCTAGTCAGGGTCGACAATCGCACAAAGCTCATGTCAGAGCCGGGCGATTTCCTGACCATCAATCCCAAAGGCTATGTGGCGGCGCTCGCGCTCGACACCGGGGACGTTCTGACCGAGGGGCCGGCGATCCTCCAGTATCTGGCGGACCTGAAGCCGGATTCGGGCCTGGCCCCAGCCAATGGCACCCTGGAGCGCGCCCGGCTCCAGGAATGGCTCAACTTCGTCACCAGCGAGATTCATGCTGGATCGAGCCCGCTGTTCAACAGAGACCTGCCGGAGACGGTGCAGGACCTCTTCGAGACGAAGCTGACCCGGCGTTTCGATTTCATCGAAACCCGCTTCGCGACCCAAGATTATCTGATGGGCAACCGCTTCACGGTCGTGGACGCTTACCTCTTCACGGTCCTCGGCTGGATGAAGGGCTTTGGCATTGACCTCAGCCGCTGGCCGAAAGTCGCAGCCTACATGCAGCGGATTGCGATTCGCCCTTCGGTCGCGGCGGCGCTGGAGCGGGAAGCCGCAGTCGCGTTTGTGGCGTGAGCAACTGCCTTTCAGAATAGGCGAGGGACCGGGACGTGTGCCGCGTCGCCGTTTATGGGGACCGGTGGCGTGGGCGCGGCGATATCTGCGGCGCCCTTGTTCGCGCTCATCGGGGTGGCGCCCGGATCATCTCTATCTGTGGGGGTGCTTATGTGCTCGCGGCCGCCGGTCTGCTTGATGGTCGCCGCGCCACGACGCACTGGCGTTTCGCCGAGCACCTGGCCTACCGCTATCCTGCTATCAAGATCGACGCGACCTGTCTCTATGTCGATGAGGGGGACATTCTGACATCGGCCGGCAGCTCGGCAGGCA
>NZ_BDLN01000010.1:73501-80704 GCF_001950375.1 Rhizobium sp. TBD182 | reverse complement strand
GATCTGTGTCTGCATATCGTCCGGTCGGATTTCGGGGCGGAACTTGCCAATACGGTGGCGCGTCGCCTCGTCATGTATAGCCATCGTCAGGGCGGCCAGTCCCAGTTCATCGAGCGGCCCGTGCCCTTGAGGCGAGAGGCTGACCGCCTGTCGTCGATCCTCGATCACATTCTCGCCAACCTTCAGGATTCGCACACAATCAGTTCACTTGCCCGCCACGCCGGCATGAGCGAGCGCACTTTTCAGCGTCGCTTTCAGTCCCTGACCGGTTTATCCCCGCTCAAGTGGATCCTGAGGGAGTGACTGGAGCAAGCCCGCATTCTGCTTGAAACCAGCACGACCGCACCCGATGAGATTGGCAGAGCGACTGGACTTGGAAGCGCCGAAAACCTGAGGCTTCAATTTGGCCGGCATCATGGGGTCAGCCTCGGGACTTACCGCAATCGTTTTGCCCAACGGCCAGCAGGTGACCAGCCGCGCCTCAACGGCGCCAATCAAATTTCTCCAATTTTATTGAGGTGACAGCGGCCTCGCGATTTCACGATTCATGCAACAATGATCGCGCCGCGATATGTGGTCCGATCGTAGCTTCCGTCGAGCCCGACGGGGATTGCGGTGCTGCTGCTTTCGGAGGCGGCATGCCTGTCCCGACGGCGAACAAGATGGCGCTGAGTCCCGCAAAACCGGCAAACAGCAGGAACATGCCAGCTCCGCCAAAAGCACCCAGCATGGCGCCGCCGAGTGTCGGTCCGATGAAGTTGCCGACGGTCGAGAATGAATGAGCACCAAAATAGCTGCCTCTGTTACGATCGTTCGAGATACCATCGACCAGCGTGTACTCGCAGGGCACGACGAGAATCTCTCCGATCGTAAAAACAACCATTGATGCTGCCAGTCCCCAGAAGCCGACGGCACTGAGAAAGCCGAGTTCCCCAAAAGCAAACAGCACGCAGCCGGTCACAAGGCCGTTGAGAGCGCCTGCGCGTTCGATGAACCTGCGGGCGAACGGATTCCCGATCAGGACGACTGCGCCGTTGATCGAAACGAGGTAGGCGTAAATTTCCATGCCTCCAGCGACATTTCCCGTAAGGTACGGGGCGAGTGTTGCTGACCACTGGCCATAGACCGCCATCAGCAGTGTGCCGCCGCCGACAAAGAAGGCAAGCCGGGGATCGCGGATCGCAGCGCTAAGACTCTCCAGCAATGGGACGGGTGCGGTCGCCTGAGGAACGTCATCACTTCGATGGATGGGCACGTGCAACAGGTGCAAGGCGACGGCGAACGCCACATAAACGGCGCCCGCAATGATGAAAAGAGTAGTGGAGGCCGCGCCTGCAGCAATGCCGATCAGCGGTCCGATGGCCCAGCCGGCATTCGTAGCAGTGTAGCGCCATGAGAAATATTTGAGGCGCAGTGGCTGCGGGCACACATCGCTCATCAGAGCACGCGATATCGGCTCATAGATCGCGAGCGCGACTGCGGCAACGATCTGGGCAATGCAGAAGGCGATGACGGTTTCAGCCAATCCCATACCGATCAGCGCAAGCGCCATGAAAAGCAGTGTGAGCGTCAGCATAGTTCTGCGCCCTACCCTGTCCGACAGGGAGCCTGCGAAAGGAGCTGCGACAGCGCCCAACAGCGGACCGATCCCCAGTAGCGCACCGATCATGGCAGGACCGAGCCCGAACGACTGTTGCAGCTTGATGGCCAGGAACGATAGCGTCATTGCGCGTGCGATCGTCACCAGTCCTGATCCCGCAACCAGAAACAGGACGTAGTTCAGTCGTTGTTTTTCCTGCTTCATTGCACCCTCATCAGCCTCATCGTCGGGGCGGCATAGCCGCATTCGCGAAACTTCCGGTTCCTTTAATCAAATGAAACGTCGACTTTTGCAACGTAGAGCGCTGAGACCTGCCATGTCGCGAATTCGGTCAAATGATGCGCTCCTCGGGAGAGAAACGCATCGCAAGCAAGATAAGCAGACCGATCCCGAGAGCCATCATGATCCAGGCTTGTGACAGATCATCTGAATGGCCGCGCAGCCAGCCGGCTGCAAAGGGCATCATGCTTGCGATGATGTAGCCGCCTCCCTGAACGAAGGCCGAGAGGCGGCCGGCACTTGCCGGTTCGTCGGCGTGGTCGAGCGTCACGATCAGCGACAGCGGAAACAGCGCGCCGATCCCCAACCCCAGCAGGATCATTGCGGGAAGCGCCAAAGTCAGTGGCATTATGATCAAGCAGGTCAGTCCTGCGAGAACGGCGAAAAGAGCCGCGATCAGCGGTCCCCGACGATCGCGGAAGCGATCGATCATCACCGACACAGCAAGACCGGCGATAACCTCCATCAGCGTAAGACCTGCAAGCATATAGCCGGCAATATCTTCGCTGCGCCCCAGTTGAACATAGAAAGGTGGCAGCCATGCCAGGACAAGCGTATAGGCGCCCGTACCGACACCAAAGAAGATGAGCAGAAGCCAGGCTTTGCCGCTTCGTGACGGGGATCGACCAATGGGTTGACCGGACACCGTTCGCTGCGCGGAGGCATCCGAAGACGATGCTCCTTGCCATAGAACAAGGGCAAAGAGAGCAGGCAGCCCCCACAGTCCCAGCATTGCTTCCCAACCTACGAAACGGGACAAACCAGCCGCTGTCGCGGCTGCGAGCGTTGCGCCCCCCATGATGGCGGTTGAGTACAATCCCATGACGCGCCCTGCGTTGGACGGGAAGACCCGCTTGATGAACCCCGGCATCAACGCCTGAACGGCAGCAATGCCGAGACCGCATGCTGCCGCACTGGCGAGAAGCCCGGCGCTGGAAAACCAGAAGAGCCGCGCTATGCAGGCAAGCGCGATGATCGCCACCCCCAGAGCAATGCCGCGTCTATCCCCGATCCATCGCTGCAGGGAAGAGCCGACGAGTGCGCCCAAGCCCATCAAAAATACCGGAAGAGTCGTTAGCGCGCCCGCACCGGTCGATGTGAGGCCCGATGCTGCTTCAATCCGGTCAAGGACGGGACCCAACGCAGCGAGAGCTGGTCGCAAGTTCAGGGCAACGGCGATAACGGCGATGATTGCAAGGGTGTTTGAAGTGCAAGCCGGCCGGCGAATATATGGTTGATCGATGTCTGAATTGTGCATATGATGTTATCTCAACGGAAAGAATCTTAATGTCGAGATATATCTTATGTCGGAAGTTTTCAAGGACCTAGACCGGGCAGCGTCCGCGGCTGCGCAATGGAGGCAGGAGCGTCCTGATATCGACCCGTTTCCAATGGAGTTGCTGGGGCGCCTGGGAGAAATCACGCAGATCATCATGCGTGATCGTCTCAACCCTTTCTTTGTGCAGCACGGCTTGCAAAGTGGGGAGTTCGACGTCCTGGCGACGCTACGGCGGTCAGGAGCACCGTACGAACTCACGCCCACCCAACTTTACGAAGCCGCCATGCTTTCATCGGGCGGGATGACCGCTCGTATCGACCGCCTTGAAAGGGATGGTTTAGTCGTGCGGCGGCGCCACCCCATAGACCGACGCGGCACATTGGTGGCGCTGGCGCCAAAAGGTCTTTCATTGATCGACGCGATCCTCTCAGAGCATGTCGAAAACGAACGAACTGCGTTGGCCGGACTAACAAAGGTTGAGCAGGAGCAGTTCAATGCGCTAACGATCAAACTTCTTGCAAGCCTAAATGACATGCCAAAACGATGAGTGCGCCAGAAGCGGTTCTTGCTATGGCATGCCGCTGAGGTGAGCCGCCTGCGACGGTTATCTTCAAATTCTGCAAGCCACGGCAGGTCGGAAACGGCCAGTTTTCACCAGCTTGCCCGTATGTAACTGAGGATTCGGAGTTGTCCCATAACGTCACGATCAGAGAAGCGACCGCAGGCGATCGAGCATTTTTGTTTGGTCTTGCGCCTCGTCTCTACAGCGTTCCATGCCCTTCCTGGCATACGCTCGACACAATGAAAGGCTTCCAAGAGAGATTCATGGCCTCAACCTTGGAGGAAGCCGCTCCGGGCTCTCTGACCCTCCTTGCTCTATCCACTGAGGATCGAGCACTTGGATACGTCCATCTGATCCCAGGCCGCGATGGAGTAACTGATGAAGCCTGCGGCCACGTCGCCATTATTGGCGTTGTTGAGGAAGCCGAGGGAACAGGTGCAGCGCGTCGACTGATTGATGAAGCACAGATGTGGGCGCGCCGACAGGGATACAGGTTTCTGAGCCTGGATGTATTTGCCGACAACAAGCGCGCTATCCACTTTTACGAGCGTGAGGGTTTCGTGGCCGAATCTATTCGGATGGTCAAACCCTTATGAAGCTCTCGCTCAAGCTTGTTCCCCTGGGCCTGGTTGCACTTGTCGTTCTGCCGGTGGCGGTGGGCAGTGCCTACGAGACGCTGTCGCGACATTGGGCCAGGGCAAAATACCCACCCCAGGGCAGACTGATTGATGTCGGAGGACGCAATATTCATCTCGATTGCCGTGGACAGGGATCGCCGGCCGTCATCTTTGAGGCAGGACTGGACGGTTACGGGACGCTTTCCTGGGCAAAGGTACATGACAGCGTTGGACGCTTCACCCGCGCCTGTGCCTATGATCGCGCCGGAATTATGTGGAGCGAGCCGAAGTCCACGCTGCAGCACGCCGATGCCGTGGCAGAAGATCTTCAGGCCGTCCTGGTTGCGGCCGGAGAAAAGGGACCTTTCATTCTGGTTGGTCATTCGATCGGTGGACCTTACAGCATGGCCTATACCCGGAAATTTGGCGACGAAGTAGCGGGCCTGGTGTTCGTTGATGCCTCGCATCCGGATCAGGTCGCCCGATTCGCCGAAGTCGCGAAAGCTACGCTGGATTCCACCGGCGAGGCCGTGCAGATCGCGTCGACCCTTGCATGGACCGGGATTATCCGCCTCATGGCGACGGCTGACGGAGCACATGATGTTCCGGTACCCGTCACGGAGAAGGCCAACGCCTTTATCAGCACCTCGCTGGCGGCCGTGGTGTCCGAGAATATGAATGTCGATCGGACGCTGGGGGAGGCCGGCGGTCTCCGCACCCTGGGTGACCGTCCGTTGGTCGTGCTCACGGCAATGGCACCGCTCGGCAATGACGCTTTAAGTGCAGAGAAAATGTCTCGGCAGGAGGACACGCGTCGTCGTGAAGTTTGGAGGAAGCTGCACGAAGACCAAGCCTCCTGGTCGACGCGCAGCCGACACCAGCTTCTAGCGGATTCCGGACATTATATCCAGTTCACTCGGCCCGATGTGGTGATTGCCGCCATTCTCGAGGTTGTGAATACAGTGCGGCTGGAAAACACCGCCGTTGGCGATTTGCGTTCACGGGGAAGCGCCATTCTGCGGCGCTGTTCTTTAAAATAGATGATGGATCGGAATGACATGTCTCTTAAGTTTCTTCCACTTGTAGTTTTGCTAGCACCATGGCCCCACGCAGCCGTCGCCGCTGACGACTTTCCAAAGCGTCAGCCAGGCTTGTGGGTATTCGACTCTCCGGACAATCGCCTGGTAAAGGGGAGTTTGTGCGTCGATGACACTCTTACCAACTTCGTGGAGACAGATATCTGGTCGAATTTCGCGCAGGAGTGTGTTGTGTCCAATAGTGTGGGTAAGCTTAGGTCCCGGAAAATTGAGGCGAACTGCCAATCCTCGATGACCGGCAAGGTAAAACTTACCGTCACCTATGACGGGGATTTCAAAAGCGGTTACCACTTTGTTTCCGTGAGTTTGTTTCAGGGAATAGGTGGAAAAGACGATCAGCTGATTTCTACGGTCAAGGCCGTGTATCAAGGACAATGCCCCGATGGCATGAAGCCAGGCATGCGGAGACCTGGCAGCTAAGAGTCTCCTGAAGCCCACGGATCTTCGTTTCGACCATGAGTATCATATCTGGGACGTTGATAGGATCACAAAGTCTCTCAGAAGTGCCATTCCTTCTGGCCAATCGCCGAGTTGGCTTTGGCCGTTGATATGGCCAGCCGCGCTAATTATCGTCAAATCGCTACCCCACAGCTCTGCTCGGGTCTGGACATAGGGCAGCGAACCATAGGGATCGTCGGTACTTGCCACGATGAGAGAGGGAAATCGGAATTTGGTCTCAGGTGCGCCTGCAAAGCTTATCGCCTGTGGGGGAAAAGCCGGAGATGCCGGATCAGGCACGGCGACCAACATTGCCCCTCTGATTGGCAGATCAGAAACGTGATGCCAATGGGCGACGAGCAGGCACGCCAGGCTATGGGCAACCAGAATGGGCGGCGTTTGCGCGGCACGCACGGCTTCCTCCAACGCCGCGATCCAGTCGGAAAGATCTGGGTCATCCCAACTTGTCGGGGCAAAACGGCATATGGAGGGATCGGCGTCCTCCCAAAGCGTATGCCAGTGGAGCTTGCCGGAATTGCCGATACCCGGCAAATGAATGATTTCTGTCATACTGCGCCTCTTCGTTGTTCGCCCCCATCATGGGCATTTACGAGAACGAGAAAAATAGGCATTCATCGGAGAAAAGCTCCGAAAACCGATAGATTCAAGGTCATGAAAAAGCATCTCGACACCCGTCCCGAACTCGATCCAACAGACATTTCCATGATCGAAATATTGCAGGACGATGGGCGCATCAGCGTTTCCGAGCTTGGAAGAAGGGTCGGCCTCTCTCAGCCGGCCTCGTCCGAACGTCTAAAGCGGCTTGAAGAACGAGGCATCATCAACGGCTACAGGGCTGTTATCGATCCTGCTTCGGTAGGTCTTGGAATGATGGCGATCGTCCGCCTGCGTACCACGCATGAACACATCAAAACTTGCCTGAAGCAGTTTTCCGAGATGCCGCAGGTCATTGAGGTCCTGAGGCTGACAGGAGAGGACTGCTTCCATCTGAAAGTGATCGTGCCCACACCAGCCGAGCTGGAAAGCATTGTCGATGCGGTTGCTCGCTATGGTTCGGTTACTACGGCGATTGTTCTGCGCAGCGAGCCGGTCAAGCGTATTGGACGTGAGCTACTGAAAAGCTAGGTGCCCAAAGCCTGGAGTTCTGCTCCAAGTAGACGGTCAGCATGATTGAAGCTCTTGAATCCAGGCATGTCCTGGATGCAGCACCTCCAACCATCGACGAAGGGCGGATTTCTCACTCGATCCCAAGCGAGTTAAAGCATTGCGGAAGTCCCTGTGATCTTTCTCGCGGGCGCGGCTGGCTTTGA
>NZ_BDLN01000010.1:61537-73491 GCF_001950375.1 Rhizobium sp. TBD182 | reverse complement strand
ATCGAATGCCGTCGGCTGTTGCGCGTATGGCTTCGGTTCGCGGCAGCACGAGGCCGCCGTCAGGTAATGGCCGCTGGAGCGCTTTCGCTTGACCGATTAGAGGAGGCTTCTTTGCTCAACCAACTCGCCAGACGTCGACACGATCGAGGATCCATAGGGCTCGCGCGACGAAATGATCAGCGCGTCGTCCGGTAGTGGGCGGGCTAGATCCTTGGCTTCATTCCAGGGCGCCCGCATCCATATGTCAGCCTCCTCCTTAGTCAGCAGCAGGACAGGCATCGCCTTCTCATGGATCGGCGTCACGAGCTGGTTGGGATCGGTGGTCAGAAAACCATAGAGATCGTCGGTCGTGAGCCCGTCTCGAACCTTCCGGACGCTTTTCCATTGCGGCACATGGATGCCGGCAAAGAACATCAGCGACTTTGCTTCATCGCGGGCAAACCAGGCATTGGGCACATTTCCGCCATCCTGTTTGCTCGCCGGATCCGGTTCGGCAAAGCTGGTGACAGGGACGAGGCATCGATGTTCGACACCGAACCATCGTGTCCAGTGGGGCAGGTTGAGCTTGCGTACGTTGGTCACACCGCGGTCCGGTTCCATGCGGGTAAGCTCATCCATATCGACAGCCTGACCCTTGGCCTTCAGTTTCCCCGCCCTCGTTTCCGCAGCTTTTTTCTGAACGAAGGTCGGCGAGGGAAGGCCCCAACGCGCATGCACGAGATGCTTCTTGCCGTCCGCCGTGTTGCGGACGATCGGCCCCATCTGGTCGGGGTTCATCTGATAGGCTGGCATCAGGTTGATCAGGCTTTCGGCGTCCTGAGCCCATTTGGAGACCCAGTCCTTGTCTTCCATCCGATATAGATTGCACATGGCAGCAATTCCTCCGTTGCGACCGAATGCAGTTGTGTGGTGAGTTCCGCCTCCGTCGCTAGTCGAGCTTGTAAACGTCGGCATTGTCTTGCCGTTCCCGCAAGCCTTTGTAGGAGGCATGGCGTAGCTTGCCGTCCGCCGTCCACGCCCGGAACTCGATCTCTGCAATCAGTGTTGGCTCGACCCAGACGATATCTGATTTTTCGGGAAAGGGCACCGGTGGCTGTTTCCGCTTCCAGCGCAGCTTGTCCAGCATCTTGCGCAGCCTGATCATCTCGGCTTCCTTAAAACCTGTACCGACGTTTCCGACATGAATGAGCTCGTCACCGCGATAGGCAGCAAGCGCCAGCGAGGCGAACCCGGCAGGCGATGCCGTCGATGGCTCATAGCCCACGATCATGAACGCTTCGCTCCCAACGCATTTGATCTTCACCCAGTCGCCGGTGCGGCCGGAACGATAGGGCTGATCGAGGTGCTTGCCGACGATGCCCTCGAGACCAAGGCTGCCAACGTGTTCCAGCAGGATCGCGGGATCGGCGTCAATGGTTTCCGAAAGGCGGATCGCGCCGTCATGTCCCTTCAGCGTATCCTCGAGAAGATGGCGGCGTGAGCGGTATTCAATATTCCGCAGATCATGACCGTCGAGATAGATAAGATCGAAGGCGTAGAGGATGGCGTCCGAAGCTCGGCTGCCAGCAGTCTTTCCAGAGGCACCCAACGATTTCTGCAGCAGCCCGAAATCCGGCCGCCCTTCATCGTCAAGCACAACTGCCTCGCCATCGATGATCATCGTTGCCGGCCCAAGCGCCCGGGCAGCCTGCTCGATCGCCGGAAACCGGTGCGTCCAGTCATGGCCGCTACGCGTGAGGATGCGGACCCCAGTCGGCTCGATATGGACAGCCAGTCGATAGCCGTCCCATTTCAGCTCCCAGCTCCATTGATCGCCTTGTGGAGGATGCGCCTTCAATTGGGCGAGCGCCGGCTCGACGCGATCGGGCATCGGATCAAACAGCAGCTGTGGCTGTGCGGGATTGCGCTTCCGACGCGGCTTTGACCGCAGCGGGGCTTCGCTATCACGAAGGAGCGGCTTTGATCTCGGTGGCTTCGTCATGCAAACGAGTTCAGCACGAAAACCTTAAGAAGATTATGACGCCGTTCATCTATCCCCGCTATCCACCATTCTGGACCCGACAGACGCAGGGGCCGCAAAAAATTCTGTTTCCCCTTACCTCCTTGAATCCTTTTCGAATCTTCGACTTTGCTAATACTGGGATAATATTCCTCAACCATGTGGTGCTTGACTCTTTTGCATTACGAGAACAAACAATGAACATATAGCCCGTACGACATGATGTCGATCCTTTGAACACGACCTTGAAGGGAGCCGTGAACGATGACTGCTGCCCGTCAGAGGGTGATTTGCGACTTGCGCGATCGCATAGCGTCGATGGAAGGGGTATCCGCGACGCGGGCCGGAACACTCGCCTTCGGCGTTCCCGAGATCGATGCGGCCTTGCCCGGCGGTGGTCTCGCCTATGGCGCGTTGCACGAGTTTGCAGGCGGTGGCTCGGGCACCGTCGATGGCGCAGCGGCAGCCCTTTGTGTTGCCGGCATTGCCGCACGAACAAAAGGCCCCGTCATCTGGTGTCTGACGCGGCCGGATCTGTTTTTTCCGGCTCTGGCCCATGTGGGTCTGCATCCTGACCGCGTCATCTTTGTTGAATCCGACAAGGAAGAGGATGTGCTTGCCAATATGGAGGAGGGCCTTTCCTTCGGCGGACTTGGCGCCGTCGTCGGTGAACTTGTCCGCTTGCCCATGGTCAGTTCCCGCCGGTTGCAGCTTGCAGCCGAGCGAACCGGGACCATGGCGCTTGGCGTTCGGCGATGGCGGCGACAGACGGAGGCCAATGACTTTGGCCAGCCGACGGCCTCGACCACGCGGTGGCGTGTCAGCGTGATGCCGTCGGAAGAGTTGCCGGTAGCGGGGGTGGGCAGGCCCCAATGGTTTCTGGAATTGATGCGCGTGAAAGCGGGTGAGTGTGCTGAGTTTCTCGTGAGGGCGTGTGATGACAAGGGTCGTCTCGATCTATCTTCCGGATCTGCCGACAGATCGCATTCGTCGGGCCGATCCGTCTATTGCGCCTGAACAGCCAATCGCCGTGATCGCAAAAAGCGGCTCGAAGCGATGGGTGTCTGCCGCCGATCCGGCTGCCAGAAAGGCGGGCGTGCATACCGGCATGGCAGCCGCAAAGGCGCAGTCGCTGTTTCGTGGCCTGATGCTGGTTGACGCTGATGCCGAAGCCGATCGAGCCGCACTTGAGCGCATCACGCTCTGGGCGCTGACGATCTATTCGCCAATCGTCGCGGTCGACGGGATTGATGGCATCGTCATGGATACAGAAGGCGCCGATCATCTGCAGGGTGGCGAACTATCAATGGTGAATGGCATCGCCAACCGGTTCCTCGCGAAAAAGCTGACCGCTCGTGTGGCGGTTGCCGACAGCTGGGGTGCTGCCCATGCTTGCGCCCGCGCCATCAATCGCGAAACGATTGTCGTTCCACCGGGCGAGACGGCCCGTGCCGCCGAAAAACTGCCGATCTCGCTTTTGCGCCTGCCGTCAAAGATCGTCTCTGATCTGCGCATTCTCGGTTTCCAGACGATCGGCGAACTTGCCAACACCCCGCGGGCCCCGCTGACATTGCGTTTCGGTCCAGAGGTCGGCCGCCGTCTCGACCAGATGCTGTGTCGTGTCGCCGAGCCGATCGAGCCGATCCGGACCGCAGAGCTGGTTGAAGTCTCCAAGACCTTCGCCGAACCGATCGGGGCTGCGGAAACCATCGACAAATATGTTGGCCGTCTGGTCGTCCAACTCGTTGGCGAACTCCAGAAGCGCGGGCTTGGCGTGCGCCGTGCCGACCTGATCGTCGAGAAGGTCGATGGCACGAGACAGGCCATCCGCGCCGGAACCGCCAGACCCGCCCGCGATGTCGCCTGGCTGACAAAACTGTTTCGGGACCGGACGGAAAAGATCGAGCCGGGCTTCGGGATCGAAAAGCTGATCCTGGTCGCCGTGATAGCCGAGCCTCTCGAGGAGGCTCAGAAAGCCTCTGCTCTGGTCGAGGATGACGTCACTGATGTAACGCCGCTGATCGACCTCTATGGAAACCGGGGGCAGAGGGTTTATCGCGTCGCGCCGGTCGCCTCCGATGTGCCGGAACGCTCTGTCCAGCGCATCAGCCCCGTCGCTGAACCGATCGCCGTTGCCTGGGTCAGCCATTGGCGCCGCCCCGTCCGTCTCTTGCCGAGACCTGAGTTGATCGAGGCGATCGCGCTGATGCCGGACCGGCCGCCAGTCTCCATCGTCTGGCGTGGCAAACGCCGTAAGATCAAGCGTGCCGACGGGCCGGAACGTATCTTCGGGGAATGGTGGCAGCGAGATGCCGAAATGGACGCCGTGCGCGACTATTTCGTCATAGAGGATGAGGCAGGCGAGCGCTTGTGGGTGTTCCGCTCCGGCGACGGTGTTGATCCGGAAACCGGATCGTATCGCTGGTTCTGCCACGGGATATTCGCATGAGCTACGCCGAACTTCAGGTCACGACACATTTTTCTTTTCTGCGTGGTGCCTCGTCGGCGCAGGAGTTGTTTGATGCTGCAAAACTCCTTGGGATCAGTGCGATCGGCGTCGTCGATCGTAATTCGCTGGCCGGGATTGTTCGCGCCCTTGAAGCATCCCGCGCGACAGGTCTCCGCCTCGTCGTTGGCTGCCGTCTCGATCTCGCCGACGGCATGTCGTTGCTCGTCTACCCGATAGACAGAGCTGCCTACTCACGCCTGACCCGGCTGATTACGCTCGGCAAGTCACGTGGTGGCAAGGACAACTGCATTCTGCACTGGGATGACATTGTTTCCTACTCGGAAGGCATGATCGGTATTCTGGTGCCGGATCTGCCGGACGCCACCTGTGCAGCACAGCTTCGCAAGATGGCTGGAGCGTTTGGTGACCGCGCTTACGTGTCGCTGTGTCTGCGCCGACGCCCCAATGACCAGATGCGGCTCCATGAGATTTCCAACATGGCGGCACGGGTCAGGGTCAAAACCGTGGTCACCAATGACGTGCTGTTTCATGAGCCGGGCCGGCGGCAGTTGCAGGACATCGTCACTTGCATCAGGCACAACACCACGATCGACGATGTCGGCTTCGAGCGCGAGCGTCATGCCGACCGGTATCTGAAGCCTCCGGAAGAAATGGCTCGCCTGTTTCCGCGCTACCGGCAAGCCCTGGCGCGAACCATGGAGATCGTGCGGCGCTGCACGTTCTCACTCGAGGAGCTTACCTACCAATATCCCGAAGAGGCGATCGTGCCGGGCAAGGATGCTCAGGGATCGCTCGAGCATTATGTCTGGCAATGCGTGCCGGATCGTTATCCGGAAGGCTTGCCGCCCGACGTGTTGAAAACCGTACGGCATGAGCTCGATCTCATCCGCGCCATGAAATATGCGCCGTATTTTCTGACGGTGTTTTCGATCGTGCGCTTTGCGAGAAGCCAGGGCATTCTCTGCCAGGGCAGGGGATCGGCGGCCAACAGCGCCGTCTGCTATATTCTCGGCATTACCTCTATCGATCCATCGACCAACGATCTCCTGTTCGAGCGTTTCGTCAGCCAGGAGCGCGACGAGCCGCCTGATATCGATGTCGACTTCGAGCATGAACGGCGCGAGGAGGTCATCCAATGGATCTACAAGACCTACCGACATGACAAGGCTGCCCTCTGCGCCACCGTTACGCGGTATCGTGCCAAGGGAGCGATCCGCGATGTCGGCAAGGCGCTCGGCCTGCCGGAGGACGTGATCAAGGCCTTGTCGTCGGGCATGTGGTCCTGGTCGGAGGAAGTGCCCGACAGAAACATCCGCGAGCTCAATCTCAACCCTGACGACCGGCGCTTAGCGCTCACCCTGAAACTGGCGCAGCAGCTGATGGGAGCCCCGCGCCATCTTGGCCAGCATCCAGGAGGATTTGTCCTCACCCATGACCGGCTGGACGATCTCGTACCGATCGAGCCGGCAACGATGAAGGACCGCCAGATCATCGAGTGGGACAAGGACGATGTCGAGGCGCTGAAGTTCATGAAGGTGGATGTGCTCGCACTCGGCATGCTCACCTGCATGGCAAAGGCGTTTCATCTCATCCGTGAGGATAAGGGCGAGGATCTCGATCTGTCTACGATCCAGCAGGAGGACGCAGCCACCTACGCAATGATCCGAAAAGCCGATACGCTTGGGACATTCCAGATCGAAAGCCGCGCGCAGATGGCGATGCTGCCGCGCCTGAAACCCCGCACCTTCTACGATCTGGTCGTGCAGGTGGCGATCGTCCGGCCCGGTCCCATCCAGGGCGACATGGTGCATCCCTATCTTCGCCGCCGCGAAGGCAAGGAGCCGGTCGAATATCCCACGCCCGAACTGGAAGCCGTGCTCGGCAAGACTCTGGGCGTGCCGCTGTTTCAGGAGAGCGCCATGCGCGTCGCCATGGTCTGCGCCGGTTTTACCGGTGGCGAGGCCGACCAGCTGCGCAAGTCGATGGCCACCTTCAAGTTCACCGGCGGGGTCTCACGCTTCAAGGAAAAACTCGTCTCCGGCATGATCAAGAACGGTTATTCGGCGGAGTTCGCCGAAAAGACCTTTTCCCAGCTCGAAGGTTTCGGCAGCTATGGCTTTCCCGAAAGTCACGCAGCCTCTTTCGCGCTGATCGCCTACGCATCGAACTACATCAAATGCCATTATCCGGATGTCTTTTGTGCCACCCTTCTCAACAGTCAGCCGATGGGTTTTTATGCTCCAGCCCAGATCGTCGGTGATGCGATCAAGCATGGCGTTGAGGTGCGACCTGTGTGCGTCAACCGCTCGCGCTGGGACTGCACGCTGGAAAAGATCGGCAGCACTGATCGGCATGCTGTCCGGCTTGGATTTCGGCAGGTGAAGGGACTGGCTGTCGCTGATGCAGCGCGGATCGTGACGGCACGCATGAATAGTCCTTTCTTATCCGTCGATGACATGTGGCGCCGGTCCAGCGTGCCGACGGAGGCGCTTGTCCAGCTGGCAGAGGCCGATGCCTTTCTGCCATCGCTCAAACTCGAACGGCGCGATGCGCTCTGGGCCATCAAGGCGCTGCGCGATGAACCCTTGCCGTTGTTTGCCGCTGCGACTGAGCGCGAGATGGCGGCAATTGCTGAGCAGCAGGAGCCGGAGGTCGCCCTTCGGCAGATGACGGACGGGCACAACGTCATCGAAGATTACAGCCATACGGGCTTGACGCTACGGCAGCATCCGGTTGCGTTCCTGCGCAGGGACCTGTCGGCACGCAACATCATCCCCTGTGGGGAGGCGATGAATGCTCGGGATGGGCGATGGGTTTATACTGCAGGTCTGGTGTTGGTGCGCCAGAAGCCCGGGTCTGCCAAGGGCGTCATGTTCATCACCATCGAGGACGAAACAGGCCCTGCCAACATCGTCGTCTGGCCGTCACTGTTCGAGAAGCGCAGGAGCGTGGTGCTCGGATCCTCGATGATGGCGATCAATGGCCGGATTCAGCGGGAAGGGGAGGTCGTGCATCTTGTCGCGCAGCAACTGTTCGACCTGTCGGCGGACCTTGTCGGTCTGGCTGATCGGGATACCGGGTTCAGGCTGCCGGCCGGGCGGGGCGACGAGTTTGCCCACGGCGGCGGCGGGCCGGATTCGCGTGATCGACAAAAGCCCGTTGTCCCGAGGGACATATTCACACCCGATCTCCATATCGATACGCTGAAGGTGAAGAGTAGGAATTTTCACTAAAATGCTCAAGCCAGCGAGTCGGAAGCGGCGCCTACACCTCCAAAGCCGCTCTAGTCATCAAGTATGGAGACCTCGGATGCATCCGTGACAATAGGTTTCGCCGATGATTTTGGGAACGGATGAACTGGAACTGGAAGTGATGCGAGGCGCGCTTCTGTCTCCGGCGTGACATGACAACGCAGACCTGAGACTGGCCCGACACCATACCGGGCAAAGTACGGCTTTATGAGGTTGTAGCCACGCTGGTCGCCTGATTGAAAGTGCCGGAAAATCCAGTAGGCGATCAAGTCCGCCATCTGAATGAGGCGCGATGCTTTTGAATCCAGAAAAAGCGGGACTTCGGCAAAGTTTCGAAGTTGTCCGTTGGCATGCCCCACGTGCTTGAACACATGAGACAGGGTCTGGATTTTCTCCTCGTAATTGCTTTTGTCGAGGATGGCCAAGCCGCGTTGGGGATTCTTTTTCTTATAGAGTGTCTTCAGATATCCATCGAAACACGAAGCCACTTCCTCGAAACTCCGAGCCAAAATATCGTTAGGAGAAAAGTGCTTCTTTTCGATGACGCAGGCGTAAACCTTCAATTGCAACTGCTTGTCGGCCAGTAGCGACAAGATATCGACAACGGATTGAACTCTTTCATTTGGAGGCACACCTTTCCAGGTACCGTTGCCCCCATCGGATTCCCATGAAACTCGATTTCCCGAGGATTGGTCGAGCTAAAGCGCGCCGCTACAGGATCTATCTGGGCTTCCAGCCAGTGGGTTTGACGCTCGAAGATGCTGAATCCGGCAAGCACGAAGAAGTCGGAGCTAGGATCATGAGAGTGACCCGACTCGTCGAGATATAGTAGATGCAACGAATCCCCCTGAAACGAAAAAGCGGACCGCATGCGGTCCGCTCCAATTCGGTAAGCCGAGTTAAACAATCGTTCAACGCACCGACGGATCAGCGCTCTCGACTATGACCAACATATATCGGTTGCGTGTCGGCTTTTCAAGCGGCGGCTCCGCATGGCTCCCAATCGCCAACGTCCGGCGTTCGCGGATTCACGTCGTATGTGACCCGTATCCTGGGCGTGGGCATCGACTTGACCTGATGACTGGAGCGAAAAGAACATAGCATCAGGTATCGAGGAGCGTGACAAGATACGCATCAGCACGATCTTTGTTGGCCGGAGGCAGATCTATTGAGGCGTCCCATTCCTGCTCTTGATGGATGGCTTCCTGGTCCGGTCCCGGATCTCCGTCGATCAACCCGCTGACGGGGTCCGCTAAGCAAGCTGCGGCCGCTTCGGCTGCGCCTTCGCGGTGATCGCGACCGGTTCCGGACACTGACGGGAGCCATCGAGCGGGAATGGCCCGCTCCAAAGATGGAGCCCTCCGATGAACACCGATCTTACCCTTGCGCAGAACCACGCCTTCCAGCTTTCCCGCATCCTGATGGTTCCGGTCACGCTTTTCAGGTCCGGCGACGAGTTCGGCGTTCTGCCGAGCGACGAACTCGATGACGAAGACGATCTGGAGATCGTGCATGAATTCCATCCCTGGCCGGCTCATTGAGCCGGCATTTACCTCTCCTTGGTGCCGCTTGCGAGCGGCAGGCGGCAAGGGAAGCTTCGCCGCGCTTTGGCACCGACGGTAGGCGTTGATCTGCAGATCAGCAGATTGCCAGGGCGCGCCCTTGCCCCCTTTGCTCTTCGCGGCCGCCGGAAACGGTCCCGCAAATTGCGGGAGACATGAATCTGGAGAGAAGGGCGGCGCCGCGAGCGCCGGAAAATAATGGAGAAACAGAAACTGGAAGAACTTCGGGACCAAGTCCCGTGCGCAGCTTTGTTGGAACAGTCTGGCTTTGCCATCGACGTCAAGGAAAGCACTCGCAAAGCTTTGAAGTACCGGCGCGGTGCGGAAATCGTCATCGTCATCCATGGGGGGCGGGGTTGGTTCGATCCACTGTCAGACGCGAAAGGCGATGTCTTTGGTCTCGCGGAGCATCTGGACGGCGTCACCTTTGTCGAAGCACTCGACCGGGTGGCCGATCTCGTCGGCGTCATCGCCACGGATCCTGCTTGGTCTCGCCCAGACAGAAAGCTCGCTCATAGCATTTCCGTCCCGGAACGCTGGGCAAAACGACGGAGCCCGTGGCTGGGGTCGATGACCTGGCGCTATCTGCGAACCGAGCGCTGCATCCCCGTAACGGTCATCCGGCAGGCCATCCGCAGCAACGTCCTTCGAGAAGGCCCTTATGGCAGCATGTGGGCCGCCCATGTAAATGACGATGGTTCTGTCACCGGCTGGGAAGAGCGCGGCCCGGATTGGCGGGGCTTTTCGACAGGCGGTTCGAAAATTCTGTTTCGCCTTGGTTCTTCCGATGCCATGCGTCTTTGCGTCACCGAGGCGGCGATCGACGCCATGAGCCTTGCGGCTTTCGAGGGGCTGCGTGACAGCAGCCTCTATCTCAGCACCGGCGGCGGTTGGTCGCCGGCGACGGACGCCGCGGTCCGCAAGCTGGCCGCGCGTCCCGGTGCTGTTCTGATCGCAGCTACCGACGCCAATAGCCAGGGTGAGACCTTTGCCGGCCGGCTTCGCGACATTGCCAATGAGGTCGGCTGCGACTGGTTGCGACTGAAGCCGCCATCGGAGGATTGGAATGAAGCGCTGAAGGCGCGCGAGGAAGAAAAGAGGGAGAGAAGAATGGAAACAAGCGGAGGCCTGCCGCATGCCCGCCGGCCGCGTCAAGGGTGAAGCTTCGCCCGCTCGAGAGCGGCCCTTGACGCGCCCGGACGGAGAGGCGGCGTGAGGGGAGGGTCATGAAGGACTGAAGAGGATGGTGAGCTGATAGCAGCACCGCGCTTCGGTTCGGACAGGGCCAAAGGAGCCGTCAATGAGCACCCCTTCCGCAATCCGTAAAGTCTACCAAGGCGCCGCCGACCGCCATCAGATGTTCCGGCTGTTCGATCGGTACGCACAACGTCCTCAACGTTTCGACGGTGACGCGAGCGTGCTCTATGCCGGCGAATGGTTCGAAATCACCGAGCGCGAGCATGATTATATGTTCGAGATCCTGCCGCCGCTTTGGATTCGGGGCTCGATGTTTGCAATGCGCGAATTCCTGACCGGATCTGTCACATCAGTGTTATTCGCGCTGCGGATCGATGGGGGCGTTCGTCACTTCCATGGATATTGTGATCTCTCCGACGGCCGGTCCGTGGAAGACATGCGGCTGGAGATCATCGAGCGGGAGACGCGTCCAGTGCGGGCGATGACGCGGGACGAGCATCTTGAGCATATCTGCAGTGCCACGGCGGACGCCTATCGCGGCTACTCCGATGAACGCTCCCTCCATTATTTGCCGGGGCAGCGGGTCATCACTCTCTACACCACAGCTGGGTCTGCCAGGTCGAAACTGCTCGACGACCTGACCGACGATGAGATCGCCACCAAGCTGCCCGTCCAACTGCGCCATCTTGCCCGTGCGGCAGTCGTAGCGTGAGGAGATGCGTTCATGCTTGCCTACCGCTCGCGAGACGGAGGCGTTTTTGCGTTCGCAGGCGACCTGGAGGAAAAGCGCCTGAAGCTGCGGGCAATCGAGGCTCAACTGTCGGCAGATCTGGACAACGAGACCGTCGCGGCAGCTGCATAGCTGCATTGCACAATAAATGATTTGCCGTTGGTTAAAATTCAGGCATAACGCCTCCAGCTGATGCACATGGCGGTCACCTCCCAGTTCCGTCGCAGCAGCTGTTCCCCTCTGGAGGTATTAGATCTCCACACTTCATGGGCCGCGGTTTCTGCAGGCCCATTTTTTTATTCGTTGTTCGCTTCGTCCGACGATTCCGAGGGGTTTATGCCGAGACGGCTTTTGCGCGGGCCTCGCCACTCGGCAGCATGAAGAGCGATTATATCGAGATATCGCTCGCGAATCGTCTTCATGTCGATCTCTCCGCGGATCCATTCCTCCAGCAAGACAAGGTAGGGTGGATCCGTATCGATCGGAACACCGCGCGCTCGGGCCCGATCGCTTACGCGCTGCGCGATCGCTCGACGGGTCTCGGTGTCTGTGCTCATACTGTTTCGCCTTGGCATTCCTGATAAGCGGCGAGATTTACCAGTTGGCGAGCTGGTTCGCGACTTGAAATTGCTCATCGTCAACAATATCTGAGCATCACTTCCCGAAGAGACGATGTCCTGCTCGCTGCAATCGCCGCGGCGTTTGACATTGCGCCGGGATACAAAAGAAGGCGCTCCCCTCACGG
>NZ_BDLN01000010.1:49173-61527 GCF_001950375.1 Rhizobium sp. TBD182 | reverse complement strand
AGCGCCTTTTTTGTATGGGAGGCGACCGTGAATGAGGCGCGGCACCTTGACGGCAACCGCATTGCAGAGGAGATCTGCACCAAAAAACTCCGTGGGAACACATGCCATTTTTTCTCGTGACGCAGACATCGCTGGTCGAAGCTCAAGACGAGCAGGAGGCCGCCCAAACGGGCGTCGACGGCCTCCGCTCCGGAGGACAAGTCACTGTCGCGGTTAAATCGGATGAGACAACAATCACGCACGTCGTGGTCGCTGCAAAGGTCGAACAGCCGCTCCCGGTCTTGCCCTCCGAAGCCATCAATGCATCGGCTTCCGCCGTTGCCATCCCTGAAACTGCTTCTGCCGTACCGGAAAGCAGGAAGGTGATCTTGAAGCGCATACTCGCCGATGGTCTGGCCCTTCTGGGGCGCCGAAAGTAGTCCCCTCGCATTACGATTGCCGCCGGCACTCTATTGTTTTCGAGTTTCGGCTCGAATTTGTAAGTGAGGATTGAAAAGGAAAAGCAGGTAGGATGAACCCGTCGCAGATCGGTCCTCCTGCCGACGCTTTCGCTCAACCGCCGCCTGCGCGATCCCGGCCGCTTGTCCTTAGCAGGGCCCGGTCGCCCCGCTCGTCCCGCGCAGCAGGGATGCTCGGCCGCAGTTGCGGCAGTCCGGCCGCTCGGCGGTCCGGGAGGTGTCTTCGAGAAAAGATGAAGACAGGAAGGGCTGGCAAGGCGCTGGCCCGGAACCCTATCGAGAAGGACAAATCCCATGCAGATCATGAAGGTTGACCCACGTGCACTGAAGGAAAATCCCGACCGGATGCGCCAGTCGAAATCCTCGCCGCAGGCCGATGCGTTGATGCTGGCAACGATCAAGGCCGTTGGCATCGTCCAGCCGCCGGTGGTTGCCCCCGAAACCGATGGCGGAAACGGCTATATCATCGACGCTGGGCATCGCCGCGTGCGATTGGCCATCGCCGCCGGGCTTGAAGAGATCGAAATTCTGGTCGCCGATGCAGCCAACGACAATGGCGCCATGCGCTCGATGGTCGAGAACTCGGTTCGCGAGCCACTCAACCCGGTCGACCAGTGGCGCGGCATCGAGCGTCTCGTTGCTCTCGGCTGGACCGAGGAAGCGATTGCGGTCGCCCTCGCGCTTCCTGTCCGCCAGATCCGCAAGCTGCGGCTGCTCGCCAATGTCCTTCCCGCGATGCTTGAGCAGATGGCGCTGGGCGACATGCCGTCCGAGCCGCAGCTGCGGATCATCGCCGCCGCCGGTCAAGTCGAGCAGAAAGAGGTCTGGAAAGCACACAAGCCGAAGAAGGGCGACACCGCTCCGTGGTGGCAGATCGCCAATGCGGTGACCAAGAAGCGCATGTTTGCCCGGGATGCGAGCTTTGGTGACGATCTGGCACAGGCCTATGGTATCGAGTGGGTCGAAGACCTCTTCGCGCCAGCCGATCAGGACGGGCGCTATACCACCAATGTCGAAGGCTTTCTCGGCGCCCAGCATAAGTGGATGACCGGAAACCTTCCCAAGCGCGGTGCCATCGTCGAGGTCAACAGCTGGGGCCAGCCGGAGCTGCCGAAGAAGGCGGCCCAAGTCTACGGCAAGCACTCGAAGTCCGACTACACCGCGCTCTACCTCGATCGCGACGGCAAGGTGCAGACAGTGCATTACCGCATGCCCGAGGCGGCCAAGTCGAAGGGCGCCGCTGGAGACGGCTCCACGGCGGACAGCAACGATGGCGACGCGATTGCCTCGCCGAAGCCTCGGCCCGACGTGACCCAGAAGGGCCATGACATGATCGGGGATTTTCGCACCGATGCCCTGCATGATGCGCTCGGCCGGACGCCGATCGAGGATGATATGCTGATGGCGCTGCTAGTTCTGGCCTTTGCCGGGCAGAACGTCCGCGTCGACTCCGGTGCAGATGGGACGTTTTATTCCGGCAAGCGCTTCTCGCGCCATGCGGTCGCTCTGTTCGATGAGCATGGAAAGCTTGCCTTTGACCAGGACACGCTGCGGATCGCCATTCGCTCCGTGCTGATCGATGTCTTCTCGTGCCGCCGCGGTATGTCGAACAGCGGTATGGTCTCGCGCATCGCCGGCGAGGCTATCGGAGCCGATCAATTCCTGCCGAACATGGGTTCGGAGGAGTTCCTCCTGTGCTTGTCCCGCCAGGCACTGGAAGCATCGTGCGCCGAGGCATCGGTACAGCCTCGGCCCAAGGTTCGTGAAACTCGTGCAGCGCTCGTCGAGCATTTCGAAAACGAGCACTTCGTCCATGCTTCGGCACGCTTCGCCCCGCCAGCTGACGAGTTGCTCGACTGGATCCGGGCGAGCTCAGCTACGGATATTCTCGGCGCGGCCGCGCAAGACGATGGTGGCGATCATGTTGACGACCCAGCCGAGGATCAGGAAGGGTACTTCGACGGGGCTGCGGATCAGGACGATCTGCAGGCTGCAGGTCTTTCTGACCACGAAGAGGACGACGCCGGCTTCGATCAGAGGGACGCAGCGTGACCGCCGTCTCCCAGTCGAACATGACAGCGCCCACCCCCGATTTTTCGGGGGTGGAGTTTGCCACCGGTGCGGACAGTTTATCCGTCGACAGGCCGTCCTCCTTCATCGGCTGGCGAAGCCCGGGGGATGGGCCATGATCAACAACCGCGCTTCGAAACCGCTGGCAAAAGCAATCGTCGCCCGGCGAGAGATCCAGCGGCATCTGGAATGTCCGACCCGGCAAATTAGAGCGCGCGCGGGAAGGCAGGCGACGACGGTGAAAGCTCGGAGCCAAGCGAGTCGCCGATTGGGTCCTGGTACTTGCCATCATGAGCGCGTCGACCGCCTCACCTTCGAGCGTTAGGTCGGACTGGACACGATCGACTGCAGGCTAGCGATGCAAGAGCGGGTGGTCAGTGAACTGCAGCATCGCGACAAGCGACCTCTGCATCATCCGGCGACATAGGGACGTCCGGAAACGGAGATGTTGGCGCTGAACTTGCCGGGCTTCGATGTCATCGCCGTGGCAGGCTCGACCATGGATCCTTCCCGTTGCTTGGGATTGGCATCGGACCCGTGCCGGACTGCCCTTCTTGTTCGCTGCGGTCTGAACCGGCGGCCGGGCGTTTCAAGGCCGCTGTCGCGCCGCGGGGCGGCCGACCCAGCCTCCCGGCGCGAGGGCAGGCTCGCCGTCTGCTCAGGTCAAAACCTGCTTGCCCGCAAACCTGCCCTGCTGGCTCAGCCGGATCGGACCTGTGAAGCCGCCCGTCCTTTGCCGGTTCTGGTCGTCCGCGTCGAAGGGCAGACCGGCACGGGCCGGAACCGCTTCGACAGCCAATGAAGGAACAGACATGGCCAAGCCAGCAACTCATAACCGCTCCAACGCACGGAACTCACAACTCCGCAAAGGAGCAACCCTCGAAATGGTGCGCCTCACATGCCCCGATGCGGCCCAGGCGCTTAAGATCGCCGAAAGCTTTGGCACCACGGTCGTCGACAGCGATGGCATCCGCAGCCTGCATGAGCGGCTGATCGTCGAAACCGCCGACAGCCTCTCCGAGGGCTTGGGCGAGCGGGCCATGCAGATCCATCTGCAGCGCATCGTCGGGGCCTTCGTCGGATCGGCGCATGGCGCCGGGCAGTTCTACTCGCGCGCCGTCACCGAGGCGCGCGACGCAACGGCCAAGGCATCCAACGATGCCCGCGACGAGGATCTCGACGGTCCGGTCGGCTATGACAGCGCCGCACAACGTAAGCGGGAATTCGCGGCTGACATGGGTATCCAGTCCCATGCGCTACGCATGGCAGCCGAGGGCGCGGTGGCGGCTTACGAACAGGTCGTCGGCGAGAGCTGGAAACCATTCGACCGGCCGGTCGAAAACCCGGGCGCATCGCTCGACCGCAAAGCGGCCGAAGTTCAGATGGCTGCATTCGGATAACTCATTTGGCGGGGTCGCACCCCGCCTTCTTTTCCCGGTCCAAGGCCGGTGCTTACAGCGCCGGCCTTTTCTCATGCCGAAAAGGAAAACTGGAGACGCGCCTATCGCGGCCCGTCCCGCTCGGCGGTCCTGCAGGAGCCGGGCGCCCATGCAACGGCTTTGCCGTCCTCCACGCTGTTGCGGCCGTTCCGGTGCATGGCCACACCATCGGCCCCTGATTTCGGACCTCTGTGACGGACCGCGATAGGCGCTGTCCTAATGGAGAAAGAAGTCATGAGCAGGAAAACGGATTCCAACCGCGTCGACATCTATGCGCGGATCACCGATCGGATTGTCGAGGATCTCGAACAAGGCGTGCGTCCCTGGATGAAGCCGTGGAGCGCCGCCAACACCAATGGTCTCATAAGCCGGCCGGTGCGCCACAACGGCCTTCCTTACTCGGGCATGAACGTGCTGCTCCTATGGTCGGAGCAGATGTCGCGCGGCTTCGCCTCGCCGATGTGGATGACCTTCAAGCAGGCGCTCGAACTGGGCGGGGCCGTGCGCAAGGGCGAGATCGGCTCGACCGTTGTCTTCGCCAGCCGTTTCACCAAGTCCGAAGCCGACGGAAACGGCAACGAAGTCGATCGGGAGATCCCGTTCCTGAAGGCGTATTCGGTGTTCAACGTGGAGCAGATCGAGGGTTTGCCCGATGGCTACTATGCGCCGCCGACCAAGGTTCTTGATCCGATCGACCGGATCAAGAGTGCCGATCGCTTTTTCCGCAATACCGGCGCAGTCATCCGGCACGGCGGCAATCAGGCCTACTATTCGCCGGTCATGGACTATATCCAGATGCCGCCCTTCGAGGCGTTTCGCGATGCTGCCGGGTACGCGGCCGTCCTCAGTCATGAGGCGACGCACTGGACAGCGGCAGCGCATCGCGTCGGACGTGACCTGTCCCGCTATGCCAAGGACCGGACAGAGCGGGCGCGCGAAGAACTCATTGCCGAGCTCGGCAGTTGTTTCCTCTGCGCCGATCTCGGCATCGCGCCGGAGCTTGAGCCGAGGCCGGATCATGCATCGTATCTGCAGTCGTGGCTCTCGGTGCTGCCCAACGACAAGCGGGCAATTTTCCAAGCGGCCGCCCATGCGCAGCGGGCAGTGAGCTTTCTGCATTCCTTACAGCCGGAAGCGGATTTGATGGATGCGGCCTAATGCTCAAGCGCGGTCGCCACCACCGGTGGTGGCCGCGTGATCCATATCACGCTGGTCCCAATCCAATTGTTGTTGAGGACCTCGTACAGTGTCAGTATCCAGCCTTCCCCAGATCGATGGTTTTGGAGCGTCGGGTTTGGGTTTACGGGACGGTTTGCGTTCGACGATGAACGGCTTGGTCTGCTGACACATTGGTTCTCCAGGCTACTGTTCGCAGCTGCAACGATATCGCACGAGGCGTCTTGGACAAGCCGGCCGATGTCTACGGGAAGGTCGTTTCCCCAATTGAAGCAGGCAACGACGGCGGTGCAAGTGGGGCAGGGTCTAGGCTACCATTCCTGACCGAGGCAAATGCGGCGGGGCGCCACTGCCATATCCCTTCCCGTCGGAGTTTCCGGCAACCCATCTGCGAGCTCGATGAGGCATGTCTGACCGGAGACCGGCTGCGCCTCGATCGTTTTCCCGCAACGGCCACGACCACTTTTCTTACCCCTGTCGGCTGCGCCGCCATTCCTCTCCCACTAACAAAAGTGGCAGTTGCCGCCCTCCATTTCATTCCGGCCTTATCAGGTGCGGTCCGATCGTCACCGGTCTTTGCGACAGCCATCGAGACCGCGATGGGCGCGGCCCGAACACGAGAAAAGGAATACGACAATGGCAACCATCGGCACCTTCACCTCCACCGAAAACGGCTTCACCGGCTCCATCCGCACTCTCGCCCTCAACGTCAAGGCCCGCATTGCCCGGGTCGAGAACCCCTCCGACAAGGGCCCGCAGTTCCGCGTCTACGCGGGGAGCGTCGAACTGGGCGCCGCCTGGCAGAAGACCTCCGGTGAGGGCCGCGACTACCTCTCGGTCAAGCTCGACGATCCGAGCTTCCCGGCTCCGATCTACGCAACGCTCGCCGAAGTCGAAGGCGAAGACGGCCTCCAGCTTATCTGGTCCCGCCCGAACCGGGATTGATTGACATCATGAGGCTCCGCCACCGGCGGGGCCTCTCCCACCTGGTAATCAAAGCCGGATCAGGCATCGAGCAAAACCTCCAAAGGATCGAGAAGGTTCTGTCCGATATCGACGTCACCAAACGACAGTTTATTATCGAATACGGTCGCGTCCCCTGGTCGGGGCCGCGGATCTCTTCTTTCTGCCGTCCCACTTTACGGCTCCTCAGCCCGCCTCAGGGACGAGTGTATGCCAAACGTCGAATGCTCCTGGTTATCGTGGCCGATATGATGTTAGCCAGTGTGTGCGAGAGATCGCCGACCATCAATGACGGGCTGCCGAAGCGGTGACCCGGTATCCGCGCCTTCGCTTCCAGCGGAGAAGATCCAGGATGGTAGTGACCGCATCTTGCTCTCTGACAAAATGCTGGACCTTCATCTGGCCGTGCGCTCCGATCCGGCCCCAACGGCGTGTGAGGCAGATCTCGCCGAACAGATTTAACTCGATCGTCATGGCATAGAAACGAGCCATGTTGTGGGCTTCGTCGGTACGTTCGATATAGAGTTGGTAGGGCTGAATGAGCATGGCCGCATACTCGCCCGCCCGCCAATTTTCGTCCAACGAGAGATATGAATCGATTGTCTCTGACCGATTCATTTTTGTGAAGTTCGAACCCGGAAATTTCTAGGCGGTCCGCCTGCGGCATTTAGCTCTGTTCGCCGGGGCGAACGAAGCCTCCGGTCTTCGCCTATCCGGGTCACGATCTTCCCGCGAATGCCAGGCACCATCAGCGCAAACGAACGTCGATCAATATCCGAGGAAGCCGAGGACATCGCCGCAATAGAACTCTCCGTAGTCGTCGGGAAGGCCAATGAGGTCCCCACTTTCCTTGTCGGTCAGCGCGCCGTCGCAGTCGCGAACCTCGGCTTCGACCCCATGCTTTCGGCACTCTTCAATCGCTTCGGCTGCCGTCACCTGTGCTTCGCATGCTTCCCAATACCTCATCGTCCGATCCTCAATCTATCTCATAACGGATTGTCAGTGCCGGAAGAGTTCTTGTGAAACCGGTTCTCTCCGACACAGGCCTTCATGTCCTCGCGGCGGAACCAGACGGCGCGTCCGCATCGAAGGGGTGCGTTGCCCGAGGTGAAGACGATCTGTTCGTCGGCGCGCATGCGCAGCACCTCATGCGGAAGGATCAACGGTCGGCGGTTGAGTTGCTTCGACCGCGACCTCGACGATCCCTTCATTCCGGACGAGCGATTGGTCTGGTCGACCTCGACCGTGGTGTCACCGCATCGTTTGGAGATGTAGTCTGCGGTATCAGGATCGTTGATCGCCGCGAACGAAATCCACGACGCGGATTCGAACCACTTGCTCGTCGCATCACGTCGGCCATAGGCCTCGCGCATCTGGCCCAGCGACTGAAAGATCATCGTCAGCGTGATGCCGTATTTGCGGCCCGCATCGCGGGCGGTTTCGAGGATGCGCAGATAGCCGAGACGAGCCACCTCGTCGAGTAGGAAGAGTGTGCGATCCTTTACGTCGCCTTTGCGGTTATAGATCGCGTTCAGCAGCGAGCCGATGACGACGCGCGCGAAGCCCGGATGGGCTTCCAGCACTTTCAGATCGAGCGCGATGAAGATGTCCGTCCCGCCGTTTGCGAGATCGTCGGTCGAGAAACTGTCGCCGGAGACCAGACCGGCATAGTTGGGATAGGACAGCCAGTGTGTTTCCTTGACTGCATTGGCATAGACACCGAAAAATGTCTCCGGCGTCATGTTGACGAAGACGGAGACATTCTCCTTCACGAAATCCGAATCCGACCCTTCATAGATCTTCGTCAAACGTGCTCGAAGCTTCGGCTCGGGTTCGGACAGATTGGCGCGAACCTGGCGCAGCGTCTGGTCTTTTTCGTCGGTATGGCCGGACAGACAAACGTCGGCGATGAGTGCGGTCAGAAGCTGCATGGCCGAGGCCCGAAAGAAATCGTCACGGGCAGATGCCGTGCGCGCATTGTCGGTCATGATCCACGTCGCAACGGCGACGATATCCTCTTCCTTGGTATTGCCATGACGACCGATCCAGTCGAGCGCATTGAAGCCGACACCAGACGCGGTTGGATCAAGCACGATTACCTTGCGGCCGGCCTGACGCCGATGTTCGGAAACCATCGGCGCGACCTCGCTCGACGGATCCAGCACAACGAGACCGCCGCCCCATTTGAGCGCGGTCGGGATCGTCACCGAGGTCGTCTTGAAGCCACCGGATCCGGCAAAGACGATGCCATGCGACGATCCGAAGGAACCATCAAAGCAGAGCAGCGGCGACCTGCCGCCGGCACCCCAGCTTTGCGGTTCATCAGCGCGAAACTGCATGGTGGCAATACTATCGCGATCGACGCGGTATCGCTCGCCGATGACGATGCCACCGTGTTCAGGAAACAGTTTCGCAGCCTCCTGCATCTTCATCCAGTCGGCCTCGCCGTGGACCGCACGCCTGCCACCGATGCGCTTTGGTGCCGCCGTTGCGAAGGCGGCACTGCCCATGATCGAAACCCGCAAAGCGAAGACGCTTCCAAGGAAAGCGATGCCGGCGCCAATCAACGTTGCCGGATCGGCATAGGCGAGAACCGATTGTCCGGCTGGCACATTGCCGGCAATACCAGCCAAGCGAATGGCCTCGCGTGCAACGGCGATGATGATGACCACAGCACTTCCAACCAGCACGCTCAGACCGGCAGCCTTGATATTCGTCGAGCCATTGGCGGCGAACAGCGCAACAACGCCGATCGCGGTTGCCGCGACGTAGGGCAGGGCGAGCCCCGCGCGGCCCAGCACCAGCTTCGCCGGTGCTGTTGTTCCGAGCGCCGCCAGCCGATGTTCCAAGCCTGAAGTCAGGATCATCACCGCGATCATGATTGCCGCGGGCAGGATTGCCAGAAGCAGCCTATTCGCCGTCATTGCCGAAGGCCTCCGCGCCAATCGCCATCAGTCGAGCCTTCTCCGTCTCGTCGCCCTTGATCCGCCTGCCGGCGTCGATCAGCAGGCCGAGCAGCAAAGAACGCTTCTCGTAGCGTAGTCCCGCCTTGACGATCAGGCCGCCGAGTTCGATTTTTTCGCGCGTGTCCTTTTTGCGCGCATCTGATGTCATCGCCTTGGCCATCCGCTCAAGCCTCACCAGGGCCGCCCGCGTCCGCGCCAGGTGACTGCGTCGCGGACGTCCCGCTTGCGGTTCGGCCATCTCCGGGATCCTTCTTCCCGGTCGCAACGCCTTTGCCTCCGCGAAACCGTTTGGCGACGTCCTCGAAGGCAGCCTGAAGCTCTGCCTCGTCAATCTCGATTTCCCCGAGACCGCCCTTCAGCGCGATGCGGCCGATGCGTTCGGCCTCACGGGTCTCGGCCTGCTTCAGTTGATCCTGCAATCTTGCGATCTCTTCCCTGATCTTCGATGAAGGTTTCTTCATTCCGGTTGCTCCTTTGAAGTCTGGGCGTTGCACTTGCGACGCCCAGATTCTTCCGGATGTGCCTGAATTGAAACCTGCAGATCTGCAGATCGCCAAGGGCGATACTTTTGTGAATGATCCCGCCGTTCCGAAGGAATGGCTCCAAGGGCGCAATTATACGTCGTGATACGACGCGTTGCTTCTCGGCCCGGTGAGACCGGGCTCTACTGCCACTCCCGACGAACTTGGTTCTAACCGGGAGCGCTCTTCGCCGTGGCCATCGCCCATTTCTCAGCCAGCATCGTCAGCCGCGGCTCGGGCCGCAGCGTGGTGCTGTCTGCGGCCTACCGGCACTGCGCGAAGATGGAATTCGAGCGCGAGGCCCGCACCATTGACTACACCCGCAAACAAGGCTTGCTGCATGAAGAGTTCGTACTCCCTGCAAATGCCCCCGAATGGGCTCGCAGCCTCATCGCCGACCGCTCTGTCTCGGGCGCTGTCGAAGCCTTCTGGAACAAGGTCGAAACCTTCGAGAAGCGTGCCGATGCGCAGCTTGCCCGTGACCTGACGATTGCCTTGCCCCTGGAACTTTCGGCCGAGCAGAACATCGCCCTGGTCCGGGATTTTGTCGAGAATCACATCCTGGCGAAAGGTATGGTCGCCGATTGGGTTTATCACGAAAATCCCGGCAATCCGCATATCCATCTGATGACCACGTTGCGGCCGCTTTCTGATGAGAGCTTCGGGTCGAAGAAGGTTGCCGTCATCGGCGAGGACGGCCAGCCGGTACGCACGAAGTCCGGGAAGATCCTATACGAACTCTGGGCCGGTTCGACCGATGACTTCAACGTGTTGCGCGACGGATGGTTCGAGCGGTTGAACCATCATCTCGCGCTCGGCGGCATCGATCTCAAGATCGACGGCCGTTCCTATGAGAAGCAGGGTATCAACCTTGAGCCCACCATTCACCTTGGCGTTGGGGCCAAGGCGATCGAGCGCAAGGCGGAGCAAAGGGGTGTTCGCCCGGAACTGGAACGGGTCGAGCTGAACGAGCAACGACGCTCGGAAAACACCCGCCGTATTCTGAACAATCCAGCCATCGTGCTCGACTTGATCACGCGAGAGAAGAGCGTCTTCGACGAACGCGATGTAGCCAAGGTCCTGCATCGCTACATTGACGACCCCGCGCTCTTCCAGCAATTGATGTTAAAGATCATCCTGAACCCGGACGTGTTGCGGCTGCAGCGCGAGACGATCGATTTCTCCACCGGAGAAAAGCTGCCGGCGCGCTATGCGACGCGGGCGATGATCCGGCTGGAAGCGACGATGGCGCGGCAGGCAACATGGCTGTCGAACCGGGAGGGAAGGGGCGTTTCCCCCACCGCTCTCGACGCCACCTTGCGGCGCCATAAGCGGCTGTCCGACGAGCAGAAAACGGCAATCGAGCACGTTGCAGGACCTGCCCGTATCGCCGCGGTCGTCGGACGTGCCGGGGCCGGCAAGACCACGATGATGAAGGCAGCCCGTGAAGCCTGGGAATTGGCTGGATATCATGTGGTCGGTGGTGCGCTTGCAGGCAAAGCGGCCGAAGGATTGGAAAAGGAAGCGGGGATCCAGAGCCGGACGCTTGCGTCATGGGAGCTGCGCTGGAAACGCGGCCGTGACCTTCTGGACGACAAGACGATCTTCATCATGGACGAGGCCGGCATGGTCGCCTCGAAACAAATGGAGGCCTTCGTCGATGCGGCGGTTCGGGCAGGTGCGAAGATCGTGCTGGTCGGCGATCCCGAACAGCTTCAGCCGATCGAGGCGGGCGCTGCTTTCCGCGCCATTGTCGATCGCATTGGTTACGCCGAACTCGAAACCATCTATCGCCAGCGCGAGGAATGGATGCGCAAGGCGTCGCTCGATCTCGCGCGCGGCAATGTCGAAAACGCATTGAGTGCCTATCGTGCCAACGTCAGGATTACGGGCGAGCGCCTGAAGGCCGAAGCTGTCGAGCGTCTGATCGCCGACTGGAACCACGACTACGATCAGACGAAGACGATTCTGATCCTTGCCCATCTGCGCCGCGATGTTCGCATGCTCAATGTCATGGCCCGCGAAAAGCTGGTCGAACGCGGCATGGTAGGTGAAGGTCATCTGTTCCGGACCGCCGACGGCGAACGCCGTTTCGACGCTGGCGACCAGATTGTCTTCCTGAAGAACGAGAGATCGCTCGGCGTCAAGAATGGCATGATCGGTCATGTCGTAGAGGCCGCAGCAAACCGCATCGTCGCAACGGTGGGCGAGGGGGATCGGCGGCGCCAGGTGATCGTCGAACAGCGGTTCTACAACAATCTCGATCACGGCTACGCCACGACGATCCACAAGTCTCAAGGAGCGACCGTCGATAGGGTCAAGGTGCTCGCTTCCCTGTCTCTGGATCGGCATCTGACCTATGTGGCGATGACCCGCCATCGTGAGGATCTGCAACTCTATTACGGAACGCGGTCCTTCTCCTTCAATGGCGGCCTGGCCAAGGTTCTCTCCCGAAGACAAGCCAAGGAGACGACGCTCGATTACGAGCATGGGCAGTTCTATCGCGAGGCGCTGCGCTTCGCCGAGACTCGTGGCCTGCACGTCGTCCAGGTCGCACGCACGATGGTACGCGATCGGCTCGACTGGACGCTCCGCCAGAAAGCCAAACTTGTCGATCTCAGCCGGCGTCTTGCTGCCTTCGCCGCGCACCTCGGCATCACCCAATCCCCGAAAACCCAAACGATGAAGGAGACCGCACCGATGGTCGCAGGCATCAAGACATTCTCCGGCTCGGTTTCCGATATCGTCGGTGACAGGCTCG
>NZ_BDLN01000010.1:48399-49163 GCF_001950375.1 Rhizobium sp. TBD182 | reverse complement strand
GTCTCGGCACGTTTTGCGTATGTCTTCGCCGATCCTGAAACCGCCTTCCGCGCGATGAACTTCGATGCGCTTCTGGCAGACAAGGAGGTGGCAAAGCAGATCTTGCAGAAGCTGGAGGCTGAGCCGGGATCTATCGGTCCACTGAAGGGCAAGACCGGCATTCTCGCCAGCAAGCCAGAGCGGGAGGCGCGTCGTGTTGCCGAGGTGAACGTGCCCGCTCTCAAGCGCGATCTTGAGCAATATCTTCGGATGCGCGAGACGGTTACTCAGAGGCTGCAAACGGACGAGCAGTCCCTGCGTCAGCGGGTCTCGATCGACATTCCGGCGCTGTCGCCGGCAGCCCGTGTCGTGCTGGAGAGGGTGCGTGACGCCATCGACCGCAACGATCTACCAGCAGCGATGGCCTACGCGATCAGCAATCGCGAAACAAAGCTCGAAATCGACGGGTTCAACCGGGCGGTTACCGAGCGGTTCGGGGAACGGACGCTGTTGAGCAACTCTGCCCGTGAGCCGTCGGGAAAGCTGTACGAAAAGCTCTCCGAGTCCATGAAACCGGAGCAGAAGGGGCAGCTCAAACAAGCCTGGTCGGTCATGCGCACGGCGCAACAACTCGCGGCTCACGAGCGCACCGTGCAGTCGCTGAGGCAAGCCGAGGAACAGCGTCTTACCCAGCGCCAGACGCCGGTGCTGAAGCAATGAGGCGGAGACGGGTTCTCCTGTTTCTGTCTGGCGCCGCTGTCATCATATCCGCACTCGCGGCGGCT
>NZ_BDLN01000010.1:0-48044 GCF_001950375.1 Rhizobium sp. TBD182 | reverse complement strand
GTTCCTTCACTCCTCCTTTGCGAGCTCCTATGATAGTCGATATTTTGGTCCGGTTCCGGATTCCGGTCTTCTCGGCCTGGCGCGGCCCGTCTTCACCTACCACCCGAGATCGCGGTGACGATCATCTGGCTGATCGCTGGAAATCCATCCTCCTGATCATCACGTCCATTACCTGTGGGTGGATCGGCTGGAGCGGGGAGGTGCTTCTCCTCCCCGTCGCCGCGATATTTCCTGTGCTATGGACAATGGCGCCGTCACGCTCGATCGCTGCACTTGTGGCGGCAGGGTATTTCCTGGCGGCCTGCCGCGGTTTGCCACAGGGCGTGGCCAACTTCTATGCCGCCGATCTTTGGCCCGGGCTGGTGCTTTGGGAGGTGGCTTCGGTGTCGTTCGTTAGCGTGCATGCTGCACTCTGGATGAAGCGTGGTGACGAATTCGCGTCCGGGAAGAGGGGTGCGGATTCGGCGAGGGCATTGCGCTATCTATCGGCGATGGCGCTGACGGGGCTGCCGCCGTTCGGCATTACCGGCTGGGCGCATCCCCTGACAGCGGCCGGCGTGCTGTTCCCAGGCTGGGAATGGTGGGGACTGTGCGCGATGGCGACCGGCCTGCTCATCATGACGACAAGGCTTTGGCCGGCCGCAGCCGTCATCCTTGGAGGATTCTGGCTCTGGTCCGCCGCGACGTGGACGCAACCGAAACTACCTGATGCATGGAGGGGCGTCGACCTTCAGGTGGGACAAAACCTCGGTCGCGATGGATCGCTCCCGTATCACCGTGACCTGATCGCAACGATGCGCCACAGAATTGCCGCGCATCCGGACACGCATGTTGTGGTCCTGCCGGAAAGTGCGCTCGGCTTCTGGACACCGACTGTTGCGCGGGTCTGGCAGGAAGGTCTTCGTGGCTCGAACCTCACCGTTATCGCAGGTGCTGCCGTCGTCGATCCCAGAGGGTATGACAATGTGATGGTGGTGATCTCGGCCAATGCAGCAAACGTCCTCTATCGTGAGCGCATGCCGGTCCCGGGTTCGATGTGGCAACCTTGGTTGCAATGGACCGGGCAGGGCGGTGGCGCGCGGGCCGACTTCTTCGCCAACCCGGTGGTCGAGGTTGACGGAGTGAGGATCGCGATGCTGATCTGCTATGAGCAGCTCATTCTCTGGCCCGTCCTGCAATCGATGCTGCATGCGCCCCGGGTGATCGTTGCGGTGGGCAATGGCTGGTGGATCGAAAACACCTCGATCGTCGCCATTCAGAAAGCGATCGCGATCGCTTGGGTTCGGCTCTTTGACCTTCCCATCGTTATGGCATTCAACACATAGGAAGTACTTGGGATGCTCGATGCCGCCCTTATCCAGCAATGCGCCGATCCGTCCATGAAGCCCGCAATCGTCGAGCAGTTTATTGCCCGTGCCGGATCGCAGGACCCTCTCGCCATCACCGTCCGCTCCGGCAACCGGGTGGTGCTGGTGCCGAAGCCCACGACGCCGGAGGAGGCACTGGCTCTGATCCGCGACAATCTCGGTCGTAACACGGTTCGCGTGGGTATCACCCAGTATCCGGCAGGCCTCGGCATCGTCGAGGCCGGTCAGCTGAAGCCGGAGATGATCGAAGCCTGTGAAAATATTCGCATGGGGACGGCGCTGTTTGCCAAGGTCTTTCGTATCGTTTTGAAGTGGTATGGCAATCCCACCGCGAAAGAAGTCATGCCACAGGTTATGGACGATGCGGTCATTGCTTGGCAGACGGGTTATTTCGAAGGTGTGGCGGTGTTCCGGGCGGAGGAACCGGCGCAGGAGAAAATCACTCGGCCCGCTCCGGCCGATTCCGAAGAACCTGAAAATGGCGCTGACCCCAATCAAAAAGATAACGCCGCGGCAAACGCGTCCGACACGGGAGCGTCCGATCCGAACAAGGCGGGCATCAGGGTCGATCTCTCGGGGATCGGCGCAAGGCCGTAACTAGGATCTCTCTGTAGATTTGCAAGCGATTGTTTTTCCAATGCCCTAGCGGAAACAATCGGGAGCTTTTATAAGACGGAGCAGGGCAGTACGCGCTGCCCGAGGGTGTGGAAACCCTTCCTAGCGGTTGGCGCCGGCCGATACGGCGCCAGAATCCTCTGACCATTTGGCCGGGGGCCTGTGACGTATGTCCAGGTACCTCGGTGCTAAAGGTCTCAGGACTGTCTAGGACGGTTTCCAACCCCCGGCTTGGGATCAGAGATTAACGTTTGCGGGGGCGCACCGCAGACTATACTCAAGGGTTGGATCACCAATGGATTTGAAAGATTCAGTAGTGTCGGACACATTTGAACTGCGCCCGGTGATCGGGCTCACGCGCGGACTTTCAAGCGCAGATATCGAGACTTTGACGGCAAATGCCATCCGGCTGCACAGGCAGCTTCTCGAGAAGGCGGATCAACTGTTCCAGGTGTTGCCGGACGACATTAAGATTGGAACGGCTGCGGGAGGCGAGCAGCATCTCGAATATATCGAAGCGATGATCGAGATGCATGCGCAGATGAGCGCGGTGAACACGCTGGTTGGACTTCTGGGTTTCATCCCGAAAGTTTCGGTCAACTGAAGCCTGCGGTCAGATCAGCCCGGCCCGGATGGCCAGCGCCACAAGGTGCGGCATCGTATGGATCTGGAAGCGCTTTCTAGCCTCCTCAAGCTTGCTCTTCACCGAATTGTATTTGACGCCTTCGAGATCGGCGGCTTCTTCCATCGTCTTGCCGACCGAGATCCAGTTGAGGTACGCGGCCTCCTTCGGGTCGAGCCAGGCCGGGTATTGTGCAGTCGGCGTGAGGGGAAGCAAGGACATGCGGGTGTGAAGCTGCCCAACAGCCGCGGCGGCCGCGACAGGATCGATGTCACGTTTGAGGTCAATTGCGGTTTTATCCGAAGCGAGCGTGAACATTGAAGTCGATCCGTTGGCAGCTCTAATGGGGATAGTGATTCCTGAGCGGATCCCGAAATCTGCTGCCTGTTTGAAGAACGCCCGCTCCTCCTTGGAGACATGCCGCCGTTCTTCCTCTCCGCTCCACGTAAACACTCGCTTCAGCGACTTTGCGCGGTTCACGATCGGGTCGACGGCCTCCAATTTCCGCGTGAAATAGATCGATCGCCATTCGGGAGGGTAATTTGATGAGGCGATCGTGTGGCCCGGACGGATATATAGATAGGCATAGCCGGAAAAACCCGCTTGATGTGTAAGGTGGGTCAGAGCGTCCTTGAGAACATTCTCATCGCCCCGAAGCGCAGCAAGGTCGATGAGCTTGTCCAGCCAATGTTGCATATTTTACTCCATAATTTGTCAGGGAAGACGGGTCACTAGACGCTCAAGGGTGCTTGCATTGTCGGGCATCAACAACCAAAGATTGTTTAATCTTGTTTATAGAACTCCAAGGCGAGAGCGTTTCTTCAGATAGAACGTATCGGAGGATGCGGAACTGATCGCCGTTCATTCCGCCATTGCCTTCGCCGGTAGCAAGCCTGATGGCCGGAACATATTGCGTGACCTGGCTGACGGTCGTTGCCAGATGTTCGTGATTAATCGTCTGCGGGATAACCGCCACGGTTTGTGGTATGCCCTGGACCTTGCCTGGGAGCCGATCGATTCCTGTGGCAGGCTGGAGTGTATTCGGCTTTTCCTGCGCGCCTCTGACGTCGATCGGCTCGAGTTCGATCGTTCCCTGGTTCGATGTCGTATCGGACTTTGCCGGCTGGGCCTCCTGGGCATCCGCCTGTCTGGGAGTAATGCCGCGAAAGCGAGACCGACCCCGGCGGACACGGTCATTCCCGATACGCGTGGCAGTAAATTTTGTGCGCTGTTCATGTGTTGCCCCTTCCCCCGGGGTATCCAGACAGATGTCAGTGACGACAGATTTCTCCGCCGTTTCCGTCCCGCCCCATCGCCTGGTGGCTTCCGATATCGCTGGCCGCTGACAATGCGTTAGCGCTTCAACGGAAAGCTCACGTACTACCGACCGTGGGTGCGCCAGCAATATATCGGCGCCACCCGTCGGCGAAAGCCGTTGTCGCTAATTGCGAAGGCGCGTGTCAGCCATCCAAGCCATTTGATATCAGCACCTTGGGACAACAGTATAGTCCCAAGATTGAACTGCGCCCAATGATCGCCTTCCTCTGCGGCCTGGCTATAGAAACGCGCCGCGCCTTGGAGATCGCGATCCACGACTCATCCTCTTCCAGGAACCGAGCGAGTGAATCCTTGGCTTTCAGAACACCGGCGCAAGCGTCACTGCGGAACAATTCGTAGCAGCGCCTTTGATTTTCCGGCCGGCCCTGGCGCTTCAATGTTGAGCGCATCGAGATCGCCACGTTCGGCAGCGACCAAGAAGGCGCGGAAGGCGGCTTCCGGGTCGCCCGAAACGAGTTCGCGGTCGAGCAAAACCTGACTCGAAACAGCCTGGACCGCTGCGATGGCATGGTCGGTAGCGGTCCGAAGCACATGCAGACTTCTCGTCGATCGCGACGGAGAAGGCGCTTAAGGTTATTGGAACTCGCAAATCACCTGCGGACAACCAACAGTGGCGACCCGAAGGTCTGGGTGGCCGCGGCGCTCCGATTCACATAGAGGCAGCCCGGAATAACCTCCTTGTCATAGACTGCAATGCCGCCGGTGCCAATGTATTGCTTCTGTCGTGAGGCAAGCGAAAGACGAAGAGTCGGTTACTGGCAACCGCACAAGATCAGCTTTCCGAAAACACTGTTGACACGCTCGTGAACCTGCGCTGTCAAGCCTACCACGCGGCGCGTCTTTCGCATTGCGCAATAGTGACAATGTGTTTCGCAAAACGGCCTCATATCGAGCTCCGCGCGGGCCGTCTGCCTGGGAACTGCGGCACCTGCCGCTCAACATCCTTCAAGACTATTAAGATGAGGCTGGCCTTCGAGCTTGTTCCTAATTGCTCGTGCCGGAGAGAACACCCTCCAATGAAGTAATCACCGCTCACTGCCGCGCGGGCGCCGTAGTGTCCGCGAGATAGCGCGCCGGTGGTTTCCGACCGTTTACGGGCATCGGAGAAACTGGTCGCACAGCCATAACCAAGGTCGATTGCAACGTTCTGAACCGTATCTCTGGAACCAAGTCGCCAGAACCCGACAAGGACATGCAACTGGTGGCGCCAGCGACCGAAGCTCATGCCGGTTTCATGCAGCAGGCGGCCCAGCTTCCGTTCCGAGCCGGACCAGGCTCGCCAATTCCGTCAAAGTCGTTTTGTCAAAGGGATCAGAGATGAGCACCTCGGCAATGCGCCGCAGCCGTGGGTGGAGCGGCATAGGCAGCCCCATATGCCGACGTGGGAGCTTTCACTAGTTCATCAATGACAGTATCGGTAATCCGGGTTTCAGGACTATTGCCGTTGGTGACGCCAGACTGTCGCGCAGCGCGTCTTAAAAGTCCTTGAAAGAGCCGACAAATCGCGAGACGTGAGCAGACCGGCGGCATCGTCGAAGCACACTCCGCCTCAACAAACAATAGCATTTGATGCTACCCCGACCCCCGCTGCGATATGATGCGCCCGGTGGAATCCAAATCCCAGTATGTCCTGAAATCACCTAGGTATCGTTTGCCACTGTGCAGGTGACTATTCTGCGCGCGGTGTAACGGAGCTGGCCCTTGCGATGCTTATGGATTGGCCTCGTCCAGTTCGCCGCTTTCGCTCCTCCGTGGTCGCATCAGGATCGAAGACGTTAGATGTGTCGATCAGCAACATTAGGGTCCCTCTTCTGGCCACCGTACGCGGTAGCGTCGCGCATGGCGTTAGCCGAACGGGCAGGATGAGCCATATAGCTCACAACTCAATTACCATCTACTACTCCACGCCAAATAAAGGCGCAAACTCAATACTTTAGACGTATTCATACTTGACACGGTCAATCTTGTCGCAGTTGTCTTACGGCGAAATGCTATGAACGCGCTATTCGTAGTAGGTGACGATCCGGCGTGCGTTCAGTTCGTGAACGCCAAGTGCAATATCGAAAATCGGTTGCAAAACCTCCTGCCTGACTATTGCGTCCGGATGCCCCTGAACCACGACGCTCCCTGCACGCATGGCGATTATATGGTCCGAGTAGAGCGACGCAAAATTAATGTCGTGCAAAACCAGGACCATGGTTTTTCCAAGCTCATCGGTCGCGCGCCGGAGCAGCCTCATGGTGGCGGCGGCATGTTTCAGATCGAGACTGTTCAGTGGTTCGTCGAGAAGGACATAATCGGTGTCCTGGCAAAGCACCGTGGCAAGAAACGCGCGTTGGCGCTGTCCACCTGACAGTTCATCGAGAAAGCGCTCGGCCATCGCGGTGATGTCAAGATATTCCAGCGCACGATCGATATGACCGCGGTCGTCGGAGGTAAGGCGTCCACCTGAATATGGGAAACGGCCGAAGGCAACGAGATCCCGTACGGTTAGGCGGATCGCGACCTGGTTGTCTTGCCTCAGTATCGACAGTCGCCGTGCCAAAACGTTACTCGAAACATTGGAGACGTCGAGACCGTCGACGGAAACGCTGCCGCTTGTCATCGGTTCAAGCCGGCTAATTAGAGACAGGAGAGTCGATTTTCCTGCACCGTTCGGACCGATGATGGAAGTGAGACCTCCTTTGGGGATATTCACGCAGACATTATCGAGGACGGTCACGGTGCCATAGCGTTTGGTCAAAGCGTGTGTTTCGATCATGATGGCCGGCCTCTCAACAGCAAAACGATGAAGACGATACCGCCGAAGAATTCGATGACGATGCTGAGGCTCGTGCTGAACCCGAAGAGCTGTTCGACGATCACCTGCCCCATGACAAGACAGATCACCGCCACCAGCGCCGCGGCCGGCAGGATGAATGCATGTCGATGGGTGTTCATCAGACGATAGGCCAGGTTGCTCACTAGCAGCCCGAAGAACGTTACCGGGCCGACCAGAGCCGTCGAAACGGAGACAAGTACGGCTATAATCATCAGGGCTAAGGTGACGGTCCGGGTATAATCGACGCCAAGACTGATCGATGGCTCTCGACCGAGTGCAAGTACGTCGAAAGTTTCCCGCATTCGCCACGCGACCCACGAAACGGCAATCACGGGCAGGACCGCAGATAGTATCATCCCACCGTCGACGCCGTTGAAACTCGCAAACATCCGGTCCTGAAGCACGGCAAATGCAGCCGGATCCAGGATGCGCTGCAGGAAACTTGCAATTCCTCTCATGATGCCCCCGAGGACAAGGCCTGCGAGCGCCAGAAAATAGAGGTCTCGTCGACCACCGGCGAACATCCGACGTGCCAGAGCGACGCTGACCACCCCCATGACCACGACCCCTATCGCAAACTGAAGCCGCGGCCCGATCAAGTTCATCCTGGCATACCCAATGAAAGTCGCACACAAGGTCTGGATCAGGACATAGACCGCATCGAAACCCATGATCGAGGGAGTGAGAATTCGGTTCGCCAACACCGTTTGGAAGAGGACCGTCGATATCGCGATCGCGTAGCCGACGAGAACAAGGCTCGCGAGTTTCTGGCCTCGCAGCGCCAGAACGAAACTCCAGCGTCCTTCGGCTCCGATCGTCAAGAAAACCGCCGTACTCGCCAATGCCGCGCCGGCGAGAATGAGGAGGGTCAAGGCTGGGGATATGCGTGCAGGGTCAGCCAAGTCGCGGAGACCTGTATTTCAGCAGCGCAAGAAAGACGACGCCGCCGACAACGCTAATTATCGGCCCGATCGGGATCTCGTAGGGCTGGTCGATGATCCGGCCAAAGATGTCGCAGGCCAGGACGAAGCCGGCGCCCAGCACGGCGATCCACGGAAGCCCTTTGCGGACGTGGTCGCCAACGATCAGACTGACAAAGTTGGGAATGACCAGCCCGACGAAGGGAAGAGCGCCAACCGTCACCACGACCGTCGCCGTCGTCATGGCAACGATCACCAGGCCGATCGTCATCGCGCTCCGATAACTTACGCCGAGATTGGCGGAGAAACTTTTGCCTATGCCCGCGACTGTCAAACGGTCGGCTGCGAGATAGGCTGTAGCGGTGAGACCAAGCGATATCCAGAGAAGCTCGTATCGCCCGCGCATGACGATGGAAAAGTCTCCCATCGACCACGCCAGCAGCGATTGAAGCATGTCGTAGCGGTAGGCGATGAATGTCGCAGCAGCGCCGACCACGCCCCCGAGCATCAATCCGACGAGCGGCATGACAAGGGTCGACCCCTGCGGCGCGCGGCGAAGGATCGCAAGGAAGAGGCCAGTTCCGGCGAGCGCGCCGACGGTCGCAGCGAGCATTTTCATGAAGATCGAGAGATCCGGCCCGATCAGGGTGACGAGCAGCAGCCCCAACGAGGCGGACTCTATCGTTCCCGCGGTTCCCGGCTCGACGAAGCGGTTGCGCGCTAGCATCTGCATGATCATGCCTGCGACGGCCATGGAGGAACCGGCGAGGACCAGCGCCGCTGTCCGCGGAATGCGGCTCGCCAGAAGAATGTTGGAGGTCAGGCTATCGCCTCTCAGGAGTGCCGCCAGGGACAGCATGTTTGCGCCGGCAAGCACACTTAGGAGGGCCAGCAGGCCGACGCCACAAACCGCCAGCAGCAAAGCCACCCTGTTGGAGACGGCCGGAAACCCGTTGAATATAGCAGCGCTACTCACTTCGGTCGGGACAGAGCTGATATAACCTGATCAGCCATCGCCTGTAGCGAAACGATCCCGTCCCCGACGATGTACCAGTCGATGGGATCGAGATAGACGATGTGTCCCGATTTCCATGCCTTGGTCTGGTGAACCAGCTCATTATCGAGGATCTGCTTTGCGGCTGCACCGGATTCACCGATCGCCGCGTCCCTATCGATGACGAACAACCAGTCGGGATCGGCCATCAGGATGAATTCCGAGGAAACAACCTGGCCATGCGGACCGGAGTCCAGCGTCGTGGCTGCGGGGCGCACGCCGAAATCGTCGTAAAGCGTGCCAAACCATGACCCCGGACCGATCGCCGCGATCCGGCCGCCGCTCGTCATGATGAGCATGCCGGTCCCCGCCGTCGCCGCTTTCACCCGAAGCGCGTCTATGGTCGCCCGGAGGTGGCCAACACGATCTGCGACCTCGCTCTCCTTGTTGAAAATCCGGCCGAGAGCCTCCGCATGTTCAATATCGGCGGCCACGCGATGCTTGAAGTCCGGCGACAAATCGATGGTCGGAGCGAGCTTGGCGACCTCGGCATATTTGGGACTCGAGCGGCCGCCGACGATGACGAGATCAGGCTTCAGCGCATTGATCGCCTCGTAGTCCGGTTCGAACAGCGAGCCGATCTTTCTGTAGCGCTCGTCCTTGTATTTCGACAGGTACGGGGGGAAGGGCGTATTTGGCACGCCTGCGACGCCGACACCGATGGCATCCAGCGTATCAAGCGCCGCGATATCGAGGGTCAACACCGTATGTGGATTGGTGGCGACACGCGTCTCACCCTGCGAGTGCTTGATCGTTATCTCCTGCGCCTGAAGCGGACCCGGAACGATTAATGTCAACGCAAGAGCTGCCTTGAGGAGGATCGGGTAGTGACGCCGCATTGCGCGCTCCAATTTGTGAGACGATGCGCCGGTTTAGTTATGTTGCCGCAGAACGCGATACGCATGCACCACGGTCCCTTGGCCCCGATCCGGCCCGCCGGCTGTATACCGCAGGGTGGGCTTCCTCGCATTGCTTGATCTGGACAAATGATTTCTTCGAACAGCCACGCGTGCGTCGACGGTGGACCTGCCAGTGTGAAACGATCATCTGTTAGGCTTGATTAGGCATGGATGTGGAAGGAACCCGCACAGGGATCGGTGGACAAACGGCGTCGGACCGAAGCCACGTCGACGGCAGTTCTTGCTGGATCTCGAAAACACTCGTGCGGACGCCGCCGCCTGCCGTCATAGAGTACGCAGTGAATTGTCACACTAAGACTTCGCGACTGGCGTCCGGTGATACCCGTACGTCGAAGAGTGGAGTGTCGTGCTCGGTTTGTGGGTTGATTTAAGCCTGCTGGCTTTATGGTTCAGGCGGTACTGCCCGATGGTGCCTCGTTTAGTCATTTCGCGTTCGAGCAGGTTGGTCTGGCCTCGTCCGAATAGACGTCGGCCGGGAGGGCCTTGGACTCGGTCGATCTTGTATTTCTCAGCCATTCGCCGAGATCGGAGGCGACGTAACACGGGCTGTTGTCGGGCAGCAGGCGCGGCGATGTTCGACCTTGACGCTGTTGCAGCCTAAGGCGGTGATGTAGCGGGAGCAAGCGTCGAGGATGGTCGATAGGTAAATCCATCCCCAACCGCCAACCTTCAGGTAGGTGAAGTCGTTTTGCCACACCTCCTTCGGCCGCGTGGTCTTGTCCTTGAACTCGTTAATGGCCTTGATGACGATATAAGCTGGCGACGTGATCAGGTCGTGGCTATCCACGAGACCTATGTGGCAGACGCGACGGTTGAGCATCCGTCGCGCGACGGCATGGCATCCAGTCGAACCAATTGTTCACCTGCCGAAAGAGCCTGAAACCAATCCGTGAGGATGTCACGCTGCTCTGCCGGAGAAGGCTTTGGCACTTTGGCCTGTCATTCGACCGGCAGGCGATGCGGACTGATGCTTCGGGTCAACCGACGGGACGTAAAACGCGTGACGCGATGCGTCGTCAAGCTGAAACTGCGAAATCAGTTGGTTGAGACGCCCTGCCTCCTCGGCGAGCGTGGCGCTTGCCGCATTGCTCTCCTCCACCATTGCTGCATTCTGTTGGGTCACCTGATCCATCTGGTTGACGGCCGTGTTTACCTCTGCAAGGCCGACAGACTGCTCGCGCGCCGAGGTGGCGATGGAGTCCATATGTTGGTTGATGGTAACAATGTAGCTTTCGATGGTTTTCAACGCCTCTCCAGTCTCGCTCACCAGCGTCACGCCACTCTGCACTTCGACCGAGGAATTCCGGATAAGGTCTTTGATCGCTTTCGCTGCCTTGGCGGATCGCTGAGCAAGCTCTCTCACTTCCTGCGCGACAACCGCAAAGCCTTTACCTGCTTCTCCCGCGCGAGCCGCCTCAACCCCTGCATTCAGAGCAAGAAGATTGGTTTGAAAGGCAATTTCATCGATGACGCCGATGATATTGGAAATCTCATTCGAAGACTGCTCGATCTTATGCATTGCATCGACGGCCTTGGCGACAACCTTTTCCGATTGCGCAGCACTGGCATTGGCCCGAATAGCAACGGAACGCGCTTCGTCTGTGCGTTTAGATGAGTTAGCGACATTGACGGTGATTTGGTCAAGCGCAGCAGCGGTCTCCTCGAGGGAGGCCGCTTGCTGTTCAGTTCGCCTGGACAGGTCGTCAGAACTGGTGCTGAGTTCGCGCGATCCGGAAAGAATGCCGAAAGCTGCAACAGATACAGCGTTCAAGGTTTCCTGCAGCTTGGCAGCCGTCTCGTTGAAATCGGATCGAAGGCCCGACGTCTTTGCAGAGAATTCCGTTGTAATGCGATGCGTAAGGTTTCCCTGAGCCAGTTGGGAAAGACCTTCGGCCAAAGTACCGACCGTCACCTGGTCGCTTGCGGCTTCTCGCTCCATCCGTTCCTTCAACAGCATCTCGTCATTGACATTGGTAAGAGATCCACAGGCTCTGATCGTATTTCCGTCCGCTTGGTGCATGCATCCCCCAGTGGCCCTGAACCACTGGTACGAACCATCGAACATTTTCAGCCGGTAATTGACGCTGTACCGGGACTTACCTGTCTTGTCCTCAAGATGCTTGCCGAAAGCCGCGAATGTTGGCGCAACGTCATCGGGATGAAGTTTATCAGACCATGAGTGAACGACGTTAGGAAACGATTGGACGTCGGTATAGCCAATCAGACGGCGGAACTCAGGCGACCATATCCAAAGGCTTTGTGCGTGAAGCGCGTCGCCATTGTGTAACACGGCCTCCCACAACCCGATGCCGCAAGCCTCATCCAGCAGATTTGAGCGCTCCTGAACGGCATCTAACTTCTGTTCAAGTTCTGCAATTCGTTTGTTTTTCGCGCCGTTGAACACTTTCGCCCCCATGTGCTTTGCAGATCAAAATTTAACGGGGAGAAATTTAGATATGATGAATTGGCGCGCCTGATCCGAAGTTCATGAGTTTGCGACCGCTCAGAAGCGCTCGGACATCTTGGTAGACGAACCGATACTTCGGCTGGGGTTAGCTTTGAATTTTGGCAGAATTGCAAAACTCAAAGACCGGATAGCGAAATCTCAACCAAAAAAGTCAGGTTAATACTGCACGTCTATCTAACAGGGGGATGCCGTGCAGATCGAGACTTTGAATGACGACCTTACAACCGTGCTTGTTGCGAAGAAGCGCGCCTTCCCAAAATCGGTATTGCTCGTGTCTACGTGCTGGATCGCCTTGCTGCTGTCGATCGGCGGTGTACTTGCACAGGAAGCAGACAGTGTTCCCGTGGACTCTGAGGGATCGACCCTTCTCAAACCCATCACGATCACCGGCCGCAAGACGACTGAAAATCTTAAGGATGTACCGTTGAGTGCATCGGTGATCGAACCCGGGAGGCTTGAAGCAAGCCCAGCCGATCCGGGAACGGCAATAGCGACTGCTCCGAACGTGCAATGGCAAAGCCAGACGGTCGGTCGGCAGTTCTTTTCGATCCGGGGCGTGAGTTCGCTGGGCGCTCCGCTCAATTATTCGGATGGTACCGTCAGCTTCAATGTCGATGGTGTACCCAACAGTATGATCACGGCGTCCAGCCCACTGCTTGACGTCGATCACGTGGAGATCCTGCGTGGTCCGCAGGGAACTCTCTGGGGCGCTAACTCTTTAGGTGGGGCGATCAATGTTGTCACCAACCAGCCGGATGGAGAGCGTGAGATCAAGGTCACAACCGAAGTCGGCGATAACGGGTACCGCATGGGAGAATTCATCCTCGGTGGAAATATCATCCCCGACAGTGTGGATGGTCGTGTTGCGGTCCGGTTCACGCATATGGATGGCGATATCGACAGCCTTCACACGGACGATCTCAACGCGCGCATGATCGGCGCCGTGCGGGGTGGGCTGCGGTTCACTGGCCTGGACGATACCACCATCACCGTCAGCGGGAGCTACTTCCGTGACCGGAACACCGCGCCGTTCTACATCCTTGGCAATGCCCCCGGTTTCCCGCTTAGCGGATCCCTCACGGAACCCGAAAACATCACTAGCCACGGCGACGGCGTCGTTTCGATCACCCATAATTTCGACGCCTTCGACCTGACCTCGGTGACGTCGATCCAGCACAACAAGATTGACGGCTATTCCGATAACACCGACACGCTGATTTCCCCTTCGTGGTTTCCAAGCGATCCAGCGAGCCTCGTCGACCGGGAAAAAATATACAGCCAGGAATTCCGGTTGAACTCGCTCCAAGGCGACCCAATTCGCTGGGTAGTTGGCGCCAGTGTGGCTTACTCCGACCTCCACCGTGATTGCTTCGCTACGAACTGTGCTCCTTCCAATACAATCAAGATGACGGCCGATCTACGCGCTATAAATCTCGGCCTGTTCGGCGATGTTTCCGTGCCCCTTGGAGAGGCCTGGGAGTTGTCGGTCGGCGGACGTCTGAGCCATGATGACATAAAGATGCGCAAGGGAACTAACTCCGGTGATCCGAACCTGAGCGGCGAGGGGGCAGTCGATGACACATACCTAACCGGCCGCACCTCGATCGCCTACAAATGGAATGAGAATGCCCAGACCTACGCCTCCATCTCCCGCGGGCAATCGACGCCTGTCTATCCGCTGTTCGGCTATCCGACCACCGGTGTCCTCGATGATCCGTATCCCGCTGCCAAGGGTTGGACTTACGAAGTCGGGACCAAGGTTTCTTTGTTCAATGATCGCCTTCAGCTTGATGGGAGCGTCTTCTTCAACGATATCAAGAACGGTACCGTCTTCTATGTGGATACGGCCGCCATGGCGCTGGCGGCGACCTATCAGGATTACGAGACGTCTGGCTTGGAGCTTCAAGCGCGAGCCGAAGTTGCCGACGACTGGGTGGTCACGGGCGGCCTCGGCTACACATATTCGAAGCTGGGAAGCAGCGGTGCCAATGCCGGCACGGAAGGCAACCAAGTGCCTAACATACCGGAATGGAGCGCAACTGTGGGTCTGGAATATTCAACGATGTTTTCCGCCTTCAACCTAGACGGTGAGGTGACTGCTGCGCTCCAGTACCAATTTAACGGCAGACGCGCTGCAGATGTCGCCGACACTTTTGACATGAATTCCTATAGCCTCGTCAATGCAAGGCTAGGCTGGAAGAATACCGGTGGGGACTTTGAAATCTACGGTTTCGGCCGTAACCTTTTCGACGAGCGTTACGAAACCTTTGCGTCTGCGGGCTTTATCCCCGGCGATCGGTATGTCGGGGTCGGGCGCGGGAGAATTCTCGGCATCGGGATGACCAAGAGCTTTTAAATGCGTCTTTGCCGGTCTTGATCGGTTCATGGCGTCTCTTCGTTTAGGAATGGCAACGCGCAGCTTCAGGGTAACAGATGGCCATTTTCGATATTCCCGTAAGTCACGACGTGGATCCGGACATGCTGAGACGCTCGCTTGTGACACTTGGCATGGTCACAGTCACTGATGGATGGAGTAAGGAACTGCACAGCCACCGAAGAGGCGCGCTGATCTTTACCATGAAGGGATTGGTTACTTGCGAGGCTGAGGGAGGCCTGTGGATGGTTCCGCCGCAAAGCGCGGTCTGGATTCCGGGCGGTGTCATGCATTCTCCGCACCTGGCGGGCGACCTCGAATGCTATACGGTGTTCATAGAACCGGAGCGGGTGCCGTCGATGGTCCGATCCTGTGCGACGATCCATGTGACGCCGCTGATGAAAGAGTTGATCTTGCGGACGGCGACCTTCCCTGAAGACTACGCACTGGGCGGCCCGGAGGACCGGGTTGTCCAGGTTCTGGTGGATGAACTGTCAGTTGCGTCGGGAGGGAGCCTTTTCTTTCCCATGCCGGTTTCCCCCAAGCTGCGTTCGCTTGCGTCGATGATGATAAACGCTCCATCCGATAAGGCCACTCTGGGAGAATGGGCGTCGCGAGTGGGGTTGAGCGAACGAACTCTCAGCCGGTTTCTGCTGGCGGAGACTGGAATGAGCTTCGGTCGCTGGCGGAGGCAGCTTCATATTCTGATTGCCCTGAGGCGGCTTAGTTCCGGGGACACGGTCCAGAACGTCGCATTCGATCTCGGCTATGAAAGTTCCAGCGGATTCGTAACCATGTTCCGCAAGATCCTTGGCAAGCCACCGGGGAGATATCTTCTGGAGCGCAATATTGGAAAACCGTTATGACGCGGCAGTCTGCAGGAGCGGCTTCTTTGGCTGCATTGAAAAAGCATTTGGCTGGCGCTCGGCGTGTCCTGGTCCGTGCGCTGGTCTAGCATGGTCGCGTATTGAGAATAGCTCGTAAAAACTGCGGGAGGCGGCCTTGAGGTTCGACACGTCCACGTTTCCGATCGTCTGGCTTCATGCGGTCGATAATTTGCCCGATGATGAGATAAGTGATTTCGCAAAATTTGAGCGTCTGCTTGATCGCCGTCAATCGCTCGTATTTATCACGAATCACACATTTTGTTCTTGCGACAGCTCCGACGCGAACCTTACCCGCAGAAAAATTGAATGGCTCCGAAGGCACCGGCCTCAATTGCAAAGCCAGGTTAAGGCTCTGATACAAATAGAGCCCGATGCCCGAAAACGACGGGACCCGTTCGGCTTCGCACGTCTGTTTTTTTCCTTCTGGGGCTATCCGCTGCTCATAGTGGAGGACGAGATTGACGCCGTTGGCCTTGCGCTGGAACTCTTGACGGGCGAGCTCCGGCATAGGGAGGGGATGCGATGCTTCCACTAAACTTCTCGCCGCGTCTGCGGGCATCCCGCATTATTTTACCCGCTGTTTACCTCGGGACCTACCTCTGGGCCTGTCTTTCAATCGCCGGCGCAATTTTGATTGGGTGCGAACCTGTGAAGCAAGATATGCGCCTTCAAATGGTTTGCGCGCCAGAAAATCAGATCTTCCTTATCTCCATAAAGCAGCCATTTTAGATCATAAAACGGGCTGCTATGTTTCCCAATTCATTTATTGCTGAAGCGTTGATGGCCCGGAACATTCATGTTGCGCATTATGTGCCTTCAAAAAAACTCAACATTCTCGATTCCATGACCGTTGAACGATCATAGTAAGTCTCGCCCAACTTCATAAACTATCAGGTCGTCCTTTAAAGCGATTGGCTGAATCGCGAAAACATTCGTCCAAATTGTGCAATGACGACGCGTTTGGATCCCTTAGGGTGAACGAGAACAATGTCCATCAGGGCATCCGTTCTTCATCGTCCGAAGTCTCCGCCCTGACTTCGCGATGGGCGTCTGGATATGGCCCCGATATCCGGACGCCAATCAATCCTCTTCAATACCTCTGGGCTTGAAGCGTACAGCAGGGCTATTTTTATTATGGCAAAGCAGCATATTTTCTTTCGTTCCGCCGCTCTCGCATTAGCCCTGACTCTTATCGGTTCTCCCTCGGCTGCGCGAGAAACTACCGGCACGCCACCGCCCGCCGTCACGGTAGCTGGTATGAAGCCGCAGAGCGTGCCGCTCACCTATCGATACGCCGCGCGCGTGTCGGCCATTCGCGAGGTTGAGGTCCGCGCGCGTGTCGGCGGCATCCTGCTCAAGCGCAATTTCGTCGAGGGCTCGACTGTAAAGGCTGGTCGGGTGCTATTCACGCTCGACCCGGCGCCTTATGAGGCGGCGCTGGCCCAGGCAAAGGCGCAATTTCAGCAGGCTGTAGCCCAGCTCAACCAGGCCCAGCGCGAGGAAAAGCGCAACGTCAGTCTCTATGAGAAGAATGTCGGCAGCGAGAAAAGCATGGACGACGCCATCTCGGCGCGAGAGTTGGCGGCCGCATCGGTCGCAGCCACGCGGGCGCAGGTCCAGACCGCGCAACTGAACCTCGACTACACGTCCGTCACCGCGCCGGTAGATGGCATCACCAGTCAGGAGAATGTCTCCGAGGGAAGCTTGATCGGCACCAGCGGCAATACCCGGCCTGCTGACCGGCATTACGCAGACGGACCCCGTCTACATCAACTTCTCGTTCTCTGACAGCGAGACGGGAGATTATGCGGCTCACCCAGTCCAAGACATCGAAAGGCGAAAGCGCGACGCTCGGCGTCAAGATCGCATTTGGTGACAGCTCCACCTACGGCCATGACGGAGTCGTCGACTTCACGTCCGCAACCATCGACAAGCAAACAGGGACTCTGGAGGCACGCGCCATCGTCGCCAATCCGGACCGGCAGCTTCTTCCCGGCCAGTTTGTGCGGGCCACGATCACCGGCATCTCCGCCTGCTGAACTGTATGAGGCGCAACCAGCATCACGGTGAGTTTCTCCTCGTTCGCAATCCGCACTCCGCCGGCGCGTATAGCCTTTTGCCCGCTAGCGATTTTTGTTGCTCTTATATTCGAAGATGAATGCCCAATATCAACAAAAAGGGGCGAGGCATGCTCGTTTATCGTCGGTTTTGGCGAGATTGCTTTATGAAACGGCAGCCTCTCACAATGACCTCGGGCACCGGGAGAGATACGTTGAAGAATGTTTTTATCCTTTTTGTCGGTAAGGATGACAGAAAATGTCAATGGACAGCTCGAATTTTCCTCTCGTCTGGATGAGACTCGCGCACGCCTCTGGAACCAATTTCAGACAGGAGTTCGAGGAATTCGAAGCGAACTTGAGACGCGGCGAAGTTTTCGTGCTGTTGACCTATTCCGCTGCGGCCGGAGATCAGGAACATAGCCAGGAGGAAAAGAAATACACGACACTGTGGATGAAAAAGCATAAAGCCGAACTGCGTAAATTGGTCTTGGCGATGATCGTAATTGAGCCAAATGCTGCGAAGCGTATTGGATTAAAGGCCTTTGCAGTAATCTTCGCTAAATTTTGGGGTTATCCGATGAGGCTTGCCTCCTCTCGTCAGGAAGCATTGGAGACAGCCTCAGAGCTTTTGAGTGGGAAATCCAAACCGGCCGACGAGCGATAGAGCACGGTGCGCCTTCTAGGATCTCGTTGGTAAACTAAGGAACCGATAACGGTTATCCACCGAATAGTATAAAGTGAGACTGTTTCTGCGCAGTGAGCTCCAAAATGATCCAGTTGCCGCGCAAGCCTGAATTTTCGTATTGCATCGGAAGGCGCCTGACCACCGAGTATAGCGGTAGCTGGCATACAACTGGTCCAACGTAGACGCTATTGTTTAAAGGCAAAATATGACCCACTGCGCAATTGTGGCCGAGCAGGCGCCCCCCGCGCTCAGCCGCCTCGCCGACTGGTACGACGATGCAGACCTCCTTGATTCCTATGCCGTGGATTCCTCGCGCGCTAGCGGGAGCATCCGCGCCATCGCTGGCGCCATCCTCGGTTCGCCAGCGCCGTGGTTTATTCGAGCGCTTCGATCGGTCCGGGCCGGGGCTGAAAGCCAATTGTGGCACCGGAAGTCGGACGGAAAGGTTGGCGCAGACCCAGAACAAGATAACATCAACTCTCTTCCTGTCCTGTTGGAACATGACGCCGAGTTAATCTTGGGAAAAGACAATCGACATATGAGTTTCCGAATTTTGATCATGCGCGAGAGATCGGACTGCGGCCGCGACCTAGTTTCGGTTACGACCGCGGTCAGATGCCACACAACCTTAGGGCACGTTCTTCTTGCTGTCGTTAAACCGTTTCACCGCTTGCTGGTCCCCTTGAGCCTTCGCCGAGGCCGCTGGATTTGGAGTATCGAAGAGCACTAATGTAGGCAAAGCGTTCGTGTCGCCCAGATGTAGATTGGGGGACGCGCCTTACCCCAGCTTCACCATAGCCTAGAGGTCACCTTCTCCTCCGTTATAACTGACATACCCCTGTGAGTTCATGCTGAACCCACCCCCTTACACGTTTTGTCAAAGCTGATTAGAGATGCGACGCCGCCGGCCCGTTAGAAATGCGACACGGGCGATACGGATCAGCCCCCGACCGGACCGGCTGGCCCGGGTTGCAAGGGTAGGGAGGGGGCGGATGATAGAACTCCCTCCTCGGCTTTAGCTTCCTCAGTAGCAATTATCTCATAGCCAGTTGATAATCGTTTTGCACCTGCATCGGGCGGGTAGGGATCAAAGCGGCATGATGCTTCCGGAAATCAAATTGCACGGCAACGTCGACGTGGCCGCGCTTTCACCACTTCTTCGCGGCATGCTTTTGTCCATCGCCTATGCTGACGGCGAAAGTGGCATAGGATTGACAGCGACCGGCGCCATGAACCGCAAGTTCGTGCATTGGGCCGCCGTGCACTTCCTCTGGCCAGGGTTTACGGCCGAAGACCTATACAGCATGAACAAAGTGCTGAACGAAAGCGACATGCCGCCGCTCTGGGTCGTGCGCGACATGACCCGTCATCTAAAATTCCTTCGCCGGAAAAAGAATGTGCTGCTGCCAACCAAACGCGGCCGGGAGTTTCTGCTGGACCCGAACGCCTTCTTTGATCTGATTGCCACGGATTATCTCTATTCCTATGTCCACGACACCGAACGGGAAGAGGAGGTCCGAGCACGGTTACGCTGGTGGCGCATGTTCCTCAATCTTCTCAATATCAAGGCCCGAGAAGGGTGCACGCCATTGCAGGTTGTGAAGATCCTCAAGCCAGACTTCGCGCCCCTGTCTGAGACCGAAATGACCCTGGAAGCCTGGGAACTGAAATCCGATCTTCAGTATGGTGTCTTTCGACGCTTGTGCTGGCTGGGCCTGCTCTACGAAGCACGAGAGGGGCTCACGTTCCTCCAGGACGGATCCTTCCACAAGACGCCACTTTGGCCAGCGTGCCTGCAACTGGAGTCGGATACGCAGAGCGACATCGGCGTCCATTGAGATCGTTATTTTGCCGCTGGCTGCCTCATCAACGCCTTCTCTCGCTTTGCAATCACCTTCGGATCATTCATGAAATCCGTCCGCCGGCCAGGCTTGCATCCACGCTTCTGATAACCATTGCCCTGGCTGCCATCGGGAATACCGAACATATGATCCGTCTGGCCGGTGCGGCGAGGGCCGCTCTTGCTGCGCTGCTGTTCCCGCCCAGCCTGCAGCTCAGCGACGACGGAAAGCATGTCGTCGAGACGCTTGTTCTCGACAACCTCTGCCCGATGGACCGACCTTAATGTATCGAAGGTTCTGTAGGGGAGGGTGAAGCTCTCGTGCATGATCTCGAGGCGGCCGTCCGGGTAGTCGCAGACAACGACCTTCTTTCCCGCCAGCCCTTTGGCCCGCTCCGTCGGATCGAGAATGAACAAGACCTTGTCGTAACGGAGCGTCAGGGACTGCGACAGCGTGCGGGCTTCCTTCCGGCACATGGCGCCGTCAAGGTTCTCATGATCGGCCAGTGGCCGGTGCATATCCTTCGGGTTGCGCGGTAGCTTGCCAAAACGCGCGTTGAAATCCGCAATGAAATCAGGCGCATAGGCATTGGCTTCCTCAATCGTGTCGATGCCGCGAAGCCGCATCTCCTTGACCAGCCGATCCTGCAATGTCTGGTTGGCACGTTCGACACGGCCCTTAGCTTGCGGGGTGTTGGCGCAGATGATGTCGATGTTCAGTTCATAAAGGGCCCGACCAAACTGCGTCAGACCGCTGGTTCGGTCCTTCTTTGACGCATGCAGCGAGCGGAAAACGCCGTGTTTATCACTGTAGAATGCCAGCGGTTTTCCCCATTGTTGCAGATAGGCCTTCGTCGCATGCAGATAGTCGAATGTGTTCTCCGATCCGGCAAAGCGAAGATGCAGAAGCTTGCCGGTGGCGTCATCGATATAGACGAGGAGCGCGCATTTGGGACCGCGGTTCTCGAACCACCAATGATGCGACCCATCAATCTGCACCAGTTCGCCGAAGCAGTCACGTCGGCCGCGTGGCTGAAAAACCCGTTTCTTGCGTTCCCGGCGCGAGACCCAGATTCCTGCCTCGGTCATCCATTGCCGCAGCGTCTCCTTGGCGACCGAGATCCGGTGCAGCTCGATCAGCTTCTCGCGCGCCAGCGTCGGGCCGAAATCCAGATAGCGTTCGCGGATCAAATCCAGCGCCGCATTGCGAAATTCCTCGCTATGGCGCCGGTTGCTCGGCTGTGATCGTTTCTTGGAACAAGGCCGGCCGTGCCATCCTGGTCGTAGGCCTGCAGCAGCCGATGAACCTGACTTCGACTAAGGCCGAGCTGTTCGGCTGCTTGGACAACGCTCAGGCGTCCGTCACGGATCTTCTGGATAAGTTCGAGGCGATGCAATTCTTTCTGCGACATGGTGATCATAAAGGACATGACGACTCCGACCGCTCATGGTCTCGACCAGGCTGAAGATCGTCATCCTTGCTCCCAGCGTTGGCATTGACCAGTGCGTCGAGAGGCGAGACTGTCGCATCTCTAACTGGCCCAACTGTCGCATTACTAAATAGCCCTTACATACGATGTGGCGGCAAGGTTGAAATGTCGCGAATCGTGCAAAGTTAAAATGTCATCTGTCGCTCTGCCAGCCAGTTAGAAATGCGACACTGGCTCAAACAATCAGCCCCGACCGGACCGGCTGGGCCGGGTTGCAAGGGTAGGGAGGGGGCGGGTGATGGAACACACCCTTCGGCTTTAGCTTTCTCACTCCAAAGCACTTTTCGTCGCGTCATGGTCAGCCGTTGACAGCGCCATAAGCTACAATCAGATTCACCTTGGCTTCGCCAGATGAGAGGGAAGGGCATGATAGATGGGCTTGAGAACTGGAGAGAGAGCGACCATCGCGAACGCGCGCTCCTAATGCATCTGCTGCGAGGTGACTTTCAAGGGAAAGCGGAAATCCTGGAGCAGATGAGCTCCGTGGAAGTGATGCGCATCAGCCCTACCGGGAGCCTAAAGCTTCGCAGTCAAGGGCCGTTGGCGATCGTGAAGGACAACGACGCCCCTTCGCCTAGACCAAACGACCATATACCCATCGAGAGCTTTTACGACGATGAAGCTCCAAACCAGAAAAGTATCGTTCGCATCGCCAGACTTGTGCGATTGGCGCTGCACGTAACCAACGGCAGAATCTCCGAGCTTGAAGTTTACAAGGAAGATGGAAGCCCAATCCGGACAGATCCATATGAAGTCGATCTGTCGAAAGTCCATTTTTACTGAAAAGCCAGTTGTTTACACGGCAGAAGTGGATGCGGCCTTCACTCAGCCGCATCCATTTGAGCAAGAGCCTTTTGCCGTCTCGCAATGACGTCCGGATCATTCATGAAATCCGTGCGCGGACCGGGTTTGCGGCCTCTCGGCTTGTAGCCGATCTTCTCACTGTTGGTCTTTGGCGCAGGTGCGTGGTCTCGATCTTGCTGCTCTTTGATGTAGGCCAGTACTTCGCCGAGACGCTTGTTCTCGACCACAGCCGCATGGGTCACGCGCTGGTCCTTGTCGAAGATCTTGTAAGGCAACGAGTGACCTTTCCATCGAATATCCAGTCGACCATCAACGTAAGCGAATGTCTCGACATACTTTCCAACCAGGCCGCGCGTGACGTCGTTCTCCTCAAGCATGATGCGTTTGCGCTCATAGGAGAATGAAAGCTGTGCGCCGACGTGTCTTTGCTCGCGTTTGCAAAGCACGTCATTCAGCCTGCTTGGCGCCAGATTGACAGGCCGATGGAGGTTGTCGGGGCGGGTAGGGGTCACCGCAAAGCGGTCATTGTATCGCTCGATGAAGGCTGGCAGAAACGCATTGCCGGTCTCCATGTCACTGATATTGGCAAGCCTCAATTCCTTGACCAGCCGATCCTGCAATGTCCTGTTCATACGCTCGACGCGTCCCTTGGCCTGGCTGGAATTGGCGCAAAGAATCTCGATGTGCAGCTCCGATAGCGCGCGACCAAACTGCGTCATGCCTTGCCCGCCCTTGGCGTCTTTCCGGGCGACACGAAAAACGGAATGTTTGTCGGAGTAAAAGGCGATAGGTGCGCCATGCTCTTCAAGGTAAAGCGAAAGCGCCTCGAAATAGGTAAAAGCGCTCTCCGATCGAACAAACCGCAGCTGCATCAGCTTTCCGGTCGCATCGTCGACGAAGACCAGCAGAGAGCACGCAGGGCCACGGTCCTCAAACCAGCGGTGCTCGGAGCCGTCGATCTGCACCAGTTCACCATAAGCCTCGCGCCGCAACCGCGGTTGATGAAACGCCCGCCGCTGTTTTCTCGAAAGCCATATGCCAGCATCCTGCATCCACTTACGCAGCGTCTCACGCGAGACTGTGACGCCATGCTCTTCCTGAAGCTTCTCGGCCGCCAGCGTTGGCCCGAAATCAAGGTAGCGTTCGCGCACCAGAATCAAAACGTAATCGCGGACGCCGGTGGCGATTTTATTGTTCGACGGGCTACCAATTGCCTTGTGTCTGATCGAGGCAGCACCGGTAGCCTCAATACGACCAATCAGTCTATGAACATGCCGGGCGCTGATTGCCAGCACATGCGCCGCTGCGACGATAGTCATGCGGCCATCAACGACTTTCGACAAAACCTCGATCCGCTGCAAATCGCGCTCGCTCATCGTGATCAATCCCATCCGCAATCTCCCCGGTATCATTCAGATCCGGGGAGTGTGACATTCCAACTTTGCAGAAACAGGACACTTTAACTTTGCGGCTACATACGATAATCGCATAATCTATCTTATGGAACTTTCCCACGCGCTATCACGCCCTTCGGTCCTAGGCGGAAAGCTCGAATTCAGTCTGTTGGCGAGAAAATTAGGAGATACTGATATCCATTGCCCATGATTGCATTCTGGGTCTGGACTACAAGGACCGCACTGAAGTTCGCTCAACGAGTTTGCATGGCAAAACGCGACTAATTGGATCGGTTTCGTTTCCAGCGACCACATTGTTCAGCACTTCCGCTCCCTGTAGTCCTAGGTTGTGGTATGGTAGAGCGGCGGTCGTCAGCTCCGGCTTCAGCGCCATTGAAACGGTTCGGAAATCGTCAAAGCCGACAATGCTGACATCCTCTGGAATGCGTAGACCCAATGCCATTGCTGCAATGTAAATCTGGATCGTCATCTCATCATTGCCGCTCATGATTGCTGTCGGTCGGTCCTTTTGCTGCAATATGTCTGTCGCAACCGCAAAAACATAGTTCTTCTCCACTCCCACAGGTCCTTCCATGCCGAGACGGATACTCAGGTCACTTTCCGACAGACCAAAGTCATGGGTAGTTTTGCAAAATGCATCGAGGCGCAGTTGCGCGCCCAGCAGGATGGGATTGAGCCTGATGTAACCAATTTTACGATGCCCCCTGTCAAGCAGATAGCGGGTCAGGTCCTCGGCACCCTGATAGTCATCGGGCTCAATTGAGGGATACAATTTCGATGTTTGGGGTCTACAATTGATCATCACTGTGGGGATGCCGACGTCTCCGGTTTCTGGGTCCACAATGCGATGATACATTGTCACATAAAGAACGCCGTCAATCCCATGGGACTGAAACATCTTCCAGATTTCGGCCTCCTTTTCGGATGAGCCGCCAGTGTTTGCCATCAGAATTGTTTTCCCGTTGGCATTTGCCCAATCCTGAATACCGCGCACAATATCAACCGAGTAAGGCGTCGTGGACACATAGTCAGTGATGATGCCGAACGTGTTGGAGCGGCTTGAGCGTATCTGGCGCGCAGCCATATTTGGCACATACCCAAGTTCGCGAATGACCCTTTCCACTCTCTCTCTGGTTTCCCCAGTTACATAAGGTTCACCGTTGATTACGCGGGAAACGGTCTTGTTCGAAACTCCCGCTGCCTTTGCAACGCTGACTATGCTGACCATGCGTATCAATCTCCTTCGACATAATCCTTGTAAACGAGCCAAATGACAACGTCGACATATTTTTATGACGACGTCGACATAGTCCATTGACAACGTTGTCATACGAAGAATATGGTTGCAATGAAAAGGAGAGCTCTACGCGTCAGCTGCGAGCCGACAGGGAGGAAACGATGAAGAGATTGCTTTGCGCAAGCGCACTCGTGCTTGTTTTCACGGCTGCCTCGGCAAATGCCGAAACCATCAATATCCTGGTGGAAGGTGGCGGCGAAATGCTTCAGAAGAGCGTCGCCGAAAAATTTACCGCCGAAACCGGTATCGAGGTGAAGTTCACCGTCGTCCCCTATCAGGGTGTCTTCGACAAGTTTTCTGCCGAAATTGCCTCCGGCTCTTCCTCGTTCGATGTTGTGACGATTGATGTCGTTTGGAATGCGAAGTTCGCAAGCCATGTCGAGGATATCTCACCACTCTTTACCGAGGCGCTTCGAGCGGATTTACCGCCCGCTCTGCTTGAGGATGCAAAGGTTGGTGATAAATTGATTGGAATGCCTGCTTGGGCCAATGCCGAGATCGTATTCTATCGAAAAGATCTGTTTGAAAAGGCCGAAGAGAAGGAAGCCTTTCTAACGCAGTATGGTTACGCTCTCGCGCCACCTACAACCTGGCAACAATGGCGCGATGTCGCGAAATTCTTCACGCGCGATACCAACGGTGACGGAAAGAACGATTTCTGGGGGACCGACACAATCGGGACCTTCCCGGAGGAATGGATGGCACATGTTCTCCAGGCAGGCTCCCCGGGTGTCATTCTCGATAATCAAGGCCAGGTCATCATCGACAACGAAGCCCACAGGAAGGCGCTCGAGTTCTACATCGCCCCACACTGCATTGATCATTCCGTTCCGGAGAACGTCAATGAAGTCGGATGGGGCGAGACTCAGAACCTCTTCTATCAGGGTAAGACCGCTATGATGAAATTCTGGGGACACGCTTACAAGATGACGCCTGCCGACTCCAAGATCAGCGGCAAAGTCGGTGTCGCCCCGATGCTTACCGGAGATGCGGGCGTCGCCGCTATCCCTGGACCATGGTACAATGTTTTGCCGTCGACTTCCCAGCATAAGGAGGCGGCCAAGAAGTTCATAGCCTTCGCGATCGCCAACAATGCCTTGGGTATTGAGGCTCCGCTCGGCCTCGCGGCGACCAATTCTGCCTATCGCTCCTACGCCGACAAGCCGGGCTACGAGCATTTCGCACCGCTACTTGAGACGTTGAGCGCTCCCGCCACGCAAGGTCGCCCGCTCAACAGCAAATATCAGGAAATCGTCGACGAAGCCGTGCTTCCCGCGCTCCAGCAGGCACTCACCTGCAAGGCAGATATCAGCGAGGTGCTTACGGAAGCGAGGGAAACAATCGAGGACATTCTCGACTAGCCTCGTACATTCCCCAACATCGCGGGACACTTGACCCGCTATCAGCTTTCGGAGACGGACATGTCGGGAGAAGACCGATTTGTACTATGCATGCTTGCGCCCGCGGTCGCCATTCTTGGCGTGCTGGTCGCTTACCCGGTAGCGCTGCTGGTACTCGATTCATTTTTCAAGGTCGATACCATCACGCCTCATATCCGAGAATGGGTCGGTCTGCAGAACTATGTCGATGCCATGACGTCGAAGCGTATCGCAGAAAGCGCCCTTCGTACCCTGCAATATTCGGTCTTCGCACTGTTGTTCGAATTTACGTTCGGCTTTGGTGCGGCGCTTCTTTTTGCGGCCATGGCAGGTGAGTCGCGGTGGCAGCGTACAATCTTCGCTTTGCCATTGATGGTACCGCCCATTGTCGCTGGCCTGCTCTGGCGATTTCTTCTGGTCGGAAACATCGGGATCCTGAACTACGGGCTGACTGCCATTGGGCTCATTGATAATCCTGGCCAGATTGCTTGGCTCTCGAACGAAGACATCGTCATTTACTCAGTGTCCTTCGCCGACATCTGGCTGACGACCTCGTTCGTCGCACTTGTGTCCTACGCTGGCCTGACGAATATTCCAAAAGATTTGCTGGAGGCAGCACGGATTGACGGAGCGAATGCGCTCAAACGATTCTGGCATGTAACCTTGCCGCTGATGCGCCCGGTGATCGCCGTTATCGTCATCGTACGTGGCGTCGATGCGGCCAAGACTTTCGATCTGATCTGGATACAGACTCAGGGTGGCCCTAGCCATGCCTCTGAGGTTTTCTCCATGAACATCTATCAGAGAATGGTTCGCTACGGCGACCTTGGCGAAGCATCTGCGTCCGGAACATTGTTTCTCATCGTCATGATGCTTCTGGCGGCGGTCGCCTACTGGAAAATCTGGAGGCCGGTCCATGCTTAGAACGTCTCGCCTTAACATCAGCGGAGCCGTGATCAACGCGGCAGCTCTTATACTCGTACTGTCCTACGCTTTGCCTTACATCTATCTGCTCATGACGGCGCTAAAGCCAGCGGCCGATGTTCAGCAGATCCCGCCCAGTTTCTTCCCTGCCGCTCTATCGTTCGAAAATTTTCAGGCAGTGTTCCAGTCATCCACGTTGCCAAGAGCCTTTGTCAATTCGCTTATCGTGGCGATATTGACGACCCTGTTCTCTCTGGCTGTGGCGATTCCGGCAGCCTATGTCGCAACGCAGTACCGGCGCCGGATTACAACGCTATTTCTTCTGTTTGCGCTCGTCACGCGTATGGTGCCGTCGGTGTCACTGGGCGTGCCCCTGTTCCAGCTTCTAAAGTCCCTTGGTCTGCTCGATACGATTCCTGGGCTGGTGCTCGCTCACACGTCAGCGGCGTTACCACTGGCATTATTGCTTATGTCAGCCTTTTTCGAAGGCCTGCCCAAAGAGCTTGAAGAAGCGGCTCGCATGGATGGCTGCACACGATTCCAGGCTTTTCAAAAGATTGTCCTTCCCGTGATGACAGGGGCGATCGCGGTTACGGCGCTCTTTACCTTCATCACAAGCTGGAACGAGTTTCTCTACGCGCTGCTGTTGACGTCCGAGGCGACCAAAACGGCACCGATTGTGATCGCCGAATACAATTCGGTCTACGGTCTTGCGTGGGGAGCGATGACGGCTGCAGCCGTACTCTACTCGTTGCCGGTCATCATCGTAACGCTCGCATTGCAAAAACAGATCGTCGGCGGCCTGACTTTTGGCGCCGTAAAAGGATGAGGGAGAAAAAAGCATGGCCGATATAGAGCTGCGCAATATCAACAAGGTCTACGGAAACAGCTTTCATGCTCTGCACGATCTGACTTTCGACATCAGGGACGGTGAGTTCATGGTTTTCGTCGGTCCATCGGGATGTGGAAAATCGACAGCGCTTAGAACGATCGCTGGCTTGGAAAGCATTTCGAGCGGTGAGCTCAGAATCGGTGGCAAACTCGTCAACGATGTCGACCCAAAGGATCGCGACATCGCTATGGTCTTTCAGTCCTATGCGCTCTACCCGCATAAGACTGTGCGGGAAAACATTGCCTTTCCGTTGCTGATGGCGGGCTTGCCGAAGACAGAGATTGAAAGCCGTGTGGCAGAAGCCGCCCGAATTCTGGAACTGACAACATTACTCGATCGCAAACCCGCGCTCCTGTCCGGTGGCCAGCGGCAACGGGTTGCGATGGGACGGGCGATCGTTCGAAAACCGTCTGCATTCCTGATGGATGAACCACTTTCCAATCTTGACGCCAAACTACGCGTCCAGATGCGCGCCGAGATCGCAAGTCTGCAAAGAAAACTGAATGTGACGACGATTTATGTGACCCATGACCAGGTCGAGGCGATGACGATGGGCGACCGGGTTGCCGTGATGAAGGGCGGCCTCCTTCAGCAGGTCGATACGCCGCAGGGACTTTATACCCGCCCGCAGAATGTTTTCGTGGGAGCCTTCATTGGGTCACCCTCGATGAACCTGTACGAGGCCGCTCTGACTGGACGAACGCTGGCCTTGGGCAGCAACAGTTTCGAAATCCCGGACCAGATCTTCGAAGCCCGCCCCTCCCTCAGCGGCGCGTCTGGCCGGCCCGTCATAGTCGGCATCCGCCCCGAGCACATGAACGACGCTTCGATACGGCCTTCTTCGGCCGAGATCTCGGCGCCCGTTAATCTTGTTGAAGCGCTGGGTTCTGAATCGATGGTGCACCTGAATATCGATGCCCCCTGGATAGATGCGGGTGATCCTGATGCAGTCGCTGATATCGGCGAAGAACGGTCCGCAGTAGCCCGTTTTTCTCCGAAGAGCATGATGCGCGCCGGTGAGATTGCACGCGTCGCTATCGATGCCGAGGAACTGCACTTCTTTGATCCGGATACGCGCACCAGCATCTGGTGATGGTCTTCCAGGAGAACGACACAATGGCTCCCCCTTCATCGCACGCACATCTTAAGCCCAAGGAATTACCGGTCATGATTAGCGAAAACTGTTACGACGTCACGAAACATCCCGTGGGAAATCCTTATGAAGACATCGGCGCGGTCATCAATAACATCATTGCCGATATCAAGAGCAGGCAATCCCTACCCGATGTAAATGACGGCGGCAAACCGGGCGCGGTTATCTACATACCGCCCGGCGATTATCGCCTTTCCACCCAAGTCGTCATAGACGTGAGCTATCTGAAAATTGTCGGCTCCGGGCATGGTTTTATCTCTTCGAGCATCCGCTTCAACACACCGCCAAGTGAGTTGGCACATTGGCATGACGTATGGCCCGGCGGAAGTCGCGTCCGTGTAGACCTTTCTCCAGATGCAGCCCGAGGTGACGCTTCCGGTGCGGCATTCTACGTTAAACGCAGCGGAAATCCTCGTATAAGCTCGGTAGAATTTGCGGATTTCTGCATTGATGGCCTGCACTTTGTTGACGATGGCTCAGGACAAAATGATGCAGAAAATTCCTATAAGAACGGCAAAACCGGGATTTATGTAGAGAGTGCCAATGATTCATTTCGGATAACCGGAATGGGCCTGATCTATCTGGAGCATGGCATTACTATTCATGATGCAGATGCGCTCGCAGTAGATAACAATTTCATTGCAGAATGCGGCAACTGCATCGAACTGAAAGGCATGGGGCAGGCCTCTAGAATAGCGAATAATTTTGTCGGCGCCGGATATAACGGGCATTCAATATACGCCGAAAACTATGCCGGCATTCTGGTATCCTCAAATAACGTCTTCCCTCGCGGCGCCAGCAGCATCTATTTTTCCGGTGTGGTGCGGTCCTCCATTACGGGAAACAGGCTCCACTCCTTTTATCCCGGAATGCTGGTTTTTGCCGACCACTGCTGCGAGAACCTGGTCTCCTCCAATCATTTTTTGCGGGATCGTGAGCCATGGGCACCCATGCAGAAGTTCGATAATGGCCTGGATGACCTCTTCGGACTTTTGCAAATCGCAGGAAGCAACAACTCGATCATCGCAAACCACGTCTCGGAAACGATAGACACGAAGTATCTCAAGCCTCTCTCCGCAAAGCCAGTGATAATCAATGTGGTTTCCGGCACAGGAAATTACATAGCCAGCAATCACATTGTAGCCACGACTGAAGCATCGAAAATGTCTGATGCCCCAAATAGTGCATGCTTTGCGACCCAGGTGGGCGCGCTGCTTTCAACGAGCGATCTGAAGCCACTCGAAGTAACTGCGGTCCTCGTTCAACAGGAGTCGGAGCAGAATACGGTACTTGATTCAGGGACTGATAAACAAGTTCTCATGGATCGAACCCTGAACGCGTTCAGGGCGACCCCTGCCCCTGAACGGGCGAGCAACATTTCTAGCGCTGTCTGAAGTTCCCCTCACCCCGCAGTTTACTGTCTTTTTGGCTCTGTCCCTGACCCGCTATGTGCATCTGCATAAGTCCAGGTGCCTGCCAATCGAGATAATACCCCACGAAATTTCAAGTACGATAAAGGAGCAACGACCTATGCCAAGCCCACATTCCTCGACTTACGATGTTACCACCTTCAATGGTTCGGTGTCTGCCTCACAGGACATCGGATTGGTAATCAATGAGATAATTGCAGACATCAAGGCAAATCAGACCAGCCAGACTTCAAAGCCGGGTGGAGACATTTTCATCCCGGTCGGCGACTACGATTTGCTGACGCAGATCGTCATCGACATATCTTACCTGACAATCCGGGGGGAAGGTCACGGCTTCACATCTCTCAGCATACGCGACAACACACCGGATACCTCCAACTGGCGAGAAACAGTTGCCGGCGGCAGCCACGTCAAGGTCAAACTCGCTGGTGCACCAGCCATCGTTACGCGTCGCAACGGGGCTGAACCACGTCTTTCGAGTGTAGTGTTTCGTGATTTCTGCATGGATGGTCTGAATTTTGATGGCGACGGCAACAGCTATGTCAACAACAAAACGGGCATCTATGTCGAAGGCGACTGCGACGCATTTGTGTTCCGAGGCATGGGTTTTGTTTATCTGGAACGCGCGGTTGTCATGGAAGGTGCAGACGCGACAACGGTAGACGGAAACTTCATCGGGGAATGCGGAAGTTGCGTTGAACTTCTTCTCGCATCGCAGTCATGCAAGGTGACGAACAATTTGATCGGAGCGGGTTACAATGGAAAATCGATTGCAGCCACGGCTGCCGATGGCCTTCTCATTGCTGCCAACAATGTGTTTCCCCGTGGCGGAAGTTCGGTCGAACTCACAAATTGCGCTCGTTGCAGTGTAACCTCGAACCGATTTGCCGGCTTCTATCCAGGTATGATTAGGCTTGTGGGAACGAATGAGACGTTGGTAGCGGCGAACCTGATCCGCAGACAGAACGAAACCTACCCACCATTTCAGATCTACACCAATGGACTGGCGGAAACATTTGGCATTGTCCATGTCCAGGGCGACAACAATAAAATCTCTAACAACCACTTCCCGGTAGACCCACAGGGTTTCAGCGCAGATGATGGTCCAATCATCGTCATCAACGGAGAGGCCGGCACCTCCAACTGGATAAGCGACAACAGCTTCGTTCTCGCAGCCATCCCGGATCTCCAGTACGTCGCCGTTCGACTTGGTCCTGCCGTGACTCAGACGAAGGTTATCTACAGCGGTTCAATAGCTCAAATCTCAGATCTCGGAACGTCTAACGCAATCGTTCCAAATCCCTGACCTATCCGAACAGAAAATAAAAGGGATGAGAACCTGCTTTCAGGTGACGGTTGGTTTGTCTGTGCGACGCGCCGGCAGGCCGATCGCCAGTTGAAGACTGGGAGAACGCGATAATGGTTCCAATGGAACTGTATGGCCTCGTCCAAACAATGATTTTATAGGCAAAGGGCGTCTGTGATGCGTAAACAAACAATTTCCCTTGAGCTAGGAACTCGCATTGAGTTCTGGGCCAGAGCCATTGACAAAAATGCTACGGAATTTCCATTCCGGATCATGCAAGCAGGGCAAACTCTTTGGGCAGTCAAACGATTTTCGGAGTTTCCCGAATTTTACAGCTACCACCATCGCGAAACAAGTGAGGTGGACATCGAATGGAACGACAGCGTTACCGAAATTACCTTCGCTTATGCCTATAATCCAAAGTCTGTTTCGAAGCTTGGCATTACCATTCTGGAATTCGACCAACAACTGATTGAGCGCACTGGAACTGAGATCGACACCTGGTGCGCGTCCGATGCGCAGCGGCCGCGCCTGCATTTTTCTCCAGTCAAGAATTGGATGAACGATCCTAACGGTTTGTGCAAGATCGGCGATACATGGCATCTGTTTTATCAATTTCATCCAGGTGGCCCAGACTGGGCACCTATGCACTGGGGTCACGCAACAAGCCGCAATCTTTGTACGTGGCTTCACATGCCGGTTTTTCTACACCCGGAGCAGAACCTCGCGAGGCTTGGTGCAACCGGAGGCGCATTCTCCGGATGTGCTTTCAAGGACCGGGACGGAACGTTGAAGTTCTATTATACGGAGCGCCTGCCCGCCTACGACCTATTCAACGGTTATCGCGAAATTCAGAAAATAGCGGAACCGGGCAGAGATATCGTAAAAGCCGAACGGATCACGACCATACTGGAGACGCGGCCGGAAGGTGTGAAGCATGATTTTCGGGATCCGAAAGTCTGGTGGGATAAGGCTGCAAACGCCTATCGCATGACCCTTGGCGCATCAATCGAAAGGGATCCCGCGGTTTTATTGTATGGATCAGACGATGGAATGGAATGGCAGTATCTGGGACCTCTCTACCGCGCCCCTGCCAATTTCCGCGAAGAGGGTGCCCGGGCTGTAGAGTGTCCTGATTTCTTCCAGCTGGAGGATAAATGGGTGCTTGTCATGGGTTTTGTCGGGCACATTGAACCAACAACAGGGCGTCATAACCTACTTTATGCGCTAATCGGTGAATTTATCGACGATCACTTCATCCCGGACACACCGGAATTACAACTGCTGGATTTCGGGACTGATTATTACGCGATGCAGAGTTTCGAAGCAGATGGTCGGCAAATCGCTTTTGCCTGGCTGTTCAACTGGGAATACCGCAAACCCGAAGGCTCATCCTATTCCGGAGAAATGTCTCTGCCAAGAGTTCTAAGTCTTAGCGAAGACAAGAAGAAGGTATGCATGTTGCCAGCGCTTGAGTTTGACGAGCACTATGCTGCGATCCCGCTCATCACGAAAAAAACAGGAGATTACTCGCTTCCAGACGCGCCAGTCGATATCCGTCTTTCTGGACCGCTAGAAGGCAGTAAACTCGTTGCGACCAAGAACGGTGACCTTGCTTTCGAATTGTCTGTCGTGAGCAACGTTCTTTCAATCCGGCTGGCACAAGACGACGGCTCAATTCAATACGTAACGCGACTTGGGAAGGGCCATGATCTTCGTCTTGTTCACGACCGAGGCGTTGTCGAGATTTTCGCGGATGGGGGAGCGGTTTGCGGAACCCGTCGAGGCTACGTGCATATCGAGCCGGATCGTCTGGAAATATCTTCTACCGCTTGTGCAGAGGTCTTTGAAAGGCGTTCGAAATAATCCTGTGCTGCGGAGAAGCGCTAATCGGCATGATTTCAACGACAACGATAGGCGGAGCGCTGGGTTTCGTTCCGCACTCGGGCGGAGCGGTGTTCAATACTGCGATCGCGCTCGGTCGACTGGGAACAAAGGCATGTTGACACATCGAATGTGGTCATCTCCGAAAGGCGAACAACCATAGCTTTTGTCCAACTTGTCGGGGATCAAGCGGCCTACTCATTCTTCGATGAGAATTCCGCGGGTCGAATGCTGAAGCCCGACGAATTGCCGGTTCTTCCGTCAAACGTAGATTGTCTTTTTTCGGTGGCATTATGGCTAAGCGAAAACATCTCGGCTTTTCAAAAGCTCTGATGTTACAGCGTGCAGTCAATCGGATTGACGCGTCGGACTGCGCGCGCTCACCGGCAAGGATGTGCAGATAGGCAGCAAGCCCATAACAAATTGTCATTGTCATGATCATAGCGCGTACCCGCACAACAATCGAAGGTCCGCCTAGTCCGCCGAACGTGGTACTCTATCCGTTGCGAGGCGTCGGCCACGCTGGGCGGCTCACGGCAACATCGTATTGGCACCCTTGCGATGACTGCGCGCATGGAGCGAGGTCAACTTCAGGCCGTAGCGGATGGCCCACTGTGGATGATCTCCGTCTCGGTGACGGTGCCTTCGTGCATCTTCACGAACTCGGCCGCGATCACGTCGGGATCAAGGGCGCTGCCCCGGGCCGTCGGGCCGTCGACAGTGAGGAGGCCGACCCGCACGCCACTCCCGGCAAGGTCCTCGGCCAAAGTCAGGGCCACCGACCGCATCGCAGACTTGCCGGCGCTTAACGTGCCGAAGCCGTTACCCATCGGATGGAGCGGCATCGAATTCCCAGTGAAGAGCAACGAGCCCTCGCCTGCCGCCACCAGCGCGGGTGCGAAGTGATAGGCCAGGTGCTGCGCCGCAGCAGCGTTCACCAGCAGGCTTCGCGCGAATCCCGCCGGGGAGACTTTGTGTGTCGGGCCCGCGGGCTGAGACGTGAAAGCGTTGAACAACACGACACTCGGGTCGCCCTCTGCCCACTTGCGGATCTCGGGTACGACGGCGTCGATCGACGCGCCGTCTCCGCCATCGGCCACAAATCCCCTCGCGGTCGCCCCGGCTTCCTCGAACTGCGCGACAAGCCGCTCAAGCTTCGAGCTGGTCCGGGCGACGAGGGCGAGCCGGTAGCCCAGTGCTGCGAACTCACGGGCGGCAGCTATGCCGATGCCGGGGCCCACGCCAAAGACGACGGCGGTCTTGCTGAGTGACACGGGAATTACATCCTTTGCTTTGATCTGTTTCGAAACGGCGACATGTAGAGCGGCGACACCATCAGCGAGCGGCTGACATTCGTCGGACAGATTGCCCCCGGAACCCGCGTGACCGGCCCAGGGGCAAGTACGTTACGCTTTGTGCCAGATATCAGGCGGCCTCGTTGAGGCCGACGATGGCTTTGATTTCAAGGAAATCAGCAATCGCCATCGGACCCCATTCGCGGCCGTTGCCGGACTGCTTGTACCCGCCGAAGGGCGCGGCAAGATCGAGATTGGCATTGTTCAAGAGAACCTGACCGGCACGCAGGCGGCGCGCCGTCGCGTTGGCCGCGCCGCATTCGCCCTGCACATAGGCCGCAAGCCCATAGACTGTGTCATTGGCAATCCGCACGGCTTCTTCTTCGTCGGAATAGGCAATGATGACCAGGACCGGGCCGAAAATCTCTTCCCGAGCAATGGTCATGTCGTTGCGCACATCGGCAAAGACCGTCGGCTTGACGTAGAAGCCGGTCTCAAGTCCGTCCGGGCGACCGAGCCCGCCGGTCACGAGCCTGGCCCCTTCATCGATGCCAGTCTGGATCAGGCTCTGAATCTTGTTCCACTGGGCTTCGGAAGCTACCGGCCCCATCTTTGCATTGGATGAAGGATGGCCAACCGACCAGGTCTCGGCGGCCGTCCGGGCGTAGCCGATCGCTTCTTCGACCTGATCGACATGGACAAGCATGCGCGATGGCGCGTTGCAGGACTGCCCACAATTCAGCATGATCTGCGCCACACCGCCCTCGACAGCTGATGCCAGATCAGCGCTGGGCAGGATAACATTTGGCGATTTGCCCCCCAGTTCCTGATGTACCCGCTTGACAGTTCCGGCGGCGCTGCGCGCGACCTGGACACCGGCCGCCGTCGAACCAGTAAACGACACCAGGTCGACCTCGGGGTGGCTCGTCAACGCATTGCCGACGCCTGGGCCGTTCCCATGGATAAGGTTGAACACCCCCTTGGGGACACCGGCCTCGTCCAGGATCTCAGCAAAGATGGTCGCGGAGAATGGCGCGATTTCGGACGGCTTGAGCACCATGGTGCATCCCGCGGCGAGAGCCGGGGCAACTTTCGCGGCGATCAGCATCATCGGCCAGTTCCACGGCGTGATCAGCGCGCAGACACCGACCGCCTCGCGCACGATTACGGTAGCACCCAGCGGTTCATCGAAACGATAGTCTGCCAAGGCAGCCCGTGCGATTTGGAAATGGGCGATGCCGACCGTTGCCTGCAGCTGTTCGGCCAGCCACTGTGGCGCACCCATTTCTTCGCTGATTGCGATAGCGAGGTCGCCCATTCTCCTTTCATACGCGGCGATGATGCGATCAAAAAGCGCGATGCGTTCCGCGACCGACGTCTGTGAGTAGGTTGCGAATGCCTTGCGCGCCGCAGAGACGGCCTTGTCCACGTCGTCTGCATCGCCAAGGGCGACCTGACCGACGACGGATTCGTCGGCCGGGTTGATGACCTCGAGCACCGCGTCGCTTGACGGTTCTTCCCAAGATCCATCGATATAAAATTGAAGGTTATTACGCATCAGAAAAGCTCCATCATTGGTGACGAAGCCATAGGTGTACATTGTAGACCTAGCGTCAATTAGGCACCTTAAGTCGCGCTGGTAGGTCAAAGGATACTGCGGGTCGCCCGTACCACCGTCAGAAGGAGCGGGTAAATGACGCTAAAGAAAATCGCGGTGAGCGCTGTCGTGGCGATCATCTCAGGGCGGAGTTCATGCGACTGATTGCAATAGTGTCCTGTCCGCACCTGTGCCTGCTCCGGCCAAGCCGTCAAAGGCTTCGCGTGCTGCGACGACGTCCGGCAATTTCACAAGCGTCCATTCGTGCAGCGCTCGGAACGGCTGCTGCAAGGTGCGTCCCAAAGGCGTGATCTGGTACTGCACCGCAACCGGTGAAAGCGAAATCACCTCTCGCGCTACCAGACCGTTGCGCTCAAGGCGGCGTAGGCATTGGGTAAGCGCCTTCTGCGTCACGCCTTGCAGGCGGCGACGGATCGCGTTGAAGCGCTGCGGCCCGTCGTCGAGTACAGTCAGAACCATCATCGACCATTTATCAGCAATCTGATCGAACAGAGCCCGGCTGGGGCATTCGGATGAGAAACAGAGCGGTTCCAGTTCAAGCATACTGGTTTCCTAACCTATACATGGGCGACTTGAAGCGCCACGAGGGCCTAAGGCTACATTATATACTTGGAGCAATCGAACGCAACGCTGTTCATTTCGTATGCCTCGTTCTGATGTCGACAGTGGGTTTTGCCTTGCGCCGCAATTCCGAAGGGCCTCGATCGGGATAAGGTGCTCAAGTCCCCGGATCGGCGACGATCTCAGGCCTGCCGAAAACCCAGTCGGTAGTGGCGCCGTGCCTGGCTGGGCACGGCGCTTGACCTAACACGGCGACGAGGTACGTGGTCATAACCTACCCAATCGCCTTCGACCATGATGAACTATGCTAGCGGCGGATAGTCGGTATAACCACCCTCAGATCCACTATAGTAGGTCGCGGCGTCCGCTGCTGCCAGCGGTGCATCCTGGCGGAAGCGTTCCGGTAGGTCGGGGTTGCTGATAAACAGCGTGCCGAATGTAGTTGCATCGGCCGCGCCTGTTTGCAGGGCATGTTCTGCTGACTCTCGATCGTAGCCAACATTCAACACGAATATTCCCGAGAACCGCTCCCGAGCCCCCGGTGCCAACGGCTTCACGCCGTCGGGCAGAATCGCCGATTCCATGAAATGCAATATGCCGACCTTTTTCTTCTCCAGCGCTTCGACGGCGAACATGTAGGTCTGCTCGAGATTAGAGTCCCCCATGTCGTTGTAGGGGATGCGCGGCGATAGCCTCACCGAGACACGCGCCGGTCCGAAGACCTCCATGGCAGCATCTGTCGCTTCAAGCAGGAACCGCGCGCGCTTTTCTGTGGTGCCACCGTATTCATCGGTTCTTTTGTTCGGGCCATCTTCCAGAAACTGCGCCGGCAAGTAACCATTGGCGCCGTGTACCTCGACACCGTCAAAGCCCGCGTCCTTCGCGGCCTGGGCGGCTTTTCCATAGTCTGCGATCGTCGCCTTGATTTCTTCGATCGTCATTTCGCGCGGCGTCACAGACTGCTTGACGCCCTCCGGGGTGAACGCCTGGCTGTTGAAAGACACCGCCGAAGGCGCGACCGGAAGCTCTCCACCATGAAAATCAGGATGGGAGGCTCGCCCGGTATGCCAGAGCTGCGCGAAAATCAGGCCACCGGCTTCGTGAACGGCCTTTGTCACCTTCTTCCATCCGGCAATCTGCTCGGGCGTGTAGATGCCTGGAGTGTTGGTCCATCCGACCGCCTGAGGGCTGATTTGGGTGCCTTCGGTGAAAATGAGACCTGCCGATGCACGCTGCGCGTAATATGTCGCGGTCAGCTCGTTGGCGATATGGTCTTTGGAACGACCTCTCGTCATCGGCGCCATGAACACCCGATTTTTGAAGGTGAGCGCCTCGTTGCCTAGGGGAGTTAAAAGTTTCAGACTTTCCATAATATCCTCAGATGTTTAACCTATTTCACAATCGCTCATGCTAGCCGACGCTCATGCGAAGTCCTGTTTCCAGTCGGATGAACTATTGGCAGAGCGAGCCGTCGGCGAGAGTGACGAACGCCCATCACGGTCTCGGCCGGTTGCCTCAAAGCACCGGAATTATAGGTATACATCATAAACCTAGTGTCAATCAGGCACTTCTAGTCGCCTTGGTAGGACTGAGGAAACCTACTGTCAGGCAGCGGTTATCTGGATGGGCAAGTTCGTGGCGAAGTATCACCGGGGAAGCCGCAGCCATGGGAGCAGGCAAGCGGTTTCTAGGTCTGACCTGTCGATACCTTGGCACCCGCGTCGAGCCATCTGCGGGCGGCATCGATTATCAGAAGAAGAGAGGGTGACCACTTGTCCAGTTCCATGCCGTTTCGATGAACTTGGTGCCAAGCCCGGAGCCGTTTGCCTGCTTCGATGTTGCCAGTTACGAATCCGGATGAAGAAGATTGTCGGGAATTGTGCGTGAGCGGAAAGTTCGGGTGTGTGGCCGGAAACCGTTTGCGGTGCGGCATACTTACTTCGCCAAGCGGATAATCCGCGTCTCCCGGCTCTGATCTGCCCGCACGTCAATGCGGATGGAACGCCTGACCTCATTCGGCTGCCCCGTGTCAATCGAAGCTTGGACTGTGACGGCGCGCTTCATTGACAGAACCAAACGTCCACCGCGTGATGGCCGCAAGGGTCTCATCACTGGCGATGTATTGCAGACCTGACGTCAGTGCGCTGAAGATTGCTGTCAGTGCTGTGCCATGGAGGATCAGAACTGTGATGTTCATCGATTTGACCGTGGCAAGGCCGAGAACAATCAGCGAGCAGGCCAGCGAAAAGGCGATGGGGCTGAGACTAACCGTGATGCCGACACTAGTGCCATTGCTTTGCGCGACCAGAATGGCAATCGCAGCACCGAAGGCCGCCGCCGGTGAAAGGCCAAGCGTATAGGGACTGACGAGCGGGTTGCGCAACAGTCCCTGCATCGCGGCGCCTGCCAGCGACAGGATGGCTCCGGCGAGGATTGCCAAGAGCAGACTGCTTAGCTCTGGCGAAGCCCGGATCGGAGCGCATGGAAATCCTGTCGTCTTCGCGCATTCCGGCGATTTTTGCGGCGTGCCGACGGAATTTGAGGAAGTGGCGATCTGATCAGCCCTTTGTGATACGGACGCACCGCCGCCACTTGACGCCTTACGGCGAGACCGAGCATATGAACTCAGGTTTCGTTGGGAGCAGGTCAAAAGTTGCAAGGTAGCGTAGAAAAGACATCCATCGCGGGATCGGAGGCAGCGTCGGCCGACGAGCATCTCCTGCCGCGCATCGATATCCCGTCCTATTCGACGCACGAGATCCGGATCATTCGCGGAACCTACAAGGCCATGGCCTCCATCGGCACCCAGCAGCTGTCCCTGCGAAGGATTGCCAAGGAACTCGAAGTCAGTCCGGCTCTCATAGGATACCATTTCAAGTCCCGAGATGCACTGGTTATGGAGACAATGCGTTGGGCGCTTGCCGGGACCGTCCGCCGTATCGCGCGTAAGGTTGCAAGCATTCAGGACGCACGTTCCGCCTTTTCCGCGTTAATGGACGGCGTGTTCTTAGGCCCAAAGCCCAGCCGGGACTTTCACCTTATCTATCTCGATCTGGTTCAATACTCGACACGCGAATCAACCTTTGTGGAGCTGGCGGACCTTCTGCGCACGCACATCGATGGGACCTATGCCAGCGTGATCCATCAAGGAGTGCAGGCGGGCATTTTCGAGGTGGACGACCTGACGGCTGCGGCCAAACGCGCACGTGCGGTCGTCGAAGGCAGTTTTATCCAGTGGCTTCAGGACAAGGATTGGGAGCAAAACTACGGGTCTCTCCGTCAGGACTGCGAGACCACGCTTCTCAAGCTCTTCCGGCCTGTCTCATCGTAACGAAACTACAGTGAGACCGCTCACCTTGATGGCTGCTTTGCGAGATTTGCCGTCCGGCGCTTGCTGATCCCAAGCGAATATGCATCCCCACCTGCAACGTAAAGAAACGACTTGACAACTGTTCAGTGCCTTTTACTATCACTGAACAGTTGTTCAGCATGTGGAGGTGTTTGAACAAGAGGGGAAGCCTTCCGCGGCACAAGCACGAAGGCGCATCGCAAATAACCACAGCCTGACGTCATTTAAATTTTTGCAGAAAGCAGCGACCTGGTCAGTCCCGGGGCGAACGATACTGCTCGCATTTAGATGACGCGCGGCACGATCACGGTACTGACATCCGTATATTCACCGGGAGGAAATAAATGGCACATGCCGAGACAATGGCTCAAGCTGAGGGAATATCGGCAAGAGACCGAAAGGTCATCCTTGCAGCCTCGCTTGGAACCGTATTCGAATTCTATGACTTCTTTCTGATCGGCTTGGTCGCGACAGAGATTGCGAAGGCGTTTTTCTCTGGCGTGAACCCGACAGCCGGGTTTATCTTTACTCTCCTCGGTTTCGCAGCCGGATTCATGCTTCGTCCGTTTGGCGCCATCGTCTTTGGCAGGCTCGGCGACCTTGTAGGTCGAAAGTACACGTTTCTGGTGACGATCGTGCTCATGGGGGGATCGACTTTTCTCATTGGTCTGTTGCCTACCTATGCGACAATTGGAGTGGCTGCGCCGATCTTGTTCGTGACCATGCGCATGCTTCAGGGGCTGGCCCTTGGCGGTGAATTTGGGGGCGCGATGGTATACGTGGCGGAGCACGCCCCTTCCGACAAGCGCGCGACCTACACTGCCTGGATTATCATGACCGCCGCCATTGGCTTCCTTCTCGCCGTCGCGATCATCATCCCTCTGCGTCTTGTCATGGGTCCGGACGCCTTCACGTCATGGGGATGGCGTATCCCGTTCCTGGTCTCCATTGTTCTCCTTGCGGTCTCACTCTGGATTCGTCTCAAGCTCGACGAATCCCCTGAGTTCAAGCGCATGAAGGCCGAAGGCAAGGCCTCGAAGTCTCCGCTGGCCGAAACGTTCGGCACGTGGCGCAATGTCAGGATCATCATCATCGCGGCTCTTTGCATCCTGCCTGCCCAGGCGGTCATCTGGTACACGGGGCAATTCTATACCCTGTTCTTTTTGACCAAGGTGCTGAAGGTGGAGAACCTCTCCGCCAACCTGATGCTGATCACCGCGACCGTTCTCACCGCGCCGTTGTACGTCATCTTCGGCAAGGTCTCTGACAAAGTGGGACGCAAACCGGTCTATGTAATCGGCTACCTGATTGCCGCGATCGTGACGATCCCGGCCTTCCAGGGACTTGCGCACTACGCCAACCCGGCGCTCGAGGCGGCGCAGGATCGTGCTCCAATCACGATCGTCGCCGACCCTGAGGACTGCTCCTTCCAATTCAATCCGCTCGGCACTGCGAAATTCACCAAGTCCTGCGACGTCGGCATCGCCGCCGTCACGGGGCTCGGGCTGAATTACCGCAGCGAAGATGCTGCCGCGGGAAGTGTCGCAAGTGTGCGGGTTGGCGATCGTACCATTGCAAGCTATCCAGCAGAAGCGGCCGACGCGGCGGCCCAGAAGACGCGCCTCGACGCGGAACTGAAGCAGGCCCTCACCGACGCCGGCTATCCGCTTGGAAACGCCGATCCTGCGTTTATCAACGAACCAGCGATCGTCGCACTGCTCTGCGTGCTTCTGGCACTTGGCGCAATGGTCTTTGCGCCGACGACAACATCGCTTCTGGAAATGTTCCCGTCGCGCATCAGGTACACCGCCATGTCCTTTCCGTACCACCTGAGCGCGGCATGGTTTGGGGGCTTCCTGCCAGCGACGGCATTCGCGATCGTCGCCGCAACCGGAAACGTCTATTCCGGGCTCTACTACCCGGTCGGTATCGCCGCCGCCTGCATGGTGCTGAGCCTCATCTTCGCGCGGGAGACGCGCGGCACGGACATCTCGAAGGGATAGCAGCATCCTCTCATCAGGGCCGCCAAAGCGGCCCTGATCATTTTCACCGCATGACCAATGCCTTTCCGCTGGCTATGACATGGACAACCTCGGCTTGGGCGAGCGTTCCAGCCAGGTGCACAACATCTCCCCCGAGCTTTTCATTCCAGGTAACATCGACGACCGACCATTGTGCCGTCATCGTCGAACCAGCTGGAACCGCCTTCTTGAATTGGAAGCTAAATTCCAGACCCACCGCCTCGCCATCCCGCGTGAAGTGATCCGCCACGAGCCCCATCATGAGTGCGGTATAATGGGTCCCACTTGCGATGATCGAACCGAACCGCGAGCGCGCGGCGACTTGCCGGTCGTGGTGCAAAGGATTGGTATCGCCAGCGTTTCGAGCGAAATCGCTGATCTCCTTCTCGCCGAAATAGTACGACCGTGCGAATTTCTGTCCGACCCGAACATGCCTGCCGCCCTGATTTGAAGCTCCCATGGATCGCATCCTTTCGCGTTCGAGGATCCCGCCACCTGCGACGACCGATCTGTTCTGAAAGCAAACCGCCCGCTTGACAAGTGTACAGCAGGCCCATAACGTCCTGAACACTTGTTCAGTCAGGTTCGGCGAGGTGGAGCTTGCCGAAACATGGGAGGACCAACATGAGCGTAACCCATTCCGTGCAGGACAAAGTCCTGCAACTCGCAGAAACCTATTCCGACAGGAACTTCAATGTCGCCTGGCATCTCTGCGACCGCCATCCTGAAGACGCTGTCGCGCATACCATTGTCCGCGAGGATCTCACTTACACGGTGCTCACCTACAGTGACCTTCGCCGTGACTCCGAGAAGCTTGCAGCCTCCTTCGTTGCCCAGGGTATCAAGCGCGGCGACCGTGTTGCAACTTTGATGAGCAAGGGACGCGAATACCTCGTGACGATCCTGGCGATCTGGCGGATCGGGGCAGTTCACGTTCCTCTCTTTACTGCCTTCGCTCCTCCAGCGATCGAGTTCCGCCTCACTTCCTGCGCAGCCGCGCTGGTGGCCTGTGACGCCTCCCAACGCTCGAAACTGGCCTCGATCGCTGTGGACGGGGAGACCAAGACATGGCGGGTCATGACCACGGGGCAGGCAGTTGACGACGAACTCTCGTTCGATGCGCTTCTGTCAGCCGGCACGACCGGAATGCCAAGTGTTGCAGTCGGCGGCGATGGTGCGTTCATCCAGATCTACACATCCGGCACCACCGGAAAACCCAAGGGCGTGGTCGTTCCTGCGAAAGCACTTGCCGGATTTCAGGCCTATGCGGAATTCGCGCTCGGGCTCACACCCGACGACATCTTCTGGAATTCGGCCGATCCCGGCTGGGGTTATGGTCTGTATTTCGGCGTTCTGGCGACTCTTACCACAGGAACGCCTTCGATCCTCCTGTGCGCCGGTTTCTCGCCGGAGCTCACCTATAGGGTCCTGTCGGACTTCCATGTCACCAATTTCACGGCGGCTCCGACCGTCTACCGCTCCCTGATCGGATCCGGCATGACGCCGCCTCCCGTCGTGCTGCGGGCGGCGAGCAGCGCAGGGGAGCCCCTCACCCCTGAGGTCAACGCGTGGAGCAAGGACGCGCTTGGCGTTCTGGTGCATGACCATTTCGGGCAGACCGAGGCTGGCATGCTGGTGAACAACCACCACCACCCCGATCTCAAGCGCCCCATCAAAGAAGGATCGATGGGCCTGCCCATGCCTGGCTGGCGCGCCGTCATCCTGAGTCTCGATGCGGATGAAATCGCGTCTCCCGGCGAAGTCGGCCGTCTTGCTTTCGCGCTAAGCGACAGCCCGTTCGCATGGTTCTCTGGATACGTTGAAGAGCCGATCAAGTCGCAGGAGAAGTTCGCCGCAGAGGGCCGCTGGTATCTGACGGGGGATCTCGCCCGCATCGACGATGAGGGCTACGTCTATTTCAGCTCCCGTGATGACGACATCATCATCATGGCCGGATACCGCATTGGCCCTTTCGAGGTGGAATCTGTTCTTGCCACGCATCCAGACGTCGCCGAATCCGCCGTCATCGCCATCCCTGACACCGTCCGAGGCGAAGTACTCGAGGCGGCGGTGGTCCTCCGCTCGGGATCGCAGCCATCGGAAGCACTCGAGAAGGCGTTGCAGGTCCACGTCAAGCAGAACTTCGCAGCTCATGCCTACCCGCGCCGGATCCATTTTGTGCCCAGTCTGCCCAAGACACCGTCGGGGAAAATCCAGCGGTTCGTGGTGAGGCAGCAGGTGCGGGAAGGAACACTTGAAACGCTCAATATGAAGGAAACCGTCAATGCGCATTGAAGGCGTGCTCTGCGCCGTCACGGGGGCCGCGTCCGGTCTCGGCCGTGCGACAGCGAAAGCCCTGCACGAAGCGGGAGCGAACCTCCTGCTGCTCGACCTCAACCAGGACAGGCTGAACGTTTTTCAGGCGGAGCTTGCTCCCGAGACCTCGTTGGCTGCGGCCGTCGACATCAGAAGCCATGAGCAGATCGAAAAGGCGCTTGATGAGGGTATCGCACGGTTCGGCGCATTGCGCGCCGTAGTGAACTGCGCAGGAATAGCGTCCTCGGCAAAAATCGTCTCCCGCGGGGAAGCCCACGATTTTGACCTGTGGCGCAAGGTGATCGACATCAATCTCACTGGAACGTTCAACGTCATGAGGCTGGCGTCCGCGAGGATGGTCACGAATGATCCGTTGGGAGAGGCCAGCGAGCGGGGCGTTATCGTCAACACGGCGTCGGTCGCCGCCGAAGACGGACAGAAAGGCCAGGCGGCATATGCTGCCAGCAAGGCTGGGGTAGCCGCGCTCTCTCTCCCTGTCGCCCGTGACCTTGCCGAACACGGAGTACGTTGCGTTGCAGTCGCGCCAGGTCTTTTTGGAACCGAGCTGTTTGAACAGATCCCGGAGAAGGGCATCGAAGCATTGAAACGCGCCCTTCTCTATCCGGCCCGGATGGGTCTTCCGACCGAGTTCGCGATGCTGGTCCGGCACATCGTCGAAAATCCATACCTTAACGGCTCGCTCATTCGCCTCGACGGCGGTGCGCGACTTCCAGCGTGAACAAGGTTACGAAATGAACGAAGTTGCTGTTCGACTTGAGTCCTCCTCCCGAGAACGCCTCAACTCGCTATGCGAATGCGAAGGAAAGATCGCGTGGATCAGGCTGTCACGTCCTGAACGGGCGAATGCGCTGAACGTTGAGACGCTTGAATTGATGCTTGACGCGATTGATAAGGCCGAAGCCACACCAGGCATCGAGGGAGTTGTGCTCCATGGTTCGGGGGCGCACTTTTGCGCCGGCGCAGATCTGAACGAGCTTCTTGGGAACGGTCCAGAGGGAGTGCGCACCCTTCTCAATCTCTTCCGTGAAGTCACGCTGCGCATCGAACGGTCACACCTCGTCGTCGCGGTCGCGGTTCATGGTGCCGCCCGCGCTGGCGGAATCGAAATCGCCCTTGCCAGCGACGTCGTCATCGCGGCTAAGTCCGCCACGTTTGGTGATGCGCATCTTTCAAAGGGCTTGCTCCCAGGCGGCGGATCGACGGTGCGTCTGCACCGTGCGATCGGCTGGAGCCGCGCAAAGTGGATGATCCTGAGTGCCGAAGCCATCGATGCCGAGACCGCGCTCGAATGGGGGCTCGCCCTCGAGGTCGTTGATGATTCCGATCTTCTCATTGCCGCGGAAAGACGCGTTCTGTCTATGACGCGCGGCGACACGGAGTCGATGGGACGGGTAAAGGTGCTTCTGTCGGAGGTTGACGAATTGAATTTTTCTCAAGGCCTTGAGGCGGAAATCGCCACGCTTGAGAAGCACTGGCAGTCAGATTCGTTTCAACGGGGGGTCGGTGAATTCCTCTCTCGCCGGAACACGAAGTAAACGCGTCACAGGAACAGGACCCAGCCATGCGTTCTTATGAAGACCCCATCGTGATCCTCTCTGCGGTCCGAACGCCTATCGGAGCGTTCCAGGGCGCGCTCAAAAACTACCCGGCCCCGCAACTTGGCGGCATCGCCATTGCCGAGGCCCTCAAAAGGGCAGCGGTGAGTGCCGACGACGTCGACGAGCTGCTGATGGGCTGCGTTCTCCCGGCGGGACTTGGTCAGGCTCCCGCAAGGCAGGCCGCCCATTCAGCCGGGCTGCCATGGTCTGTTCCCTGCTCAACCGTTAACAAGGTGTGCGGATCCGGCATGAAGACGATCATGATGGCACATGACGGCCTTGCCAACGGTACCATCGGGCTTGCTGTTGCTGGCGGAATGGAAAGCATGACGAATGCGCCATACCTTCTGGAAAAGTATCGTGGCGGCGCCCGCATGGGGCATGGGACGGTAACAGACCACATGTTCCTCGACGGTCTCGAGGATGCCTATGACCGCGGCCGCTCGATGGGCACCTTTGCGGAACAAACAGCGGAAGCCTACCATTTCACGCGCGCCGAACAGGACAAGTACGCGATGGAGAGTCTCGACAGGGCAACGACAGCCATAAGCAATGGCGCGCTGCGCGAGGAAATCGTGGCGGTCGGAGAGTTTGTTGCCGACGAGCAGCCGGAAAAGGCGAGGCGCGAGAAGATCCCGCAGCTACGACCCGCGTTCAAGGAAGGCGGAACCATCACTGCCGCAAGTTCCGCATCGATATCCGACGGAGCGGCTGCGGTAGTCATGACGCCAATGTCGGGCGCTGAAAAGCTTGGCTCGCAGCCACTCGCCTACATCCGTGGTACAGCGAGCTTCGCGCAGGCACCTGGCCTCTTCACCACATCTCCCGTCTTCGCAATCAAGGGATTGCTCGACAGGGTTGGCTGGAGCGTGGATGACGTCGATCTGTTCGAGGTCAACGAGGCCTTTGCGGTTGTTCCTATGGTAACCATGCGCGACCTTAGAATCCCCCATGAAAAGCTCAACGTGAACGGCGGCGCCTGCGCCTTGGGCCACCCACTCGGCTGCTCCGGAACAAGAGTTGTCGCTACGTTGCTCTCCGCTCTCAATACACGGGGCCTCAAGAAAGGCGTGGCTTCACTTTGCATAGGCGGAGGAGAAGCCACAGCTGTGGCGCTAGAAATTTTCTGAACGCATGCGGAGAGATTGCATGCGCCGTTTTGCGTCCTCGGAATTGGGATCACTCGATAACTTCATGTTCGAAGAGGTGGCATCTCCCATTCCTAAACATAGAGAGGTCAGGATCAAGGGTAAGCCTCCGGTGAAGGCCACAGGTCAGGCAGCTTGAGCGTTGACGGTCGGCGGCGTCCAATTCCACGGAA
>NZ_BDLN01000009.1:110144-213979 GCF_001950375.1 Rhizobium sp. TBD182 | reverse complement strand
CAGGTTCAAATCCTGCCCCCGCAACCAATATCTTCAAGACTATCAACAACAAAGCCCTCCCATCCCGGAGGGCGCCTTGCGTTTAGGGCCTTGGATACCGCAAATGAATTGCTGGCGGTATAGCCACGTGGGGCTATGATAGCGTGCACCTAGGCCTGTATCCTGCTCCCGGAGCACTCTGCAACTATCTAACGATTGGTTCTGAAGATCACGTTCTGTTTTGGCGTATCCCAGTGAAAAACGAGGGCGCAAATCCAGAGTTGCTCGCGCCAATTCAAACACCCATAGTTTAGCCTTTCTAAACAAAAACCCATCTGTGGCGGGATTGTCTCTCTTTGTTGACGCGCAAATAATGAGATTTGTCAGAGGGATAAATTGAGGTGGGGCCTTGGGGCTGCAAATTGGTGAAGACCAAATTGCCAGCGAGTTTTTGAGGAAGTTCTGCCTCCCGCGAAACCCTTTGATCGTCTGCAGGTTGACGCAAGCCTTGAGCGATCTCACGGGGAGAGCTCTCGAGGCGATCTGTAGATTTCCGGATATTGAAATTATCAGGACAAGCAAATCATGACGACCCGCCTGGATCCACGTTTTCGCCCTTTCGAGGTAAAGCGCAAGGTGCGCGAGAGTGCCACGATCACGTCTTTTTACCTCACGCCTGTCGATCCTGCGGATTGGTGTACTTTTGAGGCGGGCCAGTTTCTGACGATCCAGATACCGCATCCCGAAGGCAAGGAACCGCTTGTCCGGAATTACACGGTTTCGTCAGGACCAAATGAGATCGGGGTCTATCGTATTACCGTGAAACGGGAGGCCGCTTTAGCGCCCGATATGGCCGATGGTCTTGTTTCGTGCTGGCTCCATGACGCCGTAGAAGAGGGTGCGGTCATCCATATTGACAGGCCGCGTGGTGCGTTCAAACTCGACAAGGCCAGTCAGCGACCGGTTATTCTCTTGTCCGGTGGCGTCGGGCTGACACCTACGATTTCCATGTTGAAGGTCCTGGTTGCGGAAAGCGATCGGCCCGTTTGGTTCGTCCATGCCTGCGACGGGGCTGCTACCCATGCGCTGCGTGAAGAAGTACGGGTGCTCGCTGAACAGCGCAGCAACGTCCATATTCATTACTGTTATCGTTTTCCGACCGACGAGGATGCCAAGGCCGGGCTATTCCATTCCGCCGGTTTCATCACTCGGGAGACCTTGCAGTCCTTTCTGCCGCTGGACGATTACGAAGTCTATATGTGCGGACCACCGCCGTTCATGCAGGCGATGTATGATCTGCTCCTCTCCCTCGGCTTGGAGAAAAGCAAGATTGCCTACGAGTTTTTCGGGCCTGCCTCCCTGCTTTCGCCATCGCAGCCGAAGAAGGAAGCAAACCTCAGCCTCCCTGTTGCTCCGGTGGCGTCAGAGCCTGAGTACTCCGGCATCGAGATCGTTCTTGGAAAGTCAAATGCCAGATTCGAGTGGGATCCAGCCTCGGAATCCATCCTGAGCTTTCTGGAGAGCCGGGGTATTGAGCCAGCATTCTCCTGTCGCGCGGGTGTCTGCGGCAGCTGTGTCCAGGACCTTGTGTCCGGCGACGTTGAATATGTGGAAGAGCCGCTGGATGACGTGCCATCCGGGCAGGTTCTCCTCTGTTGTTCCAAGCCCGTGAGTTCAGTCGTACTCGACCTCTGAAACCAGATTCCAGCGTTTATCCAAATCAGCGAGATCAACCCATGTCCGATATACTCAGACTCAACCCGCACGTTGCTGAACTTCCGCCTTATAATGCTGGAATGAATATCGCCGTTGCGCGAAGCAAGACGGGTTTGACCGATATTGCGGCCCTTGCCAGCAATGAGAATCCATATGGTTGCTCTCCGAAGGTAACCGCTGCGCTGGCCAGTCTCGACCCTTCACGCTATGCGGATCCTGCCTGTGTGATCTTGCGTGATGCGCTTAGTCGAAAGCTCGGCGTTGCCGGAAACCGGATTGTCATTGGAAACGGCTCCGAAGAGATGATCGCTGCCGTTTGTCGCGCGGTCCTGCGTCCGGATGCTACCGTGGTCGCGATGCTACCTGGTTTCGGCCTTCACGAAATCGAACCCAAAGCAAATGGTGCGAAAATCATCAAGATACCGATGACGAAGGATCTTCGGTTCGATCTTGAGGCGATGACGACCGCATTGCGCGAAAAGCCATCGATATTCTTCATCTCCTCGCCTTCCAATCCCGTGGGCCCTGCGTTGCGACAGGATCAGCTCTCAGGCCTCATTGCAGCCGTCCCGAAAGAGACATTGCTTGTTTTCGACGAAGCCTATTTCGAATTCTGCGATGGGAATACGCCAGATGGGCTTAAGACACTGGCTGACAGCGCTATCTCCTGGGTCGTGCTCAGAACCTTCTCGAAGGCCTATGGGCTGGCTGGGTTGCGCGTCGGATATGCCGTGGCTTCCGATGAGCGGCTGGCACAGGCTATGTCATCTGCAAAGACACCGTTCAACGTCAATGCAGCCGCGCAATTGGCCGCAGTTGCCGCGCTCGATAACGAAAACTGGATGCGGGTTTCCGTCGAAAGCGTCGTCAAGGAGCGCAGGCGCATGGCTGCGGCAATCGCCTCGCTTGATCTTTTCGTTCCGGACTCTCAGACGAATTTTCTCTTCATCGATGTTGGTTGCGACAGTTCGATCGCTTTCGATCATTTCCTGTCCCATGGCGTCATCGTCAAACCTTGGAAAGAACCGGAGTTCGCCAGCTTCATTCGTGTGACCGTCGGGCTTCCTGCGGAAAACGACCGTTTTCTCGAAGCGTTACGCTCACTCAAAGATAAGCTTCCTGAGGCAAAAGTCGCGTCATGATCGAACACAATACCGCCTCAACACGGGATTTGTCCGCCGCGTTTCTCAATGAAATCGACCAGATTATCGGCCTGTCGAACCTGAAACGCGGTGATGCCGTTGCCAATCTCGATTATGGCGTAACGCCTGCGAATTTCGGTGCGGATGCGGTTGCTTTCCCTTCATCTCCGCACGAGGTTGCGTCGATCATAAAAACTGCGGTTGCCCATGGTATATCGGTTGTACCGCAGGGTGGCCGAACCGGGCTTGTTGGCGGGGGTGTATCCGTCCCCGGTCAAATCGTGGTGTCGACCGCCCGGTTGAACCGGATCGTGGAAATCTATCCAGATGAGCGGGTTGCCGTTGTGGAGGCGGGCGTTACGCTTCAAGCGTTGCAGGCGGCCGCATCGGAGCATCGTCTCGAGCCAGGCATCGACTTGCCATCGCGTGGTTCTGCCACGATTGGCGGAATGGTCTCGACCAATGCCGGCGGGATTTCTGCCTTTCGATATGGGGTGATGCGACATCGCGTGCTCGGACTGGAAGTCGTATTGCCTGATGGCTCGATATATTCCGACCTGACACGCGTGGTGAAGAACGCCGCAGGATACGATCTGAAGCATCTCTTCATCGGGGCCGAGGGTACGCTTGGTATTGTGACCAGGGTTGCCATCAAGCTTGAACCGGTTCCCGCAGCAACCGCAACCGCACTTTTTGGGCTTCCCTCCGTTGAAGCGGCTCTTGATGCAACCGGGCTGGGGTTGACCGTGAGGTATGGCCACATGCGTGCGGCGGAAGCGATCTGGAATTCGTTTTTCTCCCTGACGGCGGGCGAGCACCTTTGGTCGGCGCCAGATTATGCCCCTGACTATCCTGTCAACCTCATCATGTCTCTGGGCGGCGGTGACGAGGAACAGCTTCAGATGGAGCTCGGCCGGATTTACGAGGAGCTGTATGAAACCTATCCGAACGTGTCCGCTGTCGTCGCAACATCGAAGGCGCAGGAAGCAGAGTTGTGGCGTCTGAGGGAGGACACGGACCTTATCTATCGCAGATATCCGGCTGCGCCGTCCTTTGACGTCTCCGTCCCCTTGTCGCAGATCGGAGAATATGTGGCTCGCTGTGTACCGGAGCTTCGGTCAATCGATCCTCTCCTCGATCCCTACCTCTTCGGCCACATTGCCGATGGCAATCTTCACATTGTTCTCAATGCAGCCGGGACAGCTCTGACGCCCGCCAAGATTGCTGCCATCGAATCCGTTCTCTACCGCGACCTGACGCAATCGGGTGGTTCGTTCTCGGCGGAACATGGGATCGGCTCCAAACGCATTCATGCGTTGCGGAAGACAGCGAACCCGGTAAAATTTGCCTTGATGACGCGGATCAAGGCCGCAATCGATGGCGGATGCACTCTTAACCCCGGCAAAGTCACCGGCTGACATGACAACGCCGCGCTCTTTGGGCGCGCGGCGCTGACACGACATAGGAGGCTACGGTTCAGTTCGCCAGAACGCCATTTTTTTGGCTGTCCAGGCGGCGATATAGTCCATAAATGCGCGTGACAGGCAGTCGTAAGGTTCGAGACTACTGGCCTTCAGCGCGCTTCGTGACGCATCAGATGTGCCTCAAGCATGCGGATGAGCATGACGAGGGTGAGGTTGATGGCGAGGTAGATGGCACCGGCCAGGGCGAAAACCTCGAAAATCGCGAATGTCTGGCTCATCAGGCGCTTTGCATATCCCGTGATCTCGAGAACCGTGATTGTCGAGGCAAGGCTCGTACCCTTGACGACGAGGATCAGCTCATTGCCGTAAGCCGGCAGAGCCTGGCGAATGGCGAGCGGGAATTCGATCCGGCGGAAACGCATAAATGGTGACATTCCCGTGGCTTTGGCCGCTTCCTTGAGACCCGCGGGAACCGATAATAATCCGCCTCGCAGAATCTCCGATGTATAGGCGGCCGTGTTGAGCGCCATCGCCATGACCGCGCAGCGCGCACCATCACTAATCACCCACCACGTTATGGCATTGCCTTTGATAAAGCCAATTTGGCCAAGCCCGTAGTAAAACAGGAACAGTTGTACAAGCAGCGGCGTACCGCGAAAGACCATGCTGTAATATTTTGCAAACCCGGCAAGGAAACGGTTTTCGGACAGCCGCATGAGCGAAAGACCAAGGCCGAGGTTGAAACCGATCGCGACAGATATCGCGGTTATGGTCGCCGTTGTGGAAAGCCCTTTCAAGAGGAAAGGCATCGATGTTTTCAGGAATTCGATATCCATCGCGTTACTTCCTCGCCCTTAGTCTCACCAGGCGTTCGACCCTGTCGAATCCAGCCTGGCTTATGATGGTGATCGCGAAATACACGACGGCTGCGATAAGAAAGAAAATCAGGGGATTGCGGGTGCTACCGGCGCCAACCGAGGCGGCGCGCATCAGTTCCTGCAGTCCGACAACCGATACCAGTGCCGTGTCCTTGATGGTTGTCTGCCAGACATTGTTCATACCGGGGATGGCAATGCGAAGCATTTGCGGGATGATGATGCGCCTGAAGATGCGGCGCCCGGGAATCCCCAGTGCGCGCGCAGCTTCTATGTGTCCCGTCGGGATGGAAGCCAATGCTCCCCTGATAACCTCGGTCGAGTAGGCGCCTGAAATCGTACCGATGGCAATGATGGCAATGATGAAGGCATATCCGCTGTCCGCAAGGGCAGCATATCCGAAAGCTGTGGCAACCTGTGTCACGAATTGCACGGAAGAAAAGAACAGCAGATAGATGATAAGCAGTTCAGGCACCCCCCGCACGAGAGAGGTATAGGCGTCTACCACAAGTGTCAGCGGGAATATCCGCGCCCACTTGATGACGCCGCACAAGGTTCCGATCAACGCACCGACAAGCATGCTGACCGTACCGACGGCAATCGTTATTGCGGCCCCCTGCAGAATGGCTCTTATCCAACCACCCTGCCAAACTAGGATCAGACTAGACTCCATTGGATTTGCCTTGGTTTTGCTGCGCACTCCCTTGCCTTTTTGGCAGCAGGCATCGTCAGCGTCTTCGACCGTGCGCACCCTGTCAGGTTGCGATTGAGTGGTTGCCCCGCACTTCTGGGAAGAGCGGGGCAGGCGTCTTAGTTGCAGGGTCTGGAGATATCCATCTTGAACCACTTCTGGCTCGCTTTGCCGATCGAACCATCCGCGACGAGCTCGCACAGTGCCTTGTCGATCTTCGTCTTCAGCTCGGTGTTCTCCTTGGCAATTCCGACGCCGATCCCTTCGCCGAGGGTGGAATCGAATTTGCTCTGAACTTTCACGTCGACAAACTGAAAGTCCTTGCCTTCGGGCTTGGCGAGAAAATCCTGAAGCGCAGAGGCGTCTGCAAATGCGGCCTCAACGCGGCCGCTTGCGAGATCGATCTGCATATTGTCGAGCGTGTCGTAGGTTTTGAGATTGGCATTCGGCACCCGCTTTTCGATGAAATGGGCGTGCGTCGTGCCGGTTTGAACGCCGATCGTCTTGCCGTCCAAGCCTTTCAACAAAGTGTCGATATCCTTGATGCCGGCGAGATCGGACGTCTTGGGAACGAGGAACATGTTTGCCAGCTCAGCATATCCGACCGAAAAATTGATTTCCTTTTTTCGATCCTGGGTAATCGACATCCCGGAGATGATGACGTCGAAGCGCTTCGCCTTGAGGGCAGGGATCAGGCCATCAAAGGCCTGCACGACGAACCGGCACTTCATGGCGAGCTTCGTGCAGAGCAGGTTGCCGACATCGGCGTCGAAGCCGGTTACATTGCCGGCAGCATCGGCCATGCTCCATGGTGGATAGGCACCTTCGGTGCCGATCGACAATTCGCCTTCGGCAGCGTGCGCCGTGCTGACGCCTGCAAGAAGCAGGGCGAGTGACAGGACTTTCAGATTCATATGCGAATTCCCCTATTTGGTTATTTGTTAGGTTTGATTTGCCGGACACAGCCCCGGCACAGCTGATCAGCGGATCACGTCATAAAGTTCGCGACAGAAACTGACGCAGGCGTTCCGATCGCGGATTGGTGAACAATTCCGCCGGGGTACTCTCTTCCTCCACCTTTCCTTTGTGTAAGAAGAGAATCTTGTGAGATACCTCGCGCGCAAACTGCATTTCATGCGTCACGAGGATCATGGTATTGCCCTCTTCTGCCAGCTGACGGATCACGCGCAGGACCTCTCCCACAAGTTCGGGGTCGAGAGCGGATGTCGGTTCGTCACAGAGGATGACTTTTGGCCGCATGGCCAGTGTTCTTGCGATGGCCGCACGTTGCTGCTGGCCGCCGGAGAGCTGCCCGGGATATTGGGCATGCTTTTCCGACAGTCCCACTTTCTTCAACAACTGATGGGCATGGTCGATTGCATCCTGGCGACGCTCGCCAAGAACATGGACGGGAGCCTCGATGATGTTCTCAAGCACGGACATGTGGGGCCAGAGGTTGAAGTTCTGGAATACCATTCCCACGCGGGCGCGAATTCTTTCGACCTGGCGCATGTCTGCTGGCTGCGAACGGCCATTCGCTCCACCCTTCATTTGTATTTCCTCGCCATCAACGACGATCGTTCCACTGCTGGGCTGTTCAAGCAGGTTTATGCAGCGCAAAAACGTGCTCTTGCCGGAACCTGACGAGCCGATCATGGAAACGACTTCACCGGGATCGGCACTCAGCCCCACGCCCGACAAGACTTCGTGCGTGCCGAAGCTTTTGTGGAGATCATGAACTTCAACGGCTGGCCGTTCATGGCGTTTGGTGTTGACAGGCACGGCCGGTGGCCAGTCGCTCACCAAAGCCGGAGCGGTTGCGCCCTTTGAATCCTTGGGAGTAACCGAGGCAAGTGCGGTCAGCGCGCGGTCGAAATATCGCAAGCTGTCCCAAGACAGTTCTGCTGCCATTCGGGATCGTCAGGAATGAACGCAGTTCTCAGCGTCTTCTTGATTTTCTGCCCAAGCGGAGATTCGATATTCCCGAAAAGATGCAGCCAGTTATCGGCCTGCACGGCGTCCATCACCACCGGGCCTTCAAGGGTTCCGCATTCGATTACCAGCGGCAATACGCGGCTGTCCAGCAAGGATTTGCAGACCGCTGCTGAAACGTAGCCCGTGGCCGTTGCCGCAATGCCGGTATCGGTCGTTGCGCCCTTGCCGGTCATCACGACCGCGAGTGCGTGCCCATAGGTTTTTCTGCCCCATTCCAGACCGGCATGGTCCTCTTCCGCCACGGATAGCAGCGCGGGATATCCGTAAGGGCCTGCACCGGTGTGAAGATCGAAGACGACGACATCCGACGCGCCACTGACGAAAGTGCTCAAGATATCGTTGAGGGTGCGGTTCGACCATGTCGGGCCGTTGCCGCCATAAAACAGTCCGTCTGGAAAGTCGTATTGGCCTGCTTCGATAATCGCGGCGATACCGGCGTGACCGTTTAATGCGGCCTTGGCATCTCTCAGCAGTTGATCGGCCCGGTCACGATCGGGTCCATCCCACTCGGCGCAGACAAATGCATTATGGAGTGGGGCGTATCGTTCGTTTCGTGGAACGGCTCTCTTCCAGTCAACGAAGTTTCGGTTGAGATCGACATTGTCCTCGTTGACCCGTCGGCTCCATGCTGTTCCCCACGGGTTGATCAGATGGATCATCACCACAGCCGTATCGGGAGGAAGCGGTAAAGGGTTATTTGCGGCAAGCCATTCAGCCTGGCAAGCCGATCCGAATTGCCCCTCAACTCCGTGCGTGCCGGACAAGATGACGAGTTTTTTTGACGCGTTGCGTTCGCCCAGATATGCAACATCCGTGAAAAGGTGCTCTCCACCTGGGCCATGCAATGGATGCTTATATTCGAACAACGCAGCATTCGACCGGCGCGCGGCGGAAAGAAAACGTTGCCGCAGTACATTATAGTCCACTGAATAGAGCTCAGGCTGCCTGATGTGGCGCATCAAGGATACTCCCGATTTGTGGCGGGCGTCGGCTTTTGCCGATCACCAGCTATGTTCCCGGTTATTATTTTTTGCCATCTCCGCCTGACCCATTTGAGTAGGCGAAGACCATATCGTTAGTCATTCCGGCGCAGGCGCTTACTCCGCGGCAGCGACGACATTCATGGTCTCGCTATCGATCATCTGTGAAAGCTTGCGTCTGAACCGCAGCGGTCCGACATCGATCTTCAGATCGAGGTTCGGAGTCTTCTTGTTCGCGATCCCGTGGTGGACCGCCTCCAGCACGACACGGTCTTCCTCGAATGCGCCGCGTACGGATGTTGCGAAGCGCGCTGAAACGTCCGGGTCGTCGGGCGCGAAATTTCGCATCTGAAACCAGTAATACTTCGTGCGGTTCTCATCGACTGGCGTCATGAAATTGTAGCTGTCCATCAAGAACGTGTTGGCCGGCAATTCGCGGCCTTCGCCACCGGAGCCTGATGGTGCAAAGATGGCCTTGATGATGGCATTGCTGGGGTAGCGAACCTCGTAATGCTGTTTTCGATCACATTTCCCCTCAAATTGCAGGAACGGTGCGTAGAAGGGGGCTGGATCTGAATCCAGCATCCAGCGCCAGACGACGACGCCATCGCTTTTCACCGTTGTTTCCAATGGCGTTTCTTCGCAGGCGGAACTGGCGAACGAGCTCTGATGTACCCATGCGACGTGGGATGGGTCCAGCAGATTGTCCGTCATGTAGAGGTAATTGCAGTTGATCGTCATCGACTCGCCGCGATTGACGCCCCAGGACGGATCACCGAAATGTTCGACATGGAAAATCTCTGCGGGATCGGCTTTCGCGGCCTCACCCATCCAGACCCAGACGAGCCCGCAACGTTCCTCTACCGGGTAGGAGCGGACGCAGGCCACATGTGGAATACGCTCTGCACCCGGCACGCGGGTGCAGGCGCCGGAACAGTCGAAGGTCAGTCCGTGATAGCCGCATTCGACGTCGTCGCCCTTGATACGCCCCATGGACAAGGGGAGCTTGCGATGGGGACAGGCATCTTCGAGCGCTGCAAGCTTGCCATTCTGAAGACGATAAAGGACGATATTTTCGCCGAGCATCGTTACGGGTGTCAGGTCTCGTCCGATTTCGTGATCCCAGGTGGCGACGTACCAAGCATTCTTGAGAAACATTTTTTTCCCCCGTTCTCGCTTTAATCGGATCAGTATTTTCCTTGTTGCGATGCGGGACAAGCGGATTTTCGTTGCGTTTTTGTTTAGAAAAACTTAACAAAAAGCAGAACTGGAGATACCCTATTGGCTATGCCCCCACTCCATGCCCTGCAAGCTTTCGAAGCCGTAGGAAGGTGCGGCACGATGAGCACTGCCGCCAAAGAACTGGGCGTAACACCCAGTGCCATCAGCCAACAGGTGCGCAAGCTTGAGAACTATCTCGGCGTTACGCTCCTCGAACGTATCGGACGCCGTGTGGAACTGACGTCATGGGGTGTTCTTCTTCACAAGGAAGTCGCCAAAGGCTTCAGCCAGCTCAATCATTCCGTCGATGTTCTCGAACGGGCACGGAGCCAGACCGGCATCGTGCTGACTGCGCTCAGCTCGGTGGTGAACAAGTGGATCGGCCGCAAGATCTTCGAGTGGCAGGCTCTCTATCCGGAAGCCAATGTCCGTATCATCGGCAAGGATGACGAACCCAGCCTGTCGGGCGGCCAGAGCGATTTCCGCATAACCTATGGAAAGCGGGCGGAGGTGCATGCGCATTTCGTGCCGCTTTATACGGATTGGGTGGTTCCCGCATGTTCGCCGCGTCTGCTCGGGGGACGGACATTATCGGCGCCCGCCGACCTTCTCAAATTCCCTTTGCTCAATATCGAGTGGGAAGCCCATTACAGCCGTCCGCCACAATGGAGCGAGTGGGCGCAGCTGGTTGGCGCGACCGTGAATGAAAAACTCTCGAGCCTGTTTTTCGCGCTGTCGAGCAACGCAATCGACGCTGCGGTCAACGGACACGGCTTCGTGCTGGCTCAGGTCTCGATGATCGAGGACGAGTTGCAGGCCGGTACACTTGTTGTTCCTTTCGACATCCGCCTTCCGCTTCCCGAGAGCTACTATCTGGCATGGGATCGTTCCGTTTTCGATAAGCCCTACGGAAGAGAATTTCACATGTGGGTGATGGGGATCGCGAAAAAGCAGTCTGTCGCATCGTCCCCGAACCGCAGTGCGTGACTGAGGGCCTACCGCTCGGGATATCACCTTCTGATGTGTTGATATTCTCCGCGCCAGTACAGAAGTGGCCGGGCATCGTCATGCGTCCTTATCGACCGGACGAGGCCGATCAGGATCACATGGGATCGATGGATGATCGCGTCTTCGAGTTCGCAGTCCAGACTTGCCAGAGCGCCATCCAGCGCAAGGCCGCCTGACGCCATCGTGTGCCAGACGGCGCCATCGTAGCGGCTGGCACCCTTAATTCCATTAAAACCCGAGAATGAGTGGGCGACGTTTTCCTGACCTTCAGCGACGACGTTGACGCAAAACCGTCTGGCTTTCTCGACGATTTCCCAGGACGAGGATCCACGATTGAGTGCGACCATCACAGTCGGGCCATCCGCAGAAAGTGCTGTGACGGATGTTGCGGTGAAGCCGGTTCGTGTTTCACCCGTGCCTGTCGTGATGACGCAAACGGCACCCGCCAGATTCCGCATGGAGGATTTGAAGAGGTCAGCGCCCGGAGACGGCACCTGCATTTTCATCTGGTCCACCATGATCGGCTCCTTCAGATGCGCTCTTTATCGCCTTTGGCGGCCGTGTAACGGTTGGCAGGCATCGAAAGCCCCAGGTTCTCGCGCAGCGTCGATCCTTCATATTCCTCACGAAACAGTCCGCGTCGCCGCAACTCCGGCAAGACAAGGCGGACGAAATCTTCCAGGCTTGCGGGAAGTGTCGGGAACATAAGGATAAAACCGTCGGCGGCACGGGTTTCGAACCACTCTTCCATGTAGTCTGCGATCTGTTTTGGTGTCCCGGTTATTCCGTTTCCGGTGTGGCGTTCTGCGTAGTGGCGGATCAATTGTCCCACTGTCTGTCCTTGTTTGACGAACTCGACGAGCTGGTCAAACATCTTGCGCGAGCCTTTCGGCTCGGCGGGCAGCCGGTCCATCGGAAATGGTTGATCGAGGGGAACGCCACGAAGGTCGGCTTCGAGGAACTCCGAAAGCATCAACCGACCCACGTCCGGATGCAGGCTGTCGATGAGAAAATCGACTTTTGCCTTCGCCTCGGTCTCGGTCTCCCCGACATTGACGACAATTCCCGGCATGACCTTGAGATCGTTGGGATCGCGACCGAATGCCGGCATACGTCCTTTGACGTTCTGGTAGAAAGCCCTGTTGCTCTCGATATTGGATGCCAGGCTGAAGACGATTTCAGACGTCCGTGCAGCAAGGTTCATTCCGGCCTCGGAGCCGCCGGCCTGAGCGATAACGGGCCGCCCCTGCTCGGAAGGCGCAATGTTGAGGGGGCCGCGCACCTGAAAATGCTTGCCGACATGATTGAGGGTATGGTGCTTGTCCTTGTCATAATAAACGCCGCTTTCGCGATCAAGCAGCAAGGCATCGCGTTCAAAGCTGTCCCATAGGCCGAACACTACGTCGATGAATTCCTGCGCGCGCTCGTAACGGACGGCGTGAGGATCGAGACCCTGACGATTGAAGTTGTAGCCGGTCTCGTCATGATCGGAGGTGACGACATTCCAGCAGGCGCGTCCCCGGCTCAGCTGATCGATAGACGCGAAAATCCGGGCGACATTGAAGGGTTCATAATAGCTCGTCGATACCGTCGAGACCAAACCCAGTCTTTCCGTCATCACCGAAAGTGCCGAGATGAGAGAAAGCGGTTCGAACCGGTTCTGCTTGGTCGGGCTGCGCGCCAGGGCGTCGGGGTCACCAACGGCAGCCGCAGCGGAATCGGCGAGGAACATGAAATCGAATTTGGCAGCTTCAGAAATTCTGGCCACATTCAACATGTGGCTGAAGTCGGTTGCTGCCGTTACCTTGCTTGCCGGGTGCCGCCATGCGGCTGCATGGAAGCCGAACGTGTAAACAAAGGTTCCGAGCTTGATCTTGTCCTGCCGTTTCGACATCGTTCCCTCTTTTGCCTGATACCAATTCTGGTCTCAGGCTATTCGAGGATCAACGCTGCAACAATCGGCCGAAATCTTCTCCGTAGGTTAGAAATACTAACAAGGATTAGTGGCGCGTCTGCGCATCAGCCCGAGAGGCTGCGGCGCCCCGCAACAGGATCACATTCCCGTTGGAAGGCCTGATGATGGCGCTTCACTATAAGTATTCATAAGTCACACTTAAGTCGCTGTTAACCAACATCTGGTCAATTTATTCATATAAGAAGTTGTCTTCGCAGGCGAATTTCGCGCAGGCGCTTCATTTTTATGACCACATGACGCGGTCGTCTTTTCCCAAAAAAATGTTTCCAGATCCGTTGAATTCGCTCGGTGAAAGCCGAGGAGTTCGCGCGTCTATTCGCCCGCAATCCAATGATAGCGAGGACAAGTGCAAATCGTATTGGTCGATGACAGCAAGTCGATTCTTGTTGCCCTGAAAGCGACGGTCCGCGGGCTTCCGGATGTCGGCACCATCGTGGGCTTCACCGATCCCACGGAGGCGTTGGAATTCTGCCGCAACAATGCGGTCGATCTGCTTGTGGTGGATTATACGATGCCGAAATATAACGGCATACAGCTCCTCAAGGCACTGAATACGTATGAGCATTTCGCGCATGTGCCTGTTATCATGATCACATCGGAAAGAGGCCGGCCTGTCCTTATCGAAGCGATAGAGAGCGGTGTCACGGAATTCATCCACAAGCCCTTTGACCCGGTGGAGCTGAAGGCGCGGGTGCGCAACCTTCTCGCCTTGCGCAAGGCGCAGCGTGATCTTGCCGGACAGGCGCGCAGCCTTGTGGATGAGGTGCGCAAGGCCACCCGGCAACTCGCGGCCCGCGAAGAAGAAATCATCTGGCGCCTGGCGCGGGCCATCGAATTCCGCGACGGCCACACCGGCGACCATATTTCCCGCGTCGCGCAAATCAGCATGCTGATGGCAAAGGATCTCGGCCTCGATGACGAGCATTGCCGCATGATCTATCTCGCGGCACCCTTGCACGATGTCGGCAAGATCGGAATTTCCGACAGCGTGCTGCTGAAGCCGGGTCGCCTGACGCCTGATGAGATCACCGAAATGCGAAAACATGTCGGTATCGGCGTGCAGATTCTCGAAAACGGTTCATCCGATCTGCTGCGCATAGCCGAGGCGATTGCAGGCGGCCATCACGAAAAATGGGATGGAACGGGATATCCGCACGGCTTGTCGGGCGATGGCATTCCGCTGGAAGCCCGTATCGTCGCCATTGCGGACGTCTTTGAGGCTCTCTGCTCCGAGCGTCCTTACAAGAAGGCGTGGTCGACCGAAGAGGCCTATGCGCATGTTGTCGCGCAGAGCGGCAGCCATTTCGATCCCGCCTGCGTCGCGGCGTTCCAGCGCCAATGGACGCTGATCGAGAGGCTCATGGCGGGTCACGACGTTCTGGAGATCGAAGTGCCGAGCCTCGAAACACCGGAAGAACAACCGATCAGGGCGGATGGCGGCATGCAAGCCGCAGCCGTTCGGGAGACTCCCCATGTTTGATGAAACCAAGAACGACACACTGAAGATGCCGCAAGCGCTTTCCATACGGTCGATTGCGCCGGCACACGGTCTTCTTCTCGACCGTCTCAAAGACACCGACAGGCTGGTGGTCGAGGTGCCCAAGGATGCGGATGCGGATTTGAGCTTCGTGCAGCTGATGGAAGCCTCGCGCAATTTCGCGGCGCAGAACAACAAGACGATAACATTGAAAGAGCCGGCTGACGGTCAGGTTTTGCAGACATTGCGGCGGGGCGGTTTCCTGTCGCGGATGGATGAAGCCTCCCGCCAGTTCTGGTTGCATGGAAAGGACATATCATGAGCGCACATATTTTAACGGTCGACGATTCCGCCAGCATTCGCATGACGACGAAGATCGCCCTCACAGGCGCGGGCTACCAGATTACCGAGGCCGTTGATGGGCAGGACGGTCTTGCCAAGGCGAAGGCCGCGAATTTTGACCTCATCGTCACTGATCTCAACATGCCGAACATGAATGGTCTCGAGATGATTGAGGCGCTTCGGCAATCTCCGGCTCATACCGGCATTCCGATCATCTTTTTGACGACGGAATCCGATGCGGACATGAAGGCGCGCGCCAAGGCCGCCGGTGCCACCGGCTGGCTGACCAAGCCCTTCGATGCCGAACATCTGGTCAAGATCGTCAGAAAGGTCCTCGGAAAATGACGACGCTGGACCCTATTCAGGTTTTCAGAACGGAGGCTGCGGAGCTTTTCGAGCAAATCGAGGGTGGCCTTCTCGATCTGCTTCACGATTTGACCGATCAGGATCAGATCGACGCCGTTTTCCGCGGACTGCATACATTGAAGGGGTCCGGGGCAATGTTCGGGTTCGAGGCGCTTGCCGCCTTCACCCACCATTGCGAAACCGCCTTTGACCGGGTGCGCAAGGGCGAGGTTCCGGCAACCAGCGAACTGGTCGCAGCCGTTCTTGAAGCGCAGGATCATATGCAGGCGCTGGTCGACAATCCGCACGGTGTGCAGGGTGATGTTGGAGAGCAGCTGCTCGCCAAGCTTCGTGCGGCAGTCGGCACTCGTGGCGATGGCGGTGTCCTGACACATGTTCCGGCGCAGAATCTCGCCAGGAAGCAGGCAAAGGCAAAAGCCGCCACCTGGGAAATCCGGTTCCGGTTGCCCGTCAATGCCATGGCAAACGGAACCAATCCCCTTGGTCTGCTGGATGAGCTGGCCGAACTCGGCGATTGTGAAATCGTTGCCGACACCTCGACGGTGCCGTCTCTCGACGCCCTCAATCCGAGCGATCTCCATCTAGGCTGGACAGTCCGGCTGACGACCGAGCAGCCGCAATCGGCAATCGACGACGTTTTCATCTTCGTGATGGATGACATGGAGATCGATATCCGCGCAATCGAAGCGGTTGTCGAAGAAGAGCTCCCCGTTTCCGAGATCCTGCCGGAAGCCAGAAAGGTCGCCGCCGATCCGAAGGGCGGCAAGGCGGCCGAAAACGTATGGGTGCCTGCTGAAAGACTTGACGAGTTGATGGATCGGGTCGGTGAACTCGTCATTGCCCAGTCCCGCCTTTCGCAGCTGGCGGGTAGCAGCGTCGATATTCTTTTGCGCTCTGTTTCGGAGGATGTCGAACGTCTTTCCGGAGAACTTCGCGATACGATGATGGTCCTGCGAATGGTGCCGATCGCCCAGCTTTTTGGTCGGTTCCGCCGTCTGATCCATGACCTGGCGCGGGAAACGGGCAAACAGATCGAGCTGGAGACCGAGGGCGAAGGCACAGAGGTCGACAAGGCGGTGATCGAACGCCTGGCTGATCCACTCGTGCACCTTGTCCGCAACTCCTGCGACCATGGTCTCGAAAAAGGCGATGAGCGTGTGGCGGCCGGCAAACCGGCGACGGGGCGGATCACCCTCATTGCCCGCCAGTCGGGCGGTGATGTGACGATCACCATCCGTGACGATGGCCGTGGCATCGATCGCCAGCGCGTCCGGGCAAAAGCGGAGGCTTCCGGCCTTCTGGCTCCGAACGCGCAGGTCAGCGATCAGGAACTGCTGCAGATGATCTTCCAGCCGGGCTTTTCGACAGCCTCTGAAGTTACCAGTCTTTCCGGCCGTGGTGTCGGCATGGATGTGGTGAAAAAAAGTGTCGAGGCCCTTCGCGGCACGATCAGCGTTACCAGCACGCCGGGCGCGGGTTCGGAAGTTTCGCTGGCGATCCCGTTGACTCTGGCCATCATCGACGGCCTGCTGGTGCGGGTCGGCAATGGTTGCTACGTCATTCCGCTGCCGGCGGTGGAGGAATGCCTGGAACTGTCGCCTGACGACGATATTCGTTCGCGGGGCCGGTCCTTCATTTCATTGCGCGAGAGCCTCGTTCCCTTCATTCGCCTGCGCGAATTGTTCAACACCGGAACCAAGCCGGATCAGTTCCAGAAGATCGTCGTCATTTCCACCGGCTCCGAGCGGGTCGGGCTTGTGGTTGACCAGATCATCGGTGACCACCAGACGGTCATCAAGGCCATGTCGAAACTGCACCATGACGTCGCGACATTCTCCGGCGCGACCATCCTCGGTGACGGCAATGTCGCCCTTATCCTCGATGTCGCACATCTGGTGATGGCGGGGCAACAGCAGGAGGCGCGATTGCGGGCCGCGGGATGAACCAGTCTCTCTTGAAGCAGACGGACGAATTTTGGGGCGTGTCCGACGCCGTGGAAGTTCTGACCTTCAACATTGCGGGCGAGACCTTCGCCATCGAGGCGGTGAAGGTCCGGGAAATTCTGGATCTTCTGCCCGAAACCGCCGTTCCCGGTGCTAAAGCCTTTGTGGCGAGTGTTATCAACTTCCGGGGCAAGGTCATCCCTCTGGCTGATATCCGTCTTGCCTTCGGCATGGAAGCCACCGAGCGAACCATTGATAGCCGTATCGTCGTCATAGAACTGCCGTTCGATGGCGAGCCGGCATTGATCGGCATCAGGACCGATAAGGTCAACGAGGTGACCACGTTCAGCCGGGCAGCCAGCGAACCGCCGCCGAGCGTCGGCATGCGGTGGCGAGCGGATTACATCCATTGCCTCATCAAACGCGGCAGCGAGTTCGTCATTCTTCCAAATCTGACAGCAATTTTCACGGGGCATCGCGAGTCCGGACCGGTTTCGTCCAGCGCGCGTGGCAACGTCATCGAACTTTCCAAGGAGCATTGAGATGCGATTTACAATCAAGATGAAGCTGGCGGTTGCCTTCGGCTTTCTGATCCTGATGCTTGCCGGAACGGCCGGCTACGGCATCTACAGCCTCGGTATCGCCAAGAATGCCATGGACGATGTGGTCGACGGCACTGTCGTGCGCCTCGACAAGGTTCACCAGATGAACGCACTGGCGCTGGCAACTGTCCGGTCGCAGAAGAATATCATCCTTGCTGCTTCGCCGGAGGAAACCCAGCTTTTCAAGGCGGCAGGTAACGAAAGTCGCGACCAGTTGACGGCCATGCTGAATGATATGGCAGCCACCGCCAGCGCCGAGACGCGTGCGTTCTGGACGGATCTGCAGGCCATCACCAAGGCTTTCGAGGCCAGTGATGATCACGTCCGGGAACTGGTTGCGCAGGGCAATACGTCGCTCGCCGCGTCGTACTCGTCCGGCAAGGGCCGTGACGCTGCCAATGCCCTGACCGGGAAACTGGGCGAGGGCGTCAAGATGAACCGCGACCGTCTTGAACAATCGAAGCAATTGGCGGCTGATGACTATGAGCAGACCCGCACCCTGCTGGTCAGTGCCTCGGTCGTTGCCGTACTCATCGCCATCGCGACAGCATTCTGGATCGCGCTCGGCATCAGCAGCGGATTGCGCAAGATCATGACCGTGGCGGAGGCGGTTGCGATCGGCGATCTTGATCAGAATGTCGAGATCAAGACCAATGACGAGATCAAGGATCTCGTTGCGCGCATCAACACGATGACGGGCAATCTGCGCAATACCGCAGGCATTGCCGACCGGATTGCGGATGGCGATCTCACCGTCATGCCGAAACCCCTGTCCGACAGGGATACTCTCGGCCTTGCGCTGGAACGGATGGTTGAGCGCCTGCGTGGCATTGTCGCCGATGCGCTTTCCGCTTCCGACAATGTGTCCTCCGGCAGCCAGGAACTGTCGGCCAGCTCCGAACAGCTGAGCCAGGGCGCGACCGAGCAGGCATCCTCTGCCGAAGAGGCCTCGGCCTCGATGGAAGAGATGGCTGCCAACATCAAGCAGAATGCCGACAATGCCGCGCAGACGGAAAAGATCGCGCGTCAGTCGTCCAAGGACGCCGAAGCCAGCGGTGAAGCCGTCAACCGCGCCGTGGTCGCCATGCGCACCATCGCCGAGAAGATTTCCATCGTGCAGGAAATTGCCCGCCAGACCGATCTTCTGGCGCTGAACGCCGCCGTTGAGGCGGCGCGCGCTGGAGAACACGGCAAGGGTTTTGCTGTCGTGGCATCGGAAGTGCGCAAGCTCGCCGAACGCAGCCAGGCTGCTGCCAGCGAGATCAGCTCGCTTTCCGGCGAGACCGTGCAGGTGGCAACCGAAGCGGGCGACATGCTGAACCGTCTGGTGCCGGACATTCGCAAGACCGCCGAGCTGGTCGCCGAAATCTCCGCCGCCTGCCGTGAGCAGGATATCGGCGCCTCCCAGATCAACGAGGCAATCCAACAGCTTGACAAGGTGACGCAGCAGAACTCCGGCGCTTCGGAAGAAATGTCGGCGACTTCGGAAGAGCTGGCCGCACAGGCCGAAGAGTTGCAGAGCAGTATCGCCTTCTTCAAGGTGGATGCCTCAAGCGTCTCGTCGCGCCCCGCACAGGCTGCACATCGGCCTGCCGCAAAGCCTGCTGCGACGCGTCCGGCGATGAAGCCGGCCCCCGTTCGCAAACCGCAGACGGGCAATACCGTCAGTGCCCAGCAAGCCCGCGTCAAAGGTTTCGCACTGGATATGTCCATGGGCGGTCCCGATGCTGACGACGCGGATTTCCGCGAAAGCGCCTGACCATGACCAGCACATCTTCAGAAGGCCAGTTCGTGACATTCAGCCTCGGTGAGGAGGTCTTTGCGGTATCCGTCGCGGTCGTCCGTGAAATCCTCGACTATGAGGACACGTTCAAGATTCCGCATAGTCCTGAATATCTGCTGGGTCTGAGAGATGTGCGCGGGCAGGGTGTGCCCATCATCGATCTGCGGCTGCGGCTCGGAATGAGCCGCAGCGTGCGGACACCCCATACCCGTGTGCTGGTGCTGGATATTCCGTTTCCATCCCGCACGCTGGCGATAGGTCTTGTGGCGGACAAGGTGTTCGAGGTGACGCCGTTCCGTCGCGACCAGATGGAAACCGCACCCGATATCGGCGTTCACTGGAACTCCGACTACATTGCAGGTGTGGTTCGCCGCGAAGGTGATTTCGTCGTCATCATCGATCTTGCAAAGCTTTTCTCGAACGAAGAAAACGCTATTGCCCGCCAGGGCGGCACACCGGTTCAGGCGGCATGAGGAGAGCCTTTTCCGTGGATGCCTCCATTGCTGCCAGCTCCGCGCATGATGGCCTGAGTCAGCGGGATTTCCGGCTGCTCGCCGAATACATCTACAATTACAGCGGCATAAAGATGCCGGACAGCAAGCGCACCATGCTGGAAGGGCGTCTGCGCAAGCGTCTTCGCGCCACGGGGCATGCCACCTTCGCTCAATATTGCAATTTCCTCTTCCGCGAAGACGGGCTTGAAGAGGAAGCGATCTACCTGATTGACGTGGTGACGACCAACAAGACGGATTTTTTCCGTGAGCCGAACCATTTCGACTACATGGAGAAATTCGCTTTGCCTGCACTTGCGGGTGAAGGCCATGGGCGTATCCGCGCCTGGAGTTCCGCCTGTTCGACGGGTGCGGAACCCTATACCATGGCGATGGTGCTGGCCGAAGCGGCCGAGAAACAGGTCATCAACAATTTCAGCATCCTTGCGACCGACCTTTCCACTGATGTGCTCAGGAAAGCCCATAGCGGTATCTATGCCCGTGAACTGCTCGAACCGGTTCCGGCCGACATGATGCGCAAATATGTCATGCGGTCGGTCGATGCCGGACGACGGGAGGTTCGTATCGTGCCGCGGCTGCGTTCCAAGATCGGTTTTGCCCGCCTCAACCTCATGGACCCGACCTACCAGATCGGCGATGCGGTGCATCTTCTCTTCTGCCGTAACGTTCTCATCTACTTTGATAAAAAAACGCAGGTGCACGTCCTGACCCAATTGTGCAAGCGCCTGGTACCGGGCGGTTACCTTTTCATCGGTCATTCCGAAACGATAACCGGTATCGACCTGCCCCTGCGGCAGGTCGCCAATACCGTTTTCAAGAAGCAATAGCGGCAGAGAGCCATGTCGAAAAAAATCCGCGTTCTCATCGTCGACGATTCCGCCAGCGTCCGGCAGACCCTGACGGAGGTTCTCGAAAGCGATCCCGGCATTGAGGTGATCGGGGCCGCTGCCGATCCGTTTGTTGCGGCCAAGCGCATTCAGGAAGAAATTCCCGATGTCATCACGCTTGATGTGGAAATGCCGCGCATGGACGGCATCACCTTCCTGCGCAAGATCATGTCGCAGAAACCGATCCCTGTGGTCATGTGCTCGTCGCTGACCGAGGCCGGATCGGAAACCCTGCTTCAGGCGCTGGAGGCGGGGGCGGTCGACATCATCCTCAAGCCGAGGATAGGCGCTGCGGATCATCTGGCGGAACAGGCCACGCGCATCTGCGAGGTCGTCAAAAGTGCGGCGCACGCCCGCGTCGGCAATGCGCGGGCGGTGCTGCGTTCGGCTGCCGCAAGCGGTCCGCAGGCCAAGCTGACCGCCGATGCCGTGCTGCCGCCGCCTTCGGGCAAGGCCATGGCACGCACCACTGAAATGGTGGTCTGTGTCGGTGCATCCACCGGCGGCACAGAAGCGTTGCGCGCAATGCTGATGAAGCTGCCGGCCAATTCACCCGGCATCGTGATCGTTCAGCATATGCCGGAAAAATTTACCGCCGCATTTGCAAAACGCCTGAACAGTCTCTGCGATGTCGAGATCAAGGAGGCCGAGGACGGCGATCCGGTGCTGCGCGGCCATGTGCTGATTGCGCCGGGCGACAGACATATGCTGCTGGAGCGGCAGGGTGCACGTTATCGCGTTTCGGTCCGCACCGGGCCACTGGTTTCGCGACACCGGCCTTCGGTGGACGTTCTGTTTCGTTCTTCCGCGCGTGCCGCCGGTGCCAACGCCATGGGCATCATCATGACAGGCATGGGTGATGATGGCGCACGCGGCATGCTGGAAATGCATCAGGCCGGCGCCTTCACGGTGGCACAGGACGAAGCATCCTCTGTTGTCTTCGGCATGCCGAAGGAAGCGATCGCCCATGGCGGTGTCGACAAGGTTCTGCCACTCGACAGGATCGCGCTGGAAATTCAGGCCGAAGACCGCCGCCGCTGATGGCGCGACCCTTTTTTACCCGGCATTAACCAAACTCGCCAATGATGGCGGCAACACCATGCGACAGGTGCGTTCCGCGAGGCATGACAGTCTCCGCCCAGTTTTCCGGATCATGCCATGCCAGTTATCACCTTCGCGAACACCAAGGGCGGTGCCGGGAAAACCACGGCGGTTCTTCTCCTGGCGTCCGAACTGGCGCGTCGCGGATCGCGGGTTTGCGTCATCGATACAGATCCACAGCGCTGGATTTCCCGCTGGCGTGAAAAGGCCGATGCGCGTGTCGATTTTTCAGTCATCACCTATGTGACGGCGGCGACGTTACAGCAGCATGTCATCGACAGCCGCCGTGCATTCGATCATGTGATCATCGACCTGCCCGGTGCGCAATCGCCCCTGCTCGCGACTGCGATCGGTCTCTCCAACCATGTGCTGGTACCCGTTCAGGGCAGCACCATGGATGCGCAGGGCGGGGCGCAGGTGCTCGAGCTGCTGCGTTATCTCGATGAAAAGGCGAATATCCGGATCGACCATTCCGTCGTGCTGACCCGCGTTAATCCGCTGGTCACGACCCGCGCGCTTCTGGCCGCACGGGAACTGCTGGCGCAAAGGAATGTACGTGTTCTCGATACGCCGATTTTCGAACGTTCTGCGTTTCGCGATATGTTCGAATTCGATGGATGCCTGCATATGATGAAAGCTGGCCATGTCAGCAATCTTGACAAGGCTCTGCAGAATGCCGAAGCTTTTGCCGCCGAGGTTCTCCGTCTCCTTGAGGCCTCCAGCAAGAAAAGCCCTGGCAAACTGATGCAGGCGGCCTGACGCCGGGAACCCGGCGCAGTAAAAGCGCCCCATCGATCCCGTTTAGATCGGGTACGCTCTAGAAAAGCGCGTCGGCAAACAGATCGTCGTCATCTTCGACGGCGGCGGGTGCTTTCTGCCCGGGCGCAAGATCGACCGGCAAGTAGCGAAGATGCACGTCGCGCTCCTGCGCCATCGTGTAGATCTTGTAGATGCGTGTCGAAAACGGCTGGATTTTCTCCGCAAAGCCGGAAATGTCTCCGGCGCCGCCGGCGGCCAGCCCGCTTGCCACGTGATGGCATTCTTTCAGGACATCGCCGAGTTCGCTTTCGAAATCGAGCTTGATCACGGCTGCACTGATGCGGCTGAAAACGGCCTGACCTTCCGTGGCGAGATTCTGAAGACCGGTTTCCATCTGACCCTTGGCGTGGCTTATGGCTTCCAGTGCTTCGTTCAATGGTTCCCGCAGGTCACCGGCGCTCCGGTTCTCAGCCGTCTTCAGATTTGTAATGACGCTTTCGATCCGGTGGAGATCGGTAACGATCGAATCCGCCGGGCTTTCCAGCTTGTCGGCAAAGACCCGCAGCTCGCCGCTGACGACATTGACCGACCGGCCTTCGTCGCCCAGTTTCGAGCAGCGCAGGTTTGAGTTCAGCGCCATATAATGGATTTCAGTCTTGATCGAGCGCAGCACTTCAATGCCGTGCAACAGGTCCTGGGCGGTACCGGTAACGGAAGCGACGACCGCATTGGCATCCGCCATGCCTTCCTGAACGCGCCCGGCCAGATCGCACGCCTTTGCTATGTCCTTCTCAAGCAGCTGCAACGCGCTGCCGCCATCATTGGCAGCATCTTCCACCAGGGTGTCGCGCAGTGAAAGAATGGTTGCGGCATCGTCGGCGAAACTTGAGATGCCTGCAAAGATCTTGCGGCAATCCTGCTGGAAGGTGGTTGCCATCTCGTCGATCTGGGCGCTGACCATCTCGAAAACGGTGTCGTAAAGAGCGTCCATTTCGGCGGAATTTAACGCCAGCGCCTCTTCGGAATTCAGATAATCGCTGAACAGGGCGAGTGTCGTCTGCACATGTTCGACACGTTGGCGGGTGATGTCGCCGATCTGGAGGGAGGACAGCGTTGCCGCTATCTTGCCCTGCACGCCCTGCGCGACGGATTTCACCTTGGCCGCCATGGCCGTCATGGCGCGATGTTGTTCGCCGATGCGACCGGAATTTGTCTTCAAACCTCCGACGATGCCTGGGATCGTTGCTTCGAAATCGGCGCCGATGACGGAGGAGACGTCGCGCGCTCTGGCAAGCTGCTTGTCCATGAGATCGAGATATTGCGCGAATTTGCCGACTTCAGTACCGCCGAAATGGATGCGTTCGCGGATTTCCTCGGCAAAGGAGGAAAATTCGGCGATGCCTGCGCCGGTGATCTTTACCGTGACCGCAAAGGTTTTCAGGTAACGGATCGTCTCGCGGATATCATCGACATGGCCGTTTGCAGACTTGCAAAGGGAACTCATTTCAACGAAGGCGGCCTGTCGCAACTGTTCGGTTTCCGGCAGGCGGACCATGTCCTCAATGGTCTTTTGCATGTTGGCCATTGCCGCATCCGCGGTATCGCCGTCCATCGAACCCGTCATGCGGTCCAATATGGTGATGAGCTGGTTCAGGATGTCCATGACTGAAACGAGCACGGAGCCGCCTTCGAGAAAGGTCTTCTCGATACGAGACTGTGCGGTTGCAAGGCGCGCGGTCAGGTACGCTTGCGGATCACTGGCTTCAGCTTTTGGTTGATTTTTCACGACGGTACTGTTTCCCATACTCGGATGGCGTGATCCTAGAGAGCAGGAAGAAACGGACAGTGAATATTCTGAGTTGATCGGGAGTTAACAACTCAATTGGTTGACGAATTCCTCTCCCCTTGGAAGGCCTTCTCGGGGCTTATCGAATCTGGACGTGGTCGGCGCCTACCGGAAAAGTCAGTTGTACCCTTGCGCCATCGCCCGGCATCGAGCTGATATGCGCCTCGCCGCCGCTCTGCCGGACGAAGCCGTAGACCATTGCAAGGCCGAGGCCTGCCCCGCCGTGTTCCTGCCGGGTGGTGAAATAGGGCTCGAAGGCCTTGTCCACCGCCTCGGGCGTCATGCCGACCCCCTCGTCGGTGACTGCGATCACAAGTGCATCCTTCTCGGAAGCGGCGCTGATCGAGATCAGGCCACCATCGGGCATGGCCGCTGCCGCATTCAGGCAAAGGTTGAGGATGGACTGCTCGAGGAGGGCAGGGTCTAGCGCAATCGAGGGAAGATCCTCGTCAATCTCCAGCGCAATCCGGCATTTCGGGCCGACTGCAATCTCAAGGATATCGGCCATGCCGCGCAGCAGGTTTGCGACGTTGATGCAGCTCGGATGAATGGGCTGCTGGCTGCCGATGGTCAGCATGCTGCTGGCCAGAGAACGGCCGCGATCCGCCGCCTTGCGGATACGGGCAATGTGGCGTTTCTGGCGATCGTTGAAACCAGTTTCGCGCTCCAGCAGACCGAGGCTGCCGGTGATGATTCCGATCATGTTGCCCACTTCATGACTGACCTGATGGGTCATGCGCATGATGCCATCAAGCCTCTGGGCTTTTGCGGCCTCCGCCTCCTGACGATCGAGAGAAGTTACATCCCGGGCGAGCAGCACGATACCGCCATCCGGCTGGCGTGACATCGATACTTCGATCACTCGTTGATCTCCAGTGCGATGGCGCACGACTGCCCGGTCCATCAACTCGCCTCGGCCGCTCTCGAAAGGGAACAGTGCGGGATCGATCTCCGGTATCGGTTCGACAAAACGGCGAAGCGGCAGCTTACGCGACGAGCCGGAACGACCGACAAGTTCTATGATCCGGCGGTTCATGGTGATTGGCCGACCGGTCGGATCGAACAGCGCTATTCCCTCATTCATGTTGCGGAAGGTCGAGCGGATGGTTCGGGCCGCCGCTTCCGCCGTGCGCCGCAGGCGGGAGACACGATCGACGCTGTCATGGAAAGCCCGGAAAGCATCGAGCAGGCGGATCAGTTCCGGCTCCGATCCGGTGTAGGATGGCGGGCCGACATCCTTTTCACCCTTGGCGAGCGCGTTCATGCCGTTGGAAAGCGTCGCGATCCCGCGTGAGACACGCATCACTGATCGAATCGAGAATGTTGCCATGACCAGAACCAGAAGCGAAGCGACTGCGACGATGACCAATAGCCGGCTCAGAGCGTCCGAGGTCGAGATCAGGTCCTCGTTGAGGCTGCGGGCAACCGCATCGCTCTGGGTTTCGGTGACATGGGACAGATCGCGCGACACAATGTGAAGCCGCGACACCGAGGCGCGGATCGCAAACATTTCCAAGAGGTAACGGCTCTGCGCTTCAAAGACCCGCTCATAGGGTTGCAGCTCGGCCACGGGGAGCCGCTCTCCGGGATAACCTTCCTGGCGCGCGGTGTTTTCGGCAACATAGCGGCGGCGCAGTTCACCAAGCTGGAAGAGGCTGTCGGATGCGGATGCGGCCTGCACGATGCCGTTCATCCGCCGGCGCAGTTCGGGATCGGTGATGCCGCGACCCGTGGCAATTTCGCCAAGCGCGGCTGCTGCTTCCGCCTTGTGGCCCTGCGCCGCATCGGCATCCTTTGCCAGATCCAGCGTCTGTGTTCTGATCAATTCAAGGAGTTCGACGATGCGCTCGTTGGCAAAGCCGCGGGCGACCCGATCACCGTTGCCTGGCCCTGTCATCTCCAGCAGGATATCGACCTGCTGGACCACGGACCGGCTTTCGCTGGAGACGCGATAGGGCGAGGCGGCATTCATCAGGAAAGGTGCGCTCGAGACGAGGTCGGAGACCTGCCGCGAAACCAGCGATGCCTTGGCAAGGCTGGAAAAGGCCTGCAGGCCGTAGGCGGCCATTTCATCGCGGCCGCGTTGCAGGCCGTAGATGGCGATGGCGGATAGGCTGAAGACGAGGATGCAGATGAAGACGATCGCAAAGGGCAGGCGAAAGGCGATCGAGGAAAGGAAGGAGCGGCTGATCACGGAGAAAGCTCGCCCTCGTCGGTGTGGAGCACATAACCCCTGCCGCGCCGCGTCTTGATGTGACGCGGCAGATCGGGGTTTCGCTCGATCTTGCGCCTCAGCCGCAGCACCAGCACATCGACGTTTCTATCGATATAGCGGTCGCTTTCCGAGCCCAGCCTGTCGAGGATCTGGGAGCGGCTGACGGGCTGGTTGGGCGTTTCGGCCAGAATTTCCAGAAGTGCGAATTCGGCACTTGTCAGCGTTCTGCTGCGATCGGTCAGGCAGACTGCCTGTCGGGCATTGAGATCAATCGCCCAGTCGCTGAGTAGCAATGCCGCCCGGCCGTGGTCGCGCTCGCTGTCCTTTTCCTGCTTTAAGGAGGGAATCGTCCGGCGCAGAACGGCCTTGATCCGTGCCGTGAGTTCGATCGGTTCGAAGGGTTTGACGACATAATCGTCGGCCGCTGTTTCCAGGCCGAGAACCCGGTCGGCGGCGCTGCCGGCAGCCGTTACCATGACGATGCCGATATCGACCTTACTGCGTAGTCTCTGGGCAAAGGTGCGGCCGGAGGTGCCGGGCAAGTTGTGGTCCACGAGCACCAGCTGCATCACGTCCTTCGCCAATATCTCGTCCGCTTCCTCGGCGGAGCGCGCGCAGGTGGGCAGCCAGCCCTCGGCCTCGACGAGGTCCGAGATAAGCTCTGCCATATCCGGATCGTCCTCGACGATCAGAATGCGAACCTTCTGATTAAGCACTGCGTATTCCTCCCGCCATCATCATAGGCGCGGCAGACGCGATCTTCAAAGCCTAGCTGGTTATCCGCCCTGTCATATTTGTAATATCTGTAATCTTGTTCGGAAAGATTGGTAACCATTCTTCGATTGCGGTGCGGTCAGGATGTGACATGCTAATGGCGGAGATTGGAACGGGGAGGTTCCAAGCAGGGAGGCTCATTTGAGAGCATTGACCGCACTTGCGGCGAGCATGGCCTTATGGCTGTGCGGCGCAGGGCATGGCATGGCCGCGACGAAGTTGAACGTCCTGTGCGGCGTCGACGAGGCTTGGTGCGTGACCATGCAGCGGGCTTTCGAAGCACGGATGGGGGTCGAGATTTCGATGGTTCGCAAGAGCACCGGCGAAATCCTCGATCAGATTCGTGCCGAACGCGCCCACCCGACTGTCGACGTCTGGTGGGGCGGTACCGGCGACACTCATTTGCAGGCGGGTTCGGAAGGCCTTCTGGAAGAGTATCAGCCCGCCCATCAGCAGGATCTGCTGCCATGGGCGCAGAATTTCAATGCGATGTCGGGATCGAAATCGGCCGGAATCTATGCCGGTGCGCTCGGTTTTGCCTATAATTCGGAACTGCTTGCCAAGAACAATCTGCCGGCCCCGACATGCTGGAAGGATCTGGCGAAGGAGATTTATCGCGGCCATATCCAGACCGGCAACCCGAACTATTCGGGCACGGCCTTCACCATGCTTGCTACGCTTGTCCAGCTCTTTGGCGAGGAGGAGGCTTTCAGTTTCATGGGCAAGCTTAACCAGAATGTGGTGAGTTACACCAAGGTCGGCTCGGCGCCCGTAAAGGCGGCGGCGCGGGGGGAGGTTCTGATCGGGATTTCCTTCATGCATGACGCCGTGACACAGAAGATCGAAGGCTTTCCGCTGGTGATCGTCGCCCCTTGCGAGGGAACCGGCTATGAGATCGGTGCGGTCAGCATCGTCAAGGGCAACCACAACGATGCGCTGGCGCAGGCCTTCGTTGAATTCGCGCTGACCCCGGAAGGACAGGCGACCGGGGCAAAGGCGGGGCAGAACCAGGTGCCATCCAACGCCCGGGCGACATTGCCGCTGACGGCGCCCGATATATCGATGATCAAGATGGTGGATTACGACTTCGCCACCTTTGGCCAACCCGAAGAGCGAAGTCGATTGTTAAGCCGCTTCGACAACGAAATTCACCCGACCCAGTAGGGGTCAGCAATCCAAAACCGAAAAGACAGACAGCGTGGCAGCACAAGATGCCGCGACCGGCAGCGCCATGTTTGTGGACTGCCGAACCATTCAGACGCAAGCTACAGGAGGATAACCATGCGACTGACGATACTTTCCACATTGCTTTTTGCCGGTACGGCACTCGGCACCACATCGGTGCAGGCGGCAGGCGAGCTTAACCTGATATGCTCTGCCGATGTCGTCATCTGCGAACAGATGAAGGGCGATTTCGAAAAGTCGCATGACATCAAGGTCAATATGGTTCGCCTGTCTTCCGGCGAAACTTATGCCAAGGTGCGTGCGGAAGCCCGCAACCCGAAAACCGATATCTGGTGGGCCGGCACCGGCGATCCGCACATGCAGGCGGCCTCCGAAAACCTGACGCTCGAATACAAGTCGCCGATGCTGGATCAGCTGCAGGACTGGGCCGTCAAACAGGCGGAAAGCACCGGTTACAGAACCGTCGGCGTTTATGCCGGCGCGCTGGGCTGGGGTTACAACACCGAAATCTTCAAATCCAAGGGTTACAAGGAGCCGAAGTGCTGGGCCGATCTGCTGGCACCGGAACTGAAGGGCGAAATCCAGATCGCCAATCCCAACTCTTCGGGCACAGCCTATACGGCGCTTGCCTCGCTCGTGCAGATCATGGGCGAAGACCAGGCGATCGATTATCTGAAGAAGCTCAACGCCAACATCTCGCAATATACCAAGTCCGGCTCCGCGCCGGTGAAGGCGGCAGCGCGTGGCGAGACGGCACTCGGCATCGTCTTCATGCATGATGCCGTGGCGCAGACAGCGGAAGGTTTCCCCGTCAAGTCCATCGCGCCCTGCGAAGGTACCGGCTACGAAATTGGCTCCATGTCGATCATCAAGGGTGCCCGCAACCTCGAAAATGCCAAGACCTGGTATGACTGGGCGCTGAAGCCAGAGGTCCAGTCACGCATGAAGGACGCCAAGTCCTTCCAGCTTCCATCCAACAAGACCGCGGAAGTGCCGAAGGAAGCACCGAAGTTCGAGGACATCAAGCTCATCGACTACGACTTCAAGACCTATGGCGACCCGGCCAAGCGCAAGGCGCTGCTGGAACGCTGGGACCGCGAGGTCGGTGCAGTCGCAAACTGATCTGAACTCCGGCGATCGGCATCCCGGCTTTTGAAAGCCGGGATGTCCGCCGTTCTTTCATCGGCATGAAATAAGCGAGGTCGGCCATGACACGTGGCAATCGCAGGCTGAACATTGTCCTGGCGCTCGGGGCTTTTGCCCTGGTTTTTCTTCCCTGGTATCGCATTGAAGGCGGCTTCTTCAGCTTCCGCTGGCTGTCTGAGTTTCTCTCTTCCCCCAGCAATGCGCCCGGTGTGCTGCAAATATTGGTTTACGGAAAACCCTGGCTTGCCGGTGCCGGCCTGTTTTTCCTTGCCGGATGCCTTGTCCGCGCGATTGGCGATCCGATGCTGCGGGGCAAGCTGCTTGCGTGGATTGGTGCTGCCGGTCTCGTGGTTCTGATTTTGCAGGGATTGGCGATCGGCTTTACCGGCTGGACATGGAGCGTCAGTGAAAACCTGTTCGGCGTGCTTTCCGATGGCCAGCCCGCCATGGGCGCCGGTGCCGTCGTCATGTCGCTGGTCTTTGTGCTTTTCTTTGCCTTCGGGCTTGCCGAACGCGGCGTTATGAAGGGCGATGCCTTTGTCGTCGGCTCGATTTCCATTCTGGCCTTTCTCGTTACCGTTTTCGTGTTCTATCCGATCGGCAGCATGCTGATCGCATCCGTTCAGGATTTCGATGGCTCCTTTAATGCCGATGGCTTCATCCGCAATATTCAGGATCCTGGCATCTGGAGCCTTGGCTGTGTCACGGGTGAAGAGCGCTGCGGCGTTGCCTGGCGAACGCTCTTCCTCGCCTTGATGACCGCCTTCGGCTCCACGGTGCTTGGGTTGGGTTTCGCGCTGGTCGCCACCCGCACCCGTTTTCCGTTCAAGAAGGGCCTGCGCCTTCTGACGGTTCTGCCGATCATAACGCCGCCTTTCGTCATCGGTCTTGCCCTGACGCTGCTCTTCGGCCGCGCCGGTGTCGTCACTGAATGGCTTTCCTATCTCTTCGGCATCGAACCCGGCCGCTGGCTCTACGGCATGACCGGCATATGGATCGCGCAGGTTCTCTCCTTCACGCCGATATCCTTCCTGGTGCTGATCGGTGTCGTCGAAGGTGTCAGCCCGTCGATGGAGGAGGCGTCGCAAACGCTTCGCGCCGACCGCTGGCGCACCTTCTGGCGGGTGTCGCTGCCGCTGATGAAGCCGGGTCTCGCCAATGCGTTTCTCATCGGCTTCATCGAAAGCATGGCGGATTTCGGCAATCCGCTGGTGCTTGGTGGCACGCATGGGGTGCTGTCGACGGAAATCTTCTTTGCCGTTGTCGGTTCGCAGAACGACCCTTCACGCGCCGCTGTTCTCGCCATTATCCTCCTGTGCTTCACGCTTTCGGCCTTCCTCGCCCAGCGTTTCTGGCTGGCCGGCAAGAACTTCGCCACGGTTACCGGCAAGGGCGACAGCGGCGCGCATATCGCGCTGCCACGCGGCCTGTCCATTGGTGTCCATGCCGTCGTCGTGCCGTGGATGGTCTTCACCATCGTCGTGTACGGCATGATCCTCGTCGGCGGTTTCGTGAAGACCTGGGGTCTGGACAATTCGCTGACGCTCGACCACTACATCCGCGCGTTCTCCGTCAGCTTCTCCAACGGCTCGATCGCCTGGACCGGTGTTGCCTGGAACTCGTTCTGGACGACCATGGAGATCGCGCTGGTGTCGGCGCCGCTGACCGCTGCCGTCGGTCTGCTGACGGCCTATATCATCGTGCGGCAGAAGTTTGCCGGTCGGAACATCTTCGAATTTGCCCTGATGATGAGCTTTGCCATTCCCGGAACGGTTATCGGCGTCAGCTACATCATGGCCTTCAACCTTCCGCCGGTGGAAATGACGGGATCGGCGCTGATCCTGATCGCCTGCTTCGTCTTCCGCAACATGCCGGTCGGCGTGCGCGGCGGCATTGCGGCAATGAGCCAACTCGACAAAAGCCTCGATGAGGCCTCGCTGACGCTGCGCGCCGACAGTTTCCGCACGATCAGGAAAGTGATCCTGCCACTGCTGCGCCCGGCGATCACGGCGGCTCTGGTCTACTCCTTCGTCCGAGCGATTACCTCGATCAGCGCCGTCATCTTCCTCGTCAGCGCCCAGTACAACATGGCGACCTCCTACATCGTCGGTCTCGTCGAAAACGGTGAATACGGTGTGGCCATTGCCTATTCCTCCATGCTGATCGTGGTGATGATCACTGTTATCACCGGCTTCCAGCTCATTGTAGGCGAGCGTCGCCTGCGCCGCGAAAACCGCGTCGCGGGACTGCCGTCCGCGTCCTCCGTTCCTCTCGCTCAGGAGAAAACCGCATGATTTCCGTAAAGCCCGGCTCCGTCACCTTTCAGAATGTCCGCAAGACATTTGGCGCCTTCACCGCCATCCCCGACCTTTCGCTCACCATCGAACCCGGCACGCTGGTGACACTTCTCGGTCCCTCCGGTTGCGGCAAGACGACGACGCTGCGCATGCTGGCGGGGCTCGAACATCCGACGGCCGGTCGCATTCTAATCGGCGACAAGGATGTGACCATGCTGCCGGCCAATGAGCGCGATGTCTCGATGGTTTTCCAGTCCTACGCGCTTTTCCCGCATATGACGGCGCTCGACAATGTCGCTTATGGCCTGCAATCCTCCGGACTGCGCAAGGCGGAAGCACGGGAGAAGGCCGAGGAAGGTCTGAAGCTCGTGGGGCTGGCCGGCATGGGACATCGTCTGCCTGCCGAGCTTTCCGGTGGTCAGCAGCAGCGCGTGGCGGTTGCCCGCGCTCTGGTGCTGGAGCCGCAGGTGCTGCTGCTCGATGAACCCCTTTCCAACCTCGATGCGCGTCTTCGCCGCCGGGTTCGTACCGAAATCCGGGAATTGCAGCAGCGGCTTGGTTTTACCGCCGTTTATGTGACGCATGATCAGGACGAGGCGCTGGCCGTTTCCGACCGGATCATCGTGATGAAGGAGGGCGAGATCGCCCAGTCAGGCGCGCCGCGGGAACTCTACGAGGCGCCGGCTTCTTCCTTCATCGCCGACTTTATGGGCGAAGCGAATGTCGTCGGCTGCGAGGTGGTCAGCCTTGAGGGCGCCGATGCGTTGATCCGCGTTGGGGGGATCGATCACCGTGTTGCGGCACGCAACGCCAAACCTGGCCCGGCAAAGCTTGCGGTTCGTCCGGGTTCGGTTTCCATCGCCCAATCGGGCGGGCAGGGACTTGCCGGGCGGGTGCTGCACAGTGCCTATCTCGGCGGTCACGTCGAATATGAAGTCGAGACCGATATCGGCACGCTCTTCATCATCGACCATGCGGTCGAGACCAGTCTGCCGCCCGAAAGCGATGTCACACTCGGGTTCAAGAACCGTGGCATTGCCTTGATCCAGGCCTGAGTTTCAAAGCGTATCGCGGCGGCCCTCTCAAATGTCCTTTGCGAGACGCAGCGCATCGTAGATCGCCGCATGTGTATTGCGTGCGGCGACCGCGTCGCCGATGCGGAAGAGCCGGTAGGCACCGCCAGGGTTGCGTTCGACGGTTTGGGCGGAGCCCACCAGCAAGGCGTCGTAGGATATTTCGCCGAGGTTCCTAGAGCCGGGCTTGAGGACGAAATAGAGATCGTCCAGCGGCACCGTGCCGTGATTGACGACGATCTGGTCCACGGTCCTTGATTTCGTCACGCCGCCATAATCGCTGCCGACGTGGGCGACGAGCTGATTGCCGTTTCGTTCCGCCGCTTGCAGCCGATAGGTGACGGTGAAGGTGACGTCGAGTTTTTGCAGTGAGCGCATGTAAGGAACCAGGTTCATCGCCATGACTTCGGGCGCGAAGGCGCGATCCGGGGTCATGATCTCCACTTTAGCGCCCGCCTTTGCGAGAAATTCTGCTGCCTGCAAGCCCGCATGGTCGCCGGCATCGTCGAAAACCAGCACATTCGTTCCCGGCTTGACGTCGCCGGAAATGATATCCCACGAGGAAACGACCAGATCATTGCCGTTTGAAAGCACATCGGTATGCGGCAATCCGCCGGTGGCGATGATGACGACATCTGGGCTTTCCGAGAGAACCGTGTCCGCTTCCGCCCAGCTGTTGAATTGAAAGGTAACGCCGAGCCTTTCGCACTGGCTCATGCGCCAGTCGATAATGCTGATCATTTCGCGGCGGCGTTCGCTTTGCGCGGTCAGGCGGATCTGGCCGCCCGGATCGTTTGCGGCCTCGAAGACGACGACCTCATGGCCGCGTTCGGCACAGACACGCGCGGCCTCAAGCCCGGCCGGACCGGCGCCGACGATCACGACCTTCAGGCTTTCCGTCGCCTTGGTAATCTCGTGCGGCATCGTTTCTTCGCGGCCTGTCGCCGGATTGTGAATGCAGAATGCGAGGCCGCCCTGATAGATGCGGTCGAGACAGTAGTTGGCACCAACGCAAGGCCTGATATCGTCCTCCCGCTTTTCCATGATCTTGCGCACAATATGCGGGTCCGTCATGTGAGCGCGGGTCATGCCGACCATATCGACCTTGCCGGAAGCGATGGCGTATCTGGCGGTGGCGACATCCTGGATCTTGGCGGCGTGGAAGGTGGGGAAACTGGTTGCCGCGCGGATTTCGCCTGCGAAGTCCAGATGCGGCGCGTTCGCCATGCCTTGAATGGGAATGACGTCGGTCAGGCCGGGATCGGTGTCGATATGGCCCCTGATAACGTTGAGATAGTCGATCAGGCCGCTATCCCGCAACCGGCGCGAGATTTCGAGGCCTTCCGCCTTTCCGGTGCCGCCTTCAAGACATTCGTCGGCGGTATAGCGAACCCCGAGGATGAAATCGTCGCCGACACGTTCGCGCATCGCCCTGAAGACGTCGAAACAGAAACGCATGCGGTTGTCCAGCGAGCCGCCATAGGGGCCATCCAGCTCGTTGGTCAGCGGCGAGACGAACTGGTCGATGAGATGGCCATAGGCTTCAAGCTCCACCCCGTCCATGCCGCCCGCCTTCATGCGTTCCGCAGCGTCGGCGAAGTCCTTGATGATGCGCTCGATATCCCAATCCTCGATCTTCTTCGGGAAAGCGCGATGCGCGGCCTCCCGCTGGTGGGATGGTGCCAGCACCGGCAGCCAGTCGCCCTTGTCCCAGCGCGTGCGGCGGCCGAGATGCGTCAGCTGGATCATGATCGCTGCACCCTCTTCATGCACGGCGTCGGTCATTTCCCTGATCCACGGAACGATTTCATCCTTGTAGGCCAAGAGGTTGTTGAAGACGGGCGGGCTGTCTTTCGAGACGGCTGCGGAGCCTGCCGTCATCGTCATGGCGACGCCGCCCTTTGCCCGCTCGAGCGTATAGGCGCGGTAGCGCCCTTTCGGCATGCCGTCCTCCGGATAGGCGGGTTCATGCGAGGTAACGATGATGCGGTTTCGCAGGGTGAGATGCTTTAGCTGGTAGGGCTGAAGAAGGGGGTCATTCGACATGGCGACCGTGCTCCGAGAACGTTTATGGGAGAAGGCTAAGCGGGAATGTACATAAGTGTCAATTAATAAAACACTTGTGTTTATGCATTCGACATGAGTGGACATTCGCCTTGTCGCGACCAGACCGATTTGCTAGGAAATCATCATGGAAGCGACATTGAACGAGACCGGTTGGCGCGGATCGCAGGAGGGCTGGCTTGAGGCCGCCTACCAGGCACTTCTCGAATCCGGCGTGGATTCCGTGAAAATCCTGCCGTTGGCGAAAAAACTCGGTCTGTCGCGCACGAGTTTCTACTGGTTCTTCCGGGATCGGGAGGAGTTGCTGGCCGCACTCGTCTCCCGCTGGCGCGAAAAGAATACCGGCAGCATCGTCAGGCAGTCGGAGGCCTATGCGGAGACCCTGGCCGAAGCGATGCTGAATGTCTTCGATTGCTGGCTGGATGCTGGCCTCTTCGACAACAGGTTCGAATTTGCGGTTCGCAGTTGGGCTCTTCAGTCCGATGATATTCTTGCCGAGGTGCGTAAGGCCGATCAGACGAGAATGGATGCGCTTTCGCGCATGTTCATGCGTTTTGGCCATTCCGAAAATATGGCGGATGTGCGTGCCCGCACCACCTATCTCGTGCAGATCGGCTATATCTCCATGCAGTCGGAGGAAGATATGGCTGTGCGCATGAAAAGGATCCCGGACTATATTGCGATCTACACCGGTGAGGTGCCGCAGCAGCGCGAGCTTGACCGGTTTTATGCAAGACATGGGTACAGGCCTGGATAAGGCATCCAAGGTGTGACGGTCGATTTGCGTCTGGCAGAACGGTGAGAGAAGGATAGTCCGGCTCCTTGCCTGCAATGTAGCTGTAACATTCACCAACCAGTGGTGAGGACGGCAAAAGCTCACCTTTGGGGAAAAGTCATTGCGAATCCTGCTTCTCGAGGATGAACCGGAAATGGCGCGGGCCCTGCTCGAAGCCCTGCGACGGCGTGATGTGCTTGCGGATCATGTAAGGACGATTGCCGATGCCGACGCGCTGGCGCGTGACGGGTCTTACGATGTGCTGGTTCTGGATCGTCGCCTTCCGGATGGTGAAGGGTTGAACCTTGTGTCTTCGCTTCGCAAAGCCAGGCATTCGGTGCCGATCCTCGTTCTGACGGCGCTCGGAAGTGTCGATCACCGCGTTGACGGTCTTGACGCCGGAGCGGATGATTACCTCGCCAAGCCCTTTGCGATCGAGGAATTGCTTGCCCGCCTTCGGGCGCTGCACAGGCGCGGCCCTTCGCTCTCCAGCCAATATGTGAGCTTCGGAAATCTGAGCATTGATCCGAAGAGCAATGAAGTCACGGTTGCCGGTGCCATCATCGAGTTTCGGCGGCGGGAATATCTGGCGCTCGAGGCTCTGATGCGACGCCCGAACCGCATCGTGACGCGTTCCAATCTGGTCGAAGCGGTTTACAACCTGGATGATGAGATCGAATCCAACGCTCTCGACGCCCATATCTCCCGCATCAGGAAGAAGCTCGCGCAGGCCGAAGCCACGGTCGAGATAAGAGCCGTGCGAAACATCGGCTATCTCATCCGGGCGAATACATGAAGCAGGAGCGCAACCGATCCCTGCGGTGGGCGCTGATGAAGCGTCTTTTCGCCTTGCAGGCGTTTTTGCTCGTTCTGTTTGTCATCCTCCTCGTCGGCTGGATCTGGATCATCGATCCACGGCTGGAGGGCGCCAATGAAGAGGCTGTCCGCATCGTTGCGGAAAGCGTGACAAAGGATGGGCAGGGCCGGGCGCAAGTTTTGCCCACGCCCGGATTGCTCGAGCTGAAACAGCGCTATCCGAATCTTTGGTTCTTGGTGCGGGACGCCGATGAAATCGTCCTGCGATATGGAGAAATCCCAGTACCGGCTTTGGCGGCAGTTTTTCCGTCAAGCATCGAAAGGGCGCGTCTGGAAGCGGGGGAAACAGTCCGGGCCACCATGGAAAACCGTAATACGCCTGCCGGGCGGCTGCAATTCATTGCCGGTACGGAGAGAGGTGTCCCGAATGACGGCCTCAGCCTATGGATCAGTATGCAGTTAGATCTGGAAAAAGATGCCAACGGCGAGATCCGCTGGCTTACAGTCTTGCCGGGTGTGGGCTTCGTCATTCTTATCGCCGTCGTGCCCATGCTGATCCTGACTGGTATCGCGACATTGATCGTGACCCCGAGGGCGGTCGGCCGTTCACTTGGCGGCCTGATGGAAACGGTCAGCCAGGCGCAATCCATCAATTTCGAGAACCGGTCTGCCCGTATCAATCGTTCCAAGGTGCCCAGCGAAATCATTCCCCTGGTAAATGCCTTCAACGTCGCGCTTTCCAAGCTGGATGAGGGATATAATCGCCGTAACCGCTTTCTTGCCGATGCCGCGCATGAGTTGAGAACGCCGATTGCAATCGCGCGGATCAGGGCCGATCTTTTGCCCGATGACGCGCTGAGCCGACAACTCCTGGCCGATATCGATCGCCTCACACGCGTTGCGCACCAGTTGCTGGAGATGCAGGCAGTCGGCGTGGTGGAATTACCCGCCGAGCGGCAGGACCTGAACATCCTTGTCGAGCGCATCGCGACCGATCTCGCGCCGATTGCGATGGATGCCGGTTACGAGTTCGATTTCGAGCCAAGTGAAGGAGAGGCCATGTTCACGGTCCAGACTTCGATCATCGAGATGGCGGTCGTCAATCTCGTTCGCAACGCAATCGATCATGGCGGCGGCAAGGGTGCTATCACGATCCGGGTCGGTGTTGCGGGCTTCATTGACGTTTGCGATGAAGGCCCTGGCATCCCCGTCTCGGAGCGCGAGCAGGTATTCGAGCCGTTTCACCGCGTCAATACGAACTCGCCAGGAGCAGGCCTCGGTTTGAATCTGGTCCAGAAGGCGGCAGAGATTCATTGCGGACGCGTTGTCTTCCTCGACCTCAATCCCGGTTTTTGCGTCCGGCTGGAAATTCGCTCGGTGGCTTCTAAAGATGCTGCGGCTGACACTGTCTAGCTGACGGGATTTTAAGCGATCAGGTACGTTTCCCCGGCTTCGGCGGCGGCCTGTCGGCCAAGTTTGGCGAGCGGCAGGTCGAAGACCGATCTAAATGATCACGTCATCAAGGCTGGCCTGAACTACCGCTTCTGACCGGCCCATCCGATGAGAAATCCCAGGGAGAACGTTCCAACGAAAACCGCCGCTTCGAGCATCAAAGCGGCGGTCAAAAATCTGGGAGGGCGGAGTTTGAAATCCGGAAACGATCACTCGCATTCGAGCGCCGGTTGCCGGAAGCTCGTTACATACCATTCGCCGCCGGAATTGCGTGTGTAGAAAGTATAGAAGCAGTCTATGCGCTCGACATAACCCGGCGTCTCGGACACTTCGTAACGCTCTCCGCGCCGTGTTGTCCGGACTTCGCCACTCGATGATCCGGCGACAGCCTGTGTCTTGTTCTTCCGCCACTGGTAGGCCTGCTGTCCACCGCCAAGGCTATAGATATTGTCCGGCGGCCCATAGTCCAGCATCACGCTGGTGATGGGTGCGCCGATGTAGCTTTTCATGACTGTCGAGGCGCAGGCCGAAACCAGGATCGATGCTGTGACAAGGGCGAGCGTTGTCAGGTAGGCGGGTGACAATCTCTCGGACATGGGCAATTTTCCTCCGCTGTGGTGAGTTGCCACAGGGATAGGAACCAGCCATTACAAGGACATTGCACGCGAAGGTCGTGACGGGTCAGCGGATCCTTGGGGGATCAGAGACCGGCAATATTGCGGCCGATGTGGCGCAGGATGCTTTTGAAAAGTTTCACTTCGGCCGGGTCAAGGCCTTCGATCGCGGTCTTTTCGAACATGGCGGCGATGGGCATCAGTTCCTCGGCAAGTTCTTCACCCTTTGGCGTCAGCGTGATGCGCACGATCCGCGCATTGTCGACCGGTCGCTCGCGGCTGACGAGGTTGCGTCTGACGAGCAAGCCAACAAGCCGGGAGAGCGTGGAAATCTCCACCGACACGAGGTCTGAAAGCTCGGTCAGCGTTTTGCTTTCCTGTTGTCTCAGCGTTGCCAGCACACGATACATCGGCAGGGTGATGTCATAGGATGCCAGCCTCAGGGAGAAGCGCTCTCCAAGCCGAACACCTACCCAGTTGAGCAGGTAGGGTACCGAGTCAGTGAACTGATAAGACACAAGCAAAACCCCGTTTTGAGAAACACGTGCGCGGATGACGTGGCGCACCCATCGGCTGTACCGGCATAATCTATCAGTTTCAATAGTTTCGCTCCAGAAGACCGGGGACGGCGAGGCCATATCGCAGCTTCCCCCGCCATAAAACATTTGCATTGACAAATGTTGCAAATGAAAATATTTAAGAAAGCAGGATTTGGGAGGATCTTATGACATCAGCACTGTTTGGCCTGAACAATCTTGCGCCTGAAGGCGTCGGCCAGAATTTCCGCACGACGATGCGCCGTTTTCCGGCGACCGTGACGGTCATCACTGCCTGTGCCACGGGTGATCAGCGCGATCACGGCATGACGGTTACCGCCGTCACCTCGGTTTCGATGGAGCCGCCCTCTCTTCTGGTTTGCCTGAACAACCGCACGTTTCTGCACGAATTGCTGCTCTGCCGGCCCGATTTCATCGTGAATGTACTGACGCAGGACCAGATTGCCTTGTCTGATGCTTTCAGCGGCAAGGTTTCGCCGGAGGAGCGTTTCCGCAACGGCGAGTGGCAGCGTCATGACAACGGTGTTCTTTATCTGCCCACGGCCCATGCCGCCATCGCCTGCCGCCGTGTCGCGGCAATGCCATATGGAACGCATACGGTGTTTATCGGACAGGTGGTGTCGGCCGATGTAAGCGAGACGACACGACCGCTGCTTTACGAAAATGCCCAATATTGCGCCGCAAGCCCGGCAGGCCTGTCCGCCTGATATTTCCCGGCTAGACTATTCTCGGAGGAGACAATCATGAACGATATGAGCCATGCGCCGCAGCCGGCGCAAACGAACCCGCATGTCCGCCTCGTCGGTCGCGTTGCCGGTGTAGCGGATCTTTTCCGCTCCAGCGCCCGACAAACAGAGGAGGCGCGCCGCGTTCCCGCCAGTCATATCGCGGCGCTGCGCGGCATCGGCTATTTCGATGTCGTCAAACCGCGGGCTTTCGGCGGGCAGGGCGGTGAATTTGCCGAGCTTGTCGAAGCCAATATCGAGCTTTCGGCGGCCTGCGCGTCGACAGGCTGGGTTGCCGGCCTGCTTTCCGCCCATCAATGGCTGCTGGCGATGTTTCCAGAGGAGGCGCAGGCGGATGTCTGGGGCGAAAACCCTGACGCGCTTCTGTGTGGTTCCTATGCGCCGGTAAAGATGGCGGAGGCCGCTGACGGCGGTTACCGCCTGAGCGGCAAATGGGCCTTTGCCTCGGGCTGCGAGAATGCCCAATGGTCTCTCTGCGCCGCCATCCTGCCGCCGCAGGGCGAAGGCAGGCCGGTTCCGGCCTTCCTTCTCGTGCCTGCGAGCCAATATGCCATTGAAGACACGTGGCATGTGGTCGGGCTTGCCGGCACGGGTTCCAAGACGCTGGTTCTCGATGATGTCTTTGTTCCCAAACATCGGGTTCTGACCTTTCCGGACGCGACCAGCGGCCACACGCCGGGCGGGCGGTTTTATGCGCAGGAAGGTCTCTTCAACATGCCGCTTCTGACCGGCATTCCTTCCTGTCTCGCCTCGACTGGCGTCGGCGCAGCCAAGGGTGCCCTGGCAGCCTATGTCGATCATGTGGGTGGCCGGGTGACCCGCGGTGCGGTGGCGGGCGGCAATAACCGCATGGCGGAATTTCCAACCATCCAGCTGCGTGTCGCGGAAGCCGCTGCGAGCGTGGATGCCGCTTGTGAAATCCTGTTGCGCGACGTTGCGAGGGCTCAGGCACTCTCACAGGCAAGGCTTGAAGGGCGGGCGGAATTTTCGGTGGACGACCGGCTATTGAGCCGTCGCGGCCAGTCCTTTTCGGTCTCTCTGGCGCTGCGCGCAGTGCAGGCACTCAACGATTCCACCGGCGGTGTCGGGCTTGATCTTTCCAATCCGGTCCAGCGGGCCTGGCGGGATGCGAACGCGGTGGGCCGCCATATCAGCATGAACTGGGATGCCGTGGGCACCATGATCGGCCAGAGCATGCTCGGCCTGGAACCCAAGGGCCAATATTGACCGCACACGTGGCGGCAACTGAACAGCGATTTTCGGAGGAAATAACATGCAAGGCAAGGTCGCTCTCGAAGAGCATTTCGCAATCCCGGAAACACTTCAGGATTCGGCCGGGTTCGTGCCCGGTGATTACTGGAAGGAACTGCAGCATCGCCTGCTCGACATTCAGGATACGCGCCTGAAGCTGATGGATGCGCATGGCATCGAAACCATGATCCTGTCGTTGAATGCGCCGGCGGTGCAGGCTATTCCCGACAAGAAGAAGGCGATCGAGATTGCGCGCCGCGCCAATGACGTCCTGGCTGAAGAATGCGCCAAGCGGCCGGACCGCTTCCTCGCCTTCGCAGCCCTGCCGTTGCAGGACCCGGATGCGGCGACCGAGGAGCTTCAGCGTTGCGTCAACGACCTCGGTTTCGTCGGCGCGCTCGTCAACGGCTTCAGCCAGGAGGGCGATGGCCAGACACCGCTTTATTACGACCTGCCGCAATATCGTCCATTCTGGGGCGAGGTGGAAAAGCTTGATGTGCCTTTCTATCTGCATCCGCGCAATCCGCTACCGCAGGATTCCCGCATCTATGACGGCCACCCCTGGCTGCTTGGCCCCACCTGGGCGTTTGCGCAGGAAACGGCGGTTCACGCGCTGCGCCTCATGGCATCAGGCCTGTTCGACGAGCATCCGCGCCTCAACATCATTCTTGGCCATATGGGCGAGGGCCTGCCCTACATGATGTGGCGCATCGACCACCGCAATGCCTGGGTGAAACTGCCGCCGCGCTATCCGGCCAAGCGCCGTTTCATGGATTATTTCAACGAGAATTTCCACATCACCACCTCTGGCAATTTCCGCACCCAGACCCTGATCGATGCCATTCTGGAAATCGGTGCCGACCGCATCCTGTTCTCCACCGACTGGCCCTTCGAGAACATCGATCACGCCTCCGACTGGTTCAATGCGACGAGCATTGCCGAGGCCGACCGGGTAAAGATCGGCCGCACCAATGCGCGCCGCCTGTTCAAGCTCGACGGAGCCTGATCCATGCAGCCGTTCGTCTATACGATGGCCCCGGCCCGCATCGTCTTTGGCACGGGTAGCTCCGTGGGGGTGGCGGAGGAAATCCGTCGCCTCGGGCTGTCACGGGCGTTGGTGCTTTCCACACCCCACCAGAAGGGCGATGCGGAGGCTTTGGCAGCCCGGCTTGGCCCATTGGCTGCCGGTGTTTTTTCCGATGCGGCCATGCACACGCCGGTCGAGGTGACGAAAAGGGCGGTCGAGGCCTATCGCGCTGCCGGTGCCGATTGCGTCGTATCGCTCGGCGGCGGCTCTACCACCGGTCTTGGCAAGGCCATTGCCTTGCGCACCGATGCGCCCCAGATCGTCATTCCAACGACCTATGCCGGCTCTGAGGTGACGCCCATTCTTGGCCAAACGGAAAATGGCGTGAAGACCACCCTGCGCGGTCCGGAAATCCTGCCGGAAGTGGTGATTTACGATGCCGAGCTGACACTTGGATTACCTGTTGGCATCAGCATGACCAGCGGGCTAAACGCCATGGCCCATGCGGCAGAGGCGCTTTATGCTCGGGATCGCAATCCCATCGCCAGTATGATGGCGGTGGAAGGGTTGCGTGCGATGATCGAGGCGCTTCCCGGTGTGAGGATGGCGCCGCAAGATACCAAGGCGCGCGAAACGGCACTTTACGGCGCGTGGCTGTGTGGCACGGTGCTTGGCGCTGTTGGCATGTCGCTGCATCACAAGCTTTGTCATACGCTGGGCGGCAGTCTGGATTTGCCGCATGCGGAAACCCATGCGGTGCTTCTGCCGCATACCATCGCTTATGTGGAACAGGCGGTGCCGGATCAGCTTGCGCCGCTGGCCGCACTTGTCGGTGGCAGGGCAGGGACGGGTCTTTACGATTTTGCCGCCCGGCTCGGCGCGCCGGCAAGCCTTGCAGCACTCGGTGTTGGCGAGGAACATCTCGACGCTATGGCCGAGCTTGCGACCGCCAATCCTTACTGGTGCCCGCGGCCAGTTGAAAAAACCGCGATCCGCGCCCTGTTGCAACGCGCCTTCGAGGGCGCAAGGCCAGAGTGATCCGGCAAGCAGGGAGTAGCAATGATGGGAGGAGGACATTATGGACATGAAAACGACCGGTGACGACGGCTATTTCGTCGAGGAACGTTCGGCCGAAACCGTGATCGCCCGTATGCGCGATTGTGACGATCCGCGTCTCAAGGAGATCATGTCGGTCGTCACCCGCAAGCTTCACGAGGCGGTGAAAGAGATTGAGCCGACTGAAGAGGAATGGATGAAGGCGATCCATTTTCTGACCGAGGTCGGCCAGATCTGCAATGAATGGCGGCAGGAGTGGATCCTTTTTTCCGATATTCTCGGCGTTTCCATGCTGGTCGACGCGATCAACCACCGCAAGCCGAGCGGCGCGTCGGAATCCACCGTTCTCGGGCCTTTTCATGTGGCCGATGCGCCTGAGATGCCGATGGGCGCCAATATCTGCCTCGACGGCAAGGGCGAGGACATGCTGGTAACCGGCCGCATTCTCGACACCGACGGAATGCCGGTCGCAGGCGCCCGCATTGACGTCTGGCAGGCCAATGACGAAGGTTTCTACGACGTGCAGCAGAAGGGCATTCAGCCCGATTTCAACCTGCGTGGCGTATTCGTCACCGGTGAGGACGGACGCTACTGGTTCCGGGCCGCGAAGCCGAAATATTACCCGATACCGGATGATGGCCCCGTGGGGCAGCTTCTGCGGGCCATGGGGCGTCATCCCTACCGACCAGCGCATCTGCACTACATCGTTTCGGCAGAAGGCTTCACCACGCTCGTCACGCATATTTTCGACCCTGATGATCCTTACATTCGTTCGGATGCGGTTTTCGGTGTGAAGGAAAGCCTGCTGGCCGATTTTCAGCGCGTGGAGGATGCGCAGAGGGCGCAGGAGCTTGGGTTCGCCAACGGCTGGTTCTGGTCGGTGGACCACGATTTCGTGCTCGCCCGATGACCCGCGGTAGCGATCGTCCCCGGCTCTATGTGCGTTTTGCGGAAAGTGATCCCGCTGCCGCTGAGCAAAGGTTGGCGCAAATGAGTGCCCACAAGGCTCATTTACGCAACGAAGATGGCGTTCCGGAAGGATTCAGAATTCTCGCATCCGGCCCGATGCAGGCGGAAAGCGGAGGGTCTGCCGCTGCCCTCATCATTGCTGAAGCCCGCTGTATCGAGGACGTCATGGCTTTTAGCGACGCCGACCCTTTTGTCATTCACGGCGCCTATAACCGCATTCGTATTTTGAACTGGACGCCGACTTTGTCGAGGATTTCGGGGCTGGAAGGCGACTGAAATCCACGCCTGCAATGGCTGTTGACGATTGTTAATATTTCAATTGCAATTTTTGCAAACGCAACATTTAATCGAAGGCGGGTGATGCCGGCGATATGTGTCTTGACAGGAGCGAGACGCACATCAGGGTGGAGCAAGCCGGGCACCCAGGGAGCAATCGCAGGAACGGGAAGACGTCGATCCATTCCGGGTGGCGCGTTCATGCGTGAAAGGGAGGAATATGTCCACGAACTATATGAGCGCCGCCTCGGTGCGGACGAAGAACCCGGCTGGCGTCATCGCGACATGCGGCCTGATGATCATGTTCGACGGTTACGATCTTGTCGTTTACGGCGCGGTTGCACCGGCGTTGCTGAAAGAAGGCGCATGGACGCTCAATCCGGCCATGGTCGGGCGGGCTGCCGCCTTGACGCTGGTGGGCATGCTGCTCGGCGCGCTGTTTGCCGGCACCATGGCGGACCGTATCGGCCGCCGGAAGGTCGTTCTCATCAGCCTTGCCGGATTTTCAGCGATGATGATCGCCTCGGCCATGACGCCGAACTTTCTTGCTTTCGAAATCACGCGCTTCTTCGCCGGTCTCGGCCTTGGCGCGCTCCTGCCGACGGTTACCGCGCTCGTGCTGGAATTCTCGCCGCCCAAGCGCAGGGCACAGGCAAACTCCCTGTCGTTCCTCGGTTATCTTATCGGCGGCATTATTTCCGGCCTTATGGGTATTTTGCTTCTGGAGAGCTATGGCTGGCGGCCATTGATGCTGATCGGCGGCCTGCCGCTTGTTCTTCTGCCGATCTTCATGCGGTTCCTGCCGGAATCGCCGGAATGGCTGGCAAGCAAGGGCCGGCAGGCAGAGGCAGACGGGATTTGCGACACTTACGGCCTGCAACGCATTACGCCGCATGCCAAGATCCAAAAGGGCGGCGTGGGCGCCCTCTTCTCGGAAGGCCGGCTACTTTCGACGCTGAATGCATGGGGCATTCACTTTTGCTCGCTTCTGCTGACCTTCGGCATGGTCAACTGGCTGCCCACCATCATGAACAAGATGGGCTACGACATCAGTTCGGCGCTCAGCTTTTCCATCATGCTCAATGTCGGAGCCGCAATCGGCATTCTCATCGGCGGGCGTTTCGCCGACAAGGGTAACGTCAAGGTGGTTGTGGCCGTCCTCTTTGCCATTGGCGCGGCTTCGATCTGGGCGTTGACGGTAAACAAGGGGCCGTTGCTCTATCTCTTCGTTGCCCTTGCGGGTGCGGGAACGATTGGAACCCAGATTCTTGCCAACGTTCTGGTCGGGCGGCTTTATCCTGTCCATATTCGCGGTACGGGTCTTGGCTTTTCCCTGGCCGTCGGGCGGCTGGGCGGCATCGCCGGTCCGATGATCGGCGGTCTCGTGCTGCAACGGGGCCTGGCTCCGGAGTGGAACTTCTACATTTTCGGCTCGGTCGCGCTGGTCGGGCTGGCTTTGACCGTATTGACCCTGCTCTACCGCACTTCAGGCGAGGGGCGGGTTTGACTAAGATGATGTTGGCCGCAGGGCAAAACCTGCGGCCAACACTTATGGATGGTCTAACCTCTGCGGCGGCTGCGGAGTTGCCCCAACGTCGCGAGTGTATTGCCGCTGATGGACGTGCTGCCGCTGCCGAATAGAGCGAGACGCGGATCCGACGTTGCGTTGTTCGCTTCGAATGTCAGCAAAAAGCGATTGACCAGTTTTTCGACCTTCTTGGGGTCCTGCAGGTCCTTTATCTTCAGTTTCTTCTCGATCATCTTTGCCTGCGCATCCACCTTGGAGTTTGCGGTTTCTGCGGGAATTCCAAGGGCGGTGCGGGTGAACTCCGCAAGCGCATTGTCGGCGAGTATGTCGTAGGGATTGGAAATGCTGGCGGCCATGCGCTTGAAATAGAGCGCAAGGCGAACGCCGGAATTTTCTTCGCCGACCCGCTGTTCCAGCGTCTGCCGAACATATTTGTCGCGTGTTTCCATGAGGCTGCGGGTGTTCTGCACGCTCTGGCCGGCTTTCGCGACGATATTCCCCTTGGCGTCGAAATTGAAGGAGCCGGCAAGTGCGCGGAAGCGGGCATCCTTTTCCGTATTGGCGAAGCTTTTTGGGTCCTTGAGGTCGGACTTGAAGATCTTCTTGAGGTAGTCGGTGGTGACCGTTTTGGGGTCGATACGCTGCGCAATCAGCATGAAATCGAGAAGGCGGCGGTCGGAGAGCAATTGATCGACGGTTTCAATCGTTTCCATTTTCTGGCGATAGTAGGTGACCTCCTTTTCGCCTTTCTCCCTGACCTTTTTGTCCTTGTCCCAACGGGTAACTTCCTTCAGATAATTTCGTGATATTCGGGTGATCTCGTTTTCCGACTGGGCGAGCCGGGGTGAGCCGATCTTGCCCTCGGCATCAAAGTTGAAAGCCTTGGCCAGCCGCACGAAACGCTCGTCTTTCAAAGTGTAAACGTAACTTTTCGGGTCTGACAGATCGCTGGTAAATACCCGTTTCAGCGTGAAGGACGAGGCTTCTTCAGCGGTCATATCGAAGGCCTTCAGGGCGAAGTTTCGAATGATGACCGCGCCCTGCGCGTTCGACAGAAAATCCTCGAGATTTTTCGTCAGGCCGATATAGCGCTGGTAGTTCTTGATTGCCTTTTCGTCCGCTGCTTCGTCCTTGTCATCGTAACGGCTGAAGTAGAGGTTCATCATGGTGTTGAGCTGTTCGGCGGTCTGCGCGACCTTGCCGGTCTTGATCTTGCCATCCGCACCGAAATTGAAGGCGCGTGCCAGATCGACAAGACCTTTGTCCTTCTCCTTGTGGATAGGGCTTTTCGGATCATTCGGATCCTGCAAGACGGCCCAGCCGATTTTCTTGTCCGTCTCATCATTGTCCGTCAGATTGAAGCTGACGATGAGCATCGTTCTCAGGCGCGCAAACTGCGTCATCTGGCTGGCCTCGGTGATGGTTTTCATCTTGTCCGCGAAATACTCGCGGTTGAGAACAGCTCCGGCCTGCGTCAGGCGGGGATTTGAAAGAACGTAGGTTTCATTAATCAGTCGCCTCTGCGCAGCCGTCTGCGCCGGCATGCCGTCATCTACGCGGCCGTCGTCCCGGAAATTAAACGCGGCCGCCATCTCGAAGAGTTTGTTGGCATCGTTGATACGCTTGTTATATTGGCTGATCAGGTAGTCGATCTTTGCGAGCGCCGGTTTGTCGGTGGACGCGACGCCTGCACGTTCTATGCGCAGATCGGCCGCCTTTGCCTTCCACTCCGGGATCAATGACTTGTAGGTCTTGTTGATGTAGCTATCGGCATTGCTGATGTCGCTCGTCAGAACGTTTTTGACGTGCTTGTAGCTGAAGGTCTCGGGGTCGATGCCGAAGGATTTGAAGATATAATCCCGAAGCCGCGTGTTCTTGAAGATATCGTCGACATGCCCGACCTTCTCGATGGCAATGTTGTAAAAACGGGTCTCTTCCTTTAATTCGGCGCCTTCCTGTTCGATCGTAGCGTGATAGGTGGCAATCAACCGGTCCTGCTGGGATTTTGTCTGAACCGATTTTTCCGCTTTGATCGTGCCGAAATCGAAAGAGGCAGCGAAGTCGCGGTATCGCGTATCCTTCAGTTTGTTGGCGAAGCTGTTCGGATCGTTGAGATTGCTTTCCAGCACCTTCTTCATGAAGGCGGTGGCATAGATCATTTCCTCCAGTCCATGTGCCTTCATGGCATAGGAATACAGCCGGAAGTCCTTCAGGAACGCGTCGAGGTTTTTGACCTTGCCGATATTATCCGCATAATATTTGGCGTCGCGCGATACGACGGGGTCGTTCGCGACGCGTTTCAGCGACAATTCCATATCACGATTGTAAAGAGCGTAAGTCGTATATGCGGGCAGCACCATGTGTCTCCGAAAAAACTATGGCAAAATCTGTGCGTGAACCAGTTATGAAGCGGATAATTGCAGTATAGTCTTGCGCGTAGCTGTATAATTAAAAGTAATATTTAGAGTAAATATTTTGTATTATTAAATTAGTTGAGATTTATATTGATTGTTTGGTGCGTGGCCGCGTTCAGATCGCGTGCAGGCAGAAGCGGCCCCAAGCGCCAACGCCAACACCACGCCGGCAGACAAAGGCGAAAGACTTGGCAAAAGCTGAGGGCGGCACATTTGTCCGGGCTGTTGGGACAGACATGCGAAAATACCGCTGGCAGCGTGTTCAGCGCTATCCTGAGGCAAGGCCGTATTAGAGGCTTTTTCTAGGGCAGTTCCGGGTACCGCTACGGGTTCTTGCGGGAGACGGGGGCGATGGTCGCCATCTGCAACAATGTGCGCTCATTCGTGCGTTTGGCTCGCGCCAATGCATCGTCGCGGTCTTCCGGCAGCGTGTAGGTCATGTAGGACAGCGAGGTTTCGAGGTCGTTATTATTGTGTCCGAGGATGGCCGCGAAATAGCTGTTCTTGGTGACATGGGGCGGCGCGAAATTGTGATACGCCACCTCCGCATAAAGGTGCCGCAAGCCATAGGGCTTGGGCAGTTCTTCCTTCGGCCAGAGATCCTCGAACAGATTAAAAACCGTGTCCCGAAGCAGCAGGCGGGTTTCCGATGAAAAATCGTCGATCGACATGCCGTGCCACAATTTTCCCTGCCCGCTTTCGCGCAGGCGCTGGTAGGCGGACAGGATGGTTGCGGAGCGTGCAAGGACCGGGATCTCGTAGGTAATCCCGAATTTCGTTCCTTCGCCCTGCTTCGTCTTGGCCTGGCCGTTAAACAGGATGCTCCATTTGGAAACGCCCTTGCCATAGGGAGCGGGTGAAAACTCGGCCTGCGTAAAGACCTCGTAGGGGCGTCGCCCCGTCATGCCGATCAGGCCGATGCCGATCATCAGCGGATCGTTGGACTGGAGGCAATCGGTGCAAATCTTCAGAACCTGCCGGTAATTTTCGAACGTGATCAGCGCACCATGCTTATTGGCGATCTTCTCCATCTTGACCCGGCGCGCATCGTCGTACATCGCTGCATCGCCGGTGGCGATCTTCAGCATTGGATGCTCGTCACCGAAGGCTTCGCGGATGGCGTTACGATATTTGGTGATGTAGGAAATGATCGTCGTCTGGGCTCTGCCCTTCATGAGGTCGATTTCAGCGGTCCACAAGGCCTGCATCTCTTCTTTCGAGCCCAGGCCGTTCATCGCTGCAATAAAATCCGCGATCCGCAAAAGCACTGTCGGCTTGCGGCCGGCGGTGTTGAACTCCGCCCGTTCGATCTTTTCGACAATGGAGGTCGCCACGCCGGTTTTCGGATAGTCGGCCCGCTCTATATAGGTCTTCAGCCGCTCCCGCAGCTTTTTCATGTTGCAGATGGCAAGCGGGGTGCTCTTTGCGCCAAATTCGGCCTTCAGGGCATAGCGATATTTCATGATGTAAAGTTCGAGCGTCTTTTCCGTGCGGCCATTGTCGAAATGGTAGCGGACCTCTGCGTCCCAAAGATCGCGGATTTTTTTGTTTCGCAACGTCTCGCTGCTTTTCATCGCCTCCCTGACCCGACCGACGAACTGGTCGATGCGTTCCACGAGAACTGGAGTTTTGGTCTTTCGTGCGAGCATGCGGCGGCCCCTGAACCGGTCGGGAAATATAAAATCTATGATTGGTAATCAACAGAAGCATGGTTGCGGAAATGCCATGGATATCCGCCGCCAGCATATTTCTTTTGAATAATAGTTTAATCGATTCCGCAAGTATGGCCGTGATGCGTGGAACCTTCAAGGAAGGTTTGCGAGCCGAGATCGGCAAGTCGGGGAGCCGGCATCCTGCCGGCGGCGCTTCGGGTGATTGAATTCTGATGGAAGTATGGGCTTCGGGAATTCTCCCGAAGCCGCAGAGGTTGCGACAGCCTATTTCGGTAGCCGGGTTTTCAGGGAGGTCACGATGCGCTTGGCAAGCCCCTCATAGTCCTCATCGAAATGGTGGCCACCTTCGATGCCGACCGTCTCCACGCCCTTTGCCTTCAGGCCGGGGCAGGGATCTTCATCCTCTTCCTCCGTGCCATAGACGCATTGCACCAGCTTCGGATCGATCTTGACGATGTCGTCGATGGTCTTGCCGCCCTTGCCTTCGCCTGCAACGCCGAGCCAGCCCTGGACGGAAATCTCGAAATCGACTTCGGTCGAAAGTCCAAGCAGCGTCAGCTGCACGACATGGGATTTCGCGCGTTCGGGCAGGAGATTATAGGTGGCGGGAATGATATCGGCGCCAAAGGAATAGCCGATCAGCACGACGTTCCGAACCTTCCATTCCTTGCGGTAGGTGTCGATGATGCGCGCAAGGTCATTGGCCACTTCCTGCGGTTGTTTTTCTTTCCAGAAGTAACGCAGGGCATCGACGCCGATCACAGGTATCCCCTGCTTTTGCAGCGCGCCGCCGACTTCCTCGTCCAGATCGCGCCAGCCGCCGTCACCGGAATAGATCACCGCCATGGTGTCCATCGCCGGGCTCGTTTCGAGGACCGTGATCGGCAGGCCTAGCGGGCTGCTGGTGTCGCCCGCCGCATCGACCTTGTCGGACAGGGTCTGGGACAAAATCTCATCCGCCTTGCCTGTCACATCAGTCACTTCGATATCGGGATGAAGCTTCACCAGGGCGTTAACGTGGTCGCGGCCCTTCTGATCCGCATCGGGCGTGAACAGCACGCTGACAGGAGCTGGCAGCGGGCCATCGGTCAGGCCATAAACCGTTTCACCGTCCACCTTGTCCTTGGTGGCCGGGGTGCAGAGTATCTTCTCAAGCGGCAGGCCAGCCTTGGGGTCAACCGCGATGGCTTCCTGAACGGTGGAGACCGGGCTTTGCGCGATCATGGCGAGCGCCAGCGTTCCGCCCTTGCCGATGCCGGTGAGGATAGGCTGGCGATAGCTTGCGGTCCCGGCGGTGCGCTGGATCTGCTGCGACAGCGACTCGATGTCCGAGATCATATAGATACACTCGTCATCATCGGCCTCGAGTGCCTTCAGATATTCCTTGAAATCGATGCCGACCACCGCGGCACCCTTTTCCACCAGTGCTTTGGCGCGTTCTTCGTCGGTGCCGGTCCATCCGTCCGCATCGGAAATCAGGAAGACGCTGGCGAGAATTTCACCATCCGGCACCATGATGTGCTCGGCGGGAATCATGCCGGTGTCATAGGCTGGCTTGTCCTGCGAAAAGGCGGCGCTGGAAGCAAACAACGGGGAGAGGAACAGGGCGGAAGCGGCAAGGGCTGCTTTCAGCATGCTGTATTTTCTCATTTTCCGATCACTCCTCTGACGCCGCCACTGATCAGAACCGTCGCGTCCATCAGCGCCAGAGCGGCGTCTGCGCCATTTTGTACGGCGAGGTAACGCGGTTCCCATTTCGGGTGGAACTTCGTCTTGAACGCACGAAGGCCCTTAAAGTTGTAGAAACGTTCGCCATGTTCGAAAAGCGTGCTGCCAATGCGGTCCCAGACCGGTGCCGCATCGCGCTTCGACATGCCGGACATGGGTGCCATGCCGAGATTGAAGCTTTCATATCCCGCCTCGCGCAGGTGCTGCATGATGCTGACGAAGAGGAAATCCATCGAGCCGCGCGGTGCATCCGGTGAAAAGCGCATAAGATCGACGGTGGCTTCCTTTTTTGTGTCCGTCACCATCAGATTGGCAAAGGCGGTGATCTTGCCATCCTTGCGCAGCACGGCGACGGGCTGGGAGAGAATGTAGTTGGGCTCGAACGCACCGAGAGAAAATCTCTTTTCCCTTGTATTGTGGTGGGTGAGCCAGCCATCCGAGACCTGCTTGAGATCATCCAGAATATCGGCAACATGCGATTGCTCGACAACTTCGAAGGTCAGCCCGTCGCGGGCGCCGCGGCTCAGGGACTGGCGAAGGGTTGCGAGCTTGCCGCCCTTCAATTCGAATGCGGTAAGATCGACCAGCGCCAGTTCGCCAAGCTTGAAGGCACGCAGGCCCGCATCGGCGCAATGGGACAGGAGGAAGGGCGAAATCTGGTAGAAGGCGGCGCGCGCACCCGCCGAACGGGCGGATTCCACGAATTGCCAGACCAGATCGGGAAAATCCTCCTCGTTGCCGACGGGGTCGGCGAAGGCTATCCATGATCGGCCCTGAATGCCGTACATGATGAAGGCGCTGCCGCTTTCCGAGAACATCACATGCTTGTCGCCCATGCGCACCAGATTGGCATCGGCCGAATCCTGCTGCATGACGATGTCGGTTGCACGTTCAACGTCTTCCGGCTGGATGGAATCCGGCTTGAAAGTGACCGGCCGCATCAGGCTGAAAATTGCAATGGTGGAGGAAGCAAGCACCAGGCCGAGAAGGGCGCGCAGACCGCGCGGTGCTTCTTCGGAGAACTCGAATTCCCACCACAATGTGTGGCTGTAGTCGGTGTCACGGTAGACGAACAGAAGGATCGTTGCCGCGCCGGCGATGATGACGGCCATAGCGGCGAGCCAGCTTGGTCCCAGCGCCTGTTTGACCAGCGAGGCATGACGGTTGAAGCTGCGCATATTGAGGGCGAGCGCCGCGATGAAGATGCCGAGGAAGATTGCTTCGAAAACGGCGATCGCCTTCACCAGCGACAGGATGAGCGCCAGCGATGCGGCGACAAGGGCAATCCACCACGCCCCATCCAGCCGCTGCCCGAGGCCGCGGGAGGCGACAACGAGGCCAAGGCCGAGAATGCTCGTCAGAAAGTGCGCCGCCTCGATGATCGGCAGTGGCACGAAATTCGACAGGAAATCCAGATTGCTGCCGGGCGTCGGCGTCACGCTCGAAAAGATCAGCATGGTGCCGAGAATGATCGCGAAGGTGGAGAGCAGCGGTGGCGCCAGCCGCACGGCAAGCTGGCTGATATCGGAGACCACCGGCTTGGCCGCGAACTGCTTCATTTCGGAAACGATCATCACCAGAATGGCAACAACCAGCGGCAGGACGTGATAGATGACGCGATAAAGAACGAGGCTTCCGAGCAGCTGATCGACGCTGATCGCGTTGCCGAGCCCGGCTACCATAACCGTTTCGAACACACCGAGACCGGCGGGAACGTGGCTGAGAACGCCAAGGCCAACGGCGGTGGCATAGATCGCGAAGAATGTCGGCCAGCCGAGATGCGTCTCGGGCAGGAGCACATAAAGCACGGAGGCGGAGGCGGCGATATCAAAGGCGGAGACGAGGAACTGGCGCGAGGAGGTGCGGCTGTCGGGAAGGCGCAGTCGCCATTTGCCAAGCCGGATCGCCTTGCCGTTGCGGCCGACGTAGGCGGTGGTAACGAGAACGGCAATGACGGCGAGCGCTCCGCCCCTTAGAACAGTCGGGTCGAGACCGATGATGGCGGCGATGCGTGGTGCGACGATGAAGGTCGAAAGGGCGCTGACCGACAAAAGGCCCAGCCCGAAGGACAGCGTGACGAAGGCGATGACGCGGGCGATGTCACCCGGCGAAAGTCCCAGCCTGGAATAGGCGCGAAAGCGTATGGCGCCGCCGCTCAAGGGGCCAAATCCAGCAGTGTTGCCGATGGCGTAAGCGGCAAAAGCGGTGGCCGCCATGGACGGGAAGCGCACCTTTTTGCCGACATATTCGATCGCGTTGGCGTCATAGAAAATCAGCGACAGGAAGCTCAGCGCCGTAAAGACCATTGCAAGAAGAATGGCCGGAAGCGAAGTGTCCAGAAGAGCTGCGATCACATCATCGTACCGCACTTCGGATGTGAGGCGGTAAATCGCAAACGTCATCATCACGAAGATGAGCGTAATGGCGATGGCCGTCAGATAGGGCCGGTTTCTGGCAAAGAAGCTTTCAACCGGGGATTCGGTAATATCGGTCTGTATAATTTCGCTCTTGTCTGCCATTTGCTTTTTCCAGCGCCAGTCCCTTGGTTGGCGAACCACAGGATTGTGTCGCTAATTCGTTTCGGTTGAGGAAATTTGCTTAGCAGAAATGCGTGACGTGTCGATGTGAAGTTTGGCGACAAACCAACGAGATTTTCGCCGTTAAAATGAAAAATGCAACCAAAAAGAGCGATGTTCAAATTTTAGATCAAAAACTCCGTGAATTAATCGTTCCGATTGCTTGGAGGCGATGTTTGATGTGATTAAACGCTTCTTTCAATTGAAGGAAATGCAAAATGAACATGCCTACAAGAATAGTAATTTCGCTGATCGCAGCCCTTTTGGTGGGCGGCGGCTACATGGCTTATGACAAGATGCGGGGCGCCGAATGGGTTGTTTCGCCGCAGCAGATCGCTGATGCGAAGGCTGGCGGGCAGGCCGGATATGAATCGCGTCCGGGAACAGTGACCGTTCTGCCGATCCGTAGCGAGACGGCGGATGTACTGCCGATCAAATGGGCCATTGCTGGTCTGGTCGCAGGCCTGCTGGCGTTTCGGTCCACGGGCAAAAAGAAAGCGGCAAAGGCCTGAGGCCTGCCGCTTCATGTCTCCGGCACGGAAGTCCGGGGAGAATGCCAAAGTCGGGGCGCGTTACGCGCCCCACGTTTTCTCCAGCACGCGTACCCAGTTGCCATGGCAAATCTTGGCGAGTGCGGCGTCGTCATAACCGCCGTTGCGCAGGGCTGTGACCAGCAATTGCAGATCGGCCGCATCCTTCATGGCTGCTGGAATGGTGGTGCCGTCGAAATCCGAGCCGAGTGCGACGTGATCGATGCCGATGCGGTTGACGATATAGTCGACATGGCGGACCAGTTCGCCAAGATCGGTAGCCGGGTTCTTCACGCCGTCCTGGCGCAGGAATAGAACGCCGAAATTGATGCCGGCAAGACCGCCTGTGTCGCGGATCGCGTCCAGCTGGCGGTCCGTCAGGTTGCGGCTGTGGTTGCACAGCGCATAGGTGTTGGAATGGGACGCCACCAGCGGTGCGTCCGAAATCTTCGCGATGTCCCAGAAACCCTGTTCGTTCATGTGCGACAGGTCGACCATGATCTTCAGTTCGTTGCAGGTCTTTACCAGCCGTTTTCCGGCATCGGTGAGGCCGGGGCCGATATCCGGTGTCGACGGGAAGCGGAAGGGAACGCCGTAGGCGAAGATGTTCGGGCGGCTCCAGACCGGTCCGAGCGTGCGAAGGCCAGCCTCGTGGAGAACATGCAGCGCATCCAGATCGGCGCCGATCGCTTCTGCGCCCTCGATATGGAAGACGGAGGCAAAGGTGCCCTCTGCCATCGCGCTGCGGATCTCGGCAGCCGTGCGGCAGACTTTCAGCGCACCGCCTGATTGTTTCTCGGCGCGGAACAGCAGGGCTGCCATGCCAAGCGTCGCCTTCAGCGCGTCCGCTTCAGCCGGTGTCGTGAAGTCGCCGTTCGCGTCCTTCTCCATGCTGGGCGAGGGGACGTAGATGGCGCAGAGGCCACCGGCCAACCCGCCCTTCCTGGCGCGCGGCAGGTCGATGTGGCCGACCGTATCACCCTCGATGAGAAGCGTTTCGGGAGAGGCATTGCCCGATCGCCATAACCGCAGAAGCACGTCGTTGTGGCCGTCGAAGACGGGTACGGTTTTTTCATCGGTCATGGTCATTCACCTTTGGATACGGGCGGGGCGCGGGCGCGCGGTCGTCAGACTTTTGAGAATTGGTAGATGAAAGGTCAAGGTCGGAGCAAATGCAATCCGTGCATAGGCTCTGCCAAATTTGGAATTGGTCGCGCCTCGTTTGCTCGTGGTAATCGCGGGAAAACATAAAAAAAATGACTGGATTGGGGCGAACCCATACCGTTTCCGAAAAATAAGGTCCGAAAGGGGATTTTCGATGATTTCAAGACGCAACCTGCTGATTGCCGGCGCTGCCGTACCGTTCCTGTCCTATGCGCACATTCCGGCATTTGCTGCGACGCCCAAGGATATTCTGGTGGTCGCGCAGCAGCTGGACAACATGACGAGCCTTGATCCGCATGAGGGTTTCGAAGCCGTCGGCGGTGAAATCATGTCCAACATGTACCAGAAGCTGGTGCGGGCGAACCGTGAAGATTCCACCAAGGTCGATCCGGTCATCGCGAAGTCCTGGGAAGCCGATGCGGAAAGCAAGGTTTTCACCTTTGTGATCGGTGACGATGCGACCTTCTCGAGCGGTGCGAAAGTGACCGCGGAAGACGTGGCCTTTTCTCTGCAGCGCGCCATCAAGATGAACAAGAGCCCGGCCTTCATCATCGGCCAGTTCGGCTTCACGCCTGGCAATGCCGAAACCACCATCGTTGCCGCCGACGAAAAGACGGTGAAGCTGACGACGGCAAAGCCGACCGCAATCTCGTTCCTGCTCTATTGCCTCTCCGCTAATATCGGCGCGATCGTTGAAAAGAAGGCCGTGCTGGCAAATGCCTCGGGCGAAGACCTCGGCAATGGCTGGCTGCAGAAAAACAGCGCCGGTTCCGGCGATTTCATGTTGCAGGCCTGGAAGCCGAGCGAGAGCGTAGCGCTCACCGTCAACCCGAATGGCCCCTACAAGGGTAACATCAAGCGCGTCATCCTGCGCCATGTCACCGATCCGTCTTCCCAGCTTCTGATGTTGCAGAAGGGCGATATCGACATTGCCCGCGACCTGACCTCGGAACAGCTGCGTACCGTCCAGAACGACGCCAACATCGAGTTGCAGCGCAAGAGCATCGCCTCGCTGGTGCTGATCTCGCTCAATCAGGGCAATGAGAACCTTGCCAAGCCACAGGTCTGGCAGGCCATCAAATGGGCGCTGGACTACAAGGGCATGCAGGAAAACATCGTGCCGCTGACGCACAAGGTTCACCAGAGCTTCGAGCCGGAAGGTTTCCCCGGCGCCGTTAACGACACGCCGTACCAGCGCGATGTCGAAAAGGCCAAGGCGCTGATGGCGGAAGCCGGTCTTGCCGACGGTTTCGAAATCACCATGGATCACTATTCCGCCCAGCCTTACCCGGATCTGGCGCAGGCCATCCAGGCAAATCTTGCCGATATCGGCATCAAGGTGCGTCTGCAATCTGCCGAGAACCGTCAGGTTCTGACCAAGATGCGCGGCCGCGAACACCAGATGGCGCTTTCCGCATGGGGCACGGATTATTTCGATCCGCATTCCAATGCCGATGTCTTCAACATCAACAAGGACAATGGCGACGACGCCAAGTCCAAGCCCTTCCTGTGGCGTTCGCGCTTCAAGAACGACGACTTTGCCGCGAAGGCAGAAGCCGCCCGCGACGAGAAGGACCCGGCAAAGCGCATCGAGCTTTATGAAGCGCTGCAGCGCGAGCACATGGAAAACAGCCCCTTCGTCTTCATGTTCCAGACGACGAAGACGGCCGCGTTCCGCAAGGGCGTTTCCGGCTTTGAACTCGGCGTTCTCTCCGAGGGCAATTCCTACCACGATGCTAAGAAAGCGTAACATTGAACAAGCGCGTCAAAAGCATATCGTCGACACTGAGCAGCGTCATTCTGACGCTGTTCGGGTTGATGGTCATCACCTTCCTGATCGGGCGCGTCATGCCTGTCGATCCTGTCATCGCGGCAGTTGGCGACAACGCGCCTGAAGACGTCATTGTGCGGGTTCGGGCCGAAATGGGCCTGGACCAGCCACTGGTCGTTCAGTTTTTCCACTATGTGTCGCAGGTGCTGCACGGTGATTTCGGCAATTCCATCCTGACCCGCAACCCGGTTTGGATCGATATCAAGCGCGTTTTCCCCGCCACCTTCGAGCTTGCTACGGCAGCACTCATTCTCGCTGCGCTGATCGGCATTCCGCTCGGCGTATGGGCCGCCGTGAAGCAGGGCAAGTTGACGGATCAGATCATCCGCGTCGTCTGCCTTGCCGGCCATTCCGTACCCGTCTTCATGCTGGCGCTGATTTCGCTGCTGGTATTTTACGCCACGCTTGGCGTCGCACCCGGACCGGGCAGGCAGGACATCATCTATGACGGCATGATCTCGCCGGTCACCGGCCTGATGACGGTCGATACGCTGCTTGCCGGCGACTGGGACGCGTTTTACGACGCCATCGCCCATATGGTGCAGCCCGTCTGCATCCTTGCCTATTTCAGCATGGCCTATATCACCCGCATGACACGCGCCTTCATGATCGATGCGCTGAAGGGCGAATATGTCATTACCGCCCGTGCCAAGGGGCTTTCGGCAATGACCGTTATCTGGGGGCACGCCTTCCCGACGGTTGCCGTACAGCTCGTCACGGTTCTCGCACTCACCTATGCCGGCCTTCTGGAAGGTGCCGTGGTGACGGAAACCGTCTTCAGCTGGCCGGGCCTTGGCCAATATCTCACCGTCTCGCTCATGAACGCGGACATGAACCCTGTCGTCGGAGCGACCCTGTTGATCGGCCTGATCTATGTCGGCCTCAACCTGCTCGCAGACGTACTTTACCGAGTAATGGATCCCCGCGTTCGATGATGTTAGCAACTTTCAGAAACTGGGCTCTGGATGAGACGCCGCATTCCCGCAGGCAGGCTGCCTGGGGAAACCGGTACCGCATCTGGCTGAACCTCAAGTCCAATCCGCTGGCGGTGGTCGGTCTCACGATCATCATCATCTTCATTGCGCTGTCGCTGCTGGCGCCGTTCATCGCGCCTTACGATCCGGCCGCGCAGAACCTCGGCAACCGCCTTGCCTTCCCGAGTGCCGAGCACTGGTTCGGCACGGATGAGCTGGGTCGCGACATTCTTTCGCGCATTCTCTATGGTGGTCGCGTCACGCTTGGCATGGTCATTGCCGTCGTTGTTCTCGTTGCGCCGATCGGTCTCGCCATCGGCTGCATCGCCGGTTATTTCGGTGGTATCGTCGATACGGTGTTGATGCGGGTGACCGATGTGTTCCTGGCCTTCCCGCGCCTCATCCTGGCGCTTGCCTTCGTCGCGGCGCTGAAGCCTGGCGTCGAAAGCGCCATTCTCGCCATCGCGCTCACCGCCTGGCCGCCCTATGCGCGTCTCGCTCGCGCCGAAACCATGACGGTTCGCGGCAGCGATTTCGTTGCGGCCTACCGGCTGACAGGCGCTTCCGCCTGGCGCATCATCGCCCGTCACATCGCGCCGCTCTGCGTGCCGAGCCTCATCGTGCGCATCACGCTCGACATGAGCTCGATCATCATCACCGCCGCAAGCCTCGGCTTCCTCGGCATGGGCGCGCAGCCGCCTTCGCCGGAATGGGGTGCGATGATTGCGACGGCCAAGCGCTTCATCTTCGAACAATGGTGGGTCGCCACCATTCCGGGCATCGCCATTTTCCTCGTCTCGCTCGCCTTCAACTTCCTTGGCGATGGTCTGCGCGACGTGCTCGACCCGAAGGGACATTGAGCCATGCTGGTCGAAATCGAAAATCTGAAGATCGCGTTCCAGACCCGCACCAGCCGCTTCGAGGCGGTGCGCGGTGTTTCCATGAAGCTCGGAACAGAAAAGCTCGGCATCGTCGGTGAATCCGGTTCGGGCAAGAGCCTCACGGCGCGCGCGCTGATGAAGCTTCTGCCCTCCAATGCTGATATCAGGGCCGACAAGCTCTCCTTCGACGGTATCGACGTGCTTTCCGCCAGTGAAAAGCAGATGCGCCAGATCCGAGGAAAACGGGCAGGTTTCATCCTTCAGGATCCGAAATATTCGCTGAACCCGGTCAAGACCATGGGTGCACAGATCGCGGAAGCCTGGCGCGCCCACAAGGGCGGCAGCAAGCGTGCGGCCATGGAGGCGGCAATCGCTCTGCTCGATCAGGTGAAGATCCGCAATCCGCGCCAGGTCGCTTCGTCCTACGCTCACGAGGTTTCCGGCGGCATGGGCCAGCGTGTCATGATTGCCATGATGCTGGCGCCCGATCCCGAGCTTCTGATCGCCGACGAACCGACGAGTGCTCTCGATGCCACGGTGCAGGCGGAAATCCTGCGGCTGATCGAGGAGCTGGTATCGGAACGCGGCATGGGTCTCATCCTCATCAGCCACGACCTGCCGCTTGTCTCGCATTTCTGCGACCGCGTGGCTGTCATGTATTCCGGCCGGGTGATGGAGGAGCTGAAGGCTTCCGAACTCCTGAAAGCACAGCATCCTTACACGCAGGGTCTCTTGAACTGCATTCCCTCGCTGACGCATCCGCGCGAGCGTCTTCCCGTTCTCAACCGTGATGCAGCGTGGTCCAGCCTATGATCGACGTCGAAAATCTCCGTATCAAGTTCGGCGACCGTGAAGTGGTGAAGGGCGTGTCCTTTTCGGTGGAAAAGGGCGGCAGCTTCGGCATCGTTGGCGAAAGCGGCTCGGGCAAGTCCACCATTTTGCGCGCCATGGCCGGCCTTAATGAAAGCTGGGAAGGCCGCATCGCCTTTGCCGGCAAGGATGCGCCGCTGAAGCGCACGCCGGAATTCTTCCGGCAGGTGCAGATGGTGTTTCAGGACCCCTATGGTTCGCTGCATCCGCGCCAGACTATCGACCGTATCCTCAGCGAATTGCCGTTGGTGCACGGCATGGACAATATCGAAAAACGCATCCAGCAGGCGCTATCGGATGTGGCCCTGCCGCAGGCGGTGCGCTTCCGTTACCCCCACCAGCTCTCCGGCGGCCAGCGTCAGCGCGTGGCGATTGCGCGTGCGTTGATTGCCGATCCGCAGGTCCTGCTGCTCGATGAGCCGACTTCGGCGCTCGATGTTTCAGTGCAGGCGGAAATCCTGAACCTGTTGCAGGATCTGCGGGCGGCGCGCAACCTCACCTATATCCTCGTCAGCCACAATCTGGCTGTTATCGCGCATCTGTGCCCACAGGTGGGCGTGATGCTGAATGGTGAAATGGTCGAGCAGCTGAATGCAGGCGATCTACGCGAAGGCCGCACGAAACACCCGCATACCGAAGAGTTGCGCAGCCTGAGTATCCGGCTGGAAGAGCCGGCTTGAGCCCACGTCGCACATAGATCGAGCGGATGCTGCTCGCTTCTTCTTCCCACCGGGGAGAAGGTCGCGGCAGCGGTATGAGGCTTCCCACAAGACCCACGAAGACACGAGACCGAACAATGTCACAGCAATTCGACTGGAACGCCGCTTCGACGCTTGCCGAGAGTTTCGTCTCGCAATGGGCCGGCAACGAGCCAGGCGGAGCAGTGATCGGTTTCGATCTCAATGGCATCCGTTTTGCCCATGCGGGCGGGGTTGAGAGCCTTTCGACGTTTGCGCCGTTCACGCCGAAAAGCGTGGTGCGTTACGCTTCCGTCACCAAACATGCCTTCTGTGCCATGGTGCTTGCCCATTCCGATCTGATCGGGCTTGACGATCCACTCGGAAAGCATCTGCCGGAGCTGCAATCGCCACTCCGCGACGTCACTGTCGGGCAGGCGCTGGATATGAGCGGCGGATTGCCGGACACGCGCGAATGCCTCTCGCTGCTTGGTCTTTCCGTCTACACCGAAACGAAGGCCGGCCCGCTTCTAGACTATCTGTCGCGGCTGACCCGGCTGAACTTTCCGGCCGGCAGCGAGGTTTCCTATTCGAATACCGGTTATCGTCTGGTCGAGGCGGCGCTGGAGCGCCATGGCTTCCGTTTTGACGATTTCGTGCAGACGCAAATTGCCGGACCGTTCGGTGTTTTCCTGAAGGCGCCGGACGTCTGGAATGATCCGGTCGACGGATTGGTGCCGGGTTACTGGAAGGCTGAAAGCAACTGGCAACTTTCGGCGGCGGGGCTGCATATTTCCGCTTCGGGCAGTCTTGCCGGCAGTGCCGAAGCGCTGACCCGCTGGCTGCAGGGGCTGATGCGCGGAGAGGGCAGCTTTGCCGGCGTTCTGGACGGGCTTTCCACCGAGCGGCGGCTCGCCGATGGACGGATGAGCGAATATGGTCTCGGCCTGCGCTGGTCACATCTCGGCGACAGACGTTTCGTCGGTCATGGCGGTTCGCATCCCGGCTACAAGACGTACTTCCTTCTCGATCCGGAAAACGGCACGGGTTTCGTCGTGGTATCGAACCGCGAGGATACCAACGGCTTCAAGATTGCGCTGGAAAGTATGGCGGCCCTGACCGGTCTGCCTTTACCCAAACCCGCCGCCCGCTTGCCGGAAGGCCTCTATGTCACCGAAAGCGGACCGTGGTGGCTGGAGATCAAGGGCAGTACCTCGACCTTCATCGATGGCGACGACACGCTTTATGAAGATGCCGATGGCTGGGTGTCATCGCGCTCCGCATCCTCTCCGATGCTTCTGAGGCTCGAGGGCGACGCCATCGTCGGCGAGGCAGGCCACGCCGCTCGTCGGTTCCTGCCGGTTGGTGACCATGCGGTGCCCGATGAGCTTTCCGGATCTTGGCGCTCTATCGAAGGGGCGGAATTTACGATTTCCGGTTCGTCGCTGACCATGGGTATCGGTCCCACGCGCCGCTCCATGCCTTTGACGGCGCTCGGCAATGGTCGCTTCCTCTTCACGCTCTCGGACGGGCCGTGGACGAAGCGCATCTGCCTCAATCAATTGAGCGACAGCCGGATAGAGCTTGTGGCGAGCCGGGCGCGAATGATCGAATATTCAAGAAGCCTTTAACAGGGTTTCAATCAGCTGCTATTGCTCCTAATAAAGACCCTTGTTCCAGCTAAAGGCCGGTTCAACATCTTTGTGGGAGAACAGGCCCTTGGAAGTCAAATGGCTCGAGGATTTCCTGGCGCTGGCCGGAACGCTCAATTTTTCGAAGGCGGCGGAAGAGCGGCATGTGACGCAATCCGCTTTCAGCCGGAGGATCAAGCAGCTGGAAGCCTGGGTGGGCGCGACGCTGGTCGATCGCGCTTCCTATCCCTCACGGCTGACCGAGGCCGGGGTGAAGTTCGTTCCGGTGGCGCAGGAAACCCTGAAGCAGCTTTACCACGCCCGTCGCACCCTGTTGCAGGAAGACGGTGAGGATGCCAGAACAGTGCGGCTGACGGCGCTGCACACGCTGTCTTTCACCTTCTTCCCGGACTGGCTGAAACGGGTGAACGAGAAGGCGGGACCGCTGTTTTCGGTTCTGCGGCCTGATTCCGGCAGCATGGAGGAGAACCTCAATTCGCTGGTGGACGGGCAGAGCGATTTCCTTCTGACCTACGCCCACCCCGAAGTGCCGATGCTGCTCGATGCGCAGACCTTCGAATTCCGCGTGCTTGGCGCGGAAAACATCATTCCCGTTTCCGCCCCCACAGAGGACGGCGCACCGCTGCACAGCCTGACGGAAAGCGCGAAAAAACCCTTTGCCTATCTGGATTACGAAAAAGCATCGTTCTTCGGGCCGCTGTTGCGCGATCTCCTGAGTGCGCGCCTGCCGAAATTCGAGCGGGTGCATGAGGGCAGCATGTCGGTGGGGCTGAAAGCCATGGCGATGGCGGGATGGGGTGTTGCCTGGGTGCCGGAAAGCCTGATGCGGCACGAGCTGGATAGCGGCGCGCTGGTGCGTGCCGCCGATCACAGTTTCGATATTGCCGTGGATATCCGGCTTTATCGTTCCAAGGAGAACCGCCGTCCCGTTGTCGAGCGCATATGGGCGGTTCTCGAAGATTGATCCCGGTCAGATCGCGGTGCGGTGGGCGTTTTCGAGATAGAGCGCGCGCAGGCGTTTCACCATCGCGCCTGGTTTGCCATCACCCACCGGCTTGCCGTCGATCTTCGTCACCGAAACCACGAAGTTGGAGGCGCTGGTCAGGCAGGCTTCGTCTGCGTTCATCGCCTCTTCCAGCGTGAAAGGCCGTTCTTCCAGCGTGAAACCGGCCTCCTTGGCCAGTTGCAGGGCGGCAAGGCGGGTGCAGCCGGGCAGGGTCTTGTTGCTGTTGCCGCGGGTGATGATCTTCCTGTCGCCGGTGATGATATAGGCGGTGGAGGATGCGCCTTCGGTGACGAAACCATCCTCGATCATCCACGCCTCATCGCAGCCTTCAGCCTTGGCGATGCGTTTTGCCATGACCTGCGGCAGCAGGCAGACGGTCTTGATATCACGGCGCGCCCAGCGCTGGTCGGGAACGGATTTGACCGCAATGCCGGCCTCTTCCACGGCGGTGCCGACGAGTTTCTTGGCCTGCGTGAACATCACCAGCGTCGGCTTCAAATCGGCGGAAAACAGGAAGTTGCGGTCTTCCGCGCCGCGCGTCAGTTGCAGGTAGATCATGCCTTCGACAAGGTTGTTGTCGGCAATCAGGCGACGTTCGGCCTCGACGATTTCCTTTGTTGTGACCGGCAGCGGCACGTCGATTTCGCGGGCGCTGCGTTCCAGCCGCGCCATGTGCAGGTCGCTGTCGATCAGCTTGCCTTCGAGAACGGAGGTGACTTCATAAATGCCGTCGCCGAACAGGAAGCCGCGGTCGAAGATGGAAAGGCGGGCTTCCGCCTCGGGCAGAAATTCGCCGTTGAGATAAACGATGCGACCGGATTGGCTAGTCATGAAAACTCCGTCTGGAAAAGTCAGGCTGAAAGAAGGGTTTTAAGGGTATCGATGCAAATGGCCTCAACCGTTGCGGCCTTGCCGGTTCCAGCGTTGAAGCCTGATGTTGTTGTTGACGCGCAGAGCGAATTGAGGATCGCCTCCTCGGTTGCCTCTATTGCGGCTTCGAAGAGCGGCGAGATCGCATCGTTGGAGAGCTCAGGATAGTCTGTAACTGCCTTACGGCGTGCGGGCGTGCGGCGAAGGCGCTCGTTGGTCGAAAATGCCAGCGCGTAATCGCCGGAACCATTGCTCAGTGCCGCACCGGTGCGCGAGAGGCCGCCGAAGCTCCTAGCGGCCAAGCGCTTCAAATTGCGCGACGACAGCGGCGCATCGGTTGCGATGATGATGACAATCGAGCCGTCCTTGTCCTTGTGCTCCGGGCTCACATAGGGTTTGCCGCAGACGAGAAGATGGCCGCCATAATTGGACTGCACGAGAACGCCGAGCGTATAGGCCTCCCCCGCGACGGTGACGATGCGGGATGCGGTTCCGATGCCGCCCTTCATGCCGAAAGCCACCGTGCCGGTCCCGGCTCCAACGCCGCCCTCGGCCACCGGGCCTGTGGCAGCGTTTTTCAGCGCGGCCGAAATTTCCTCGACGGTCGGGCGTTCAGCGCGGATGTCGTTGAGGCGGGAATCGTTGGTCTCTCCGACGACCGCATTGATCGACACCACTTTTTCGTTACCCGGCTGCGCCAGTGTGTGGCGGTTGATCGTCTCGATTGCCCGGCCGGTTGCAAGCGTATTGGTGAGGATGACAGGCGTTTCGAGTTCGCCGAGTTCCTCGATCTGGGTCGAGCCTGCAAACTTGCCGAAACCGTTATAGACGGCGAAGGCGGCGGGCACCTTGTCCTGAAAAAGATTGCCGCCATGCGGCAGGATCGCGGTTGCGCCGGTGCGGATCGTGTCGCCTTCGATGACGGTCGAATGGCCGATCGTCACGCCTTCGACATCGGTGATGGCATTGAGCGGGCCGGTCTCGAAATGGCCGGGCGGCAAGCCGATATCGCGCAGTCTCGGGCGGGTCGTCTGATGCATCGGGCGATCACTTTTGCGGAATGCAGGCTCAAGGTGGAACAAGCGCGGCTTGCGAAAAGCTTTGCTCTGACTTGACGTTAGCCTAGTTCGCCGGGAAACGGCATCGCAAAAATGGAATAGTTTTATGCGGGCAATGGATGCGCTCAGAAGGCGCGTAGCGCCGGTCCCCGTTCACGCTCCAGCCATTGCCGCATCGCGTCTTCGGTCTCTTCGCGTGTGGGTGCGCCGATGCGGCCGCCGAAGACCGTGCATTTGAGCGCAGCGGCAACGGAGGAGAGCCGCATGGCGGCGCGGCTTTCCATGCCTTCGGCTATGGCAAGCGCAAAGGTGCCGTGGAAAATGTCGCCTGCCGCCAGCGTATCCACCGCGTTGACCTGCATCGTTTCCTGAAAATGGACAGTGGGATCGCCAGCTTCCGTCCACCAGCAGCCTGCCGGTCCGGCGGTGACGGCGATGAAGGTTTGCGGGTAGCGGGCGTGCAGCACCGGCAGCATGTCCTCTACCGTCTCAAGCCCCGTCAGCCGGGCAGCGGCGGGTTCGGAAAAAACGATGTGGGTTGCGGCGGGTGCGAGCTTTTCGAGGGTTTCGACCGGCGCGACGTCGCCGTCGAGAATGGCGTGTTTGCCGAGTGCGCGTGCCACATCAAGAACATCGAGCGCCAGTTCCGGCCAGCGCACATCCACCAGCACGGCGTCGTAAGCGGCGAGGTCCGCTGGTGTGCAGCAGCGCTTCTTCTCATGCAGCCTGTGATCATAAAAAGGCACGATCAGCCTTTCACCGCGATCATCGATAATGATCGTGGAGAGTGCCGAGCGTGCGCCGGCGGCGACTGTCATGCCTGTGGTGTCGATACCGCTTTCGGCGAGATCGCGCAGGATGCGGGTTCCGGTCTCGTCGTCGCCCACAGCACCCCAAAGGCTGGCGCGCCCGCCCATGCGGTGCACCGCATAGGCTGCGCTGGATGCCATGCCCTCGGCGATCTGCAACATTTCGTAGGGCAGGACCTTGCCTTCGCCCTTTGGCATGTCATGGACGCGAAACAGGGTGTCGAGCACGGCTGCACCCACGCACAGCACATGTTTGCGGCTCTCGTGTTGGCTGTCCATGCCCGTCACCCTATGTCTTTGTCTTACGCAATTTTACTCGGCATGCGCCTTAAATGCGCTTGCCGGTTGCCTTGTCGAAAAGGTGAACCATTTCCGGGTCGATGGCGATATGGATCGTATCGCCGAACCTCACGTCCAGCCGCTCGCGGAACAGGCAGGCAATCTCGTCGCCCTTGCAGTTCAGCTTGGCATAGATTTCCGAGCCGGTGCCTTCGACCAGTTCGACCCGGCCTTCGATACCGCCGCTTGCTGCACGGATATGTTCCGGGCGCACGCCGTAGACGAGGTCGCGACCGCCCAGTGCGGCGATGTCGCTGTTGGCGGGCAGGGGAAGGCTTAAGCCCTTCACGGTGCGGAACACGCCTTCTTCGACGCGTCCACGAATGAAATTCATCGCAGGCGAACCGATGAAACCGGCAACGAAGAGGTTGGCCGGACGGTCATAAAGCTCGAGCGGCGCGCCGATCTGCTCGATCACGCCGTCATGCAGCACCACGATCTTGTCGGCCATGGTCATGGCTTCCACCTGGTCGTGGGTGACGTAGATGGTGGTGGTGCCGATGCGCTGATGCATGGCCTTGATCTCGCCTCGCATCTGCACGCGCAGCTTGGCGTCGAGGTTAGACAGCGGTTCGTCAAACAGGAAGACCTGCGGATCGCGCACCAGCGCGCGTCCCATGGCTACACGCTGGCGCTGGCCGCCGGAAAGCTGGCGCGGATAACGGTCGAGCAGCTTGTCCAGCCCCAGAATGGCGGCGGCCTTGTCGACCTTGGCCTTGGTTTCGTCGGCGCTCACCTTCTTCAGCTTCAGCGCGAAGCCCATATTATCCTTCACCGTCATGTGCGGATAAAGGGCGTAGTTCTGGAAGACCATGGCGATATCGCGGTCGCGGGCGGGCAGGTTGCTGACCTCGCGTGTGCCTATATGGATTTCGCCGTCGCTGACTTCTTCTAGGCCCGCAATCATGCGCAGCAGGGTGGATTTGCCGCAGCCGGAAGGGCCGACCAGCACGACGAATTCGCCATCCTTGATATCGATATCGATGCCGTGGATGATGTTGACCGCGCCGAAGCGCTTCTGGACGTTTAGAATATTGACCGGTGCCATGTTTTTGGTTCCCGTATTTTTAATTGGTTGATTCAGCCGCCCTTGACGGCGCCGGCGGTCAGGCCCGCCACGATCTGTTTCTGCGCGAACATGGTGAGCAGCAGCACCGGCAGCGTCACGATCAGCGCGGCTGCGGCAAGCGGTCCCCAGCTCACCTGTTCAAAGGAGAGCATGTTGTAGACCGCCACCGGCAGGGTGCGCGTTTCACGGCTTGCCAGCACGATGCCGAAGACGAAGTTATTCCACGAGAAGATGACCGCCAGAATGAAGGAGACGACGATGCCGGGCTTGGCAATCGGCAACGCCACCAGCCGGAACACCTGCCAGGAGGATGCGCCATCGATGCTTGCCGCTTCTTCCAGTTCCTTCGGCGTGGTTTCGAAATAACCGATCATGATCCAGACCACGATCGGAACCGTCACCACGAGATGGATGATGATCTGCGGCCAGAGCGTGCCGAGCAGGTTCAGCCATTGGAACAGCAGGAATAGCGGAATGAGGAAGGAGAGGCCGGGCGTCATGCGGGCGATCATGATGACGACAGCCGACTTTTCCGCCTTCAGCCGGGCGATGCCGTAACCGGCGGGCACGCCGATCACCAGCGCCAGAATGGTGGCCGCACCGGTGACGAGCACCGAATTCCAGAAATAGAGGAAGAAATTATTCTCCTCGAACACCTTCACATAGTTCGACCATGCGAAACGCTCGGGGATGAGGATCGGCGGATAAGCGCCGTTGTCGATTTCATATTTCAGCGACAGCGAGATCATCCAGATGAAGAACAGGATAACAGGCGAAATCATCACCAGCGCCACGAAAAACAGGCCGATGCGGTCGAGGTTTTTACGTTTGAGCAATTGGCGAGCCATCAGCGATCCTCCATCTCGTTCCATTGCGCACGCTGGCGCACCATCAAAAGCACAAAGGACAGCGCCACGATGATGATGAAGAAGACGACGGCCATGGCCGAGCCGTAACCGATGTCGTAGTAGGAAAACGCCGTGTTGTAGAGGTAGATGTTGATGGTTTCCGAGGCCGTGCCAGGGCCGCCCTGCGTCATCGCGTAGATGATGTCGAAGCTTTTGACGGCATCGATGGAGCGGATGATGACGGCGATCATCAGGAACGGCGCGATCATCGGCATGGTCAGGTAACGAAACTTCTGCCAGGCGTTGGCACCGTCGATTTCGGCGCTCTCATAGGGTTCGCGGGGTACTGCAGCCAGTCCGCCGAGCACGATCAGCATGACGAGCGGCGTCCATTGCCAGGTTTCCACCAGCACCAGCGAGGGGATGACGGTGGACTGGTTGTAGATCCATTCCAGCGGTCCGATATGGATGAAGGACAAGAGATAGTTCAGAACGCCGAGCTGCGGGTGGAACATCATGGTCCAGACGAGCGCGATGGCGACCGGGGTCGCCATCATCGGCATCACGAACACGCCGCGCAGAAAACCGCGCAGCGGAAACTGCGCATCGAAAACCAGCGCCGCCAATGTTCCCAGAAACAGCGGAGCGACGACCGACAGCACGGTATAGATGAGGGTGTGCCAGAGCGATTCCCAGAACCTCACGTCGCTTGCGAGCCTTATATAGTTATCGAAACCGATAAAGCTCTGCTCCTGTCCGAGCGTCCAGCGATGGACGCTCATCCACAGGGTGAAGACCCACGGAAAAACGATAACCGCCGAGATGACGACAAGTGCCGGTATGACGAAAGGCCAGTAGTTGGGAGCAAGCCTTGCGGGCCTGCTCCCTTCTTTCCGGCTGACGCCTGTTTTGGTGTTTTCGATGCTCACGGAGGCCATTATCCCTCGCTACGCGCCAGAACGGGTGCGAACTGTTCCGTCGCTTTTTTCAGCTCAGCTGCCGGGTCCGCGCCGCCGATCATGTTGGTGAGGCCGACGCCGTAGATGTCGCGGAATTCCGTGACCGGAATGATGACCGGTAGGGCAAGCTGCGAGACCTTGCCGGAACCGACGACCGCATCCAGCCAGGCGGCCGGCATCTTCACGCCCTCACGCACCTTCTGGTCTTCGAGGATGGACTGGCGGAACGGAACGCCTGCACCCGCCTGCAACAGGCGCGCGCCCATGTCGTGCGAGATCGCCCATTGGCAGAAGAGGTAGGCCGCTTCCTTCTTGCTGCTGGCTTCGACGACACCAAGGCCATCGCCGAAGGTGCCGGCCGCCTGTACTGCCGGGCCCTTCGGCATGACACCGTAACCGACCTTGCCGACCACGCGGGATTTTTCCGGGTTTTCGATCGGCGGTGCAAAACCGACGCCATCGAACCACATGCCGATCTTGCCCTGAAGGAAGGCAGACTGCGCTTCGGCCCAGTTGAAGCCGGAAACGCCGGGAGGGGCGGCTTTGGTCATCAAGCGTTGATAGAGTTTCGCTGCCTCGACCGCTTCCTTGGATTCGGTGTCGACCTTTCCGTCCGCGCCGATCGGCTTTGCGCCGTAACCCAGCATCAACGAAGTCCAGACCGGGGTGTTGGCATTTTTCAGGCCGCGGGCGACGAAACCGTAGGTGTTGGTTGCGGGATCGGTGATCTTTTCCGCTGCCGTCACCAGTTCCTCGAAGGTCTCAGGGTATTTCAGGCCCTTGGCTTCGAAGAGTTCCTTGTTCCAGTAGACGATCCAGTAATCCACCGAGAATGGCAGCGAGCGCAGCACGCCGTCGCTATCCTTGGCAAACAGCATGCCGGCTTCGGCAAAATCCTTTTCGACGAGGGACGGATCGGTCAGCGACGGGTCCTTCAGGAAGCCGCTGATATCGGCCAGCCACTTGCCCTTTTCGAATTGTCTCTTCTGCACGTGGTAGCTCAGATGAACGACGTCGAAGCTCGGCTTGCCGGAGGAAAGCTCGATTACCACCTTCTGGCGCTGCTGCTGTTCAGGTGTTGCTTCGGCATTGACCTTGATGCCGGTCAGTTCCTCGAATTCGCCCAGATATTTGATCAGCGTTTCGCTGCGCGGGCTTTTGACCAGGTTGACTTCAAGCGTGGTGCCGGCGTGTTTTTTCCAGTTCACCGCCGCCGATGCGGGGCGGATGCCGAGCACCGCGCTGCCACCGATCGCTGCCGTGCCTGCCAGAAAGGCGCGACGCGTGGGGTTGAGCAATGAATGCGTCATGTCAGTTCTCCTCCAGTTAGCCGGAAATTCTCCTCACCTCCGGCTTGTTGCTTATTTTCATGCAATTCCGGCCAGGACCTTTCTTCTGCCCTACCGGAATTGCCCTATACTGCCAGCGCCCTGTCCCTTGCGTTGCGGATATGGGCGGTCAGCCGCTCCACGGCGTCTTCGACAGATCGCTTCTCAATGGCTTCGAGAATGGCGAGGTGTTCTTTCATCACCGATTTGACATGGCCTGCGATGCGAAAGCGCTCCTGATTGATGAGGCGCATCTTGATGGAATTGACCCTGTAGGCGTTCGAGATGATCGAATTGCCGAGACTATCGATGAAGGCGTCGTGCATGCCCCAGTCCACCTGCTGCGCGTGCTGGTCCAGCTCCGGCGATTCCCCACCGTTTTCCGTCGCCTCGACGATATCGCGGTGCTGTTTCAACAGCTTGGCGATGGTCTCGTCCGAGGCCGAACGCGTAAAGAGCGCCACGGCCTCCTTCTCGAGAAAGATCCGGAACTGGAACGCCTCGCGGATGAGGTTGATGTCGATATGGGCGACCTGTAATCCCCGCTGCGGCACGGTCTTGATCAGACCTTCCGCCTCCAGCCGTGGAATTGCTTCCCGGATCGCGCCCAGCGGCAGACCCGTCAATTCCACGAGGCGGCGTTGCGAGATGAATTGCCCAGGGCGAACGTCGCGCGAGAGAAGGTGATGCGTAAAGCTTTCATACGCCCGTTCCCGCAATGTCTGTTCGCCGGTATCGTCCATGCTCAACCTTTCAAGGTCTGTTCAGGCGGCCTGTTTGCGAAACAGCGCGTCGAATGCGCCTTCGATCTGCCGCCGGCCCTCCGGTGAAATGGCAACGAGCGGCGCGCGCACATCAGACCAGATATTTTCCCCAGTCGTGTGTGATACCAGCACCTTGACGGCGGGCGTAACCGGAAATTTCAGAAGTTCCACAACAAGATCGACGATGCGCGCATCGTCCTTGCCGTCAACGGCCATGGCGCGGACTTCCTGCGTCAGGAAATTGGCAACGCCGGAGATGGCTCCCTGACCGCCCAGGCGAACGCCCTTGGCCAGATCACGCTCATCGCCGATCAGAATTGCGAGATCGCCGTGTTCTTTCAGCAGGCGCTCTGTGTGGCTCCAGTTGCCTGAGGAGTCCTTCACGCCGGTGACGATGCCCGGAAACGCTTGTCTCAGCCGCCCCACCAGTTCGACCGACAGTGTTACCATGGTCACGGAAGGGATGTTATAGACGAGAATGTCGCGCGCGCCCTTGCCGATCTTTTCGAAAACTGCCGAGAACCAGGCAAACAGGCCGTCATCGCTGACATTCTTGAAATAGGATGGTGGGGCGAGAAGAATATTGCGGGCACCTGCGTTCAGGGCCTCGGCGGACTGGTCGGCCGCATCCTCGATGGAATCCACGAGAACGCCGGTGACCAGACGGGAAGGCGCAATGCCTGCCTCGATGAAGCGGGAGAGAATGACCTGCCGTTCGCGGCTGCCGACGGAGCATCCCTCGCCGGTGGTGCCGAAGAGTGTCACGCTGTCGCAACCATTTGCAAGGCAACGGCGGGCATGCGCGATCATGGCGTCTGTATCGACGGTTCCGTCAGTTTTGAAAGGGGTCGTCAGTGCTGCCGAAAGGCCGAATTTCTGGGTCAATTAAGATGCTCCTCCAAGATGGCTGCAGATTGATGGCACACTGACATGTTAGTTGTAAAGCAGTAATTACAGAATGATTGTTCGCGAGGCTGGAACGGGGGGGATTGGCTTCTAAAGCTGCCTCAGGATCGGTGTTGCGCCCGGTGGGGCATGGAATGTTTACACCGGTTTACGCGAATGCCATTTTTTAGCGATGCACAGGAAAAATGCTAAAATAAATTTGACTGTTTAAGTAAAGATTTTTATCAGGCAATCTGAATATGGGATAAAGGGAAGCGTCATGACCATTGTGGAGCCATCAGCGCCTGTGGAAGAGATCGAGCAGAGCCGCGTGAAGCGCCTGAGGGCTGCCACGCGTGGCGCGCATGGTGGTCTCGATACCTTCATCATGGCAGCGAAGCCGTTCGAGAGCCGGGAGAACTTCGGCAAATTCGTGGAAACGCAATATCTTTTCCATCGCGACCTCGATGCGTTTTTCTCCAATGAAACGCTTGATGGCCTGCTGCCTGATCTTAAGGGTCGTCGCCGTCTCTCCATGATAGAGCAGGACCTTGCCGATCTGGGACACGCCATTCCTGAAACAAACGAGCCGCGCTTTACCAGCGAAACGCCGTTCGATCTACCTGAGGCCATGGGCTGGCTTTATGTGGTCGAAGGCTCGAATCTCGGCGCGGCTTTCCTTCTTAAAGATGCAGCCAAGCTTGGCCTCACCGAAGAATTCGGCGCGCGCCATCTGGCCGGCGCTCCGGAAGGGCGCGGCCTGCATTGGCGTACCTTTACGGCCGCGCTCGATGAAATTTCGCTGACCATCGAAGAAGAGGAGCGGGTCGTCGCCGGCGCCGAAGCCGCCTTCAGGGCCGTGCATGCCTACGCGCAGCAACGCCTCGGTTGAGGTTTTGGCATAGCTTGTCGCTGGTTGTCTTCACAGCGCTTGAAATGCCTCGTTGCACATTCGTGCTGACCCCGTCTTAGCATCCTCACGCCGTCACCCCGGGCTTGGTCCGGGGTCTAGTGCGATCAAGTGCTTGATCGCGCAGGGCTCTATTGGCGGCGCGGACGGGCCGCGGCTGGATACAGGATCAAGTCCGGCATGACGGAGGAGTGGTTTTCCGCTGTCGTGCAAGGCTTCAGAACCATTGTGAGAGCCGCTCATGTCCCGCACATTGCGTTCAATATTTGCCGAATAAACAGGCATATTAATTTACCAAATGATAAAATTTTTATCTTTTGGTAAAAAGAAATTGGCCTCCAAAAAATTATCCAATTGATAAAATTATTTTTTTTCGTCTGGCACGGAACCTGCTACTCTTTCTTCAAATCAGGAAAACGCCTGATGCCAAAAAAAGGGAACAGCAAGATGGAAGTTGGTGTTTTTATACCGATCGGGAATAATGGGTGGCTCCTTTCCGAGAACGCGCCGCAATACAAGCCAAGCTTCGACCTGAACAAGGAAATCACGCTGAAGGCGGAAAAGTACGGCTTCGATTTCGCGCTGTCGATGATCAAGCTGCGCGGCTTTGGCGGCAAGACCGAGTTCTGGGATTATAATCTGGAATCCTTCACCCTGATGGCGGGCCTCGCCGCCGTGACCTCCAAGATCAAGCTGTTCGGCACCGCCGCCACGCTTGTCATGCCGCCGGCCATCGTTGCGCGCATGGCGACGACGATCGATTCCATTTCCGGCGGGCGTTTCGGCATCAACCTTATTACCGGCTGGCAGCGTCCTGAATACAGCCAAATGGGGCTTTGGCCGGGCGACGATTATTTCGGTGATCGCTATGAATATCTCGGCGAATATACCTCCGTGCTGAAAGAGTTGCTGACGGAAGGGCAGTCGGACTTCAAGGGCAAGTTCTTCCAGATGGATGATTGCCGCATGAAGCCGGTGCCGCAGGGGGATGTGAAGCTCATCTGCGCCGGTTCCTCCAATTCCGGCATGGCGTTCTCTGCCAAATTCGCCGATTACAGCTTCTGCTTCGGCGTCGGCGTCAATACGCCAAAGGCTTTTGCACCCACCAATGAGCGACTTCTGGCGGCAACGGAAAAGTCGGGTCGCGAGGTTAAATCCGTCGTGCTGACCATGATCCTTGCGGAAGAAAAATCCGAGGATGCCTGGGCGAAGTGGGAGCATTACAAGGCGGGCGCGGATGAGGACGCGATCAAGTGGCTCGGCCTGCAGAGTTCTGTCGACACCAAGTCCGGCTCTGATACCAATGTCCGGCACATGTCCAATCCCGTCTCGGCGGTCAACATTAACATGGGAACGCTGATTGGCTCCTATGAGGAAGTGGCGGCGATGCTGGATGAAATGAGTGAAGTGCCGGGAACGGGCGGCGTGATGCTGACCTTTGACGATTTTCTCGAAGGCGTCGAAAAATTCGGCAAATATGTACAACCGCTGATGAAGAGCCGCCAGCATGTGCTGGCCGAACTGGAGGCAGCGGAATGAGTGAAGCCGTCGTGGCGGGTTACAAGGGGCCGGAAAGCCGTTCGGAAAGTGTCACACTTCCCGCAAGGCCGGAGCCGATTACCCTCAAGCCCAGCGAGACCGCCGTTGTCGTGGTCGACATGCAGAACGCCTATTCGACCGAGGGCGGTTATGTCGATCTTGCCGGGTTCGATATTTCCGGCGCCAAGGGCACCATCGCCAACATCAAGAAGACGCTGGATGCAGCGCGGGCGGCAGGTGTTCAGGTCATCTATTTCCAGAATGGCTGGGACAAGGATTATGTCGAGGCCGGTGGGCCGGGTTCGCCCAACTGGCACAAGTCCAACGCGCTGAAAACAATGCGCAAAAGGCCTGAATTGCAGGGCCAACTCTTGGCCAAGGGCACATGGGACTATGCCATCGTTGACGAGTTGCAGCCCCAGCCCGGCGATATCTTGGTGCCGAAGACGCGTTACAGCGGTTTTTTTAACACCAATATGGACAGCGTCCTGCGCGCCCGCGGCATCCGCAATCTGGTGTTCGTCGGCATCGCCACCAATGTCTGCGTCGAAAGCTCGCTGCGCGACGCTTTCCATCTCGAATATTTCGGGGTGATGCTGGAGGATGCCACGCATCATCTGGGCCCGGACTATATCCAGCAGGCGACTGTCTACAATGTCGAGAAATTTTTCGGCTGGGTGGCGACCGTCAATGATTTCTGCGGCGTCATCTCGCAGGCCGCACCCGTCAGGGATTGATCCCCAAACACAAAGAGGAGAATGAAATGCCGAAGAAGATCGTCGTGCCTGCCGGTACAAGCAAACCCATCGCCCCTTTTTCGCCGGGAACCCTTGCCGATGGCGTGGTTTACGTTTCCGGAACGCTGCCATTCGACAAGGACAATAATGTCGTGCATGTGGGCGATGCCAGCGCCCAGACACGCCATGTTCTGGAAACCATCAAATCCGTTATTGAGACCGCCGGCGGCACGATGGAGGACGTGACGATGAACCACATCTTCATCACCGACTGGGCGAATTACCAGGCCGTTAACACGGTCTATGCCGAATATTTCCCCGGCGACAAGCCCGCGCGTTATTGCATCCAGTGCGGCCTCGTAAAGCCTGATGCACTGGTGGAAATCGCCACCGTCGCACATATCGGCAAGTAAGGCGAAACGGCAAAATGATGCATTTCGAGGTTCATGGCCGGGCCGAGCCTGAGGCGCCCACTATCCTGCTGTCATCGGGGCTGGGTGGATCGGGCGCCTATTGGGCGCCGCAGATCGAGGCCCTTTCCAGCCATTTCCGGATCGTTACCTATGACCATCGCGGAACTGGCCGGACCGGCGGCGAGGTGCCGGCAGATGGCGGCATATCGGCGATGGCCGATGATGTGCTGGAGATCGTCTCGGCGCTGAACCTCGAAAAATTTCACTTCATGGGCCATGCGCTTGGCGGTCTGATCGGACTCGATATCGCGCTTCGCAAGCCCGGCCTCATCGACAGGCTTGTTCTTATCAATGCCTGGAGCAAGGCTGATCCGCATTCCGGGCGCTGCTTCGATGTACGGATCGAGCTTCTGGAAAAATCCGGTGTCGAGGCTTTCGTGAAAGCCCAGCCGCTGTTTCTTTATCCGGCGGCCTGGATGTCAGAGCATCAGGAGCGGCTGGCACGTGACGATGCGCATGGCGTCGCGCATTTTCAGGGCAGGGCGAATGTGCTTCGGCGCATCGCGGCGCTCCGGGCCTTTGATGTCGACGCGCGCCTCGGCGAGATCGGCAGTCCGGTTCTGGTAGTGGCAACCAAAGACGATCTTCTGGTGCCCTATACCCGGTCGCTGCGTCTTGCGGAAGGTTTGCCGCAAAGCGAGCTTTGCCTTCTCGATTTCGGAGCGCATGCGGTCAATATCACCGATTCTGACCTTTTCAACGCGCGGCTTTTGCAGTTTCTGCTACCGGCAACACAAACATTCTGACGGGATTTGAGAGTAAAATGACGAGAGCATTGGACGACGCTGCATTGGCAACACTTTTCACCGAGGCACGCACCCACAATGGCTGGACGGACAAGCCAATCGGGGATGAGACGCTGACAGCGCTTTATGACCTGACGAAGATGGGGCCGACTTCGGCCAATTGCTCGCCGGCGCGTTTCGTGTTCGTACGCAGCCCGGAAGCCAAGGAAAAATTGAGGCCGGCGCTTTCTTCGGGCAATCTGGAAAAGACCATGGCAGCACCCGTCACGGTCATCGCTGCCATCGACAGCGAATTTTACGAGAAGCTGCCGGTGCTGTTTCCCCATGCCGATGCGCGTTCCTGGTTCACCTCCAGTGCGGCGATGGCCGAGGAAACGGCATTCCGCAATGCCACGCTGCAAGCCGGTTATCTCATTCTTGCCGCCCGCGCGCTCGGGCTTGATACCGGAGCCATGTCCGGTTTCGACAAGGGCAAGGTGGATGCGGCATTTTTTGCGGGTACGACGTGGAAATCCAATTTCCTCATCAATCTTGGTTACGGCGATCCGTCGAAGCTGTTCGGCCGCCTGCCGCGACTGGCGTTTGAAGACGCCTGTGTTCTGGCTTGAGGGCCTGTTAAGGAAGGATGGTTTAGATGCGGATGATGTCTCTTGAAAAGGAAGCGGAAATGGAGACGAAGACTGCACAGGAACGCAGCCTCGATTATAGAAACGCCATGGCGCGGCTCGGTGCGGCAGTCAACATCGTCACCACGGACGGTGCGGCAGGCCGTGCGGGATTTGCAGCGACGGCCGTTTGCAGCGTTTCCGACAATCCGCCCACGCTTCTCGTCTGCCTCAACCGCGGCTCTTCCGCTTATAATGTGGTGAAGGGCAATGGCGTCATCTGCGTCAACACGCTTGCTTCCAAGCACGAGGTGCTGAGCACCCTGTTCGGCGGCAAGACACCGGCGGAAGAACGTTTCGCTGCCGGAAGCTGGGGCGTGCTCGAAACCGGCTCGCCTGTTCTGGAAGACGCACTGGTCTCCTTCGATTGCCGCATTCGCGAGGCACATGATGGCGGCACGCACGATATCCTGATCTGCGATGTCGTCGATATGAAGATCAATGAGGGCGACGAAGCACTGATGTATTTCAACCGGCGTTACCGGGTGCTTTGAGAGCGGTCTATCGATAAAGTTTCGTGTGGCGGGGCCGTAGCATCCGCACAGCGTCACCCCGGACCTGATCCGGGGTCCAGTGCGATCAAGTCTTTGATCGCGAAAGACTCTTTTACGGCGCGGACGCGCCGTGGCTGGATGCCGGATCAAGTCCGGCATGACGGAAGAAACGTTCGCGTTCCCATCTGTAAGAAGGGCGTTTCCGGTCTCCCGGAAACGCCCTTTTTCATCACTTGATCAGCGGCAAAAGATCGTTGATCGACTTTTTCGCATCGCCGTAGAACATGCGGGTGTTGTCCTTGTAGAACAGCGGGTTCTCGATGCCGGAATAGCCCGTGCCCTGGCCGCGCTTGGAAACGATGACCAGTTTGGATTTCCATACTTCCAGAACCGGCATGCCGGCGATGGGCGAGTTGGGATCGTCCTGTGCCGCCGGGTTGACGATGTCGTTGGAGCCGATGACGATGACGACGTCGGTATTGGGGAAATCGTCGTTGATCTCGTCCATTTCCAGCACGATGTCGTAGGGCACCTTTGCTTCGGCGAGCAGCACGTTCATGTGGCCGGGAAGACGACCCGCAACCGGGTGGATGGCGAAACGCACGGTCTTGCCGTCGGCGCGCAGCTTGCGGGTCAGTTCGGAAACGGCCTGTTGCGCCTGTGCCACCGCCATGCCGTAACCGGGCACGATGATGACGCTGTCAGCGTCGTTCAGCGCTGATGCCACGCCTTCGGCATCGATTGCCACCTGCTCGCCCTCGATTTCCATCGCCGGACCCGTCGTGCCGCCGAAGCCGCCGAGGATGACCGAGATGAAGGAGCGGTTCATGGCCTTGCACATGATGTAGGACAGGATCGCACCCGAGGAGCCGACAAGCGCACCGGTAACGATCAGGAGATCGTTGCCGAGCGTGAAGCCGATGGCGGCCGCCGCCCAGCCGGAATAGCTGTTCAGCATCGAGACGACGACAGGCATATCTGCGCCGCCGATACCCATGATCAAGTGATAGCCGATGAAGAAGGCGGCAAGCGTCATCAGCACCAGCGTCCATGCGCCAGCACCGTTGCAATACATGATGAGCAGGACGAGCGACAGGATCGCGGCACCGGCATTGAGGACGTGTCCGCCCGGAAGCTTCTTCGCCTTGCCGTCCACCTTGCCGGCAAGCTTGCCGAAGGCGACGACGGAACCGGTGAAGGTGACGGCGCCGATGAAGACGCCGAGGAAGACCTCGACCTTCATGATTGCCAGTTCTACCGGCGTCTTGTGGGCGAGGAGGGCGGAAAAGCCTGTCAACAGGGAGCGCGCCGTCTCATCGAGCGAGGCGACATGCGCTTCCTCGATATGGGCGTTGAAGCCGATGAAGACGGCGGCCAGGCCGACAAAGGAGTGAAGTGCTGCAACAAGCTGCGGCATCTCGGTCATCTGCACGCGGTTTGCGACGAAGTAGCCGAGAACGGCGCCACCCGCCAGCATCAGAAGTACGATGAACCAGTTGCCGACATCAGGTCCGAAGACCGTGGCGACAATGGCAAGACCCATGCCTGTTATGCCGTACCAGACGGCGCGCTTGGCGCTTTCCTGCCCGGAAAGACCACCGAGGGAGAGGATGAATAGAACGGCTGCGGCAACATAGGCCGCGGAAACGATACCAATGGTCATTATGTGTCCCCTACACGGCTCAGGACTTCTGGAACATGGCGAGCATGCGCCGTGTCACAAGGAAACCGCCGACGATGTTGATCGTCGCGATCAGGACGGAAAGTGAGGCAAGGATCACCACCAGCCAGTTGCCGGAACCGATCTGCAGCAGCGCGCCGATAATGACGATGCCGGAAATCGCGTTCGTCACCGCCATCAGCGGCGTGTGCAGCGAGTGGCTGACATTCCAGATGACGGAGAAGCCGATAAAGCAAGCGAGCACGAAGACGATGAAATGGCTCATGAAGCTTGCCGGCGCGTAAAGGCCGACGAGAAGCAGGGCCGCCGTACCGATGACGAGCAGACCGACCTGGCTTTTCGTCTGCGCCTTGAACTCGGCCCGTTCCTTGGCGTGCTTTTCCTCAGGCGTAAGCTCTTTTGCTCGTTCCTTGGGTTTCTGCGCGGCGATGGCCTGGATCTTCGGTGGCGGTGGCGGAAAGGTGATGTCGCCCTGATAGGTGACGGTCGCACCGCGGATGACGTCGTCTTCCATGTTGTGAACGACCTTGCCGTCCTTTGCGGGCGTCAGATCGGTCATCATGTGACGGATGTTGGTGGAATAGAGCGTTGAGGCCTGCGTGGCCATGCGGCTCGGGAAATCCGTATAGCCGATGACGATGACGCCATTGTCCGAGACGACGCGCTGGTCGGGCACCGTGAGATCGCAATTGCCACCGCGCTCGGCGGCGAGATCGATGATGACCGAACCCGGCTTCATTGCCGCCACCATGTCGGCCAGCCACAGCTTCGGGGCGTCACGGCCGGGGATCAGCGCCGTGGTGATGACGATATCGATCTGCGGTGCCAGTTCGCGGAATTTCTCAAGCTGCTTTTCGCGGAATTCCGGCGACGAGGGGGCGGCGTAACCGCCGGTCGCTGCGCCATCCTGGCTCTGGTCGGCGAAATCGAGATAGACGAATTCGGCGCCCATGGATTCGATCTGTTCGGCCACTTCCGGGCGCACGTCGAAGGCATAGGTAATGGCGCCAAGCGAGGTTGCTGTGCCGATGGCGGCAAGACCGGCAACGCCGGCACCGATGATCAGCACCTTGGCGGGCGGCACCTTGCCGGCGGCGGTTACCTGACCGGTGAAGAAGCGGCCGAAATTATTGCCAGCCTCGATGACGGCGCGATAACCGGCGATGTTGGCCATGGAGGACAGCGCGTCCATTTTCTGGGCGCGGGAAATGCGCGGCACCATGTCCATGGCGATGACATTTGCGCCCTTTTCCTTCGCCTGCTCCAGAAGGTCCTTGTTCTGTGCGGGATAGAAGAACGAGATCAGCGTCTTGTCCGAAGACAGGCGATCAATCTCCGACGTTTCCGGCGGACGAACCTTGGCGATGATGTCGGCACCGGTATAAAGCGCATCGGCGCTATCGACGATGGTGACACCGGCTGCGCGATAGGCGTCGTCGGAAAATCCCGCCGCCTTGCCCGCGCCTGTTTCGAGGATGCAATCATATCCGAGTTTCTGCAGGCCTTGCGCGCTGTCGGGCGTCATGCCGACGCGCGCCTCGCCATCATATAATTCCTTAGGCGTCCCGATTTTCAAAATGGCTCTCCCTTTTCCGCACGATAGGGCGTCATAGCCTATTTCGAGCGTTTTTGTCTTGTTTTTGGCGGTTTCTACCTGCGGCGGATTGACAGCCTGCGAAAGGCCAGTTCGGGCACTGGCGGTACTGCGGCAATAAAAAACCCGGCGCGTCAGCGCCGGGTCTCTATCGTCGGGAGCGAAACCGCTCACTCCATGGTGTGGATGTCGCGATCCTTGGTTTCCGGCAGGAACAGCAGGCCGATGACCAGCGTGATGCCTGCGAAAACGATCGGGTACCAGAGGCCGTAATAGATATCGCCCTTCGCCGCGCTCATCGCAAAAGCGGTGGCGGGCAGCAGGCCGCCGAACCAGCCGTTGCCGATATGGTAGGGCAGCGACATGCCGGAGTAGCGGATGCGGGTCGGGAACAGTTCGACCAGCAGGGCCGCAATCGGGCCGTAGACCATCGTCACGTAGATCACGAGGACGGTCAGGACCGCGATGATGACGACCCAGTTCACGGCAGCCGGATCGGCGACCATGGCGAAGGTACCACCACCGGCAATGCTGTAGACGGCCATTTCCGCCGCTCCGGCGGTCTCGGCCGGCGTCAGCAACTTGTCGGCCACCAGCTTGTCGGTCGCCACCATCTTCTTGTCGGCGGCGCGAACGGCTTCCGCATTGAGGTTGAGTTCCGGGTTGGCGGCAATGAAGGCATCCAGTTTTGCGTCCGGCACCTGTGCTACGCCGCGCACCAGCGGGTAGCCGCCGTCATGCAGCGCGATGTTGACCTGTTTCTGGAAGGCCCTGTCTTTTGCGGCAGCATCGGCACCGGCTGCGATGGCGTCGTAGCTCGCAATGGTGGCGTCGCCGATCTTGACGCTTGCCGGCGTTCCAGCCGCTCCAGCAACGACGTCATAGGGAACGGAGTTGCGTGTCAGGAACGAGGTGGCGATATCGCAGGACGTGGTGAATTTCGCCGTACCTGTCGGGTTGAACTGGAATTTGCAGTCGCCCGGTGCAGCGGTCACGGTGGCGCGAACGCTGGCCTGCGCTTGCGCCAGTGCCGGGTTGCCCGCCCATGTGAGCGCCTTGAACAGCGGGAAGTAGGTCAGCATCGCGAGAACGAGACCCGCCATGATGATCGGCTTGCGGCCGATCTTGTCGGAAAGCCAGCCGAAGAGCACGAAGAAGCCCGTGCCGAGGATGAGGGCCGCCGCGACCATGATGTTGGCCGACTGGCCGTCCACCTTCAGAATGCTCTGCAGGAAGAACAGTGCATAGAACTGGCCCGTATACCAGACGACGGCCTGACCGATAACGGCGCCGACGAGGGCAAGCAGGGCGATCTTTGCGTTTTTCCACTGGCCGAAGGCTTCGCTGAGCGGCGCCTTGGAGGTCTTGCCTTCTTCTTTCATCTTCTTGAAGGCAGGAGATTCGTTCATTTTCAGACGAATCCAGACCGATACGCCAAGCAGCAGAACCGAAACGAGGAAGGGAATACGCCAGCCCCAGGCGGCGAAGGCTTCCTTGCCGAGTGCGAACTGCACGCCGAGAATGACCATCAGCGACAGGAAGAGCCCGAGCGTCGCCGTCGTCTGGATCCATGAGGTGTAATAGCCTCTGCGACCGTTGGGCGCGTGTTCGGCCACATAAGTTGCAGCACCGCCATATTCGCCGCCAAGCGCCAGACCCTGAAGCATGCGCAGGATGATCAGGATGATCGGGGCTGCGATGCCGATCTGCGATGCACCGGGCAGGACGCCGACGAGGAATGTCGAAACGCCCATGATGAGAATGGTGATCAGGAAGGTGTATTTACGGCCGACAATGTCGCCGAGACGCCCGAACACCAGGGCGCCGAAGGGGCGCACGAGGAAGCCGGCGGCAAATGCCAGAAGCGCGAAGATGTTACGTGTCGTTTCCGGATATTGGCTGAAGAAGTTCGCGCCGATATAGATCGCGAGCGAGCCGTACAGATAAAAATCGTACCATTCGAAGACTGTTCCGAGAGAAGAGGCGAAAATCACCTTCTTCTCCTCACCCGTCATGGGACGGGCGGCGCCGCTCACGGCTGCTACGTTTGCCATTGTCTGTCCTCCACAGATGTCAAATGAGCGCATTGCAGAGCCCTGTCTCTCCTCCGGACTCCCCCGTAAGGGTGCAATGCGCGTAATGTTAGAGTAACCCCAATGAGAGCGATGCTTTCGGATTATGACTTTAGTCTAATGCATAACGTGCAAAAATGTCGCGAGGTGGCATTTGCGCTTATGCGCCGGGTCGCTCGCAACGTGCCTTTTTTCTTGACACGAACACCAAACCTTCTAATAGCTTCTCGCGAAGAAGGAGCATCACCTTGCGCAGGCATGTTGCAGACATGATTGTCATGGAAGCACCGGCACAATCCGCCGGCGATGATCCGCGTCTTTCTTATTCTATCCGAATTACGGCCAAAACGACGATTAAAACCGTCTGACGTCTCTGGCCACCGCTCTCTCCCCGGTTTGGCTGGGGATCGAGGAAGCCGCAATGCGATGCGGGTTCCCCACCTCACCCAAAAGAGGAGAGACAGAAAGAGAGCTTGATCATGGGTTTCAAAGTTGCAATTGTAGGCGCCACCGGCAATGTCGGTCGCGAAATGCTCAACATCCTGGCCGAACGTGGTTTTCCGGCAGATGAAGTCGTGCCGCTCGCTTCCTCCCGCTCGCAGGGCACGGAAGTCTCCTATGGCGACCGCACGCTGAAGGTTTCCAACCTCGAAAACTACGATTTTTCCGACACGGATATTTGCCTGATGTCGGCCGGCGGCGAGATTTCCAAGAAGTGGTCGCCGAAGATCGGCCAGCAGGGTTGCGTCGTCATCGATAACTCGTCTGCATGGCGCTACGACCAGGACGTTCCGCTGATCGTTCCGGAAGTCAATGCTGACGCGATCTCGGGCTTCACCCGCAAGAACATCATCGCCAATCCGAATTGCTCCACGGCCCAGCTCGTTGTCGCGCTGAAGCCGCTGCATGACTTTGCCAAGATCAAGCGCGTCGTTGTCTCCACCTACCAGTCCGTTTCCGGCGCTGGCAAGGAAGGCATGGACGAACTGTTCCAGCAGACACGCGCCGTCTTCGTGGCCGATCCGGTCGAAACGAAGAAGTTCACCAAGCGCATCGCCTTCAACGTCATCCCGCATATCGACGTCTTCATGGAAGACGGCTATACCAAGGAAGAATGGAAGGTTCTGGCCGAAACCAAGAAGATGCTCGATCCGAAGATCAAGGTAACCTGCACGGCCGTGCGCGTTCCTGTTTTCATCGGTCATTCGGAATCGGTCAACATCGAGTTCGAAAACGAGATCACCGCCGATCAGGCGCGTGACATCCTGCGCGAAGCGCCGGGTTGCCTTGTGATCGACAAGCATGAAGATGGCGGCTACATCACCCCGGTTGAATCCGCCGGTGAGGATGCGACCTATATTTCGCGTATCCGTGAGGATGCGACGGTTGAAAACGGCCTCAACATCTGGGTTGTTTCGGACAATCTGCGCAAGGGTGCTGCCCTCAATGCCATCCAGATCGCCGAACTTCTGGTCAATCGTGGTCTCATCAAGCCCCGCAAGGCGGCGGCTTGATACGATTTTTTAAGGTTCGTTAAGTATAACCCGTCTGTTCTGTGTGGGGCAGGCGGGTTTTCCAATTGGCTATCATCACGGCCAGTTTATTTGCAGGCCTTGCTGCCAAAAGGCAATTTAGGCGGCCAAAAAGCAATTTGGCACCCGAGCCCATACAGCAGCGACGTTTTGGTTCTCGGGATAAATTCCCCAAAGGATATCGAAGGCAGATTTTGATGCGGGCAATGAAGGCAATTCTGGCTGGTGTGGCCATGGTCTCGGTTTTGGCGGCGACGCCGGTTGTGGCTGCGCAATGCGGCAACACTTCGGCAGGGTTCGACGCCTGGGTCGGTGCCTTCAAGCAGGAAGCGGCGAGCCGCGGTGTCAGCGCCTCGGTGCTTGATCGTGCCTTCTCCGGCGTCTCCTACAATCAGGCGACCATCCGCGCCGATCGCGGCCAGCACAGCTTCAAGCTGTCCTTCGACCAGTTCATGCAGAAGCGTGGCGGCCAGACGATCATCTCGCGCGGCAAGACCATGAAGAAGAACAATGCGGCTCTCTTCGCCTCGATTGAAAAGGCCTATGGTGTGCCGGCCGGCCCGCTTCTGGCCATCTGGGGCATGGAAACCGGATTTGGCGGCTTCATGGGCAACCAGCACACGCTGTCCGCCGTGGCGACGCTTTCTTTCGACTGCCGCCGTTCGGATTATTTTACCGAGCAGCTTTATGCGGCCCTGAAGCTCGTCGGCAGCGGTTCGCTGAACGTTAACGCCAAGGGTGCTGCCCATGGCGAAATCGGCCAGACGCAGTTCCTGCCGTTGAACGTTGTGCGCTACGGCGTGGATTTCGACCGCGACGGACGCATCGATCTCGTCGGTTCGCGCGCCGATGCGCTGGCCTCCACCGCCAACTTCCTTGTCGGCCACGGCTGGCAGCGCGGTGCGGGTTATCAGCAGGGGCAGACGAATTACGCGGCCATTCAGGGCTGGAACGCTGCAAGCGTTTATCAGCAGGCGATTGCGTTTATCGGCAAGGCGATTGACGGCCAATAAGGCCGCTTTATCCCAATTGGAACGTCCACTTCCGTGATGCCGGACTAGTTCCGGCATCCAGTCACGGCGCGTCTGCGCCGTGAAAACAATCCTAAGCAATCAAAGACTTGATCGCGCTTGGCCCCGGATCACGTCCGGGGTGACGAAGCTTTGAGAAGGTTTCGACAATCACAGGTCCGGGCGGCGAAAGTCGCCCGTTTTGCCGTCCATCACCCACAATTCGCCGGTCGAGATATCGAACCAGGCACCATGCAGCTTCACCTTGCCGGCGGTTTCCTGCGCCTTGACGAAGGGGAAGCCGCGCAGGTTGGCGATGGAGTTGCGAATGGAAACGCGCTCCAGCGCCGTCTGGCGCTCGGAAGCGGTCATGACGTCGTTGCTCTGGATCTGCTCGGCGGCGGATTTCACCATGTTCATCCATTTGCCGATGAAGTCGCCGGGCGACAGAGGTTCAAGATTGGGGTCGAGTGCGGCCTGAATGCCGCCGCAGCGGCCATGGCCCATGACGACGATGTCCTTCACCTTCAGAACCTGCACGGCATATTCGATGGCGGCTGATGTGGCGTGGTACTGACCGTCAGGCTCAAAGGGCGGCACCATGTTGGCGACGTTCCGCACGACGAAAAGTTCTCCCGGTCCGCAGTCGAAAATCGTTTCCGGCGCCGAACGGGAGTCACAACAGGCAATGAACAGGGTCTGCGGTTTCTGTCCGGTATCAGCCAGAACGCGGTATCTTTCGCGCTCGTCGGCATAGCGGCCGCTCATGAAGTTCTTGTAGCCGTTGAGAAGGTTTTCCGGAAAATCTTTCATCTATCGCAGTACCGTTGTGCTTGGACCAAGATCAAGAGAAGAACTCGGTGCGTTGAAGACCAATCCTTTAGCCGCTATTTGCGCTTGCTGCGCGAAGGATGCAAGAGATGGCGCATCTGCACCATCGCCATGGGTGTGGAGAGACTTGAAGAATCCGTCTCCAGCGTCAATTCGTTCATGTCGCGTTTTTTGGTTCGCGCCAGAATTTCGAACACGCTGGCGGTGGCCAGTTGCAGCGCCTTCTCGTCGTCCATGCCTTCCAGCAGCCGGGCAAGGAACAGCGCCGCCATCAGGTCTCCGAGACCGTTCGGTGCGTCTTCTATGGCGCGGTGTTCCGCCATCAGCGCGTGCCGGCCGCTCAAATAAAGATTTCCCGTGCCGCCCGCCATCATCGACACGGCTGAGGTGACCAGCATTTTCGGCGGGCCGAGTGCGAGCGCGGCATCCATGATGGCATTGTTGGTCTCAAGCTCGGCACCGCTCATCCAGGCCAGTTCATAACGGTTTGGCGTGGCGACGGTGGCAAGCGGAATGAGGTGATCGCGGATGGCTTCGGCAGTCTCAAGGGGAATGTATAGTCCGCCCAGATCGCCCATGACCGGGTCACAGGCATAAATCAGCGACGGGTTCTTTTCCTTGAGATTGCGGATCAGCCTTGCGACGGAGAGCACCTGCGCCGCGCTGCCGAAATAACCGGTCAGGACAGCCTTGACCTCGCCGATCCATTTGGCGTTTTCGAGGTCGGCCATGGCCTTGTCGAAGTCGTCGTCCTGAAAGCGCATCCGGGTGGACGGGCCATGGCCGGGGTGCCAGGGCAAAACGATTGTGGGCACCGCCCATACCGGATAGCCAAGGGTCTCCAGCGCGAAGACTGCGGCACGGTTGCCGACCGATCCACGCATGACGTGGCTGGAAATGACGATGACGGCGCCCTGGGTATTTTCCTGCATCACGGCCTTCTGCTTTCAAACGCCACAGAAGCCCGCAAGTGCCCCTGCTCACAGATCAAGATGCGCTCTCATGACATATCGCATCGTCACTTTCCACCGTTAATCCCGCAAGGGTCTATCCCGTAAAACGATGGGCGTCCGGTCTTCTTGGCCTTTCCGGTGCCGGTCCGGTATCGCGGGATCGGCGAACTGCCCTACCTTTTTGTTTACGCATCGGGTTTTCCCAAAACCGCGGTACACTTTTCGGCACGATGCCCTATAGTTGCATCATGCTCGATCTCGTCATCGCCTATTGGCCTCATATCCTTGCCGCTCTTTCCATTTTGATGGGAACCGTGGCGGCCGTACATGCCACGATGACGAAGGAAGAGGTCCGCTCCGCGCTTGGCTGGGTGGGCGTCATCGTTCTGTCGCCGATCGTCGGTGCAGTCATTTATGCGATTGCCGGCATCAACCGGATTCGCCGGTCCAGTATCAGGCAGCAGCGGTCTTTCATGCAGGACGAGATCATGGATCGCGTGGCGCGTCTGGATGCGAGCGGCGAGGTGATTGCCGCGCGGTTCGGACGCCGTTTCGAGGCGATGAAGACGCTCGGCGACCGGGTGACGCGCCACGCACTGACGACCGGTAACCGCATCGAGCCGCTTGTCACCGGCGACGCGGCCTATGCCGCCATGCTTGAAGCGATAGGCGAGGCGAAGCGGTCGATCATCCTCGAAACATATATTTTCGACAATGACAGGATCGGTGCGCGTTTTGTCGCGGCGCTGGAAAGGGCGAAGTTCCGGGGCGTGGAGGTGCGGGTGCTGGTGGATGCCGTGGGCGCGCGCTATTCCGTGCCGAGCATTCTGCCGACGCTCAGGGAAAAAGGCATCGTTGCCGATGTATTCAACGGCAATGTCATCATTGGGCTGCGGCTGCCCTATGCGAATTTGCGCACCCACCGCAAGATCCTGGTGGTGGACGGGCGCCTCGCCTTTAGCGGCGGCATGAATATCCGCGAGGGCTTCACCCTTGAATTCGGCGGCGAAAAACAGGCGCACGACACTCATTTCAAGATCAGCGGGCCGGTTGTCTCTGATTTTTTCTCCATTGCGGCGGAGGACTGGAGGTTCACGACGGGGGAGCTTCTGCACACGCCGGTCTGGGATATCGCCATTCCCGATGGTGTGCCGGGTTCACAGATCGTTGCGCGCGTTTCCTCCTCGGGGCCGGATAAGAGCATAGAGACCAATCACAAGATGCTGATGGGGGCGTTTTCCGTCGCCCGCTCCTCCATTCTCGTCATGTCGCCCTATTTTCTCCCCGATCGGGAGCTTATTTCAGCGCTCATTACCGCAGCGAGGCGGGGAGTCGTGGTGGATATCATCGTGCCGCAAAGCAACAATCTGGTGCTTGTGGACAGGGCGATGACGGCGCAATTCGACCAGATGTTGAAGAATTACTGCCGCATCTGGCGGGCGACAGGGCCCTTCAATCACTCCAAGCTTCTGGTGATCGACGAGCGCTGGAGCTACATCGGTTCTTCCAACCTGGACCCTCGTTCATTGCGGCTGAACTTCGAAGTCGATCTGGAAGTTATGGATGAGGAATTCGCCGCGACCATCGGAAACCGCATCCGGGAAGCACGGGCAACCGCTTTACCCGTGCGACTGAGCGAACTGAATGCGCGGCCATTCGTTGTCCGTTTTGTGGAGCGCGTCCTGTGGCTCGCTTCGCCGTATCTTTAGAGCGCCATACGTCGGAAACGCTCTAGAACTTTTAATTTGCGCATCGGGAGGCGTCGCAGCGTGAAGAAAAACAGTTTGCTGGAGCGTGGAAAAACGGCACTGGCGAAAAACAGCAGCCTGCCCGCCTTCGTCATGCAGTCGCTGCGCGACCGCCACCAACGGAAGAATGCCGGGCAGGTGGAGAGAGATCACTCCTTCCCGGTCATCGCGTCCTACAACGTCCATAAATGCGTCGGCCGCGACCGCAGGTTCGATCCTGATCGCACCAGCCGCGTCATTCAGGAAATCGGCGCGGATATCATCGCGCTACAGGAGGCGGACAGCCGTTTCGGCGAGCGCACGGGCCTGCTCGATCTTGCCCGGCTGGAGCGGGAAAGCGGGCTTGTCCCCGTGCCTGTTCTGGCGGGTGTGAAGGCGCATGGATGGCACGGTAATGTCCTGTTGTTCAAGGAAGGTGCGGTGCGGGATGTTCATACGCTGAAATTGCCGGGGCTGGAGCCGCGCGGCGCGCTGGTGGTGGAACTGGATTTGAAAAGCGGTGGCGCACTGCGAATAATCGCCGCGCATTTCGGTCTTTTGAGGCATTCCCGTGCCCAGCAGGCAAAGGCGCTTATCGGTCTTCTGGAAGCGCGAAACGAATGCGCGACCATCCTCATGGGAGACCTGAACGAATGGCGTCTCGGCAATGGCTCGTCGCTCAATACTCTGAGAGATGCATTCGGCGCCCTGCCGCCAGCAGTGCCCAGTTTTCCATCCAACCTGCCGGTGCTTGCGCTCGACAGGATCATCGCCAACCGCGAAGGGCTGATCGAGCAGGTGGAAGCGCATGACAGTGCGCTGGCGCGCATTGCCTCGGACCACCTGCCGCTGAAAGCCGCGATAAGGACCGATCTGCTTCCAACCTGATCCTGTGGCAGCATCGGATACGGCGACAGACTTCAGAGCCGCTGCGCTACCGACAGATGGCTGCGCGAACGGGCCTCCAGCAGAGATTTGCGGATGGCTTCCATCAGCCGTTCACGGTTGTTTCTGGTCTTGCCTCTGTCCAGATTCTGCGCGGCAAGCGCTAGATCCAGACCTTCATGCATTACTATCGAATAGGCAATGGTTGTCGCCCAGTTTTCGTATTCCTGCTCCATCATGTCACCCCTGAACTAAATCATTTAGCCCGAATCACCCTGTTCTTGAAATTACCACAAAATGGAAAGCATAAAATAGCATTGTTCCTTTACGTATCTGCTGCCTTATGCGGATATAGTGTATTCGTTATTTCTTTATTGCGGCGCAACATGTATGTGCTTGCTGCTTAAGTCATTGAAACAGATTCTGTTTCAGGCGATGCACATGGACGTTCCCACCAACAAAAACGCCGCGCATCGTGAGATGCGCGGCGGGCTTTCGTCGAAGTTTGCGGTGGATTGGATCAGGTCTCAGCCGGCCTTTTCGAGCTTGTAGTCCGAATTGGCAGGTTCTTCCTGTTTGTGCTGGATGAGAGGACGGTTACCCGACAGCTTGCGCACCAGCACGTAGAATACCGGTGTCATGAAGATGCCGAAGAACGTCACCCCGATCATGCCGGAGAACACTGCGACACCCATGGCCGCGCGCATTTCCGCACCCGCACCGGTGGAGATGACCAGAGGCACCACGCCCATGATGAAGGCGAGTGAGGTCATCAGGATTGGGCGGAGGCGCAGGCGACTTGCCTCGACTGCGGCCTGAAGCGGCGTTCGTCCTTCGAATTCCAGCTCGCGGGCGAATTCCACGATCAGGATCGCGTTCTTTGCCGATAGTCCGACAAGGACGACAAGGCCGATCTGCGTAAAGATGTTGTTGTCCCCTCCCGTCAGCCAGACGCCTGTCAATGCGGCGAGAACGCCGAGCGGAACGATCAGAATGATCGCGATCGGCAGGGTCAGGCTTTCATATTGCGCAGCCAATACGAGATAGACGAGCAGCAGCGCCAGCGGGAAGACCACGAGGCTGGAATTACCGGCAAGGATCTGCTGGTAAGTCAGGTCCGTCCATTCGTATTCGATCCCGGCCGGCAGGTTTTCGGCAAGGATTTTCTCGATCGCTGCCTGCGCCTGTCCAGAGGAGAAGCCCGGTGCCGGACCGCCGTTGATATCGGCTGCAAGGAAGCCGTTATAACGGTTTGTGCGCTCCGGTCCTGTCGTTGCATCTACCTTCAACAGCGTGGAAAGCGGGATCATCTGACCGGTGGACGAGCGGACCTTCAGGCGGCCGATATCTTCGGCATGGGCGCGGAATTGCGCATCTGCCTGCACACGCACGCTGTATGTCCGCCCGAAGGCGTTGAAGTCGTTGACATAAAGCGAGCCCAGATAGATCTGCAGCGTCTGGAAGACGTCGCTGACCGAAACACCCAGCTGCTCGGCCTTGGCGCGGTCGAGATCGGCGAAGAGCTGCGGCACGTTGATCTGGAAGCTGGAGAAGATGCCTGCCAGTTCCGGTGTCTGGTATGCCTTGGCGATGACCGCCTTGGCCGCTTCGTCAAGCGTCTGGTAGCCGTAACCGGCACGGTCCTCGATCTGCAGCTTGAAGCCGCCCGTCTGGCCGAGACCGTTAACCGGCGGCGGCGGGAACATGGCGATGAAGGCATCCTGAATGCCGGCAAACTTCTGGTTCAGCTGCATTGCGATGGCGCCGCCTGACAGTTCCGGCGTCTTGCGGTTTTCGAAGTCGTCGAGAACTGCAAAGACGATGCCCGAATTGGAGCCGATGGTGAAGCCGTTGATCGACAGGCCGGGGAAGGCGATGGCGTGGCTGACGCCCGGCTGTTGCATGGCGATATCGCTCATCCGCTTGATGACGCTTTCCGTGCGGTCAAGCGTTGCGCCGTCCGGAAGCTGGGCGAAGCCGATGAGATATTGCTTGTCCTGCGCCGGTACGAACCCGCTTGGGACCGCGCTGAACATGCCGTAGGTGGCAGCCACCAGCGCCATATAAACGATCATGACGAGGCTTTTGCGCGTTACCAGCCCGCCTACGGTTTTGCCGTAACCGTTGGAGGCGGCCCCGAAGGCGCGGTTGAAGCCACGGAAGAACCAGCCGAAAATCCGGTCCATGAAGCGGGTCAGCCAGTCTTTCGGTGCGTCGTGCTCTTTCAGCAGCAGGGCTGCAAGAGCGGGTGACAGCGTCAGAGAATTGATCGCCGAAATGACGGTGGAAATCGCGATCGTCAGCGCGAACTGCCGGTAGAACTGGCCGGAAAGGCCGGAGATAAAAGCCAGTGGGACGAAAACGGCGACCAGAACAAGCGCGATTGCTATGATCGGCCCGGAGACTTCGCGCATAGCCTTGTAGGTGGCGTCACGCGGAGAAAGCCCGTTTTCGATGTTTCGCTCGACGTTTTCCACCACCACGATCGCGTCATCCACCACGATGCCGATGGCCAGCACGAGGCCGAACAGGGTCAACGCGTTAATGGAGAAACCGAAGGCATACATGACGGCGAAGGTGCCGATGATCGACACCGGAACGGCGATCAGCGGAATGATCGAGGCGCGCCAGGTCTGGAGGAACAGGATGACCACCAGTACCACGAGGCCAACGGCCTCGAGGAGCGTATCAACGACCTTTTCGATGGACGAGCGAACGAACTTCGTCGTGTCGTAGACGATTTCATATTTCACGCCATCAGGCATCGCCAGTTGCAGATTGTCCATTGTCGCGCGGACATTATCGGCGATTTCGATGGAGTTGGAGCCGGGAGCCTGCAATACGGCAATCGCCACGGCGGGTTCGCCGTCGAGCAGCGAGCGCAGCGTATAGTCGGCAGCGCCGAGTTCGATGCGGGCGACGTCGCGAAGACGGGTGATCTGGCCGTTCGCGCCGCTCTTGACGATGATGTTGCCGAATTCCTCCGGAGTCGTCAGACGGCCCTGGGCATTGACGTTGAGCTGCAGGTCGACGCCATTGGGGCTTGGCGATGCGCCGATAACGCCGGCTGCGGCCTGGACGTTCTGCTGACGGATGGCGTCGGATACGTCGCTGGCGGCGAGATCGTGTTCGGCCACCTTTTGCGGATCCAGCCAGACGCGCATGGAATAGTCACCCGCGCCGAAGACCTGCACCTGACCCACGCCTTCGATACGGGCGAGGCGATCCTTGACGTTCAGCGTCGCATAGTTGCGCAGATAGGTGATGTCATAGGCATCGGTCTTCGACACGAGATTGACGACCATGATGAAGTCGGGCGAGCTTTTGACGGTGGTGATGCCGAGTGCGCGCACTTCCGCGGGCAGGCGCGGTTCGGCCTGCGACACGCGGTTCTGCACCAGCTGCTGCGCCTTGTCCGGGTCGGTGCCCAACTTGAACGTGACGGTCAGCGTCAGCACGCCGTCCGATGTCGCCTGGCTGCCCATATAGAGCATGTCCTCGACGCCGTTGATCTGTTCTTCAAGCGGCGTGGCGACGGTTTCGGCGATAACGGCCGGGTTCGCACCGGGATAGGTGGCGCGGACGACGACGGATGGCGGAACGACTTCCGGATATTCGGAAATCGGCAGGGCGCGCATGCCGAGAAGGCCTGCGACCACGATCAGGATCGACAGCACGCCGGCGAAGACCGGCCTGTCGACAAAAAATCTGGAAATATTCATATCCAGTCCCCTCTCCGGGTAGATTTGGAAATGCAAGGACCGTTCCGGCGGCATCATGGCCGCCGGTGAGGGCCGGTTCTTTGTGAAATGCGTCTCGCCGGAGGCGGGACGGCGTTATTGCGAGGCGGCGACCTTGTCTTCCGCCTGCGGTGCGATGGTTGCACCGGGGCGAATGCGCTGCAGGCCGTTGACGACGATCGTATCGCCGGCGGCAAGGCCGCTGTCGATGATGCGCTGGCCGTCAGCCGGTGCGCCGGGCTTGATCTGGCGGTAGCTCACCTTGTTTTCGGCATCGACGACAAAGACGAACCGCTTGTCCTGATCCGTGCCGATGGCGCGGTCGCTGATGACTATCCGGTTTTCCGGCTTCGGTTCACCCATGCGCACCCGCACGAACTGGCCGGGAATGAGCCTGCCATCAGGATTTTCGAAGACCGCACGCACACCAATGGTGCCGCTGGCGGAATCGACCTGGTTGTCGATGAGGTGCAGGGTGCCCTTGATCGGCGTGCCTTCATCCGAAAGCGTGCCGATTTCCACCGGGATCTGTTCGAGCGCGGGCAGGGCGTCGGTTGTCTTCGGCAGCTCGGAAAGCGCTTTCGCTACCGTTCCTTCGCTGGCGTTGAAGCTGGCATAGATCGGGTTGACCGAAACCAGCGTCGTCAGGGCAGGCGATGTCGAGCCGGCGGCAACGAGGTTGCCGGCGGTGATTTCGATGCGGCCGACCCTGCCGGAAACCGGTGCAACGATTTCGGTGTAACCAAGATCGAGCTGAGCCGTTGTCAGCGTCGCGCGGGCGGCGCGAAGCTGGGCTTCGGCATCCGCAAACGAGCTTTGCCGCTGGTCGAGATCGCTCTGGGAGATCGTGCGATTGTCGGAAAGCCTGCGGCCACGGTCGAGTTCCGTCTTGGCAAGGCTGACCTTGGCTTCGGCGGAGGCGACCTGGGCTTCAGCACCTGCAACGGCTGCCTGATAGGGGGCCGGATCGATGGTGAAGAGGGGGTCGCCTTCCTTCACCAGCGCGCCTTCGCGGAAATGCACGGCCTTGATCTGGCCAGCGACGCGGGAGCGGATCTGCACGCGGTCGACGGCTTCGAGACGGCCGGAAAATTCTTCCCAGCGCATCACATCGCGGCTTTCCACCTTGGCGACGGTGACTGGGATAGCCGGCGTTTCAGCCGGGGTGGAAGCTGCCGTCGCATCACGGCTGGTGGGCAGGTCGAAAATGAGTGCTGCGGCTGCAACGGACATAGCAAGCCCGATACCGGCGCCCGTCAGGGCCCGGCGCTTTGTGGTCAGCGTCATGGGTCTCTCCTTGGCTCGGATCAGGAGCCGGTCAGTTTCTCTATCTGTGTGTTTTGTTGCATGGTCCGGGCGTAAAACCGCTACGCACTTTTACTGGACATGCTCAAAATGCGATTTCAGTGTTTTATCTGGTCAACGAAGGTCTTGAACTCCGAACAGACGGATGGGACCCATCCGCCGCCCTTTCCTTGATAAAGCCCCGTCCAGCCAATACCGGCGGGGAAAACATGCTGCCGGACGCTGACACCGGAGGCGATGAGCCTGTCGGCATAACCGACCGTTTCGTCGCGCAGAGGGTCGTCCTCGGCGGTAAAGATCAGCGCCGGCGCCACCCGGTTCAGCCGCGTACACTGGCAGGGCGCGGCATAGGGGTGAAAAAACCCGCAGGCCTTGGCAAGGTAATGGCTCCAACCATCCGCCCAGCGCTGGCGCATGCCGATCCTGTCCGCATCGCGGAAGGATTCCGTCGTCATCATCGGGTCGATCATGGGCGACAGAAGTATTTGACCGGCAAGCTTGCCCGGCATGCGGTCACGCGCCTTCAGCGCAAGCCCAGCCGCCACATTGCCACCAGCCTCTTCGCCGGCCACAAACAGCAGCGATTTTGCGCCGCCATAATGCTTGCGGTCCCGGCTCAGATGATCCAGCGCTTCGAAGGCACAATCGATCACCATCGGAAACTCGTTGCCGGACGACTTGCTATAGTCGGCCTCGACGACGATCGCGCCGCTTTCAGCGAGCGCGCGTGCCACCGGAAGCTCCGGGCAATTGCCGCCCTTTTCAAGAAACGAGCCGCCGCGCAAATAAAGGACCACGGGCGGGTTGGTGCACAGGCCGGCACTTTCATATCGGCGCACGGAAAGCTGGGACGCCGAGCCCCCACAGCCTTCGATATTTTCCCAGTGCGCTTTCATCTGATCCGGTCCCGTGCGCCGCCATCAGCAGCTCACCATATTTGCAAAATCTGAAATTCATATTATTGTTCGGGAGAAAACGATCAAGTACGTCAAAATGAAAACACTATTCCAAAAAAACGGATAATAGCGACATGGATCAGCTTTCCGCCATGCGGGTATTCACTCGCGTCGTCGAAACCGGCAATTTCAGCCGCGCCGCGACCGCGCTGAACATGCCCAAAACCACCGTCACCAACATGGTCCAGGCGCTGGAGGCGCATTTACATACCACGCTTCTCAACCGCACAACGCGGCGGGTGATGCTGACGACGGACGGCGCTCTCTATTATGAGCGGGCCTCGCAGATTCTGTCGGAAATCGAAGAGCTTGATGGCAGCATGTCCAGCGCGCAGGTGCAGCCGTCTGGCCGGTTGCGGGTGGAAATGGCCGGTGTCTTCGCGGACCTCGTGGTTATTCCACATCTTTGCGAATTTTACCAGCGCTATCCGCAAATCCGGCTCGATCTCGGCGTCGGCGACCGTCTGGTCGATTATATCGCGGAGAATGTCGATTGCGCGCTGCGGGTCGGCACCTTGCGGGATCAATCCCTTATAGCGCGCAAGGTCGGCGAGCTGAAATTCGAAACCTTCGCCTCTCCCCTGTACATCGAGAGTTTCGGCATGCCGCAACAGCCGGAAGATCTCGAAAACGGACATCATTCCGTGGGATATTTCAATGCCACCACTGGCCAGATCATGCCGATCTCATTCGACAACGGGCTTCGCAGCGTCGAGATTACGCCCAACTATGTCGTGTCGGTGAATGACAGCCGCACCTATCTCAACGCCGCGCTGGCGGGCATGGGCATGGTGCAGCTGCCCGTTTTCATGGTCAAGGATGCGCTTGCGCGTGGCGAGCTTGTGCCGGTTCTGCCGGAATGGCGGCGCGAACCCATGCCGATCTATGTCGTTTATCCGCAGACACGGCACGTCACCAACAAGGTCCGTGTCTTCGTGGACTGGCTGGCGAAGATGGTTCACAGCCTCGTCTGAGGCGGCTAGTCACCGCCCGACCTTTGCCGCGACAAAATCGATAAAGGCGCGTACGCGGGCGGCCAAGTGATCATGTCCGGCATAAACGGCATGGATCACCTCCATGTCGCCCGGATTGTAATCCTCCAGCACCGGCACGAGCAGACCGGCCTCGATATCCGGCTCGACATGAAACTCTCCGACCCTTCCCAGCCCAAGGCCCGTCAGGCACAGCCGACGCATTGCCATGCCGCTGTTGACCGAGGCATTGCCGGTCACGGGAAGGCGGTAGACTTCCGTCGTGCCGGGATCACGGAAAGGCCATTCGTTGAGGCTGCGACTGAAATTGAAGCTGATGCAATTGTGTTGGGCCAGATCCTGCGGCTTTTCCGGCATGCCATGTTTTCCGATATAGGCAGGGGAGGCGACGATGATCCGGCGGACCTCTTTCAGCTTTCTTGCCTTGAGGGACGAATCCGCCATCCCGCCGGATCGTACCGCTATGTCGGTGCGCTCCTCGATCAGGCTGATGACGCCGTCGGTCAGCGAGATATCCAGCTCGATTTCCGGATAAAGAGATAAAAACTCCGGTGCGAGCGGCAGAAGATACCTTTCGCCGAAGCCCAGCGTGGCGTTGACACGTAATAGCCCCCGCGGCACCACCTTGCCGCCGCCTGCTACCATCTGCTCCGTATCGGCGATGTCGGCCAGAATGCGCCTTGCCCGGGAAAGATAGATTTCCCCCTCCGGCGTCAGCGTCACCACTCGGGTGGAGCGAGCGAGAAGGCGGGTGCCGAGGCGGTCTTCGATGCGGGTGACAAGTTTGCTTACCGCCGAGGGTGAAAGCTTGAGCCTGCGCCCGGCTGCGGAAAAACTCCCCAGCTCGGCTGCCGCGACGAAGACTTCCATTTCTCCGGCCCTGTTGTCCATCGCTGCACCACTTGTGAAATTAATTCAAAGGCCTTTATCCAATCTTGCTGATTATCATGCAAGTCCCCTTCGCCCATATTGCAATCATACAGTTGATCCAACCGGACAGTACCCGCTGTCCATAACGCCCGCGATCCCGCTCCGGGCGAAGAGGTACTCGTCATGCCATTGGCCATATTTGCCTTGACGATCGCGGCTTACGCGATCGGAACCACGGAGTTTGTCATCGTCGGTCTTTTGCCGACGGTCGCCGCAGATCTCCACATTACCCTGCCGCTTGCCGGCCTTATCGTCAGCGTTTACGCGCTGGGTGTCACTTTCGGTGCGCCGATCCTGACTGCGCTGACCGGCAAGATCGAAAGAAAGCCGCTGCTGCTGGGTCTGATGACGCTGTTCGTCGTCGGTAATGTCGCAGCCGCCGTGTCGCCAAGCTATGAGACGCTTCTGGTCGCGCGGGTGCTTTCCGCCTTCGCCCATGGCGTGTTCTTCTCCGTTGGCGCCACCATCGCCGCCGATCTCGTGCCGGAAAACCGCCGTGGCTCGGCGATTGCCATGATGTTCATGGGTCTGACCGTCGCCATCGTCACCGGCGTGCCGATCGGTACCTATATCGGGCAGATTTTCGGCTGGCGCGCCACCTTCTGGGCGGTTGCAGGTCTTGGTGTCATCGCCTTTGCCGGTATCGCGGCCCTGTTGCCGGGAACGCTGAAGAAAGCGCCGCCCGCCAGCCTTCTCGATCAGGTGCGGGTGCTGGGTTCCGGCCGACTGCTCATCGTTTTCGCCATCACCGCACTTGGTTACGGCGGCACCTTCGTAGCCTTCACCTTTCTGGCGCCGATCCTTCAGGATGTCACGGGCTTCTCCGAAAAGAGCGTCGGCCTGATCCTTGTGCTCTACGGCATCGCCATTGCCGCCGGTAACATCGGTGGCGGCAAAATCGCCAACCACAATCCGGTCAAGGCGTTGATCGGCCTCTTTCTGGCACAAGCCATCGTGCTGCTGGTCTTTTCCTTCACCGCCGTTTCGCCGGTTCTGACCCTGATCACGCTGGTGGCGCTCGGCTTCCTGTCCTTCGCCAACGTTCCCGGCCTGCAGCTTTATGTGGTGCAGCTGGCCAAGGAACACCGCCCCGGCGCTGTCGATGTCGCCTCGGCGCTCAATATCGCCGCCTTCAATCTCGGCATCGCGATTGGTGCGTGGCTTGGCGGTCTGGTGGTGGAATCGCCGATGGGCCTTGCCGCAACCCCATGGGTCGGCGCCATCCTTGTCGCCATTGCCCTCATTCTCACCCTCTGGAGCAGTGCACTCGACCGTCGCGCCTCGCTCTCGCTGAAGACTGCCTGAGTTTTCATATAAATCCCGGCCACTGCCGCAGGGCTGGCCGGGCGTACCCTAAAAGGAGAAAATATATGTTTGATGTCACCGCCAACGGCGCATCGATCCCGGTGCTTGGCTTCGGTACCTTCCGTATTCCCGGCCCCGATGTTCTTCGGATCGTTCCGCATGCCCTGAAGGCCGGCTTTCGCCATATCGATACCGCACAGATTTACGGTAATGAGGCCGAAGTCGGCGAAGCCATTGCCGGTTCCGGCGTGGCACGCAGCGATATCTTCCTGACCACCAAGGTCTGGGTGGAGAACTACAGGCACGATGCCTTTCTTGCCTCCGTCGATGAGAGCCTGAAAAAACTGAAGACCGATTATGTCGATCTCCTGCTTCTGCACTGGCCGAACGAAGCGGTAGCGCTGGCCGAGCAGATCGGCGCGCTGAACGCGGTTCGCGACGCCGGCAAGGTTCGCCATATCGGCGTGTCCAACTTCAATACGGCGTTGATGGCTGAGGCGGTCAGTTTGTCAAAGGCGCCGATCGTCACCAATCAGATCGAATACCATCCCTATATCGATCAGGATATGGTGATCGCGGCGGCCAAGGCTGCCGGCATGTCGGTGACGGGTTATTACGGTATGGCCGACGGCAAGGTTTTTGCCGATCCGGTTCTAAAGGACATCGCCGCAAGCCGGGGCAAGTCGGTGGCGCAGGTGGTGCTGCGCTGGCTCGTGCAGCAGCAGGGTGTTATTGCGCTTTCGAAGACGGTGAGCGAAGCCCGTGTTGATGAAAACCTTGCGATCTTCGATTTCACGCTGTCGGTCGCTGAGACGGACGCGATCCGTGCTCTTGCTCGACCGGATGGCCGTATCGTCTCGCCGGACGGGCTTGCACCGGTATGGGACGCGGCTGCCTGACAGTTGCCAACGGGTGTGGGTGGAATTCCTCCTGGTGCCGTCACCCCGGGTCTAGCCCGGCATGACGGAGGAGCGGTTTTCACTGATATAGATAACCTTAAGACACCCGGATAAGCTATCCGGGTGTCTTCTGAGAGAGTGGATCAGAATTCGCCCCATGTCTGATCTTTCGAGGCCGTGGATACGCCGAGCGCTGCGGCCACCTGGCCGATCATGCGACGTGCCGGGGATGGTCTCGGCTGTGCGTTGTCCGCAACGCGCACCGGCGCTGAAGGCTTATATGCGGTTCTAGCCGTGCTGGTGCTGGCCATTGCGCCATCCAGCTTGAACTGGCCGACGATCTGGCGGAGTTTTTCGGCATCACCGGCAAGCGATGCGCTGGAGGCCGTCGCCCTTTCGACCATGGCGGCATTGTGCTGCGTCACCTGGTCCATCTGGTTTACCGCGCTGTTGACCTCGGCCAACCCGACCGACTGTTCCCTTGCGGATGTCGCGATGGCGTCGAGTTGTGTATTGATGGCGATGACGTGACTTTCAATGATCTTGAGTGCGTCGCCGGTTGCGGTCACGAGTTTCACGCCGTTCTGCACTTCGTCGGCGGAGTTGCGGATAAGCTCCTTGATTTCCTTGGCCGCTTGCGCCGAGCGCTGGGCCAATTCACGCACTTCCTGTGCCACAACCGCAAAGCCCTTGCCTGCCTCGCCCGCACGGGCCGCCTCGACGCCGGCGTTGAGTGCCAGAAGATTGGTCTGGAAGGCAATCTCGTCGATGACGCCTATGATGTTGGAAATCTGGCTTGAAGAGCTTTCTATGCGCTTCATGGCATCGACCGCAGTTGCGACGACCTGACCGGATGTCTGCGCGGATCTGTTGGCCTCGACCGCCACGATCCGGGCCTCCTCAGTCCGTCTGGTCGAATTGCTGACGTTGCTGGTTATCTGGTCGAGCGCTGCGGCTGTTTCTTCTAGCGATGCGGCTTGGGTTTCCGTGCGTTGCGACAGGTCGCTCGCACTTGAACTCAACTCGCGAGAGCCGTTGTCGATCGTGGCCGTGACATCGGCAACGGACAGCAGTGTTTTGCTAAGCTGGTTTACGGCGATATTGAAGTCCGCACGCAGGCTTTCGAATTCTGCGGAGAAAGGCGTTTTCAGCTGGTAGGACAGGTCGCCATTGGCCATATGCTTCAGACCTTCGGCAAGGCCGCTGGTCGCTTCCGCCATTTCGGCGGCGCGCCTGCGATCAATTTCGGCGGTTCTTTGACGCTCTGCCTCGGACTGGTTACGCACCTGCGCCGCATCCGCTTCCAGCCGGCGGGCCTTCAATTCGTTATCCTTGAAGACCTCAACGGCCTTTGCCATCGTGCCGACCTCGTCGCGCCGGTCCGTTCCCTCGACCTTGACGGACAGGTTACCCTCCGCAAGCGTTTGCATCGTGCCGACAAGACCCCGGATCGGCGTGACAAGCCAGCTGCTGATCGCGAAATATCCGATGACGACGACGGTGATGAAGCCGAGGACGACCGCCGCGACGGTAATTAGTGCAGTCCGTTGGCTTATGTCGCTCAGATCATCGCTCTGCTGGGCGCTACGGTTCGAAATATCAGTGGCTATCTGTGTAAGTTTCGCGCCGATCTTGGCAAAGACTGGCTGGCACTCGGTGCCAAACGCTTTTTGCGACGCAAGTGCCTCATCCACGGTTGATGCGGTTCGGCCCAGGTGCCAGGCGTTCTTGCACGTCACGTTATAGAGCGTCGTCACGTCGTCCTTGAGTACGCGCAGGCGGTTGTCTTCGGGGATATTGGCGATGGCTCCATCCATCGATACCATGAACTTGTCGCGTGTGGCCTTCACCTCAGCTTCGGCAGCGGCATTACCCTGTTCCGTAAAGGCGATCATCATATCGGCCAAAGCCGCACGCCCGTTCAGCAGTTCTTGGTTCGCGAGTGCCAAATTCAAGGCCGCTGCGCTGTCACGCGCAATAAGGTCACTATAACTTCCATCGATCGATTTGATCTGTATGGCGGAGTAGGCCGCAATCAGGATTGCACATACGCCGAATAGCGCAAATACCGTCAAAAACTTTCCGACAACGGGAATATTTCTCATCGTTATGGCTCCCACAAGAAAATCGAGCCCTTCATGGGTCATATTTCGGCATCATGCGCTTTTCCGGTGATGATTATACTTACAAATTTAAGAAATAATTATGTATTATTAGTAATTTCGTATCTTATAATAAGATACTGTACTGTTGTATTAAATAAGAATAGTATTTAATACTGAATAATTCTAATGGGCATCTCAAATCGGTTGTCATGTCTTGCGCGTCCGCGAACGCCTTCCTGAAGCGAATAAGTTCGGTGTCTAGGGCACGGGACTATGGTTGGGCGTCAGATCGGCCCAGAACATGCGGGTAGGCTTCGGTTGAAGAGGAGCTATCTGGGACCGGCGGCAAAATCAGGGCGGTGCCTGTAAGCGCTTTGACATTCCCGACGTTTTCCAGGGAAAAC
>NZ_BDLN01000009.1:44651-110134 GCF_001950375.1 Rhizobium sp. TBD182 | reverse complement strand
GGCGAAGGGATTTGAACCCTCGACCCCAACCTTGGCAAGGTTGTGCTCTACCCCTGAGCTACACCCGCTCAAAAACCGCTGGTCCGGGGTAGTTCGCTGGACCGCGGGCCGCCAAAGCGCGGCGACGGGTGCTATATCGCTCAATCGTTTTTGGAATGCAACAGTTTCTTTTGCGGTTTCGGTGGAAATCCGTCTGGCCTGTGGGTTTATTCAAAACGACCGGCCCGATGCGTCGTAAAAAAGTGTGTTGGCGGGCGAAGGTATTGTTTCGGCTGGCCTTTATTTGGGTTGTAAAAGCACACAACCGGCCGGATGGCCAAAAAATAACCTGTTTACATTTGGTTAAAATCTGATTCGACAAGTGATTCGTTCGGGTGTACAAATTTCATGTCCACAAAAAAAGAAACGATACTTGGCATGTCATCATCGGGAGGATGAGCCTTGTCGTATGCAGCTTTTGAAAGAGTCGGCGCACAATTGTCGCCCCAGCAGATCACCGATCTGCAGAATATTTTCGACGGCGTATGTTTCGAGTGCCTTCAAGATCGCTGTAGCCACGTCGCCAACGAGTGCGCGGCGGTTTTGATCCGTAGCGCCCAGCGCGGCATTCTCGATCATGAGATGTTGCGCGACATCGGTCTTGCGGTTTTACGTCGGCACTGATTGCGCCATTTCATTAAAAAAGCGCCCGGGCATCTCGGGCGCTTTCGTGTGTGTGGTGTCGGTAGCCGCGTTACGGCTCAGCTCTTTTCCTGAACGTGCGCCTCGAGGAACCACAGCGCCTTGTCGAGATCGCGCGAGGCGGCGGTGAAGATATCCGCTGTCGTCGGGTCGCCGGCCTCGTCGGAATCATCGATAGCCTTGCGGATCATGTTGGCCACGTCGCCATAACGGGCGATCAGTTCGTCCAAATGATCGTGGATCTTGTAGATATCGGTCGGATAGGCCTTGAGCTTGGTCGTCGAAGAGACGGATTGCAGGCTACCGAGCGCCGTGCCGCCAAGCTGCACCACACGTTCGGCAATGGTATCGCCGTGATTGTCGAGCTGGGCGCGGAAGGTGTCGAGAAGTTCGTGCACGGCGATGAATTGCGGACCTTTCAGGTTCCAGTGCGCCTGCTTGGTCACCAGTGCGAGGTCGATCACCGAAGCAAGCGATTCGTTCAGAATACCCATCACCGTTGATTTGGCGTTGGAAGGCAGGTCGTTCTTCGTCTTGTGCGTCTTCATCGATGTCTCCTGACGTTGCGGACGGAATGCCGTTTGGCAAAATCTCCGCCGATTAACGCCCTGGCCGGTTGCCCTGTTCCGTCGCTCGGACGGCAATGGCAAAAAACCTCTGCAATCGTCGTATCTCACTCATAAAACAGACAGATGCGTCGACCGTCTATGTCGTTGACACTGATGGTCATGTCGTAGATTTCCCGCAGAACCTCCGGACGGATAATCTGTTCCGCCGGTCCCTGGCGGCAGATTCGGCCATCACGCATGGCGATGATGGTGTCGGAGTACCAGGAGGCGAAGTTGATGTCGTGCAGCACCAGAACCACGGTCTTCTTCAGCTCGTCGGCGGCGCGGCGCATGATCTTCATCATGCTTGAGGCGTGTTTCATGTCGAGATTGTTGAGCGGCTCGTCCAGGAGCACATAGTCCGTGTCCTGACACAGAACCATGGCCACGAAGGCGCGCTGACGCTGGCCGCCGGAAAGCTCGTCGAGAAAGCGGCCGGAAAGGGTTTCGAGATGGAGATATTCCAGCGCCCGGTCGATATGGACCTTGTCCTCGATGGTGGGACGGCCCTTGGAATAGGGATAACGTCCAAAACCGACGAGATCGCGCACCGTCAGGCGTGACGAGATGTGGTTGTCTTGCCTGAGGATCGAGAGCCGTTTTGCCAGCGTGTCGGAAGGGGTCTTGGTCACATCCAGCCCGTCCACCGTCACGGTTCCCGCATCCATGGACATCAGCCGTGCCACGATGGAGAGCAGCGTGGATTTTCCCGCCCCGTTCGGCCCGATGATGGAGGTGACGCCGCCTGCCGGAATGGCGACGGAGACGCCATCGACAACAACCGTGTCGCCATAGGATTTGCTGATCTGACTGGCGATGATCATCGCGCACCCCGCTTGAGAATAAGACCGATAAAGACGATGCCGCCCAGAAATTCGATGATGATGGAAAGCGCCGTGTTGAAGGCGAAGATCCGCTCCAGCACCACCTGACCGCCGACAAGGCAGATGATGGCGATGAGGATTGCAGCCGGCAGCACATAGGCATGTTTGCCGTTGCCTGTGAGATAATGGGCCAGCGCCGCAACCAGCAGCCCGAAGAACATGACAGGGCCGACGAGTGCGGTGGAAACGGCAACGAGAACGGAGACCAGCACGAGGATGATCGTCACCGTTCGCTTGTAGTCCACGCCAAGGCTGATGGCCGTTGCGCGGCCGAGCGAAAGAACGTCGAGCGTGTGCAGGAGCCGCAACCCGATAATCGTCACCACGCCGACGATGATGGCTGATACCGCAAGAAGGGTGGGATCGATGGAATTGAAGCTGGCGAACAGCACATCCTGCAGCACCGCATATTCATTCGGGTCCAGTACGCGCTGCATGAAGCCCGAGAGGCTGCGGAAGAACACGCCGAAGACGATGCCGACCAGCACCAGAAGATGCAGGCTGCGTTCCGCGCCGACGAAAAGCCAGCGGTAGAGCAGGGCGGAGAACGTGACGAGCAGCGCGGTTTCGGCAAGAAACTTCAGTTGCGGATCGATCATCACCACGGTTGCCGAGCCAAACACGAAGATCAGCGCCGTCTGCACCAGCACATAGAGCGAATCGAAACCCATCACCGAAGGGGTGAGAATGCGGTTGTTGGTGACCGTCTGGAACAATACCGTCGAAACGGCGATGGCATAGGCCACCAACAGCAGCGACAGAAGCTTGATGCCGCGAAACGGCAGGATGAAGCTCCAACTGCCCTTTGCACCGAGCGTCATGAAGGCAGCCATGGAGATGAGCGCCAGTGCGAGAAGCATCAGCAGCACGAGTTTCGCGCGCCGGTCGGGATGTCTCTCATGCATGGTGGCGTTTCCGGAGCAGGAGATAGAGGAACAACGCGCTGCCGATGACGCCGACCACGGTTCCGATCGGTATCTCATAGGGCGCGCGCACCGTTCTGCCGATGATGTCGCAGGCAAGAACGAAGACCGCGCCAAGCGTCGCCACCCAGGGCACGGAACGGCGCATGTTGTCGCCGATAATCAGGCTGACCACATTCGGCACAATCAGGCCGAGAAAAGGGATCATGCCCACCGTGACGACGACGACGGCACTGACCAGCGAGACGATGGTGAGGCCGAGCGCCATCACCCGGCGATAGTTCAGGCCGAGATTGGTGGTGAAGTCGCGCCCCATGCCTGCCACCGTGAAACGGTCGGCGGCGAGATAGGCAGCGATGGCGAAAACGAAGCCGATCCACAACAATTCATAGCGGCCACGCAGCACGCCGGAAAAATCCCCGGTCATCCACGCGCCGAGCGATTGCAGCAGATCGAAACGATAGGCGAAGAAAGTGGTGACGGCAGAAATGACGCCGCCCAGCATGATGCCGATCAGCGGCACCAGCAGCACATCGCGCAGCGGCACCTGCCGTAGAATACGCAGGAAAAGTGCGGTTCCGGCCAGCGCGAAAGCGGCCGCCACCAGCATCTTGCCGAAGATCGGCGTTTCCGGGGCAAGCAGGGTGACGGTGAGCAGGCCAAGGCCGGCGGATTCGGTGGTGCCAGCCGTCGAAGGCTCCACGAAGCGGTTGCGCACCAGCATCTGCATGATGAGACCGGCAATCGCCATCGAGCTTCCCGCCAGTATGAGCGCCAGCGTGCGCGGAATGCGGCTGACGAGGAGCACGCGCAGTGCATCCGCGCTCGTATCCGGCGCAAAAAGCGTCGCTAGCGAGACGTTGCTCACGCCGACGAACAGGCTGACGATGGCGAGTGTCAGCGCCAGAAGGAGGGCGAGGATGAGGGACAGGGATTTCACGTCAGTGGTTTTTCGAAAATGGTGATGGCTCGCTTCGACCTCGCAGATTGCCCGGAGGACTGAACCTCTCCTTCGTCATCCTCGGGAGAAGCCCGGGGATGACGTCGCGAAGGCAGTTTTTACGACTTCTTCTCGGACACGGCCTCGTAGACCTGATCAAGCAGGGTGGTGAGCGCCGTATAACCGCTGCTGACGATATAGGCCGCCTGCGGGTCGAGATAGACGATCTGCTTTTTCTTCCAGGCGTTGGTCTGGTGGATCAGTTCGTTGTCCAGCACCTGGGCGGCGGCCTTGCCTGGGTCCGTTGCGCGGCCGATGCCGGCATCGCGGTCGATCACGAACAGCCATTCGGGATTGACCTCTGCCAGATATTCGAAGGACACGACATCGCCCCGGTCGAAGCGGTCATCGATATCAGGAGCGACCGGCTTGAAGCCGATTTCCGTGTGCAGCCAGCCGGTGCGCGAGCTTGGGCCGTAAACACCGACCTTGCCGGCATTGGTGACGAGGATCATCGCCGTGCCGGAATTCGGCGCGATGGCCTTCAGCTTTGCGACCTTCTCGTCAATGGAGGCGTCGAGCTTCTTTGCTTCTTCCTGCTTGCCGAAGATATCGCCGAGCTTGGTGATATTGGCTTTGACGCTCGCGATAAATTCCTTGGAATCGATCGACATGTCGATGGCGGGCGTGATCTTCGCAACATCGGGATATTTCGCCCGCGAACGGCCGCCGACGATGACGAGATCGGCTTCTGCCGCATTGATCGCCTCGTAATCGGGTTCGAACAGCGTGCCGACCTTCAGATATTTGCCATCGGCATATTTCTGGAGATAGGTCGGCAGGTTGGAACCAAGGACACCAGCTGGCTCGACGCCCATCGCATCGAGATTGTCGAGCGAGGGGATATCCAGAACCAGAACCTTTTTCGGCGCGGCTTTCAGAACGGTCTCGCCCTGCGCGTGCTTGATCGTCATTTCCTCAGCGCCTGCGGTCATCGCGCCAAGGCTGAAGGCCGCTGCTGCCAGCAGCCGAACGGGGAAGGTGAAGTTGATGGCCACGGATATGTCCCTTGCAATATGGTTCTTGACCCTGCGGAAGCGGATCCCGCAGGCGTAACTTGATGTTCGCTGTCAGCTTTATTGGCAAGGTATGCGGAAATCAAAAATATGTTTTAGAATGGTTCTGAATTGCCGTGAGCGGGAAATGTGTGTGGCACCGGAAGCAAACCCCGGAGCCACATCAGGGGCCATATCTTTTCTCAATTCGGCGGCCAGTCGCCGACGATCTCGCGTCTTTCCAGTTTCAGCGACCGGTCAGGCTGGATGCGGTAGGTTTCAATCGCCAGCCGGCCGTCGCCCATGACGAATTCGTGGCTGAGCGTGCTGCCGATGGGTGACTTGGTCAATTTGGTGTGGGGTTGTCCGCCATAGGTGATGCTGCCCGGAATGGGTTGCACGTCGGGTGCCGCGGTGGCGCAGCCGGCAAGGCCCAGAACCAGCATGATCGCGATCTTGCGCATGTTTTTCTCCTGCGTTGGACAGGAATACTATCACGGCCGTGCCTGCGCCACACATCCCGTTGCCGTGAATAAAAAGGGCCCCGCATCCGAAAGGAGACGGGGCCAGTTGCCTTGGGAGGCTGTTTGTTATCAGTCCTCGTTGGCGGCAAGCTGCGTCAGCACCTCGCCGCGGCCGCGGATGCGCATGATGAGCGGGACGATGAAGGCGGCGGCTGCGACAAGGAACAGGCCGACGGCAATCGGTGAGGTGAGCAGCACGGTCGGGTCGCCCTGGCCGATGGCGAGTGCACGGCGAAGCTGCTGTTCGGCAAGCGGCCCGAGGATGAGGCCGACCACGGCAGGCGCGATCGGATAACCGAAGATGCGCATGATGTAACCGAGGATACCGAAGGCGAGCAGCATGCCGAGTTCGAACACAGACGGGTTGGCGCCGATGGTGCCGAGCGTCGCAAACAGCAGGATGCCGGCATAGAGCCAGGGTTTCGGGATGGTCAGCAGCTTCACCCACAGGCCGATGAGCGGCAGATTGAGCACCAGCAGCATCAGGTTGGCAATGAACAGGCTGGCGATAAGGCCCCAGACCAGCTGCGGATTGGTGGCAAACAGCAACGGGCCGGGCTGAAGACCGAACTGCTGGAAACCGGCAAGCATGATGGCAGCGGTTGCCGTCGTCGGCAGGCCGAGGGTCAGGAGCGGCACGAGCGTACCGGCAGCGGAGGCATTGTTGGCGGCTTCCGGACCGGCGACCCCTTCGATGGCGCCATGGCCGAATTCTTCCGGATGTTTGCTGAGCCGCTTTTCGGTGGCATAGGAAAGGAAGGTGCCGATTTCAGCACCACCGGCAGGCATGGCGCCAATGGGGAAACCGATCAATGTGCCGCGCAACCAGGGTTTCCAGGAACGCGCCCAGTCCTGCGCACTCATCCAGACCGAACCCTTGACCGCTTCGACCTTCTCGTCGCCACTCTGGCCCTGCGCAACGATGAACAGCGTCTCGCCGATGGCGAACATGGCCACCGCAAGCGTCGTCACTTCCACGCCGTCGAGAAGGTCGGGAATGCCGAAGCTCATGCGGGTCTGGCCGGTCAACTGGTCGATACCGACGATGGCGAGCGCGAAGCCAATGAACAGCGAGGTGAGGCCGCGCAGTGCCGAGTCTCCGAAAGCCGAGGAGACGGTGACAAAAGCGAGCACCATCAGCGCGAAATATTCGCGCGGGCCGAAAACCAGCGCCAGCTTGACGATATAGGGTGCAACAAAGGCGAGAGCGACTGTGGCGATGAGACCAGCGACGAAGGAGCCGATGGCGGCGGTGGCAAGTGCCGGGCCGCCGCGGCCCGCACGGGCCATCTTGTTGCCTTCGAGCGCAGTCACGATCGATGCGCTTTCGCCAGGCGTGTTGAGCAGGATCGAGGTAGTCGATCCGCCATACATGCCGCCATAATAGATGCCGGCGAACATGATGAGCGAACCGGCGGGATCAAGCCGGTATGTAACGGGCAGAAGCAGAGCGACCGTCAGCGCCGGCCCGATGCCGGGCAGAACGCCGACGGCAGTGCCGAGTGTCACGCCGATCAGCGCATAGAGCAGGTTCATGGGTTGGGCAGCAACCTCAAGACCGTGCAGCAGGAATTCAAACGTACTCATGGACAGATGTCCCCCAAGTCGAGCAGATGGGCGGGCGGAACGGCTGGCGTTTGCGTCATCGCGCGCCGGCGGTTTCCTGTGATCTCGAATTTTGGTCGGAATGGCTGTTAGAACAACAGCCGTTCCAGAGGCCCGGCAGGCAAAGAAAGCTGCAGCAGCCGCGCAAAGATGATCCAGATGACGAAGCTCAGAGCGATGCCGATGGGGATCGAATACCAGAGCTTGCGTTTGCCGAAGGCGCGCGCCGTAAACGCAAACAGGAGACCGGTGGCGATGGAGAAACCGGCGACGTTCAGCAACAGCATCTGCGCGGCAAGGCCGGCGACGACCCATATGACCGGGGCGACTTCCTGTTTGTCCCGTTCAGGAAAATCACCGCGCCAGGCTTCGATGGCCGTCCAGAGCGCAAGGCCGACAAGACAGAAGGCGATGGCGTAGGGGACCGTTGCCGGACCGACCGGCGAGTAGCCGGTGACGCTGGCGAGACGCGCACTGTCCCAGAAGATCACGCAGGCGATAAGGACGAGGGCTACGGCGATCGCCAGCGCCGCCCAGTCAGGGCGGCGCTCTTGATGTTGTGAAGGGTTGGAACCCTGGCTCATTTTACCAGTCCGATTTCTTTGAGGATGGCGGCAGTGGCGTCGGTGTCCTTGGCAAGCTGCGCCTTGAACTCGTCACCGGAAAGATAGGTATCCATCCAGCTCTTGGTCTTCAGCGTTTCCTGCCACTTTGCGGATTTCGCCAGCTTCTCGATATCGGCGCTGACTGCCTTTTCCTGTTCCGGCGTCAGGCCGGGAGGAGCAGCGACCATGCGCCAGTTCTGTACGACGACGTCGAGGCCGCTTTCCTTGAGCGTCGGCGCGTCAACGCCTTCCAGCTTCTCTTCGCTGGAAACGGCCAGCAGGCGCAACGTGCCCGCCTTGACCTGGCTTTCGAATTCGCCGTAGCTCGAAATGCCGGCTGTTACCTGCGAGCCGAGGATTGAGGCAAGCGCTTCGCCGCCGCCGGAATAGGCGATGTAGTTGATCTTGGTCGGATCGACGCCGGCCGCCTTGGCGATCAGGCCAACAGCGATATGATCGGTGCCGCCGGCCGAGCCGCCGCCCCAGGACACGCTGCCCGGATCTTTTTTGAGCTGGTCGACGAGGTCGCCGATGGTTTTCAGCGGCGAAGATGCCGGAACGACGATTGCTTCATATTCACCGGTCAGGCGGGCGATTGGTGTCACTTCCTTGAGGGTGACGGGCGCCTTGTTGGTGAGGATCGCGCCGACCATCACGTAACCGCCGACGATGAGGGCGTTCGGGTTGCCCTTCTGCTGGCTGGCGAACTGTGCAAGACCGATGGTGCCGCCGGCACCTGGCACGTTCTGCACCTGAACGCTCTTGGAAATGCCTTCTTCCTGCAACACGGTCTGCAGGGAACGCGCGGTCTGGTCCCAGCCGCCGCCGGGATTGGCCGGCGCGATGATGGTGTAGTCCGCTGCGACCGCCGGAAGCGCGATCACGCCTGCCAGAAATGTGCCGATAAGAAAATGTTTCACTTAGAAAACCCTCCTCAGGATGCCCTTTTTGGGCGTCGTTTTTCGTTTATGCGGAAGGGAGTTTCAGGCCGCGCTTATACTGACGCTGCCAGGGCAGCGCGGAGCTCTACGGTCCTCAAGATTTCCTCCCGCATCTTCTTCCGCCTCCACGGAATGAAGAAGGATTGCAGAGCATCATAAAAAGCTGTCATCTAACTGACGCACCGCAAGTCCTTGCGCATTTACTCTCTATTAATTTGTGCTTGCCGTCTACTATTGCGAGCGTAGCGCCTCGTTCCACCGCTCGATCAGGCGGCTGCGCTTGACCTGATCCAGATAGACCATCAGGCCCGGGCTGACGGGGACAGGGCGCAATTGTGCGCCGTGGATCGCCTGCATGGTGTTGGCGGTGTTTTCGCCCGCCACGTCAGGGCTGACGGCGGGGATCTGCAATTGCCGGGCCATGATCGTCTGGCCCTCCTTGGACATGAAGAATTCGAGATAGCGGCGGCCGAGCGCCGGATTGGCGGCGGCTTCCGGCACCAGCCCGATGCGCGACATGACCACGGTATAGTCCTTGGGCAGAACGATGCCGACATCGGGATGGCGCGAGGCCCAGTCGGCCGCGTAGGAACCGAGAATATTGTAGCCCAGCACGAAGCGCCCGTCGGAGACACGCTCCAGAATGGCGGATGACGTGGAATAGACCTTCACGCCGGCCGCGCCCATGGCCTTGATGACGCTCCATATATCGCCGAACTGCTCCTGATCGCGCGACATGAACAGGAAGCCGACGCCGGAGCGCTCAATGTCGTAGGTAGCGATGCGGCCATGCACTTCCTTGGCGTGGCGCTCAAGATAATCGACGAATTCGGCACGGGTGGCGGGCGGCTTTTCGGTGGTGAAGCTCGGCTTGTGATACACGAACACCGCCGGCTCGAAAGTCAGCGCATAGGCGGTGTTGCGCCAGTTGGCCCAGGTGGGCCAGCGCGCGCTCATGGCAAGGTCGGAGCGCTGGGCGTAACCGTCATTGCTCAACTTCACCTGCAAATCCATGGCGGATGAAAAGGCGAAATCGGCGGTCTTTTTGTCCGCATCGGTTTCTTTCACGATGCGATCATAGATTTCGCCGGTCAGCATGTCCTCGTAATGGACGGCGATATCGGGGTTGGCCTTCTGGAAACCCTCGATCATCGGCGTGGCCAGCGGTTCGTCCAGCGAGGAATAAACCACCAGCGTTTCCGCATCCGCCTTGCCTGATGGTGCAGGGAAAACGGCGACTTGTGCAAGCGCCGGTGAGGCCATGCAAAGACAGAGACAGAGAAAAACGGCGATACGCATGGAAAAGATCATGCCGCACGCGCTTGCCATTCACAAGCGCCAAGGGCTTGGATAAGCTCGGCAATGTTGCGGGAGGAAGAATTGCGTATTTTGCTGGTCGAGGACAATCAGGTGCTGTCGGAAGGGCTGTGTGCGCTTCTGCGCGGCAGCGGTTATGCGGTGGATGTCGTTTCAGACGGCGCTTCCGCCGACGCGGCGATTGCGGCGGAAAATTTCGATCTCGTCATTCTCGACCTCAACCTGCCGGAAATGGACGGCATCGAGGTGCTGCGCTCCATGCGCTCGCGCCAGGACAAGGCGGCGGTGCTGATCCTGACGGCGCGTGGCACGCCGGAGGAGAAGGTCAAGGGGCTCGATCTCGGCGCCGACGACTACATGATCAAGCCCTTCGACATCACCGAATTTGAGGCGAGGGTGCGGGTGCTGCTGCGTCGCAATGCCGGCCTGCGCTCTTCTACGCTCGGCTTCGGCAAAGTCCTGTTCGACCTCACATCCCGCACCTTTTCAGCCGATGGGCGCCCGCTCGATATTCCGGCGCGTGAAGTGGCGCTGCTCGAGGTGCTGTTCATGCGGGCGGGCAAGGTGGTTGCCAAGGAGGCGATCGTGCAATCGCTGACCGGTTTCGACGACGAGATATCAGGCAACGCCATCGAGCAATATGTCAGCCGGCTGCGCAAGCGGCTTGCCCCCCACGGGCTGACGGTGAAGACGGCGCGTGGCATCGGCTATTATCTGGAAAAGCTGCCGGAGATGGCTGAATGAGACAGGCCGCCTATTCGCTCAGGCGGCGTCTTTTAGGCTGGCTTCTCATCTCCACCGCCATCATCGGCTGCGTTGCGCTCACTGATACCTGGCGTGAGGCGGTCAATACGGCCAATGTCGTCTCCGACCGGGTGCTGTCAGGTTCTGCGCTTGCGATTGCCGAGCGGGTGGTGGTGGCCGAAGACGGCTCGCTGGAGGTCGATATTCCCTATGTCGCGCTGGAAATGCTGACATCAGCGGCGCAGGACCGGGTTTTTTATCGTGTAGACGGGCCAAACGGGCAATTTCTCACCGGTTACCAGAACCTGCCGACGGTGGAGAATCCGGCCGGAGAAACGCCTGCCTATCGCGATGCCGTGTTTCGTGACGAGCCGATCCGCATCGCCGCGATCCGCCGTTTTGCCTCCACCGGCATCAATTCCGTGCCCTTTTCCGTGACGGTGGCTGAAACGACGATCGCCCGCAGCCAGCTTGCGCAGGCCATCATCCTGCGCTCGGCCTTGCGCCTGCTGTTCATGATCGTGGGCGCGGCGATCATCGTCTGGATCGCCGTGACGATTTCGCTCCGGCCGCTTTACCGGCTCAGCGAAGCGATTGCCGAGCGCAGCCCTAACGACCTGCATCCAATCCGGCAATCCGTGCCGGTGGAGGTGGAAAATCTGGTGGAAACGGTCAATTCCTTCATGGTGCGGCTGCAATCGGCGCTCGATGCGCTCAGGCATTTCACCGGCAATGCCAGCCATCAATTGCGCACGCCGCTTGCCATCATCAGCACCCAGCTTGCGCTTTCCGCCCGCGCCGCAAGTCTCGAAGACGCGCAGGCGGCGGCGCGCAAGGGCGGCGCTTCGGTGGCCCATGCCGAACACATCCTCGCCCAGTTGCTGCGCATGGCCAATATCGATGCCGCCGGTTCGAGCGAAAAACATGATTTTTCCCAGATCGACCTCGTGGCGGTGGCGCAAAGCGTGACGGCAGATTTCGTGCCACGCGCGGCCGACGCCGGCATCGATCTCGGTTTCGAAGGCGAGGGCGAAGCGACAATTCTCGCCGAGCCGCTCCTTATCGGTGAACTGATCGGCAATCTCGTTTCCAATGCCATCAACTACGCGGGGCGTGGTGCGGAAGTCACCGTGCGCGTCGGTAGGCAAGCGGGCGCCGTCTGGCTGGAAGTGGAAGATAACGGCCCCGGCATACCCACGGAAAAACGCGCCATGGTGCGCCAGCGCTTCGCCCGCGGCGAAGCCAACGCCGCCCCCGGCGCCGGCCTTGGCCTTGCGATCATCGAGGAGATCGCCGGGCTGTTCGGCGGGCGACTGACGCTGGAGGACGGCGCGGGCGGGCGGGGCTTAAGGGCCCGGGTGGAGTTCTCCTGAGGCGGCACTGCCGCGCCGTCCCCTTGGATGAGACTCGCGGTCCTATTCGTTCATCTTGTCGATAATCTGCATCATGATGTCAGCGCAGGCCTTCATCGGCTCGTCATCGGCACATTTGACGTCGATTTTGCGCTCGCCGTCTTCAATCCTGAAATGCGCTGCCTTGGAGGGCGGGGGTGGCATTCTCCTGCCATGCGGGCCGTCCCGCCAGCCTGCTTCCCTCGGACCGCCAGGGCCGGGCGGAGGAGGTGGCGGCGGCGCGTCCGCCCTTGAACCAGCGTCCGCTGGTCCCGGCGGTGGTGGCGGCTGCTGGGCGAAGCTGGACCCCGCCGCGATGAGAAACGCGGCGCCGGCAATGACGAGTTTTTTCATGTGAGAGACCTCGCTGTTGGGCTACAGTGAAGAAACGGTCACATGGGATGCTCGGTTGCCGGTCGGTAAAAATAATTCCGCGTTGTTTTCGTGGCGTATTAGCCCATCCGTTCCGAAGCGTAGCTGCCCGGGCTTGGCGGGAAGACTACGGTGCGGTTGCCGTTGATGAAAGTGCGGTGGTGGATGTGGGCATGGATGGCGCGTGCCAGTACCTGGCTTTCCACATCACGGCCAAGAGAGACGTAGTCTTCGGCAGATTGGGCATGGGTGACGCGCACCGTGTCCTGCTCGATGATCGGGCCTTCGTCCAGATCGGCGGTGACGTAATGGGCTGTCGCGCCGATCAGCTTTACGCCGCGGTCATACGCCTGCTTGTAGGGGTTGGCACCCTTGAAGGATGGCAGGAAGGAGTGGTGGATGTTGATGATACGGCCCGACATCTTGCGGCACATGTTATCGGACAGCACCTGCATGTAACGCGCCAGCACCACCAGTTCGGTGCCGCTGGTCTCGATCAGGTCCATCAGCTGCGCTTCGGCCTGCGGCTTGTTTTCCTTCGTTACCTTGATGTGGTGGAAGGGAATATCGTGGTTGACCACCACTTTCTGATATTCGAAATGGTTGGAGACGACGCCGACGATATCGATCGGCAGCGCGCCGATCTTCCAGCGGTAGAGCAGATCGTTGAGGCAATGGCCGAAGCGCGACACCATCAGAAGTGTTTTCATGCGCTGGCCGTCGCTATAGATGCGGGCTTCCATGCCGAATTTTTCCGCCACCGGCTGAAAGCCCTCGGTGATGGCCTGCATCGTCGCGCCCTCTTCGGAAATGAAGGAAACGCGCATGAAGAACTTGCCGGTCTCGAGGTCGTCAAACTGCGAACTGTCGACGATGTTGCAGCCCTTTTCCGCCAGATAACCGGAAATCGCGGCGACGATGCCGCGGGTCGATTTGCAGGCTACTGTCAGAACATAGGTTGTCATTCGTTTTCCCTCAAAGACTTTGCACCGGCGAGAACCGGCGCAGTTGGCGCGTTCCATAGCGCAGCTCTGTGGCGGAGCAAAGCGCCAAGACGAGTGCAGCAAAGTCATAAGACGGGAAAAGGGGCCGCGCCGTGCCGGAAGCGACATGGAATGTTCCACGGCCAGCACGGCGGCGGCAGGCGTTGTCGCCTGCCGTTACCACTCTCAGGCGCGGCGCAGGCGCATGGCCGGGCGGCCGCGGCCGTCGATCAACTCCAGCGTGCCGCGGCGCGGCTCGAGCCGGAAGGAGCGGGCGCCTTCCAGCGCTTCGATGAACTGCCTTTCCTGGCGCATGATGTCAGGAGCGCAGGCCATCTGGGTGGAAATCATCCGGCCGAAATCGACGCGGTTGCGGCTTGTCTTCACCTCGCCGCCGATGCCGTTGCAGCCGGCATTGCCGGAAACGCGGCCCTCGCGGGAAATTTCCAGCGTTGCCTCGCGGCGGCCGCGAACCCTTTCGCCACGGATTTCCTGCACCAGCCAGCGCCCCTCAATGCCAGCCTGCGGCTCCGGCCTGCCTGGAGCCGCCGCCACCCGTTCCAGAACGAGATCGGTGTCGTCACGCCCACCGGCCAGAACCGAGTAACGGCGCGTGGTGGTGAAGAGCAGCCGGTCGCCCTCGCGGATTTCGGCGCTCAGCGCATAGGAACGGCGGCCACGGATGTCGCGGTCGTCATAACGCAAAACGAAGGGTACCGGCACCTGCCCACGCGGGCGTATGGTGGTTTCGGCGATCGTCTGCGAAGGCGCATCCGCCAGCGAGACATCGATGAGGCGCACCGTAACAGTCGCGCCCGGCGGCAGGGCGATCCGCTCGCGATAGGAAACGCTGCCGCGCAGGCTTGCGGGTGCGGCAGCCGCACCGCCCGCTGCAAAAAGCGGTGCAAGCGCGAGGAGCCCTGCGAAATTCCGGCGCGAAAGAAGTGGCTGGCGGTCGTTCATGGTGCTTGCTCCGTGCTGCTGATCGAATTTCAGCGGATGATAAAAAACGGCACTGAACGGGCGATGAACCGGTGAATGTTTCCTCACGAGTGGGGCTGAGCCATCGCGGATTGATGAGGAAGGAGGGAGGCCACACCAGCAGCCTCCCATTCACTTAGCCACGGAAACTGTCCCGCAGCGCTTCGAACTTCGCCAGCTGATCGCCACGCAGTTCCTTGTTTTCGTCGCGACGGACGAAAATCTTGAACATGGCGCCGCCGGCGGCATTCATGAACCAGACGGAACAGGAGCGTCGGCCATGAAAGCCGCGATCGACGAAGGTGATGCCGGCGCAATTGTCCTTCTTGATGTGGCCGCCGATGGGGCTGTCACCGTGGATGTTGAACCAGCCGTGGCTTTCGCTGCCCTCTGGCAGGTCACCTGGCACCTCCAGCACGATATCGCCGGTCTGGACGATCATCAGGACTTCGCCCCAGCCGCGCATCTCGTTCCAGATCGCGTCGAACTGATCGGAACCAGCCGAAACGGCCGCACCTTGCGGCAGGATCGCCAGAACTTCGGCTGATGTCACCTCTGCCTTGGCGGCAATGGCTTCCACGATGCCGTCAGGCTTTTCGGCAAGTGCTGCGGCAGCGCGGGCCTGCCGGTCATCGGTCTTTTGGGCTGCAATGCTCATCGGCGAGCCTCAGGCGGCAATCGAACGGCGTTCGCCATTCTTGTCTTCGTGGATGATGACGTCAAAACCTTCGAAATGCGGGCCGGAAAGATATTCGACCTTGCCACGGTTCTCACCGGCCTTGGCATGGGCGGCGCGGAACTGTTCGGACTTGGTCCAACTCAGGAAATCGTCCTTGGTGGCCCAGACGGTGTGCGAGGCATAGAGCGTGTGGTCATCCGCCTTCGGGCCTTTCAGCATGTGAAATTCGATATAGCCCGGCAGCTCGCTCAGGTGCGATTTACGCTCGCGCCAGATGGATTCAAAGGTATCCTCATAGCCCGGTACGACGCGAAAACGGTTCATTGCGATAAACATGGAAGTCTCCCTTTAAGTTTACAGTTGCAGTCAGGATATCCAGCCGAAGCGTGGATGGAAAGAGGCTGACGATAAAGCGAACAATTTTACTCCACTTATCGATTGCGCCTTCTATAAACATGTGCAAATAACTCAAGTTAAATAAGATGGGCAATCCCGTATCCGCCCGTGCCAGCTTGTGTTTCAGGATAGCGTCATGTTGAATTTAAGCCTTCGCTCGTTCGTTTTCGCCGCCCTCGTGCCCGCCGTCATCGCCGTTACCGCGCCCGGAGCTAGAGCTTCGGACAAGGGCAATCCGGAGGCGAAACGCATCGTTGCAGTCGGCGGTACGGTAACGGAAATCCTTTATGCGCTTGGCGCGAGCGACCGCATAGTTGCGCGTGACAGCACCAGCAGCTATCCGGCGGACGTGCTGTCCAAGCCCGATATCGGCTATATGCGGGCGCTCTCGTCGGAGGGCATTCTGTCGCAGAAGCCCGATCTCATCCTGTCTGAAGACGGGTCCGGCCCGGCGGATGTCGTTGCCATCCTCAAGGCCAGTGCGGTGCCTTTCGTCACCGTCGATACCCCGCCGAGCGGCGACGCCATCCCCAGGAAGATCGAAGATGTCGGTGCGGCAGTTGGTCTTGCCGACAAGGCAAAGGCATTGGCCGCGGAAACCAAAGCCGGGCTTGATGTGCTCGCCAAGGACGTCTCAGCCGTGCCGGAAAAGAACAGGAAGCGTGTGCTCTTCGTGCTCTCCAGCGCGGGCGGTCGCATCATGGCGGCGGGCAAGGGCACCGAAGCGGCGGCGATCATCGAAATGGCCGGCGGCATCAATGCCGCGCAGGAAATCAGCGGGTACAAGCCGTTGACGGATGAGGCGGTCATCGCCTCCGCGCCCGATGTGGTGCTGACCATGGCGCGCGGTGACCATGCCGGCAAGGCGGATGAGATTTTCGCGCTGCCCGCGTTCCAGTCCACGCCGGCTGCTGCGGAGAAGGCGCTGATCAGCATGGACGGGCTTTACCTCATCGGTTTTGGCCCGCGCACGCCCGCCGCCGGTCGTGAACTGGCGCACAAGCTCTACCCTGATGTGGTGAAGCCGTGAGCCTTGCTGCCTTGAGTTCCACGGAGGGCAGGGTTGCCGGTGACAGATCCCGTCAGGGGGTTGTTACCCTTGCCGCGCTCGTTGGCATCCTGCTGTTTGCCTGCGGCGTGTCGCTCGTCAGCGGACCCACGGGTGTGGGCATTTCCGAACTCTGGGCCTATCTGACTGGCAGCGCGGATCAACTCGATGCGCGTGATAAAGTCATTCTCGAGGCGGTGCGACTGCCGCGCACGGCGCTCGGCATGTTGATCGGTGCTGGGCTTGGCGTCTCGGGCGCCATGATGCAGGGTCTTTTCCGCAATCCGCTGGCCGATCCCGGCATTGTCGGTGTCACCTCGGGTGCAGCACTTTTTGCGGTTGCGGCAATCTCTCTTGGGGAAGGTGCGCTCGCAACCGTCGCCGTATTTTTCGGCCCGCATTTTCTGCCGCTGATGGCGTTTTTCGGCGGGCTTTTGAACACCTGGCTGCTTTACGTCATTGCCACAAGGGATGGCGCCACCTCCACGACGACGCTTATTCTGGCCGGCATTGCGGTTGCGGCGATTAGCGGTGCGCTGACCGGCCTGATGATTTTTGTGGCCGATGACCGGGCGCTCCGCGACATCACCTTCTGGTCTCTCGGTTCGCTTGGTGGGGCCACCCCTGCCAAGGTTCTCGCCACCTTGCCCTTCATCGTCGTCGTGCTCGCCATCATTCCCTTTGTCGCAAGGGGCCTGGATGCGCTGATCCTTGGCGATGCGGCGGCCTTTCACATGGGCATTCCCGTGCAGCGGCTGAAGCGAGTCGTCATTCTGGCCGTTGCCGCTGCCTGCGGGGCAAGCGTGGCGGCTGCCGGCTCCATCGGTTTTGTCGGGATCGTCGTGCCGCATCTGCTGCGGCTTGCCATTGGTCCATCGCACCGCTTCCTGCTGCCGGCCTCTGCACTTGGCGGGGCCGCACTTCTGCTTCTCGCCGACAGTTTTGCCCGCACGGTAGCGGCACCGGCGGAATTGCCCATCGGCGTGGTCACCGCGCTGATCGGCGCACCGGTGTTCCTGTTCCTGCTGCTCGGCCGCGGCGGATTTTCCATGCGGAACATGTCATGATCCGGGCCGAAAACCTCACCCTCATCCGCTCCGGCCGCCGTCTGCTCGACGAGGTCTGCGTCGATCTGAAGCCCGGCAAGGTCAATGTCATTATCGGTCCGAACGGTGCCGGCAAATCGACGCTGATGAAGGTTCTGTCCGGCGAGATGCGCGCCGAGGCCGGTTCAGTGACCTATAATGATGTTGCCCTGCCGTTGTTTACGCCGGTTCAACTTGCGCGCATCCGCGCCGTGCTGCCGCAGCATACCCAGCTTGCCTTTCCTTTCACCGCGCTCGAAATCGTGCGCATGGGCGCTGTCGCGCAAGGGTCGCGCGCGCCGGAAGAGCAGGCCCGCCGGGCGCTCGCCAGGGCCGGGCTTCGCGGGTTCGAGCAGCGCTCCTACAACATGCTGTCTGGCGGCGAGCAGCAGCGCGTGCAATTTGCCCGCGCTCTCGCCCAGGTGCCGCATCCCGTGGAAAACGGCGAGGTGCGGGCTCTCTTTCTCGATGAGCCAACGGCCAGTCTCGATATCGGCCACCAGATCGCGGTGCTGGAAACGGCGCGGGATTTCGCTATTGGCGGCGGTCTCGTGCTTGCCATCCTGCACGATCTCAACCTTGCGGCAGAATTTGCCGATCAACTTATCGTCATGCATGGCGGTCGGGTAACGGCGAGCGGTCCATCGCTGGACACGATCAGCGACGAGACGATTGCAAGGGTCTATGGCATTGGCGGCGTCGTCGGACGTCTGCCGGCGCGGCATATTCCTTATGTGCTGCCGCAGTCGAGGCATCGCTAGAGCATTTCCAGGAAAAGTGGAGCCCGGTTTTCCGTCAGGAAATGCGACAAGGCTCTGAAGGTGATGTCGCTTCAGCTTTCCGGCCGGGTGACGATGAAGAGTGCAGAGCCGAGCATGACGGCGGCAACGATTGCCGCGCGCAGAGCCGGCGGGTCGCTCAGGAACCAGAAGGCGGCATAACTCGCACACATGGCCGACAGGGCCGCAATCTTCGCCTTGCGGGCAATTGCGCCGCGTTCGCGCCATTGCCGAAGCGACGGGCCGAATCGGGGGTGGGTCAGAAGCCATGCCTCGAGTTTCGGTGATGAGCGGGAAAAGCACCAGAGCGCCAGCAGCAGAAATGGCGTGGTGGGCAAAACGGGAAGAAACGCGCCGACGATGCCGGTCGCGACCATAAGCCAGCCAAGACAGAGGTACAGAAGGCGCATGGATATGCCGGTATCATGAGTTCTCTACTCAGGATAGAGCGGCGGGGCGAAATGTGAGGGCCATTTTGACCGGAAAGCCCGCGTGTCCAGGTCATGCGCCAACTGTTTCGCCATCACATTTGCCGTGATCGGGCGGTTTCCCCTGCTCCTTAATCCGTCTTTAGGGTTGAAAGCACGGCACTCTGTCTTTATCCCCTTGGTCCGCAATGTCCGGAGCACAACCGGACGACGACGAGATAAGAAGCAGAAGGAAAACACCATGGCCAAGCTGATCCACTCGATGGTCCGGGTGCTGGAAGAAAAGCGTTCGGTGGAGTTTTACAAGCAGGCTTTCGGGCTTGAGATTGCGGAACGTGCCGAGTTCGAAAATTTCACGCTGATCTATCTCAGCAATGCCGAAGGCGATTTCGAGCTGGAGCTGACTGTCAACCGGGGTCGCGAAGTGCCCTATGCGCTGGGTGACGGCTACGGCCATCTCGCGGTCAGCGTTGCCGATGTGGATGCCGAACATCAGCGTTTCATCGAGCTTGGCCTGTCTCCGGGCAAGATCATCGAAGCCGACCATAAAGGTCAGCCTTTCGCGAAATATTTCTTCATTTGCGATCCGGATGGCTACAAGATCGAAGTGCTGCAGCGCGGCAACCGGTTCAAGTAACAAAGAGGCACAACATGGCAGAGGCAGGCGTCAAACTCGAAGACAGCTGGAAACGTGTTCTTTCCACCGAATTCGCCAGCCCCTACATGCAGAAGCTCAAAGATTTCCTGCTTGCCGAGAAAACTGCTGGCAAGCACATCTTTCCCAAGGGTGCCGAATATTTCCGGGCGCTGGATCTGACCCCGCTCGACAGGGTCAAGGTCGTCATTCTGGGGCAGGACCCCTATCATGGGGTTGGCCAGGCACATGGGCTTTGCTTTTCGGTGCAGCCCGGCGTGCGCATTCCGCCCTCGCTCGTCAATATCTACAAGGAATTGCAGAGCGATCTGGGCATCCGCCCCGTCAGTCACGGTTTTCTGGAAAGCTGGGCGAAACAGGGCGTGCTTTTGCTCAACAGCGTGCTGACGGTGGAAGAATCGCGCGCTGCCTCGCATCAGGGGCAGGGCTGGGAAAAGTTCACCGATGCCGTCATCCGCGCCGTCAATGACGAATGCGAGCATGTGGTGTTCCTGCTCTGGGGCTCCTATGCCCAGAAGAAGGCGGCTTTCGTGGACCAGAAAAAACACCTCGTGCTGCGCTCGCCGCACCCTTCGCCGCTTTCGGCCCATAACGGCTTTTTCGGCAATGGCCATTTTTCCAAGGCAAACGCCTTCCTGGTATCCCATAGCCGTGAGCCTATCGACTGGCAATTGCCGGAAACTGCTTAAGCAACCTTCCAGCCTCCCCGTCATGCCGGCTCAAGACGGGCATGACGGGGAGTGCAGCAAACATCTTTACAGCGCAGTCGGGTCCGGTTTAAGAATACTCGACTACAAAGTGAAGGATTTGTGCCCGTGTCTCTCCTGTCTGCAGAAACCTCTGTCTCGCTGCCCGATCCCGCATCGATCGTCGATGCTTTCGAGGATCATTTTTCGGAGCATATGGAGATGGAGCGGGAAGGGACGACGGTGCGTTTCAAGGCGGAATATGGCCATGGCAGCTTCAGCGCCGAAGGTGGCCAGTTCGCCGCCCGGGTAAGCTGCGTTTCGGAACATATATTGACGTCGGTCAAGGCCATGGTGGCTGAGCATATCGTTGAGTTTTCCGGCAAGACGGGACTCGATTTCCGTTGGAGCGGACACGGCGCCTATCAGCGCGAGCTACCCAATCTCTTCGTCGGCAAGGTTGCCCGCGCCTATAATCTGACGCCGCATATGCGCCGTCTCGTGGTGTCCGTCGAAAGCGGTATTGAAAGGCTTGTCACCGGCGGCATGCATGTTCGCCTGCTGCTCGTTCCCGATCAGGCGCGCGCTGCGGTCTGGCCTTACCTCGCGCCCACCGGCGCGATCGTCTGGCCGGCGGGCGACGATCTTCTGACGCGGCGCGTCTATACCATCCGCTCCGGCGATGTCGGCCGCGGTGAGGTGGATATCGATTTCGTCATGCATGAGGGCGATGACATGCCGGGCGCAAATTTTGGCGCGACGGCAAAGCCGGGCGACGTTCTCGGCATCATCGGTCCGAGCGGCACTTGCCCGGAAGCGGAGCGTTACGTCTTTGCCGGCGACGAGACCGCGCTGCCGGTGATGCTGCGCATGGCGGCGGAAATGCCTGTTGGCAAGACGCTCAGCGTCTATGCCGAGATCGACAACGAGGCGGAACGGCAGGAGATCGTCTGCGCCGCCAATGTCGAATGGACATGGCTTTATCGTCGCGGCAAGCCCGCCGGCACATCGGGCCTTATCGAACAGGCGTTGCGCGGCCATGCCTGGACGGGCGAGCATGACGGCCTGCATGTTTTCGTCGCCTGCGAGAAGTCCGAGGCGAGGGCGGCGAAATCCTTCCTCACTGATGAGATCGCCTTCCCCAAGGCATCGCTGCGCGCCGTCGGTTACTGGAGCATGGGCCTCGCCGACGATCATTGAGGCATGCCTCTATCGACTGGGTTGAACAGTCGGTTTTATCGTTCACCAATCGGGAACAATCCGTTCCTGTTGCCGGTCTATGCCTGCAGCACTTCTTACCCCATCTTCACGCCATGAACACGGCTGGCCCGATTGACGGGCCGCCAAGGCGAAAAGGGGTTTATCATGTTGAACCAGATCAAGGGCCTGCACCACGTCACCTCCATGGCCGGTAGTGCGCGCCAGAACAACGACTTTTTCACCGATACGCTCGGCCTGCGCCGGGTGAAGAAGACGGTCAATTTCGATGCACCGGATGTCTACCATCTCTATTATGGCGATGAGGTCGGCACGCCCGGCTCCGTCATGACCTATTTTCCGTTCCCGCACATTGCCCGTGGTCGTCCCGGCACCGGCGAAGTGGGCACAACGCTGTTTTCCGTCCCGGAAGGCTCGCTCGGCTACTGGCAGGATCGTCTTTCCAAGGCGGGCGTGGACGGTCTGAAGGCTGACGAGGCATTCGGCAACAAGCGCCTGCATTTTGCAGGTCCCGATGGTGATGGTTTTGCGCTGGTCGAGGTCAAGGATGATGCCCGTGCACAGTGGACCGGCAATGGGGTCAGTGCGGATCAGGCGATCCACGGTTTTCAGGGCGCCTCCTTGCGCCTTCGTGACGAAGGTGCGACCGCCGAGCTTTTGAAGTTCATGGGGTATGAGGAAGTGGACCGCCAGGATGGCGTGCTGCGTCTCGGCATGCCCGGCGGCAACGGTGCTGATGTCATCGACATCGAAACCATGCCGAACATCTCCGGCGCGCGCCTCGGCGCGGGTTCGGTGCACCACATCGCCTTTGCGGTCGAAAACCGCGAAAAGCAGCTCGAAGTCCGCAAGGCGCTGATGGATACGGGCTATCAGGTGACCCCGGTGATCGACCGCGATTATTTCTGGGCGATCTATTTCCGCACGCCCGGCGGCGTGCTGTTCGAAGTGGCCACCAACGAGCCCGGTTTCGACCGCGATGAGGATACGGCGCATCTCGGCGAGGCGCTGAAGCTGCCGACCCAGCACGCGCATCTGCGCGCCCAGCTGGAAAAGCAGCTGGAGCCGCTGGGTGACGAGAAGGCGGTTTAACCCTATCGGACCTGGCCATCCTTTGGCAGGACGTTTGCCACTCTTTTCTTCTCCCCGTCCGGGGAGAAGACGACACGCTGAAACCTCTCGCTCGACATGTGATGCCCAATGCCTTGCGGCAGAGTGAGTTCGGTATCGCTGAATTTCTCCTTTCAGAAAGGATTATCCAATGACCAAAGACACATATTTCCACAAATCCCGTGCCGGCGTTGCGGGTGCACCGCTTTTCGTCGTGCTGCACGGCACCGGCGGTGATGAAAACCAGTTCTTCGATTTCGGCTCGGGCCTGTTGCCGAATGCCACGATTGTCTCGCCGCTCGGCGATGTCGCCGAACATGGCGCTGCGCGGTTTTTCCGGCGCACGGGTGAGGGCGTTTACGACATGGCCGATCTAGAGCGGGCAACAGCCAAGTTGGCGGATTTCGTCAAAGCCAACCGGGAGCACTATCAGGCTGGTCCGGTTATCGGTCTCGGTTTTTCCAACGGCGCGAATATTCTCGCAAATGTGCTGATCGAACAGCCGGAGCTTTTTGATGCCGCCGTGCTGATGCATCCGCTCATCCCGTTCGAGCCGCAGGCGGCTGCGGCCAAATCCTCGCGCCGGGTGCTGATCACGGCCGGAGAACGCGATCCCATCTGCCCGGTGCCGCTGACGAAGGCGCTGGAAAAGAGCCTTGAAGCGCAGGGCGGCACGGTGAAAACGGTGTGGCATCCGGGCGGGCATGAAATCCGTTCGAACGAGATCGAGGCGGTGCGGGAGTTTCTAGCGCCTTATGGAGAGTAGCTTTCTGCCCGGCCTCCTTCCTCACCGGCATGCCGGATCTAGTCCGGGGTGACGGTGAGGGTAGGTGATCCGCCTTTCCGCATCGCATCCAGGCAGAACGATACTGCTACACTCGCCTCAGCGATATCCGCATTGCTGCAACTGCGCCTCGTAACGCAGGGCCATGTTTGCGGAGCGGCGGGCGGCTTTCTGAACGGCGGAATTGTTGCGCCAGCTTCCCTTGGCGTAACCGGCATGGCCGGAATAATAAGCGAGGTAGAGGTTATAGGGATCGTTCAGCGCAATGCCGTTTTCGCGGCGGCTCTTGGCGTGATACCAGCCGACGAAATGGATCGCGTCGGTGAAATCCGTGCGGCTTGCCGACCAGCGGCCGGTTTCGCGCTTGTAGACTTCCCATGTACCGTCCAGCGCCTGGGCATAACCGTAAGCGGTGGACTGGCGCGTCCAGGGAATGAAGCCGAAGAGTTTGGTGCGCGGCGGGCGGGCATAGGGGCGGAAGGCAGATTCGGTGTAGATCGTTGCCATCATCACCGGCACCGGCACGCCGAACTCCCTTTCGGCTGCCCTCGCGTCACGTCGCCAATTGTTGAAGAGGCCGTTCCGCTGCTCGAAAATCGCACAGGCATTGGTGACCTGCGACGGTGCGGTTGCGCAACCGGCCAGAACAGTCATCAGTAAAACAACGGCAAACACGCCACGCATCGCGGAACCCTTTCGTTCCGCTATTCTTAAATTGCTAACCATTAACGTCGGGTTTTAAGACAAGGTTAATTCAAATGCCGCCGATCAAGCGCCTGTTAACCCGCTGAAAATTCCTGTGTCCGGGATGCGGCAAAACCATGGGGTGAGTGGCGTTTTTTTCCGGAAATGGCATTGCCGGCATCCCCGCACATCCCCGGTCTCACAAAGCCGCTTATGCTTATCCCATACCGGTCATCCAGCGTGCGCGCGGCGCAAGGTGGGCGGGGCAGGCGGCCAAAACCGGGGAGTTTCCCGATGTCACGGTTGAGGCGGCCGGCATGTGCTCATCCTCCAAACAGGAACCGGTTTGGCGGGCGGGTCACATGTTGAAGCCGGGGCCGCATCGTCTGCAAAACCCTACTACACCATTTGATACTCCCGCAGCGATGCGGCCCCTTTATCGCTTCTAAGCGTTGCCTCGGTTTCGGGGCGACGGGCGCGGGCTATGTTTCCGGAGAGCCTGCCCCCTGTACAAAAATGAAAACCGATAAAATTGTAGCAATCGGCTTAAAGCGGCTGAAAACAGTGTTGTGCCATTGTGGGATCACAGACAAGGAGCGGACAACCTGCAAGGACGGGGCCGCTGCGGAAAACAGAAATCGAGACCGGCACAAGCCGGCGGATCGTCAAACGGGGTATGAAAATGCTGAAGAAGATTATCGCTGCCGCCATCTGCGGAATTGCTATTGCTTCCATGTCCACTCATGCCGATGCGGCTGGTGCCGCCGGTTTTGCCCGCAGCTTTGCCGCAGCCGAAAAGAGCGCCGTAACACAGATCGGTATTTCGGCGCCCGGCGGTTTTGATGGCTGCGTTCTGTCCGCCGGCCAATGCGTTTCGACGATTGCCGCGCCGCTGACCGGCGAACGCCGCGATGAACTGCTGCGCGTCAACCGCGATGTGAACGCCACCATGGGCGCACTCGATGATTATTTCTCCGGCTTTTCAGCCGATGTTCCGGCAACGCCTTCGGTAAGCGCCAATGATTGTGGCGATTGTGCCGCGATCAAGCGCACGGCACTGGCCGGTGCCGGCTGGTCTTCCGCAGCACTGCGCCTTGCCTTTTTGCTTGATGATGACGGATCGCTCGAAAAGGTGCTTGTTGTCACCACCGACAAGGGCGATATCGTGCTCGGCAACGCCGCTTTCTCTCCGGTTGAGCGCGAAACCGCGCTCTAACCCGAACTTTTCATGCCTGCCAGACTGCGCCGGTTTTCCAGACCCTTACGGGATCAGGAAGCCGGCGATTTTTTTCGTTCCGCCACGGCAATGCCGGCCAGCGCCATCACCAGCGCCGCGATCTGGTAGGGATGCAGGGTTTCGCTGAGGACGATGACGGAGAGAAGCGTGCCGAAGACGGGGACGAGGTTGATGAAAAGACCGGCGCGATTGGCGCCGATCTGCTCCACGCCCTTGATGTACAGGATCTGGGCGATGAGCGACGCGAAGATGGCGGCATAGACCACCAGCACCCAACCCCTCTGATCGGGCCAGACGACGTTGTCGCGTGAGATTTCCCAAAAGACCAGCGGGACTGAGGTGAGGAGGGCGAAAAAGGCTGGGATCGCCATCAGCGTGCGCCAGTCCACAATTGGTTTCCAGCGCAGGATGACGGTGTAGATGGCATAGACCAGCACCGCCAGCAGCATGATGGCGTCGCCGGCATTCATCTCCAGTTGCAGCAGCGAGACCGGATCACCATGCGAGGCGAGAAGCGCCACGCCGGCAATGGTGAGACAGAAACCGGCGATCTGGCCGAACAGCACACGGGTGCGGAACAGGATGAAGTTCAGCACGAATATGACCATGGGAATGCCGGCCTGGATGACGGCGGCATTGATGGCGGAGGTGTGCTGAAGCGCGGTATAAAGAAAGACGTTGAAGGCGGTGTAACCGATACTGCCGAGCACGAAGAAGTAAGGCAGGCGTTTTTTCACCACCGGCCAGTCCTTGATGAGCTGCGGCACGGAAATGGCGAAGATGATGGCGACGGCCAAAACCCAGCGCAGGAAGGTAAACGCCATGGGGCTGATGTGGCCGACGGCGAGCTTTCCGGCAACGGTATTGCCACCCCAGCAGAGCGTGGCGATGATGAGGGCGAGATAGGCTTTCGAAGGCACGCTGATGTTTCGCTTCTTCAAGGGGCGGGAAAAGGCTAAGGGGTGAATAGCGGCCTTGTGTCCGCGCTTGTCCCCCCACGGGGCGAGATAATGCGGAATTCGACGTTTTGTCACGGAAAAAGCAAAATTCACCATAAGAAACAGGGTCGCTTTCCGTAAAACAACGCAGTATACATTCGCGGGTTTGGGTTTCCCATCGGGTTATCGGGCGCGCAAGCGCCATGAGCAGGAAAGCAAGAAATGACGAATGTTGTGGTGGTCGGCTCGCAGTGGGGCGACGAAGGCAAAGGCAAGATTGTCGACTGGCTGTCCGAGCGGGCAGATGTCGTCGTGCGGTATCAGGGCGGCCACAATGCCGGCCATACTCTTGTCATCGATGGCATCAGCTACAAGCTTTCGCTTCTTCCTTCCGGCGTCGTGCGTCCGGGCAAGCTCGCCGTCATCGGCAACGGCGTCGTGGTCGATCCGCATGCGCTGATCGCTGAAATCGGCCGTCTGGAAGTGCAGGGCGTAAAGGTTACGCCGGAAAACCTGCGCATTGCAGACAATGCCACGCTCATTCTTTCCCTGCACCGCGAACTTGATGGCATGCGCGAAGACGCCGCCTCCAACAGCGGCACCAAGATCGGCACCACGCGCCGCGGCATCGGCCCGGCCTACGAAGACAAGGTCGGCCGCCGCGCCATCCGCGTCATGGATCTGGCCGACATGGAGGCGCTGTCCGCCAAGGTCGATCGCATCCTGACGCATCACAATGCGCTGCGTCGCGGCTTCGGCGCTGCTGAAGTTTCGCATGAAACCATCATGGAAGAGTTGAGCTCGGTTGCAGAACGCATCCTGCCGTTCAGCGAAACCGTATGGCTGCTGCTCGACAAGAAGCGCCGCGCCGGTGCGCGCATCCTGTTCGAAGGCGCGCAGGGCTCGCTGCTCGATATCGACCACGGCACATACCCCTATGTCACCTCTTCCAACACGGTTGCCGGTCAGGCCGCTGCCGGTTCGGGCATGGGTCCGGGTTCGCTGGGGTATATTCTCGGCATCACCAAAGCCTATACGACCCGCGTTGGCGAAGGTCCTTTCCCGACCGAGCTGCATGACGAAATCGGCCAGTTCCTGGGCGAAAAGGGCCATGAGTTCGGCACTGTCACCGGCCGCAAGCGTCGTTGTGGCTGGTTTGACGCAGCGCTGGTGCGCCAGTCGGTCGCCACCAACGGCATCACCGGCATCGCGCTCACCAAGCTTGACGTTCTCGACGGTCTGGACGAGCTGAAAATCTGCGTCGGTTACAAGCTCGACGGGCAGGAAATCGATCATCTTCCCGCAAGCCAGGGTGCGCAGGCTCGTGTCGAGCCGATCTATGTCACGCTGGAAGGCTGGAAAGAATCTACCGTCGGCGCCCGAAAATGGGCGGATTTGCCTGCTCAGGCAATTAAATATGTCCGTCAGGTGGAAGAACTGATCGGGGCGCCTGTCGCGCTTCTGTCGACAAGTCCGGAGCGTGACGACACCATACTTGTGACTGATCCGTTTGAGGACTAATGTCCTCGGCGATCTAGATTCATAAACCATATCGGGCCGGTACGTCGCCGGTCACGACGAGAAAGTGCTTATGGCGGATTTTGTAGCAGTCATTCGCAAGGCCGTGGATGGCTTGGCGAACAATACTCCCGAAAACCGGGCGAAGGTTTACGACAAGGCGCGCAGTGCGGTTGTGCGCCAGCTCGAGAATATGAAGCCACGTCCGCCGGAAGAATTGTTGCGCCGGCAGATCGCCAAGCTGGACGCCGCCATAGCCGAGGTGGACAGCGAATATGCCGAGGCCTTGCCGGCACTGGAGGAGGATGATGCTTTCTCCCCCGTGGCGGAAGAGGCGGATGCTGTCTATCATCCGCAGGACGTTGCCGAAGAGCCTGCCGTTCATGCCGCCGAGCGGTACGAGCCGGTGGAGGAAGAGCCTGCTCCGGTTGTGCCCGCACATTCGGAGCCGGTTTATCCTGTCCAGCCAGAGCCGGTTTATGAAGAACCGGCCCGCGAAGAGGAGCCTCTCCCCGAGGAACCCGTCGCCGCTTTAATCCCGCATGACGAGCAGCATTACGGCGCGCGTGAGCCGGAGGAGCTTTACGACGCACCCGAACCGGCCCGTGTCGCGCCGGTTCATGAAGCCGGTCCTCACGAGGAAGCCGGTACCTATTTCACCCGCGCGCATGAAGAGCCGGCCTATCAGCCGGAGGACGAGCGCGTTGACGATATCGCGCCTGAAGCGGCGGCCCCCCATGCCGATGATTCCGTGCCGCCCCATTGGGCGCAGCCGGTTGACGAGGATGACTGGCGCAAGCTCGAAGAAGCGCAGGACGAGGATGTTCGCCCGGCTGCCGAGGCCGAAGTGCGCCACGAGAGGGACGACCATTCCGCCGTCGCCGGTTATTCCGCGCAGCACTATCAGGCCCCGGATGTCAGCTTCGAGCCGGAGCGGCGCGACGGGAACGAGCCTGCCGGTTACCGCGCTGCTGCCGATCACGATCCGATTTTTGGCGGGCACGACGATTTTTCCGAACCCCGGCAGACCGAAGACGCGGCCCCGAAGAAGGCTGCCGTCGTCGAGGACTTCTCGTCCTATTTCGAGGACACGGATCTCGCGATCCCGCCGAAGGCCACGCCTGCGTTGCCGCGCGCCGATAACGATCCCTTCGATGACCGTGCCTCCAAGGACAACAAGGAGCGCACGCCCTGGGACGATCTGGACGAGCTGATCGGTTATGACGGTGCGTCATCTTCCAGCCGGGCAACGACGAACGAAATGCCCGCTCTCGGTGCTGGTGCCGCGACGCCCGCTTACATGGTCAAGAAGAAGCCGCGCCGGAATTATGCCTCGCTGGTACTTGCGCTTGTGGGCGCCGGGCTTCTTGCCGGTGGTGGTTATGCGCTCTGGTTGAACCGTGATGCGCTGAACGACATGGTCGGTGGCCTGGTGCAATCGGCACAGAAGGATGGCGGCACCCAGACGCCTCCAGCCAATACGGCGCAGACGCCGACATCCACACCGCCAGCTGCCCAGCAGCCGCCCGCCAGCGGGCAGCAGCCGACGACAAGCCCCACCAACCATCAGGCGCAGCCGCATGCCGATGACGGGTCCGTCACCGGCACCAAGTTCACCCAGCGGCTTCTGGCCGACGGGACCGAGCGCGATGACGGGCCGGCGCAGGGCGCCAATGGCCAGCCCGTCACGGCGGAAGGGCAGTCGGTCTATGAGCAGAATGTCGCGCCGCCACCTGCGGGCGAGGCTCCGGCCAATACGGCTGCGGGTACTCCGGCTGGTACGCCGCCGGCACAGCCGCCTGCTGCGGCCGCTGCCGCCACGGGCGACCGCATGTTCCTCTACGAGGAAGTGCTGGGCCAGACGGTTCCCACCGCCATTCAGGGCAGCGTTTCCTGGTCCTTGCAGCAGGAGAACGACAATGAGGGTCGTCCGTCCGCAACGGTGCAGGGCCAGATCACGGTTCCAGGACGTGGCCTCAGCGCGCTCATCACCTTCAAGCGCAACACCGATCCTTCGCTTCCGGCAAGCCATCTGATCGAGATCGTCTTCTCGGTTTCGCCCGGCTTCGAAGGCGGCGCGATCGACAGCGTCCAGCGTATCGCGATGAAGAGCACGGAGCAGGATCGTGGTAACGCCCTGATCGCGGTTCCGGCCAAGATCACCGACGATTTCCACATGATCGCGCTTAACGACTTCCCGGATGCGATGAAGACCAATCTGGAGCTGTTGAAGAGCCGCAACTGGATCGACATCCCGGTTTCCTACCGCAACGGCCGCCGTGCGCTTCTGACCTTGCAAAAGGGCAATGACGGCATCGCCGCCTTCGACACGGCGCTACGCGAATGGGCGGCTGCAAAGCCCGCGACCGGTCAGTGATTTGTGTGGGGGATCGGCTAAAGCCGGTCCCCTCATTTCTTCCTTATGTCTTGCAAATAAAAAGCCCGCAGATCTCGCGATCTGCGGGCTAAGAAATTTCCTGGCAAAGAATCTCACTCTTTCGTCACGCCGGACATCAAGGGGAGTGAGAGGGGATGGCAGTTGAGCCAATTACTCCGACCTCATCCTCGGGACAGGCCCGAAGATGACGTAGCCGATAAGTTCAGCCCCACCCTCTTAAAAAGACCGAGCCTTACGCATCCACCACGCGCAGCGCGCGGGCGGCTTCGAGGGCTTCCTTCTGGACCGCTTCCTGAACCTTCTCGAAGGCGCGAACCTCGATCTGGCGCACGCGTTCGCGGCTGATATCGAACTCGGATGAGAGTTCTTCCAGCGTTACCGGGTCTTCGGCAAGGCGGCGGGCCTCGAAGATGCGGCGTTCACGATCGTTCAGCACGCCCATGGCCTTGGCCAGCATGCGGCGGCGGGTTTCCAGCTCGTCCTGCTCGATCAGCACGGCTTCCTGGCTTTCATGGTCGTCCACCAGCCAGTCCTGCCATTGGCCGGATTCGCCTTCGGATGCCTTGATGGGCGCATTCAGCGATGCGTCGCCATGCAGGCGGCGGTTCATCGAGATCACTTCTTCCTCGGAAACCTGCAGCTTGGTGGCGATTTCCTTGACGTGTTCCGGCTTCAGATCGCCATCGTCGATCGCCTGGATACGGCCTTTCAGCCGGCGCAGGTTGAAGAACAGGCGTTTCTGGTTGGCAGTCGTACCCATCTTCACCAGCGACCACGAACGCAGGATATATTCCTGGATCGAAGCCTTGATCCACCACATGGCGTAGGTGGCCAGACGGAAACCGCGTTCCGGATCAAACTTCTTCACCGCCTGCATCAGGCCGACATTGCCTTCGGACACGACTTCGCCAATCGGCAGGCCGTAACCGCGGTAACCCATGGCAATCTTGGCAACAAGGCGCAGGTGGCTGGTGACGAGCTTGTGAGCGGCGTCGCGGTCGCCATGCTCGGCGTAACGCTTGCCAAGCATGTACTCTTCCTGCGGCTCCAGCATCGGGAATTTACGGATTTCGTCGAGATATCTATTGAGACCGGCTTCGCCGGCCGTAATTGTAGGCAAACTATTGCGGGCCATAAAGCACCCCCTTATCTATGGTCTGGAACGGCACCCTCATCGATTGGCGATTACTCGCCCAAGGCACACCGCTAGTGGCGGGTCGTTACCGACCCCGCACGAACCCACGTAACAAATATGTATGCACCCGCCGCGTTTCAAGCGAACACAGCGTTCACACATGCGTTATGTCCCGGCGACACCTTCTTTGACCTGTTTAACTTTCGAACGGTAAATTCGTTCCGAAAAACCACCGAGACCGGAGCGCACCATCAACTCATACATGACCCGCCGGCGGGTGGGGTTGTGCAGGCGAACGACCCGGGAGCCGAGAAACTCCGTTTCGACATGATCGAGTGTCTGCAAGTCGGGGCCAGAGGCAATCGCGTCCGCGTAGACAGCGTGAAATTCACGGCGGCAGACATAGGTCTTGTATTTCGTCATGGCGAAGCAGGCGAGGCTGTGGCCGTGGGTGCGCAGAAAATCGGCGACGCCAACGGTCACTTCCGGCCATGCGGGATTGAAGGTATCGTCGAAGACGATGACGCCGTGCGGGGCGATCACCTCCAGCGCCAGTTTCGCGTCCGCCAGCACATGGTGCAGGTGGTGCCCGCCGTCAATGCTGAAGAACCTGACGGGACCAGTCCGCGACGTAATATCTGTGGGTGCGAGCCGGGTGCTGTCGCCCTTGATGATCAAGTCCTCATCCATCGCAAAACCCAACCGCCTGCCGTTTTCCATCAGGCGGTCATATTGGTCGAGGCTTCCGTCCGAGGGTGGGTCGAGTTCGAACAGGTCGACGCCCAGAACCTTTTCCTGCGGCTGTGCGAATTTGCGCAGCAGAAAATAGGAGCGGCCATAATAGACGCCGATCTCCGCCATGCCGCCCTTCAGGCCGTCCCTTGTCTGCGCCTGCAGCAGCGCCTTGAAGACAAGCGCGTCGGGTGGGTCGATATAGCCTTCGACGCTTCGTAATCCCTGAAAGATAAACTGGCGTTCATCGGTGTTCATGCGCGATAGATCCCGTCGTCATGCCGGTTCCGTTCAGCTCTGCGGATAAAACGGCGTTACTTGCAACGTCTGTCTTTCGGCAAGCCAGAGGTCCGGCCACGGCATTCGCGGTGACGATTTCAAGCTTTCCGGGGTTTGAAGAGGTGCGACGATTGAAGCGGAATTGGGGCGGTCTACAAGAAAGACCATGTGGGGAATATCGCTATCCGCTAATCTCTTTTTATTTTCCGTGGCTTCCGGCAAGATGCACGGCGTGGTTTTTTTGACCTCGCCGTGCGGCATTTTCAGCTCCGCAGGGCGATGAGCAGTTCTTCCATATCATCAGGCATGTCTGTTTCGAATTCCATCACCTCGCCGGTGCGGGGGTGTTCGAAGGCCAGGAGATAGGCATGCAGCGCCTGTCGCGGAAAGCGGTTGACGGTGCTTCTTGCCGGTTCCTCAAGCAGGTTCGCCTTGGTGCGGAAGGCCGCGCCATATTCGGGGTCGCCGATCAGCGGATGGCCGATATGGGCCATGTGCACGCGGATCTGATGGGTGCGGCCGGTTTCCAGGCGGCACTCCACCATCGAGGCGAGGCAGGACGCATCCGCCTTTTCATGGAAACGTTCCATAACCTCGTAATGGGTTATCGCCTCGCGGGCATCGTCCGTGTCCTCGCGCTTGACGGCGCGTTTGGTGCGGTCGGCGCCGCGGCCGAGTGCGGCGTCAATGGTGCCGCGCAGCGTGCGCGGTCGGCCCCAGACGACGGCCTTGTAGGCGCGTTCCAGCGGGCCGGTGCGGCCGTGATCGGCAAATTGCGCGGCGAGATGGCGGTGTGCATTGTCGTTTTTCGCCACGACCATGACGCCGGAGGTTTCCTTGTCCAGCCGATGCACGATGCCGGGGCGCTTCACGCCGCCAATGCCGGAGAGGCTGTCGCCGCAATGATATATGAGGGCGTTGACCAGCGTTCCGGTCCAGTTGCCGGCGCCGGGATGCACGACGAGACCGGCGGGTTTGACGAGCACGATCAGGTCGTCGTCCTCATATTCCACATCGAGCGGGATATCCTCGCCCTTGGGTTCGGGGTCTTCCGGCTCCGGCATGACGATCTCGACGCGGTCGTGCGGGTGCACCTTCTTTTTCGGCTCGGTCACCGGCGTGCCGTTCAATAAAACGGCACCCTGCTCGATCAGGGCTTTCAGGCGGCTGCGCGACAGATCGCCGCCAACTTCGCCCGCCAGCCACACATCGATGCGGCCTTCGGCGTCTTCGCCGGCAATCAGGACTTTCCTTGCGTCTCCGCCTTGTTTAAAGGGGTCGTTCATTCTTATTTTTCCGATCAATCAGCATTCTAGGGAACCCGATGACGCACATCGAGCAAGACGAACAGGAAGACAAGCCGCTTGATCCGGCCATGGATAAAGTTCGCCGCAAGATGATCCGTTTGCAGATCGTGTCGGGCTCCGTGATGTTCATCAGCCTTATGGCTGTGTTCGGCGCGGTTGTCTACAAGGCGGTAGGACCATCGAAAACCGTTGTAACGCAGAGCGTACCGCAAAATCTGGCGGTTCCCACCGGCAACGGACCGCTTGCCGTGACCGCCAGCCTGCCGCAGGGCTTTACAATCGACAATGTCAGCTATTCCGGCGGTGACGTGCTGTTTTACGGCAAGCTTGCCAACGGCACCCGCAAGGCGCTGGTCTTCAACGTCGCGGCCGGCCGGTTTCTCGCCGATGTGACGGTCGATGCCCAGTGAGGATATTGATCCGGCGGGCGCGCATGCGCTTCTGGACGGTCGGGCTCTGATCCCGGTCGAAGACCCGGCCGATCCGCGCATTGCCGCCTTTCGCGATATTCGCGAGCGTGATCTCACCGGTCGCCAGGGCCGTTTCATCGCGGAAGGCACGGTTGTGTTGCGCATGCTGGCCGCCGCCCACAAGGCGGGTGGTGCCTTTGCGGCGGAAAGCATTCTCATCCTCAAGAACCGGCTTTCCGGCGTCGCGGATATCCTTGCCGATTTTCCACCCGATGTGCCGGTCTATGTGGCGGAAGCGCCGGTGCTGGATTGCATTGTCGGTTTTCACCTGCATCGCGGCATTCTGGCGCTCGGCCGCCGGGTGCGTGACATTACGCTGGACGGGTTGACGGACGCGCTTCCCGCCTCGTCGCTGGTGCTGGTGGGCTGCGGCATTTCCAACCACGACAATCTGGGTGCGATGTTCCGCAACGCCGCGGCCTTTTATGCCGATGCGGTGTTTCTGGACGGGACTTCATGCGATCCGCTCTATCGCAAGGCGCTCCGGGTGTCCGTCGGTTCCGTTCTCTCGGTTCCCTATCATCGCGGCGGTGGTGCGGTGCAGATGCTGGAGCGGCTTTCGCAGGCCGGTTTTGCGATCTGGAGCCTTTCGCCGAATGGCGAGACCGAGATTCGCGATATTCCACGTTCGGAGCGCATGGCGCTGGTCATCGGCACGGAAGGTGAGGGGTTGCCGCAATCGGTACTGTCTCGGTTCCATACCGCCCGGATTGCGCAGTCGCCGCAATTGGACAGTTTGAATGCGGGGACGGCTTCGGGGCTGGCGCTTTATCAGATGGCGGGGGCGATAGGGCGGGTTTAGGTCTTCGCGATGTTACTCGTGACGAATGCCGCTCACCCCCCTCTGTCCTGCCGGACATCTCCCCCACAAGGGGGGAGATCGACCTGAGGCTAGGTCTCGGCCATCTCGATGTTTGCGAATGAAGTGACGTAAAGCTTCTTGCCGATCTCCCTCCTTGGGGGGGAGATGTCCGGCAGGACAGAGGGGGGTAAACCACACCCACCGAAGGGAATATCAACCCTTCCGCTTCTCCATCAACACACTCGCCCGCTTCGCAAGGCTCTCACGGCCGGTCGAGGCGCTGGCCTTCGCAAGCAGCCCCGGGATCGGCGATTTCTCGCCCTCCTGCGCTGCGGTGAGCGCGATCATCTTGGCGGCGATGCGGGCGATTTCGCGACGGATCGGTTCGTCGTTGCCGGTGCCGCGCACATTCAGCAGGCGTTCGGTGAGTGCCGTTCCCTGATTGCGGATATCCTCGATCTCCTGCTCCAGACCTTCCGGCGGCGGCACTGCCGGTTCGAGGGCGGTTGAGGCCGGTGCAGTGTCTGCCGCAACCACGGGCGCGATTTCGGGCAGGACGGGCGCCTTTTGCGGCTGGCTTGCGGTTTCCCCGTTCAGTACGGCGGGGTTGGGCAGACGGATGATCATGTCGTCGGCGCGGCCGCCGGTTGCGGCAAGCTGTTCCTTCAGGCGGGCAACCTCCTGATTGCGCAGGGTCAGCATGGTGTCGAGATCGGCATTTTTTGCCATGACACTGGCGATCTGTTCTTCCAGCCGGGTGACCTTGCGGCTTTCGCGCGCAACCGCCGTCATGGCCTCCTTGTTGCGGGCAGCGACATCCTGCAATTCGCGGGTCGCCGTTTCGCCCTCCTTGCGGAAACGCGAGGCGGTCTGTTTTGCCTGCTCGGCCTCCAGATCGCGGGTGGCGGCGAGGATTTTCGAATCATCCAGCTCGCGGGTCAGATTGGTGAGGCGAGCGGTGATCTCAGACATCTGGCCGGCACGCGCATTTGCGGCCTGTTCCTGCTCCAGAAGGTTTGCCTGTATTGCGCTCGCGCGTTCCTCGCTGGCGTCGAGGGCGCCTCGCAATTCGCCGATTTCCAGCGTCAATTCCTCGATTTTCAGCAAAAGGCCGCGGTTCTGCTCGCCGAGGCGATAGGCATCGCTGGATGCTGCCTCGTTGGCGAGGCGGAGCGAGGTGTTCTTTTCCCGTTCGGTGTCCAGTTCCTGACGAACCTTGGCGTTTTCGGCGGCATAGAGCGCGCGTGCCATGTCCTTCTGGGCGCGAACTTCCTGGGGGCTGATGGGCATTGTCGCGCGCAGCCGGTTTTCCGTATAGGCAACGATGCGGCGATGGATCGCGGGCGCGATCAGCAAGGCCAGCAGGGTAGCGGTGAGAAAACCCAATCCGAAAAGAATGGCATATTCAATCACGCGAGACAGTCTCCGAAACTCAGATACGCGCGCATTCGGAAAGAGGAGCGCGAGAGCACGTTACGCTATTATTGCAACCGTTGGGAGGGGTGTCGCCAAGGCAATTGCGCGGGGAGCCGCAAGAGTGCCTCCCCATCTCAGCGTCAGAAGGGGTTCCAGGTCGGTTCCTGGGTAAGCTTCAGGTAGCCGACATTGATGCCGAGGCGCGCGCCGATGCCGGTGCGAATGGGTGCCAGCGTGACATCGCTGCTTTTCAGATAGGTCATGCCGACGCCGGCGACGATGAAGGCCGAGCCGCTGACGCCGCCGTAACGGCGATAAAGCGAATCGACCGAAGGCAGATTGTAGACCAGCATCATGGCGCGGGTGCCTTGGCCGCCGTAATCGAGGCCGAGCGACGGGCCTTGCCAGAAGACGGGATGCTGGCCGGCATTCTTGGTATAAAGCGTGCCTTCGCCATAGGTGAGGCCCGCGACGAAAGCGCCGGAGCCTTCCTGCCCCAGAATATAACCGTTCGGAAGACCGTATTGCTGGAAGGCGCGTTCTACCACCTTGGCGAGGCCGCCGGTGGTTTCACCGAAGAATCCGTGGCCTGCATCCACGACTTCCTGAAAAGAATATTGATCGCTGTTCTGGGCCGAGGCCGGTGCGGCCCACATCAAAAGGCTGGCAAGGAGCGCAAAAATCTTTCCCAGTCCGAGGCGTGCAATGGTGCGGGTTTTCGTAAGGCGCATCGTCATGTCCGTCCGTCTGTTCGTTGGTGCATCAGCCCGAAAATCCGAATCGATTTTCGGCAGGGCCCATGCGAAGATTCAAAGTTCCAGAGCATCCTTTATACGTCCGAACGGACGCAGGGCGCTCCAGGGTGGCCTGTTAAGGCATTTGGCATTTTGAAACCATCCTATTAACAATCGGTTTACCAAATATGGTGTCATTATGGCTTAACAATTTCCACACCGTCCGCGCCTCCCTTGCGCAGGAGAGAATTTTATGACGAGCAAACTCAATATCACGCTGTCCGGTCCCGATCTGGCAGCTCTTCTGTGCAGTCGTGTGTGCCATGACGTGATCTCTCCTGTCGGCGCCATCAATAACGGCCTCGAGTTGCTGGACGAGGGCGGCACCGATGACGATGCGCTGGATCTCATCCGCACATCCGCTCTTAACGCATCCGTGCGGCTGAAGTTCGCCCGCCTTGCTTTCGGCGCGTCCGGCTCCGCTGGCGCTTCGATCGATACCGGCGAGGCTGAAAAAGCCGCCAAGGATTTCGCTGCCGCCGAAAAGAAGGCCGAAGTGACCTGGAACGGCCCGCGCGCCATCGTCGCGAAAAATCGTGTCAAACTTTTGCTCAACCTCTTTCTCGTGTCCTACAGCGCGATCCCGCGCGGGGGTAATGTGGATGTGGTGCTGGAAGATCCGGAGGGTGACGCCAAATTCGAAATCACCGTCAAGGGCAAGATGATGCGCATTCCGGCCAAATTCGCCGAGATCTACGAAGGCAGGCTGGAAGAGGCGGTCGACGCCCATTCCGTGCAGCCCTATTACACGCTGCTTCTGGCGGAGGAGGCCGATATGGCCGTGGAATACAAGGTGCATGAGGATCGCATCGTGTTTACCGCAAAGACGGTTGCCGCGTGATCGTTCAGTTGCAGAGGTAGTTTTGTGAAAGGGCCGGGTAGCGTTTTCCGACGCGCCGGCCTTTTTTGCTTTTGGGGAAGAGGTTCATGACACGTCTGACAACCGCGCGCCTCGTCCTGCGGCCGCACGCCATCACGGATGAAGCGCTTTATTGTGCGTTCTGGAGCGCGGATGTCCGGCCCATCGAAGGGGTCACATCGATTACGCCGCTGGACCCCGAAATCGCCTTTGCCCGTCTTTTGCGCTTCATCGGCCATTGGTCGGTCTTCGGCTTCGGTCCCTTTGTCGTGGAGGAGGCAAGCTCCGGGCGTATCGTCGGCGAGGTGGGCTTTGCCCATATGCGCCGTGGAAACGGCACCGATTTCGATGGCGTGCCAGAAGCGATGTGGAAAATCGATGCTGATCTGAACGGCAAGGGCGTCGCGACCGAGGCGGTGGCGGCGGCAACAGGGTGGTTTGATCGCAGCGGAATTTCGCAGCGGACCGTCTGCATGATTGATCCACTCAACACCCCCTCGCTCGTCATCGCCGCCCGTTTCGGCTTCCGCCTGTTTCGCGATTCGACATTCCGGGGCAATCCCATCCGGCTTTTCGAGCGGGTGGTGGGGGTTTAGTACTGCGCATTCCCACCGTGTCGTCTCAATCGCGTTTCAGGGCGTCCTGAAACCTGTTCGAGGTCTCGGACGGTGGCGGTTTGAACCAAGGGTTGATCCAAGATCAATTTTTGGAGCTTCACATGCGCTATTTTCTTGTGGTTGCCATCGCCATCCTCTCCACCGCTGCGCCAGTGATGGCGGAGAACGCCATTGGTTTCAGACAGCTGGAATTGCCCGATGATTCGGGCACGCGAATGCTGAACCTGTCATTGTGGTATCCGTCCGCACCATCGGGAAAAACTGAGACAGTGGGCGAAAACGCTGCCTTTTATGGTCTCGAGGTTCAACCTGATGCGTCGTTTCTGGCCGGTTCCCGTCCTTTGGTGTTGCTGTCACACGGATTTGGCGGAAGCTGGCGCAATCTGAACTGGATCGCCGGTGAGCTTGTTCAGCAGGGTTATATCGTGGCCGCGCCGGATCACGCGGGCGAATCATTCACTGAAGAGAATGCGATGGAGATCGTGCCGTTATGGGAACGCCCGCGCGACATCAGCCGAACGTTGACGGCGTTGCTCGATAACGATCAACTCGCTGGAAAAATCGACAGGGCACGCATCGCGGTCATCGGCCATTCTCTCGGAGGCTGGACCGCCATGGAGCTGACTGGCGCCCGCTACAGCGCCGATCTCGCGCTAAAAGACTGCAATGCGGAGAAGGTTCTGCCGCAATGCAAGGCGCCACGGTTGCTGGCCAAGGTCGGAATCGCTAACGGCGGCAAGGCCGATCCACGCCTTTCGATGGATTTGCGCGATGCTCGCATCCGCGCGGTGATTGCGCTCGACGCTGGCCCGGCTGCCGGTTTCCTGCCGGAAACGCTGAAACGTGTCGATGTACCGGTTCTGGTTCTGGCCGCCGGTGTGGAAACGCCCGAGATTGCCGCCATCAAGGCTGATTCGGAATATATCGCCCGCAATCTGCCAAAGGCGACCACGGTTTATCGCGAAATACCGGATGCCAGCCATTTCAGCTTCATGCAGACATGCAAGCCAAACGGCGAAAAAATCGTCGAGGAGCTTTCACCGGGGGAAGGTTTCGTCTGCCGTGACGGCGGGGGCAGGGACCGCCTGGCCATCCACCGGCAGATCGCGGAGGCGATTGTCGGCTTCCTGAACGTGGAAATGCATTAAGACAGGTGTTCGGGACGTCTCGGTGAACCGTTGCGCGACGTCCCGATCCGTCAGGTCACTTTTTGCGGATGATACCGATAGGCAAGGTCTTCAGGATCAGACCGTGGTGCCGATGGGTCGATAACACCGCCGAGGCGCTGTGCAACTGCTGCTGATTTGCTGTTGCGCGGCGAGACATAGCTGACCAGCGTCTGCAATTTCAGGGTCTCGAATGCCCAGTCGCGCAGTGCAGAGGCCGCTTCCGCAGCATAACCGTGGCCTTCCTGGCCGCCATAAAGCAGCCAGCCCAGTTCCTTTTCGGGAAATAGCGGGCCGTGATTGATGCCGACCTGGCCGATACATTGCCCGGTTTCGCCAAGTTCGATCATCAGCGCCCCGTGGCCGAAAAAATGCCAGTTGGCGAGATCGTGACAAAAAACGCCCCAGGTTGACGGCAGGTCATATGGTCCGCCGACGCCGATGGAGCGGGTTGACGCCATAAAGTCGCGATAGGCGGGGAAATCCGCCATGATCTGCGGGCGCAAAATCAGGCGTTCCGTTCTGAGGGTGGGGATAGAATGGTCCATGGCACTATCCAATCATGAAATCGCAACAAAAAACCCGCTGTCGCCAGCGGGTCTTTTAAAAACTGCCATATCCTGAAGGGGATCAGGCGGTTTCGAGAAATTCCGTGGCTCCATCAGGCTCGCGCAGGACATAACCGCGGCCCCAGACGGTTTCGATGTAGTTTGCGCCGCCTGCGGCATTTGCGAGCTTCTTGCGCAGCTTGCAGATGAAGACGTCGATGATCTTCAGTTCCGGTTCGTCCATGCCGCCATAAAGGTGGTTCAGGAACATTTCCTTGGTCAGCGTCGTGCCCTTGCGCAGCGAAAGCAGCTCAAGCATCTGATATTCCTTGCCGGTCAGGTGAACGCGCTGGCCGCCCACTTCAACCGTCTTGGCATCGAGATTGACGATCAGCTCGCCGGTGGAGATGACCGATTGCGCATGGCCCTTGGAACGGCGGACGATTGCGTGAATACGGGCAACAAGCTCGTCCTTGTGGAACGGCTTCGTCATGTAGTCGTCTGCGCCGAAGCCGAGACCACGAACCTTGTCCTCGATACCGGCCATGCCGGAGAGGATGAGGATGGGTGTCTTGACCTTGGAAAGGCGCAAGGTTCTCAAGACCTCGTAACCCGACATATCGGGCAGGTTGAGATCGAGAAGAATAATGTCGTAATCGTAGAGTTTACCGAGGTCCACGCCTTCCTCGCCGAGGTCGGTCGTGTAGACGTTAAAACTTTCCGACTTGAGCATCAGTTCGATGCTCTGCGCTGTTGCGCTGTCGTCTTCAATAAGTAGAACCCGCATAATTATCCCCTTTGCCGCCCGCAGATTGGTAAATCATTGCCTCGCGCGATGCGGATCCAGACGTTGCCTGATTTGCAGGCTGCCACCAAATGGTTAACAAATTCTAATTGCCTTTGGCAAGGTGTATCGAATTTATTAAGCAAAGTTGGCATTTCGCTGTTTTTGCACGTGAATCCACCATCGCCAAAATTGAAGCTTAACGTGAGGATATCTCGCTAAGTGATTCAATCGACTCTTACATCGTCGGGCCCGTTTTTTTGGACCTGGCATTTACCGACCCTTAAATGATCGTGTTTATCATTAACGATGCCCGTAAACGAAAGGTTAACGGCGGCGTTTTTTTATTAACGCCGGGTAACTTTTGGGAATCATTCCGGCACAACGGGTTAACCGGGCCGGTTGAGCGGGCGGGTTAAACGGGCCGATCGAGGGGGCATAGTGCCTTTTTGATCCGGGTCTCGCTATCCATGGAGTATTGCGTATGAAGTCGCGTGACAGCCTGGTTCGCCTGAAAGAATTTCAGGTTAATGAAAAACGCCGGCAACTTAGCCAGTTGCAGCAGATGATGTCCGAGTTTGAGCGGATGGCAAAGGAACTGGTGCATCAGATATCGCTGGAAGAGAGCAAGTCCGGCATTACCGATCCGACCCACTTCGCATATCCGACCTTCGCCAAGGCCGCGCGTCAGCGTGCGGACAATCTTCAGGTCTCGATCCGGGAGCTGAAGACCCAGCAGGAAGCCGCAGAGGCTTCTCTGGAAGAGGTGCAGGCCGAATATGAAAAGGCGGCGGCACTGGAAAACCGCGACGGAGCGATCCGCGCCCGCGCCTAGGTATTGGCGCAAGATCATATAAGGATCGTCCTCATTGACGGCTGCCGGTGGATCAGGAGGCGGCTTTCAATGACGGGATGCCCATGCTTTTTTCTGGAAGGCCGCCCCTCGTTGGCGGCCTTTTGCTTTGGCGCACCGCAGCGCCTTGCCCTGCTGGTTTCTTGCGGGGCAGGGACGCAGGGAATCCCTGCGTTTTCGATTGTCCGGGACCGGGGAAAGGCGTAATTTGGTGAAGTTCCGACTAAGAGCCGGAGGCTTGTCCCACGCGCGCCCTGCGCGGACGCGGGTGGGCCAGAAGCGGGGAGGAAACAAATGGCCCGCCAATATATCGATTGCCGCGAATTCCCGAGCGACAGCAAATGCTCGATCGCCATCTCAGCCGATTCTCAGGAAGAGCTTCTGGAGGCGGCCGTGCAGCACGCCGTTGCGGTGCACGGCGCCGAGGATACGCCGGAATTTCGGGCCGAAGTTCGAAGGAGCATACATGCAGGAACACCGCCGCTGAAGGTGGCGTGATTGCTGGCAGCCTGAAATCTATCCGTCGACATGCCGGGCCTGATCCGGCATCCAGCCGACGCGCGTCTGCGCGGCGGAAGATTCCCTTAAGCTCAAGGATTTGAGCTGGCTGGACCCCGGCTCTTGGCCGGGGTGACGGAGCGTGTGGGCTCCGTTTTCGCTAAAAAACAAACTTGAGGTTTTGTCCCAAGCCTCAGCCCGTCTGGCTAGTTACCCCTTGATAACATCTGCCCAGTCAGGGTGGCGTAGCGTCTGAGCCTTGAAGAAAGGGCAGAGCGGAATGATTTTCCAGCCGCCCTTGCGCGCTTCATCGATGGCATGGGCCGCGAGCGCCTGGCCGACACCCTTGCCGCGCAGGGCATCCGGCACGCCGGTATGGTCGATGATGATGAGGGAAGGGGAGGTGCGCGAATAGGTCATCTCGGCCTTGTGGCCGTCGATGGTTGCCGAATATTCGCCGCGCGATCCGGTTTCGGTTGTCTTGATATCCATGATCTCCATGATCTCTGCCTTCGCATTGCTTTTCGTTTTTTCCACTGTAACGGCCTGCGCCTGAATTGAAACAGCGGGATAGCGAACGCAGTGGACACAAACCGGTGACAGTCACCGGCTGTGTCTGGCAATTTTCAGGGGAAATCCAAAATCAAACCGAAAGCCCCGTCGATGCGACGGGGCGTTTTGGAAGTTCGGTTTGGGCGCGTTGCCGCGCCGGCGCACTGGTTTAGTGGCGATATTGCTGAATGCGCGTGGTGCGCAGGCCTGCAAGGCCATGATCGGCAATCGACGACTGCCAGGACAGGAATTCTTCGACGGTGAGCGTATAACGCTCGCAGGCTTCCTCAAGGCTCAGAAGTCCTCCGCGCACGGCGGCGACGACCTCTGCCTTTCTGCGAATAACCCATCGACGGGTATTTGACGGCGGAAGATCCGCAATCGTCAGAGGGCTGCCATCGGGGCCGATGACATATTTAACTCGTGGGCGTATCATTTCGGTCATTGGACACTCTATACAAACTCAAGACCATATGACGGGAACTTTAGCCCCGTACCTTTAAAAATTGCCTAAGCAGTTCGTGACAATTTATTAAGAATTTGAACGGTTTCGCCCGATCTGTTCGAGTCGCCTTATTTTGTCGGGAAAAAATTTTTCCAAAAATCGTGTTTTTTATCGTCCATCGGTTGTTTTCCTCACAGCGCCGCAAGCGAAAGGCACGTTTTCCCGCTGCCGTGGGCGAATTCCGCGGTTCCCTCATGCACCAGCCGCAGGCGATCGCCGGCATTGAGGGGCAGGATAAGGGTCGTCGACTGCGAGGTGCCGGCATTGGAGGCGTTGCCCGCTACAGTGAGGCCGCCAGCCGCGCCGTTGACGGCAAGCGAAACCCGGTGCCCGGATGAGGACACCACGGCAAGCGACAGGGTGGCCAGATAAAGACCTTTCACGGGAACGACGAGTTCTCTTCCGCCGCCTGTGCCGACCGCGTCGCCGAGAACAAAACCACCCTCGTCGATGAAGAGCATTGAAAACCCTGAAGACGAGCCGTTGGCCGGCCTCGTCGTGCCCGAAGGCAGGCTTGCCAGAACCACGGGCCGGTTCGGCATCGTGACCCTGCCGTCGCCGCTGCACAAAAGGGCCGTTTGCCAGGAAATGCCGTCGGCGCTGGTCTTGATCGAAAAACCGTCATTGCCTGCAAGGCCCATTTCCGCCCGGCCGCTCCAGCCGGACTGGAACAGCAGCGAGGCGGTATCGGCCTTTGCCGCCTTGTTGATCGCCATGCGGTGGTTGCCGTTCTCTTCTGTGTGGGTGAAGAGGCTGGCGGGGGCGGCAAGCGCCAGACGGTTGGTGGCATCGGCCTGTGTGCCAATGCCAAGCCTTTCGAGGGTCGCCGCGGCAGGCAGCGGCACGTCCCGCCATGCGCTTTCCCGTAGGACGCGATGTTTACCCTCGCTGGCAAACCATGCCGTCCAGCCGGGTTGCGGCGCTATCAGCAGCCATGCACCGTCCTGCCGGAAGGCAAGCTTCCCGCCCTTGCCCGCCCAGTCGCCAGCGGCGTCAAGCGAGAGCAGGAAGCAGTCTCCCTCCGACGCATTGTCGGGCGGGGCGGCGACCACGTCCTTGATGACCAGCTGGACGATCGCGTCCAGCCGCTGCAGCGCCTCGTTGTGGGTGACGTGTTTCTGTGCCTGCGAGGGCAGGATATAAGGAAGCCTAAGTCTCGCCGTCTGTTCAGTCATGATGTATCTTCCGCGCTCCGTGGCTGTTCGCCGGCGATTGTGATGCGGCACGGCGGGGCGGGGATGAGCGGGGATGAAATTATTTTTGCGGCTTCGGTGGGGAGTGCGTTCCGTGGTTGCGGAGATGGGTGGCTGTGGGCGAGCGGGCGAGCAGTCTTTGATTCGGTGCCTGCGGCTTCACCCCCCTCTGCCCTGCCGGGCATCTCCCCCACAAGGAGGGAGATCAGCAAGATGCGCTACCCCCGCTTCGTTCTCAAACGTCGAGATTGGCAGGACCCCGCCACGAGTCGATCTCTACCCTTGTGGGGGAGATGCCCGGCAGGGCGAGGGGGGTGAAGCCGCAAACACCGAAGCGGACGTCTAGAAAAGCGCAATCACCACATTCCGGCGTCGCCGCCGTCCTATCGCGCGATATCCGCCGCAAGCGCCATTGCGCCCTCGGCAATGAAATCCGGGTTGGCGAGTGCATCCTCACCATCGCCTCTCACCTCATAGGCAAGCAGCCGGCCCTCGCAATCCAGCGTTCTGCCACCGGCGGCGCGTAGTACGGCGTCGCCTGCCGCCGTATCCCACATCATGGTGCGGCTGAAGCGGGGATAGATATCGGCAGCACCTTCCGCCAGCATGCAGAATTTCAGTGAGGAACCAACGGAAATGCAGTCTTTCAGGCCGTGTTCGGCCACGAAGGCTTCCGTTTTCGCGGTACAGTGCGAGCGGCTGATCAGCGCCACGGGGGAGGCGCCGCGCTGGCGTGCCCGGATGGGGTGGCGCGCGAGGATCGCTCCTTCGCCTGATATTGCGAGCTTTTCGGCGCTGTTGTCCTTGCCGGTCCAGGCCTGGCCGCGGCAGGGGGCGTAAACCACGCCTGCAACCGGCACGCCGTTTCTGATCAGGGCGATATTGACGGTGAAATCATCCTTGCCGGAAATGAATTCCTTGGTCCCATCCAGCGGATCGACCAGAAAAAATTCCGTGCCTGTCTCCGGCAGAATGCCGTTCGAGACCGCTTCTTCGGCAATGACCGGGATTTGGGGAAAATGCGCAGCCAGTGCCTGCAGAATGATCACCTCCGCCCGCTGGTCTGCCTCGGTCACGGGTGAGCAATCGTCCTTGTACGATACGTGTGGCCCGGCGCGATGGACCGCCATGATTGCCTGCCCGGCGTCCAGCGCCGCTTTCGTCAATATGTCGATCATCTTGTTGCCGTTGCCATTTCGTGCCGGGGATCCTTTACCCCTCTATTTCGCTACTCTTTTGCCCGCCACCCGTCAAACAATGCGTCAGGCAACACTGAAATAAGCATTCGAACGCCATTTTTTTAGCACTTACTGCCGAAATCCTGGCTATTCTGATCGGGAAAACGGCAACGAATGTGGAAATTCCAAATTTTGTGCAGGATCGCCCGTTTTTGACTTCACATTTTTAGCGAACACGATATGCATTTTGCAGGTGGGGGCTAATCGAAAAGGTTCCCCCTATAATTAACATAAACGAGGCGTGGCTCATTAGAGGTCATGCCCAGGGGAAAGACATGGAGTATTTTATCCAGCAGCTCATCAACGGGCTGACTCTTGGATCGATCTACGGCCTCATCGCAATTGGCTATACGATGGTCTACGGCATCATCGGCATGATCAACTTCGCCCATGGCGATATTTTCATGCTTGGCGGTTTCGCCGCGCTGATCGTTTTTCTGATCGCAACATCGTTTTTTGCCGGTATTCCGGCGGCGCTTCTTCTGATTTTGATGATGGTCGTCGCCATGCTGATGACCGGCCTGTGGAACTGGGTGATCGAGCGCGTGGCCTACCGTCCGCTCAGAGGCTCGTTCCGCCTTGCGCCGCTGATCACCGCCATCGGCATGTCGATCGCGCTGTCCAACTTCATCCAGGTGACACAGGGTCCGCGTAACAAGCCGATCCCGTCAATGGTGACGGACAGCTACCATTTCGGCTCCATCACCGTCTCGCTGAAGCAGTTCATCATCATGGCGGTGACGTCGGTGCTGCTGTTCGCCTTCTGGTACATCGTCAACAAGACTCCGCTCGGCCGGGCGCAGCGCGCCACGGAACAGGACCGCAAGATGGCGGCCCTTCTGGGTGTGGATGTCGACAAGACGATCTCGATCACCTTCATCATGGGTGCCGCACTCGCGGCGGTCGCCGGTACGATGTATCTGATGTATTACGGTGTCGCATCGTTCAACGATGGCTTCATTCCGGGTGTCAAGGCGTTTACCGCAGCGGTTCTCGGCGGTATCGGTTCGCTTCCGGGCGCCGTTCTCGGCGGTCTCCTGATCGGCCTCATCGAATCTCTCTGGTCCGCCTATTTCTCCATTGCCTACAAGGACGTCGCGGCATTCGGCATCCTGGCTTTCGTGCTGATCTTCAAGCCGACCGGTATTCTCGGTCGTCCGGAAGTCGAGAAGGTGTGATCCCATGACCAATATCGCTTCCGAAAACGACACTTCCAGCCCGAGCCTGATGGCAACGGCGGTGAAGGAAGGCATCTTTGCGGGCATCGTCTCGCTCGGCATGTTCATTCTTTACGTCGGTATCGTCACCTATCAGGACATCAACAACCAGCTTATCTGGGGCACCCGCTGGGGGCTTCTGTCGATCTTCGTCGGCGTCGCCGCCATCGGCCGTTTCCTGATGGTCGGCTTCATCCGGCCGTCGATGGATCGCCGCAAGCTTGCCAAGGCCAAAAGCGGCATTCTGGAAATCTCCGAGGAAAAAGGCTTTTTCCACAAGCACTTCCTGAAGCTCGCGCTTGTCCTGCTGCTGCTTTATCCCGTCGTCGCCGTGCAGCTGTTCGGTTTTCAGGGCTCGCTGAAATTCGTCGACAATTTCGGCATCCAGATCCTGATCTATGTGATGCTGGCGTGGGGCCTCAACATCGTCGTCGGCCTCGCGGGCCTGCTCGATCTCGGTTATGTGGCATTCTATGCGGTGGGCGCCTATTCCTACGCGCTGCTGTCAAGCCATCTCGGCCTGTCCTTCTGGGTGCTTCTGCCGGTGGCCGGCATTCTCGCGGGCTTCTGGGGCATCATTCTCGGCTTCCCGGTGCTCAGACTTCGTGGCGACTATCTTGCCATCGTCACGCTCGCCTTCGGTGAAATCATCCGTCTCGTGCTGTTGAACTGGACGGATGTGACCAAGGGCACCTTCGGCATTTCCGGCATCGCCAAGGCGTCTATCTTCGGCATCTGGTCCTTCGATGTCGGCGCGCCGAACAATTTCGCCAAGGCCTTCGGCCTGACGATGTCGTCGGCCTATTACAAGATCTTCCTGTTCTACGTGATCCTGCTTCTGTGCATGCTGACGGCTTACGTCACCATCAAGCTGCGCCGCATGCCGATCGGCCGGGCGTGGGAAGCTCTGCGTGAAGACGAAATCGCCTGCCGCTCGCTCGGCATCGATACTGTCATAACCAAGCTTACCGCTTTTGCGACAGGCGCGATGTTTGGCGGTTTCGCCGGTTCGTTCTTCGCCGCCCGTCAGGGTTTCGTATCGCCGGAAAGCTTCGTCTTCCTGGAATCGGCCGTCATCCTCGCCATTGTCGTTCTCGGCGGCATGGGTTCGCTCACGGGCATCGCCATTGCCGCCCTCGTCATGGTCGGCGGAACGGAACTGCTGCGCGAAATGGAATTCCTGAAGCATGTCTTCGGGCCTGATTTCACGCCAGAACTCTACCGCATGCTGCTGTTCGGTCTCGCCATGGTCATCGTCATGCTGTTCAAGCCGCGCGGCTTTGTCGGCTCACGAGAACCGACGGCCTTCCTCAGGGAACGCAAGGCCGTCTCGGGCAGCTTTACCAAGGAAGGTCACGGTTGATGGCTTCCGGAACGACAAACATGACACCCAATCTAACTGGCGACACGATCCTCAAGGTCGAACATCTCTCGATGCGGTTTGGCGGCCTGATGGCCATCAATGACTTCTCCTTCGAGGCGAAGCGCGGCGAGATCACGGCGCTGATCGGTCCGAACGGTGCTGGAAAGACCACTGTTTTCAACTGCATCACCGGCTTCTACAAGCCGACGATGGGCATGATCACCATGCGTCAGCAAAACGGCGAGGCGCATCTTCTGGAGCGCCTGCCGGATTTCGAGATCACCAAGAAGGCGAAGGTGGCGCGTACCTTCCAGAACATCCGCCTGTTTTCGGGTCTGACGGTTCTGGAAAACCTGCTGGTGGCGCAGCACAATGCGCTTATGAAGGCATCGGGCTACACCATTCTCGGTCTTCTCGGCCTGCCCGCCTACAAGAAGGCGGTCAACAGTTCGATCGATAAGGCCAAATACTGGCTGGACAAGGCCGATCTGACCGACCGCGCCGACGACCCGGCCGGCGATCTGCCCTATGGCGCGCAGCGCCGCCTGGAAATCGCCCGCGCCATGTGCACGGGGCCGGAACTTCTGTGCCTAGATGAACCGGCGGCCGGTCTCAACCCGAAGGAATCGCTGGCGCTCAATGCGCTGCTGCGCGGTATCCGCGACGAAGGCACGTCGCTGCTTCTGATCGAGCACGACATGTCGGTGGTTATGCAGATTTCCGATCACGTCGTGGTTCTCGAATACGGCCAGAAGATTTCCGACGGTTCGCCGGACCATGTGAAGAACGACCCGAAGGTCATCGCCGCCTATCTGGGTGTCGAGGATGATGAAGTGGAAGACGTGATTGCGGAAGAACTCGACGGAGGAGTGGCCTGATGTCCGGTGAACCGCTTCTCAAAGTACAAGGTGTCGAAACCTACTACGGTAACATCCGGGCATTGGCCGGTGTCGATGTCGAGGTCAACAAGGGCGAGATCGTCAGCCTTATCGGCGCCAACGGCGCCGGCAAATCGACACTGATGATGACCATCTGCGGCAGCCCGCAGGCGCGCACTGGCCAGGTGACGTTCGACGGCGAAGACATTACCCGCCTGCCGACGCACCTCATCGCCCGCAAGCGTATTGCCCAGTCACCCGAGGGCCGCCGGATTTTCCCGCGCATGACGGTGCTGGAAAACCTGCAGATGGGCGCCAATCTCGACAACCTCAAATATTTCAAAGAGGACGTCGAGAAGATTTTCGTCATGTTCCCGCGGCTGAAAGAACGTCAGAGCCAGCGTGGTGGCACGCTTTCCGGCGGCGAGCAGCAGATGCTCTCCATCGGCCGCGCGCTGATGGCACGGCCGAAACTGCTGCTTCTCGACGAGCCGTCGCTGGGCCTTGCCCCGCTGATCGTCAAGGGCATCTTCGAGGCCATCAAGAAGCTCAACCAGGAAGAGGGCCTGACCGTCTTCCTCGTGGAGCAGAACGCCTTTGCGGCACTGAAGCTTTCCGACCGCGCCTATGTGATGGTCAACGGCAAGGTGACGATGAGCGGTTCGGGCAGGGAATTGCTGGCTGATCCGCAGGTACGCGCGGCCTATCTCGAAGGCGGCCGGCACTGAAAGATTTTACTTGCGCCGGAAATTTTGCGGCGCAAGATAACGAACCGCCGCCGGCCGTTTTCGAAGGGGAAATGGCCGGTGGCAAACAATAAAATGCCTGCCGGAAAAACGGCGGGACGACAAACAAGGCAGGGCCGGACATTTGCATCCCGGCGCTGATGGGGAAAGAAGATGCAGGGCCTTTTATTCGAGACCGATAGCGGCGTGCGTTATATTCTGCGCGCACTGGTTGTTCTTCTTGGTTTCTGGACGGCGTGGCGCACGGGCAGATCCGTCGCCGATGGCTGGGGCGATTTCCCGCGTGTGGTGATCTATACGCTGGCTTTGGGGCTCGTGATGCGGTTTCTGCATTTCGCGCTTTTCAACGGGCCGTTCATCAACGGCTTCTACTACGTGTTTGACGTCGTTCTTCTTCTGGCTTTTTCCAGCATCGGTTTCCGCATGCGCAGGACGAGCCAGATGGTCAATAACTACTATTGGCTCTACGATCGGACGTCGGCATTTTCATATAAAAAGAAAGATTGACAGCCGGATTCCTCCGGCTGCACGATACTCGCGTGAGTGGAACGTTTCCTGTTCGGTTAAGGTGGGTACTGAACAGGTCCTGGTAGTCAACCCATCCAAAGGAACTGGGAGTATAGTAATGAAGAAGTCTCTTCTTTCCGCCGTTGCGCTGACCGCCATGGTCGCCTTCAGCGGTTCGGCCTGGGCCGATATCGTGATCGCTGTCGGCGGCCCGCTGACAGGCCCGAACGCCGCATTTGGCGCTCAGCTTCAGAAGGGTGCTGAACAGGCTGCGAAGGATATCAATGCTGCAGGCGGCATCAACGGCGAGCAGATCAAGATCGTTCTCGGCGATGACGTTTCCGACCCGAAGCAGGGTATCTCGGTTGCCAACAAATTCGTTGCTGATGGCGTGAAGTTCGTCGTCGGTCACTTCAACTCCGGCGTCTCCATTCCGGCTTCCGAAGTTTATGCCGAAAACGGCATTCTCGAAGTAACGCCTGCTGCGACCAACCCTGTTTTCACCGAGCGTGGCCTGTGGAACACCTTCCGTACCTGCGGTCGTGACGACCAGCAGGGTGGCATTGCCGGCAAGTATCTGGCCGACCACTACAAGGACGCCAAGATCGCCATCATTCACGACAAGACCCCCTATGGTCAGGGCCTTGCCGACGAAACCAAGAAGGCAGCCAATGCGGCCGGCCTGACGGAAGCCATGTATGAAGGCGTCAATGTCGGCGACAAGGACTTCTCCGCACTGATCTCCAAGATGAAGGAAGCCGGCGTTTCCGTTATCTACTGGGGTGGCCTGCACACCGAAGCCGGTCTGATCATCCGCCAGTCGGCTGACCAGGGTCTGAAGGCGAAGCTCATCTCGGGCGACGGTATCGTCTCGAACGAACTTGCCTCCATCGCCGGCGACGCCGTCGAAGGTACGCTGAACACCTTCGGTCCCGATCCGACGCTGCGTCCTGAAAACAAGGAACTGGTAGAGAAGTTCAAGGCCGCCGGCTTCAACCCGGAAGCCTACACACTCTACTCCTACGCCGCCCTGCAGGCGATTGCCGGTGCTGCCAAGGCTGCCGGTTCCGTTGAGCCGGAAAAGGTTGCCGAAGCTCTGAAGAAGGGCACCTTCCCGACCGCACTCGGCGATATCTCCTTCGACGAGAAGGGCGACCCGAAGCTTCCCGGTTACGTCATGTACGAGTGGAAGAAGGGCCCGGACGGCAAGTTCACCTACATCCAGCAGGGGACGTAAGTCTTACTGGACTGCAATATGGAGGCCCGGTCGCAAGACCGGGCTTTCTGCTTTCTGGTGCGAGGCATTTTCGGCGTCAGCACCCAGCCAGCCCAAGTCCTTGGGCGAAAACACTTTCCGAGCAGCACGTCAGACGGATTCCGTCTCAAAGACGGAGTGACGGTGATGGGAAAGGCTCGAAACACTTGGCTCCGATCGCCCCTTCAGCCAGCTTCAGCCGCCAGCCTCTCCAGCACAATATCGGCACGTTCCGTGACGGGGGCTTTCGGCAGCACAATCGTCTCATAATCCAGACGAGCATAGTCGTGCAGCAGGCGTTGATATTCCTCAACTGCCACCTCAAAACCGTGCTTGCGCTCGCTGTCGCCTCGGTAGATCTCCGGCCAGGGCGGTGTGAGGAAGACCAGCGGGTTGTAACGGTGCGTGCGCCGCAGCGTTTCGATGAAGCCATCGCCGCTAATATGATGAAGTGCTGAGGCGGCGTCGATCAGGCCGCGGTCGAAGAAGACGAAGCCTTCCGCTGGCGCCCTTTGCCGGTCCTGCCATGGCGATCGCCCGGCGGGCAAAGGCTTCCAGGTCGATCCAGGGGAGGGCGGTGCCGTTATTTCTCGTTTCCTCAATCACGATGCGCCGTCCCGGTTCCTCGACGGTCGCGAAACCACGGTGAGCAAGCTCGGCGAGCAGGGTTGATTTGCCGCCGCCGGAGCAGCCGGAGAGAATAATGAAATGGTGCATGGGAACCTCCCTGCGCGGGGTTTGGGTTGGATGGAACGTGATGTTTTTTGGGGGGACTTGGATTGCGGCGTTGCCGCTTGTTTCTTTTCCTCGAGGGGAGAAGAAATATGCTGCACTCGCTCGGCGAATAAGTCGATGCTCTATGCTTAAGCGGAAAATATATGTTTTTCCAACCGTATCACATCAGTTGCAGCCGTCACCCCTGATGCAAAATATGCGCGGCCTTGACGGCGGCGGAGGCGCGGTTTTCGACACCGAGTTTGACGTAAATTTGTTCCAGATGTTTGTTTACGGTTCTGGCGGAAAGGCCGAGAATATCGCCGATATCGCGGTTGGATTTGCCTTTGGCAATCCACAGCAGAACTTCCGATTCCCGCGTTGTCAGGGCAAAGTGTTCCTTCAGCAGGTGGTCGTCGGATTTCTCGTTGGCGGCTGTCAGACGGAAGAGATATTCGTCCGGTCCCATTGCGCCGAGGAAGGAGAGCTGCAAAGCGGGCCGCCCGGCCTCGGTGATCGTCAGCGGTGCATCGCGGGCGGAATCCACCGTTGTCCTGTCGGCCAGCCAGCCGGAAATATGGGCAACGACGATCTCCAGCCCATCATCACGGCCGGTGGCGGCGTTGACCAGCCGGGTTGCCTGTGGTGTGGACCAGTGGATCGCGCCGTTGGCGCGCACGGCAAGCAGGTGGCGTCCGGCGGCATCAAGCGCCACGCGGGCGCTCTGCGCCGAGCGGGCATTGGAGAGATGCACACGGATGCGGGCGCGCAGCTCATCGATGTTGATCGGCTTGGTCAGATAGTCGACACCGCCGGATTCGAGCGCCCGCACCACATGTTCGGTCTCCGTCAGCCCGGTCATGAAGATGACAGGCACTTGGGCCACGGCGGCGTTGGCCTTCAGGCGGCGGCAGGTTTCGAAACCGTCCATGGCCGGCATGACGGCATCGAGCAGGATGATATCGGGCGTGATGCGTTCGGCAATGTTGAGCGCGGCCTGACCGGATGTGGCGATCAGCGCCGAAAAGCCTGACTGTTCCAGCGCATCGGTGAGGAACCCCAGCGCTTCGGGACTGTCATCCACCAGCAATACAATGTCTCTCGGCAGTGCTGCGCCTTGCCCGCTCATGCCTTGCCGTCTCCCCTGTCGTTCTCTTCAAACCGCTTTAGAAAATGGGCGTAACCGGCCAGATCGAAGGCCTGCACATAGGTGCCAAGCTCTTGCGTGAAGGGCAGGTTGTTGGTGTTGCGGGCGAGATCTGCGAGTTTTGCCTCTATGCCGCGTATGTAGCCTATTTCGCCGAGCCTCTGCAAATCCTTGATATGAATTGCGCCGGGATGAACGATCTGCGCCGGCGGCTGGGGGATGGGTGCCGGGGGAAGGTCGGTATCGTAAATCCATTTCAGGCCAAGATGCACCGCAAGCCTGTCGCACAGGTGGCGGATATCGACCGGCTTGGCGATGGCGTCGTTGTGATTGTCTTCTCCGGCACCCGCTACAGTGCCGTCACCGATATTGGCCGAGAGCATGATGAGCGGAGCCGTCTGCCCTGCTTCACGCAACTTTGTCACAAGCTGCCAGCCGGACATTCCGGGCATGGAGATATCGATGAGAAAGAGGTCGGGCTGCACGCCTTCGATGAGTGTCAGGCATTCCGGTCCGCTCTGGGCGGTCAGCACCACGAAATCGAGCGGCGAAAGCACCTGCCGCATCAGCTCGCGGTGATCCTCGTTATCATCAACCACCACGATGGTGCGGCGTGGGCCGGAATAGGAGCGAATGGTTTTTTCCGGCGCAGGTGCGGTACTTGGCCGGTGCACTGCCGACAGCATGAGACGAACGCGGAAGGTGGAGCCGTTGTCCTTTTCGCTGGAGACGGAAATCTCGCCGCCCAGCGTGTTGGTCAGAAGCCTCGTGATGGTGAGGCCGAGGCCAAGGCCCGGCATGGGGCGCACGCTTTCGGCCTCGCCGCGCTGGAAAGGCTCGTAGATGCGGGCAAGATCTTTTTCGGCAATGCCGCGCCCGGTATCCGACACCGTGAAGCTTGCCACCTGGCTGCGATAGGCGACATCGAAGGTGACGCTGCCCTCGTCGGTGAACTTGATGGCGTTGGAGAGCAGGTTGACGAGGATCTGGCGCAGACGCTTTTCATCCGTGCGGACATATTGCGGCAGGGAATGGGCGCGTTCATGCCGGAATTCCAGACCCTTGGCCTGCGCCTGCGGGCGGAACATATCGACGATCTGGTCGAGGAAATCCTGAATATTGATCTCGTTGGAATAGACCTGCAGGCGGCCAGCCTCGATCTTGGAAATATCCAGAAGCCCGTCGATCAGGCCGGAGAGATGGTCGGCGGAACGGCGGATGACCTTGATTGCCGATTGCCGCGGTGCGGGAATGGTTTCATCGCGTTCGAGGATCTGGGCGTAGCCCAAAACAGCGTTGAGCGGCGTGCGCAATTCGTGGCTGAGGCCGACCACGTAGCGGCTCTTGGCGCGGTTGGCGGCCTCAGCCGTTTCCTTGGCGTCCTGAAGGGCGGCGTCGGTCTTCTTGTGGGCTGCGATTTCCTTCAACAGCAGCGTGTTCTGGCGTGAGGATTCCTCTTCCGCGACCACCCGGCTGTCATGGGCAAGAACCAGAAACCAGCAGACGATGCCGGCAATGACGGCAAAGACGAAAAACACGATGAGGATGGTGCGGTTGACCACGTCAGCCGTTGCCGGCGAGGCGGTGCCGACCTGATGGGCGATGAGCGCCAATATGCCGCCAATGGCGGTGACGGCGATGGCCGCCGCCATGCCATAACGTCCGAGCCTTGTGGCGAGTTTTGCAACCAATTGGTGGGGCAGGAAAGATTTTGCGACCGTCGCTACCTGATAGTTGAGCTTGGCCTTCGGCTTGCACATGTCATGGCAGCGGCTGTCCAGCGAGCAGCAGAGCGAACAGATCGGTGCCGCATAGGCTGGACACCATGCCATGTCTTCCGGCTCGAACGGGTGTTCGCAGATGGAGCAGGTGATGGCGCTCAGCTCGCGCCATTTCTGGCGCGGCTTGCGAGCGAGATAGAATTTGCCCTTCGTGCCCCAGGCGATCAGCGGCGAGGCGATGAAGGCGACGATGAGGGTGAGATAGGGCGCAAGCGAGGCAGCGAGTGCGCCGAAGGTGCCGAAATGCGCCATCAGCGCAATGGTGGCCGAAAGAGCCATGGAGCCGACGCCGACGGGATTGATATCGTAGAGATGGGCGCGCTTGAACTCGATGCCCGGTGGGGCAAGGCCGAGCGGCTTGTTGATGAACAGATCGGCCGAGATGGTGCAGAGCCAGGCCATGGCGACGATGGAAAAAATGCCGAGCGTTTCTTCCAGCAGGCGATAGATGCCGAGTTCCATCAACAGCAGCGCGATCACCACGTTGAAGACCAGCCAGACCACGCGGCCGGGATGGCTGTGGGTGAGGCGGGAGAAGAAGTTGGACCAGGCGAGCGAGCCCGCATAGGCGTTCATGACGTTGATCTTCAGCTGCGAGACCACCACGAAGGCGACCATCAGCAGCATGGCCGCCGTATGGTTGGGGATCATGTAGCCGAAGGCGGTGAGATACATCTGGGCGGGATCGGCGGCGCGGTCCACCGAGACGCCGGAACTGAAGGTCAAGACCACGAGGAAGGAACCGGCCAGCAGCTTCGGCACGCCGACGACGACCCAGCCGGCACCCGCCAGAAAGACCGCGATGCGATGGCGCAGACGGCTCTGGCCTTCCGCGGGCAGGAAGCGCAGGAAATCCACCTGTTCGCCGATCTGCGACATCAGCGCGAGGATGACGGCAGACGCCGCGCCGAATTCCACCAGATTGAAATGGGCCACGGTGCCCGGCGGACCGGAGGCGTGATGAATACCGGAAAAGGCCCGCCACAGATCGTATTTTTCCCAGTCCATCAAAGCGATGAAGATGAAGGGCAATACGTTCAGCACGATCCAGAAGGGCTGGGTAATGATCTGGAAACGGCTGATGAGGCGCACGCCGTGGGTGACGAGCGGAATGACCATGACGGCAGAGATGATGTAGCCGATCCACAGGGGAATGCCGAGCGCCAGCTCCAGCGCGCCGGACATGATCGACGCCTCTATGGCGAAGAGCATGAAGGTGAAGGCGGCGTAGATCAGCGAGGTGATGGTGGAGCCGATGTAACCGAAGCTCGCGCCGCGTGTCAGGAGATCGATATCGACGCCGTGACGGATGGCGTAACGGCTGATCGGCAGGCCGACGGCAAGCATGGCAATGGCCGCGACGATGATGGCGTAAAAGGCGTTGGTGGTGCCGTATGACAGCGTGATCGCGCCGCCGATGGCTTCCAGTGCCAGAAAGGAAATAGCGCCGATGGCGGTGTGGGAGATGCGGTTGGACGAAAATTGCCGGGCGCTTTTAGCGGTGAAGCGCAGCGCATAATCTTCCAGCGTCTGGTTGGCGACCCAGCGGTTATATTCGCGCCTGACGGGGATGATGCGTTGCCGTGCGGCCATGCCTAGGATCCAGCCCCTTTCCGCAAAAGGTGTTTTGCCATTCTCACAGCCGCACCGACATGCCGCCATCCACCGTCAGCACATGGCCGTTGACGAAGGAGGACGCGTCGCTGGCCAGAAACAGGGCGGCACCGGCGATTTCATCCGGCCTGCCCCAGCGTTCCAGCGGCACGCGCAGTTTGGCAAAGGCGACCATGTCAGGGTTTTCGGCAAGGGCCGCATTGGTTTCCGTGGCGAACATGCCGGGTGCAATGGCGTTGCTGGTGATGCCGCGCGCACCATATTCGACAGCGATTGCGCGCATCAGCCCTGTCAGCCCCTGCTTGGCAACGGGATAGATCGCATCGCCCGGCCTGACGATGTGGCCGAGAATGGAGGTGATGGTGATGATGCGGCCGTAACTGTTGGTATTCATGGCTTGCGCGGCATCTCGCGACAGCGAGACGGAGGAGGTGAGGTCGGTGCGGATAAGCTCCAGCACGTCCTCGTCGCTGAATTCGGAAAGTGGGCGGCGGTCGCGTGCGCCGACATTGTTGACGAGGATATCGAGATGGCCGAATTCGTCCATGATGCGGTGGACGAGGGCAGTTCCGGCGGCGGTATCGGCAATGTCGAAAGCGGCATAATCGGCTTTTCCGCCGGCTTGCCGAAGTATGCCTGCTGCCTGTTCCAGCGCCTCGGCGTTACGGCCGGTCAGCCACACATGGGCGCCAGCCTCGGCAAAGGCCCTGGCGATTTCGAAACCGAGGCCGCGGCCGCTGCCGGTGATGATGGAGATGCGGTTTTCGAGAGAGAATTTTTTGAGAATGCCCATCGCTCACCTTCTTGCTTTAGAGCATCGGACCGAAAACCGTGTCGCGGTTTCGGAAAAGCCGATGCGGTTGGTCAAAGCCACGCAACGTCTTCGAGTTTGCGCATAGGCAAGAATATTCCACGCAGGGCAGAGGGCGAAAGGTCGCCTGTCCGGTCCGGCCGTTCGGTGGACATAAAAATGGCGTCGCCCGGTTGCGGGCGACGCCATGTCTTGGGTTATCAGGCAGCAGCCGACTTTGCGAGCGGCACTTCTGCAATCGTCTTCAGAACGACGGAAGCGATCTGGTAAGGGCAGCCCTGCGAGTTCGGACGACGGTCTTCGAGGTAACCACGGTAACCGTTGTTGACGAAGGAGTGCGGAACGCGGATCGAGGCGCCACGGTCGGCAACGCCGTAGGAGAACTTGTTCCACGGAGCGGTTTCGTGCTTGCCGGTCAGGCGCAGGTGGTTGTCCGGACCGTAAACGTCGATATGCTCCTGCCAGTTCTTGGCGAAAGCTGCCATGAGGGCTTCGAAATACTCCTTGCCGCCAACTTCACGCATGAACTTGGTGGAGAAGTTGCAATGCATGCCCGAACCGTTCCAGTCGGTATCGCCGAGCGGCTTGCAATGGAATTCGACGTCGATGCCGTACTGTTCGCAAAGACGCAGCAGCAGGTAACGGGCGATCCAGATCTGGTCGGCGGCGCGCTTGGAGCCCTTGCCGAATACCTGGAATTCCCACTGGCCCTTGGCCACTTCGGCATTGATGCCTTCGTGGTTGATGCCGGCTTCGAGGCAGAGGTCGAGATGTTCTTCAACGATTTCGCGGGCAACCGAGCCGACGTTCTTGAAGCCGACGCCGGTGTAATACGGACCCTGCGGAGCCGGATAACCCTGCTCGGGGAAGCCGAGCGGGCGGCCGTCCTGGTAGAAGAAATATTCCTGTTCGAAGCCGAACCATGCGTCCTCGTCGTCGAGGATGGTCGCGCGGCTGTTCGATGCATGCGGGGTGACGCCGTCAGGCATCATGACTTCGCACATGACCAGTACGCCGTTGGTGCGGGCCGGATCGGGATAGATCGCGACGGGCTTCAGCACGCAATCCGAAGAGTGGCCTTCGGCCTGCTGTGTGGACGAGCCATCAAAACCCCAAAGCGGCAGCTGCTCGAGCGTCGGGAATTCATCGAATTCCTTGACCTGTGTCTTGCCGCGCAGGTTGGGGACCGGCTTATAACCGTCAAGCCAGATGTACTCGAGTTTGAACTTAGTCATTACGAACCTCTCATAGGTAACAATGCGAAGCCTTGAGGCTTGCCGTGGCTTTCGCCACCGGAAGCACATTCGCGTTCAAGGGCTGGCCATATAGATGCATGCCGCGTGCCAGATTGGCGATGTTTTGCGAATTCTTCGAAAAATCTTTCAGGCATGCTCAGGGCCGAGGGGGCCCATATGGCCATTAACCGCTCATGCTGCACTGCGGCAGGTAAATCGAACCCTAATGTTTCGTCAGTGATTCCTAACAGATAGCGGGTGGCATCGCTCAAAATGCCCTGTTGCGGTGCAATGTTTTCGATTGCGAACGACGGATCGGCATTTGCCCCAAAAACCGGCGCTTCCGGAATGGTTTTTCTTGCTGAATGACCATTTAATGCCTATATTTTTCGCAACGTGATTTTTTTTTAATCAGATGGAGCTAAACCAGAGCTAACGGGTTTGCTTCACAACCAAAGTGCTTCGATGCAAACAAAGTGAGATGTTCGATATGGCAACTGGCTTTCATCGTGAAACGGCAACGATCTTTCAATTTCCGGTCGGCGGACGCGCGGGGCTCTCAAAGTTCCGTAACATCGGGCTGAGCGATCTGGAGCGCGAGGCACGTCAGCCGCATGTCGATTTCGGCTCCTGGTATCATGACGATGCGATCCGCGACGAAGAGCGGGAAGACAAGCCGCACGCCTGATGTGAAGCGTCGCTGATCGTTTCTTCTCCCCTGCCGGGGAGAAGGTGGCGCGAAGCGCCGGATAAAGGGACGACTTCTCAGTCTGTCTCCGACCTCGCACCCTCGACCCGCGCCGCTCTCGTCTTGCCTGCCGGAGAAGAAGCAAGTTGAAACGCCAAGTTTCACATCGATTGCCCCGGCCGGATTTCCCTCTCCCCAACACTCCCTGCAGCTTTCGCCACCCCGCCTACGTCAATTGACGTATACGGTTTCTCGCCCGCGAGATCGATAGTCCTTTCCAGCAGCGGTCAACGATGCCGCTGAAGCCCCATGAGGGCTAAACAAGGAGAGGGGTTCTTCCGATGACATTCCGCAAGACGCTTAGCGCCGCGCTGCTCGGCGCAATCATGTCCACCACCGCCTTCCATGGCGCATTTGCCGCCGACGATACGATCAAGGTAGGCGTGCTGCATTCTCTTTCCGGCACCATGGCGATTTCAGAGACGACGCTGAAGGATGCCATGCTGATGCTCATCGACGAGCAGAACAAGAAGGGCGGCGTTCTCGGCAAGAAGCTCGAAGCCGTCGTGGTCGACCCGGCCTCCGACTGGCCGCTGTTTGCCGAAAAGGCCCGCCAGCTGATTTCGCAGGACAAGGTCGCGGCCGTTTTCGGTTGCTGGACATCTTCGTCGCGCAAATCCGTGCTGCCGGTTTTCGAAGAACTGAATTCCCTGCTGTTCTACCCGGTGCAGTATGAGGGTGAAGAATCCTCCCGCAACATCGTCTACACGGGTGCAGCGCCTAACCAGCAAGCCATTCCGGCCGTCGATTATCTCGCCAAGACCGAAGGCGTCGAGCGCTGGGTTCTGGCAGGTACCGACTATGTCTACCCGCAGACCACAAACAAGATCCTGAAGGCCTACCTGATGTCGAAGGGCGTCAAGGAAGAGGACATCATGATCAACTACACGCCGTTCGGCCAGTCCGACTGGCAGACGATCGTGTCCGACATCAAGAAGTTCGGCTCGGCCGGCAAGAAGACCGCCGTTGTCTCCACCATCAATGGTGACGCCAACGTGCCCTTCTACAAGGAGCTTGCGAACCAGGGCATCAAGGCCGAGGACATTCCGGTCGTCGCCTTCTCGGTCGGTGAAGAAGAGCTTGCCGGTCTCGATACCGCGCCGCTGGTCGGCCACCTTGCCGCCTGGAACTACTTCCAGTCTGTCGATACCGAGGTCAACGCCGAATTCATCAAAACCTGGCATGCGTTTACCAAGAACGACAAGCGCGTGACGAACGACCCGATGGAAGCCGCCTATATCGGTTTCAACGCCTGGGTTAAGGCTGTCGAAACCGCAGGTACGACCGATACGGACGCAGTTCTTGACAGCATCATCGGCGTTTCCGTGCCGAACCTTTCTGGCGGTTACTCCACCGTCATGCCGAACCACCACATCACCAAGCCGGTGCTGATCGGTGAAATCCAGGCCGATGGTCAGTTCGAAATCGTGCAGCAGACGCCACAGGTCGTGGGTGACGAATGGTCGGATTATCTGCCTGACTCGAAGGATCTGATTTCGGATTGGCGCAAGCCGATGTCCTGCGGCAACTTCAACGTTGCGACCGGTAAGTGCGGCGGCAAGGGTAGCTGATAAGGAAAAGAACGCCGCCCCTCTTTGGAGGGGCGGATTGTTTACAAACTGAGCCAGAATTACCCCCCTCTGTCCTGCCGGACATCTCCCCCTCAAGGGGGGAGATCGGCAAGATGCTCTCCCGCCATTTCATCCTTGAACGTCGAGATGGACGGGACCTTGCCACGGGTCGATCTCTCCCCTTGAGGGGGAGATGCCCGGCAGGGCAGAGGGGGGTGAAGCCGCATATTCAGGTCGTGCCACACGCAACCGCAGAGTCGCAAACCGCTCCAAGGAACCCGACATGACGATCCGATCTTTTCTCGGAGCCATCTTCCTCTGGCTCACCCTGGGGATCGCCGCCCAGTCCCTCGCGCAGAGCGATCCGAAGGCGCTGATCGACCAGCTCGGCACGGCTGACTTCAAGCAGGCCGAAACATTGATCGGCCAGATTGCTGCCACCGGCGACGCGCGGGTGGTGCCGGCGCTTGAGGCTTTTGCATCAGGCGATCTTTACGTGCGCAAGGCCGACAATCTGGTGTTCATGACCAAGCCGTCGGGTTCCAATTTCACGCTCATCGATCCGCTGACCGGCGAAAGCGCTGGCGAAGCGCCGAAGGCGGCGGTTACCAAGATCAGGGTCAACAACAATCTGCGTCGCGTCATCCGCGCCGCGATGGGCGGCCTGACGTTGCTCAGTCCGGAACGCTCGGTGCGGCTTTCCGCCGCCGATGCGGTTCTGAAAGCCCCCAGTGCCGAAAATCTGGAATTGCTGGAAGCGGCCATATCCAAGGAAACCGACAAAGAGGTGCGGACGCGGATGGAGGAGGCGCGGGCTGTCTCGCTGCTTTCTTCCGACCGCCCCCTTGAGGTGAAGAAAGAAGCGATCGCCACCATCAAGGCGCTTGGCGGGCGCGATGCGATCAGCATTCTGATGGCGGCGACGCCCACGGTTGATCCGAGCCTGAAGCCGGATGTGGACGAGGCGATTTCGAGCATCGAGAGTTCCCTTGCCTTCTGGGATTACGCACAGAATGTCTGGTACGGCCTGTCGCTCGGTTCCGTGCTGCTGCTCGCCGCCATCGGTCTTGCCATCACCTTCGGCGTCATGGGCATCATCAATATGGCGCATGGCGAGATGGTGATGATCGGCGCCTATTCCACCTTCATGGTGCAGGAGTTGATCCGCAGCCATTTCCCCGGCCTGTTCGACTGGTCACTGGCGATTGCCCTGCCGGCCGCCTTTCTGGTCACAGCCTGCGTCGGCCTCATCATGGAGCGCGGCGTCATCCGCTATCTCTACGGGCGACCGCTGGAAACGCTGCTCGCCACCTGGGGTATCTCGCTGATCCTGCAACAGGGCGTGCGTTCCATCTTCGGCCCGACCAACCGTGAGGTCGGCAGCCCGAGCTGGATGTCCGGCTCCTTCAGCGTTGGTTACCTCAACTTCACCTGGAACCGCGTGTGGATCGTCTGCTTCTCGCTTTCCGTCTTCTTCGCGCTGCTGGTGCTTTTGAAGCGCTCCGCCTTCGGCTTGCAGATGCGCGCTGTGACCCAGAACCGCCGCATGGCCTCTTCCATGGGCATCCGCACGCCCTGGGTGGATGCCTTCACCTTCGCGCTCGGTTCCGGCGTTGCCGGCCTTGCCGGGGTAGCGCTGTCGCAAATCGACAATGTCTCGCCCAATCTCGGCCAGAGCTACATCATCGACAGTTTCATGGTGGTGGTGTTCGGCGGGGTCGGCAATCTCTGGGGAACGCTCGTGGGTGCGCTGTCGCTCGGCGTGCTCAACAAGTTCCTTGAGCCGACGGTGGGCGCCGTGCTCGGCAAGATCCTCGTGCTCGTTCTCATCATCCTGTTCATCCAGAAGCGGCCGCGTGGTCTCTTCGCACTCAAGGGAAGGGCGATCGAAGCATGATTACCGGCTTCCTCCTGCGCGCGCTCGATCGCCGCATTTCCATCGCCATCGGCATCATCCTGGCCATCGCCGTGCTGGTGCCCGCCTCCAATCTGCTGTTGCCGGCTGACAGCGCGTTCCGCATCCCGACCTACATCATGTCGATGCTCGGCAAATATCTGGCCTATGCGCTGCTGGCGCTGGCGCTTGATCTGGTCTGGGGATATTGCGGCATTCTCTCGCTCGGCCACGCCGCCTTCTTCGCGCTCGGGGGTTATGCTATGGGCATGTATCTGATGCGGCAGATCGGCACGCGCGGTGTTTACGGCCATCCCGTGCTGCCTGACTTCATGGTGTTCCTCAACTGGAAGGAACTGCCGTGGTTCTGGCATGGCTTCGACATGTTCTGGTTTGCAGCACTGATGGTGCTGGTTGTGCCCGGCCTGCTCGCCTTCGTGTTTGGCTGGTTCGCCTTCCGCTCGCGCGTCAACGGCGTTTACCTCTCCATCATCACGCAGGCCATGACCTACGCCCTGCTGCTTGCCTTCTTCCGCAACGACATGGGTTTCGGCGGCAACAATGGTCTCACCGATTTCAAGGATATTCTCGGCTTTTCCGTGCAGGCGGATGGCACCCGTGCCGTGCTGTTTGCGATGACGGCCGTGATGCTGGCGCTTTCGCTGCTGATTGCATCCGGCATCGTCAATTCCAAATTCGGCAAGGTGCTGGTGGGCGTGCGCGATGCCGAAAGCCGGGTGCGCTTCCTCGGTTTCCGGGTGGAAAACATCAAGCTCTTTACCTTCGTCGTCTCGGCCATGATGGCGGGCATTGCCGGTGCGCTGTTCGTGCCGCAGGTGGGCATCATCAATCCTGGCGAATTCTCCCCCGCCAACTCCATCGAGGTGGTGGTTTGGACCGCAGTCGGCGGGCGCGGCACGCTGATCGGGCCGATCATCGGCGCGCTCCTGGTCAATGGCGGCAAGAGCTATTTCACCGGCGCTTTCCCCGAATTCTGGCTGTTTGCACTGGGTGGGCTGTTCATCGCGGTGACGCTGTTCTTCCCCAAGGGCATCGTCGGCACCGTGCAGCATTATCTGGTCGGGCGGCGCGAAAAGCGTGTTGCGCGGGCGGCAAGTGCGGCCGGACAACCGGGCAATGACAGTGCTGCAACAGCGGCGCAACAGGCGGCGGAGTGAGGCTGATATGAACACGGTTTCCGAAAACAGAACCAAAAGCCTGCTTTATCTCGACGGTGTTTCCGTTTCCTTCGACGGGTTCAGGGCGCTCAATTCCCTGTCCTTCGTGGTGGAGCCGGGCGAGCTGCGGGCCATCATCGGTCCGAATGGCGCCGGCAAAACGACGATGATGGATATCATCACCGGCAAGACCCGGCCGGATACCGGCACGGTGCTGTTCGAAGACAGCATCGACCTCACGAAAAAGGACGAGGCGGATATTGCCCAGCTGGGCATCGGGCGTAAATTCCAGAAGCCAACGGTGTTTGAAAGCCATACCGTCTGGGACAATCTGGAATTGGCGTTGAACCGCAAACGCGGCGTCTTCGCCACGCTGTTCTACAGGCTGACAGCGGAGGACAAGGCGCGCATCGAGGAAATCCTCGCCACCGTGCGTCTCAGCCACCGCCGCGGCGATCTTGCGGCCAACCTCTCGCACGGCCAGAAACAGTGGCTGGAAATTGGCATGCTGCTCGCGCAGGAGCCGAAGCTGCTTCTGGTGGACGAGCCGGTGGCCGGCATGACGGATGCGGAGACAGCCGAAACCGCCGTGCTTCTGAAGGAAATCGCCAAGACCCGCTCGGTCGTGGTGGTGGAGCACGACATGGGCTTCATCCGCGAGCTGGGCGTGAAGGTGACGTGTCTTGCCGAGGGCTCGGTGCTGGCTGAAGGGTCGATCGATTTTGTGTCCAGCGATCCGAAGGTGATCGAGAATTATCTGGGGCGGTGATGGAAGCGTCTGCGGCTTTACCCCCGTCTGCCCTGCCGGGCATCTCCCCCACCAGGGGGAGATCGGCAAGACTCTCTTCCACCACTTCGTACTCTAGAGTCGAGATGGGC
>NZ_BDLN01000009.1:28053-44637 GCF_001950375.1 Rhizobium sp. TBD182 | reverse complement strand
TAGCCGCGAATCGATCTCCCTCCTTGTGGGGGAGATGCCCGGCAGGGCAGAGGGGGGTAGCGCCGCCCACCAAAGCATCAATGGAGTTGCACCATGCTGAACGTCGAAAACATCAACCTCCACTATGGCGCAGCACAGGCTCTGCGGGGCGTGTCGCTGAAAGCGGAGATGGGCAAGATCACCTGTGTTCTCGGCCGAAACGGCGTGGGCAAAAGCTCGTTGTTGCGCGCGGTCACCGGCCAGCATGCCATCAGTGGCGGGTCGATCAGCTTTGAAGGGGCGGCACTGGATGGGCTTGCGCCTTACCACCGGGCCAAGCGCGGTGTCGGCTACGTGCCACAGGGGCGTGAAATCTTTCCGCTGCTCAGCGTGCAGGAAAACCTTGAAAGCGGGTATGCGCCGCTGCCGCGCAAGGAGCGTTTCATTCCCGACGATATTTTCAGCCTGTTTCCGGTGCTGCAATCCATGCTGGGCAGACGCGGCGGCGACCTGTCCGGTGGCCAGCAGCAGCAGCTCGCCATCGGCCGGGCGCTGGTGACGCGGCCGAAAATCCTCGTTCTCGACGAGCCGACCGAAGGCATTCAGCCGTCGATCATCAAGGATATCGGCCGCGCAATCAAATATCTCAGGGATTCCACCGGTATGGCGATCCTGCTGGTCGAGCAATATCTGGATTTCTGCCGTGAGCTTGCCGACTATGTCTACATCATGGACCGGGGCGAAATTGTGCATGAGGGGTTTGCCGAAACGCTGGATACGCCCGAGGCGCGTCGCCATCTGACAGTATAAATCGAGACTAGTAGCCACGCACGCCGATCACGGCGTGCAAACGGCCGATTAATATTTTGAAAGTCTATGCGTGTCTGCATGGCTTTTATGCGCAATTTTAGCATTTCCTTGAATAAACGCCTGTGATATTGGCAGCGGAAATGCTGCATGCGAGACACAGACGAAGTCTATTCGCACGCCGCGACAGTTGATCCCTTACATTCCACGCGCGTCCGACGTATCGTCGGGGAAACCGTGCCCAATAAAGGCGTGTCAATGCATCAAGACTTTGCCCTTGGCCGGGCTGCCCGGCTGTTCCGCTCCGCCCGTACCCTGTTTCTGGGTCTTGCGATCTGCGCGAGCGCGAGTGTCGCAGCGTCGGCCTCGACCTGCGGTCAGCTTGCTCAACCCGGCGTGGAACCGGGCAGGCATGATTTTTCCATTCTCTCCAGTGGTCAGAAACGCGAAGGCGTTTATTTCGTTCCATCGGCCTATGACGGAAAAAAACCGGTGCCTGTCGTGTTCGATTTCCACGGCTCCAACAGCAATCCGCACGGCCAGTTGAACCGCAGCGGCTGGGACAAGCTTGCCGAGCGCGACGGCCTGATGGTGGTGGCGCTGGCGGGCAGCCTCAATGGCGAATTGCCCGGCACCCATGCCTGGAATGTTCCTGGTGTTACCACCCGTCCCGGCGGGCTGGATGAGGTGAGCTTCATTCGCGATGCAATTGCCATGGTGAAAGGCAAGTTCTGCGTGGATGAGGAGCGCTTTTACGGTTCCGGTTATTCCGGCGGCGGGCGCATGCTGTCGCAATTCATCTGCAATGGCAGCGCGGATTTCACCGCTGCCGGCTTCGTTGCATCGTTGCGCGCGGGTTATCCGCAGGAGACAGAGGGCAAATGGGGACCGGATGCGGCAAGCTGCAAGCCGGCGCGGCCAATGTCGATCATCGCCTTTGCGGGTCTGAAGGATCCGGCCAATCCCTATCAGGGTGGTGGCAAGTCCTACTGGCAATATGGCGGCGAGACGGCGCTGAAACGCTGGGCGGAAATGGACGGCTGCAAGGGCGGCGCGAAAACCAGACCGGGCGAGAGCTTCACCGTCAATTCCTATGACGTTTGCAAGGGCGGGGCACGTATCCAGTCCTACGTCATTGACAATTGGGACCATGCCTGGCCGCGCGCCACCATGAAGGCGGAAGTGCTGGCAGCGTCGGCGGTCCTTACCCGCAAGCCGGGTGGCGAGCAGACGCCGAAGGCGGAACCTGCCGTGGAGCGCAAGATGCCCACAGGCGAAGTGACGCGCACGGTTGATGCGGCGGAAAGAATGTGGGATTTCTTCCGCAACACGGAAGGACAGATGGTGGTGGATGCCGTCGTCAAAAAAGATTGCGGCGCCAAGGCCGGGTCCGCTTCCGCAACCGTTTCGGAGACCGCGTGCAGCCAGAACAGCAAGCCATCCGCCCTTCCGGTCTCGAAGACGGCGAACCTGCCCGGCAGCAGCGCGCCCGTGGCAGAGGACGCATTGTAACCAAGGCTGTCGAAGGGCGCAGCCGGCTGGACCAATTGTTCCAGGAAGGTTGCGCCAAGATCCGCCTGCCGGATACGTTTTCCAACGAGATCGAGGCCATCCTCATCAACTCCTCCGGCGGATTGACCGGCGGAGATGAAATGGAATGGCAGGCTGTTGCCGGAGCCGGCACCTCGCTGGTGGTGACGACGCAGGCCTGCGAGAAGGTCTACAAGGCATCCTCCGGAACCGCCACCGTCACCGCCCGCGTTTCCGCAGGGCCGGGCGCCCGGTTGCACTGGCTGCCGCAGGAAACCATTCTTTTCGACCGCGCGTCGCTGACCCGCAGGCTGGAAGCCGATCTCGACGCAACCTCCGAATTCATCGCCGTCGAAGCCGTGCTGCTCGGGCGTCAGGCCATGGGCGAAGCGATGCAGCATGGCCTGTTCCGGGATCGATGGCGCATTCGCCATGGCGGCCGGCTGGTACATGCCGAAGAGCTGTTGCTTGCGGGAGAAGTGGCGGAGCTGACTGCAAAACCGGCGGTGCTTGCCGGGCAGGTGGCCTTTGCCACGCTTCTTTATATCGGGCCTCTGGCCGAGGCGCTTTTGCCTAAAATCCGGGCTATTGCCGGGGAAAGCGGCGGCGCCAGCGAATGGCAGGGCAAGCTTGTCGTGCGCGTGTCCGCCGCCGACGGTTTCTCCCTTAGAAAAATACTTTTTCCGATCATTTCGCTCTTGCGAAACGGCGCGCCAGTGCCGAAAGTCTGGAATCTGTAAAGCTCCGGATCGCCCGCGACAGGCGACCTTCCGGGGTCTGTCAAACAAGTCGGATCAGCCCCCGAAACACTGTGTTTTGCGGGGCAGGTGCGAAAGCTGCGGGACGACGATGAACCTTACTCCGAGAGAAAAAGACAAGCTGCTGATTTCCATGGCCGCCATGGTGGCGCGCCGCCGGCTGGAGCGTGGCGTGAAGCTGAATTACCCGGAAGCGATTGCGCTGATTACCGATTTCGTTGTCGAGGGCGCCCGCGATGGTCGCGCGGTGGCCGACCTGATGGAAGCCGGCGCGCATGTCATTTCCCGCGATCAGGTTATGGAAGGCATCGCCGACATGATCCATGATGTGCAGGTGGAAGCAACATTTCCCGACGGCACCAAGCTTGTGACCGTTCACGAACCGATACGCTGAGGGGGACGATATGGCGCTGGAGCTTCGGCCCAATTGCGAATGCTGCGACCGTGATCTTGCCCCCGACAGCAGGGTTGCGATGATCTGCTCGTTCGAATGCACCTTTTGCGCCGATTGCGCGACCGATGTGCTCAAAGGCGCCTGCCCGAATTGCGGCGGCGAGCTGGTTCGCAGGCCCATCCGCCCGGCGGCCAAACTCGTCAACAATCCGGCATCGACGACACGGGTGCTGAAGGCTGAAGGCTGCGCGGCAGCCACCGCTGCTTGAGAGAGACAAAGGGGAGCACCATGAAACCAGGCGAAATCATTGCCGCAGAGGGCACCATCGAACTCAATGCCGGCCAGCCGACGGTGACGATCGAGGTGGCCAATACCGGTGACCGGCCGGTTCAGGTGGGCAGCCATTACCATTTCTTCGAGACCAATGCGGGTCTTGTCTTCGACCGCGACAAGGTGCGCGGCATGCGTCTCGACATTCCGGCCGGCACTGCGGTTCGTTTTGAACCCGGCCAGAAGCGGGAAGTGACGCTGGTGCCGCTTTCCGGCAAGCGCGAGGTTTACGGGTTTCGTCAACAGATCATGGGGAGGTTATGAGATGGCGACGGCGCATTATCACGGAAGTTGCCAATGCGGCGACGTGAGCTTCGAGGTCGATGCCGATCTCGACCACACGGTCGTGTGCAATTGCTCGCGCTGCAAGCGCTTGGGCTCGACGCTTGCCTTTGCGCCGCGCGAAAAATTCACCCTGCTTTCCGGCGACGACAAGCTGACGGAATATCTCTTCAACAAGCACAAGATCCATCATCTGTTCTGCGCCACCTGCGGCATTGAGAGTTTTGCCTATGCCGATGGGCCGGATGGGACGCCGATGGTGGCGGTGAATACCAATTGCCTTGATGGTGTCGATCCGCGTGCGCTGAAGCCGCAGGCTTTCGATGGCGCGGCTGCCTGAGTGATGGCCGTGACTTTGAAAAAATTCTGTTTCGGTGCGGCTGTCCTGCTGTCTCTTGCGGCGTCTCCCGCATTTGCCGATGACGCGCCCGATTGCACCTCGCCGCAAACGCAGGCCGATATGACCATCTGCGCCGGCAAGGATTACGAAAAGGCCGACAAGCAGTTGAACGCCGCCTACCAGAAGGTTCGCAAGCAGCTTGCGGAGCGTGACAAGACGGCAGACGAAAGCGGCAAGGGTGCCGTGGATGCATTGGTTGCCGCCCAGCGTGCCTGGGTGGCGTTTCGCGATGCAAATTGTGATGCCTTCGGGTTTCAGGCGCGTGGCGGCACGATGGAGCCGATGCTGGTTTCCTCATGCCTGGCCGATATGAGCAATAAGCGCGCTGATGAATTGCGCCAGTTGTCCGAAGGTTTCTGAACGGTATGGGGCGGCGGATCATGATTGTCGGAAACGGAGAAATGCCGCAGGGCGTGGCTGATCTCATCGACCTTTCCGACATTGTCATCCGCTTCAACGATTGCCGTTCGCTGGGCGCTGGCGGCAGCCGCACGGATGTGGTGGCCGTTTGCAACACCGGCCGGCCCGGCCGCGAGATGAGCGAAGGGGCCGCGTGGCGCGACAATGAGGGGGTGCAGCAGGCTTCCGCCATCTGGTCGGTGCGCGATCCCGCGAAATTTTCGCAGATGGAGCCGGATATCCGCGCTCGCTGGCCCGAACTGACCGATTTTTGTGCCGATTATACCGCCGGTTTCGCAGCATTAGCCGAAGAGACCGGCAAGAGCCACCTCGTCATTCCGCGCGGGGTGCATGAGCGGCTTGATCACGCATTGCAGGTCTATGCGCCGGCCCCTTACGTCTGCCCGAGCACCGGGCTTCTTGCCATCGCCCATGTTCTGGAGACCGTGAGCGGCGGCGATGACGAGGTGGCGATTGCGGGCTTTGGTCATCAAGGCTGGAACGGGCATCCGTTTGCCGCCGAAAAACAGCTTGTAGAGGCCCTCACACACGAGGGCCGGCTGACACGAATTTCTCCCATATCGATTTTCTCCGCGTCCGAAGGAGCCTGAACCCATGCCTTACAAGATTTCCCGCGCCGCCTATGCCGGCATGTTCGGCCCGACCGTCGGCGACAAGGTGCGTCTTGCCGATACCGAACTCTTCATCGAGATCGAGAAGGACTACACGACCTATGGCGAGGAAGTGAAATTCGGCGGTGGCAAGGTCATTCGCGACGGCATGGGCCAGAGCCAGGCGACGCGGGCCGAGGGCGCTGTCGATACCGTCATCACCAACGTCGTCATCGTCGACCATAGCGGCATCTACAAAGCGGATGTGGGCCTGAAGAACGGGCGCATCCACGCCATCGGCAAGGCGGGCAACCCCGATACGCAGCCGGGCGTGACAATCATTGTCGGCCCTTCGACAGAGGCGATTGCCGGCGAAGGCAAGATTCTGACTGCCGGTGGCATGGATGCACATATCCACTTCATCTGCCCGCAGCAGATCGAAGAAGCGCTGATGAGCGGCGTTACCTGCATGCTGGGCGGCGGTTCCGGCCCCGCGCATGGCACGCTTGCCACCACCTGCACCGGCTCGTGGCACATCGAGCGGATGATCGAGAGCTTCGATGCTTTCCCGATGAACCTCGCATTGGCGGGCAAGGGCAATGCTTCGTTGCCCGCGCCGCTGGAAGAGATGATCCTTGCCGGTGCCTCATCGCTGAAGTTGCACGAGGACTGGGGCACGACGCCCGCCGCCATCGACAATTGCCTGACGGTGGCTGACGAATATGACGTGCAGGTGATGATCCACACCGATACGCTGAACGAGAGCGGTTTCGTGGAGGACACGGTTGCCGCCATCAAGGGCCGCACCATCCATGCCTTCCACACCGAAGGGGCAGGCGGTGGCCATGCGCCTGATATCATCAAGGTCTGCGGCAATCCGAACGTCATCCCGTCTTCCACCAATCCGACGCGGCCCTACACCATCAATACGCTGGCCGAACATCTGGATATGCTGATGGTGTGCCACCACCTGTCGTCGTCCATCCCTGAGGATATCGCGTTCGCCGAAAGCCGCATCCGCAAGGAAACCATCGCGGCGGAGGATATTCTCCACGATATCGGCGCGTTCTCGATCATTTCCTCCGACAGCCAGGCCATGGGCCGTGTCGGCGAAGTGGCAATTCGCACCTGGCAGACGGCTGACAAGATGAAGCGCCAGCGCGGCCGTCTGAAGGAAGAGACCGGCGAAAACGACAATTTCCGCGTCCGCCGTTACATCGCCAAATATACCATCAACCCGGCCATCGCGCAGGGCGTCAGCCATGAGATCGGCTCCATCGAAGTCGGCAAGCGTGCCGATCTGGTGTTGTGGAACCCGGCATTCTTCGGCGTGAAGCCTGAAATGGTGTTGCTCGGCGGTTCCATCGCCGCGGCACCGATGGGCGATCCGAATGCCTCCATTCCCACGCCGCAGCCGATGCATTACCGCCCGATGTTTGCCGCCTATGGCAAGCTGCGCACCAATTCCTCGGTTACATTTGTCAGTCAGGCGTCGCTGGATGCCGGCCTTGCAGGGCGTCTTGGTGTTGCCAAGAAGCTGATGGCGGTGAAGAACGTGCGCGGCGGCATTTCCAAGGCCTCGATGATCCACAATTCGCTGACCCCGCATATCGAGGTTGACCCGGAAACGTATGAGGTGCGCGCCGATGGCGAGCTTCTGACCTGTGAACCGGCGACGGTGCTGCCGATGGCGCAGCGTTATTTCCTGTTCTGACGGCGTTTCGTGTTGAGATTTATCACAAGGTGGATCGGCGGTGGCCTGCTGCTGATCATCCTGCTTCTTGTGCTCGGCACCGTCGTGCCGCGACCCTTTTTTGCCGATGAAACAAGCGGCGTGAGGGATCGCGAGATATTGCTGTTATCCAATCCGATCCATACCGATATCGCCCTGCCTGTTGATGACGATCAGCGGCGGGTATTTTCCGAATTGCAGGAGGGCGGTATCGCGGTCAACCATCCGGCTGCTGCCTATCTGGTGTTCGGCTGGGGTGGCCGGTCGTTTTACATACAGACGCCGACATGGGCCGACCTGAAGCCGATGCCAGTCGTGCGCTCTCTGACACTCGACCAGTCGGTGATGCATGTGGATGTGACTGGGGATTTTCCCGCCGACCTTGCCGCGGTGAAGCGCCTTCGCATTTCTGAAGCGGGATATCAGCGACTTGTGGCGGGCATTCGTGCGAGCTTCCTGCGGGACGATGGCAAAGTTCAGCTTATACCCGGTGCTTCCTACAGCCTGACGGATGGATTTTTCGAGGCGAATGGCTGGTTCAATGCGCTGGCCGGCTGCAACACGTGGTCTGCCGCCATGCTGCGGCAAGCCGGCATTCGCACCGGCTGGTGGACACCGTTGCCGCCACTGTTGCGCTGGTCGGTAGCGCTGCACAATTGATCTTCCCGCGGTGCGACGTTTCGTTGATTTGACGTCTGGTAATCCGATTTTTATGCTGCACCGCAGCGCATCTTGCGCTAAAGAAACGGCAAAAGAATCCCGTGCGGATCGGTCCCAAGCGATCCGTGCAAAACGCCAGAAAATTGAAGACAGATCAGGAGACAAGACATGCTCGGCAAAAAAGTGCCCGCCGTTACCTTCCGCACGCGTGTTCGCGACGAGGCCGTTGGTGGCCCCAACCCTTTCCGTTGGCAGGACATGACCTCCGACGATTACTTCAAGGGCAAAAAGGTCGTTCTCTTCTCGCTGCCCGGCGCTTTCACGCCGACTTGCTCGACCTACCAGCTTCCCGATTTCGAAAAGCTCGCGGGCGAATTCCGCGCGCTCGGCGTCGATGAAATCTATTGCCTGTCGGTCAACGACGCCTTCGTGATGAATGCCTGGGCAAAGGGCCAGAACCTCGAAAACGTCAAGGTCATTCCTGACGGTTCGGGCGAGTTCACCCGCAAGATGGGCATGCTGGTCGCCAAGGACAATCTCGGTTTCGGCATGCGCTCCTGGCGTTACGCCGCCGTCATCAATGACGGTCTGGTGGAGCAGTGGTTCGAGGAAGAGGGCTATTGCGATAATAGCGATACCGACCCTTACGGCGTTTCCTCGCCGCAGAACATTCTGGAAAACCTGAAGAGCCGCGCTGCGGCCTGATTGCGGTTTGCTTTTTTTGACAAGGCCCGGCAGCGATGCCGGGCTTTTTCGTTTTCCGAGACGCGTTCGACCTGAAAACACGCCTTGAAATCGGCCGGGCTATCCGTCAACAATCGGAACCCCAAGACTGTTTCTGAAATGGATCATCCCATGCTGCGCGTCACGTCCTATCACCCCGCCGGAACTCCAGCCGACGAACCTTCAGGTTATGTCACTCTCGCGCATGACCAGCGACATCTGCGCCGCAAACTTCTGCATTTGCAGAATGACGAGATGGTGATGTTGGATTTGAAGGAAGCCGTGCTGTTTGCCCATGGCGACCTGCTGGTGGTGGAGAACGGTGATCTGGTGGAGGTTCGCGCTGCGGACGAAAAGCTGTTCGAAATCAAGGCGAAGGACCGTCTTCACCTGATCGAGCTTGCCTGGCATCTGGGCAACCGGCACCTTTCGGCGCAGATCGAGGAGGAGCGTATTCTCATCCTGCGTGACCACGTGATCCGCGCCATGCTGGAAGGTCTTGGCGCAACAGTGCGTGATGTGGAAGAACCTTTCCAGCCGGCGCGCGGTGCTTACCACGCCCATGGCGGCCATTCCCACGGTCACGGGCACGGGCATGACCATGGTCACCATCACGACCATGGCTGAAACATGAGCGAAGATCGCGGCGTTGCCGCGCTGCTGCGGCTCATGGCATGGATGTCGCCGGCCTTTCCTGTCGGCGGCTTTTCCTATTCTGGCGGCCTTGAAAAGGCGGTGGAGGACCGGCGCGTCAGTGATGCCGCCGGTCTTTACGGCTGGGTGGAGGTGCTTCTGCGTTCCGGCAGTCTGTGGAACGATGCGGTATTTCTGGCTGATGCCTGGCGTAATGGAACGGACGCCGTCGCCCTGAGTGAAGCGGCGGATCTGGCTCGCGCGCTCGCCGGTTCTGCGGAGCGCTACCGCGAGACGGTGCTCCTCGGCGATGCCTTCGTTGCCGCCGCCGGCGCCTGGCCGAACGCGGTTCTTGAGCTGTTGCCGAAAGAGGTTCCTTATCCTGTTGCCATAGGTGCGGTGGCGGCAGGGCATGGCGTGCCGCTTCGGGAAACGGTTGCCGCATTCCTGCATGCCGGTGTCTCGCAGATCGTCTCCGCCGGTATCCGCCTTGGCGTCGCGGGGCAGAAGGACGGCGTTGCCATTCTCGCCGCAAGCGAGGCGACGATCGGCGAAATGGCGGCACGGGCCGTGCAATCCACGCTCGACGATCTCGGCAGCGCCACTGTTATCGCCGACACCGCGACCATGCGGCACGAGATGCAGGGAACGCGGCTTTTCCGCTCCTGAATATCTCGCCGCAATGCAGCATTGCCGCCCTTGAAGCGGTCGTGCGAAGCGTTATGGTGGGACAACATCAAAGCATATTGAAGGGAACATGGTTGTGACATCGGGCATGAAATCGGGCAACGGTCCGCTGCGCGTCGGCATTGGCGGGCCGGTCGGTTCCGGCAAGACCGCGCTGACGGAAAAGCTTTGCAAGGCTATGAGCGCCGATTACTCCGTCGCCGTCGTTACCAACGATATCTACACCAAGGAAGATGCGGAAGCGCTGGTGCGCATGCAGGCGCTGCCGTCCGAGCGTATCGTTGGAGTGGAGACGGGCGGATGTCCGCATACTGCCATCCGTGAGGATGCGACGATCAATCTGCAGGCGATTGCCGGTCTCAATGCGCGCTTTCCCGATCTCGATGTTGTCTTCATCGAATCCGGTGGCGACAATCTTGCGGCGACTTTCTCGCCCGATCTTGCCGATATCACCATCTATGTGATCTCCGTCTGTCAGGGCGAGGAAATTCCGCGCAAGGGCGGGCCGGGCATCACCCGCTCGGACCTGCTGGTCATCAACAAGAAAGACCTTGCCCCTTACGTCGGCGCTGATCTGACGGTGATGGACAGCGATGCCACCCGCATGCGCAATGCCATGCCTTTCGTCTTTACCGACATGAAGCGCGGCGAGGGTGTCGATCGCATCGTCGGTTTCCTGAAAGAGCAGGGCGGTCTCTGAGATATGACCACGCCCCTCCGTTTTGGTTCCTGTGACGTTTCCCGCTTTGTCGATGGTGTCTACAAGGCGCCTGTCGGCCACCTCATCCACCGGCAGGGCGCGGATGCGCTGGCGGCGGCGCTTGCCGGGCATGAGGGCGAAACGGTGGATATGGACGTCAACTGTTTTGTGCTGTCAGGGCCTGATGGTATTTCGCTGATAGACACCGGTTGCGGCACGGCCTGGGGGCCGACCTACGGCCATGCCCGTGCGGGGATGATTGCCGCTGGGATCCAGCCTGATGATGTCAGCCGTGTTATCCTCACCCATATTCACGGCGACCATGCGCTGGGACTTATCGAAGGCGACCAGCCTTATTTTCCCAATGCGGACATATGGGTGCCCGAGGCCGATCTTGCCTTTTTCACCAGCGAGGATGCACGCAAGAGATTGCCGCCTGCGAGGCAGGGCGCCTTCGATATTGCCGACCGGCTGCTCGACATTTGTGGTGCCATGCTGCGGCCAATCCCAACTGGCAGGATTGCCGAGGGTATGGAAGCCATCGCCATGCCCGGCCATACGCCTGGCCATACCGGCTATCTCATCGGTAATGGCGATGACCGGCTGTTATTGTGGGGCGATGTGCTGCATGTGAGCGCGTTGCAGGCGGACGATCCGGGTATCGGTTTTGTCTATGATATCGATTCCGAAACTGCCTATGCGACACGTCTCGATGCGCTGACCCAGGTTGCCGATCACGGCTGGCTGGTTTCCGGCGGCCATCTTGGCGGATTTTTCCGCGTCGAGCGAGAGGGCGATCGCTTCCGCTTCATGCCGCAGCCGGTCTGATATCCTGCTCGACAAAAAATTAGAGGACGGGATACCCGTAGGCGTCCCGTCCTCTTCCTCTCCCCGGTACTTCTTCAAATCTGCTTCAGCGCCGCGACATCATTGACCTGCACGATGCGGCCGCGAACGGTGACGCCCGCCTTTTTCAATGCGGAGAAAGCGCGCGACAGCGCTTCCGGTGCAAGGCCGAGCTTGCCGGCGAGCAGGCTTTTCTGGAACGGCAGACGCAGCGAAAAGGACGTAGCGTCGCGCGGCCCCTGATTGATCAGGTAATGGGCAACGCGTTGCGGCGCGGTTTGCAGCCGGTCGTTGGCAATGCAATCCATGGTGCCGAGCAGGCTGTTGGAGAGGCAGCGCATCACGGCCTTGGCGATTGCCGGTTCCTGATCCACAAGGCTGCGGATTCTTGCCAGTTCGAAACGCGCCACCGTGCAGCTTTCCGCCGCCTGCGCGCTGTAACGATAGCTGTCGCTGCCAAAGATCAGACATTCGTTGAAGGTATCGCCCGGACCGCTGACACGCACATCCGCCTCGCGCCCGTGCCTGTCCAGCCGGTAGAGGCGGACATAGCCCGACAGCACACAGTAGAAATATTGCGCTGCCTCGCCCTCCTTGAAGAGCACATGGCGGGCATTGAGATTGGTGACGGTTGCCGCCTCCATCAGTTTCAACGCCGCCGCTTCATCCGCAATCCCTATCAGGGGCACGCGCAGCAGAATGTTCCTGTCCCTGTTGCTCAGCTTTACGGTCTTGTTCACGTCCATCCGGCTCCCGCTCAAACCTTTTGCCGGGTTGTCCGAAGCGATACGAAACCGGGGATGTTCCTTTTCCCTCACGCCTATCTGAAAAGAGCTCATCGCATTATCCTTCGACCGGCAATTCCCGATGCGAGGGAGATTAGCAGTTCACCTGAAAAGCGAATTGATTTCGATCAAATGGGTTTGGCGTTGTTGTGCGGGGAGCAGGGAAATGTGGAGCGAGCAGGTGCGGCCTATCTCTTCTCCCCGACGTGGAGAAGAAGCCAGCCGCAACGCAGTCGCGACCAAGCAAACTCACCACAAAAGGAAACGCCGGGCGCTGGACCCGGCGTTTCAACTTTCACTCGGCAGCGAGCGGCGGCAACCGCAATATATTGCTGCCCTTGTCACCGGATTTTTCACCGGAGCCTTTTTCCATGCCGGCAACGCGCGCTTCCAGCGAAGAGAGCGCCAGGCTGTTTTCGCGGGCGATCTCCGAGAGTTTTTCGTTGGAGAGCGACTCTTCCTCCTCTTCCTTCTTGCCGACAAAGCGGCCGAAGAGGTGGGCGAGCAGGCGCGACAGGTCATCCATGATCAGGAAGAAGGCGGGGACCACGATCAGGGACAGCACCGTGGAGACGATGATGCCACCGATCACCGCAATCGCCATCGGCGCGCGGAAGGAGCCGCCTTCGCCGACGCCAAGTGCCGAGGGCAACATGCCCGCCGACATGGCGATGGAGGTCATGATGATCGGGCGGGCGCGCTTGCGGCCGGCCTCGACCATGGCATGCACCCGTTCCATGCCGTGCCGGCGCATTTCAATGGCGAAGTCCACCAGAAGGATGGCGTTTTTCGTCACGATACCCATCAGCATCAGAATGCCGATGAGAACGGGCATCGAAAGCGCGTTCTGCGTGATGATGAGCGCCACGGCCACGCCGCCAATGGCGAGTGGCAGTGAGAACAGGATGGTGAAGGGCTGGATGATATCCTTGAACAGAAGGATAAGCACCACCAGCACCAACAGCAGGCCGAGCAGCATGGCGTTGACGAAGCCCTGCTGCATTTCGCCCTGCACCTTGGCATCACCGCTTTCGGCAAGGCGAACGCTTGCCGGCAGTTCGGTTTCCGAAACGATCCGCTTGAACTCCGCCGTAGACGTATCGAGCGCTGTGCCGAACGGTACATCGGAGCCGATGGAGACGACGCGGTTGCGGTCGTTGCGCTTGATCGAGCTTGGACCTTCCGAATAGTCGATATCGGCAACACTGTAGAGCGGCACCAGCGAACCGGATGCGGTCTTGACCTTCAGCGCGCGGATGGTGGCGAGGTCACGGCGGGTATCGATGGATGCCTGCACGCGGATCGGGATCTGCCGGTCGTCCAGCGAGATTTTCGTCAACTGTGCGTCGATGTCACCGATGGTGGCGACACGCACCGTCTGCGAAATCTGCTGCGGCGTGATTCCGAGGCGGGCGATCTCGTCCTTGCGCGGGCGGATTTGCAGTTCAGGACGGGGAAGCGCTCCCTCCGAGCTGACATTGGCAAGGATGGGCGAGGCGCGCAGGCGGCTTTCGAGAATGCCGACGGCGTCGTTCAGATCCTTCTCGTTGGACGAGAGGAAGTTGAAGCTCAGTTCGCGTTCCGCGCGGTCGTTCAGCTTGATGATGCGTACATCCGGAATGCTGTGGACCTTGGCGAAGATATCCCGCTCAACATCCCACTGCGGACGGACACGGCCCTTTTCCTCGATCTTCGGAAGATATTGGCCGACAAGCGGAAGCGAGCCGAGACCCTTGTTGACAAGGGTTTTCAGCAGCGAATGGTCGATATGCTGGAGAATGACGTTGACGGTGGCGCGGCGAAGCTCCAGATCGCCCTTGGGCGAGGCGCCGCCGAGGATGAAGACGCTTTCCACACCGTTGATATCGCGGATGGCGTGGAAGATTTCGGTCGTCGTCCGGTCTGTCTCGTCCAGCGTTGCATTCGGCGGCAGTTCCACCGAAAGCGTTACGCGCGAGGCGTCGTCCGGCGGCAGGAAGCTGCCCGGCACCTGGCTAAGAAGCATGACGGAAGCAATGAGGAAGCCGATGGCGCCGACCAGCGTCAGGTAACGCGCCCACCATTTGGAGGTGGTGGCGGAAACCATGCGCGTATAGGCTTTCATCAGCCAGCCGTCATTGTCGGCATGGTCGTCCATCGCGTCTTCGGCGCGCATCAGATAGGCGGCCATCAAGGGCGTGATGAGACGGGCGACCGCCAGCGAGAAGAACACCGAGAAGGCGACCGTCAGACCGAACTGGATGAAGTACTGGCCGGGAATGCCGGGCATGAACGACACGGGTACGAAGACGGCGATGATGGTGAAGCTGGTGGCGATGACGGCAAGGCCGATTTCGTCTGCGGCTTCCAGCGAGGCGCGATACGGCGTCTTGCCCATCTTGATGTGGCGGGCGATGTTCTCGATTTCCACGATGGCGTCGTCCACGAGAATACCCGTGGCGAGCGTCAATGCGAGGAAGCTGACGAGGTTGAGCGAGAAGCCCATGATGTCCATGATCCAGAATGTCGGGATCGCGGAGAGCGGCAGGGCCACGGCGGCAATCAGGGTGGCGCGCCAGTTCCTGAGGAACAGCAGAACCACGATGACGGCGAGGACCGCGCCTTCGATCAGCGTATCGAGCGCTGCCGTATAGTTGCCATAGGTGAAGTAGACGGCGTCATCGACCATCTGGATCGCGACGTCGGGATGGTCCTTGCGGACCTGATCGAGGCTTTCGGCCACGGTTTTGGCGACCGAAACCTCGCTGGCGCCCTTGGAGCGGAACACCGCAAAGGTAACGGCGGGGTTGCCGTTGAAGCGCGAGAAGGACTTCTGCTCCTCATAGGTGTCCGTGACGGTGCCAAGTTCGGCGAGCTTTACGAAACGGCCATTGGAGAGCGCGATGGTGGTGTTGGCAAGCTGGGTGACATCGCGGGTGTCGCCCAGCGTGCGGATCGTCTGTTCGTTGCCGCCAACCTGGCCACGGCCGGAGCCAAGGTCGATATTGGTGCCGCGCAGCTGGCCGTTCACTTCGCTTGCGGTGATGCCGTAGGCGTCGAGCTTTTCGGGGCTGAGCGAAACGCGCACTTCGCGGTCGGCGCCGCCATAACGGTCGACCTTGCCGATGCCGGACTTGCCCTGTAGCGAACGCTTGATGGTGTCATCCACGAACCAGGACAGTTCTTCCAGCGTCATGTTCGGCGAGGAGACGGCAAAGGTCTGGATTGCCTGGCCTTCCACGTCGATCTTGCTGACAACAGGCACTTCGATGTCGGATGGCAGATCGCTGCGGATCTTGTCGATAGCGTCCTTGACGTCCTGAACCGCCTCTTCCGTCGGCTTTTCGATGCGGAAGACGACGGTTGTCAGGGATTGTCCGTCGGTGACGGTCGACTGGATTTCGTCGACGCCGCTAATGGCGGCGACAGCGTCTTCGATCTCCTTCGTCACCTGCATTTCCAGCTCGGACGGCGAAGCGCCGCTCTGGGTCACGGTGACGGCAACGACGGGAACGTCGATATTCGGAAAACGGGTGATCGGCAGGGCGTTGAAGGCCTGGATGCCGAGGAACATCAAAAGCGCGAAGCCGAGAAGCGGCGCAATCGGGTTACGGATTGACCATGCGGAGAAGTTCATTTCATTCCCTCAGTCAGTTGGACGCAGCCGTCTGGGCTTCCACCGGTCTTATCCGGTCACCATCACGCACGAATGCTCCAGCTTTCTCGACAACCTTGTCACCAGCGGCAAGTCCGCTGACAATCTCGATGAAACCGCTGTCTTCAATGCCGGTCTCGATCTTCACCTGCTTGACGATGTCGCCTTCCACCTTGCGGGTGGTCGAGCCTTCACGCCCGGAGGTGACGGCCGAAAGCGGCAGGGCAAGCGCGTTCGTCTCTTTTACGATGATCTCCGCGCTGGCATACATGCCCGACCGTGCCGGGCTGTCCGTCGGCAGCACAACATGCACGGAACCAAGGCGCGTGGCCGGATCGACGGTCGGCGAAACGAGACGCACCTTGCCCTCAATTTTTTTGGCTCCGCCGGCAACCGTCAAGAAAGCTTTCTGGCCGGCCTTCACCCGCTGGATGTCGGTCTCGGAAAGATCGGCGACAAGCTCGATCGCGCCGTCCTTGATGATCGTGAAAAGCGGGTTTCCCGCACCGCTGGCGATGGCGCCGACCTTGGCATTCTTGGCGGAAACGATGCCGGTGACGGGGGTCTTCACACCCGTGCGCGTCAGTTTCAGATTGATGTCGTCAATCTGCGCGTCCACGACCTTGATGTCTGCCTCTCCGGCGGAAACGGTCTGTTTGGCGGCATCAAGGCGTGCCTGCGCAACCTGGGCAGC
>NZ_BDLN01000009.1:22802-28043 GCF_001950375.1 Rhizobium sp. TBD182 | reverse complement strand
GGTTTTTTCCGTCTCGGAGACGGAACCGGAACCGCTCTGGCCGAGCTTGGCGGCGCGGTCGCGCTGGCGAAGGGCATCCGCCTTGTTGGCCTCAGCCTCCAAAACCTGCGCCTTGGATTGCGCAACGGCGGCCTGCGCCTTGGCCCTGTTGGCCTCAAGCTGGCTTTTTTGCAGGAGAAGACTGTCCGAGGAAAGCACGGCCAGAACCGCATTGGCCTCAACCCTGTCGCCGATATCGACGTTCAGTTCGTCGATCGACAGGCCGTCGACCAGCGGCTGTACATAAATTTCGTCCACGGGCCTGATGGTACCGGTGGCGATGATGCGGTCCACGAGATCGCGTGTTGCGGCGTGTGCGACGATGATGGAAGGCAGGTTCTGCTGTTTGACCGGTTCCTGCACTTCTCCCTCGGCCACGGCCGAAAATGGCAGGGCCGTTGCGGAAAGAAGAAGGAAAACAAAGCGGTTAAACTTGACTTTATGCTGCATGTGTCTTGGCTCGCGCAATATTCGATCGCATGTCCTTCAGCCTGAAGGCGTGTTTTAAAAGGTCATGCGGCAACGAATGTGAAACAAGGGATCACAATACTTCCTTCTCGATCCTCCCGATTCAAACGCCCCTCAACGCGAATCTTAAGCACCTTTGCCTCGTGCTTTTTTACAAGATCAAATTCGGCAGTCTTGTTGGCGGGGACTCTAATTGTTGTTGCTATACAAATCAATCCGCATAGCCCCGAGGGTTGATATACATTTTTGTATATGGCCGAGTGTTGTAATTCATCAAACGGGTCACCAGCGCGCAAAAAAACGCGCGGCGATGGCCGCGCGTTTCCATGTTTTCGGCTTCGACGTGGCTATTTCAGCGCCGCATCGGTGATTTCAGTGGTGTAGGCGCCTGTCGGCTCCTTGGTGATGACGGGATCGGAACCGCCGCCGAGCAGCGTCTTGACGGTGCGCTCGTAATCCGCCTTGTCCAGCGCGCCCTTCGAGCCGGCGGTCAGCTTGGCGACTTCGCCCATCATGCGCTTCTGGTGCTTTTCGGTCTGGGCGCCGGAGGCGTCATTTTCAAGAACGATACCTGCTGCATCGTCAGGGTGTTCTTCCGCCCACTTCCAGCCCTTCATGGAAGCGCGGACGAATTTGACCATGTCTTGCTTGAACTTGGCGTCCTTCAGCTTGTCTTCGAGAACGTAGAGCCCGTCCTCCAGCGTTGCCACGCCTTCGTCCTCATATTTGAAGGTGACGAGTTCCTCCGGCTTGATGCCGGCATCAATGACCTGCCAGTATTCATTATAGGTCATGGTGGAAATGCAGGCGGCCTGCTTTTGCAGCAGCGGATCGACGTTGAAACCCTGCTTGAGGACCGTGACGCCATCCGCGCCGCCGGTGGTCGGGATTTTCAGGTGCGCCATCCACGACAGGAACGGATATTCATTGCCGAAGAACCAGACGCCGAGCGTCTTGCCCTTGAAATCTTCCGGCTTGGTAATGCCGGTTTCCTTGAGGCAGGTCAGCATCATGCCTGACGTTTTGAACGGCTGGGCGATGTTGACGAGCGGCACGCCCTTTTCGCGGGTGGCGAGTGCCGATGGCATCCAGTCGACGATCACATCCGCGCCACCGCCGGCCAGAACCTGCGCAGGCGCAATATCCGGTCCGCCCGGCTTGATATCGACATCGAGGCCTTCGGCTTCATAAAAGCCCTTGTCCTTGGCGACGTAATAACCGGCGAACTGTGCCTGGGTGACCCATTTCAGCTGCAGGGTGATCTTGTCGGCCGCCTGAGCCTCAAATGCGCTCAGAAGTGACGCGCCGGCAAGAAGCATGGAGGCAAGTTTCATTTTCATCGCTGTTCCCTTTTTCGTTATTTACGTTCGTCCCCCACGGACGGACGGATGCCAGAAGGTGACGGCGCGCTCGATGAGCGCCACCAGACCATAAAATCCTGAGCCTGCGAGCGCCGCCACGGCAATTTCTGCCCAGACCATATCGACATTGCTGCGGCCCATTTCCGCCGAGATGCGGAAACCCATGCCGACGATGGGCGTGCCGAAGAATTCCGCGACGATGGCGCCGATCAGCGCCAGTGTGGAATTGATCTTCAGGGCGTTGAAGATGAAGGGCCAGGCGGCGGGCAGGCGCAGTTTCAGCAATGTCTGCCCCCAGCCTGCGGCATAGGTGCGCATCAGGTCGCGTTCCATGTGGCTGGAGGCGGCAAGCCCTTGAACCGTATTCACCAGCATCGGGAAAAACGTCATGATGACGACGACAGCCACTTTCGACTGCCAGTCGAAACCGAACCACATGACCATGATGGGAGCAATGCCGACGACCGGCAGGGCGGAGACGAAATTGCCGATGGGCAGAAGCCCGCGTTGCAGGAAAGGCGAGCGGTCGATGAGGATGGCGACGATGAAACCGAGGCCGCAGCCGAGCACATAACCTGTCAGCACCGATTTGAGGAAGGTCTGGCGGAAATCCGCCCAGAGGATCGGTAGCGAGCCGAGAAGGCGGGCGAGGATGGCGCTCGGGGCAGGCAACAGGATGGGTGGGACGGAGAAGCCGCGCACCACACCTTCCCAAAGCGCGAGAATGGCCAGCCCGAAGAGAAGCGATACGGCCATGCGGCTCATTCGCTTTGCCGACTGTGATGCGAAGGTGTGGCGCACCAGCCATTCGTTGGAGGCCCAGGCGGCAAGCCAGAACAGGATTGCGCCAATAAACCAGACGGGATTTGTCATGGCCGCGCTCCCATTCTCTTGAGGACGGCAGCGTGGGCGATGCCGATGATCGATACCAGAATGGCGGCCACACCGGCGGCCATGAACAGCGCTGCCCATATCTGCACGGTCTGGCCGTAATAGGAGCCGGAGAGCAGACGCGCACCGAGGCCTGCGACAGCGCCCGTCGGCAATTCGCCGACGATGGCCCCGACCAGCGCAATCGCAATGGCGATCTTCAGCGAGGTGAAGAGATAGGGCAGGGCAGACGGCCAGCGCAGCTTCCAGAAGATTTGTGCGGGCGAGGCATTATAGGTGTGCATCAGGTCCAGCTGGATGGTTTCGGGGCTTCTGAGGCCCTTCACCATGCCGACGACAATCGGGAAGAACGAGAGATAGGTGGAAATCAGCGCCTTGGGCAACAGCCCGGAAATGCCGATGGAATTCAGGACGACGATGATCATCGGCGCGACGGCAAGGATGGGGATGGTCTGGCTGGCGATGATCCACGGCATGACCGAGCGGTCCATGGCCCGATTGTGGATGATGGCGACGGCAAGCAGGATGCCGAGCACCGCGCCGATGGCGAAACCGAGGAGCGTGGCCGAAAGCGTGACGCCCGCGTGATAAACGAGGCTGCGCTTGGAGGTGATCGCCTTGTTGACGGTGGTGTCCCACAGTTCCGCGATGATCTGGTGCGGGGCGGGGAGAACCGGGCGCTCCTGTGCGAAGGTTTGCGGCAGAAGCTCCATGAAGCTCGGCGTCTGGCCGGCGCGGTTTGCCTGATCGCGGACGAAGGGCATGTTGAGGTAGATGACGGAAAGGTGCCAGACGATGAGGATGGCGAGGAGGACGGTGAGGATGGGGAGGACGCGGTGGCGGAGGAGGGTCATTGCGGCGCCCTCGGTGGGTGGGGGGTATTGCCAATCCGTGGTTGGGGCTTACCCCCCTCTGTCCTGCCGGACATCTCCCCCTCAAGGGGGGAGATCGACTCGTGGTTGGGTATCGCCCATCTCAGAGGTTGAAAATGAAACAATGGTAGCGCCTCCTGCCGATCTCCCCCCTTGAGGGGGAGATGCCCGGCAGGGCAGAGGGGGGTAATGCTGGCGATGACGTCACCCCTCATAGCTATGCCCCGCCTTCAGCCCCTCACGCACGCGATGCGCAATTGCCAGAAATTCCGGAGTCTCCCTGATCTCGAGCGGCCTTTCCCTTGGCAGCGTGGATTCGATGATATCCGTTACCCGGCCGGGCCGTGGTGACATCACGACGATCTTGGTCGAGAGATAAACGGCTTCCGGGATGGAGTGGGTGACGAAGCAGATGGTCTTGCCGGTCGTATCCCACAGTTTCAGCAGCTGTTCGTTCAGATGGTCGCGGACGATCTCGTCCAGCGCGCCGAAGGGTTCGTCCATCAGCAGCAGGTCGGCATCGAAGGCGAGCGCGCGGGCGATGGAGGCGCGCTGCTGCATGCCGCCGGAAAGCTGCCATGGGTATTTCTTGCTGAAACCGCTGAGATTGACGAGATCGAGCGTGCGGTCGATGCGCTCCCTCTGTTCGGCCTTCGTATAGCCCATGATTTCGAGCGGCAGCGCAATGTTCTTTTCGATGGTCCGCCACGGATAGAGTGCGGCGGCCTGAAAGACATAGCCGTAGGACCGGTCCTTGCGGGCGTTTTCCGGCGTGGTGCCATTGACGGTGATATCGCCGGATGTGTGCTTTTCTAGATCGGCAATCACCCGCAGGAACGTGGTCTTACCGCAGCCGGAAGGGCCGATGAAGGAGACGAACTCGCCCTTGCCCACTTCCAGATCGACATTGGAAAGCGCGTGCACCGGGCCATCGCCGGTTTCGAAGGTGAGGCCGAGATTTCTGGCGGAAACGACCGAATAGGACGAGGCTTGGTTCATCGTGGCTTGTTTCCACTTTCCGTCAGGGCTGCGCGTGCCAGCGGCAGCATACGTGTTTCCGTGAGTTTGGCGATCGGCAGATTGGAGGCCGCATCCAGATCGAGCCAGCGCACCTCCTCTATCTCGGCCTGCGGGGTAACGTCGATATTCAGTTGGGCGACGAAGGCATGGGCCACGACCTCCGCCCCTGTCTCATTGGCGGCCTCCTCCCGAAAGATGCCCTCATATCGCGCGGCATTTTCAGGAAGCGTGAGGCCGATTTCCTCGGCAAGTTCACGGTGAAGCGCCTGCTCAGGCGTTTCACCCGGATCGATCTTGCCGCCCGGCTGCATGAATTGCGTGGTGCCGCGCTTGCGCACGACAAGCATTTGCCGCCGCGCATTCAGGAGAACGGCGGCAGCGATGACGATTTCGCGTTTCGGATCGGTGCTCAAGGTCATACACCCGATGCCGGAATGCCGCTGCGTTCCACCTTGCGTGGCGCGACGAGCTCTTTCCATGTGGACAGCGCCTTGCTGACGGCGGGATAGGGATCACGGGCGACGAACGTGCCGTGACCTTCCTGCGTCTTCACCGTGCTTTCCTCGATGCTGACGATGCCGCGCGACAGG
>NZ_BDLN01000009.1:0-22792 GCF_001950375.1 Rhizobium sp. TBD182 | reverse complement strand
AGCGCGGCAGGCCCTTGACCTTCTGTCCTTCGAACACGTTGTAATCGATGGCCGATTGCTGGTTTTCCGCGCGGATGGTCTTTTCCCGCGCCGGGTCCCAGACGACGATATCGGCATCGCTGCCGACGAGGATCGCGCCCTTTTTCGGATAGATGTTGAGGATTTTCGCAATGTTGGTGGAGGTGACGGCGACGAATTCGTTCATCGTCAGCCGGCCGGTCGCCACGCCATGGGTCCAGAGCAGCGGCATGCGATCTTCCAGCCCGCCGGTGCCATTGGGGATCTTGCGGAAATCACCGAGGCCGAAGCGTTTCTGGTCGGTGGTGAAGGCGCAATGGTCGGTCGCCACGCATTGCAGCGAGCCGGAGGCGAGACCCGCCCAGAGGCTATCCTGATGCTGGCGGTTGCGGAAGGGTGGCGACATGACCCGGCGGGCAGCATGGTCCCAGTCGGCATTGGCGTATTCGCTTTCATCGAGGATCAGGTGCTGGATCAGCGGTTCGCCATAAACGCGCATGCCGTTCTGACGCGCACGGCGGATGGCTTCATGTGCCTGCTCGCAGGATGTATGAACGACATAAAGCGGCGCACCGGCCATATCGGCGATGATGATGGCGCGGTTGGTCGCTTCGCCTTCGACGGAGGGCGGCCGGGAATAGGCATGCGCTTCCGGCCCGACATTGCCTTCCGCCATCAGCTTTTCCTGCATCTGCGCGACGATATCGCCGTTTTCCGCATGCACGAAGGGAATGGCGCCAAGCTCGGCGCAACGCGAGAAGGAGGCGAACATCTCGTCGTCATTCACCATCAACGCGCCCTTGTAGGCCATGAAGTGCTTGAACGAATTGATGCCCTTTTCCTGAACCACAGTCTTCATCTCGTTGAAGACCTGCTCGCCCCACCAGGTAACGGCCATGTGGAAAGAATAATCGCAGTTGGCGCGCGTTGCCTTGTTGTCCCATCTTTGCAGGGCATCGAGCAGCGACTGGCCGGGATCGGGCAGACAAAAATCCACCACCATGGTCGTGCCGCCGGCAAGGGCGGCACGCGTGCCACTCTCGAAATCATCGGCGGAGTATGTGCCCATGAAGGGCATTTCCAGATGCACATGCGGATCGATGCCGCCGGGCATGACGTAACATCCCGTGGCATCGAGCACTGTGCCGCCGGTCAGATCGGGTCCGATCTCGGTGATCTTGCCGCCTTCGATTTTAACATCGGCCTTGTAGGTCAGGTCGGCGGTGACGATGGTGCCGTTCTTGATAATGGTGGCGGTCATTGCACGATCTCCGCAGTTTCCAGCACCGCATGCAGCAGCACGTCGCAGCCCGCGGCGGCCCATTCGGAGGAGATGTTTTCGGCTTCATTGTGGGAAAGACCGTCCACGCAGGGGCAGAAGATCATGGTGGAGGGGGCAACCCTTGCTGTCCAGCAAGCATCATGGCCGGCGCCGGAAATGATGTCCATATGGCTGTAGCCCAGCTTTTCGGCAGCAGCGCGCACGCGGCCCACCAGCACCGGATCGAAGGTGACGGGATCGAAATGGCCGATGGCCTCGATTGCGCAGCCGACTCCGAGTTCTTCGGCGATAACGGGCACCTCGCGTTCGAAGATGGCGCGCATGTTGTCGAGTTTCGCCTGCGAGGGGGTTCTGAGGTCGATGGTGAAAACCACCTTGCCGGGCAGCACATTGCGGGAATTGGGCGTAAAGATCATCTGGCCGACGCCGGCGACGGCGCCCGGCTGGTGGGCCATCGCCACTTCCTGCACCTTTTCGAGGATGCGGGCGGCGGCGAGGCCAGCATTGACGCGCATGGCCATCGGCGTCGAGCCGGTATGCGCTTCCTTGCCTGTCAGTGTCACTTCCAGCCACCACAGGCCCTGACCATGGGTAACGACGCCGATCTGCTTGCCTTCCGCCTCGAGGATAGGCCCCTGTTCGATATGATATTCGAAATAGGCGTGCATCTTGCGGGCGCCTACCTCTTCCTCACCCAGCCAGCCGATGCGCTTCAGCTCGTCGCCATAGGTCTTGCCGTCGGTATCGGTGCGGCTATAGGCGTAATCGAGATCGTGAATGCCGGCGAAGACGCCGGAAGCCAGCATGGCTGGGGCAAAGCGCGCGCCTTCCTCATTGGACCAGTTGGTGACGACAACAGGGTGTTTCGTCTTTATGTTGAGATCGTTCAGGCTTCGCACGACTTCCAGTCCAGCCAGCACGCCGAGAACGCCATCGAACTTGCCGCCGGTTGGCTGGGTGTCGAGATGGCTGCCGATATAGACCGGCAGTGCATCCGGGTCCTCGCCGGGGCGGGTGGCGAACATCGTGCCCATCTTGTCGACGCCCATCGTGAGGCCGGCCGCTTCGCACCAGCGCTTGAACAGGCTGCGGCCTTCAGCATCTTCATCCGTCAGCGTGCGGCGATTATTGCCGCCGGCAATGCCGGGGCCGATTTTCGCCATGTCCATCAGACTGTCCCACAGACGGTCGCCATTGACCGTCAAGTTCTTACCCGCTGCCATGAAGTGTCGTCCTCACCTGTTTTGTTTTTATCGAAGCAAAGCTTGTGCCGTTCCCGTTTTTGCCGGTTAAGATAACAGCCATTGCCTTGTGATGGCGATGGTGGATAAATTGACCGGCTGGTAAACATTGCAAATTCGCCATGACGTCAGCAAGGGATTTTCGTGACGAATCGCACTAATTTTGCCTAAACTGTACGCGTCGATTATTTTTTAAGCATACTGTAGCGGCAATTGCATCGAAAAGAAACACAGAGAGCAGAGTATGGCCATACCGCGCGCAGCGAAAACACAGAAGCGGACCCGCATTCAGGAAGAAAAGCAGGAAGCGATTCTTGAGGCCGCGCTGAGTGTGTTTTCCACCAACGGCTTTCGCGGTTCCACCATCGACCAGATTGCCGAGGCCGCCGGCATGTCGAAACCGAACGTGCTTTATTATTTCCGCACCAAGGAGGCGATGCATCGCGCGTTGATCGAGCGGGTGCTGGATACCTGGCTGGATCCGCTCAGGGCTTTTGATGCCGAGGGCAATCCTGAAAGCGAAATCCGCTCCTATATTCGCCGCAAGCTGGAAATGTCGCGCGATTTTCCGCGCGAGAGCCGCCTGTTTGCCAATGAAATCCTCCAGGGCGCGCCCCATATCGAGGATGAGCTGAAAGGTCCGCTAAAGCAACTGGTGGATGAAAAGGCGGAGGTAATCCGCGTCTGGATCAAGGCCGGGCGGATGGCGAAATGCGATCCCTATCACCTGATTTTCTCGATCTGGTCGACCACGCAGCACTATGCGGATTTCGACGTGCAGGTGCGGGCCGTGCTGGGCGACAAAAACGGTGGCGAAGGCCGGTTTGAGGATGCAGCCCGGCACCTGGAGCAGCTTTTCATGGGCGGATTGAAGATCAACAACTGATCTGGTGAGGTTATCGCGAATATGTGATCGATTCTTTATGTCAAAACATGAGGAAAATTATCACCTTTATACTTTACTCCAAAACTCATCTTTATTATGGTGCCGGCATCCCGAACGTCGGGGCATGAAAAAATCAACCGGCAGGTGAGGGAATGGCACGCAAGGAAAAGAAGAAAGCCGAACGCGGCGGCAAGCAGGGCAAGGGCGCGCCTCAACCTGAAAAGGATGTGGCCGAACAGCAGCTTTCCGGTCCGAAGAGCTTTCTTTATGTTGGCGGCCGTGACTGTCAGGTTGCCCATCTTCGCCAGATCGCCAGCAATTTCGGCGCCGAGCTTATCCATCACGATGGCGGATTGCGTGAGGCGGTCTCGCGTATCGACACTGTTCTTCCCTCCGTCGACTGCGTTTTCTGCCCGATCGACTGTATCAGCCACGATGCGTGTCTGCGGGTGAAGTCCGGTTGCAAGAAATTCGGCAAGACGTTCATTCCGCTGCGCAATGGCAGCAAATCCAGTCTGGAGCGAGCGCTGCAGACGATGAATGAACGGACCTTAAACGATGAGCGACGAGCGCAATAATTTCAAGGATGCAGAGCAGGCGGTGGCTGAGGCCTGCCGCGTGGAGTTGCACAAGATGGCCGACCAGGGCGCCGATCCGGCCCTGACGGAGATGTATGAAGTCGTCGGCGAACGCGAGCGGCGCAACCGCGCCGCAGCTGACGGCGGCAATGTGCTGGCTTTTCCCTATTTGCGCACCCGCCAGCCGGGCGAAAAGCCGTTCTTCGAGATCGGTGACGCGGCTCAACGTGGCGGCAACATCCTGTCGTTTCGCTGGAAACGGCGTTGATGCCGATTTAGCCCCTCGGCTTCAAAAATGCACCGGCGCAGAGCACCAGCCATCCCGCGATCATGCCGAGGCCACCCAAGGGGGCCGCGTAGGGAAACAGGCTGTGACCGGAAAAATGTCTGGTGACGAGATCACCAACAAAAATCGCCGTGCCGAAGCCAAGAATCAGCCCTGCCGGAATGGAGGTTCTGATGCGGTCCGCGCCGATATGCAGTGCCACAAGCACTGGCGCATGGGCGAGCGCCATGGTCGAGGCGTTGCCAAGCATATAGGTTTCGCCGGTATGGGTGGCGGCGGCGGCAAGCATGACGCCGGCAGCACCCAAAAGGCTGCCCAGCAGCAAAATCAAGGCGCGCAATCTTTCCGTCGTCATGGGTTATTCGCTTCCTGATTTTGCATGTGAAAGGCCAGCCGCTCCACGGGTCCCCAGATGATGTCCCGGAGCTTTGCGTTCTCGATGGTCTCGTCCATCGCGCGGCGAAAGCAGAGCAGCCATTCGTCCCGCTCGGCGGGTCCGATAGGGGCCACGAAATGACGCCTGCGCAACATCGGGTGGCCGTGTTTTTCGACATAGACCGGCGGTCCGCCAAGATATCCGGTCAGATAATCGTAGAACTTGCTTTCGCTGCCGGAAAGATCGGCTGGATGGATGGCGCGGCAATGCGCCGCCTCTGGCAGGGTGTCCATCAATTCGTAGAAGCGCCGGGTCAGTGCTCTGACTGTGGCATCGCCGCCGATCGCTTCATAAAGGGTAATGGTCTCGCCGCTCACATCCCGCCTCCTTGAACCCTGCGGCCCTTATCGCTTTCCGGAGCGGGAAGAGCAACAGGCAAAGACGGGATGCGACATTTGCGACACTGGGACATTCATGGTGGCCGTCCGCTTCAAGCGTTCAGCGCCATCCACTCATCCAAAGTTGCGGATGAGCTCGAGGCCCTTGCTGAGCAGCGTTTCGGCTTCGTCCTGATTGGCGGCCTCGACGTAGCAGCGCATTTCCGGAGCATTGCCGGACGGGCGGAAATGGATGGTGCTGCCGTCGGTCAGGGCCACGCGCAGGCCGTCAATGTCGCTCAGCGCCTTGACCGTGCCCACGGGGGCGAGGAAGGTTTCGAGATTATCCCGCGAGGCGCGCAGATGCGTCATCAGGGCAGCGCTTTTTTCCTGTGCGAAGTTTTCCAGACGATCGGCAGCCGCGACCGGCAGGTTATAGGCGGCGGCAATCTGCGATAGCGGCTTTTTCTGCTCGGCGGAGAGAAGCAATACGGCGAGGATGGGCAGGAAGCTGTCCCGCGTCGGCAGGGGCGATAGCGGTTTGCCGTTCAATGTGAAGGTTGAGGCTGTCAGAAGGCCGCCATTGGCCTCGAAACCCATGACGCCGTTGTTTCTTTCGGCAAGGGCCTGTGCCATGCCGGCAATCACGAAAGGCGAACCGACCCTGGTGCGGATGACCTTGAACGAACCGCTCGCCTCAATGCCGGAATTGGAGGTGACGGGGGTGACGACTACGCCGGCATCGAGAAAATTCGCTGTGATCAATCCGATCAGGTCGCCGCGCAGCGGCACGCCGTTTTCATCGGCAAGCAGGGGCCGGTCGCCGTCACCATCGGCGGAAACGATGGCATCGAGGCCGTGTTCCGGCGCCCATTTTTTGAGAAGCTCCAGCGTTTCAGGGGAGACCGCCTCGGTATCGACCGGAATGAAGGTCTCGGAACGGCCGAGCGACACAACTTCGGCGCCATAGTGGGCGAGAACGTCGACGAAGAGATCGCGCGCCACCGTGCTGTGCTGGTAAACGCCGATCTTCAGGCCCGACAGCGCCTTTTCCGGCAGGAGTGCGGCATTGCGCTCATAAAAGAGCTCGGCTGCAATTGCGGAATGGTCGTCCGCCGTTGCGGCCTCGTCGTTAATCCCTTCAGCCTCGACTTCGGCTGCGAGTGCGGCGATCGCCGTTTCGTCCTGTTTGTCGATTTCGCCGTCTGGGCGGTAGAACTTGATGCCGTTGCGGTCGGCCGGAATATGCGAACCGGTTATCATCAGCGCGCCGGCCTTGAGGGAAAGTCCGTAAAGCGCCAGTGCCGGTGTCGGCACGGTGCCGCAATCGAGCGGCGTGAGGCCGGCTTTTTTCAGCGCGGCGATACAGGTTGCGGAAACATCCGGGCTCGAATCTCGGAAATCGCGGGCCACGAGGATGGGGTCGCCCGCCTTTGCCTGACCCGATGTGAGAAGGTGCCTTGCAAATGCCGTTGCGTAGACGGCCGAGGCCTTTCCTTTCAGATCGACAGACAGGCCGCGAAGGCCGCTCGTTCCAAATTTCAGGCTCATGCCAAACTCCGTTTCGATAAAATCTTTGAGGTTCAAATGGATAATACAAAAATATAACGCCAGAAAGAACCGTATCGATCCATTCAAGTCAATCATCTCTTTCATGCACGCGGCGAATAGGTGATGATGGCGGGGGATGATGCGGGTAACCTAAAATTCACCCGTTATATCTAGACTTGCCGGTTAATAGTGGTTCTGGCGACGATGAAAACCATCTGTTGCAGGCCTTTTTTGTGGTTCGTTCAAGTTGGATTGGCTGATGTACAGGCTTCAAAAGGCGGGACATAAGCAGGCACGTCCGCTGGATGAAAAAGCGGCGCCCGCCGCCAGACCCCACGGTTCCCTGCTGGACGATCTGGTGGATGAGGATGAGGTTTTCGAGCGCACGGTGCTGAAAGAGCATCTTGAGCCGAAGCCGGCAGCTGCCGTTGCCGAACCCGCTCCGGCTGAAAAGCCCACAAGGCCGGCCTCGCCAAGCAACAGTCTCGCGGCCACGCTGCCGGGCCTGAAATATATCGACCGGATCGGTGTCGACGAGGTACTCGGCTGGCTGCGTGCCGGGATCGTCTGGATTGTGCTTGCGATCATTCTCTGCGTCGCCGCTGCACTCGCCTACGCCTATATGACGCCGCCGCGTTACACCGCGTATACGGATATCGTCGTCAATCCCTCCAACCTGAATGTCGTCAATGACGGGGTGTTTTCGCCCAACCAGCAGCGCGACACCCAGATTCTCGAAGTGGAGAGCAAACTGCGCACCGTCACGTCGCGCAACGTGCTGGCGCGGGTGGTGGACGAGCTGAAACTGGATGAGGACCCGGAATTCATATCCCCACCGCCTCTTGCGCGGCTGAAAGCATTTTTTTCACCCAAGCCGGAAGATGGTGACAACAAGGTCGGCGCGCTTCGTTCGCTGGGCGAACGGGTTGCGGCGGAACGGGATCCGCGTTCCTTCGTGGTGACGCTTGCGGTCTGGACCAATGATCCGGACAAATCCGTGACAGTCTCGAAGGCGATGGTGAAGGCTTTCGAAAGCGAGTTGTTCCAGACGACCTCGGACAGCAGCCTGCGTATTGTCGATGATCTCAAGAAGCGGCTTGAGGAAATGCGTCAGAACGTGACGGTTGCCGAAAAGCGCGTCGCCGATTTCCGCCGCGAAAACGGCCTGCAGGAGAATAACGGCCAGCTGGTCAGCAATCTGGCGTCCGGCGAGCTGAATGCGCAGGTTCTTGCCGCGCAGCAGCGCGTCATTCAGGAGGAGTCGCGCCTCAAGCAGATGCAGGCGGCGATTGCCCAGAACCGCACCCAGAGCGACGCGATCTTCGACAGCCAGACCATGAACACCATCCGTGCGCAATACAGCACCTTGCAGCAGCAGATTGGGGCGATGACGCTGACCTATGGCGCCCGCCATCCGCGTCTGGCGACGGCCGGGGCGGAACGCGATATGCTGGAACGCGGCATTGCGGATGAGGCGCAGCGGATTTTGCTGGCGGCCAAGACCAATGTCGCCGAGGCCCGCTCCTCGCTTGATGCCCTGCGGCTGAAGGCGGTTGCGGAACGCGCCAACGTCTTCACCGACAATGAGGCGCAGGTGCGGCTGCGCGATCTGGAGCGAGACGCCAACTCAGCTGCCGCGATCTACGAGACCTATCTCAATCGCTCACGTCAGATCGCCGAGCAGCAGACAATCGATTCCACCAATGTGCGGGTGATTTCGCAGCCGGTAGCGCCCAATTCCAGAAGCTGGCCGCCCGGCAAGCTGATCTTCCTGATCGCCGGTGGCGTGGGCGGTCTGTTCCTTGGTCTCGGAATTGCCATCGCACTTGGGCTTTTGGGTTTTCTGCGCCGGACAGATCACGCGGAACGCTACGCCTGAGGGCTGCGACCGCGCGCGCTTATTCCTCGGACATCAGGCCGTCATAGACTTCGAGCAGGGCGGCGGCGATGGCGGCACCCAGCGCATTACCCGCATCGCGAATGCCTGTCTCGTCGCCGTCACGGACCGAAACGGCAAGATCGGACGCCTCGTTGGCGACGATTTCTTTTGCCCGTTCGATGGCCCAAAGGCCGAAATCGCCGCGGTTGTCGATCGATATGGTTTCCATGGCCGGGACCTTTTCTATGGTGTGGTTTCGTCGTCCCTTAACCCATCAACCGCAAAACCGGAATAGGGTGAGGAGAGGTTGGGGTGGTCACTCAACCCCCGGGCGTATAATTGTTTGATTCAAGCGTCAGATTTATAAGAATATTAATGATAGTTATTCGTAGTGTTTGAAGCCTTATACCTTAATCCTATGCGTGAATATAACAGTGAAACGATGCCTATCTTGGACACCGGACAGAATATGACAGGGAGAGATGTCCCGCATGCGGAAGGGCCTGGCACACACTGGCCGGTTGTTCCGCTTGCGGCTTTGCCCATCACCGATGCTACCATCGAAGAGACGGCGCAGGATTTTATCCTGCGGGCGGAACGTGAACGCGCGGCCGGCGCAAAGCCGTTCTATTCGACATCGGCGAACGGTCAGGTCATCGCACTCTGTCACCAAGACAAGGAATTCGAAGCCCTGCTGCGGCAGGCGGACCAGATTCATGCCGACGGCATGTCGCTGGTGATCTTTTCCCGCCAGTTCTGCGTGAGGGCGCTGCGGGAACGTGTGGCGACGACGGATCTCGTTCATGCGGTGGCCCGGAGGGCTGAGGCGACCGGCACGCGGTTCTATTTTCTCGGCGGTTCCGAAGAGGTGAACCGCGCGGCAGTCGAGGAAATGCAAAAGCTCTATCCACGGCTTGTCTTTGCCGGTCGGCGCAATGGTTATTTCAGACCCGGCGACGAGGAGGCGATCCTTGCCGATATCGTCGCATCGCAGACCGATATTCTCTGGGTGGGCTTCGGCATACCGCTGGAGCAACGTTTCGTCGCGCGCAATCTCGACAGGCTTTCCGACATTGCGGTGATCAAGACCTGCGGCGGTCTGTTCGATTTTCTCGCGGGCAAGAACAGCAGGGCGCCACAATGGATGCAGGATATGGGGCTCGAATGGCTCTACAGGGCCATGCTTGAGCCGAGGCGTCTCGGCAAGCGCTACCTGCTGACCAATCCCATCGCCATATATTCGCTGCTGAAGCATCGCTACGGGTTCGGGGCCGGCAAGGTCTGAAATCTGCGCATTCTCATTGATTCTTTACGGAATTGCCCCTGACCGTCCGGCCGGTTCAGGATCGATATCATTTGAGCGGCATCTGCCGGCGCATGCAATCATCATATGGAGTCGCGCTATATGAGGTCGCTCTAACGTATCGGGGTGGAGGTGTCTTTCCGCGGAAAATCGTTGCAAGTGGGCGTAACGGCGGTACACTGAGCGGATATTACATATTTATTCGAATCAGAAATATATTGAGGACAGCGATGGTAATTACGTCCATTTCTCTTTTCGTATATGGGATTGGCACCGTTACTTCTCTTGCCATGACCTATATAGAAGGCGCCCGCCGCGACAAGGATTGGGACTTTTACCGGGTGACCGGTATCATCCTTTGTTTCTTCTGGCCGGTTCTTGTGCCGCTTCTCATTCTTGCAGCCGTTTTTTCGTCATTCGGTTCCCAGAAACGGCATGTGAATGGGATCTCTTTGCGCAGGGAAAAAACCCTGAGCTGAAAAGCTGATATTAACTGCCGGAACGAGCCCGCGTTCAGGCCTTTTTCGCCGGCGCCTTATAGGGCGTGAGCGTAATACCGAGGCTCGCCATGACGCGGCCGATGGACATAAGCGGTGGATGCGTGGCGGGCAGCAGCGCACCGGTTTTCAGGAATGCGGAAACGGCGCGGACCAGTGACAGGCACAGGCTGATGACGTTTTTGGCGGCAAGCAGCAGCCCGCCCTTCAGGCCGGGGCGTCGGGCGCGGTCGATGCTGTAATTGATGATGCCGGTTCGGAGCGAGCGCTCCATGATCCAGCGCGGCGCCATGCGGTTTTCCGGCACATATTCGATGATGAGGGCTTGAGCGTTCCAGGCGAATTTGAAACCCGCCTTTCGGCAACGGGTGAAGAAATCCATGTCGCCGCCGCCGAGGAAGTTGAACCGTACATCGAATTCCGGCTTTTCCAGCGTTTCGAAAACCCGCCTCGAGATCAGGCAATTGCCAGACCCATGGATTTGATCGACTACGCCGGTGGGTGCCTCGATGGAGCCGAACAGCGGGTGTGCCAGAACCGCCTTGGGTGCGGGGGCATCGAATTCGCGATCGACCGGCCCGCCGACGATATCGACGCCGAAGGATTTTGCGGCAGAGACCATTTCAGCGAGCCAGACGGGCGAGGCCGCTTCGTCGTCATCGATCATCAGAAACCACTGCGCGGATGGATAGCTCTGCCGCGCCGTGCGGAATGCCGTGTTGATGGCGTAACAATTGCCCTGCGTCGGCTCGACCAGCGTCTGGCCCATCATTCCGCTCTCGGAGAAAAACGCACGCGCGACGGCCAGCCCCGCCTGGCCCACCCCGTCATTGTCGACAACGACGATGGCGAAGGGGAAATCGACCTTCTGGGCTGCCAGCGAGTTCAGCGTCTTCTGCAAACCTGCAGGCCTGCGGAAACTCGGAATGCACACCACCGCTTCCGGCATGATTTCGGACATGGACACTCCTAAATTCCGGCAAGGGCTGCGGCGGAAAACACGACGGCGCGCAGGCTTTGGCGCGGGCGATTGACAAATGTATCGGCAAGCGCCGAAAAGGCCTCGCGATAGCGCCGGGCGCGAAAGGCCTGCGCCACGGTATAGGCATTCATGTGATTTTCGGATTTGCGGCGAAGCCGGCGCAATTCCTGCGGCGCAATGGCGGCGACGATGGCGGGATCGGAAAACACCGCTTCGATCGCCGGTTCGCAATCCCGGAAGGTCAGAAGGCGGTTCATCATCACGCTTGTCCGGTGCACCCGGTAATCCAGCACGTGGCGGCCGGGCAGATAGGCGAAACGGCCGGAGGCAGCCAGCCGGCACCAGCCATACCAGTCTTCCGCGTAACGCAATGTCTCGTCGAAACCGCCAAAATCCTGAAAGATGCGGGTTTTAACCAGCATGATGCCGCCATTGACGATGAAGTTTCCGCCCAAAAGCGGCTGGAGGATGAAACCATCAGGTTTTTCCCGCCGTCTGATGAGGTTGCGCCGTCCGATCTTGGCGCCATTCTCATCAATGCGCTCATAATCGCCGTAGACGGCAACGACATCCGGTCCGGAGATGCCGGCGCATAGGGCGGCGATCGCGCCCGGCTTCACGCGGTCGTCGGCATCGAGAAACATCGTCCATTCACCGCGCGCCTGCGACAGGCCGAAATTACGTACGGCGGAAACGCCCTGCCGTCCCTGCGGCCGGGCCAGCAGTTTTACGCGGGGATCGGCGAAACTTTGCACCTTTTGCGCCGTTGTGTCGGTGGAGCCGTCATCGATGACGAGCACTTCGCAAACGGTTTTCCCCTGAGACAACACGCTTTCGATCGCTTCCACGATGTAACGCTCGCCGTTGCGAACGGGAATGACAATCGAGACGGAAACCAATATTTTTACTCCATCAGGGGCGGGTCAACAATTCTCACACTGAAGTTACTACCGGATTAAGCCGGCTTGCGCCAATTGTGACGTGGTATAGCGTCAGTTAACCTTGCAAATCTTTAATATCCTTTTGGCATGATCAAGATGTTATGTTTTGAGAATTAGAGCGTCGTGCGGCCATTGGGACGCATCAATGACGTTCTGACAGTTGTGATATGCGCATCGTCCCTTTCGAAAATCGCTTTCGATTTTCAGGCCGATGCGCCGGGGTTGTGGAGGCGGGCGAATGCGGATCGGGCGGCGGAATTTTCTGGGTGGTGCTGCAAGCGCGGGCCTGTTGCATGCCATGGCCGGGCAAGGCGTTGCCGCGACCAGGAAAACGTCGACAAAGATTGCCCCTTACGGTGCGGCCATCTATCTGCCGGACCTTACCGCCGATAGCCGCATCGGCGAAGCGGTGGTCAAATATTGCTCGCGCATCACACCCGTTACTGAAATGAAATGGGAGGTCATGCGGCCTTCGGCAGACGTTTTCGATTTTGCCGCTGCCGATGCGCTTGCGAACTTCGCGCGCCAGAACAAACTCACCATGCATGGTCATCCGCTTATCTGGTACGCTTCCAACGCGCCCTGGCTTGCCAGCATCGGCAGCGGCGCGAAGGTCGAGAAGTTGATGGAAACCCACATCGTCAAGGTGATGGAACGGTACAAGGACGTGATACACAGCTGGGATGTGGTCAACGAGCCTATCCCCGACGTGCCCGGCAACGTGCGCTCGCGCCGCGACGCCTGGTATTATGGCGCAGGCCCGGACGCCATCAAAAAGGCCTTTGACATCGCCCATTCCGTCGATCCGAAGGCCCAGCTCGTCCTCAACGAATATGATGTGGAATTTGCGGTCGAGAAATCGCCGGCCAAGCGCGCGGCCTTCCGCAATCTCATTCTCGAGCTGCTAGAGAAAGGCGCTCCGATCAATGCTATCGGCCTGCAGGGGCATCTGCGCGGTGGCTGGCCCATTGCGAAAGACGAGCTTGCCGCCTTTACCAAGGAAATGCGCAGTTATGGTCTTGCCGTTCTGGTGACGGAACTGGATGCGATGGACCAGACGCTTCCCGCCCCGGAAGCCGAGCGCGACATGCTGATAAACGGTCAGGTCCGCGATTTTCTCGAAGCGGCGTGCGAAGGCGGCCCGCTTTCCTCCATCACCACATGGGGCATTTCGGACCAATATACCTGGATTCGCTGGGCCTATCCCCGCCGGGATGGCACCGCGAACCGGCCGCTGCCGCTCGACTGGAGCTTCAACGAAAAACCCATGATGGCCGTCATCAATGAATTCCGGAACCGTGGTGCGTAATTATGACTGCTGAAATGCCGTTTCCTCCCGTACAAAAGGCGCTGCAAATCAATCTGCATCCCTTCGACGCACCGCATGCGGCCCTGACCGTTCCGCATCAGCTGCGGGTCTGGGGCGGGCAGGTGGACCGCATTCTCCTGACGGTGGATACCGGCCAGGTTGGAGCCGGCCGCTACAAGGGCAACGGTTTCGAGGCCGCCAGCAAACGCCTGTTTGACATGCTGGAGGAAATGCAGTCCAACTATCCGCATCTGTATGTGGATATTGCCGACTATAGCGATGCGGCGCGCAGTGCGGTGGCGGAGACGTTCTTTTCGCGCTCGCCGGTTCCTTATCCCGCCAAGGCTTTCGACGGCGGGCCTTTCCATGTTTATTTCCACGGGTTGAAACGTGCCAACGCCCGTTATGTGCTGCATATGGACAGCGACATGATGTTTGGCGGCGGCAGCCAGAGCTGGTTCAACGAAGCCATTGCGCTGCAGAAGGCCAACCCGGACGCGCTCTGCATCACGCCGTTTTCCGGGCCGCCCACCGTGCGCGGCGATCTCGATATCTCCCGCCATGTCGGCATGCCGGGGGTGAAAAACATTCCCGAACCGCGCAAGCTGCCGTCGCGCGTTCCTACATGGCGGTTCGCGACCGTTTCCACCCGCCTGTTCATGATCGACATGGACCGTTTCGCCAAGCGTATCGGCTCGCTCGAACTGCTGAGACCCGACGTCAAACGGCGCATCCGCTCCTATGCCTATAATCAGCAACCGGTCTCAATGCCTGCCGAAGAGGTGCTGAGCGACAATATGATGCGCATCGGCGTATACCGGCTTGATTTTCTCGGCACGGGCAAGGGCATGTATTCGCTGCATCCGCCCTATCGCTCGCCCGAGTTTTACGCGGCGCTGGGCTCCATCGTCGAGCGCATCGAAAAGGGTGACGTTCCCGAAGGCCAGCTCGGAGATTTCGATATCAACGGATCGATGGTGGACTGGTCGAGCGCCCTTGCGGCCAAGACGCGCTCCAAACGTTACGCGAAGGCGCTGCGTCACCTGATTTCAGCGAATGTCCAGCGCTTCACTGGGGCATAGAAGGCTCGGCATTTTCTTCACAACCGGCGCAAGTGCCTTAGAAATCTGTGATGAGCTTGCTCCAGCTTTCCGAGCTTAGCCCGCCAATATAGATATCGCCGGCAAGCGCCCGATCCCGGAGGGCTTCATCCCGGGTGGCCATGCAGAAATAACCGCGATGATGGAAGGTCACGTGGTTCTGACGGTAGAGCGCGTTCATGAGAAACGGCTGCGACATGCCGGTGACATGGGCATAGTTCTCATCATCGAAATGGCGGAACAGCGCACCGAGCACGTCGTTTTCGCGACCGGCATCGCAGACGAGGTTCAGCACATAGGCGGTCCGTCCCGCCTGTCCGAAATACAGGGCAGCGCCGATGATGCGGCCTTCGGCATTTTCGATCGCCAGGCTGCTCAATTCACCAAGGGTGCCGTTGGTTTTACTCATTTCGATCAGCCAGTGGAATTCCTCGTGGGACCATTCCGGGCGGACGGAAAAACGCTCGATCATTGTCAGCGCGTTGCGTCGGAACGTCTCGAAATCCACCGGTCTGACCGTGGTGCCGGCAACTTCATTGGGCCTTATGCCCTTTTTCCACGATCGCAGGATACGGTCCACAAATCCAAGCGCCATAAGTCCGGGCCTGGATTTGACTACTTGCGAACGGCGCGGCATGCGCAGGGCAATCGCGCTGAAAGGCTTGAGCGCCTTGTGCCATTGGAGGCTTTCCATCGGCAACATGCTGCCGCCGATCGCAAGCCAATGATCGGCGCTGACGGGGGAGGCCGTGTCCGAAAACAGCATATCGTGTTTCGTCGCGCGCATGCCGCGGGACAGGCGCGCGGCGCCGAGTGCGCCGAGTTTTCCTTTCGACGCGAAAGCACATAACAACCTTGCGGTAATGGGTTTTCCATTCGCGACAAACCGCATGGGGACGGCAAGGATAACGCTGGTAACGCCGCTCTCTCCAGCATCGTAGACAACGCTGCCATATTCGGGATCAAACACAGGACTGCTGAAAAACAATGTTTCGACGTAAGCGCCGAAGTCGAAGTTTCTATCAAGCCCGGTCTTTTTGAACGCGCTGTTGAGCACAACCTCGACAGCCGGAAGATCGTCCCTGCGCATGGGTCGAACGCCGGGCGCAGCTGGCTGAACCGGGCGTTGTGTCGCCCCTTCGTTGTTGCTATCGTCCATATTGGTGTGTATCGGAACGTCCACCGTCGGTTTCCAGCTATTTACGCGTTTATGAAATCAACAAGCCAAAGATATATCCAGAGTTGTTAATATACGTTAAACAGAATTTCGGATCATCACCCCAGTATATCCTTAACGTAGCGAAATATCTCTGTCGTCAAATAGATATAAGCAACCTTTACGAGGGCGTATGTCTAGCCAATAATAGGGAAATCAGCAACTTAAATTTGACAGATGAAGTTTGATATGGTCAAGATTCTACCCTTATCCATATGTTGACTTCGAAAATCAGGTTCCGTTTCAATTTCCCGGGCTTCATTCCTCTATAATGGAATTACTATTCCTCCGTGTATTATGAATAACTAAAAAATAGGGTTTTGACGGGATATTCATGTTACCGAGACGAAGCATCGGGTACGATGTGAGAACGTATGGAAAAAGGTAGAGAAAATTACCTGATGGATGCAGCGCATGATGAGCAGGCGAGTGTTGCCTGGCGGAATGCACTTTTCTATGTGACGTTCTTTTATTTCACGGTCGGCTTCTCGCCCTATATCTCGCTTTCCTCGACCTATCTGGGGTCCGCCATGGCGGCCGGGTCCAACCTCCTCAACCAGCTCACCGCGATCATCCTGCTCATCAGTTTCGTGGCGTTCATGGCAAAGGAGCGGTCGTCTTCCATTGTCTTTACGCCGCGTTTGCTGATGCTCGCGATCTTCGGCTGGTATATCTTCACCTCGGTGGTGGGCGGCGCGCCGGTGTTTTCGCTGCGGCGGCTTGCCATGTGCGCCATCATCTGCGTGCTCGCCAGCTGCTTCCTGCAATTGCCGCGCACCGAGCGGCATTTCACCACGCTGCTTGCCACATGCGTGCTGATCATCCTGTTCCTCTGCTATTTCGGCGTTGCTGTCCTGCCGTCGCGGTCGATCCATCAGGCAAGCGATGCGCTGGAGCCGCTCCTCGCAGGCAACTGGCGCGGGGTCTTCCGCCACAAGAACGAGGCAGCCTCGATCATGGCGGTGCTGATGATCGTCGGGATTTATCTGTGCAAGCGCTGGTCCCTTATCGGCGGCCTGGCGGTTCTGTTGCTGTCGTTGATCTTTCTCGTCAAGTCGGGTGGCAAGACCGCGCTCGGCCTGATGCCGATCATCATCGCCACGGGCTGGTTCATCGTGGGCTGGCCAAGATGGCGTTACGCTGTTGTGACCGTGCTTCTGGGAACCTTCGCCGTGGTGATCGTCGGCACGACCGTTGATCCGGTCTTTTCACAGATGCTGACGAAACTGGGGATCGACGCCAGTTTCACCGGCAGAACCGATATCTGGACCGTCTCCATAGATTATATCCGCCAAAGCCCGATCGTCGGATACGGCTACCAGGCCTTCTGGCGCAGCGACACCCTGATGACGAGCTTCACCGAGAACAATACCTGGGCAACGACGGCGCCGGATTCCCACAATGGCTATTTCGACCTTGTGCTTGGCGGCGGCGTGCCAGGTCTTATTCTGGTGCTGACGTGGATTTGTCTGATGCCGCTTCGCGATCTCGGCAAGATGGATGAGGCCACGCGCAAAAGCCCGCTGACGAAGCTCTATGTCGGCGTCTGGCTTTATGTCCTGCTCTACGGCTTTCTCGAAACGATGTTCTTCCTCAGTACCGGTTTCGTCTGGTTTTTCCTCGTCGTTGCCGTGATGGGCCTGCGTTTGCAGGCGAATGCCAGTCTTGTCGAGGATGAGGCGCAGGCGGAACCGCAATTGGCCCTGACTGGCAGTAACGCGGCCAGCGTGGCGAGGCGCATCAGGGGCAAATCGCGCAGATCGTTGCTCGCAGATGATATTTTGAAATGATTTTTCGTTTCAAATGTGTAAAAGAGCCTGATATTGCGCGCGTTTGCAGCGGGTTTCGCTAAACATGCGTGGCTTAAGTCTTTGTTGTTATGCATGTCCTGTCGCAAAACCGCTCCGCATTTTGCTCGACACGCAATGAACCGGATCGGCAAGGTCAATAAATGGCAGATACAGGCGCCTGTGCGCTCGAAGCGGATGACATCCACAAGAGCTTCGGCGCACACGAAGTTTTGAAGGGCGTTTCGCTGAAGGCCCACAAAGGCGATGTCATATCGATCATCGGCTCGTCCGGTTCCGGCAAGAGTACCTTCCTGCGCTGCATCAACTTTCTCGAAACGCCGGATCGCGGCCGGGTCATCGTCAATGGCGAGGAGATCGCCATGAAGATTGGCAGGGACGGCAAGGCTGTGCCGAAAAGCTGGCGGCAAGTGGAAAAGCTGCGGACAGGGCTTGGCATGGTGTTCCAGAATTTCAATCTCTGGGCCCACCGCACCGTTCTGGAAAATGTCATCGAAGCGCCTGTTCACGTTCTCGGCGTCAAGCGGCAGGAGGCGGTGGAAAAGGCCGAAGCCCTGCTGAACAAAGTTGGCCTTTACGACAAGAAAAATGCCTATCCGGCGTTCCTCTCCGGCGGGCAGCAGCAGCGCGCCGCGATTGCGCGCGCGCTCTGCGTGGAGCCGGCGGTGATGCTGTTCGACGAACCCACCTCGGCGCTCGATCCGGAACTTGTGGGCGAGGTGCTGAAGGTCATCCGCGATCTGGCCGAGGAAGGCCGCACAATGTTGCTCGTTACTCACGAGATGCGCTTTGCGCGCGATGTTTCCACCGAGGTGATGTTTCTGCATCAGGGCCGTGTGGAGGAAGCGGGGCCACCGGCGCAGGTGTTCGGCAATCCCACAAGCGCCCGTTGCAGGGAATTTACGGGCGCGCTGGCGTGATGGCCGTTTCGCTTCGCCGTTTGTTTTAACAGGAGAGACTTTAAATGAAATTCTTCGCCACGCTGCTTGCCGGAACGGCATTTGCGGTTTCCGCCTTCACCGCCAGCGCCGATGTCCGCTTCGGCATCATGAACGAATCCTACCCACCTTTCTTCGCCAAGGATGCCAGCGGCAAGTGGCAGGGCTGGGAAATCGATCTCATGGACGCCGTCTGCGCGGAAATGAAGGAAAAATGCTCGATCGTCGAGCTTTCCTGGGATGGCCTCATCCCGGCGCTGCAGACGAAGAAGTTCGATGTTATCTGGTCGTCCATGTCCAACACGGAAGAGCGCGAGAAGGTCATCGATTTCACCAACAAATATTACAACACGCCGAGCAAGCTGATCGGAGCCAAGGATGGCAAGCCGGGTGCGGCGCCGGAAGACGTCAAGGGCAAGACCATCGGTATTCAGGTCGCGACCATCCAGTCCGAATATTACAAGAAATATTTCGCTGATGTCGCTGACGAAAAGACCTATCAGACGCTGGACGAGGCGTTTCAGGATCTCGCAGCGGGCCGTATCGACTATGTGTTCGGCGACTCGCTCGTTCTCGATGCCTTCGTGAAGAGCGATGCCGGCAAGGATTGCTGCGCCGACATGGGCAACGTTGCGGATGACAAGGAAATCCTCGGCCTTGGCGTTTCCGGCGGCCTGCGCAAGGACGACACCGAACTCAAGAACAAGCTGAACGTTGCTCTCGCCGCCGTTCGCGCCAGCGGGAAGTATGACGAGATCACCAAGAAATACTTCAGCTTCGATATCTACGGTAAGTAATTTCTCCTGACCGGTCACATAAATGGCAAGCCTTGAAACCACGCTGCAACTGCTGTCACCCTATCCTCCGGGATGGGGCGGCACCCTTTTGAAGGGTGCGGCGTCGACGCTTGCCATTTCCGCCGGTGCCTATCTGATCGGCATCGTCATCGGGCTTGCCGGTGCACTCGGCAAGCTCTCCGGCAACAGGCCGCTTGGCCTTCTGCTCAATCTCTACACGACGGCAATCCGCGCCGTTCCCGAACTGATCCTCATCGTCGGGCTTTATTACGCCGGCACTGATGGCCTGAACCGGCTGCTACAACTGGCAGGCCTGCCGCCTCTGGAAGTCAACGGTTTCGTTGCCGCTGTTGCGGTTCTGGGTTTCGTGCAGGGTGCCTATATGACCGAGGTGCTGCGCGGTGCGATCCTTGCCATTCCGAACGGGCAGATCGAGGCGGCGCGCGCCTTCGGCATGTCGCCGGCCTTGCGTTTCCGCCGTGTGGTCTTGCCTGCACTGTTGCCGAACGCCCTGCCGGGCCTTGCCAATCTCTGGCTTGCGGTAACGAAGGATAGCGCGCTGGTGGCGGTTGTCGGTTATCAGGAACTGGCGCTTGCGACACGGCTGGCGGGGGCCAGCACCAAGCAATATTTCCTGTTCTTTCTTGCCGCAGCCCTGCTTTACCTTGCCATTACGCTGGTTTCCAACCTCGTCTTTTCGCTGCTGGAGCGCCGTGTGCGGCGCGGCCAGCCGGCGTTGGCATAAAGGGGAAGCTGCGTGGATTTTTCATGGATCGCCAAATATTGGCCGCTGCTTCTGTCCGGTGCCTGGCAAACGCTTGCGCTGCTCGTGATCTCCGTCAGCATTGGTTTTCTTCTCGCTATCGGGCTTGCCTTCGCGCAGGTCAGCGGCGGGCGGGTGACAAAAATTCTGGCGCGCGCCTATTGCACCTTCTTTCGCGGCACACCGCTTCTGATCCAGCTCTGGCTGCTCTATTATGGCGTCGGCTCGTTTCTGCCGATGATCCCCGGCTTACGTCAGAGTTTCATGTGGCCGGTGCTGCGCGAGGGCTTCTTTTTCGCCGCCGTCAGCTTCACACTGAATTACGCGGCCTATGAGGCCGAGGTTCTGCGCGGCGCGTTGCTGGCTGTGCCAAAGGGTGAGCTGGAGGCGGGCCGGGCTTTCGGCATGGGCCGTTTCACCCTTATTCGCCGCATCTGGCTGCCGCGCGCCATCCGCATCGCGCTGCCGACAATTGCGGGCGAGGTGGTGATGCAGCTCAAAGCCACGCCGCTTGCCTTTACCGTGACGGTGATGGACCTCTACGCCGTCGCCTACAAGGTGCGGCAGGACACGCTGCTCGTCTATGAGCCGCTGATCGTCGTCACCGTCTTTTATCTCATTCTCACCGCCATAATTGCCCGCTGTTTCGGTCTCATCGAACAGCAGGTGCCGGTCCGGCGGTAAACCGTTCAAGGAGCATGAACATGGGCACTATCCGTATTCTCGACGGCGGCATGAGCCGCGAATTGCAGCGGCTCGGCGCCGAGCTGAAACAGCCGGAATGGTCGGCGCTGGCGCTCATCAATTCACCTGATATCGTGCGGCAGGTGCATCAGGAATTCATCGAGGCCGGTGCCGATGTCGTCACCACCAATTCCTATGCGCTGGTGCCGTTCCATATCGGCGAGGAGCGTTTCCAGAAGGATGGCGAATCGCTGATCGCCCTTTCCGGCAGGCTGGCGCGCGAGGCTGCGGATGCCTCCGGCCGCGACGTGCTGGTGGCCGGTTCGCTACCGCCGATCTTCGGCTCCTATGAGCCGCAGAATTTCGATGCAACGCGGGTGCAGGACTATCTGAAGGTACTGGTCGACAATCTCGGGTCCTTCGTCGATGTCTGGCTGGGTGAGACGCTGAGCCTGATCGCCGAAGGCGAAGCGGTGCGGGAAGCCGTGGCCGCAACCGGCAAACCGTTCTGGATTTCCTTCACGTTGAACGACGATGCGGCTGCGACAGGCGGCGGCGAGCCTGCGCTGCGCTCTGGTGAAACGGTAAAGGCGGCGGCCGAATGGGCCGCGCAATCTGGCGCTGCCGCCCTGCTGTTCAATTGCAGCAAGCCGGAAATCATGAAAGCCGCCGTGGAAACGGCATCCGCCGTCTTTGCGGAAAAGGGCGTTTCGCTTGAGATCGGCGTTTATGCCAATGCCTTCGAAGGTGAACAGGGCGATTCCGCCGCCAATGAAGGTCTGCACGGCACGCGCACCGACCTGACCGACGATGTCTATTCGCGGTTCGCCTGCTCCTGGGCGGATGCCGGCGCAACCATGATCGGCGGCTGCTGCGGCATTGGCGCTGCCCATATCCACACGGTTGCAACGGCATTGCGGCGCGCGGCCGCCTGACGCTACCGCGAGCGCTCCCAACGCCACTATCGGGAATGCATGCGGCAGGCTGAAAGGCCTGCCGTTTTTTTGTCCCGTGCAAATTCGAAGCAGATCATGCGGCATAAAGGAATTTTAAAGTTTTAAAGTATAATTGTTGTATTTGCAAGTAAATAAAAGAATATTATAAAGTACTGTTCCTTGATCTTCTTCCTGTTGCGGCCAGTCTTTTCCGTCTGTCGCGTAGCCGCCGGATTCCCGGAACAGGTGCTTGCATAAATTTCAGGGCAGGCATCCCCCTGCGGGCCAGATGCATGATGCAGTTTGCGACAAGGGCCGATGATCCGGCTGATGGGGCCTTGATGATGAAGGCTTTAGACGTGCAATGTCATTTTTGCCGAACACCTCCGGCACGGGAAAGGAGCGGCATCCATTTCAGGAGCTTCCCGTGTCCTTTCTTCAAAATGCCCGTATCCGCACCAAAATCCTGTCACTCATTTTGCCACTCTGCATCGTCGGTCTCGGTGCCACCGCGTTCATGGCAACGCGTTACAAGGAAGCCGACACGCTTTATTCCGAATTCATCGCCAGCGATAATGCTGCGCTGGTGGAGCTTGCGCGGGCAAACCGTAATCTCGTCGCCCTGGCATATCGCGCCTATCAGGTCATGGCTTACGATGCGAATGCTGCGGAAATCAACGTTGCCAAGCAGGCTTATATTGACAGCAAACGCGAGCTTCTGGAGCGGCTGGGCAATGTCAAGACAGTGTTTCCGGAAGAGAGCGCTGCTGTCGATACCTTGATCGCGCAATCCCAGTCCATCGCGCAAATTACCGACAAGGCCGTTGAGCTGGGAATGGCGAACAGAAATGCGGAATCCGCCGTACAACTCGCCCACGCAGACGTCTCCATCCAACGAACGTCAGCCATCATAACGGCATTGCTGGACAAGCTTGCCAAGGGTGTTGCAAAAGGCAGCGACGATCTGACGGATCAGACGAATTCCACGATCCTGACCTCGCTTGTTGTGGTTGGCATCAGCTTTGCAGCCGGCATCATTCTCGCT
>NZ_BDLN01000008.1:224610-229729 GCF_001950375.1 Rhizobium sp. TBD182 | reverse complement strand
CACACCAGCAAAAGCAGCACCGAAGGCGCAAGCATAACCCGCGCCAGACCGCTCGTGTTTCGTGTTGCCATTGCACTAACCTCCCCATGGGCTCGGGCATCACGAAATGCCCCCGGCATATCCGGAAGAACCGGCTCATTCCAGTTTTGATTTGAAAGGCTTAAAGGCCGCCGCGCAGCTCGCGGCTTGCGCCCCCAAGGTTCGCTGCCCGGCATTGGCGCCGGACAGCGATCTTCAGGAGGATTACTTGATGTAACCGGCGCGGGTCATTTCACGCGTCGCTGTCGACTGGGCGCTGGCAAGCGCATCGTCGACACTGGACTGGCCGGCAACGACCGCCGAGAACAGCTGACCGACCGTGGTTCCGAGCGCCTGGAATTCAGGGATCGCCACGAACTGACCGCCGGTGTAAGGCACGGGCTTTACGGTCGGTTTGGTGATGTCGGCGGCATCCATCGCAGCAAGCGTCGGCTTGGCGAAGGCGGCTGCTTTTTCATAGTCAGCATTCTTGTAAAGCGAGGTGCGGGTACCCGGAGGCACGTTTGCCCAGCCTTCCTTGGCAGCGACGAGTTGGGTATATTCCTTGCTGGTTGCCCAGGAGATGAACTTCTCGGCGGCATCCGCCTTCTGCGAGCTCTTCGGGATAGCAAGGTTCCATGACCACAACCAGTTGCCGTGGTTCTTCAGTTCGCCATGCGTCGGGAAGAGCGCATAACCGACCTTGTCGGCAACGGTCGAATCCTTCGGGTTTGAAACGAAGGAAGCAGCCACCGTGGCATCGATCCACATGCCGCATTTGCCCTGCTGGAACAGCGTCAGGTTTTCGTTGAAGCCGTTGGAGGAAGCACCCGACGGACCGGCATCCTTCATCAGATCGACGTAGAACTGAAGAGCACTCTTCCATTCCGGCTGATCGAACTGCGGCTTCCAGTTCTCATCGAACCAGCGGCCGCCAAAGGAGTTGGTGAGCGCGCTGATGAAGGCCATGTTCTCGCCCCAGCCAGCCTTGCCGCGCAGGCACATGCCGTTGATATCCGCCTTGCGATCGGTAATCTTGCGGGCAGCGTCACCGATGAATTCCCAGGTCGGGTTTTCAGGCATCTTCAGGCCGGCTTTTTCAAACAGGTCCTTGCGATACATGATCATGGCGGATTCGCCGTAGAACGGCGCCGCATAAAGCTTGCCTTCGCTGGAAAGACCACCACGGATCGCCGGCAGAATATCATCCACGTCGTATTTGTCGCCAAGCTTTTCGAGCGGCAGCAGCCAGCCCTGCTTGGCCCAGATCGGCACTTCATAGTTGCCGATGGTCATGATGTCGTACTGACCGCCATTGGTGGCGATATCGGTCGTCACGCGCTCGCGCAGGACGTTTTCTTCAAGCGTGACCCATTCCACCTTGATGTCGGGGTTCTTGGTGGTGAAGTCGGAGGTCAGACCCTGCATGCGGATCATGTCGCCGTTGTTGACGGTGGCGATGGTCAGCGTTTCGGCGGAAGCAAGGGTCGAAAAGGCGAGTGCCGAGCATGCGCCCAGCAAAATGGTCTTCAATGTCATATCTTCCTCCCAGAAGAAATTTATGAGCATTCGCTTTGCTCTGGGGCATTTACTCACCCGCAGCCGAAAAAAGTCAAGCAACATCCTGTGCTGCGGCGCACATGGAAAAATCAAACTATTGATTTTAATGGATTAATTTTTGCTCAGTGTGTGAGCAAATATTCACTTGTCGCTTCGTCGGTGATGAGGCCGTTCAAAAGACCACCCCTCAGTGCCGCGAGAATCGAGGCATTCTTGCGCGCGCCCTGCGCCATGCCGATGACCGTGCAGGTCTCTCTGGACGGAATGGGAACGGAGGCGACGCGCTCGTTGACGGAATGGTCGAGAATGCGGCCGTTGGCATCATACATCCAGCCGCAGATTTCGCCGATCGCACCGCTTGCCATCAGGGCCTTCATCTCGTCGACACCGAGAAAACCATCAACGCAGAGCGGTGCATTTTCTCCCAGTTCGCCGACGCCGACGAAGGTGACATTGGCGGCTGCACCCAGCGCCAGCGTGGAGCGCACCATGGACTGGTCGTGCAGCAGTTCCCGCTCTTCCGCAGACGAGCAGAGAACCGGCAGCGGCATCGGGAAATGCCGCGCCTTGATGGCATCGGCCATACTGAAGATGACGTTGTAATAGGCGGCCGATCCATCCGGCCCGATATTGCCTGTCAGTGACACGATGCGGTGCTGCGGACATTCCATCGGCGGCAGTTGGTCCACAGCCGCCTTCAGCGTACGGCCGGTGCCGATGGCAAGCACGATGGGATCGGCATTTTTCAGCCAGCGCTCGATTTCCGCCGCGCCGGCCTCGGCAATGCCGACCGTGGAGGAAACGCCAGCGGGATCGCTCGGCACCACCTCGATATATCTAAGGTCGAATTTCTGCTTCAGCCGCTCCGCCTTTTCGATACAGGCGGCGATGGGGTGATCGAGCCGGACCTTGATCAGCCGCTCGGCGACGGCCAGCGATACCAGCCGCTGCGCCGATTGCCGGGATATGCCCATGGCAGCAGCAATCTCGTCCTGCGTGCGGCCCGCGACATAATAAAGCCAGCCAGCACGCGCCGCATCATCCAGCCGTCCATGTGCGTCGTTCCGTCTGGCCATGCCGCCGCCCTCTAAGAATTATGCTCGAGCATTTGCTGGCATTTTTTCAGGCCGCCTGTCAAACGGCGCAGCGACTGAGCGAAGCGTTTGGCGGCACCGGGCACCTCTGAAGAAGATGCAAAACATTTCCTCCGTCATGCTCGGGCCTGTCGCGAGCATCTGCAATGCACCGATTTACGAGACATTGGCAGATCCTCGGCACAAGACCGAGGATGACGTCGTGAACACAGAGGAACCTATCCCTGCGCAGTTTTCTCTATATCAAGCCGCTTCCTGCACCAGATGCCCTTCCGAAACCTCGCGGTAATGGCGTTGCGGCGGAACATAGTTCACAGGACGGATCGGGCTTTTGATCTCGTCAGTTGCCATGTTGCGCCTGATCTGGCGCCGGGCCGGATCCGGCACCGGAACGGCGGACATCAGCTTTTTCGTATAGGGGTGCTGCGGATTATCGAAGACGGCGGCGCGTGGGCCGATTTCGACGATCTCGCCGAGATACATCACCGCGACACGATGGCTGACACGCTCCACCACAGCCATATCGTGGGAAATGAACAGGAAGGCGAGGTTGAGGCTCTGTTGCAGATCGAGCAGCAGGTTACAGACCTGCGCCTTGATGGAGACATCGAGCGCCGACACCGCTTCATCGGCAACGATGACCTTGGGGTCAAGCATCAGCGAACGGGCAATGGCGATGCGCTGGCGCTGGCCGCCGGAAAACTCATGCGGGAAGCGCCGCATCATATCCGGGCTGAGGCCAACCTTCTCCATCAGGTCCGCCGCCTTTTCACGCGCCTGCGCCTTCGGTCCAAGCCGGTGTTCGATGAAGGGCTCCATGATCGCCGTGCCGATGCTCATGCGCGGATCGAGACTGGCGAAGGGGTCCTGAAAGATCATCTGCACGCTGCGGCGCATGGTGCGCAACGTCGTCTTGTCGAGTTTCATCACCTCGTAACCGTCGAGCGTCACGTTACCGGAGGTCGGCTCGATCAGCCGGGTGATCGACCGCCCCGTGGTGGACTTGCCGCAGCCGGATTCACCGACCAGCGATAGTGTCTCGCCCTCAGCCAGATCGAAAGAGACCTTCTCCACCGCATGCACGGCACCGGACTTGCGGCCGAGAAGACCGGAGCGGATATCGAAGCGGGTCGTCAGGTCCCGGACCGAAAGAATGGGCGTGCGACCACCGGAAACCGTGTTCCTGACCTCTTCGACCGGTTGGCTTTCGCCGGTCTTGATATCGATGATCGGAAAGCGGGCGGGCAGCACCCGCTCTTTCATCGAACCGAGCTTCGGCACCGCCGAAAGCAGGGCGCGCGTATAGGGATGGTTCCCGCGATGGAAGATATCGTCCGTCGTGCCGGTTTCCACCACGTCGCCGCGGAACATGACGATGGTGCGGTCCGCCACTTCCGCCACCACGCCCATATCATGGGTGATGAACAGGACCGACATGCCCTCCTCTTCCTGCAATTGCTTGATAAGGTCGAGAATCTGGCCCTGAATGGTCACGTCGAGCGCCGTCGTCGGCTCGTCTGCAATCAGGAGCTTCGGCTTGGAGGCAAGCGCCATAGCAATCATCACGCGCTGGCGCATGCCGCCGGAAAACTGGTGCGGATAGTCGTCGAAACGGTTCTTCGCATTGGGAATGCGGACTTTTTCCAGAAGCCTGACAACCTCGGCCTTGGCAGCAGATGAGGAAATATCCTGGTGCACGGTCAGCGCTTCGGCGATCTGCTTGCCGATCGGGAAGATCGGATTGAGGCTGGTCATCGGCTCCTGGAAGATCATCGAAATGTCCTTGCCGCGAACCTTGCGCATCTCCTCTTCCGGAAGTGCCAGCAAATCGCGCCCGCCGAGCATGACCTTACCCTCGATGCGGCTCGTTTTCTTATCGAGAAGCCGCATGATCGACAGCGACGTCACGCTTTTGCCCGAGCCGCTCTCGCCAACGATCGCCACCGTCTCGCGGGGCGCAATGTCGAAACTCATATTGCGGACCACCGATTTCCAGCCGCCATCAACGCGGAAGGACGTGGTCAGATTTTGAACCGAAAGAACCGGACTTACCGAACCGCCGGTCTGTTCCATGGATGTTGCCGCCAAAAGCATGCCGATCTCCTGAAAAGCGAAAGGCGGCCATGAAGGCCGCCGGATGTCTTACGCAGCAAGCGCGGTTTCGGCCATCGAGACCCAGTAGCTGATGCCGTAAGGCAGGGCCTCGTCATTGAAGTCATAGGCGGCATTGTGCAGCCCGGCCGTGTCGCCGTTACCGATGAAGATGAAGGCGCCGGGGCGTGCTTCCAGCATGTAGGAAAAATCTTCCGCGCCCATATGCGGGTTGGGATTGGTGTTGACGGCGTTTGCGCCTGCCACACCTGCCGCCACGCTGGTTGCGAATTCGGTTTCGTCATTGTGGTTGAAGGTGACGGGATAACCGCGATCGTATCTCACCTCCGCCGTCG
>NZ_BDLN01000008.1:199920-224600 GCF_001950375.1 Rhizobium sp. TBD182 | reverse complement strand
GCGCCATGGCGGTGGCTGTCGCCACTTCCTTCAACCGTTTTTCGGCGAAATCGCGGGTTTCCGGCAGCAGGGTGCGCACCGTGCCGGTCAGCGTTACCGAACCGGGGATGACATTGCCCGCTGTGCCGCCGTGGGTGGTGGCGACGGTGACGACCAGCGATTTCAACGGGTCCGTTTCCCGCGAGACGATGGATTGCAGGGCGATGATGATATAGGCCGAGGTCAGCACCGGATCGACGGAAAGATGGGGGGCCGCCGCATGGCTGCCCTTACCGGTAATGACGATCTCGAAACTATCCGCCGCCGCCATCGTCGAACCCTTGCGGATGGCGAAATTGCCGACCGGAATGCCCGGCTCGTTATGCATGCCATAGACCTGGGAAATGCCGAATTTCTCCATCATGCCGTCGTTCAGCATGGCAAGTGCCCCTGCGCCACCCTCTTCAGCCGGCTGGAAGATGACGGCCACGGACCCTTTGAAATTACGGGTCTCGGCCAGATATTGCGCCGCACCCAAAAGCATGGCCGTGTGCCCGTCATGGCCGCACGAATGGGCCTTGCCCGGAACCTTGGAAGCCCAGGGCTTGCCGCTGGTTTCGAGGATCGGCAGCGCATCCATGTCGGAGCGGAAACCGATGGTCGGGCCGTCTCCGTGCCGCCCCTTGATGATGCCCACCACGCCGGTCTTGCCAATGCCGGTTTCGACGATATCGCATCCGAAAGATTTGAGTTTCTCCGCCACGAATTTCGAGGTTTCGAAGACGTCGTAGAGCAGCTCCGGCGTCTCGTGCAGGTGGCGCCTCCAACCGGCTACTTCTTCCTGCATCTCGGCCACACGGTTCAATATCGGCATTCCCATTTTTCCTTTTTTTGTTCCCCGCCGGGTTGTCGGGAACCATATTGCGTTTGGAATTTCTGCTTTTGCAAGTATGAATTTCGCTAGATGAGTGAAAAATAGGCCCGAAGCCAATCGGCTCAAATTTTGTTCATCAATCAGAGTTTGGGGCTTGCATTTCAAAAAAACTGACAATAGCATCACTGGGAACGGAAGAATATTCGTTAGCAAAGTCAAACACTTAAAACAAAAGACTTGCAAATGACGTTGAGGAAAAGCGTCAAACATTCAAACAGATAAAATCTTCAAAGGGGAAAATCACAATGAAGAAGCGCAGCGTTCTCTTTGCCAGCACGGTGGCGGCCTTGGCCATGGCAGGCTCTGCCGCCCATGCCGAGCGTGGCAGTGACGGCGAACTGAAAATCCTTTTCTGGCAGGCTGTATCGACACTCAACCCATATCTTTCCGCTGGCACGAAGGAAGTCTACAGCTCGTCCATGGTGATCGAGCCGCTGGCGCGCTACGACGAAAAAGGCGAGCTGGTGCCGATGCTGGTGAGCGAAATTCCGACGGTCGACAATGGCGGCATCGCGAAAGATCTGCTCAGCATGACGTGGAAGCTGAAGAGCGACGTCAAATGGTCTGATGGCACGCCCTTTACCGCTGACGACGTCATCTTCACCTGGAAATATTGCATCGCACCGGACGGCGGCTGCGCGCAGGCGGCACAATATGAAGGCGTGAAGAACGTCGAGGCGATCGACGCCCACACCATCAAGATCACTTTCAACGAACCGAAGCCCTACCCCTATTCCGCATTTGTTGGCGCACAATCGCCTGTCATCCAGAAGAAACAGTTTGAAAAATGCGTCGGCGCTGCGGCTCCCGGCTGCACATCCGCCAATTTCGGCCCCATCGGCACCGGCCCCTTCGTGGTCAAGGATTTCAAGCCGAACGACGTCATCAGCTTCGTGGCCAACCCCAATTATCGCGATCCGGCCAAGCCCGCCTTCGCCACGGCTACCCTGAAGGGCGGCGGTGACGCAGCTTCCGCTGCACGTGCCGTTCTTGAAACCGGCGAATTCGACTACGCCTGGAACATGCAGGTGGAGCCGGAAATTCTGGCCACCATGGTAGCTGCCGGCAAGGGCAAGCTGGAAACTGCCTTCGGCACGCAGGTCGAGCGTATCAATCTCAACTGGTACAACGCCGATCCTGCGCTGGGTGACAAGCGCTCCACCAAGGAAGGCGGCCCGCATCCGGCCCTTTCCGACCCGGCCGTGCGCCGCGCGCTCTCGCTTGCCATCGACCGCGATATTATCGATGAGGCAGGTTATGGCGAGGCAGGCAAGCCGACCTGCAATATCGTGCCGGCCCCGGAAGCCGTCGCTTCGACCAAGAATGACAGCTGGTGCCTGAAACAGGATCTGGAAGGCGCAAACAAGCTGCTGGACGATGCGGGCTGGGTAAAGGGCGCCGATGGCATCCGCGCCAAGAACGGTGTGAAACTGTCCTTCCTCTACCAGACCTCCACAAACTCCGTTCGCCAGGCCACGCAGGAACTGGTGAAGGACATGTGGTCGCAGATTGGCGTTGCTTCCGAACTGCGCAATGTCAGCGCCTCCGTCTTCTTCGGCGGCGATCCGGCAAGCCCCGACACCTTCCAGAAATTTTTCGCCGATGTTGAAATGTACACCAACAATTTCGACGGTACCGACCCGGAAAAATATCTGGCGGAATGGCTATGCGACAAGATCCCGGCTCCGGCTAACGGCTGGCAGGGCCAGAACATTCCGCGTTATTGCAACCCGGAATTCGACAAGCTGGTGGGCGAGCTCTCCAAGACCGCAGACCCTGCCAAGCGCGGTGAGATTTCCAAGCAGCTGAACGATATGCTGACCGAAGAAGGCGCGCATATTCCGCTCATCCATCGCGGCAGCGTCTCCTCGCATTCGTTGACACTCGAAGGCGTTCGCATGAACGCCTGGGATTCGGAACTCTGGAACGTCGCGGATTGGTCCCGCAAGAAGTAACCCGCAAATGCGCGGTCGCCCCTGACGGGGGGACCGCGCTCATTTTGCGAGACCCTGACGGTCTGGAGACTTTCCGATGTTTACCTTTACGCTCCGGCGGCTTGCCTTTGCCGTACCGACGTTGCTCGTCATTAGCTTCGTCATCTTCGCCCTGCTCGATCTGGCGCCGAATGATCCGACCGGCGACCTGCCGCTGACCATTCCGCCCGAAGTGCGCGAGCAGATCCGCGCCTCGCTCGGTCTCGACCAGCCCTTCTTCATCCGTTACATGCTGTGGCTGCAGCAATTCTTCATCAATGAACCGCTGAACCTGTTCGAGAAGCTGACAGGCTGGCAGATCGGCGACGGCAGCCGCATGCGTGTACTGTCCTGGGCAACGCGCAGCCCAGTGGTCGATCTCGTCATCCAGCGCATGCCGCAAACGCTTTGGGTCGTCGGCCTTGCCTATCTCTTCGGCGCGCTTCTGGCGATCCCGATCGGCGTCATTTCCGCCTACAAACAATATTCGATCTTCGATCAGATCGGCACCTTCGTCTCGATGGTGGGGTATTCGGTTCCCACCTTCTTCACCGGCGTGCTGCTGGTCGTCATCTTCAGCTCCTATCTGCAATGGTTCCCTTCCGTCTACGACACCAATCTGCAGGTGACTGACTGGGGAAGCCTCGTGGCACAGATCAAACAGATGTTCATGCCGGTTCTGGTGCTGACCCTTTACAACGTCTCACAGATCAGCCGTTTCGTGCGCGCCTCGATGCTGGACAATCTGCATCAGGACTATGTGCGCACCGCGCGTGCCAAGGGCGTAAAGGAAAAATCCGTTCTGCTCGTTCACGTCCTGCGTAACAGCCTTATACCCGTCGTCACCGTCATCGCACTCGGCGTGCCGACGATCTTTTCCGGCGCCATCATTACCGAACAGATTTTCCGTGTGAACGGGCTTGGCCAATTGCTGATCACCGCCGTTCAGGGCGCGGATATTCCGCTGGTGCAGACGCTGACCTTCATTTTCGCGGTGCTTATCGTGCTCTTCAACCTGATTGCCGACGTGCTTTACGGCATTCTCGACCCGAGGATCCGCTATGACTGACGCCACCCTCGCAGCACCAGCCGTTGCCGCCACGCCTGTGCAATCGGCACTTGCCGATATCTGGAAACAGTTCCGCGTCCACAAGGGCGGCGTGGCAGGCCTGTTCGTTTTCATCTTTATTTTGCTTGCGGTCTATGTCGGGCCCTATATCCACACTGTCGCGCCCAATGCCATCAATGTGAAGGAACGCAACCAGTGGCCGTCGCTGGCGCATCCCTTCGGCACCGACAATCTGGGCAAGGACATGCTGGCGCAGGTGCTGGCGGGCGGGCGCATCTCGCTTGCCGTCGGCATCACCGCCATGCTGCTGGCGCTGTTTCTCGGCACGCTGGTGGGGGTGCTGTCAGGCTATTTCCGAAGACTTGACGGGCCGCTGATGCGGCTGACGGACCTGTTCCTGGCCCTGCCGCTGCTGCCACTGCTGCTCGTCATTCTCATGCTGTTCCGTGATACGCTGCGCGCCGCCTTCGGGCCGGAAACCGGTATCTTCATCCTCATCGTCTTCGTGATCGGGGTAACCAGCTGGATGCATACCGCACGCATCGTGCGCGGCGACGTGCTGACGATCAAAAGCCAGGAGTTTATCATGGCGGCGAAATCGAGCGGCATGCGCGAATACCGCATTATCCTGCGCCATATCCTGCCGAATGTGTTGAGTTCGATCATGGTCTCAGCCACGCTCGGCATCGCCTCGGCCATCATTACGGAATCGGCGCTGTCCTTCCTCGGCCTCGGTTTTCCGTCCGACTTTCCGACCTGGGGACGGCTGTTGTTCGATGGCGCCAACTTCCTGCAGCTCACGCCCTCGCGCGTGCTGTGGCCTGGACTGGCAATCTCGCTGACGGTTCTGAGCGTCAACTACATCGGCGACGCCGTGCGTGATGCGCTTGATCCAAGGGCGCTTAAGAGCTGAGGCGAAGGGCGCGGTGGCTGCGCCCTTCCCTTTATCTCAGTGATAATTCATCTTTTCCGCGTCGAGAATGCTGTCTGAATCCAGCGCAGCAATCGGAATGTCGCTGCGCGCCGGAATATCGCCAGAAAGCTGCAAGGCCAGATAACGCCCGCAGCAGACTCGTAAAAACGAGGTGAAGTTGCCGAGATCATGCCCGGCATCGATCGATTCATTATAAAGCTTGGCAATGAGCTGCGCGCTGTTCATGCCATCGCGGCGTGAAATCTCGTCCAGAGTCGTCCAGAAGAAGTTTTCAAGTCTGACACTGGTGACCATGCCATCGATCCGCAAAGACCGGGTATGGCTTTCCCAAAGCGTCGGGTCTGCCTTGATGAAAAGCTTGCACATTGTGTCCTCCCTCAGCAAGCTGCAGAAGATAGACGGGAAACGGGACCGGTAAAAGCCCCATTCCGCCGGCCTTATCTGCCGAGCACCGCCATGAATTGCGAAAGCCATGCCGGATGCGCCGGCCATGCGGGCGCCGTCACCAGCTTGCCGTCGGTAACCGCCGCATCGATGGCGATATCGGCATAGGTGCCGCCCGCCAGTTCCACCTCGGGGCGGCAGGCCGGATAGGCCGAGCAGGTGCGGCCCTTGAGGACACCCGCAGCCGCCAGCAATTGGGCACCGTGGCAGACGGCCGCGACCGGCTTGTCAGCCTCGAAGAAATGCTTCACGGCGGCAAGCACATCCGCATTCAGCCGCAGATATTCCGGCGCGCGACCACCCGGAATGACCAGCGCGTCGTAATCCGCGACCTTGATATCGGCAAAAGTTGCGTTGAGCGCGAAATTATGGCCGCGTTTTTCTGAATAGGTCTGGTCGCCCTCGAAATCATGGATCGCGGTCGCGATCGTCTGGCCAGCCTTCTTGCCGGGGCAGACGGCATGCACCGTGTGACCAACCGCAAGCAGCGTCTGGAACGGCACCATGGTCTCGTAGTCCTCGGCGAAATCGCCGGTGATCATCAAAATCTTCTTCGGCATGCTTGCTCCTCCCATTTCGAATGCCCGGGGCACCGTAACAGGAGGGGTGGAGAAGCGGGTATTATGGCTATACTACAGGGCCGATAAAGACGGGATCAGCGCGCTTTGGGCGGCTCCGGCCAGTGCCGAACACCGCCGCCCCAATCCTCGAAGGCCTTGGAAAGCTTGAGAACGAGCAGATCCGCGTAACGCGGGCCGACGATCTGCAAGCCGATGGGCATCCCGGATTTCGAGAAACCGCAATTGATCGAGGATGCCGGCTGTTCCGACATGTTCCAAGGGACGGTGAAGGCGATATGTTCGAAGGGTCGCTCGGGATCGTTGGTGGGCGAGGCCCAGTCGGCCGGATAGGAGACGATGGGATTAACGGGTGAAATCACCACATCAACCGACTGCATCAACCGCCCGCAGGCTTTGCGCATTTCCATGGTCTGGTTGAAACCGAAAACGGCACGCGCGCCGGAAACATCAGCGCCCTTCTGCGCCCATTCGTGAATATAGGGAAGGATCGCCGCGCGGCGTTCGTCACTCAGCGCCGCCATATCGCCCCAGAATTTCGCCCGCCAGAAATCATCCAGCCCATCCAGCATGTCCCGAGACAGCACCGGCTCGACCGGGACCACGATGGCACCTGCATCTTCGAACAGCTTTGCGGACGCCACAACAGCATCCCGCACCTCATCGTCCAGGGCCAAGCCGCAGCCGGCATCCAGCATCAGGCCGATCCTCAGGCCCTTTACGTCGATATCGAGGTCCATCCAGTTGATATTGTTGGGCGGAAGCGCGGTGCCGTCGCGCCAGTCCGGGCGGGAAAGCGTGGCCATGGCATAGGCGGCGTCGACGACGGTGCGGGTCATCGGTCCGGCGCAGCGGCCGGTATAATAGGGATCGACGGGTATGCGGCCCTGGCTGGGCTTGAAGCCGAACAGCCCCGTCCACCCCGCCGGTAGCCGCACCGAGCCGCCAATATCCGTGCCGATATGCAGGGTGCCGTAACCCGCAGCACCGGCAGAAGCCGCACCGGCACTGGAGCCGCCGGGGTTCTGTGTCGGGTCCCACGGGTTGCGGCTGAGCTTGTGAAAACTGGAAAGGCCCGATGACAACATGCCGTAATCCGGGCAGGTGGTTTTGGCGTAAATGATGGCGCCGTCCTCGCGGCAGCGGGCCGCAACCGGCGCGTCTTCCAGGGCCGGCACCAGTTCCACCGCTTTGGTGCCAAGCGGAACCGGCTGGCCTTTAGTGGCGATCAATTCCTTCAGCGACACCGGAATCCCATCGAGGGCCCCGAGCGTTTCACCTTTTTGCCAACGCGTCGTCGAGGCCAGCGCCTGCTTGCGGGCATCCTCGGGATCATAGGCGTAAAGCGCGTTCACCGTGGGCTCGAATGCGTCGATACGGGCCTCTACCGCCTGCCAATATTCCGATGGCGACAGCTTCTTTTGCCCGTAAAGCGCCAGGATTTCGAGCGTGTTGAGGTGTATGAGATCGGTCATAAGCTTCGTCTCGTCAGAAAACAGATAATATGGGCGATATCGGCTTGAAGCGGTCAGCTGGTATCGCGTGGGTCCAGCAGGTCGCGCAGGCCATCGCCAAGCAGATTGAGGCCGAAGACCGCGAGCGCAATGGCAAGGCCGGGCATGATGGCAAGCCAGGGTGCAGCACCTAGATAGGTCTGCGCATCGGCGAGCATCCGCCCCCAGGTGGCGGCCGGCGGCGGCATGCCGAGACCGAGGAATGAGAGCCCCGCTTCGGTAAGGATGGCAAGGCCGAGCTGGATGGTCACCTGCACGATGATCTGGTTGGAAATATTCGGCACGATATGAAACAGCGTGATCTTGGCGCGGTTCTGGCCGATGCTGGTGGCGGCGGTGACATATTCCCGCGACCATATCTGCAAGGCCGCACCCAGCGTCAGCCGCGCAAAGACCGGCACCATGAAGGTGGCAATGGCGATGATGGCGGTGAACCGCCCCGTACCGATGAACGCGCCGAGCATCATGGCCGACAAAATCGGCGGTACGGCGAAGATGATATCGCAGGCGCGCATCACCAGGGTTTCGGTGAAACCGCGCAGTGCCGCGACCGATACGCCAAGCGCCGTGCCAATGAGCGCGCCGATGGCAACGGCGGCGATGGAGGTGGAGAGCGAATTCCATGCCCCCGCCATCAGCATGGACAGCACATCGCGGCCAAAATGGTCGGTGCCAAGCCCGCCATAGGCAAAGGGCGATTTCAGCTTCTGGGCAATCTGTATCTTCGTCGGAGAAACCGGCGTCCAGACCAGCGAAAGCAGGGCAACCGCGACAAGAAAGAGAGTGACGGCGATGCCAAGGACGAAAGCGGGGCGGCGGCGGATCAGTCGCATCATCGTGCACCTGCCCGCAGTCTTGGATCGATAAAGAGATAGGCGATATCGACCAGAAAATTCATGACGATGACAAGCGCCGAGAAGAACAGTACGACGGACTGCATGACGACGATATCCCGCTGGGTCAACGCCTGATAGGCAAGCCGCCCGAGGCCCGGCAGGTTGAAGACATTCTCCACCAGCACTGCCCCGGCAATCAGGAATGTGAATTGCAGGCCGATCATGGTGACAACGGGGATCATGGCGTTCGGCACCGCATGTCGCCACAGCGCTACCCGCTCGCTCAGCCCCTTGGCGCGGGCGGTGCGCACGAAATCCTCGTTCATTACCTCAAGTACTGCCGAGCGGCAGACGCGGGTAAGGACGCCTGCCTGAGACAGTGCAAGGGCAATGGCTGGAAGCACAAGCGCGATAAATCCGGCAGAAAAACTCGGACGCCAGCCGGGAAAACCGCCTGATGGCATCCAGCCGAGCGTGGTGGAAAAGACGATGATGAGCAGCAGCCCGACCCAGAAACCGGGAACGGCAATGCCGACATGGGAAAACAGCCCGGCTGCGAAATCCACCGGCCCGTTTCGGCTTCTCGCTGCCGCGACGCCGAGCGGAATGGCGATGGCGACCGATAGGCAGACCGCGAGCAGCGCAAGCGGCAGGGTGACGGCAAGCCGCTCGACAATAAGCCCCGCTACCGGCACGCCGTAGGTATAGGATTGTCCGAGATCACCCCGGAATACGCCTGCAAGCCAGTGGATGTAACGCAATGGCAAGGGCTGATCGAGACCCATCTGCTTTTGCAGCGCGAGAAGCGTATCCGGGCTCGCCGACGTGCCGAGCATGATGGCCGCCGGATCACCCGGCAACAGCCCCATGATGATGTAGATGATGAGCGACACCGCAAACAGCGTGACGATGAGGCTTGCAAGGCGCCGGACGAGAACGGCTAACATCTGGCATTCTTTCCTTGCGTTGTTTCGTTTCGGGATGTGGCGGATGGATTTATTGTCATCCCCGCTAACTCTTCCCTCACCCCTGTGCTTGTCACTGGGATCCAGCCGAAGCGTGCCTGCGCGGCGGAAAGTTTCCTTTCAGCCCAAAGACTTGGGCTGGCTGGATTTCTGTGACAGGCACAGGAATGAGGTGGTGGGTAGGAATGCGCCTCGCCGTTCACAACAAACGTCACTCTTCCCAATGCACATCCGTCAGCACATTGGAGGGAATGGGTTCGTTTTCCCACAACCCCTTCAACTTCTTGTCCCAGACGCCGAGTTTCGGCATCACGAACAAGAACAGCGCCGGCACATCTTCGGCGAGGATTTTCTGGGCTTCGCCGTAAAGCTTTTCCTGCTCGGCCGCATCCGCCGTCTTTTCGACATTGGCGATGACCTCGTTGAAGGCAGGGTTCTTATAGTTGAAATAATAGGGATCACGGGAGTAGATATCGATATCCATCGGCTCAGCGTGGGCGACGATGGTCATGTCGTAATCCGCGCCCTTCAAAACATCCGCCACCCATTTTGCCGGAAATTCCGTGGTCTCGATGGTCATGGTGACACCGATTTCGGCCAACATCGCCTGGAGGATTTGCGAGGTCCGCTGGGCATAGGCCATTTGCGGGGCCTTGATCGTGAAGCTGAAACCGTCGGGGTAACCCGCTTCGGCAAGAAGCGCCTTTGCCTTGTCTATATCGTAAGAATGAACACCGGTCGTATCGATGTAACCGCGATCGTTCGGCGAGTAGTGGCTGCCGATGGCCGTGCCGTAACCCGACCATGCGCCTTCAATCACCGTGCCGCGATCCACCGCCATCATCAGCGCCTGGCGCACGCGCTTGTCGTTAAAGGGTTTGCGGGCGTTGTTCATGCCGGCCACGACCTTGAGTTCCGTATTGCCGACGAAGGTACCGAGACGCGCATCGCCGTCGAAGGACGTCATCAGTTCCGGCGCGCCGAATTCCGGGAAGGCATCGATATCGCCAGATTTCAGTGCCGCTGCCTGCGCCTGCGGATCGGAAACGAAGCGGAAGGTGGCCTTTTCAAGCTTCACCGCCACCGCCTTGTCCCAATAGGCCGCGTTCTTCTCCAATTCCACCTTGTCGCCCTTGGCCCAGTTTGCGAACTTGAACGGGCCGGTGCCGATGGGCGTGGTACGGTTATTGTCAGCGCTCTTCGGCGCAACCATGACGGAGGCCGGCCAGCCGAGCCAGTAGATCAGGCTGCCCGCCGGCTGCTTCAGCTTCAGTACCAGCGTCGCGGCATCCGGCGTTTCTATGCTCTCGATTGCGGTGAAGAAGCGTTTTTGTGGGTTTACCGACGTTTCACCGCGCGCCCGGTCGAGCGAAAATTTCGCAACAGAGGAATCGAAGGCCTCGCCGTCGTGGAAGGTAACCCCCTGGCGCAGCTTGAACGTATAGGTCTTGCCATCGGCTGAAATTTCCCAGCTTTCGGCAAGCTGCGGTTTCACCTTGCCGTCGTGGTCGATGGTGACGAGACCTTCGAATATGTTCTGCCAGCTGACCTGACCGATGGCGACGGGTGCCGCAATTGTCGGGTCGAGACCCGTCGGCTCCACTGTCATGCCCAGCGTCAAGGCGGTCTTCGGCGCGGCCGCGGCGTCCGTCATAGAAAGCGGCATCCAGAGCGCCGTCCCCAGTGCAAACGCAAGCGCGGCGCGCCGCGTAACTTTCAGCGGCTGCGAAAAATAAGTGCGTGGCATCATTGTCCCCTGTCTGGCGGCCGAGGCATTTTTGCCTTTCGAAGACCACCCGTTGCAAAAAGAGTGTCATGTTGCAGGCGCACACACAATCGTGATTTTTGTGTGCTCCGTGTAGCTGAAATGGCTACACGGAAATACGGATGGAAATCAACCGGGATGGACAATTCTCCAGGCTGACGAATTCCCCTACCCCGCTGTCGCCTCGCGCATGAAACGCTCGATGAAATCGGCAAGCTTGGAGGCGGCGAAGGATAGTTGCCGGTCGGGCGCCACGCAGAGATCGATCTGGGTGTGGATGCCCTTCTTGCCGGAAAGCGGAACAGCAACCATCTGGCCGCTGCGGATTTCACGCGCCACCGACAAGGCCGGCAACAGCGTGGCCGCGGCATGGCCCAAAACCAGTTCCTTCAGCATTTCCAGCGAACTGGTGATAAAGACGGGATCAAGCTCGATACCGGCATCGGCAAACAGCGTATCGAAGGCCTGACGCGCCGCGAAACTCTTGTCCGGCAGGGCAAGCGGCAGGCCGGCCAGTTCCTTCAAAGAGACTTCCGCCTGCGCGGCAAGCGCATGGCCGGTCGGAAAAATAGCATCGTAACTGATACGGGTGCGCGAGCGCACTTTCACGCCGGAGACCTTGGGCGCAAAAAGGCTGACGACCAGATCCGCTTCGGCTGCACCCAGTGCTTCCATCGCCTGGCGCGCGCTGGTGATGTGCACCTCGAAGCGCAACTGCGGATATTTGAGGCTGAACTGCGCCAGCACCGGCGCCAGAAGGTTCGCAACCGTCGCGCCATTGGCATAAACGGTGACCCGGCCGCGCTGAAGCCCCTTCAGGTCATCGATCAGCTGGTGCACATGGTCGAGTTCGCGCAGCGTCTTGCCGGCGCGGGCAGCCAGCAATTCCCCCGCCGCCGTCAGCTTCACGCCCCGGCTGGAACGCTCCACCAAAGGCGAGCCAAAATAATATTCGAGGTTCTCGATCTGGCGGCTGACTGCCGTCGGCGCGACATTCAGATTTTCGGCAGCGGCGCGCATGGAATTGGTGCGGACAAGTTCGTCGAAATACATCAATGCGCGCAATTGCATGGTCTGGATACCCTGTTTTGGCCGACACTGTCCGTCATGCCGGGCTTGACCCGACTATAGCGGCAGCTCAAGCGCGCTTGAAGCCCTCGCTCGCCACCAGCAGCTGCCTGGTATAATCCGCAGTAAACTCGCGGCTTTCCAGCGCTTCCGCCTCCAGCATTTCCACCACCTTGCCGCTTTTCATCACCGCAAGGCGATCGCACATGTGGCTGATGACGCCGAGATCGTGGCTGACCATAACGAAGGTGAGGTTGCGGTCCTTGCGGGCCTGTTCCAGCAGATTGAGGATTTCCGCCTGGATGGACGCGTCGAGCGCCGAGGTCGGCTCATCCAGTAGCAGAATCTTCGGCTCGACGATCAGCGCGCGGGCAATGGCGATACGCTGCCGCTGACCGCCCGAAAGCTGGTGCGAATAGCGGAAGCGGAAACCGGTGCCGAGACCCACCTCATCAAGCGCGCGCGCGATTCGATGCTCGCGATTGTCGAGACCATGGATGACGAGTGGTTCCAGCAGCAGCGCATCCACTGTCTGGCGGGGGTGCAGGGAACCGTAAGGGTCCTGAAACACCATCTGCACATCGCTATAAAAGCTCTTGTCGCGGTGCTTGCTCGAATAGGAGCGACCAGCCACCATCAACGAGCCTTCATCGAAATGGTTGAGGCCGGCAATTGCCCGAAGCAGCGTCGACTTGCCGGAACCGGACTCGCCGACGATACCGAAGGACTCACCCTCGGCCACATCGATGCTGACACTGTCGAGCGCGATATATCCGTCGAAATCGACCACCATGTCTTTGATAGAAAGAACCGTGCTCATGCGCGCCACTCCGCCTTGCGTTCCAGAACCGGCAGCGGATGCCGGTGGCCGCCAATTTCCGGCAGGCAGTTCAAAAGACCCTGCGTATAGGGATGCTTCGCCTCTTTAAGATTGGCAGAAGACAGCTCCTCAACGACCTTGCCCGCATACATGACCAGAACGCGGTCGCAGAAAGATGACACCAGCCGCAGATCGTGGCTGACGAAAATCAGCCCCATGCCGCGGTCGCGAACCAGCTTGTCGAGAATATCGAGCACTTCGAGCTGCACCGTCACGTCGAGCGCGGAAGTCGGCTCATCGGCGATCAGAAGTTCCGGGCCGCAGACCAGCATCATGGCAATCATGACGCGTTGGCCCATTCCGCCGGAAACCTCGTGCGGGTAAAGATCGAACACGCGCTCGGGATCGCGGATCTGCACGGCCTCCAGCATGGCGAGCGTGCGTTGGCGCGCCTCGCCGGAACCGATGCTTTCATGGGTACGCAGCGTTTCCATGATCTGGCGGCCGATGGGCATGACCGGGTTCAACGAATATTTCGGATCCTGCAGGATCATGGCCAGGCGCTTGCCGCGCATGAGCCGCCGCTCCTTTGCCGAAGCACCGAGAAGATCGACATCGCCGAAGCGCAACACATCGGCCTCGATGCGAGCGCTTTTCGGGGTCAGCCCCATGATGGCGCGGCCGGTCTGCGATTTGCCGGAGCCGGACTCGCCGACGATGCCTAGGCGTTCGCGTCCCAGCGTGAACGAGACGCCACGCACCGCCTCCACCAGCCCGGTGCGGGTGGGGAAGGAAACGCGCAGGTTCTCGACGGTCAGAAGCGGCGCGCTCATTGGTTCGCCTCCTTGGGGTCCAGCGCATCGCGCAGGCCATCGCCCAGAAGGTTGAAACCGAGGCTGACGATCAGGATCGCAATGCCCGGCATGGCGGCAACCCACCATTGGTCGAGAATGAAACGGCGTCCGGAAGCAATCATCGCGCCCCATTCCGGCAGCGGCGGCTGTGCACCGAGGCCAAGGAAGCCGAGACCGGCTGCTGTGAGGATGATGCCCGCCATATCGAGCGTGACACGCACGATGAGCGACGACATGCAAAGCGGCATGACGTGTTTCAGGACGATGCGAAACGGCGACGCGCCCATGAGCTTGACCGCCGCGATGAAATCGGAATTGCGGAAGGTCATGGTTTCGGCGCGCGCGATGCGCGCATAGGGCGGCCATGAGGTGACCGCGATGGCGAGCACCGCGTTTTCAATGCCCGGTCCAAGTGCGGCCACCAGCGCAAGCGCCAGAACCAGCTTCGGAAAGGCCAGAAAAATATCGGTGATGCGCATCAGAACGGCATCCACCCAGCCGCCGGCATAACCCGAGACGGTGCCGACGATGAGTCCGATGGGTGCGGCGATGATGGCCACCAGAAGCACGACGAACAGGGTCAGCCGCGAACCGTGGATGAGGCGCGAGAGAATATCACGCCCCTGATCGTCAGTGCCGAGCAGGTAACCTTCTGTCCCCGGAGGCAGAAGCCGAGCATTGCGCAGATCGCCCTGCACCGGATCGTGTGGTGCAAGCACATTGGCAAACAGCGCGACAAGCAGCAGCGCAATGATGATGCCGAGGCCAAGCAGCGCCAGCCGGTTTTCCGAAAAGCGCCGCCAGATGACATAGGCACGGCCAAGCCGTGCCTGCCTGCGCGAGGCAGGCCGGTCGGAGAGCAGCCATTCGCGGCTGTAGGGTTTGAGTGTATCGGTCGAAATCGTCATCGGCTGCGCGTCCTTGGGTCGAGCGTCCGGTAAAGCAGATCGGAGAAGAGATTGATGCCGACGAAGATGGCGCCGATCACGATCGTGCCGCCAAGAACGGCATTCATATCCGCATTCTGCAGGGAATTGGTGATGTAGAGGCCGAGCCCCGGCCACGCGAAGATGGTTTCGGTCAGCACCGAACCTTCCAGCAGACCGGCGTAAGATAGCGCAATCACGGTCACCAGCGGCACGGCGGCGTTGCGCAGAGCGTGAAACCAGATGATGCGCGTTTCAGAAAGCCCCTTGGCGCGCGCCGCAACGATATATTCCTGGGCGAGCTCATTCAGCATGAACGAACGCGTCATGCGGCTGATATAGGCCAGCGAAAAATAGCCGAGCAGAGAGGCGGGCAAGATGATGTGGCGGAACAGATCCCACAATACGTCCCATTGCCGTTGCCAGATCGCGTCGATCAGGAAGAAACCCGTGACCGGCGTAAAGGTGAATTCGTAGACGATATCCATCCGGCCGGGATAGGCGACCCATTGCAACCGGGCGTAAAACACCAGCAGCGCCAGGAGGCCAAGCCAGAAAATCGGCACGGAATAGCCGATAAGGCCAATGACGCGTACGACCTGGTCGGCAAAGCTGCCGCGCTTGACCGCGGCAAGCACGCCGAGCGGAATGCCAAAAACGGCGCCGATGATGGTGCCGAGCGTGGCAAGCTCTATGGTCGCCGGGAAAACCCGCTTGATATCCTCCATCACCGGGTTGGTGGTGAGGACTGAGATGCCGAAATCACCCGACAGCGCCTGCTTCAGATAGATGAAGAACTGCTGCCAGAGCGGCAGGTTGAGGCCGAGCTGCTCACGCACGCGCTCGACCACATGCGCAGGAGCGCGGTCGCCGACGATCGCCAGTGCGGGATCGATCGGCACAACGCGGCCAATGAAAAATGTGACCGCCATCAGCCCCAGAAAGGTGGTGATGACGGTGACGGCGAAGCCGAGAATGGCCTTCGCGCGGGCGTTGGCACGGCGTTTGCCCTGCCTCGCCCGGCTGTTTGCTTCAACGATGCTCAAGAGACCGATCCTTCCGGATCATTCCTTGGAGATCGTATAGACATAGTTGGTGTCGAAGCTCGGTCCGAGCTTCAGGCCCTTGAGCTTCGTGGAGTATCCCGCCACTTCCGTCTGCTGGAAGATGATGACGAACGGGCCTTTTTCGAGAACTTCCTTCTGGAGGTTCTGATAGATGGCGGCGCGTTTGGCATTATCCTTTTCCAGAAGTGCCGACTGCGTTTCCTTCGTCAACTCCGGAACGTCCCAGGCGTTACGCCAGGCAAGCGTCTTGTTCTTGCCTTCTTCGGAGTTGTCGTAGTTGATCGTGAAGGTCTCGGCATTCGAGTTCGGGTCGAAATAGTCCGAACCCCACTGGCCGATGTAGATATCGTGCGTGCGGGCGCGGTACTTGGTCAGCGTCTGCTTGCCGTCGCCGGGAATGATTTCCAGCTTGATGCCAGCCTGCGCCAGCGTCTGCTGTACGCTTTCGGCAATTCCGGTTACCGGCTGCGTGTTACGCACATCCATGGTCACGGTGAAGCCGTCCTTCAGGCCGGCCTTCGCCAGCAGTTCCTTGGCCTTGGCGACGTCGAGCTTGTATGGGTTCTCGTCAAGCGCGCCAAGCTGGCCCTTTGGCAGGAAGGTCTGATGGATTTCGCCGATGCCCTTGATGATCGTCGCGCCGATCGCGTCGTAGTCGACAAGATATTTAAAGGCCTCGACGACCTCAGGCTTCTTCAGGTTCTCGTTCTTCTGGTTGAGGCTGAAGTAATAAACGGTGCCCTTGGGCGCGGAGGTGACGGCAAGGCCTTCCTTCTTGGAAACGGCTTCCATATCACCCGGCTCGAGGTTGCGGGCAACGTCAATATCACCGTTTTCAAGCGCCAGGCGCTGGCCGGAGCTTTCCTTCATGTGACGATAGACCACGCGCTTCAACTTCGGCTTCTCACCGTAATAGTTGGGGTTGGCCTCCAGAATGACGGCTTCGTTGGCCTTCCAGCCAAGGATCTTGTAGGGGCCGGAACCGGCATAACCTGTTTTCAGGAACGCATTGCCGAAATCGGTGTCGTATTTGTAATCGGCGCTCGGCGTGACGGGCTTGGCCTTTTCGGTCACCAGCTTCTTGTCGACAACTGCGGCAACGGTCGCGGTCAGAACGTTCAGCACGAAGCTTGGTGCGTAGGGCTTGTCGACCGTCAGCACGAAGGTGTTGGCATCCGTCGCTTTCGCCTTCTCAGTGACGTTGTCGCCCTTGAGACCGAACTGCGTCAGAAGGAATGCTGGCGACTTGTCGAGCTTGATGGCACGTTCAAAGGAAAAGGCAACATCATCTGCCGTCACCGGATTGCCGGAGGCGAATTTCAGGCCGGTCTTCAGCTTGAAGGTATAGGTGAGACCGTCTTCAGAGGTCGTCCAGCTCTCGGCCAGATCGCCGATCACCTTGGACGTGTCGTTGAGATCGATGGAAACCAGCTTGCTGTAGGTGTTGCCGGTAACTTCAGCTGCCGAAAGCTCGAATGCCTCACCCGGATCGAGCGTGATGATGTCGTCGATGGCGAAACCTTCAACCAGCGTATCGGCCGGCGTGGCGGCAAAAGCGTGCGGCGCAGACAGCATCATCAGCGACAGAGCAGCGCTGGTGCTGAGGATACGCATGGACTTGTTGAGCGATTTGATCATAGGATCTCCCCTTTTGTTATGAGATTGATTTAGTTCGCTTTTATTTGCCTTCAGGCCGGCTCGTGCCAGGCCTGGGATAGGACGCGCAGCCAGTTTTCCCGGCATATTTTAGCAAGTTCTCCATCACCGTAGCCCGCCGATTTCAGCGCCGCAACCAGATTGTGGTTGCCGCTGGCATCGGCAACGCCAACGGGTACCGTCGCGCCGTCGAAATCCGATCCGAGCGCCACGCAATCGACGCCCATACGCTCCACCATGTAGTCGATGTGGCGCACCATGTCGGAAAGCGGCGTGTCGGCGATGTCGCGCGCATCCGCACGCAACATGGTGACCGCGTAGTTGAGGCCCACCAGACCGCCGCTCTCCTTGATGGCATCCATCTGCCGGTCAGTAAGATTGCGGGCGACGGGGGTGAGCGCATGTGCGTTGGAATGGCTGGCGATCAAAGGCTGGTTCGTGGTCTTCGCCACATCCCAGAAGCCCTTTTCGGTGATGTGGGCGAGATCGATGAGAATGCCGAGCCGGTTGCACTCCTTGACCAGCGCAAAACCGGCATCGGTAAGGCCGGGCGCGGTATCGGGCGACATTGGATAGGAGAAGGGAACGCCGTGACCGAAAATATTGTGCCGGCTCCAGACCGGACCGAGCGAACGCAGGCCGGCGGCATAAAAAACCTCAAGCGCATCGAGATCGGCACCGATCGCCTCACAGCCTTCCATGTGCAGCACGGCCGCGAAAATATCCTCGGCAAAGGCCTTGCGGATATCGGCCGTCGAGCGGCAAAGGCGCCAGGCGCCGGCACGGTCAAGCCTGAGCGCGATCGCAGCCTTTTCCATCGCAATATCGAGCGAGGGCTGGCGTTCGAGCGGCGCCGCAAGCGGTGTATCGTAATGACCCTGCGCGTCCGGCTCCTGCAGGACCAGATCGCCGGAGGGAATGTAGATGGCGCAGATGCCGCCGCCGAGACCGCCTGCACGTGCACGCGGACCGTCGATATGGCCTTCGCGGGTACCGTTCTTGAATTCAGCCACCGGATCGCCACCGGCCTTGCTGTTGCGCCACAACCGAAGCAGCACATCATTATGACCGTCGAACACTGCATGCATGTCAAGAAATTCCAGTAAGCGGCAAAACCAAAGGGGGCGGGCAGACGCCGGAATAACACCGCGCGAGAGCAAACCGGCGCATTTTTCGCCGACTGCTATAGTCTGTCAGAAACGATCTTAGGACGATCTCTCACGGCTCCGCAAGACGCAAATTAGGCAACGATGAAATTATCACCACTTGCCTTTTGCCGGGAATTGCGCAACGTCAAGCCTGCCAGCCGCCTACGGCTTTTTTCAGCAGCGGCGTCGCGAAAACACCCCTCACCCGCTCCGGCCATTCCGGCCCGAAAGCAGCGATTTTTTGCACCCAGCGATCCGATTGCAGCATGGCAGCGCCGATTGCCACCGGCTTGATGCCGGATGAGGCGAGAAGCGAAAGACCTGAAATGATGGAACTGCCGCTGGAGATGACATCGTCCACCAGCGCCACCCGCCTGCCCTCGATGAGTGGCAACATGCGCGGATCGATGTAAAGCCGTTTTTCCTGCTTGGTGGTGATGGAGGACATCGGCACCGACAATTCCTCCAGATACCAGAATTTGCGCGAAGTGCCGAGCGGCACATATCGTGAATGGCCGAGGTGACGGGCAACGGCTGCGGCAAGCGTGAGCCCCAGAGTCGGCAGGCCGATCACGACATCTGGCTTGAGGGGGCGAAGCTTTTCCGCCAGGTCGGCGGCCAGCACTTCCAGCACGTCAAAAGAGGCCTGATTGACGATGAGCGAGGCGAGCGCATGTTCGCCATCCGCCAAGGGCCGGATCGGCAGGCAGATCTGCCGCCCGTCATCCAGCTCCGCCGGAAAGAAAGCCGAATGCGGGCCTGTCGTATCGAATGAACGGGGCGGAAGAACATCCTGCCAGAACTCATGCGGCGCGGCGGGGGATGATGCGGCGGGCGATGCGGATTGCGGCATCGGTTTTCCTTTCAGAAGCGGGACGGCAAAAGCGGAAGTGATTTTCATCCGCGCCATCCCCGTTCGGCATATCAGGCATTTCGACAACCGCAGGCATGCGGCGGGTTCATTTCATTGGGTTTTTCAGCTAGAAGGAAACAAAGCAACAGGCATTCGGACAAGCCCACCTATGGCGTGGGTTTTCCCCATATTCAAGGACAAGCTACCCATGAGACTGCTGGACCGCATCGGCGAGGACCTGCCATTCCTGACGGAGCTTCGCCACGATCTCCACGCCCATCCGGAACTGGGCTTTGAAGAGGAGAGAACCAGCGCCATCGTCGCCGATCTTCTCGAAAGGGCGGGGGTGAAGGTGCATCGCGGCCTTGGCGGTACCGGCGTGGTCGGCACGCTGCAGGTGGGCAACGGCACCCGCAGTATCGGTCTTCGCGCCGACATGGATGCGCTGGCCATGCCGGAAATTCCCGACCGGCCCTATAAATCGAAGTTCCCCGGCAAGATGCATGCCTGCGGCCATGACGGCCACACCGCCATGCTGCTGGGCGCTGCGCGTTATCTCGCCAGTACCCGCGATTTTTCCGGCACCGTCCATTTCATCTTCCAGCCGGCCGAAGAAGGCCGTGGCGGCGCCAAAAAAATGGTTGAGGACGGGCTTTTCGACCTGTTTCCCTGCGATGCAGTTTATGGCCTGCACAACATGCCGGGGCTCGGAATCGATGAGATGGCCGTGGTGGAAGGACCGCAGCTTGCCTCTTCCGATAGCTGGCGCGTCACCTTCAGGGGCATCGGCACCCACGGCGCCAAGCCGCATCTCGGCCGCGATCCGGTAACGGCGGCGGGCACCTTCCTCGCTTCGCTGCAAAGCATCGTCGGCCGCGTCGTCGATCCGCTGCAACCTGCCGTCGTCAGCGCCTGCTCGGTGCAGGCGGGTGACCCCAAGGCGCTCAACGTCATTCCCGATCTCGTCGAAATCGGCGGCACCGCACGCGCCTACGCGCCTGAGGTGCGCAGCCAGCTTGAAACGGAAATCGGCAGGCTCGCCAAGGGTACGGCGGCGATGTTCGGCATCGAGGCAAGCTATGAATTCATCCGCCGCATTCCGCCCGTCATCAACGATGCCGATGCGACGAAACGGGCGCTCCGAGCCGCCAAGACCGTCTTCGGCAACAAATCCCGCACCGCCTTCCCGCCCTCGACCGCCGGCGACGACTTCGCCTTTTTCGCGGGCGAGGCCCCCGGCTGCTACGTCTGGCTCGGCAACGGCCCCGCGGTGGATGGCGCGCTGCACCACAACACCTCCTACGACTTCAACGACGCGGCAATCGTTCCCGGCGTCGCTTTCTGGGCAACACTGGTGGAGCAGGAACTGGCGGCGGAGTAAAAACGGCCGGATGCATCGGCGATGGCCGCTCAGACGCGCCGCGCGCTCGGACCGGCAAGGCTGGCGAAAATTCCGGCAAGCGCGCAGCCGGCGGTGATGGCCATGATGCCGGGCCAGCCGGCATGGATCCAGAACCAGCCACCGATCCAACCGGTGATGCTCGCTCCGCAATAATAAAACAGCAGATAAAGCGCGGAAGCATGGCTTTTGGCGCCTCCCGCATTGGCACCCACACCACTGCTGGCAGCCGAATGCCCAATGAAAAATCCGACGGTTATCGCCGCAATCCCCGCCACGATGAGGATGATGCTTGAGGCGAAGGTCAGCAGGATACCGGCAAGGATGGTGGAAAAGGCAACCACCAGCATGATCCGCCGGCTGAACCGGTCGACCAGAGCACCGCCATAGGAGGAAGCGACGATACCCAGGGCAAAGGTCAGGAAGATCATGCTGACGGCGGTTCGGCCCAATTCGTAAGGCGGCGCGACGAGGCGAAAGGCGCAATAGTTGAAAACGGTGGTGAACACGCTCGTCAGCATCGCGCCAAGGAAATAGAACCGCCGAAGTTCAGGATTTCCAAGATGTTGCGCCCATATTCTCAGATGATTTTTCAGCGGCATGTGCTGCGGCCGGAAATTCCGCGAGGGCGGAAGAAGCAGCAGGAAGCCGATGGCCGCAAGGATGCAGACCGCCCCCAGCGCATACATTGCGACCTGCCAGGACGTATAGGCGGACACCAGCCCCATGCCGACACGCCCGGCCATGGAGCCGAAGGCCGTGCCGCCGACATAAAGCCCCATCGCCTTGCCGAGACTGGAAGGTTCGATCTCCTCGGCAAGATAAGCCATAGCGACGGCGGGAACGCCGCCGAGCACGAACCCTTCCAGCGCGCGGGCGGCAAGCAGCCATGCCCAACCTTCCGTGCTTGCTGCAATGATATTGGCGATAGCGGCCAGCATCATCGAAACGAACATCAGATTTCGGCGGGTGAAGAGCTGGGCAAAAGCACCGCTGAGAAGAATGGCGAAGGCCAGCGTTCCCGTCGTCAGCGACAGGGCGAGCGATGCGGTTGCGGGGTTTATGCCGAATTCCGCCGGAAATTCCGGCAGCAGCGGCTGCACGCAATAAATCAGCGAAAAGCTGGCGAAGCCGGCCAGAAAGAGCGCCCAACTCGCCCGGCGAAACTGGCGGCTTCCCTGCCGGATCCAGAGCACATCCGGCGGCTCCTCCGTCATGACGATCGGCGGGGTGAAATCCTGTTTTTTGAGCTGGCGCATCGGGTTTGTCCTTTTCGCTCCCAGCTATAGCGCAGCTCCGTCTTTCATTCTAATATATGGAATGCGTTCCTGTCATATCTGGATCTAATATCATGGAACTCAGGCACATCCGCTATTTTCTGGCCATCGCCAATGAAGGCAGCTTCACGCGGGCGGCAGAACATCTGGGAATCGCGCAGCCGCCGCTCAGCCAGCAGATAAAGGTTCTGGAACAGGAAATCGGCGTGCGGCTATTCCGGCGTCTCGCGCATGGCGCGGAACTAACGCCGGCGGGTCATGCGTTTCGCATCGCGGTGGCCCATATTCCGCATCAGGTGAGCGAAGGTATCCGGCTTGCACGCAGGGCGGCGGCCGGTGAAACCGGTATCCTGAGAATAGGCGTTACCGGCACGGCGGCGCTCAACCCTCTGGTTCCGGCCTGCATCCGCACTTACAGACGCAAATACCCTGACGTAGAACTTCAGGTGATGGAGGCAGCTGCTCTCGCACTGACGCCGGCCCTACTTGAAGATCGGCTGGACGTGGCGCTGCTGCGCCCCTCACAATCCGACCCTGATACGTTGCTCGAGGAAGTGCTCACTGACGAACCGCTTCTGGTCGCCCTGCCGGCATCCCATCCACTCGCGCGGCGCGGAACCGCCATAGACCTGATGGAACTGCGCGACGACCCTTTCATTCTGACGCCACGCAGCATCGGCACCAGCCTTCACGATGCATCGATAAAAGCCTGCGAGGAGGCTGGATTCACGCCGCGTCTCGGGCCGGCTGCACCGCAAATCGTCTCGATATTGTCGCTGGTCGCGGCCGAACTCGGGGTTTCCCTCGTTCCGGAATCCGTCGCACAAGTCAAAATGCACAACATCGTCCTGCTGCCCTCCAGCGGTCCGCCGCCACAGCTTTCCATATCGCTCGCCTATCGGCGCGGAACGACATCGCCCGTGGTGAAGAATTTCGTGATGGCAGCGCGCATTGCCGCGCGTGAAACACAGACGCCTGACGGGCCCAAGGTGGAATAAATCGCAGCCCGCAGATGCGAACCGCCGCTATTCGAGAACCGCAATCACCGGGCTTTCCATCACCCGTCCCGTAAGCACATCGGCAATGCCCATATCCGTCTGGTGCGGGCCGATATTGCAGGCGAGCGTGGCGCCGAAGCAGGCTTTGAAGACCAGATAGGGTGGCTGCCAATCGACCACCTTGCCGACAGCGGCGCGCAATTCCTCGAAAGCCTGTGCTACGTCTTCAAGCCGCGCATCGGAAACGAGGCCTGAGAGCGGCAGGGGTAGAAGCGCGGTCACCTTACCCTCAGAGGCGACAGCCATGCCACCGCCTGTCGCAATCACCGCATTGGCGGCCAGCGCCATGTCTTCGGCATTACCGCCGAAGACAGTGAGGTTGTGGCTGTCATGCGAGACGGTGGTGGCGAAGGCGCCGTTCCAGCGTCCCCAGCCGGTAAGGAAGCCGGTCCTGGTAACTGGCTCGGCCTTGCCGTGGCGGTGGGTGACGGAAATCATCGTGGCGCCTTCGGGGGGAACGACGAAACCATCCTTCACCTCGGCTTCCGCCTCGCCCCATTGCGTGAAGCGTGGGCGGTCGATGGTGGCAAGGCGCACCCTTGCGCCCTCGCAGGCAACCCGGAAATCATCGGCTGCGCGCAGCGGCAGCTTCATCGAGCCTTCGAGCGCCGCCGCATCGCAGGCTGGAATGTCGACGAGCATATGCCCGGCTTCCGCAACCGCCCTGCCACCGGCCAAGACATGACGGGCTGAAAAACCACTCAAATCCTCGAAAACGACGATATCGGCACGGCGACCGGCGGCGATGAGGCCGAGATCGGCACGGCCAAGCCTTTGCGCAGCATTCAGTGTTGCGGCGCGCAGCGCCCATTCCGGTTTCAGGCCATAACGGACAAGGCGGCGCACCACATCATCCAGCCCGCCGCCCCGCAGCAGGTCATCCGGGAAAACATCGTCAGTGCAGAGCGTCAGCGTCTGCGGCAGGTGGCCGAGCGCATTCAGCGCCTCCACAAATTCCGGCAGCAGATGATCGTGCGAGCCGCGCAGCTCGATGGTCAACCCCGCCCGAAGCTTCGCCATCAGGTCTTCAGCCGAGACCAGCTCGTGATCGGAAGAAACGCCTGCCACCATGAAGGCGTTGAGATCGGCGTCCTTCAGGCCGCGCGCATGGCCACAGATCAGCTTTTCCGAGACAAGACCGGCCTGTACGATGCCGCTCATGCGCGGATCGCGTTCGATGACGCCGCGCATGTTCATAATTTCCGCAACCCCGCCAATCTGCGGCCATGACAGGATATCAGCGAGAATTCCGGCATCGAAATCAGCGCCGCCGCGCTCCAGACCCGGTGCTGATGGCACTGAGGAGGGTGCAAGCAGAATGGCGCGCAGCGGCAGGTTTTCGATGGATTTCGCCGCCCAGCGCACCCCTTCGACACCATGGACATTGCCGAATTCATGCGGGTCCCAGACGATAGTGGTGACGCCGCGGGCAACCACGGCTGCCGCATAGGCAGCGGGCGTTATCATCGAACTTTCGATGTGCATATGCGTGTCGATCAGGCCGGGCGAGACAAAGGCGCCCGACGCGTCGACGAGCTGCGCTGCATCGCTGCGGCTTGCCGG
>NZ_BDLN01000008.1:4671-199910 GCF_001950375.1 Rhizobium sp. TBD182 | reverse complement strand
CGATTAGCGGACCGACAATGCCGATATCAGCGGCGCGAAGCTCCCCCGTCACCACATCCACCAGCGTTCCGCCAGTAATGAGAACATCGAAAGCCGCATCGCCGCGCGCAGCGGCAACCGCGCGGGCGCGCAGCGCATCGTCGTTGAGATCGACCGGCTCGCGTATCGGGGATTGTGCACTCATCGGGCAGCCTCGCGGCGCAACGCCTCGAGAACCGCAGCCTTTGCCGCTTCGGCATTCACGGTGTCGGCGAAATGCGCGTTGAAGGCGGCAACCTTGTCGGCACGCGGCTCAACCACCGTTCGCCCGCGCGTTAGCGCCGCGTGAAGCTCGACATCGATCCGCGTATGGCGCCAGCCAAGCAGCTCGGAGGTGAAGCCGACAGCGGCAACGGGATCGTAAAGCGCCATGGCCGGTCTGCCGCGTCTCGTGGCGATGCCGATGAAACCTTCCAACAGGTCGGCAATCAGGCCGGCGTTTTTGCCGCCAGCATTTCGGATCGGCAGCACATCGGCTGGCGAGGCGGTGACCTTGCGGCAGGCGTCCAGATCGACCATGCGCAGCGGCAGGTCATGGGAAAGCACGATGGCCAGCGCTTCCGGATCGGCAAAGGCGTTGAATTCGGCAGATGCGGTGTGGTTGCCGCTCGTCACGCCGCCACCCATCCAGGTCAGATCGGAAATTTTCGCGGCAAGATCGGGCCGGGCAAGGCAAAGGGCGGCGATATTGGTAAGCGGGCCGAGCGCGAGGATACGCTTTTCGCCTGCCCCCTCAAGCCAGCCGCACAGCGCAGTGAAAGCGTCGCTTTGCGGCAGAGCGGGCGCATCCGGCAGGCTGCGGCCAACGGTCGGAATGCCGCTGTCACCCAGAATGCATTGTGCGGTTTCGAGCGCGCCAAGGACGGGTTTGGCACGGCCCTGATGGAGCGGCATGGACCAGCCGAAGGCGGCGACCGCGCCTGCGGCGTTGCTGCAGACAACATCCAGCGTCGCATTGCCGAAGACCAGCGAAATGCCGTCTATGGCAAGGCCTGCCGATTGCACCACCATGATGGCGGCGATATCGTCAAAGCCCATATCGGTATCGATCCACACACCCATGATCAGCCAAACACCTTGAGGCTTGCCGCCTTTTCGACCGGAAGGTCGAAGGCGAGCGTATCACCAATCGTATGGGCGGTCAGCGCAGCATCGGTCTCCGCCTTGATGGGACCAAGCAGCGTATCCAGCAGGTACTCACGGGTATTTCCGGCAAAGGATGTGCCGCGCACGGTTCCCTGGAAAGGACCTGAACCAAGGGTGACCATGCGCGGCCGCCAGGCCAGTCCAGATGCTGAAGGGACTGGTCCGGTAAGCGGTGTTGTGCCGTTTTCGGTTTTCAACGCGCCGCCTTCCAGCGCGAAGATGTTTTCAAAGCCAACGAAATCCGCCACGAAGGCGGAAACCGGCGCATTATAGATCTCTTCCGGTGTACCGATCTGCTCAATCTTGCCGCCCTTCATGACGACAATACGGTCGGCCAGTGCGAGCGCCTCGATCTGGTCATGGGTGACGAAGATCATCGTCACACCGGTTTCCTTCTGCACGCGCTGCAATTCGGTGCGCATTTCAAGCCTGAGGCGCGCATCAAGGTTGGAGAGCGGCTCATCGAGCAGCAGGACCTTCGGCTCCATGACCATGGAGCGCGCCAGCGCCACGCGCTGCTGCTGGCCGCCGGAAAGCTCGGCCGGCTTGCGCGATGCGAAGTTCGACAATCCCACGGACTTCAGACCGGAGGCGACCTTGTCATCAAGCGCCTTGCCATTCATGCCCTTGAGTTTCAGGCCGAAGGCGACGTTTTCGTAAACCGTCAGGTGCGGAAACAGCGCATAGGACTGAAACACCAGCCCGACGGCGCGCTTGTTGGCGGCGACGCGGGTGATATCGGTGCCGTCGAGATCGATGCGCCCGCCCGCCACCGGCATCAGCCCGGCAATGGCGCGCATCGTGGTGGTCTTGCCACAGCCGGAAGGACCGAGCAGCGCGAGAAGTTCACCCTTGCGGATATCGAGGTCGAGATCCTTGACGGCGATGCTGTTGCCGTAGGCGAGCGAGACTTTTTGGAGCGAAAGGTAATTTGCGTCAGACATAACGGGAGAACCCCAGAAAACGTTCGGCCAGGAAGACGATGCCGATGGAAAGGAAGGCGAGCAGCGATGAGAGTGCAGCGACAGACGGATCGAAGACGATTTCCATGTAGCCCAGCATGTCGATTGGCAGCGTGCGCACGCCCGGACCCGACAGGAACAGCGACACGGGCACCTGATTGAAACTCGTCACGAAACCGAGGATGAAGGCCGACAGGATGCCGCCGCGAATATTGGGCAGCACCACACGGAAAAATGCGCCAAACCGCGACGAGCCGAGCAGCACCGCCGCCTCCTCGATATCCGAACGCAGATTGTTGAGGCTGGCCGAAACCACCCGTACCGCATAGGGCAGGATGAGCGCCGTGTGCGCGAGAAACAGGGCAAGCGTGATGCCGATGCCGAAGGGCACGACGAAATAGCGCAGCAGCGCCAGACCGACGATGATACCCGGCACGATGATCGGCGCCGAAACGATCGTGCGCACGGTTTCCGCAAAGGGCAGTTTGTAGCGCGACATGGCGTAGGAAGCGGGAATACCGAGGACGAGCGCCGTGAATGTGCCGCCGATGGCGAGGAACATCGACATCGCGAAGCTTTCACGGAAACTTTCGACGGTGAAGACCTTCGCGATCCATTTCAGTGAAAAGCCCTGCGGCGGAAAGGCGAGCGTGTCGCCGGCCGAAAACGAGGCCGCAACGATGATGAGGAACGGCCCGATCAGGAAGCCGACAACGAGCAGGAGCGTGAGCGGAATGAAGAGCTGCCGGGTCATTTCTTGTTCCTTGCGGTGGCGATGCGCTTCAGCAGGATATTGGCGGCAAAGCTCATGACGATCAGGATGAAGGCGATGACGCTTGCGGCGACGAAATTGTTGGAGACCGTCACCTGCTGGTAGAGCAGGGTTTCCAGCATCAGCACCTTGGAGCCGCCGAGAATGGCCGGCGTGATATAGGCCGTGAGCGAACCGGTGAAGACCAGCGTGCCGCCGACAACAAGCCCCTCCTTGGTGAGCGGCAGGATGACCTTCCAGAACACCTGCAGCCAGTTTGCGCCGAGAACGCGGGCGGCTGCGATCGTATCCTTGGGCATATTCTCCAGCGCACTGATGAGGGAAATGATCATCAATGGCAGGAACAATTGCAGAAGGCCGATGAAAACAGCCGTTTCGGAAAACAGTATACGGATCGGAGCATCGCTCAGTCCTACAGCCTGAAGCGCCTGGTTGACGATGCCGGTTCTTCCGAGAATGACGATCCAGGCATAGGTGCGGGCAACCGGCGAGATCATCAGCGGCAAGACGACCAGATTGACGACATGTCCTTTCGCGCCCTGCGACAGATTGACGATGGCGAAAGCCGCCGCATAACCCACCACCGCAGATACGATGGTGACGAGCGCGCCAAGCTTCAGGGTGCGCAGGAAAACCGCCCTGTTCAGCGGATCGGAGAAGAAATCGGCGTAAGCGGACAATGTCCAGCCGTCAGTGGTGTGAAAGCCTTCCGACAGGAGCATGAAGACCGGCACAAGAAAGACCGCCGCCGCGAAAATAGCGGCGGGCAAGGCAAGCGCCAGCGCTTCGGCCCGGTTCTGAAACATCGCTTTATTCCCTGAACGGCCCGCGGCCGATTGTTACTGCAACCGGCCAGGGCCAGCTTGCGGAATTGAGAGGTGGAAAAGCGGTCAGGGGACGACCAAACCGCTTTTCCGGGAATGGAGCCGCCCTTTCGGACGTTTTAAATGCCCCATTCCAAACCTTGATAAGGACTTACTGGCCGACCTTGGCGTTCCACTCCGACAGCCACTTGTCACGGTTGTCGAGCGTTACGGCGGAAGGAATGAGCTGCAGGCTTTTTGCGGTTTCGTCCCCATAGGTGATATTGTTCGCCACCTCGTCGGACACCTTGACTTCCTTGTTGGTCGGGCTGTCCACGAGCTTTTCGGCCAGCGCCTTCTGAACGTCGGTCGAGAGCCAGAAATCCATGAACTGCAGCGCCAGATCTTCGTTCTTCGTGCCCTTTGGCACCACGAGCACGTTCATGCCGCCGGTCTGGCCTTCCTTGGGGGTTGCCCAGGCAAGCGGCAGATCGAGCTTGGTAAAGGGCGCCCAGGAGAAGCGGCCGATGGGGGCGGCCCAGATTTCTTCCTGCTGCATGAGCTGCACCAGCTGCGACGATTTCACGTAGAACGTGACGATATCGTCCTTCTTTTCGCCCACGGCTTCGATAGCGCCGGAGAGATCAGGCGTATCCTTGCCGATGGCCTTGCCCAGCATGTAAAGCGCCGGCGGGCCCTGATTGGTGGTGACATTCGGGAAAGCGACGTGGTCGACGATACCGTCCTTCAAAAGATCGGCCCAGCTATCGATCTTCATCTTGTCTGTGCGGTAAACGATTGACGTGGCGTAGAAATTGACGCCGACGCTCATGCCGTCGCCATTCGGATCCTTGGCGATGTCATAGAGCTTGCCGATATTCGGCACCTTGGCGGCATCGATCTTCTGGATCAGGTCCTTGCGGGTGGCGGAAAGCGCATCCGCCATGGAAACAATGGCGAGATCGACCACCGGATTGGCCTTGTTGGCCTCCATCTTGGCGAGGCGCTCAACGCTGTTGCCGGTCTCGACGACCAGCTTGCAGCCGCATTGCTTTTCGAACGGTGTATAGACCAGTTCCTTGAATTCGTCCTGCGCGAAGGCGTAGACCGAGATCGTCAGCGTCTTGTCCTGCGCCTGCGCGGCACCCATCGTCAGCATCAGGGCGGTGCCCGATGCAAGAATGATTTTTTTCATGGTGTGAGTTCTCCTGCTGTCGTGTTTTTGGCTTCAATCGCATCATGCTTTTTTTCGCCGGTGGAGCCGCGCATGATCAGCGCCATCGGTACTTTCGAGATTTCTGCCGTGACCTCGGCAGCTATGCCGTTTTCGAAGCCCGCCTCGCCATCGATCGCGCGCAACAGCGCATCCACGGCCAGATCGGCGATGCGGCGCATATCCATGCGCATCGTCGTCAGCGGCGGCGTCACCACGGCGGAGAAAATCAGATCGTCGAAGCCGGTGACACTCGCCTCTTCCGGCACCTCGATGCCCTCGCGCTGCAATTCAGTGAGCGCGCGCAACGCATGCAGGTCGGATACGGCAGCAAAAGCAGTGAAACCATCCCTCACCTTTTCGGTAAGGCCGAGACGGCAACCCGCACCATCCGCCTTTTCAATGGCGTCCACCCACAGCGTTTCCGTGACGCAGGCCTTGCCCAGACCATCGCGAATGCCGCCGAGGCGGTCGTTCTGCACATTTGAGTCGCGGTTCTTGCCGATCAGCACCACCTTGTCGTGTCCGAGGGCTGCCAGATATTCGCCGATCTGCCGGCCGCCGTCCCAGTGGTCAGCGGCTACCGTATTTCCGGGCGTCGAGGGGCTGTCGATCACCGCCACCGGGCAATCGACATCCGCGATACGCGTGCCGCGGCGGGGAACGACGACCATGCCATCCACTCCACGCTCGATCAGCCGGTTGATGGCGTCCGTCTGCATGGCGATCTCGCCGCGGGAGTCGGCGATCAAAACACCGTAACCGGCATTGACGGCTGCCTTTTCGATGGCCTGCGCGATCTGTGGGAAGAGTGGATTGGCGATATCCGGCAGCACCAGCCCGAGAACTCCTGACCTGCCGGTGCGCAGCGCCCTGCCCGCCGAACTCGGCACATAACCAAGTTCGCTTGCGGTCTTGCGGATGCGCTCCACCAGTTCCGGCGAAACACGGCCCTTGCCTGACAGCGCATTGGACACGGTTGCAACCGACACGCCGAGTGCCGCTGCTATCGCGCTCAGATTGGTGGCAGGCCGTGAAGACGCCATGATGGTCCGAAAGGGCTGATTAAACGTTTAATCAAGATAATCGACCAAAACCGTCGTGTCGAGTCCGGCCAGAGACAAAACCGGGCAAAAATCGAGGCACGAACTCTAAGTGCCCGAAAAAAGTGCGCTTATTTTTCCAGTGGCAGATTGCCAGCCGCACGATAGGCCTCGACCTGCCGTACCAGCCAGTCGCGAAACAGCACGACTGGAACGTGGTTGGCTCGGGATAGCGGCGCGACCGCATAATAGGAACTCGGGCTTTTGGCCTGATGATCGTAGGCTTTCACCAGTTGCCGCGATTTCAGTTCGTTATCGATCAGGAAAAGCGGCATCAAAGCCACGCCAAGTCCGGCGATACAGGCCTGTGCCACGCTGGAAAACTGCTCGAACCGCATGCCCTGCGGCAAAGCAAGCGAATGGCCGAGGCTCTCAAACCAGTGGCTCCAGGCACCCGGCCGCGAGGCCATGTGCAGCAGAGGCAGGCCGGCAATATCCTCACCTTTTTCGACCGGATGCGCCTTCAGGAATTCGGGGCTGCACACCGGCGCAACCATCTCATGCATCAGAAAGGTGCTTTCCGCTCCCGGCCAATCCGCCTGCCCGATGTGGATCGCCATATCCAGTTGCTCACGCTCGAAGTCGAACTGGCCGATGCGGGTGGCGAAATTAATGGTGATTTCCGGATGACTGGAGACGAAATCAGGAATGCGCGGCAGAAGCCAGCGGGTGCCGAATGTCGGCAGCATCGCTAGATTGAGCGTATTGCCATGCGTTTTGGTCATGATCTGCAACGAGGCGGCACGTATCTCGCCAAGGGCTGCGGCAATTGATTTCGCGTAAGCACCACCCTCGGTCGTCAGTGACACCCCACGCGCGCCGCGCTCGAACAGCCGCACCCCAAGCTGTTCTTCCAGTGACATAACCTGACGGCTGATCGCCCCTTGCGTCAAGGCAAGTTCATCGGCAGCGGCTGAAAAGCTGCCAAGCCGGGCAACGGAATCAAAGGCGGCAAGCGCACTGGTGGAGGGCAGGAGTTTGCGGCTGAGAGACGTCATGAGCCATTACTATATGTAATGCAAAAATGAGTAAACATGGCTTGTGCCATCAGGGGCTAACACGAATAATCCGGCCAGCAAATCCGGAGGCATAACGTGAGCGAACGCGCAGCATTCAATTGGCAGGACCCTTTTCTGCTGGAAGACCAACTGACCGACGACGAGCGGATGATCCGCGACGCCGCCGCAGCCTTCGGCAAATCGGAACTTATGCCGCGTGTGTCCGAGGCCTATCTTTCTGAGACCACCGAACCGGAACTGTTCCGCCTGATGGGCCGCACCGGCCTTCTGGGCGTCACCCTGCCGGAAGAATATGGCGCCGCAAATGCCAGCTACGTGGCCTATGGTCTCGTGGCCCGCGAGGTGGAGCGTATCGACAGCGGTTATCGCTCGATGATGAGCGTGCAGTCCTCGCTCGTCATCCATCCGATCTTCGCTTATGGCTCGGACGAACAGAAGAAGAAATACCTGCCCGGCCTCGTCTCCGGCGAGCTGATCGGCTGTTTCGGCCTGACCGAACCGGATGCCGGCTCCGATCCGGGCGGAATGAAGACCCGCGCCGAAAAGATCGCCGGCGGGTATCGCCTGCGTGGTTCGAAAATGTGGATTTCCAATGCGCCCATCGCCGATGTCTTCGTCGTCTGGGCGAAATCCGAAGCCCACGACAACCAGATTCGCGGCTTCGTGCTGGAAAAAGGCATGAAGGGTCTGTCTGCACCGAAGATCGGCGGCAAGCTTTCGCTGCGCGCCTCCATAACAGGCGAGATCGTCATGGATGGCGTGGAAGTGGGCGAAGATGCGCTGCTTCCGAATGTTTCCGGCCTGAAAGGCCCGTTCGGCTGCCTCAACCGCGCCCGCTACGGCATTTCCTGGGGCGTGATGGGCGCTGCGGAAGATTGCTGGTTCCGCGCCCTGCAATATGGTCTCGACCGCAAGCAGTTCGGCAAGCCGCTGGCCGGCATGCAGCTTTACCAGAAAAAGCTCGCCGACATGCAGACCGAGATCGCTCTCGGCCTCCAGGCATCGCTGCGCGTCGGCCGCCTGATGGACGAGCACAAAATGGCGCCGGAAATGATCTCCATCATCAAGCGCAACAATTGCGGCAAGGCGCTGGATATCGCCCGCCAGGCCCGCGACATGCACGGCGGCAACGGCATCCAGATCGAGTACCACGTGATGCGCCACGCCCAGAACCTCGAAACGGTCAACACCTACGAGGGCACGCACGACGTTCACGCGCTTATCCTCGGCCGGGCGCAGACGGGCATTCAGGCGTTTTTCTAAGACCTTCTCCGCATCATTTCCTTCATGAAAAAAAGGCCTTCGAAAATCAATTCGAAGGCCTTTTTACTTTTCCGGTTCAGGCAATCGCTTAGAACGTGCCTCTGACACCTATGCCGAACATGCGCGGTTCGGTCATGCTGGCCTCGATGCCGCCAATGCCGCGGTTCTGCTGCATATAGGTCGGCGCACGCTCGTCGAAGACGTTCTTCACGTAAGCGTAGACCTCCATCTCCTCCTGGAACTTGTAGCTCGCACGCACATCGGCGATGGTGTAGGGGTCGATCGCATAGGCAGCCGTGTTGGCCGTGTCGGAATAATAACCGTCGATATGACGCACCTGACCCGAGACGGTGAACTTGTCGGTCACATCCCAGCTTGCCCCAATGCTGAACATGTAACCAGGCGATTTCGCGAATTCATTGCCTGCATAGCTGGCATTGCTGGAAATCTGGTCGATTTCGGTCTTCAGCACGCCGGCACTTGCCTTCAACGTCACATTGTCGAGAACCTGATAGTCGGCGCCGACTTCCAGACCATAGGCATGCGCTTTCTGCGCATTGATGGTGTAGGATTGAGTAATGCCTGACGAGATAACGACCGGAATATTGTACTGGGCGTTCTTGTAATCCATGTAGAACAGGTTGCTGTTGAGCGTCAGCCTGTCATCCAGCAACTTCGCGCGGGTGTAGAGTTCGTAGTTCCAGATGGTTTCCTTCTCGAAGGGCAACCATTGGCCCGACGAGATGTTCAGCGATATGCCGCCGGGATTGTAACCACGGCTGATCATGCCGCCAACGGTCCAGTCATCGTTGATCGCATAGGCAAGCGAGGCCTTGGGAAGCAATTCGGAAAAGGTCTCGTCAAAATCAACCGCGACGTTGGAATAGACGGAGCGGCCCGCGCGCTGAATACGATCGGTCTGGTAACGCAGGCCGCCGGTAAGCGTCCACTGGTCGGTCAGACGGTAGCTCAACTCGCTGAAAATGCCGAGATTGTCCTTGGTATCGTCAAATGTCGAAAGGGTTCTTCTGTTTGCCGGGTTCAGAAGATAAAGAATTTCATCGGCCTGCGTATGGGCGTAATAGATGCCAGCGACGCCACTCAGAACGTCTTCCTGGTCACCGAAGGTCACACGGGTCTCGTGGGACACATTCTTCTGATCGATATTGGCGTCGCCATTATTGACCACACCCACCCTGCGGCGCGCGTCTGAGGCGGAAAATTGCGTCTGGTTGAAGAGTTTTACGCCGTTTTCAAAGTCATAGTTGATGTCGAGAATGCCGGTGTGGGTATTCTGGCTCCAGCTCGGCATGGTGGTGGTGACGTGGTTGAGATCCTCGAAAGGACGCGACGCCGCTTCCTGGCTCGGCCGGTTGGCGGCGTTATAGGAATAGGTCAGCTTGGTCGTCAGGCCCGGAATTTCCGGCGGTTCCCACAGAAGCTTGAAACGCGCGTTGAATTCCTTGAAATCCTGGTTGGTGCCTGCGTGGGCAAAACCGGAATTGATGTAATCGATAAAGGTATCGCGACCCGAATAATCGATTGCCAGACGCGCCGCCAGCTCGTCTTCGATCAACGGGCCTGAGACCGCAAAGGACGCCCGCTTCTGGTGATAATTCCCGATTTCGGCCTGATAGCTTGCTTCCGGCGTAAACGTCGGGTCCTTGGTATTGACGAGAATGGCGCCGGCAATGGCGTTAGCGCCCTGCGATGTGGTCTGCGGCCCACGGAAGACCTCGATGCTTTCGACATCCCAGATGGACGTCGCGCCATAGATGAACTCGTTATAACCGAGATAGTGACCATCGACATTGATGGTGGCGCGCGGCACGGTGCCGGCGAAGAACGCCGTTGCTCCGGTGTTCGGGCCCTGCGTGTCGAGACCGCGAATGATCGGGGCGCTGACATTGTCGGTATAAACAACGTTTGGAATGTCCTTGATCGCGTCTGAGACGGTTGGATCGCCGGTCTTTTCCTTTTTCAGTTCATCGCTGGATTTGACCGAGACGGAAGACGCCGTGTTCTTCATGTCGCGCGCGACTTTTTCGCCGGTCACCACAATCGGCTTGAGAACGGTCGTTCCCGAGGCCTCGGCCTGTTGCTCTTGGGCGAAAACCGGCGTCACAAACAGGGCGGCCAGCGTCAAAACGCTGACCCCGCCCATCAAACGGCCGCTAGAACGAAACCCCATAACACACCCCTAATAAACATGAGTATCAAAGTCATATTCAAGTAACGGAAGCGTTATCCGTTTCGCAATAGAGAATGCGTTCCGTATTGTGGACGGATAGGATTCCGTAACGGGATGTGCCATATTTACAACAAAGTTTATCGACTGGCCGTTGTCGTGTAGTTCCCCGCCTCAAGGGGAAGGCGTTGAAATAGCTCAGAAATCGATTCCGATTTCCGGTCGGATGCGCTAGGCATGTTCACGACATAAATCGGGGAGCGGACTTGGACGCCATGGATGACGAGCCGGACAATCTGCCTGAAAACGACGGAGAGAAGCGCTCTGCCCTCATTCAGTCGGTCTCTATTGCTGCCCGTTTTCTCGACCTTCTGGCAAAATCGGACGGGGCGCTTGCACTGGGCGAACTCGCTAAACGCGCCGGGACAGGCCGTTCCACAGCTCATCGTTACCTGCAAAGCCTCGTGCGGGAAGGACTGGTGGCACAGGACCCTGCAACCGGCAGCTACGACCTCGGTCCAACCGCGCTCTCGATAGGCGTCAGCGCGCTCAGACGAATCAATCCGGTCGAAACCGCCGGTCGACAGATGAAAGCACTGGCCTCGCAGATCGGCGCCAGTTGCGGCGTGGCGATCTGGACAGATCGCGGCCCGACCGTGGTGCAATGGCACAGGAGTGCCAGCTTCTCCATCAGCACCGTGGCGCTGGGGGATGTTCTACCGCTGGATAACAGCGCCTGCGGGCTGGTTTTTCAGGCTTATTTGCCACCGGATAGGACAGCGCCGGTGCGCAAGCTGCAGCCGCCCGCCTTTCGCGGGTCCCGCCCAGACGCTAAAGTCATGCACGCCATTCGTGAGACAGGCGGCGCGGAACTCAACGAACACCTGTTCTCCGCCCTGACCGGCAAGGCCGCCCCGGTTTTCGACGCGCAGGGCGAAATCTGTTGCGTCGTCACCACCGTTTCTTTCCTCGCGACCGCCGAGACCGAGCGGCACTTTCAGCAGCTTCTTGAAGCGGCCGGAAAGGCGACGGCAGAATCCGGCGGCTCGTAAACCTATCCGGCCAGGTGGTCGGCGAAGGTGCTGCCGGAATAGGCGGTGCGGAAGAGCCCGGCATCACCGAGCCTCGGAAGCAGCCGCTCCAGCACCAGCCGCATCGACGCGACCGAACCGCCAGGCACCGCGACAAAGCCGTCTATCGCGCCGGCCGCCACCCATTCGCGGATGCTTTCAAAAGCATCCTCAACCGTGCCGATGATCTGCCAATGGCCCGACCCCATCACTTCCGGTCGCCGCAACAATTCGGCAACGCTCAGCGTTTCCCGTTCGATCAGCCGGCGGAGCAAATTGGCATGGGTGCGGCTTCTCGGTGTCTCGGGCGGCGGCGGCAAGTCAGAAGGGGTGACGATCCGCGTGAGCGACCAGTCGGAAAGGTCAAGACCCGTCAGATTTTGAATGGATGCAAATATGCGGCCATGGTTGGCCCTTGCGTGGGTCTTCGCAAACAGCTCCAGCGCCTCGTTCTTGGTGTCCGCCAGATAAAGACTGAGACCCGGCATCAGCTTCACCACATCCGGTGAGCGCCCATGCCGCTCCGCTCTTTGCCGCAAATCCGCCCGAAGTTCGATTGCCGCCTGCATATCCGGCGTCGAGGCAAAGACCGCATCCGCAACGGAGGCTGCGAAATCGCGGCCTTCGGGGGAAGCCCCAGCCTGCACCAGTGGAATACGGCTGGAATGGGCCGGCAGGTTGAGCGGGCCTTTGACGCTGAAGTGCTCTCCTTCATGCGCGATTGGCTGGACCAGCGACGAATCTGCAAAACGCCCGCTCTCTTTGTCCAGCTTCAGCGCCTCGTTGGGAAAGCTCGCCCAGAGCTGCTGTACTACCTGCGTGAACTCGGCGGCGCGTTCATAACGCTCCTGCGGCGACGGCATTTCTTTCAGGCCGAAATTTTCGTGGCCGTCCAGCGCCGTGACGATGTTCCATCCCGCCCGGCCATTGCTCAGCCAGTTCAGCGATTGCAGTTGGCGGGCAACCACATAAGGCGGCAGGAATGTCGTTGAAACCGTGGATAACAGGCCGACATGGCTGGTCTCCCGTGCGATGGCGGCCAGAAGCATGTTCGGGTCCATGCTCGCAAATCCGCCGCCGGCCTCCAGCCCCTCAGTGCGCAGAAACAGCGTGTCGGGCCGGAAGACAAAATCCACATGCGCAGCCTCGGCACGCTTTGCAAGATCGACGAAATAATCGCTGGAGAAAACCCCGTCTATACCGCTGTCTTGACGCCGCCATGCCTCGCCGCTGAGCCAGGTTGGCGCCAGCGACATGCCGACGTGAAGCTTGAGCGCGACTGACATGAAACACCTCGAATGAAAAAATCATCACGAAATCCGCGATGTGAATCGGCAAATTTCGATTTGTGGAGAATTTTACTATAGTTTAGTGTCGCATCAAGACCAGCCTGTCGCGCTTGCCGGTACAGAACCCGATTTCCGCAAGTTCGATACGTGAATTCAACAGCTTAGGTAGGACGTGCGTCGAGTCGACGCATGGCCCTATGAATAACAGGAGTTGTAATCCGGTGCTTGATGCCACGGACCTTCATGCGAGTTACGGACACATCCCCGTATTGCAGGGCCTGTCTGCCCGCTTTCAAACCGGCCGCGTCACAGCGCTGGTCGGACCCAACGGCTGTGGCAAGTCGACGCTGTTGAAGACGATCATGGGTTTCGTGCCTTTATCTTCAGGCAGGATAAGCCTCGGTGACCGCCTGATCGGCGAGATCGGACGCCGCGAACTCGCCCGCCGCATCTCCTATCTGCCGCAGGAATGCCATTGCCCTGACTATATGACGCTTGGCGAATTGATCGAGCTTGCGGGTTATGCACGTTACGGGCTTGGCGGCGGTCCATCCGAACGCGACCGGGCGCTTTTTGCCGAAGCGCTGAAGACCGTCGGGCTGGAAGACAAGGCCAGGGCGCAGGTCAACACGCTGTCCGGCGGCCAGCGCCAGCGCGCCTTCATCGCCATGGTGCTCGCTCAGGACACGGAGGTGATCCTGATGGACGAGCCGGTCAACCATCTCGACATGAAATATCAATATGCCGTTCTCAGCCTTGTGCGCGAACTGACGGACAGGCACGGCAAAACTGTTATCGTCGTGCTGCATGATCTCAACCTCGCCTCCACCTTCGCCGATGACGTCATCATGCTGAAAGCCGGACGGGTTCTCGCCTCCGGGCCTGTCGCGAATACGGTCACATCAGCCAATGTTGCCGACGTCTTTGATCTCGAGGCCGACATATTTTCCCGGCAGGGGCGGCTCATCTGCGTGCCGCGGCTGGAGCGGCAGGAACAGGCCATTCCGGCATGACATCTAAAATAATGCTGATCTTTGCCGCCGCGATCTTGCTGGCCGTTGTTCTCGTCATCAACTTCGTGCTGATGACTGGCGACCTGCCACTTGCCGAAATCGCGACGACGCTCCTGCATGGCGAGGCCGAAACCTATGAACAGTCGGTTCTCCTCTATCAGCAAATCCCGCGCTCACTGATTGCGATCTATGTCGGCGCCACCACGGCCGTCAGTGGCTGCGTGCTGCAGGGGCTTGCCCGCAATCCTCTCGCCTCGCCCTCCACCCTGGGCCTGAATGCCGGTGCGACGCTTTTTGTGGTCGCCGGTGCGCTGGTGTTCGATTTCTCGCCCGAAATACAGGGGCTCATCGCGCTTATCGGCGCCGGCTTCGGCTTTGGCGCCTGCTTCCTTGTTGCCCGGCTGGCCGGGCGGTCAAACGATCCGCGCGGCCTGTCGCTCATCCTGTCCGGTGCGCTTGTCTCCATGCTGCTGATCGGCATCACCAATGCCCTCCTTTTGTCAAACCCCACACGTCGCGCCGAATTCCTGAGCTGGATCGGCGGCAATATCAACCACGTCTATGCCGAGCGCCTCACCGATTTCTGGTGGATTGGCGCCATTGCGATGGTGATGCTCTGGTCGGTCGCCCGCCCGCTGACGCTGGTTCTGCTGGGTGCGGAAAAAGCCGCCTCCGCCGGCGTCAACGTCACGCGCGTTTCCCGGATCGCACTTTTCGCCACCATGCTGGCCTCCGGCTCGGCGGTGGCCATCTGCGGTCCCATCGGCTTCGTCGGCCTCATCGTTCCGCATATGGTCCGGCCGCTGGTCGGGGTGAATTTCACGCTCGCTTTGCCCGCTTCAGCCCTTGTCGGGGCGATTCTGTGCGTGCTGGCCGATCTGGGCGCGCAAACCCTGTTCAGGCCGTATGTGGTCAATACCGGACTGTTCATGGACCTGCTCGGCGGCCTCGTCTTCATCGTCATAGTCAAGCGCTTCTATCTTTCACCTTCGGCCAATAAACTGTCATGAAGAGGGCTGTCATGAAAAGGCAATTGGCCACCGATGGCAAAGCGGTCCTGCGGCTGCCGAGCGGGATGCAGATCGGCATCGGCAACCTAAAGGCCGCCCTTGCACTGATCCTGCTGGCGTTGGTGCTGGCCGCCATTTCCATTAGTCTCGGAAATACACAGATTGGTCTCATTGACCTTCTGCACGGCGTTGCCGGCGGGCATTTGAGCGACGATCAGGCCTATGCGCTGTGGACGGTACGGCTGCCGCGCATCCTGCTTGGTTTCATGGCCGGATGGAGCGTTGCGCTGGCCGGGGCCATGCTGCAATCGGTCGCCCGCAATCCGCTTGCCGATCCCGGCCTGTTCGGTCTGAGCCAGGGATCAATGACCACCATAATGCTGCTTCTGGTGCTGGTGCCGGCGGCGCCCAAGACCATGGTGGCGCTTGCGGCCGTCGGCGGCGGCCTTGCGGTAGCTTTCCTGCTCATCGCGCTCGTGGGGCGCGAACGTTCCAGCGGGCTCGCCATCCTGCTGATGGGCATCGCAATCGAATCCGCCCTTTCATCAGTCTCATCAGTGCTTTTGCTCTACACACCAACGGAAACATCGCTGTCGCTTGCAGACTGGATGGCGGGTTCGCTGTTTCAGGCGAGCTGGCCGATCATCCTCGTGTTCGCGCCTCTTTTCGCGGTCAGCCTTGTGGGCATTTTCCTCATCGGCCGGGCGCTTGCAGTATTTGATCTCGGTAACGAGATGGCCATGGCGCTCGGCGAAACGGTCAAACGTTCGCGCCCGCTCGTCATCGTTTTTGCGGTCATCCTCAGCTCCGCTTCCGTCACCGCTGTCGGCCCCTTGACCTTTCTCGGCGTCATCGCCCCGCATCTCGCCACCTTCCTGTCGCCCGCCGTCGGTCGCGCCAGGCTTTTCCTGTCGGGGCTGACGGGCGGCATTCTGGTGGTGACCGCCGATACGCTTTCGCGTGGGCTGGTGGCCGATACGCCGATGCCGATAGGCCTTGCGCTGACGCTGATCGGCGTGCCGCTTTTCATCCTCACGCTGCGCCTGCAGGCGCTGCGCAGAACTAACCGCCACTGAAGAAATTGAACAAAGGGTATGCCATGCGATTTGCCATCCTCGTAGCAGCACTTCTGACCGCCGGAAGCAGCCTTGCCGCAGAGCGAACCGTCACCGATGCCGCCGGCCGCACGGTCTCCATCCCCGAGCAGCCGCAGCGCATTGTCGTCATGCACGAACCGCTGCTGGGCGTGCCGCTGATGGATCTTGGCGCCAACGTGGTAGGCGCCTATGGCCGCAACAGCGACGGCAAATTCGCCACTGCCGTTGATTTCATCGACACCGTTCTCGGTGAAGGCCGCACGAAACCGAAAGGTTTCGGCGCGGTGGGTCAGATCGATCTGGAAAAGCTGAGAGCGCTGCAACCTGACCTGATCGTCGCCACGGAAATGGACAGCGGCAAGGCCGAGCAGCTTTCCACCGTCGCGCCCGTCTATCTGCAGAAGGTAAGCACTGGCCACACCTATGGCTTCAGCGTCGAAGAGAATCTTTCGGGTCTCGTTGGCAGAAGTGACGCTTTTGCCGAGCGCCGGAAGACCTATGACGAGAAACTCGCCACCGTCAAAAAAGCACTCGGCGAAGACGCAAAAGGCAAGACCTATCTCTCAATTCTGCTGACCGACCAGATCAACGCGGTCGGCGATATGTCCGGTGCGGTGCAGGCGCTCGAGGATCTGGGTTACGCACGGCTGAAAATCGACAACGCCACCTCGTCGGGTGGGCTGGGTTCCACCCTGACGATGCCGCTCAGTGCCGAGGCTTTTGGCAAGCTCAACCCTGATCTGCTGGTGGTGATGAACAGCTATAACAGCCCCGCCCGAGGCGAAGCCGGAACGCGCGCCGCACTCGAAAAAATCATTCCCGGCTGGGAACGCTTCGTCAAACCGGCGCGTGACGGCCGGATCATCTTTCTCGATTCCAGCCGGGTCACGACGCCGTCCATCCCAAGCGCGCTGCACACGCTGGACGCGGTGGAAAGCTGGGCAGGCCGCCGTTAAACGCCTTTTCGACAAGCGCAATTCCGGCGCAAACCATGCGCCGGACATAAACTTGAGTTTTTGAAGAAACTTATATTGCGACCGCCGGAACCGCCTGTTATGGTTCGCGCATCTTGACACAACGACGTCGGATCTCCCGCCGGAAAACTCCGGTGCGCGATTGTCCGGCATGCCGATCCGGGACAGCGAAACTGCCGATCCCCATCGGCGATATCCCAGGGAAGACAGCAACATGAGCATTGCACAAAGCATTGAAACCGGCGTTCAGGACCGGACCCCCAAACGCCATCGTTACGCCGTCAAGCTACGCTGCCTTGACGTGGCCCGGGTGGAAAAACTCAGCCGGTCCATGGTGCGCATCGTATTGACCGGGCCTGAGCTTGAAGGCTTTGCCAGTCTCGGTTTTGACGACCACGTCAAGATGTTCTTCCCGCTTCCCGGCGAAACCGAACCTAACCTGCCGGTGATCGGCCCGAACGGCCTCGAATTTCCCGAAGGCGCGCCGCGCCCGCTCGCACGCGATTACACGCCGCGCAGCTTCGATGCCGAGAAGGGTGAACTCGCCATCGATTTCGCCACGCACCATGATGGCCCCGCCAGCAACTGGGCAAAATCCGCCAGGGTGGGTGACAAGGCATGGATTGCAGGCCCGCGCGGCTCGTTCACCATTCCCTTCACCTTCGACTGGCATCTGCTGATTGCCGACGATACCGGCCTTCCCGCCCTTGCACGGCGACTGGAAGAAATGCCCAAGGGCACCCGCGTCGTCGCCCTGATCGAAGTTGAGACGGAGGCTGATCGCCTGGACCTCGCCACGAAAGCTGACGCGTCGATCATCTGGGTAACGCAGGAGGCCGCGGGCGGCGCCGATCACGACGCCCTGACGGAGGCGCTGCGTACGCTTGAACTGCCTGAGGGCGATTTCTTCAGCTGGGTCGCCTGCGAATCGAAAGCGGCGAAAGACCTGCGCGCAATCCTGATCGGCGAGTACGGCGCGAACCCCAAATGGACGCGCGCTTCCGGCTACTGGCGGCGCGGAGCAAGCGGCGTTCACGATCATTTCGATGAATGAACCGGCAATCGCGGCGGCTGGCAAGCTGGAGGCGGACATGATGACGACGGAACTCAAAGCCCATCTCGCCAAGGTTCTGGACGATGAGGTGGGGCATATCGGCCCGAACGCCAACCTGTTCGGCTGCGGACTTCACTCCCTCGCTCTCATGCGCCTGATCCCGCCGCTTTCGCAGCTCGCCGGCACGCGACTTCACTATGACGATCTCGCCCGTCAGCCCACGCTTACCGCCTGGCAGGCGCTGATCGAGCAGTCGCGCGCGGGCTGCTGATCCCCGCAAGAGGGGACTTTCCCCGCCAAGCGCGACCTACCTCAACATTATACTTCCAAGGAGAGGACCATGGCAGCAGATAATTCGCGCATGCTTGCGCGCCGCATCGAACAAACCTTCGACAATGCGGACGAAGCCCCACGGAGCGGATCGCAGCCAAGCCAATATGAGGAGCGGGTCTGGTTCCAGCAGTTTCAGGACCCCGATCAGGTCTTCCGGCATATTCTCACCTACCGCATCGGCGGCGAGAGCGACCTTCTGCGCCTGACATCGGCACTGGAGACGGTTTGCGAGGCATGGCCCGAACTGCGCGTGCGGTTTTCCTTTGGAGAAGACGGCACCCTTGCCAAGAGCGTAGAGGCCCCTTCGGCATCTCTCGTGCAACTGTTTCAGACGGCATCGAAAGACGAAGCGGTGGCCCTTCTGCACGACCTTCAGGCAAGCCCGTTCGACGCGGAAATCGATCCGCCGTTTCAGGCCATCGTGCTCTTGAGCGAAGGAGAGGTACTGCTGGCGCTTCTGGTGCATGGCCTGCTTGGTGAATCCCTCTCACCGCAGATTTTGCTGGGCGCTATTGCCGCAGCCTATGCTGGCGAGGCACCAAAGCCGCTTTCGCCACGCATCACCGAAAACGCCATCGTCAATCCAGTTCCGCTCCCCTGGCTGCAAGGACCGGCCTCCGGCACGCCCGTCGTCTCTCTCCGAAATAACGGGACCAAGCCGGCGAGCCACTGCCACGGCGTCGATCTTCCGGCTGCCCTTCTCGACCCAAACGGCTCGGCCGCACCGGACGCGCTTCTGGCACGCACCGGTGCCCGTTTCGCGCTTTTTCTGGCGACCAATGGCGATCTCGACACTGTTACCCTGCGCCTGCCCCTGCAACCCGGGAACGAGGCCGGCCTGCCGCTTCCGGCAGATGCGGTCGCCCGCGTCTCGATCTCACGTAGCCAGTCGCCGCAGGAGGCCGAAAAAGCCGTGCTGGCTGGGTTGGCCCGACATGGCGAACACAACGACGAGGTTGCCACCTTCACGCTTCAGACCCTGCCAACATCGGCTGAAACCTCATCCGTCGAGCGGCTCCGGTTCGAGCGCCTGCCACTCCCCTCTCTCCAGTCCGGCCTTGGCCTGACGCTCGCTGCTGGCAGCACGGTTGATGGCCACATCCGTCTGGAACTGACCGGCGGCAAGGAGGCCTCGCCGCATGCGACGGCATTTCTGCTGGAGCGTTTCATCGCCCATCTCGAAGGCGGTGCGGATTTTTCCGGCATTACGCATCAAACCTCGTCCGCAGGGCCGGAGGCTGCAGCATCCCTGCCCGCCGCCTCCCGCTCCAGCGACGACGAGACTGCCGCGGCAATTCTTGCCGAATTCCGCGAAGCGCTTGCGTCGACAGACATGGGACCGGATGACGATTTCTTCGATTTTGGCGGCCATTCGCTGATCGCGACCCGCATCATCGGACGCCTTTTGAGCAATCACGGCATCGAGCTGCGTTTCAACGACCTGTTCAGCTATCCCACCGCCGCATCGCTCGCAAAACAGGCGACGCGTCTCGAAACCGCCGCCCCTGCACAGGCGGAAGCAACCGCGACCGGCTCGCTGACGGCACCGCTTTCTCTTGCGCAGATGTCGCTCTGGAAAGCCTATGCCGCCTTCGGTTTCGGCGAGATTTTCAACATCCCCTTCGCGCTCGATTTCCTCGATCCGGTGGATGAGAGCGCTTTCGAATGTGCATTCCTCGATATTATCGAGCGTCATCCCGGCCTGCGAACCCATTTTTACGTCGAAGATGGGACGGTTCTGCAAAAGATCGTGCCGATGCACGACCTGCCCGGCTATAAGTGGTTCTGGACGAGTGAGGAAAGCGAAGGCGTGGACCGGCATACGGAAGCGTCCTGGCGGTTCGACCTTGCCCGCGAATTGCCGATGCGGCTGCGTTTCCTGCGCAATCCCCAAACCGGCGGCCAGGTGCTCTCTTTCCTCTTCCACCATATTGTGCTGGACGAATGGTCGGTGAACCTGATGATGGACGAGCTGACCGAAGCCTATAGGGCAAGAGCCGCGGGCAAGGCCCCTGTCTTTGCGAGCAAGCCCGCACCCTTCCATGAATTCGCCAGAAAACAGGTGGCATCCGGCGTCAACGGCGACCACCTTGCCTACTGGACCGATATGCTGCGGGACGCACCGAAAGGCCTGGTCCTTACCGGACAGAACAGCACGCCGACAGATGCTGCACACGACGAGGCGCCGGCGGGCGGCTGGATCGAGTTCAAGCTGGAAAAACACGTCAGCGACGGACTTTACGCCATCGCCAAGCAGAACAGCGCCTCCCTGTTCAACGTCGTTTATGCCGCCATCGCCGCGTCGCTGCGCCATCTGGGCGGGCTGAGCGATCTCGTGGTCGGCACATCGGCGTCCGGGCGCACCGACAGCGGCTATTTCGATACGATCGGCTATTTCACCACGGTCGTTGCCCATCGTGTGCGTTTCCGCGAGGAGATGACGGTCGGCGAACTGATTTCCTCGGTGAAGAACACGGTCAATGGCTCTCTGGAACACAGCGAAATTCCAATCGATCTCGTCGAAGAGGCGCTCGGCATGACGCCCGGCCGCGACCATCTGTTCGAGGTATTCATCCAGATCCACGCCAAGAACAAGCTGAACGGCACGCTTTCAGGGCCGGACGGCAAAACCGTCGAGTTCCGGCAGATCGATCCCGACAAGCACGAATCCATGCTGGGGCTGCAATTCGAGGTAATGGAAGAAACGATTGGCGGCGAACGCTCCATCCGCGTGTTGATGAGCTACCGCTCCGACCGCTACGGCCCCGAGGATGTCGACCGGCTGCGCACGACCACCAGCGGCGTCTTCAGCCGTTTCGCCGAAGCAGGCGCTTCGGGCCGTGTGCTGACCACGCTAGCCTGAGTGCTGGCCAGGCTTCGCAATAAACCCGGCTCCGCATGGCGGCGCCGGGTTTTGCTTTTTAACAAATGTCCGGAAAGCTCTCTTCCGTCATGCTCGGGCCTGTCCCCACTGGATCCTTGGGACAAGCCCAAGGATGACGTTGGGTGGGAGGACAGCATGTCACCCCATCAGGCAGGGTTTTGCATAACGGAGCCGGGTTTATCACATCCGCACCCAGTCACTCCCGACCAAATGCAGAGTGACGGCAGAGAGATTTCCGTCCCCTTCTTGCAGAGCACCCGGCTTCTCAAACCGCCAGACGGAAGGCCGCGGAAACCTCTTCGGCCGGAGCCGCCAGCGCCTCTTCGCGCAGCATGGCATCCAGAAACAGCGGCAACTCCTCACGGTAACGCGCGAAATCGTCGGCTTCGGTCAGTGCGGAATCCGCGTCGATATGCAGGTTCAGATCACTGCCGTCATCCTCGCCACGGAAGGTCAGGTTGAACCCGTCGCCCGGACCATTGGCGAGAATGTGCCTGATAACGGCAAGCCCTGCAAATACCGGCGCGCTGAAGGGCAGGACGTTGATAAGCGGTGAGAAGAAAAACCGCCGGCCCTTTGATATGTTGCGATCGGCGGCGATCTGTTCGATGCGGTAGCGGCCATGCAGGCGCTGCCGGCGCAGATTGGCGGCATTGCGCGCAAGGAAGCTACCAAGGCTCTCCTGCGGTTCTATCGTCAGATGGAAAGGCAGGATATTGACGAGCATGGCGGGCATATGCGCGCCGACACTGCCCCAGCGGCTCATGAAGGGCAGCCACAGCGTCAGCACATCGCGATCCGGGCGCGGCAATACGCGGTGAAGATAAAGGCCTGAAAGCAGCACCAGCAGGTCCGGCCAGCCTATCTCCAGTGCGCCGGATATCTGTTGCAGTCTTGTGCTGAAACCTTCCGGCAATCCCGCATCGGCATGCAGGCCGCCGCCACCGTAATCCTCGCAATCCTTGTCCAGCACCGGCAAATCCACCGGCGGCGCGAGATAGGCCGTCCAGAACTCGCGGTCCTTTTCGAAACGGCGGCTTTGCCGGTAGGCGTCCTCTTCGGCAAGAAAACTGGGGAAAGGATGGAAATCCGGACCCGCCTCGCCCTTGCCGCAATAGTGCCCGTAAAGCTGCCCGCAACGCTGCTCCACCAGCGTGAGACCATAACCGTCGACGACGATATGATGGGCACGGATATACCAGAGGTAGCGATCGTCGGCGATGCGGTAAAGCACCTGGGCGGAGAGCTTGTCGGTTCGAAGATCAAGCCTTGCCTCGACATCCGCGTTCATGCGCCCCAGCGCTTCCTCGAAAGGCGCGGGATGGGCACGGAGATCGACAAGCTCGACCATCGGAGCGTGGAGCGGATCGCAGCGTTGCTGCGGCGTCTCGCCATCCTCACCGACGCGAAAACGGATCGACAGAACTTCCGATTCGCGCACGGTGCGCCTGATTGCCTCAAGCAGAGCGCCCTCGTTCACGGCACCGGAAAGCTCGATGTAATGGGCGACGGTAGAGACCGGTTCGTCGGGATGGAAGGAAAACTCCTCCCAAAAATCGAGTTGCGGCTGGGTCAGGGGAAGCCAGCCGCCGGCAGGATCGATATGCGCCATCTGTTTTTCCTTGAATTATTTCCGTGATTTGGGCCGCAATAACGCGGCTCATGCCGCCGAAGCGGGTAAAAGCGAACTGACCTGTTTGGCGTTTCGGCAACGCAGGAGTTGCTGCGGCGAAAGCTCCACGCCGAAGGCGCTGCGAATTTCGGCCGAGACGGTTTTCAGATGCGAGGGCAAAAGGCCAAGCGCCAGCAGATCACTGCTAGTATCCACATCTACCGGGTTTTTACCCAGCACGCCGAGATAGATATCCAGCACGCGGAGATCGCCCTGATCGGCGGCTTTGACTGTTACAGCTGCGGGTGCCTTTGCCGGTTCCGCTGCCATCAGCAATTCGCGGGCGCGGCGGCGATCCGGCTTGCCATTAGCCGAGAGCGGCAGATCGGCCACATTGAGAAAGCGGCCGGGCACATGCGATTCCGGCAGATGCCTGCGGGCAAAATTGCGCAGGTCGGCGGTGGAAAGCTCAAGGCCGGGCATCCGAACATAAAGCACGCCGATAGCGGCCTCCCCCTTTTGCTCGGCACCGTAATCCACCACCAGTACACGCTGGATGGAGGGGTGGCGGATAAGTTCATTTTCCACATCCGGCAGCGAGACCCGCACCCCGCGCACCTTGACGTAACCGTTGACCCGGCTGGCGAACATGATCTTGCCATCCGGCCGGTAACGGCCCCTGTCTCCGGTGCGAAAAGCGCGCACCGCATGTCCATCCGTATCGCTGACCGTCACGAAATCCGTCTGGGTAATGGCGCCATCTTCCAGATAGCCGATCGCCACATTCACGCCCACTGTGTGGATGCGCCCGACAACGCCCGTCGGGCAATGGCCGCCCTGATCGTTGAGGATGAAATAGCGATTGCCGGGCAAGGGATGCCCGTAGGGTATCGCCGAGGTATCGGCTGTCACGATCTCGTGCCAGATGCTCCAGATGGTCGTTTCCGTCGGCCCGCCCAGCGATATCAGCCGAAGCTCGGGTTTCAGCCGGCGCAACTCCTCGATGACCACGGGCTTGATGTAATCACCGCCCTGCGCAACGAGCCGGAGCGAGCCGAGCTGGTCGCCACGATGGCAGGACAAGAGCATCTCAAGAATCGCCGGCACCGAGCACCACAGCGTAACGCCGTGTTCGGCCACCAACTCGTTCCAGCGGACCGCATCCTTTTCCTCGCCGGGTTCCGGCAGCACCAGTGTCGCACCGGCGGCAAGCGACCCAAAAACATCGAAGACCGACATGTCGTGGTGCAAGGGCGTGACGGAGATGAAGACGTCATTTTCCGTCACCGCCCATTCCGAAAGCGTGCTGCCGATGACATTGGCCGTGGCCCTGTTAGAGAGCACGACGCATTTCGGCTTGCCGGTGGTACCGGAGGTATAGAGGTAATAAGCGGGTGCTTCGCTTGCTGAAAGTGCCGCCAGTTCCGCCGCGTTAACGGGCACGCCGGAGGCGGCTGGCGCTGCGAGAAGCTCCTCGGGACCGACAGCGTCGAATCCTTGCGGAACGGAACGGGCAACGATCATGGCCGGGCGGCAATTGGTCAGCAGATAGTGCAGGCGATCTTCCGGCGAGCTCGCATCGATCGGCACCCAGATGGCGCCGATAAGTGCAGCGGCGAGCGTGACGGCCGTGTGCTCCGGGCTGCGCGGCAGGCACACCGCTACGACATGGCCCCGGCCGATGCCGCGCGTCTTAAGGCCCGCCATCGCCCGCGCCACCGCGTCGCGAAGTTCGTGATAGGAGATGCGCCGTTCGCCGTTGATCAGGGCCGTGCGCGATCCGTCTCCTTCGAAAAGATGCGAGGCGATCCGTTCCAAGAATGGCGGGCAGACGAAGTTCCGCTCGTCGCCATTCAGCCGATAGTGAGACAGGTCGACGATCTCGCGGAAATTCATCGAAAACGTCCCGCTGGCGGTGATCGCGGTAATCGCACGCTCTATGGCGCCGAGAATGCCAGCCACCATTCCGGCATCGATCGCCTGCTCCGCATAATCGATATCGAGGACGAGATCGCCATCCGGGTTTTGCGAAAACCGGAAATCCAGCGCCACCTGTGGTGTCTGGGTCAGCCCGTCCGTCCAACGAAGCGTGGAAGCTTGCGAAAGCGTCGGCCATGAGAGGCCGTTGGTGATGACGACAGGCAGGGCGAGCCCGCCGGGATTGGCGTTGAGAAGGATGCGATTGAGATCGATCCCTGAAAAAGCCAGATGATTGAGGCCCTCAAGCACATCCGTTTGCAAAGCTGCGGCACGCTCCGCAAAATCGCCCTTGGCCGCGTCCCATTTGAGCGCGATGAAGCTCGAGCGATTGGCAAAGGTGCCTTCCACCTGCGGGGCGACGGGAATGCCGACGACGAGGGCACCTTCGTTCAGCCAAAGCGACAGCACATCGAGGATTACCGCCGTCAGCGCAGAGTTCTTGAACAGCCGCTCTTTCGCGCCGATCCGTGAAAAGGCGGTAAAGCGTTGTTTTTCCACGGTCAGGCTCTGGCGGCTGTAACGCGAAACGGCAATGGTTTCGAGCGGGGCTTTCCAAGGCAGTTGCGAGGGCACTTCCGCACCCTCAAGTTTCTCCGCCCAATAGGCGGCATCTTCGGCGCGGGCCGCTGCGATATCCTGCTGCGCGGCGATGTTTGCTACGGTTGATGCGGGCGGCACGACATCGTCGAAGAGTTCCGCCGCAAGGCTGGCTATTCCCCGCCCATCGAGAATGAGGGCGTCGAAGCGCAGGAAGACCGCCACGCTGTCCCCCACCGCAACCTCCGGCAGACGAAAGACCGTGACCTGCCAGGGAGAAGCGGCAAGATCGAAATGGGCATGGGAGAAATCCTGCCGCACGGTGCCGATCCGCTGTTCGGCTTCGGCAGCGGACAGGTGCGAAAGATCAACAATATCAAGGTTTAGCTTCGGCTCATTCGAGACCACCTGCACCAGACGCCGCTCATCGATGTGGGTGCGCAGGCTTTCATGCCGCTCGACCATTGCGGTGAGGCCCGAGCGAAGCAATGCCGGATCGATATTGCCGCGATATTCGCGGAACTCCTGCATCGCCACGCCGCTCAGCGGCAGATGGGTGCCGCGACCGAGCAGATAGGCCTTTTGCAAGGCTGAGAGTGGCCGTTCCATGGATTTTCCTTTTGTCTGCACTGTCGCTTCAGGCGCTTGCAAGCCTAATCGCTCCACGGTCTCGGAAACGAGATCAGGGCTGGTGGCAAGGTGGCGAAGACGGGCGGTATAGGCGTCGAACAGGGCTCGCAGCCAGCTTTCCGGCAGCGCATCGAGCCGCACATCCCAGTTGATCAAAAGCCCGCCATCGAGCGCTGCGACCTGCGCATCCAGCGCAACTCCAGGCCCCTGCGAGACGGTGTGGATCATCGGGCCGAACACGCGCCCCACATTTTCCGAAAACAACTCGCCCCCGGGCAAATCGACACCCGCGGTAAAGACAACCGGTGAGGTCTGCAAACCGCCGCGCAGGCGGGAAAGGTCGCGCATGACGCTGACCCCGGGATAGGACTGGTGCGCCAGAAGCCCGTTCATTTCTCCGAACAGCCGTCCAAGCAGTCGCTCAAGGCTCTCCTCAGGCCGGATATCAACGCCAAGCATGAGCACATTGGAGAATTCGCCGACGATGCCATCGACCCCTTCCACCAGCGGCGCGCGCCAGAAAGCCGGCACGGAAAGCCGGAACTTTTCCGTATTCGTCGCTTGCGAAAGCACCATTGCAAAGACACCAAGCAACAGGGTCGACGTGGTCACGCCGCAGCGCCGCGCCATCCGTTCCAGACTGCTGCGTTCAGCCGGAGAAAGTCTTGCTGCAAGGCGATCGGTGTGAACGGCGCGTGACGGGTCCTCGGGCAAAAACGGCAATGGCGGTGCCTCCGGAATATCGGCAATATGTTGCCGCCACCACAGCCGGTCCCTTTCACGCTGGGCTTTGAGTTCCGGATCGGATGCAAGACTTTCCGCCCAGCTGAAAAACGATGGTGGTGTATCCCCCAATGGCTCGAGTTCGTCCGCGTCGGCTTCATAAAAGCGGGCGAGATCTTCCAGCACGATACGCATACTGGCGGGATCGATGGCCAGCATGTCGGTATCCAAATGCAGCCTGGCGCGACCTGCGGGCAGCAGGCTGAGCGATACTGCCGCCGGTGGGGCAACGCGCAGATCGATCTGGCGATGGCTCCACGCCTCACGTTTGGTGGCAAGACGGTGCGCAAGCGCCTCCTCATTGAGAGACGCCATGTCCTCCACGTCGAGGCCGAGCGGCCGGCCGGCGGGGTCCACCGTCTGTCGCCCTTCCGCATCGATCCTGAGGCTGAGCATGGGGTGACGCCGGCAAAGCCTTTCGACCGCGACGGCCAGTCTTTCCGCCTCCAGCCCCCTGCCTTCGAACTCGAGATAGAGATGCGGCGTAACTTTTCCGAGTATCCCGTCCGCCTCTCGGCCAACCCAGTAGGCAACCTGCATGGGGGTTAAATTTAGCATGTGAATTTGCACCGATTGACAAAACATGATTATCATAATCAAGTATAAGCCACCGTCAACCACTCGCACAGGAGGCATCCCATGAAAACGGGAGCACTCAGGACGAATGACGTCGATTCCGACGAAATTACTGATTTTGATAGAGAATTTCTGTTCACTTCTGGCTCGGGCGAACTGCGTGCCAGAGGCATTCGCGAAAGGATAACGATTCCTGCCCATGGCGCCGAAGACGCGGGAAGCCCTTTGCAGAAGGCGATAAAGGCCGCTTTTGAGAGGGCGCGCAGGGCCGGACAGGACAATCCCATCGCCATTGGCGCCATCCCCTTCGACGTCAACGAGCCATCCTGCCTATATATCCCCAACAACCATGAGTCGAATCCAAAGGGTGCCGCTTCGATCTCGACTGATTCGGCCATGCCAGCGCTTGTCGGCCAAAACAGCCTGCCCGATGAAAATGGTTTCAAGCGCGCCGTCGAGCATGCCATCGTCAATTTCCGCCATTCCGATGTCCGCAAGGCAGTGCTTTCGGTCATGCGCGAACTGACCTTCGCCTCCGAGGTCAATGTCGAAAGATTGCTGGCCAGCCTCGCCAAACAGAACCGCGAGGGTTACCAGTTTCGCATTCCGCTGCCCGATGGCGGCGATCTGATCGGCGTGAGCCCCGAACTCCTCATCCGCAAGCAGGGTGAAAAAGTCATCTCGAACCCGCTCGCGGGCTCGGCAAAACGCATGGCTGACCCGGTAGCGGACAAGGCCAATGCAGACCGGCTTTCGGCTTCGGAAAAAGACCATTACGAGCATAGCCTCGTGATCGAGGATATACGCTCGCTGCTTACGCCTTGCTGCACTGAAATCGACGTTCCCGAAAAACCCTCCCTCATCAACACGGCCGCTCTCTGGCATCTTTCAACGCGCATCGAGGGTCGCCTTGCTGATCCCGAGACCAATGCGCTGCAACTCGCGTGCCTGCTGCATCCCACACCTGCTGTTTGCGGTTTCCCCACCGAGCGTGCCCGCAGGCTTATTCGCTTCGTCGAGCCTTTCGAGCGTGGGCTGTTCACCGGCATGGTCGGCTGGACGGATGCCGAGGGTAACGGCGAATGGGTGGTGACAATCCGTTGCGGCACCGTGCAACGGCAAACCGTGCGGCTGTTCGCAGGCGCCGGCATCGTTGAAGCCTCGGAACCCGAATCCGAGTGGGCCGAGGTGCAGACCAAGCTCAAGACCATGCTGAACGCCTGCGGTCTTTCTGCCTAATTTTCCCAGGGACACACCATGACAATCGAATTTGAACGCTGGCCCGAAGATCTGGCGCGCCGATACCGCGACCGCGGCTACTGGATCGACAGACCGCTCAGCGACATCCTCACCCAGCAGGTGGAACTTCGGCCGGACGCGACCGCGCTGATCTGCGGCGACCGCCGCTTCACCTATGCCGATCTCGACCGGCAATCTTCCAATCTTGCCGGGCATCTGGCTGCCGCCGGGATCGGCAGGGGCGACACGGCACTGGTGCAATTGCCTAATATCGCGGAGTTCTATCTCGTCTTTTTCGCTCTGATGAAAATCGGCGCTGCACCCGTCAATGCGCTTTTCAGCCATCGCCGGCTGGAAATGACCTCCTATGCGGAACAGATTGCGCCAAAGCTGGTGATCGGCTCGCGTTCGCACGAGCTTTTTGCCAATGACACGTTTCTGGATGCGCTGAAGCTTGCCTCTCCGCAGCTTGCCGTAACGCTGCTGCTTGGTGAGACGGAACCGCAGCGCAGCCTAGAACAATGGCTCTCATCACCCGCCGAAAATGCGCCGCATTACGGCCCTTCGGCAGCCGATGAGGTAGCGTTGTTCCAGCTTTCCGGCGGCAGCACCGGAACACCGAAACTGATCCCCCGCACGCATAACGACTATGACTACAGCGCCCGGGCCAGTGCGGAAATCTGCGAGTTGACGCCGCAGACCCGTTTCCTCTGCGCCATTCCGGTGGCGCATAATTACCCCATGAGTTCGCCGGGTGCGCTTGGCGTGTTCCACGCTGGCGGCACCGTGGTAATGGCGGCCAATCCCGAGCCGCTTGCCTGCTTTGACCTCATCGAAAAACATGGCATCGACATTGTGCCTCTGGTGCCGCCGGCCGTGGCGCTGTGGTTGCAGGTGGCGCCCGCCCATCGCGAACGGCTGAAATCCCTCAAGCTGCTGCAGGTCGGCGGCGCAAGCTTCGCTGAAGCTTTAGCGCGTCAGGTGCCGCAGGTGCTGGGTTGCGCCCTCCAGCAGGTCTTCGGCATGGCGGAAGGTCTGGTGAACTATACCCGCGCCGGTGATCCCGACCATATTGTCTTCACCACGCAAGGGCGGCCGATCAGCCCGGATGACGAGATCCGCATCGTTGACGAGGACGGCAACGACGTCCCAGAAGGCGAAGCCGGCATGCTGGCGACGCGCGGCCCCTATACGTTTCGCGGATATTACCGCGCCGCCGAGCACAGCGCGCGCGTCTTCGACAACCAGGGTTTTTATTATTCCGGCGATGTCGTTCAGCGCACGCCCGAAGGTTACCTGCGGGTGGTTGGCCGGGTGAAAGACCAGATCAATCGCGGCGGCGAGAAGGTCGCATCGGAAGAGGTGGAAAACCTGATCCTTCAGCATCCGGATGTGACGCATGCCGCACTGGTCGCGATGCAGGACGAACTCCTCGGTGAAAAAAGCTGCGTCTTCGTCGTTTCCCGCAATCCCGCTCTCAAGGCACCGGCCATCCGCCAGCATCTCTCTGGTCTGGGTGTTGCGGATTACAAGCTGCCGGATCGGGTGCGTTTCATCGACACCATGCCGCTTACTGCCGTCGGCAAGATCGACAAGAAACGTCTGCGCGACATGCTCGCAGCGCCAATCCCGGCGTAATTGAGCGTGCACGCCTCAACCATTTGAAAATTGCGTGTCGCCCATGCCGATGCGCCAAACCATCGAGGTCAATATGACGATCCCCACCATTTCCGATTATCCGATGCCGGTCGCAGCAAGCTTTCCGGCCAACAAGACAAAATGGCAGCCGGACGCCAAGCGCGCCGTGCTGCTCATCCACGACATGCAGCGTTATTTCCTGCGGTTCTACGAGGCCGACGGCAGGTTGATGACAACCCTCATCGACAATCTTGCAAAGGTAAAGGCATGGGCGGTTCAGAACGGCGTGCCGGTCATCTACACCGCCCAGCCGCACGACCAGCCTGCCGCCGACCGCGCGCTTCTGAACGACATGTGGGGACCGGGCCTGACCGTGGTCGACCCGGAGTTGCAGAAGGTCGTGGACAAGCTTGCGCCGACGCCCGACGATGTGGTGCTGACCAAATGGCGCTACAGCGCCTTCCAGCGTTCAGACCTTGCCGAGCGCATGAAGGGGTGGGGCCGCGACCAGATCATCATCGGCGGCGTCTATGCCCATATCGGCTGCATGATGACGGCTGTTGAAGCCTTCATGAAGGATATTCAGCCCTTCATGCTGGGTGATGCCGTCGCCGATTTTTCCGAAGCCGAACACCGCATGGCGCTGCAATATGTGGCAACACGCTGCGGCGTGGTGATCGACACTGCAAGCCTTGCCGGCGCGGGAGAGACCACCGATATCAGCGAATGGCTGAAGGCTCGCGTCCTGCAAATGGTGGAGGACGAGAGCGACATCGACCCGGATGAGAACCTGATCTTCTATGGGCTGGATTCGCTGCAGGTGATGAAGCTTGCCGGCGAACTGAAGGAACGCGGCGTCATCGTGGGCTTCGAAGAGCTTGCCCGCGTACCGACGCTTTCTGCCTGGTGGGCGCTGATCGAAGAAAAGCGGCTCGCGGCCTGAGCGGACGGACAAGATGATGCAGAACAGATTTAACGGGCGGCGCGTGCTGGTGACGGGTGCCGCGCAGGGCATCGGCCGCCGCATCGCCGAGCGTTTCACCGAGGAAGGGGCCGAGGTCATCGGCCTTGACCTCATTGCCGATGCAACCGATGCAACCTTCCGCCAGATCACGCTCGACATCACGGACGCGGCGGCAGTGGAGGCGGCGAGCAAGGCGATCGAGAAGGAATGGGGCGGGCTGGACATTCTCGTCAACGCCGCCGGCATCCTCCGGCTCGGCGACAGCGAAAGCCTGACGCCGCAGGACTGGAACGCCTGCATGGATGTCAATGCTGCGGGGCCGTTCTACCTGCTGCGGCAATGGAGCGGCGTCTTCAAGCGGCAGCGGCGCGGGGCAATCGTCAACATTGCCTCCAACGCCGCCGTTGTACCGCGCATCGGCATGCTCGCCTATTGTGCTTCCAAGGCCGCACTCGTCAGCCTCAGCCATTGTGCAGCACTTGAACTCGCGCCCTATGGCGTGCGCTGCAATGTGGTGTCACCCGGCTCCACCGATACACCGATGCTGGCCGGCATGCTGAACGATCCCAGTGGCAAACAGCTACTGGTCGCCGGTCTTCCCGAGCAGTTCAAGCTCGGCATTCCGCTGGGCAAAATCGCGCGGCCGGACGACATCGCCGACACGGTGCTGTTCCTCGCCTCCGATCAGGCAGGCCATGTGACGATGCAGCAGATCGTGGTCGATGGCGGCGCCACGCTTGCCGCCTGAGCATCGGTCCGCGTGATGAGGATGACAGATATGGCCCACGCGCCGGCGTTTTACGGCGAAGCTGTTTCCGGCGATCCACCCGAGGCCATCTGGCCTTGGCCGGACGACAGATGCGATTGTCATTGCGTCACCCTTCATTACAGCGCCGAAGAAGGGCGCGGCGGCAAGGTCCCTCCCTTGCCGCCGCAGCTTTTGCGCGCTGCGCCCAGACGCAAGGCGGAATTTATCGCCGGGCGCAGATGTGCTGCCGAAGCCATACGCCGTCTCACCGGCCGCGCCGCCTTTCCCGGCATGGGAGAGGATCGCGCCCCTATCTGGCCCGAAGGCGTGGTCGGCGCGATTTCCCACAGCCACGAGCGGGCAATTGCGCTTGCCGGCTCTTCCGAGCGGTTCTGCGGCATTGGCATCGATATCGAAAGGCTTCTGAGCGAGGAGGAAGCTTGCGATATTGCCCCGCAGGTACTGACCGCAAACGAACGCCTCAGTCTTGGAAACGACATCGATCCCTTCATGACCGGGCTGATCTTTTCGGCCAAGGAAAGCCTGTTCAAAGCGCTTTATCCGACCGTCAGACGTTTGTTCTTTTTCGAGGCGGCGGAGTTATCCGGCTATGAAGAGTGCGGTTCAGCATCCCTTCGGCTGACGACCGACATCAGCGGCGAGTGGCGCAAGGGAACGGACATTGCTTTCCACTTCTGCCGCTTCGAAGGCTTTTTGCTCACCCGTATCCTTCTCCCGCATTAAGGGAAAAATACAGAATTGTTTTCTGTGAAGATCATATTTAAAGTCGTTATTCCCGTCATTTGTGTGAAACACTGAAACGGTACGCACCGTGTTGGAATGATTCCAAACATGCAACGGTGGAGATACGATATGACCGACATCGATACGAGCAAGCTTTCCTGGGATGCGTGGGACGAGCTGCAAAACCCGCCGCCGGCCGAAACCGATTTCGACCGCGTGGTCGAGACCGCGATTTCCCGCCGCGGCTTTCTCGGTGGCGTGCTTGCCTTCGGTTCGGCCGCAGCAGCCATGGGCACGCTCGGCAACCTGATGACCAGCACCTCGGCGGAAGCGCAGGAAGCGGCAGCCGGCCGTTTCCCCTTCAAGCCGGTGGCTGCCGCGACCGACCACACCATTCACGTGCCGGAAGGCTACAGCTGGAAGCCAGTCGCCAAGTGGGGCCAGCCGCTGTTCTCCAACGTGCCCGACCTCGACCCTACCAAGGGTGTCAGCGTTGAAAACTCCGACAAGGTCTTCGGCGAAAATACTGACGGCATGGAACTGTTCATGGTTGGCAATCACCAGCTGATCGCCGTCAACCATGAATATGTAAACCCCGAAACCAACCTGCCGCATGCCGAAAAGGGCAACCCGAAAACGGCCGACGACGTCAAGATCCTGCAGAACATGCAGGGCGTCACCGTCATGGAAGTTGCGGAAGGCACCGGAGGCTGGGAAATCGTTCTCGACAGCCCGTTCAACCGCCGTATTCACCACAACACCCCGATGAAGCTTTCCGGCCCGGCCGCAGGCTCGGACCTCGTCAAGACCGCCGCAGATCCGAAGGGTGTCGACTGTCTGGGGACCTTCAACAATTGCGGCGCCGGCCGCACGCCCTGGGGCACCTACCTCACCTGCGAGGAAAACTTCAACGGCTATTTCGGTACCACTGATGCCGCCTTCAAGCTGCCGGATGACTACAAGCGCTACGGCATCGTCGCCGAGACCCGTTACGCCTATGAGAAGTTCGATGCGCGTTTCGATGTCGCCAAGAACCCCAACGAGCCGCGCCGCGCCGGTTACGTGGTTGAGATCGATCCTTCGGACGCCTCCTCCACCCCGATCAAGCGCACCGCCCTTGGCCGCATCAAGCACGAAAACGCCGCTGTGGTGATCGCGCGTGACGGCCGCGTGGTGGTTTACATGGGCGATGACGAGCGTGGCGAATTCCTCTACAAATTCGTCTCCAACGGCATTTACGTGCCCGGTGGCGACACCTCGAAACTGCTAGACGAAGGCACGCTCTACGTCGCCAGGTTCTCGGACGACGGCGCTGGTGAATGGCTGGCTCTAACGCCTGAGACGACAGGCATGAAGATCGATGAAATCTGCGTCTTCACCCGTCAGGCCGCTTCCAAGGTGGGCGCGACAACGATGGACCGCCCGGAATGGGTCGCCATCAACCCGGTCGCCATCGAAGCCTATTGCGCCCTTACCAACAACAGCCGTCGCGGCGAAATGAAAGACGGCAAGTTGCGCGCCAATGCTGGCGGCGACGCCATGGCGATCAATGCTGCCAACCCGCGCGAAAAGAACGAATACGGCCAGATCGTGCGCTGGTACCCGGAAAACGACGATCACGCGGACGGCAGATTCAAGTGGGACCTGTTCTGCATGGCCGGCAACCCCACCGTTCACAAGGATGCCTATGCCGGCTCTTCGAACATCAACGAAGGCAACATGTTCAACTCGCCCGATGGCATGATGTTTGACTCGACCGGTCTCCTCTGGATCCAGACCGACGGAGAGGACAGCAACGAAGGCAACTTCGCCGGCCAGGGCAATAACCAGATGCTGGCAGGCGATCCGGCCACCGGCCGTATCGAGCGTTTCCTGACCGCGCCGAAGGGTTCCGAAGTTACCGGCCAGACATGGTCCGGCGACAAGCGTACCCACTTCGTCGGCATCCAGCACCCCGACGCCCCCTTCCCGGATGGCGAAGGCAAGCTGCCGCGCTCCACCGTTATCGCCATCAAGCGTGACGACAACGCGCAGATCGGCTGACGCTTTGGCTTAGGCGGAACCGGGTCTCGGCATAGCGGAGATCCGGTTCCTGTCACCCGTGACCAAGGGTCGATGCGGCCTGACTGAATTTTCACTCGCCAGTGGACAAGAGAGGCATTACCGCTTCAAATCCCCCCACACGATACCAGTCAGGAGAATGACCATGGAAATATTGCGCGCGGGAACACGGGCCTCAACCAAAGGCCCCGAGGCATGGTTTACCGGCACGGTCCGTATCGATCCTCTGTTCAACCCGTTCGATGCAGAGCGGGTGCAGGGCGCTCAGGTCACCTTCGAACCAGGCGCGCGAACCGCATGGCACACGCACCCGCTCGGACAGACCCTGATCGTGGTTTCAGGGTTTGGAAGGGTGCAGCGCGAGGGTGGCCCCGTGGAAGAAATCCGCCCCGGCGATACCGTGTGGTTCGCGCCGGGCGAAAGGCACTGGCACGGGGCGGCACCCGATGTCGCCATGACGCATATCGCGCTTCAGGAAGTGAAAGACGGCAAGGTCGTGGACTGGATGGAGCACGTCACGGACGATCAGTATGGTGGCTGAAGCGGCCTGGCCGAAATGGCGCTCGTCCTGCCTGCCGGACGATCTCCAGCGTTAAGCAACATCCGGAAGAGCCGAAATATTTCGGGGGCGCGATTTAAACTTTGACTCGTATGCGCATTGGGTGAACCTTCATCGCGTCGCGGGAACATGGTGGAGAATCGTGATCTTAACCGGTGGAATTGTCCTTGCCCTTATCACCGCCAATGCGGTTGCAATTCCATGCCCATGACACTCAACCGGCGCGATGTGGTGGCGGGGTTGTCGATTGCCGGCCTGATGTTACCGGAAGCGATCGCCTATTCGGGGATTGCCGGCGTTCCAGCCCAGCACGCCATCCTTGCCGCCATCATGGGCTGCATCGTCTATGCCATTTTTGGCCAGAGCCGTTTTGCGGTCGTCTCGCCCACATCCTCCTCCGCCGCAATCCTGGCGGCAATGCTTGCGACGCTCTCGGTCACACCAGCGCAAAAGATGCTGCTCGTTGCCATTACGGTCGCTCTGGTGGGCCTGCTGTTTCTGCTTGCAGCTGCCACGCGGCTCGGCGCCCTGTCGAGTGTGATCTCGCGCCCGGTGCTGCGCGGTTTTGCCTTCGGCCTCGCCATTCTGATCACCATAAAGCAATTGCCGAGCCTCTTCGGGATAAAGGCGCAGTCGGGCGAGCCGCTTTCCATTCTCCTGCAAATCCTCTCCCGCCCGCAGGACTGGAGCCTTGAAAGCATCGCCGTCGGCGTTGCGGCACTCGCCGTGCTGCTTCTCCTGCGCAGGAGCCCCGCCATTCCCGGCAGCCTCGTCGTCATCGTGGCAGGAATTGCCATCTCGATCCTGCTCAACCTTCAAAGTCGGGGCGTAGCCGTCGTCGGCCAGATCGATCTTGCCGGCATATGGGCCGGCCCGTTTTCGGTGTCGCTCGACGATGTCGCGCATGTTGCCCGCTTCGCGCCGCCACTCGTCCTCATCCTCTTTGCGGAATCATGGGGCACCATCCGAAGCCTTTCGCTTCGCCATGGCGAGATTGTCGATTCCAATCGCGAACTCAGAGCATTCGGGCTTGCCAATATCGCCAGCGCCGCCATGCAGGGTATGCCGGTTGGTGCGGGTTTTTCCGCAGGCGCAGCAAGCGAGGCGGTTGGGCCGCAAAGCCGGCTTGCCTCTGCCATCGCCGCAATCGGCCTGGCGGTCTTCAGCCTGCTCGCCGCCAGCTGGTTCGCTTTCATCCCGGAAGCAGTCCTTGCCGCCGTGATCGCCGTGGCGCTGCTGCATGCGCTCGACCCCGCGCCGATCATCCGTTTATGGCGGCTCGGCAACGACGCCTATCTGGCACTTGCCGCCGCAGCCAGCGTACTTGCCTTCGGTGTGCTAAACGGCATGCTTGTCGCCGTCGCCCTTTCCTTCGCCGTCTTCGTTCGCCGGCTTTCCCTACCGCATGTCATGCATCTTGGCCGGCTGGGCGATAGCCACGACTTTGTCGACATGGAACGCCACCCGGATGCGAAGGATGTGTCAGGCATGATTATTCTCCGGCCCGCACAGCCGCTTTTCTTCGGCAATGCGGAACCGATCCTTGCCGCCGTTACCAAATACATCGTTGCGCGGCCGGAACTGCACATCGCAATTGTCAGCCTTGAGGAAACATTCGAACTGGATTCCACCGCGCTTGATGCGTTGCTGGAGTTCGATGCAGCGATGCAGCGCAGCAGCATCGTGGTCTATTATGCGCGCATGCACGACCATCTGAAGGATCTGCTGCTTGCTGGCGGCGGATCCGACATGGTGGCGCGCAGCAATTTCAGTGTCGATGATGCCGTGACGGCGGCCATGCATCGGGAGGACAGCCGTGCCACACAATCTTGAACCGCATCTGACCCCGGTTGAAATCACCTCACTCAAACCAACGCAGATGACAGTCGGTCTGCGCGAGGTGGAGGACAAGCGGCGGCAATGGGCCGCCATCCGTGAGGAAAAGGGAGCCGACTTCCTCGGACACCATATGGTACCCGTCGTCCTTGGTCACAAACAACGTCTTTATCTGGTGGACCACCACCACCTCGCTTTAGCCTTGCATGAGGAAGGCGTGAAACATGTACTAACCAGTATCGTTGCCGATCTTTCCCATCTCGACCGGCAGGAATTCTGGTCGGTGATGGACCATCGCAACTTCGTCTATCCTTTCGACGTGGATGGCGTGCGCCATCCTATCGAACATCTTCCCAAACGGATCGTCGATCTCAAGGACGATCCCTTCCGCGCGCTGGCCGGCGCGATTCGCGACGCTGGCGGTTTTGCCAAAATAGACGCTCCCTTCAGTGAATTCCTCTGGGCGGATTTCCTGCGCCGCCGGGTGGGTGGCAAGAAGCTGCGACATTCCTTCGAGGACGCGGTTGAGGAAGCGATGCAACTGGCACGCTCGCGCGATGCGCGGCATCTGCCTGGATGGTGTGGAGCGGACCGATGACCACCCTTCCCTCCCTTTTCCGAGTGATGGCGGCTGCCATCGCAGTTTTCGTACTTGGCGCGGCGAGCCTAGCTGCGCAGGAACTACCGCCGCCAGCGAGACCGGCCCCTACGGAACAGACGACAGAGCAGAAAGTCGACCAGTTGCTACAGCTTCTGGGACAGGACGATGTTCGTGCCCTTCTCACACAGAAGCTTGCGGCGGCCGGCACAGAGCAGCCGCCAGAACTGACGCCGCAGAGCCAGTTGAGCGATCTCGACCAATGGGCAAGCAAGCGGCGCGAACACCTAGGCCGCCTCGCAAGGGACCTGCCCGGCATGTCCACGCAGATCATCGCGGCGCTGGGAAGGCTTTGCGACGAGATAAGCAACTACGGTGCAGCCGTCTTTTTGCTGCACGTATCCATCCTGTTCGGTGCGGGCCTTGCCGGCGGCATTACCACGAACCGGATCATAGCGATGCAGGCCTCCCGCAGGAACGTCGCGGATATCGGCAAGGAGGCCTCGTCTGTCGTATCGCGGAGGCTTTTGCCCGTCTTCGGCTACGGCATTGCTGCCACCGCCATGTTCCTTGCCATCCAGTGGTCACCTTTGCTGAGCGCCGTTCTCCTGCCCTGGCTTGCAACCAGCATCGTGTTGCCGCTGCTTTTTGCCTTCACGGGCCTGCTGCGGCGGGTCGTTGGCCGCGAGGCCAATGCCCGGCGCGATTTCTGGATCGTCCGCTGGACATGGCTCCTGACCCTTGCCGGCGTCTTCTGGGCATTACTCAGGACGCTCGAGAATCTCGATGTCCCGCGTGACACGCTTGGGCTTTTGTCCTCCGCCATGGTCGGCCTGCTGTTCCTGCTCGCATGCATCTGGATCTGGCGTCGTCCGGTCGGCGATCGCCGCTCGGAGCGGGCTAGGTCAATCGATGTCGCGCTGATCTTCGGCCTCATCATCCTCTTCGGGTTGCGGCTCGCCGGCGCCGGGGTCCTGTTCTGGATCGGGCTTTATGCGCTGGTTCTGCCCGGCCTTGCCTCGACGCTTGGCATCGCGGCGCGAAAGCTGGCAACCGACATCGGCACCTATGGGCAAAGCGATCTTCGCCCGGTTCTGGTCGAGCGAGGCGTGCGGCTTGCAATCGTCGGGACTGCCATCCTGTGGCTGATCTTCCTCGTGCGCGCGCATCCGAATTCCCTGCCCGATGGCGCATTGCTGACGTCGATCGTCGTCGGCGTCCTGCACGGGGCGCTGATCCTGCTTCTCGCCGATCTCGTCTGGATCGCCATCAAGTCGATGATCGCACGGCGGCTGGAGTTGAGTACACCCGCCGGCAACCCGATGAGCGGCCAACCGGGTGTGGGCCAGCCGCAAGATGACCGGCTTTTGACCATTCTGCCGATCCTTCGCAACATGCTCGGCATCATCATCGCCGCGGTTGCGGTCATGACGGCACTTTCGGAACTCGGCGTCAATATCGGGCCGCTGCTGGCGAGCGCCGGCATCTTCGGCATCGCCATCGGTTTCGGTTCGCAGACGCTGGTCAAGGACATCATCAGCGGCGTGTTCTACATGATCGACGACGCCTTCCGCGTCGGCGAATACATCCAGAGCGGTTCCTATCGCGGCACGGTGGAATCCTTCAGCATCCGCTCGGTCAAACTGCGGCACCATCGCGGCCCGATTTTCACCGTCCCGTTCGGATCGCTCGGCGCCGTCGAAAATATGAGCCGCGACTGGTCGATCGACAAATTCCTCGTCACGGTCGCCTTCGATACTGACATTGCCAAGGTCCGGGCCATTACCAAGGAGATCGGTAAGGCGCTGAAGGAAGACCCGGAATTCGGACAGTTCCTGATCGAAACCGTCAAGCTGAAGGGCGTCGAGCAATTCGGCGAATATGGCATGACGCTTGGTTTCGGCATGATGCTGCGCGCCGGCGGGCAATCCTCCATGGTGCGCCGCAAGGCCTATTCGATGCTGAAGGATGCCTTTGCGCAAAACGACATCCAGTTCGCCAGCATGGCGGGCGCCTATCCCACATCTACACGAAGCGCGCGGCCACAGGAGCCCGAAGCAAGCGACGGGACGGGGCCGGTGGAAGAATAGGCCTCCGGCAACCGCGCCCCAACCTTAGCCCATTCGTTCGGACATATATTCGCCCGGCGAAGCTGGAAACACCACGGTCTTGTTGCCGTTGAGGAAGACACGGTGATGGATATGGGCATGAATGGCGCGCGCCAGAACCTGGCTTTCCACGTCCCTCCCGAGGCTCACATAATCCATGCCGCTCTGGGCATGGGTGACGCGGATCGTGTCCTGTTCGATGATCGGGCCTTCATCGAGATCAGCGGTGACGTAATGGGCCGTCGCGCCGATCAGTCGCACGCCGCGCTCATAGGCCTGCTTGTAAGGGTTTGCGCCCTTGAAGGAAGGCAGGAAGGAGTGGTGGATGTTGATGATGCGGCCAGACATTTCCTGGCACAGCCGTTCCGACAGAACCTGCATGTAGCGCGCCAGCACGACGAGTTCGGCGCCTGCATCGCGCACCACCTGCAGTATGGCCGCCTCGGCTTCCGGTTTCGTCTCCGGCGTGACGCGAATGTGGTGAAAGGGAATATCCTCGTTCACCACCTGCTTCTGATATTCGAGGTGATTGGAGATGACAGCGACAATCTCCACAGGCAATGCACCAATGTGGGAACGATAAAGCAGATCGTTCAGGCAATGGCCGAAGCGTGAAACCATGATCACGACTTTCGTTTTCCGCGAGAGATCATGGATATCGTATTCCATGTCGAAATCGGCGGCGACGGAAGCGAACCCTGCGACGAGAGCAGCGGGTTCCATCCCTTCCTCCGAAACGAAGCTCAGCCGCATGAAAAAGCGGCCCGTTTCCAGGTCGGTGAATTGCGAACTGTCGTTGATGTTGCAGCCGGACCGCGCGAGATATCCGGACACGGCGGCAACGATGCCGCTGCGTGCCGGGCACGAGACTTTCATGACATAGCTGGTCAAATCCTGCTCCCCTTGATGGATCAGCGATCGGGCACATTGGCGGTGATGCCGCCCTGCCCGATCATGGCTAACGAGACCGATAATAGCGTGTTACGCGCCGTAGATCGGGAAGTCCTCACACAGCGCAGCAACCTCGGCCCGCACGTTCGCCTCAATCTCAGCATTGCCTTCGGCACTGACAGCCAGCGCGTCGATGACGCGCAGGATCAGCACGCCGATGCGCTCAAATTCGGCCACGCCGAAACCGCGCGTGGTGCCGGCCGAACTACCGAGCCGGATACCCGAGGTGACGAAGGGCTTTTCCGGGTCGTTGGGAATGGAGTTCTTGTTGCAGGTGAGGCCTGCCCGCTCAAGAGCGATTTCGGCAACCTTGCCGCTAACGCCCTTCGGACGCAGATCGACCAGAACCATATGGCTGTCGGTTCCACCAGACACGATCCCCAGACCGCCATCCGTCAGCACTCGCGCCAGAGCCTGTGCATTGGCGATGACCTGACCGGCGTAGTCGGCAAAGTCCGGCCGCAGCGCCTCGCCGAAGGCAACGGCCTTGGCAGCGATGACATGCATCAGCGGGCCGCCCTGATTGCCGGGGAAGACGGCCGAATTCAGCTTCTTCGCCAGATCGGCATCGTTGGTCAGAATTACGCCGCCGCGAGGGCCGCGCAGGGTCTTGTGGGTGGTGGAGGTGACGACATGGGCGTGCGGCACCGGATTTGGATATTTGCCGCCGGCGATCAGGCCGGCATAATGGGCCATGTCGACCATCAGCCATGCGCCAACTTCGTCGGCGATCTTGCGGAAGCCTTCGAAATCGATCTGGCGCGGATAGGCCGAGGCGCCTGCGACGATCAGCTTCGGCCTGGTTTCCAGCGCCTTTGCCCGCACCTTTTCCATATCGATCAGATGCGTCTCTGCATCCACCTCATAGGAGACGACATCGAACCACTTGCCCGACATGGTGACCGGCGAACCGTGGGTCAGGTGGCCGCCATGGGCCAGCGAAAGCCCCATGATTCGGTCGCCCGGCTGAAGAAGTGCTAGAAACACCGCCTGATTGGCCTGCGCGCCGGAATGCGGCTGAACGTTCGCGAACTCCGCGCCGAAAAGTTGCTTCAGCCGGTCGATGGCGACCTGCTCAACCTTGTCGACGAATTCGCAGCCGCCATAATAGCGTTTGCCGGGATAACCTTCGGCATATTTGTTGGTCAGCACCGAGCCTTGCGCCGCCAGAACGTCGGCGGACACGATATTCTCCGAAGCGATCAGTTCAATCTGGGTTTTCTGGCGATCGAGTTCCTCGGCGATGGCGTCGGCAATCACCGTATCCGAAACGGCATTATGGGACAGACGGTTGAGCATTGTTTCCTCCTCAAGAATCAGGCGATTTCGGCGGCAAGTTCCTTGCAGCCGGTTTCAAGCAAATGGCCGAGATGCGGCGCGAAACTGTTCCAGATATCCATACGGAAACCATCCGGCGCATCGCGCCACAGCACCACGGTCACGCCATCGAAAATCGTTCTGCGGGCCTCGCCAACCGGAATGGTGTCGATGTCGCGGGCGCAGCCGAGTGTCAAAAGCTCGGCGGCGAGCGGCCCCTTGATCGCGAGCGTCACTTCCCTTCTGGAAATATCGACGAGACTATGCGGATGGCCGGCATAAACGCCAGCGCAGGCCGCAATCACCCCGTCGACCGCGCCAACGGGAGCAAGGATCGTCCATTCGTCGGGGCCAAGGCGCACGGCCTCGATTTCGCCTGCAGCAGTGCGAGCGCCGATCCGGTCGGGCAGGGTCAGGCCAAGGGCTGTATTGAGCGGGACCAGATCGCCGCGCGCACGCAGCGACAGCCGCCCCTGCGCGGCCAATATGCTGACCCGGGCTGCTTTGCTCTCGGCCAGCGTGCCGGGAACGGGGGAGGAAACGCGCATGTTCATTGTCATCTCCGGGTCAGATCTTCAGGCGGGTGTTTTCGGGATCGACAAAGACCATCCCGGTGATTTTTGCGGCAATCGTGCGTTCGGGCATCGGAATATAGACGGTCTCTCCCATCCGCTCATGGCCGCCCTCGACCAGCGCCAGCGCAATCGGCTGGCCAACCGCATCCGAATGATAGGATGAGGTGACATGACCGACCATTTTCATCGGGATAGGCTGCTTCGGATCGAAGACAATCTGCGCGCCCTCTTCCAGCTTCGAGCGGTCTTCGGTCAGAAGACCGACGAGGTGACGACGGCCCTTGGCGACGAGATCGGGGCGCGCGAGGCCACGCTTGCCGACGAAATCCGGTTTGGTCTTGCCCACGGCCCAGCCCATCGCGGCATCATAGGGCGTGACCGTGCCGTCGGTATCCTGGCCGACGATGATGTAACCCTTTTCGGCACGCAGCACATGCATGGTTTCCGTGCCATAGGCGGTGATGCCGTATTGCTGGCCGGCCTCCCACAGGATTTCCCAGAGTTTGCGGCCGAGCGGCGCGGGCACGTTGACTTCGAAGCCGATCTCGCCGGTGAACGACACCCGGAACAGCCGCGCCGGCATGCCGGCCACCGTGCATTCCGCGCAGGACATATGCGGGAAAGCCTCTTCCGTCAGCTCGACGCCCTCGACCAGCGGAGCGAGCAGCTTTGCCGCATTCGGGCCGTTCAGCGCAATGGTAGACCATTGCTCGGTGGTGGAAGTCAGCCAGACGTTGAGATCAGGCCATTCGGTCTGGAGGTAATCTTCCATCATGTTCATCACCCTTGCCGCACCGCCGGTGGTGGTGGTGACGTGGAAGCGATCCTCGGTCATGCGGCCGATGACGCCGTCGTCGCGAATGAAGCCGTCATCACCCAGAAGCAGGCCGTAACGGCAGCGGCCGGGCGCGAGCTTCGACCACGGGTTGGTGTACATGCGGTTCATGAACTCGACCGCATCCGGCCCGACGACCTCGATCTTGCCGAGCGTCGAGGCGTCGAACATGCCGAGGCTTTGCCGCACCGCCCGGCATTCGCGGCCGACTGCCGCATCCATGTCTTCACCTGGTTTGGGGAAGTACCAGGCGCGCCGCCATTGGCCGACCGGTTCGTAAACCGCGCCATGCTCTTCAGCCCAGCTGTCGATCTGCGTCTTGCGCGTCACCTCGAAATGCTGGCCGCGATGATAACCGGCGAAAGCGCCGAAGGTCGTCGGCGTATAGGGTGGGCGGAAGGTCGTGAGGCCTACTTCCGGCTGGCGTTTGCCGAGCGCTTCTGCCGCGATGTTGAGGCCGTTGATATTGGACATCTTGCCCTGATCGGTCGCCATGCCGTTGGTGGTGTAGCGCTTGACGTGCTCGATGGAGCGCATGCCCTCGCGCACGGCCAGCCGCAGATCCTTTGCGGTCACGTCGTTCTGGTAATCGACGAAGGTCTTGGCCTTGCCGGCATCGCGATCGCTCGGCAATTCCGTCAGCGATACGCCGCCGCCGGTGCGGTCGTGCTCCACCGCATAGTCGCGGGTATCGCCCGTCTTGCCCAGGGCTGCAGCGATCTTCCGGCCCTGCTCGGCGCCATCCTTCAGCACCGCTTCAATGCCCCAAAGCCCGCGCCCGGCGCCGGCAATTGCACAATCCTCATTGGTCATGGCCGGCAGGAAGGTGGTCCGCTGATCGTCCCAGGCAAGCTTGCCCTGCGTATGGGAAAACAGATGCAGCGACGGCGTCCAGCCGCCAGACATCAGCAACGCATCACAGGCGATTTCCTGCCCCGCGCCGACCGTGGAGCCATTCACCGGATTGACGCGGACTGATTTCACACGCAACCGGCCCGAAGTCGCCGTCACGGTATGCGACAGCCGCACCGGAATGCCGAGCGCGCGCGCCTCGTTCACCAGTTCCTCGCGCACCTTCGCACGGGTATCGACGATGGCCTGCACCCGCGCGCCTGCGCCATGAAGATCGAAGGCGGCATACCAGGCGCTGTCATGGCTCGTCACCACCACCGGCCTGTTGCCGACCTTGACGCCATAGCGGTTCAGATAGGTCTGGGCGGAGCCCGCCAGCATCACGCCCGGCCGATCATTGCCATGGAAGACCAGCGGTTTCTCGAGAGCCCCCTGCGCCAGCACCACATGGCGCGCCCGCACCCGCCACAGGCGTTCACGCGGCATGTCCTTGGTCACGGTTTCGAGATGGTCGGTCAGCTTTTCGCAAAGCCCAATCATGTTCTGGTGGTAGTAGGCAATCGCCGTCGTGCGGGTCATGACCCTGACGCCGCGCTCCTTCAGCGCCTTCAACTCGTCCGCCAGCCAGTTCCATGCTGGCTGGCCGTCGATCTGCGCCTGCGGCTCGGACAGCAGCGTCCCGCCGGCTTCGGCATTTTCGTCCACCAGCACGACCTTGAGACCATCGACCGCCGCTGCGCGCGCCGCAGCCAGACCCGCAGGACCGGCGCCGACGATCATCACGTCGCAATGCAGGTTGCGCGAGGCATAGGTATCGGGGTCTTCTTCCGTGGGCGAGACGCCGAGACCGGCCGCCGCGCGGATGAAGGGCTCATAGACCTTGTTCCAGAAGCTCTTCGGCCACATGAAGGTCTTGTAGTAAAAGCCCGCCGAAAACAGCATATAGGCCATGTCGTTGACTGCGCCGATATCGAATTTCAGGCTCGGATATTTGTTCTGAGAGGTGGTTTCCAGCCCGCTCCAGATTTCCTGCACCGTGGCGCGGGTATTTGGCTCGAACCGGCCGGAGCCGCGGCGGGTGCCGATCAGCGCATTCGGCTCCTCGGAACCCGCCGCTACAGGGCCGCGCGGGCGGTGGTATTTGAACGAGCGGCCCATGAGATGTACGCCATTGGCGAGAAGCGCGGAGGCGACCGTATCCCCCTTTACGCCGCGATAGGTCTTCCCATCGAAGGTGAAACTTACCGAGCGGGCGGCATCCACCCGGCCACGGCCGGAAACGCGATAGGAGTTCATTTCGACACCTCGGAGCTGGCTGGTGCGCGGGTCAGGGAAGAAAGCTCTGGACGCGGTTCGCCCGCGCGATAGGTCGTGAGGAACCGGTCGCTCACCGTGTCACGCACGGCATTGAAGAAGCGGCCACAGCCATGCAGGTGCCACCAGCGCTCGAAATGCGGACCCCTGGCGTTTTCGCGGATGAACAGGAATTCTTCCCACTGTTCATCACTCTGAGATGAGGGGTCGGCCGCGCGCACGACATGGGCCTGCCCGGCATAGGTGAATTCGGCTTCGGGCAGCGTTTCATGGCAATAGGGGCAACGGATCAGCAGCATGGGTTAGCTCCTCAGTGCGCCACGGCAGCGGCGGCGGCCTCGTCGATCAGGCGGCCGGAGCGAAAACGCTCCAGCGTGAAAGGCGCGTTGATCGGGTGCGGTTCGTTTTTCGCGATGGTCCAGGCGAAGGTGTGGGCAGCGCCCGGCGTGGCCTTGAAACCACCCGTGCCCCAACCGCAATTCACATAAAGCCCGTCGACCGGCGTCTTGCCGAGAATGGCCGAGCGATCCGGCGTGACATCAACAATGCCGCCCCATTTGCGCAGCATCCGCATGCGGTTGAAGATCGGGAAGATTTCGACGATGGCGGCGATCGTATGTTCGATCAGCGGCAGGCCGCCGCGCTGCGAATAAGAGGTATATTGATCCGTGCCGGAACCGATCACCAGCTCACCCTTGTCGGACTGGCTGATATAGGCGTGAACCGCATTCGACATGACCACGCAGGGGAAGATCGGCTTGATCGGCTCGGATACCAGAGCCTGCAGCGGATAGCTTTCGAGCGGCAGGCGCACGCCTGCGGTATCCATGACCACCGAGGTGTGGCCGGCAGCGGAAACCGCAACTTTTTTCGCCTTGATGAAACCTCGCGCCGTTTCGACACCCGCGACGGACCCGTCGGCGTTGCGGCGAATGGCGGTGACCGGGCAATTCTGGATGATATCGACGCCACGGGCGGCAGCACCGCGCGCATAACCCCAGGCAACCGCATCGTGGCGCGCCGTGCCGGCACGTTCCTGAAGCGCACCGCCCATCACCGGGTAGCGGGCGTTTGGCGATATGCTCAGCGGCGGACAATATTCCTTGCATTCTTCCGGGGTAAGCCAGCGATTGTCGACACCGTTCAGACGGTTGGAATGGATGTGGCGCTTGAAGCTCTGCACGTCGTGGACATTATGGGCGAGCATCAGCACGCCGCGCCGCGAATACATGACGTTGTAGTTCAGTTCCTGGCTCAAGTTTTCCCACAGATCGACGGCGTGATCGTAAAGACGCGCGCTTTCGTCGTAGAGATAGTTGGAGCGGATGATGGTCGTGTTGCGGCCGGTATTGCCGCCGCCGAGCCAGCCCTTGTCGATGACAGCGACATTGGTGATACCGTGCTGGCTGGCCAGATAATAGGCCGCACCCAGACCATGGCCGCCGGCGCCGACGATGACCACGTCATATTCGGCTTTTGGCTGGCTGTCGGGCCATTGCTCGTCCCAGTTCTTGTGGCCGGTCAGGGCATTCCGCAGGAGATTGAAGGCATTAAAACGCGTCATGAGCGGGCCTGCTGGTTGGAACTCTCGGTATTCAAAAGCCTACGGAGATTTACAGCGGCCGGGCTGGACAATCGCGTCTGTTTGCGTGAATATTTGCGCCATGAGCTCTCATCGCGCCAAGAAACGCCTCAGCGTCGCCTTCCTGCTCGCCGACCGGTTCACGCTGTCGGCCTTCGCCAATTTCGTCGATGTGCTGCGTCTTGCTGCCGATGAGGCTGACCGTTCCCGGCCGATCCTGTGCGAATGGTCCGTGCTGTCGGCGACCCTAGGCAATGTGCAATCGAGCTGTGGTGTGAAGGTGCAACCGGATACGCGGCTCATCGACGCCGTGCATTACGACTATATCGTTGTTGTCGGCGGATTGATCAGCGACCACAGCGCCCTGCCGCCGGAGGCATTGCGGTTCCTGAAAGACCGTGCGGCAGCGGGCACTCCCCTTATCGGGCTCTGCACCGGCGTTTTCATTCTACATGAAGCCGGCCTGCTGGATGGTTATCGCTGCTGCGTGAGCTGGTTCCACCATCAGGATTTTCTCGATCGTTTCGACGCCGAGCAGATGGTCTCCGACCAGCTCTTCGTCATAGATCGCAACCGCCTGACCTGTTCGGGCGGCCATGGTGCTGCGCATCTGGCCGCGTTCCTTGTGGAGCGCCATGTCGGCCAGTCGGCCGCCATCAAAAGCCTCAATATCATGATGATCGACAGTGCGCTCAGCGGCGAAAAACCCCAGCCCGGCCAGCAGAGCACCAGAACGGCAACCGATCCCCTGGTCAGAAAGGCGATCCTGCGCATGCAGCAGAACATCGAGGTTCCGAGAACCGTGCTGGAACTCGCGCGCGATCTCGGCCTTGGCCGACGCAGCCTCGAACGGCGTTTCCTTGGAGACCTGAAAGCAACGCCCTCCAAGGTCTATCTTGAGCTGCGGCTCGACCGCGCCCTTTCCCTCCTGCGCACCACGCGTGACCCGATCACCCAGATTGCGCTCGCCACCGGGTTTTGCGATGCCCCACACCTTTCCCGTACACTTCGTGCCGAGCGCGGCTTCAGCCCCAGCGAATATCGCAAAACGCAGATTGGCCACACGACAACAGACGAAGAATTCGCCGTCGGCGTGTTGTTGCCGCAACCTTGAGGCTTTGCTGTTCACCTGCGAAAAGTCCGGCCCTGCAAAAAATAGATCAACGTATTTGATATGGTCAGACTTGCCCGTACCGGTATAAAAGTCCTCGATCCTGTTTAGGGGAGCCGTGGGGGGAATGGGATGAATTCAGAGCGTCGTGGCGTTCTCGCGCTTTTAGGTGGCCTTGTGCTGGGAAGACCGTCTGTCGGCAAGGCCGCGAGCAACGTTCCGGCAGTTGCCCAATCCCGCTCCGAATACAAACCCCGGCATGTCCTTTGTTTTCTTGGCCCGGAAAATGGTCTGGCAGCGCTGCGGCAGAGCGCTCGCGCCGCTATCGATAAATTTGCCGGCGATTTCAGTCTCGATGAGGATTATTCGCAGGATGAACCGGACGACAGGATGGAACGCTCCTTCAATGTCTGCTGGGATCGTGTCGAGCCGGACGCCTATCAGGAGAGTGACGAGGAGGCAGTTGCAGGCCACGGCTCGGTTCTTTATGTGCTTGGCCCGTCAATGGCCGCGGAAACAGCCGTGGCGACCTGCGGTAAAGCCCTGATGTTCGTGCACCACATGCTCGATAGTGGCGCAGTTGCTGTAAAGGGTGAAAGCGCCGGCGTTGCCCATGGTGTGCAGCGGTGGAAGGAACTCTTCGAACAGTCGCGCCGTAACGCGACCGCAAACGACGCCCTGGCATTCGCCAGAACCTGCCGTCTAGCCTTCGCGCGCCGGCCCATCGGCGGCGATGCCGACGGCATGGGGAGCGTCGGCTTTCATCTGGTCGGATTGCCTGACGTGGAGATACACTTCACCCGAAAAGACCAGCAGCAGCCCTCAACAAATAGCGAGCAGCTGAAGATCGCCGCGCTGATTGACGATATCGCCGATCAAATGACCCGCAACGGGGTTGAAGCGGCCGTGAAGGATCGTCGTGCCGACCTGTCCGATGACACGCGGTATGAGGAGGACGAATATAAATTCAATCCGTTCGGCGTTGCGACCATTCGAGACCACAAGCCTTGACGCCACGCTTATAAAGATGCGGGGCCTGGGTCGCTCTCTCCGGCGACAAGCTGCATCGGCCAGACGCAGTAACGCGCCTGATTTGGGTAAAACGGCGCATAGGCCGGCATGGTAGACAGAAGCGTCTGCGCGACCATTACACCGAGATCGTGCAGGGACATGCGGAAACTGGTCAATCGCGGTTCGAGAAACTGGCCGCGTGGACCATCACGAAAACCGATGACCGCAAGATCCCGTCCCGGTTTCAGACCCACTTCCGCCAGACGGCGATAAAGGCCAAGGGCCATCAACTCATAGATCAGCACAAGCGCGGTTGGCCGCGGCCGCATCTGTAGCCACTCGCTGGCGGCGTGATATCCGCCCTGCTCGCTCGATTTCGCCCGGATGACCAGAGAAGGATCGTAAGCAATGCCGTTCTCCTCCAGTCCGCGCCGGTACCCGTCCATGAAAACATAACCGAGATTGACGTCGCTATCGGGTGCGGCAACCGCAATGGTGCGATGGCCGGCAGCGGCGAGCCGGTTGACGGCACTGCGCGCAACCTCCTCGAAATCGAGATCGATCCACGCATGATCGGCGCTGGAAGAGGTGCGGCCGAGCGTTACGAAAGGCAAGCGGGTCTGCTTTAAAAAATCGACACGCTTATCGACACGGCGGGTCGAGGAAATGATCATCGCATCCACCATGCGGCGCGCCACCATGCGCTTGAGATATTCGTCCGGGTCTTCCTCACCCGGACACGGCAGAACGATAAGATCGAGATTGTGAGCGGAAAACACGCTTTGCAAACCATCCGTCACTCCCATGAAGAAGTTGTCGGAGTTTTCCACCGTCTGCGCGTCGCTGCCGGTCATCAGGCCGATGACGTTAGTCGTCCCCTGCCTGAGGCTGCGGCCTGACTGGTTTGCGACATAGCCAAGTTTTTCCGCCGCCTCCAGAACACGCCGCCGCGTCTCCTCGTTAACGTCGGGCTTGCCGTTCAAGGCACGGGAAACGGTGCCTATCGATATCTCCAGATAATCGGCAAGCTGACGAATTCCTTTCATGCACTCCCCCTCCTGAGCCGGGTACCAAATATGGGTCCCCAATAACGGTATTGACATATCTAACATGATCATCCTAGTGTCGTAAACGTTTACGATGCTCTGCGCAAAGAGGAGTTTGCCCAGAGAGCGGGGAGAGAAGATGACATACAATGCCGTTTTATGCGGGTGCGGAGCTATGGCCAAAGGCTGGCTGCGCGCCATTCAATCGACGCCGGACATTCTCGGCGCGATCAAGATCGTCGGGTTCGTCGATCTGAACGAAGACACGGCACGCGCGCTTGCCGAAGAATTCTCCCTCACCGACGTCATCATCGGCGTCGATCTCCGCGATGTTCTCGCACGGACCAAAGCCGACATCCTGTTCGATGTCGTCATCCCGCAGGCACGGTATGCCGTGGTTGAAACCGGTCTTGCAGCCGGGTGTCATGTGCTCAGCGAAAAGCCGCTTGCGGCCTCGATGGAAGAAGCCGAAAAGCTGGTGGAACTGGCGGAAAAGGCCGGAAAAATTCATGCTGTGGTGCAAAACCGGCGCTTTATCTCCGGTATCCGGCGGCTGCGCCGGGCCGTGGAAGACGGCATTATCGGTGATTTGACGGCCATTCACTGCGACTTTTTCCTCGGGCCCCATTTCGGCGGTTTCCGCGAGGAGATGAAGAACGTTCTTCTTCTCGACATGGCGATCCACACTTTCGATGCGGCGCGTTTCGTCGCCGATGAAAAGCCGCTCTCCGTGTTTTGCGTGGAGAAAAATCCGGCAGGCTCCTGGTACGCCCACGGGGCAAGCGCCAATGCCATATTCGAGTTCTCCAACGATGTGGTCTTTACCTATCGCGGCTCCTGGTGCGCGGAAGGCGAAAGAACCAGTTGGGAAGCCCGCTGGCGGCTGATTGGCTCCAAGGGCATGATCCTCTGGGACGGCGAAGACAATTTCTCCGCATCCGTCGCCGGCGAAGAGCCGGGTCTTCTACGCGGATTCAAGACCGTAAACGTTTCCGACAGTATTTCCGAGAAGGATACGCACGGCCACGCCAGCGTCATACTCTCGTTTCTTCAATCCATCCTTACCGGCCAGATGCCGGAAACGGCTTCCTTCGACAACATCAACAGCCTGGCAATGGTGATCGGCGCGATTGAAAGCGCCCGCATCGGCCAGCGCGTTTCCATCGCAGCATAAGGACCGACAGACGTGAGCAATCCGGCAAAATCCATCCGCATCGGCACCATGGTCAGCGCCACCAAGGGACAGGCAGCTGAACGCATCGGGCAGATAGCCGATCTTGGTTTCGAAAGCTTCGAACCGTTCTTCTGGCAGACGACCAACGGCCAGGACCTTGCCGAGCTTGGCAAGCGTTCACTTGACGCGATCGGTGACCGCGACATCACCATCGGCACGCTCGGCATGTTCGGCAATCCGCTGGAGGAAACGGAAATCGACCTTCAGACCTTGCAGGGCTGGAAAGACTGCATCGACAATGCCCATCACTTCGGTGCCACCTGCGTTGCCGGTTTCACCGGCCGCCTGCGCGGAAAGCCGCTGCCCGAGAGCCTGCCCCGTTACAAGGAAATCTGGAGCGAGCTTGCCAAACGCGCAGCGGACAAGGGCGTGAAGATCGCCTTTGAAAATTGCGCCATGGACGGCAACTGGCAGACCGGCGACTGGAACATCGCCCATAATCCGGATGCGTGGGAACTGATGTTCAACGAAACGCCGGACGAGAATATCGGCATCGAATGGGAACCCTGCCACCAGATGGTTTATCTCATCGATCCGCTGCCGCAGATCCGCAAATGGGCGGACAAGATTTTCCACGTGCACGGCAAGGATGCGACCATTCGTTGGGATGTCATTCGTGAGCATGGGATTTTCGGCAAGGAAAAATTCGTCTTCATGCGCACGCCGGGCTTCGGCGACAGCAACTGGACGGACATTATTTCGGAACTGCGCCTGGCCGGCTGGTCCGGCTCGATCGACATCGAAGGCTGGCATGACCCCGTCTATCGCGACGCGCTGGAAATGACGGGACAGGTACACGGCCTGAACTATCTGAAACATTGCCGGGGCGGCGATTTTGTCGTCGATCCCACCTGAGGAATGGAAGCCTTTGGGAGAAGGCTTCCAGTAATTGCAGAGACGATAACCAAGAGGAGGAGATTATTATGGGTATCGCGAAATGCATGATCGCCAGTGCGCTTGTTCTGGCAGGCGTATCCGCCGGTGCGATGGTGGCGCATGCGGAAGATGTGACCTTGACCCTGTGGTCGCTGGACAGGGACATCCAGCCGGCACCCAACCTCGTTAACGAGTTCAACAAGCTCAATAACGGCATCAAGATCGAATATCGGCAGTTGCAGTTCGATGATGTGGTGAGCGAATCCATGCGCGCCTACTCGACCGGCAACGCGCCCGATATCATCGCCATCGACAACCCAAACCACGCCATGTTCGCCGCACGTGGCGCGTTTCTTGACGTGACGGATATGATTGCGAAGTCGGACGTCATCAAGACGGCAAACTATTTTCCGGGCCCGCTGAAATCCGTAACCTGGGACGGCAAATATTTCGGCGTCCCGAAGGCGACGAATACGATCGCACTCTATTACAACAAGGACCTGTTCAAGGCAGCCGGTCTCGATGCGGCAAAACCGCCGCAGACCTGGGACGAGCTTGTGGAAGCTGCCCGCAAGCTGACCAACCCCGCCAAGAATGTTTACGGCATCAGCTTCAGCGCCAAGGCCAACGAGGAGGGCACCTTCCAGTTTCTGCCATGGGCGCAGATGGCCGGCGCCACCTACAAAAACATCAATACCGATGGCGCGGTGAAAGCGCTTGAAACATGGAAGACCCTTCTCAGTGAAAAGCTGGCCTCGCCGGATACGCTGACGCGCAGCCAGTGGGATTCCACCGCCACCTTCAACGCCGGCAACGCGGCCATGGCGATCTCCGGTCCTTGGGAAATCGACCGCATGCTCAAGGACGCCAAGTTCGACTGGGGCGTGACGCTACTGCCGGTTCCGACGCCGGACGCGCCGCGGTCTTCGGCCATGGGCGACTATAACTGGGCGATCTTCTCCAAGAGCAAACATCCCGCCGAAGCCTTCAAGGCCATCGAATTTTTCGCCTCGCAGGACAAGGACATGTTCAAGAACTTCGGGCAATTGCCGGCGCGTTCCGATATTCCCGTTCCGCCCACCGGCAACGCGCTGAAGGACGAAGCGCTCAAGACCTTTATCGAGCAACTCAAATATGCGCAGCCGCGTGGTCCCTCGCCTGAATGGCCGAAGATTTCCAAGGCGATCCAGGACGCTATCCAGGGCGCCCTGTCGGGTCAGATGACGCCGAAGGCCGCGCTCGATCAGGCCGCTGAAAAGATAAAGCTGATCGAAGGCTGATCTGTCTGGGCGGGCGGCCGGGTTCACCCGGCCCCATCCAAGGGGTTCCTCCCGGTGGGGCTGCCTGCTGCTTAATGCAGCGGCGGCCCCGATCGGAGCTTGTGAGGATGTTTCATGAAAAAACTGTTTTCCAGCGTCAGCGACGGTCGTGGTTTCGACCTCATCCTCGTCGCATTTCCTTTGGGCTTCCTGTTCGTCATGGCGGGGCTGCCGCTCATCTACAACATCGTCATGAGCTTTCAGGAAGTCGACATGTTCAGCCTGGGCACCTTCGTGCGCCCCTTCGTCGGCTTCAAGAATTATATCGACCTGTTCCGGCAACCGGAAACATTGCCGATCCTTTTCAACACCGTCACCTTTGTCGTCACCTCGATTGCCGGGCAATTTGCCATCGGCTTCGGTCTGGCGCTGTTCTTCTGGGTGAACTTTCCCGGCGCCACCTGGCTGCGCGGGCTGTTCCTCGTTTCCTGGGTCATGCCCGGCCTCGTCGTCGGCGCGATCTGGAACTGGATATTGTCAGGCGATTTCGGCGTGCTGAATTTCTTCCTGCGGGAAAGCGGCATGATCTCAGGCAATATCTTCTGGCGATCGGACGCGAATTTTTCGCTCTGGGCCGTGGTCATCGCCAATATCTGGCTCGGCACCTCGTTCAACATGATCCTTCTTTCTGTCGGCCTCGCCTCCATCCCCGGCGATCTCTACGAAGCGGCGGAGCTGGATGGCGCGAACGCCTGGCAGCGTTTTTACACCATCACCCTGCCGATGATGCGTTCCACCATCGGCGCGATCATCTCGCTCGGCCTGATCTTCACGCTTCAGCAGTTCGATCTTTTCGCCGCCATCACCGATGGTGGGCCCAACAACAGTTCCAACGTGGCGCAATATTGGGCCTGGGATCTTTCGTTCCGGCAATATGATTTCGGCAAGGGCGCGACGATCTCCGTCATCATGATCGTTTTCGTCATGCTGGCTTCCGTCGTTTATGTGCGCTCGACACGGCATGAGGTGCGCGGATGAGTATCACGACCCGCAACCGGTTGATGCTGGCAATCGCCATCGTGCTTGCCGTCATCTATCTCTTTCCGCTCTACTGGATGTATCTGACCTCGCTGAAAAGCGGCTCGGAGATGTTTGCGAACCCGCCGGGCTTCTGGCCGGCCGATCCGCAATGGCAGACCTATGCCTATGTCTGGGAAAGCCGCAATATGGGCCGTTATCTGTGGAATTCGGTGCTCATCGCTTCAAGTGCCGTGGCGCTCATCACCGTGCTTGGCGTTGGCTGCGCCTATGTGCTGGCGCGCTATCGCAACGTCTGGGTTGATATCGGCCTCTTCCTCATCCTCATGCTGCAGGTTCTGCCGGCGTCCCTTATGATTACGCCGATCTTCGTCGGCTTCTCGCAAGTGGGTCTGCTGGATTATCCCCGCCTGTCGGTCATTCTCGCCATTGCGGCGAAAAGTATGCCCTTCTTCGTGGTGCTGGTGCGCGCAACCTTCATGGCGGTGCCGCAGGAGCTGGAAGAGGCAGCGCTTGTGGACGGCAATTCCCGCGTCGGCGCCTTCTTCAACATCGTGCTGCCGCTTGCCAGAAACGGCATTCTCGTCAGCGCCATTCTCATTTTCATGCAGGCATTCGGGGAATTCGTCTATTCGAAATCGATGATCCAGGCGGCTGAATTGCAGCCTGCCAGTGTCGGCCTCAATTCCTTCATGGGCCCCAACACCAGCGAATGGAACAACATCATGGCCTATGCGACCATGTATGTGACGCCCATTCTTGCCCTGTTCATTCTCTTGCAGCGCCGCATCGTTTCCGGCCTGACATCGGGAGCGTTAAAATGACCCTTCAGATCGAACTTTCCGGCGTAAACAAATATTACGGTGCCTTTCACGCGCTGAAGAACATCCATCTTTCCATCAAGAAGGGCACCTTCGTCGCCCTCGTCGGCCCGTCCGGTTGCGGAAAGTCCACCTTGCTGCGTTCTCTGGCGGGGCTGGAAACCATATCGAGTGGCGACATGCGCATTGCGGGCACTTTGATGAACGGCGTGCCGCCGCGCAAACGCGATGTGGCGATGGTGTTCCAGTCCTATGCGCTCTACCCGCACATGACGGTGGAGGAGAACCTGACCTACTCGCTGCGCATGCGCGGCGTGGCAAAATCGGAGGCCCGCAAGGCGGCAGAGGAGGTTGCAGCCACCACAGGCCTGTCAAAGCTGATGAAGCGCTATCCGCGCGAACTTTCCGGCGGGCAGCGCCAGCGTGTGGCGATGAGCCGCGCGATCATCCGCAACCCGCAGGCATTCCTGTTCGACGAACCGCTCTCCAATCTAGACGCGGCCCTGCGTGTGCACATGCGCAAGGAAATCCGCGCGTTGCACGACCGCCTGCACGCCACCTCGGTCTATGTCACCCATGACCAGATAGAGGCTATGACGATGGCGGATCACGTCGTCGTCATGCGCGACGGCGTGATCGAACAGCAGGGCACGCCACTGGAATTATACGACCGCCCGGTCAATCGTTTTGTTGCTGGCTTCATCGGTTCACCGGCAATGAATTTCATTCCGGCAACGGTCAGCCCGGACGGCGCGACGCTTCAGCTGCGTTTCAGTGAAGGCGAGCCGCAGCAGTCCATCAAAAACCCGGCTCCCTTATCGCCCGGCAAGCGTGTCATCGTTGGTATCAGGCCGGAACACATCCGGCCGCGAACCGCAACCGGCGCGGCGCTGACGTTACCTGTTTCGGCCGTGGAAACCACAGGTTCGGCCACCTTCCTCACCCTTGGCACATCGACCGAAGTGGTCATCGCTATACAGGGACGCAGTGAGGTCAGGAGCGGCGAAGTCGTCGGCCTCGACATCAACCCGACCGACCTGCATTTGTTTGATGAAGAGACCGGAGCCGGCCTCGGAGGCCGGTGAAACGAACCACCGGGCATATCCGGACCGGACGGCCCTTCGGGGCTTTCCGATCCGCACGAGGCGAAATCTTCAGCGCCCCATGATGATGTCGAGGATGTTGCGGCGCGCGGTTGCGGAGGTGGCGGTGGCCCGGCCAACCTCGCGAGCGGCGATGGCGGGCGAACCGGAACCTTCAATATCCACCCATCGACCGGCATGTTCCGTGGATTGACGCTTGAGATAGGTATAGGGCGTTTCGTCCCAGCGAAAGATCTTCGATTTCATATTGTCGAGAATGAAATCTCCGCGGTCCGTTCTCACCGTGAGGATGGCATGGCCATCGCCTTTTTCGTCGCGGACAACGGTGATCAGCAGATCGGAAACCGGGAAACCGGCATCCATAAGCCGTTTCCGTTTCTCCAGCGTGAGGTCCTCGCAGTCTCCCGCGCCGTTATAGGGATACTCCCAATAGTCCTCGTAACCCCACACTTCCATGTCGGAACGCTGGTCGATTTCGATATTGACTGCGCTGTTGATCGAAACAAGGGTAGCCCAGACATCAGGCGTAAGACTGAGCGGCGGCATTTCCTTGACCGGCTGACATTCATCCGTATGCCGCTTGCAGAAATCGTAATGCCCGATGGGCTGCGACGTGAACTTGCCAGTCTGCATCGAAGGAGACGCCTGCACCGGCGCAGCGAAACCCGCGACGGCCAGAATGAAACATGCTTGCAGCAATTTGATGAGATGGGTCATGTTCGTCTCCTGACGACATGACCTACCGGTGGCGATTTGAGTTCACATGAAACAAAATGCTCGACTTTTAACGAACCCGATAATTCCGCTCCCGATGGTCCCGACAACGAGCGGCGTTGACTGGGATAACGCCGGGGGAGCCACGGCATCTGAACGGTCAGCAACGGTAAAGTGAGCAGCGGGAACTTGCCACGCCGGGGCGGCCTGCCTATGAAGAGGCCGTCACGCAATAGTAATCCACATATTAGAGAACGCTGCATGAGCCTGTTTGCGAAGACCACCCGCGCGGCCGCTGTCATTCTGGCACTGGCCTGCCTGCCCTCAAATGCCGCAGCGCAGCAGATGGTCGTCGTACCTCCCGGAAACCGCTCCGCCCAACAGCCGGAAATACCCCAGGCCTCGGCGATCAGGACCAGGGCGTTTTCCACGACCTATGAGGAAAAATTCCGCAAGACGGTCGATCTTCTAAACAGCGAACCCGGTCTACTTGGCAAGATCAGGAAGGCGGGAGCGGCCTATGGCATCGATCCTATCCATATCGTCGGCGCTATCGTTGGCGAACACACTTTCAACGTCACCGCCGTGGACCGCCTGCAGACATATTACGTCAAGGCCATTTCCTATGCGGAACTCGATATAAAATTCAGCTATCAGGGCGTTGCCCTGAAGACGTTTCTCGAGCGTCCGGAATTCCGCTCCTGCGCGACGCTTGCCACGACATCCGAGCAATGGAGCTGCCGCGATATCGTTTGGGATGCAAGTTTCCGCGGCAAGGTCGTCGATGGCGTGAGCTATGAAGCGATTTCGTTCCAGCGGGCATTCTTCCAGCCCTTCTATGCCGGACAGACCTTTGGTCTTGGCCAGATCAGCCCGTTGACGGCGCTGCAAGTTACCGATCTCGTAAACAGAACCAGTGGTCTGCCGAAACTCTCCGCCGACAGGCCGAAAGAGATTTACCGCGACGTCATGGATCCTGACCGGAGCATCATCTACATCGCCGCTATCCTTCGAGATTCCATCGACGCCTACAGGGAAAAAGGCTTCGACATTTCCGGCAATCCCGGCATCACCGCCACCCTCTACAATGTCGGCCAACCCCGGCGTCGCGCCGAACGCCTGCGGACGGCCGTGGATGCAGGCGCAAAGAACCTCCTGCCGGTTGAAAACTACTATGGATGGCTTATCAACGAGCGCCTCGACGTTCTGAGAGGCATCCTCGATGGCAAGGCCATCGACAAGCGAACCACCTCGGATATCGGCGAAAAAACGCGATAATGCCCTTGCAGGGAGGATTGCAAATCCGCCTCGCAAAGGATGATGCACGCAAAACGCTTCCCCGACCGCCCGGAATCTGCTACTGCCACGTGCACAAGAATTGACTGATAGTGGGATAATTCCGCGATATGCCTGACGAAGGCGACAGTACCGACGATAGTCGACACCGAACGAGGCTGGCTTGCGTAAAGCGAAGCCAGCCTCGTCCTTTCTTGTTTTCTTCAACGAAACGGGTTTCAACCTCGGATGTTCAGTCCGGGGCTTTTTGCGTTCGCGCCCGTTCCCATAAAGGCCCCTGACCATGGAATTCCTCGCAGATCCAAATATCTGGATCGGCCTCGTTACCCTTATCGTCCTCGAAGTCGTCCTCGGCATCGACAACCTCGTTTTCATCGCGATCCTCGCCGACAAGCTGCCGCCGCATCAACGCCACAAGGCGCGGATCGTCGGTCTGTCGCTGGCGCTTGTCATGCGCATTCTGCTGCTGTTTTCGATTTCATGGATCGTGACGTTGACGCGGCCGCTATTTCAGGTCGCGGACTTCTCCTTCTCCGGGCGCGACCTCATCCTCATTCTCGGTGGTGCGTTCCTGCTCGCCAAGGGAACGATGGAACTGCACGAACGGTTGGAGGGCGCGCATAAGCCAAAACAGGGCAAGGTCGTCCATGCCGTCTTCTGGCAGGTGATCGTGCAGATCGTGGTGCTTGATGCCGTGTTCTCCCTCGACAGCGTCATCACCGCCGTCGGCATGGTCAACAATCTCTGGGTGATGATTACCGCCGTCTGCGTGGCCATGGCCGTGATGATGGCAGCATCGAAGCCGCTGATGAGCTTCGTGTCGAAACATCCCACCGTGGTCATTCTCTGCCTCGGCTTCTTGTTGATGATCGGCTTCAGCCTGATCGTCGAAGGCTTCGGCTTCCACCTTCCCAAGGGTTACCTCTATGCCGCAATCGGCTTTTCTGTGCTCATCGAGGCGGCAAACCAGATTGGCAGGCGCAATCGCGAAAGACGTATCACCGCCGGTGATATGCGCGAGCGGACGTCCGATGCCATTCTGCGGCTTCTGGGCGGCCGTGTCGGCGAAGAACAGTCCCTAGGCGAGACAGCCGACGTCATCGCGGCACAGGCGGCACGAAGCGACCTGTTCAAATCCGAGGAAAAGGACATGATCCGCGGTGTCCTTACGCTTGCCGAGCGCCCCGTTGTCTCAATCATGACGCCACGGACGGAAATCGACTGGCTCGATGTCGACGCCGATCATGATACGCTAAGGAACCGCCTGCTGGAACTCGACCATTCCCGCCTGATGCTCGCGCAGGGCAAGCTGGATTCGTTCCTCGGTGTCGCCGCAACAAGGGACTTGCTACGCGATCTTCTGCATGACGGCAAATTGAACCTAGAGCGCTCGCTGCGCAAACCCCTCGTCGTGCATGAAAGCGCCACCGCGTTGCAGGTCATGGAGCAGCTGCGCAAATCCCCGCTCCAGATGGCCGTCATCGTCGACGAATACGGCACGCTTCAGGGAATAACGACGCCTACCGACATTCTCGAGGCTATCGCCGGCGAATTTCCGGATGAAGGCGAGGAATCGCAGATTTCGGAACGGGCAGAGGACGGTTCCTGGCTGCTGGACGGCGCTGTCGACGTGAGACGGGTATCCTATCTGCTGGATATCGATCTGGTGGACGAGGACGATCGTTACTCCACCGTCGCCGGCTACATCCTCTGGCGCCTCAATCGCCTTCCCGAGATCGGCGAACGTGTTTCCGGCGACGGGTTCGAGTTCGAGATCGTTTCCTGCTCGGACAGAAACATCGAAAAGGTCCGGGTCTGGAACACCACGCTTCCCGAGGCGTGAGCTGGAAAAATCCCGAACCCGTTTCAAAATGGCGACGTGACGTGCAAGCCACGGCACGTCTCCACATTTGCATCACCGAGGAAGCGGCCGAGCGGTGAAAACCGTCCTCCGCTCTAGTGGGCGGCATCGATCGTGGTAATCCAGCCGGCGGCGCGGCGGGCTGCTTCCGCAAGCACCGGTTTCGGCGCCTTGTACCATTCGTTTTCAGGCAGCTCACGCTTCACGCGTACGAAGCTGATGGCATCGTCGAGCGTCGGGAATTCCACCGGCAACGTCATATGCAGAAAGAGCGCAACAACGGCGACGGAACGCGAGCGGCCGCCGCGGCAATTGATCAGCACGCTGCCGCGCTCGCGCCGGGGATAGGACGGCTTGTCGGGCAGTATCTGTTCGAGCGCCGCCCGCAGGATGTAATGGGCCGCAACCATCTGGGTATCGGGATTTCCATCGCCGTCGATCAGGCCGATCTTGTAATAACGTATTTCGCCGGGTCCATAGACGCTGCCTTCATGATCGGAAACGATCTGCCGCTGCTCCACGAAGTTGAAGTCGAGATTGACGGCGCAATTGACGACGGTGGTGATGCCGTTTTCACGCAGAAGCTTCAGATCGCTGGCGCCTTCCTTACCTGAAATGAAGAGATCGACGCCATAAAGCGGATGCCGCTCATATATGCGGCTGAGCTTCGGCAATTCGCCGGTTTCCTGTTCGCGAGATAGGGTCTTTTCCGGTTGCGGCATGTCTTGTCTCCATCGGCGCCGATGTGGCGGCCGTCATGTCCTTGCTTGTTCAGGCGTTTGCAGCCGTCTGGCTTGGCGGGATCGCTGCCCTGGCTATGCGGCTTGCGGATATGGATCGCGCCACCCGCTGCAATGTCTGGTAATTCGCCCCCTCGCCCGTGGCGATATAGCCGGGGCAGAGAAAATCGGCCGACCCCTCCGCCACCTTCCCCAAGGTCAGCGGCTCGTATGTTCCCCCGGCATTCTTGAGAATGAGGATGGCTGCTGCCACATCCCAGGCGTTGACGCCGAAGCCCGCAGCAGCATCTGTCCAGCCTACCGCCACATGCGCGATGCTGAGGGCAGCGCTGCCGGGCCGGCGCAGCGTCGAGAAGGTCTCGACAAGCGCACCGAAATTGGAAAGCGCCGCATCCCGCCCATCCAGCCGGAAATCGCGCGAGACCGGATAGCCCGTGATAAGCGTCGCCCGGGTTTCATCTGCAACGCTGCGGGAGCGCAGCCTTTCGCCATTGAGATAAGAAGCCTCGAGGTCGGCGGAAAACATCTGGTCAGCCACGGGGTCGTACACCACGCCGGCAACGGCTTCCCCACCGATGACGGCGGCAATCGATACGCACCAGAAGGCAAGGCCACGGGCAAAATTCGCCGTGCCGTCAATCGGATCGACATACCATTGCACCTCGCCGTTGCCGATCTGGCCACCCTCTTCGCCCATGATCGCCGAATTCGGCTCCCGTTCGAGAATGACGGCGCGGATCGCGGCTTCGGCGCGTTTGTCGTGAATGGTGACGATGTCGTGGAGATCGACCTTGTAATCCACCGCCATATCAGAGCGGAATGCCACCAGCAGCGGATCGCGCACGGCACGCGCCGCCGCTTCGGCGATTTTCATCAGCCGCACCGAGCGGGAAAGCGCCTCCTCATTTCCAGATTTGTTTTCAGTCGAAGAAGGGCTTTGCATCGGCATATCCAGTCTGTTTTTTTCGCAAAGGAGGGACCGGCGCGGCAGGACCGCGCCAGCCTGGATTATTTCCTGTAGTTGACGCGCCAGACATCCTGCCATTCCTCGCGACGATCGAAATCGTTGAGGCCGGTGGCGGACTCGTAACCCATCAGCCTGTCGGCAACCTTCATCAGCCCCGACGGCTCGTCAGCCGGCATCTTGATGTCGATATTGGTCGGCAGCTTGCCGTCCTTCATCTGTGGTGCGATGCCCTCTTCCGTCAGGATGTAGTGGACGAAGAGTTTCGCCATGTTCGGACTTTTGGTCTTGGAGGCGATGAGCCCAAGCTTGATGTAGGTCCAGCCGACCCAGGGATCGAGACCAGTGCAGAGGCCGAGCTTGTAGCCCTTGTCGGCATTGTCGCGGAACTTGGCAGAGCTGAGCAGGCCGAAGAAGGGCTGCTTCTGGCCGGGTGCGCCGACGGCCTCTGCCACCGGGTCATCGCCATCGGTGGCAAGCGGGCCGTTCTGCGCCAGCGCCTTGATCCAGGCTGCGGCCGCATCCTTTTCGATATCCTTGCCAAAATGCGCCTTGTAGGCGGCCGCCACCTTCTCGTTGCCGTGGGCTTCGAGCTGGTTGAACCAGTCCGTATAGGTGCTCTTGCTCAAGGGATCGACCATGGCGACCTTGCCTTTCCATTTCGGCTCGGTCAGTTCCCAGATGTTGGTCACCGGGCATTTATCATAGGCTTCCGTATTGTAAGCCCAGACATTGGCGTTGGTGGAGATTGCCAGCGGGTTCTGGAACTGCGCCGGGATTTTCGCAACCATGTCACCCGGCAGGTAATTCTCGACAAAACCTGCCGGCAGAAGCTGCGCGAGCGCCGATGGCGCATCGGTGATCAGCACCACGTCGCCCTGCACATTGCCGGACTGGCTTTCACGGATGATCATTTCCAGCTGGCTGTTGGCGGAAACCTTCACGCCTGTCGCCTTTAACCCGTATTTGGCGCTGAACTTGTCGGCCATCTCCACGATCTTGCCGGTGCTGTCGTAGATATTGATCGGCTTCTCCTGCTTCGCCGCCGCCAAGATCGCATCGAGATCGAAGGTTTCTTCGGCTGCAGCCCCCATTGCGGATAAGCCTGCAACGGCGATGGCTATCGCCGTCATCGGTAAAAATCTGCTTCTTCTCATCGTTCCCCTCCCAAGGAAGAGGCAAGGCAGGCTCGCGCCTGCCCTGCCGTTATTTTTTGTAGTTCACACGCCAGAAATCCTGCCAGCCTTCGCGCTTGTCGAGGTCGTCGGCCGCCGTTGCGGCATCAAAGGCCATCAACTCGTCGAGATGATCGGCTACCCGCGATGGTTCGTCCGCCGGCAGACCGATTTTCGTGTTGCCGGAGATTTTGCCATCGACCGTCTGCGGCGCGATGCCCTCTTCCGTCATCAGATAGTGAAGGAAGAGCTTTGCAGCATTCGGGCTTTTGGTCTGCCCGGCAATCAGGCCGAAGCCGGGATAGAGGAACCCGGAAAACGGTTTGACACCGCTGCAAAGACCGAGCTTCAGCCCCTTGGCCTCATTATCGCGGTATTTCGCCGCCGAGGTGATGACGAAAAAGGGATCGGTCTGTCCCGGAGCGCCCGCCGCATCGGCAACCGTGCTCGAGTCCGTCAGCAGGGGAGCGTTCTCGGCAAAGGCCTTCACCCAGGCAGCCGTCGCGCTTTTTTCACCCGTTTCCAGCTTCTTGCCGTAAAGCTCCTCATAGGCCTTGGCGACATCGGCATCATGATGGGTTTCGATCTGGTTGAACCAGTCGGCATAAAGCGGCTTGTCGAAGAGATCGAGCATGGCAAGCTTGCCCTTCCAACGCGGCTCCGTCAGCTGCCAGATGTTGGTGACCGGGCATTTGTCGTATTTCTCGGTATTGTAGGTCCACACATGCGGATCCGAAACGACCACGAGCGGATCGCGCAGCTTTTGCGGAATATTGCTTTCCATATCCGGTGGCGACCAGCTGGTGGCTATGCCTTCCGGCAGAAGTTCCCCCATTGCGGAGGCGACATCCGTTGCGACGCTGACATCGCCGACGACATTGCCGGCGCGGTGTTCGCGGATCATCAACTCGACCTGAGTTGCCTCGTTCACTTTCTTGCCGCTTGCCTGCACGCCATATTTGGCGGTGAAGGCCTGTGCGGTGTCGACGATCTTGCCGGTCACCGCATAAACGGTGATCGGTTTTTCCTTCTTCGCGGCGTCGATGAGCGCATCGATATTAAAGGCGTCCTGCGCGTGGGCAGCACCGCCAAGCGCCAGCGAGAAGATGAGGGAAAGGGCTGAAGTCACCATCCGCCGCCGCTCGCCACCATATCGGTTCTTGGTCATGATATTCACTGTGTCGGTCCCCCCGTTATTTCTTGTAATTCACACGCCAGAAGTCCTGCCAGGTTTCGCGCGCATCCCAGTCTTCCAGGCTGGTGGCCATGCTGTAGGGCAGAACGCGGTCGAGCACGGCGCCGATACCCGAAGGTTCGTCGGCGGGCAGTTTTACGTCTTTGTTGGTGGACATCTTGCCGTCGATCGCCTGCGGCGCGATGCCTTCAGCAGTCATGACGTAGTGAATGAAGAGCTTTGCAGCATTGGGGCTGTCCGTGCCCTTGGTGATCAGGCCGACACCTGGATAAAGCCAGCCGATCCACGGCTTCAGCTCCTTGCAGAGGCCGAGTTTCATGCCCTTGTCGGCATTATCGCGAAACTTCGCCGAGCTGATGAGGCCCATGAAGGGCTGCTTCTGGCCAGGCGTGCCAACGGCTTCCGCCGCCGCTGCATCGGCATCGGTCAGCAGCGGCGCGTTGGCGGCAAGTGCCTTGACCCAGGCCGCTGTCGCGCTTGACTCTGCGGTCTCGAGGTCCTTGCCGTAAAGCGCCCTATAGGCCGCCTTCACCTCCCCATCGCCATGCTTAGCCATCTGGTTGAACCAGTCGACATAGGATGCCTTGCCGAGCGGATCCTGCATCGCCACCTTACCCTTCCACTTCGGGTCGGTCAGTTCCCAGATATTGGAAACGGGGCATTTGTCGAAAAGCTCGGTATTGTAGGCCCAGACATTGGCGCTGGTGACGACGGTCAGCGGATCCTGATATTCTGGCGGAATATTGCCAGCGAGATCCGGCGGCAACCAGCTTTCGACAAAGCCCATTGGAATAAGCTGTGCCATCGCCGCCGGGGCATCGCTGATGATCGAGACGTCACCCTGAATATTGTTGGCCCGCGCCTCGCGGATGACCATCTCCAGCTGCGCTGTTGCCTTTACCTTCGCACCCTCCGCGCCCACGCCATACTTCTTGGCGAAATTCTTCGCCATTTCCACGATCTTGCCCGTGCTGTCATAGACGGTGATCGGCTTTTCCTTTTTGGCAGCCTCGATCAGGGCGTTGAGGTCGAAAGGCTCCCCCGCCTTCGCCACGCCGCCAAACGTTGCCAGAATTGCCGTTGCACACAGGAGACGGCTAAGGCCGCCCGTCATTTTCCGCTTCATACTGCTCCTCCTTCAGCAAGCGATTGTCAGTCTTTTCGTCGTTGTCAGTTGTAGCTACTGCTCCTCAGCACGGCGTCCGCTTCAGTGATCCGTTGCCCTTTTGCGTCGAACACATGCAGGGCGTCGGGAGGCACGTGGAAAAACACACGGTCGCCACTATCGACGCGCGGCAGGGCATGGGTGGTCAGGAACAGCGTGTGGTTCTCGCTCCTCAATTCGAGAATCCAGCTGCCGCCCGTCGGAAGCACGCCGGTCACCGTCATTTGACCGAAGAGGCTGCCCTGCGGTACATCCTCAGACTTTGCCGCGTAACCCATCGCCTCCGGCCGCATGCCGACCGAGGCGATGCCGCGCAACTGCGGATAACGTGTTGCGAAATAAGCCTCCGCATTGTCGGCGATATCAGACACGCCGGGCTGGCCGAAGGTCAGAATATTGATCGGCGGACTGCCGACGAATTCGGCGACGAAGCGGTTGGCCGGACGGTCGTAGATATCGTTCGGCGTACCCATCTGCTGGAGCGTGCCCTCGTTCATGACGGCGATTGTCGTTGCAAGTGTCATTGCCTCCCACTGGTCATGCGTCACGAAGACGATGGTGGTCTTGAACTCCTTGTGCAGCCGCTTCAGCTCGGCGCGCATTTCCAGCCGCAGCCGGGCATCGAGGTTGGACAGCGGCTCATCCAGAAGCAGCACACCGGGATTGACGGCAAGCATGCGGGCCAGCGCCACACGCTGCTGCTGCCCACCGGAAAGCTGTGACGGATAACGGTCGCGGTACTTGGCAATGTCGAGCGCCTGCATGACGCGCTCGACGCGTGCCTCCCGCTCGGCTTTCGGCAGCTTGCGCAGGCGCAGGCCGAAATCGGTGTTGCGCTCGATGGTCAGATGTGGCCAGAGCGCGTAGCTCTGGAAGACGAGCCCCATTTCGCGCTTTTCCGGCGGCACGAATATGCCGTCATTGACGGAATCTATTACCCTGTCGCCGACACGGATTTCGCCGCCGGAGAGGTTTTCAAGACCCGCGATCATGCGCAGCGTCGTGGTCTTGCCGCAGCCGGAAGGGCCAAGCAGGCACATGAATTCGCCGTCGCGGATTTCGAGATCGAGATCGGAAACCGCATTTGCGGAATTCACGCCGTAGTTCTTCTGCGCCCCGCGCAGGTTGATGGTAGGCATCAGCTTCCAAGTCCTTCTGCAAGATTTGTGCGGGTCAGCTTCTGGGCCAACAGGGTACCGAAATAGGCAATGCCAGCGATGATCAGCACCACGGCGTTTGCGGCCTGCGTATAGTGGTAGTCGACCAGCCGCAGCGAATAGGTGGTCAGAACATCCGTGCTCGGCACCGCGAGGATCACGAACAGGCTCAAGCCCTTGATGCCCGAGATGAAGGGCAGGAGAACCCCCGTCACCAGCGATCCCTTCTGGATCGGGATGACGATCGAGACCATGCGGCGGAACCAACCGGCACCGGCAATCTGTGCTGCCTCTTCCGGGTCCTTTCCAAGCTGTGTCATGGCCGAGATACCGGCGCGCGAGGCATAGGGCATCTGGTCGGCAATCAGTGCGAGGATAAGGATCGTCACCGTGCCGTAGAGCGCCGGCATCGGCCCGCGCGGAACCGCAAAGAGCGAGAGATAGGCGGCGGCAAAGGCGATGCCGGGCACAAGATAGGGCAGGAACGTGACCTGACGCAGATAGACCGACAGGGCGCGCACCGGCGTGCGGATGACGACATACCCGACCAGAAGGCCGAGGACGCCAGATGCGAGCGAGGCAAGACCAACGATCATCATCGTGTTCTTCGCGGCTGCCCATAGATCGGGGCTTAAAAGAACGCCGGTCTGCAAGGCCACCGTGTTGAGATTGCTGCCGATCCAGTAATCGAGCGTGAAATTGTCGAACGTGAATTTGGCCGGCATCTTCATGACGGTCGAGAGAGCGAGGGTGAGCAAAGGCAGGCCGACGCTGAGAATGAAAACAACGGCCGCAAAGCCCGTTGCCGGAAGACGCATTTTGCCGAGGCGGCTTTGCCGGTTCATCGACCCCTTCGAGCCGATCGTCACGAAACGGCGGGCTTCGCGAACCAGGCGGGCATCGATCATCAGCGTGATGATGCCGATGAGCATGATCGAGGCAGCAACGACACCGGCAACGCCGGTCTGGCGCGAGGCGATGCTGCGGAACAGCGATGTCGAGAGGACTTCGAACTTCACGGGAAGCCCGAGAACATAGGGTACGCCGAATTCGCCAAGGCACTTTGCAAAGATCAGCACCATGGAAGAGAGCAGCGCCGGGCGCATCAAGGGCAGGATGACCTGCAAAGCCACCTGATAGCGATGAGCGCCGAGAATGCGTGCCGAATCCTCCAGCTGCGAGTCGAAGCGGCGCAGCGCCGAGCCGAACAGCAGGATAACGAAAGGTGTATAATGCAGGGCAAGGATGATGGTGATCGGGAAGCGCCCATAGGCCACCCAGTCCGGCGGTGTAAGGCCCATCGCCTCGAACCAGCCGGGTTGGCCGCCAACGGTGCGGTTCTTGAACAGCGTCGTCCAGGCGAGAGCGAAGGTCCATGCGGGCAGCATGTAGGGCACGATCAGCGCGGTAGCGAACCAGCGGCGACCGAACATGTCCGTGCGGCTGATAAGCCAGGCAAGCACCGTGCCGATAACAAGCGAAAGCGCAATCGCCCCCAAAGCGACGGTGAGCGTGTTGAAGAGCGGATGCCAGAAAAGATCCGTTGCGACGGGCGAGAAGAACGCCCTGTCGAGATAATAGAGCGTGAGGTCACCGACATCCTTGCCAAGACGCCGTTCGTGGCCGAACTGGACACGGACGGCATCCAGAACGATAGAGATGATCGGAACGACGATCAGATAGGTGAAAAGTAACGCCGTCAGCACGCCGATGAGCGTCGTCGGCTCCCTGAGCGCGACCTTGAGGCGATATCGCCAGGCCTGCCATGCCGAAGGCGCGGTCGCCGTGGGACGCCCCAGTGCCTCCGCCTTCGTTGATTCGCTTAAAAGAGCCATTATTCCTCCCCATATGGCCGCAACATTGCTCCGACACGCCGGCAAGCATCTGCCTGCGCGCAACCTGCGGAACAGGCGGCGCGTGCGTCGAACATGAGCAATGCGTCAATGCTTCAGCAGCGGGCACATCAGGCCCGCGAGCAACGATGATCCAGCTCCTCCCGGAAACATCGCCGGCAAGCGAAACGTGGAATAAATATTCCATATAGCGCTTAACCTTGGAATGCATGATCCATCCTAAACGGCCTTTTGTCAACGAAAAAATGCACACGTGATCATTGATATATGCCATTGTTTTTAAACGGTTTTATTGAACGTGTTTTGCAAATTTTCTTATCGACGCACAAGCAGTCAATTTTTCCCGCAGAATGAAAATGGAAAGGACGATATATTTGCCGGCGAAAGCGAGAACCGCCTTCCATCAGCAAGAGCGCTTCGCACCTGAAATATTTCGATTGGAATAGTCGGCCCTTATGGCCTGTGATATCAGACATGAGGTTTTGCAACGGGGAAGTTGAATGGCGAGAGGGTTCGTGACGGCCGAAGAGGTGGCGAAAAAGGCTGGTGTCTCGCGCTCCGCCGTCTCGCGCACATTCACCCCCGGCGGCAGCGTATCGAAGGCCGTCCGGCGCAAGGTGTTGAAAGCCGCGCATGAGCTTGGCTACCGCGTCAACCGTCTGGCCCAGGGCCTCAATAATGACCGATCCAATCTCATTGGGGTGGTCGGTGCCAATCTCAGCTCGCCGTTTATTTCAAAACAGCTCGACCTCCTCAGCATCGGCCTTCTGCGTCGCGGCTTGCAATGTCTGCTGCTGAATGCGGCCGATGCACGCAAGGATATCGCGCCGCTGATCGAACTGCTTTTCGAGTTTCGCGCGCAGGCCATCGTCGTACTCTCCGGCGAGCCGCCAGCCTCTATCGTAGACGAATGCATTGCCAATGGCGTGCGCCTCATCCTCATCAACCAGCGCCTCGACCGGACCGATACGAACATGGTGCTGAGCGACGATTCCCACGGCGCCGATCTCGCCGCCATGCGGCTTGTGGCGGCTAAATGCCGGAAGGTCGCGGTCGTTTCCAGCGGCAGCCAGACACCGGCACAGCTGCGCCGCGCCGGCGCTTTCACCCAGCGCATGAGCATCGAGGGTATCGAGGTCGTTCCATGGTCGGGCGGTCCGACGAGTTATGACAGCGGCTATCAGGCAGGCTGCGAGTTGCTGACGGACAAGACAATAGACGGCGCCTTCTGCGTGACCGATCTGCTGGCACTCGGCTTCATGGATGCAGCAAGGCTAGAGATGGGCCGCCGAATTCCTGAAGACCTGTCGATTGTCGGTTTCGACGATATTCCGCAGGCGGGCTGGAAAAGCTATCAGCTGACGACCGTTGCCCAATCCTTTGACGCGCTGACCGAGAAGGTCTTGACCGCCCTCGACAGCGACGAGCCCGAGACCCGGCTTCAGGTCGTGCCCGTTGAGATGGTCGAAAGGATCACCGCGCGCTAGAAGAGCACTCCCGGGCAAAAACCACAGCGCCGTTTTACTGGCATGGCTTCAAACCGCCTGCTTGATCCGGCTTTCGATCAGGAGACCGCTTTCATCGAGGATCGGATGTGCGACGGCGGCGATATGGGCGTTGATGCGCTTTAGATCGCGCAGCATGTCGAGATGCACTGAGCTTGTCTGGATGCTGTCGGTCAGGCCGTCGCGCAGGCGCTGGAGATGTCGCTCCGATGACTGTTTTTCCAGCCGTCGCACATCTTCCTTCACCTCCACCAGCCGACGGGCAAGGTCGGCATTGCGGGTGGCGAAAACGGATTGCGCCATGCGGATATTGTCGAGCGTGATGGAGAATAGACGTTCCAGCTCGCTTTTGCCATCATCGGAAAACCTGAGGCCAAGATTGATCTTCTTTGCGATTTCCGGGCGGATGCCCTTCTCGATGATATCGCCGATATGTTCGAGATTGATGGCATATTCAACGATATCCATCGCACGTCGCTGATCCTTCTGGCACAAACCGTCCTGGCCCACCTTCGAGACATAGACCTTGATGGCATGCTGGATACTATCGACCCGGCCTTCCAGCGTACTGATATCATTGAGCTTGGAAAGATCGCTGTCGCGCATGGCGTCATTCGCCTGACGCAGCATGCGCTCGATCAGGTCACCAACCAGCATGACCTCGCGGCTTGCACCGGCAAGCGCCGCAACCGGTTGACCCAGATCATGACTGTCGAGATAGCTGCGGCGGCTTTCGGTTCCCTCTTTTTCCGGCAGCAGCGCGGTCGTCATCCGCAGCAACAACGGCGATAGCGGCCATGCGATCGCGGCAACAGCAAGATTGAAAAGGAGATGCGCATCTACCGCTAGATTGGCGTGCGAGAAAGGCGACATGTCGAGCAGTGCCGCGCCGTACCCGGCAAGAGGCAGGGCTGCGACACAGCCGGTGGTCCGGACGATGAGGTTGCCAAGCGCCACCCGGCGCGCCGCGACCGGCGCCTTCAACGTCGCCAGCACCGGAGGAACCGCGCCGCCGAGATTGGCGCCGAGTACCAGCACGATAACGAGGCTTGTTTCAATGCCGCCGCTTGCCGCAAGTGACAGGATGAGGACGACGATGGCAAGGCTCGATGATGCCAGCACGGCCAGCACCGCGGAAAAGATCAACGCGACCGGCCAGGCATTGCCGAGCATGGAAATGAAGAGGTTAAGCGCCGGCGACTGCCGGATCGGATCCGTCGCCGCAGAAAGAAGATGCAGGGAAAGCAGCATCAGGCCGACACCGGCAAGGGCAGCACCCGCACCCTGCCGCTGCACCGACTTTCCACGCAACAGGATGACACCGGCAAGGATCAGCATCGGCGACAGCCAGCCCAGACCGAGTGCGACAATCCACGCGGTCGTCGCAGTACCCACATTCGCGCCGAGCAGCACGATTTGCGCCATCGCCGGTGCGATCAAGTCTTTTTCAACGAAGGAGGCAACCATCAGCGCCGTGGCTGTCGAACTCTGCAGGGCGATCGTCGCCACGAGACCGGCGATGAAGGAGCGAAACCCACCCCGTGTACCGGCGGCAAGCCCGATGCGAAGCTTGGCACCGAAGGCACGCGACATTCCGTCCTTGATCTGCCCAAGGCCGAAAAGCAGCAGCGCCACCGCGCCGAACAGATTGATGCTGACAACGACCGATTCCAATAGATCACCTCGCCTGTCCTGCTTGCCGCCACTCTTTCCCGAGGGGGCGTTGATCTACCCCGTTCACATCGCGGATTGCGTCGAAAAAACCTACGGATCACACCGCAACGGATTGGAGTTGCGGTGTGAGACGGAGCTCCAGATTCCGCAAACCGCCTTCGGCACGGTCGAGAAACAGCCCAAGGGCACCGAAGAAGATTTCGATAAAACTCTTAACCGAACCGTCGTGGTGATCGGGCTCACGGCCGAACCGCTCCGCCAGCATCCGGTAAAGGGAAAGCCGTTGAGGCGCGATATGGACAAGCGCCAGACCCGCGCCCTGACGCAGGCAATACCAGTCAGCAATAAGCTCGAACATCGGCAGATCGGAGGAAAGCCCGACATCATGCAAGGCAAGGCTTTTTTCACCAAGCAGGCCGATAACCTCGGATGTGGTTTTATCCGCAATCGCCGACACGATCCCGGCTGGCCACTCCTTGGTGAAATAACGATGCCTGATAAGCGCGCGTTTGTGGCCAAGCAGGAAATCACCATAATTGCCGGCCGCAAATGCGCGGTCCTCATCCTCGCCCGCAAGTGCCATTTCCTGCGCATACCCCCGGCAAATGCGGCGGTTTATCGGCAGCGCGGCCATTTCCACCGTCTCGACGGAAATCTCGTGCTGCTGGGGATGAACGACCTTGAAGGCGGGTGGAAAGGCAACCAGAGACGGCACAGCGATATTGGTGAGCGAGGTTTCCCCTTCCCCACGCCGGGTTACGCCTTCCACATGCAGATGTCCGCTGAAATGGACTTGGAGCCCCGCCTCAACCAGCGCATCCTCAACCGCCTTGCGCGGCGTGCGACGCACCACGTTGGTTTCGCCGAACAGCGCACTTTCGGCACCGCTTGCGCCATCGAAGGGATCGAGCGCCGGATAGTGCGAAAAGCCGAGCAAAGTCTTGCCGAGCGCCTGCGCTCTTTCGCGCACATCGGCAATCCAGTCGATGATGAAGGGCTTGCAGCGCAAAAGCGCATTCCAGCCGCCAGAGGTACTGTCGGTGAAAGCCGCTTCCTCACCCGTCTCGAAAGTGCCGTCAAGCGGTTCGAAAATATTGGCGTCGATCATGAGCAGCCAGAGGCCCGGCTCCGGCTCAACCAGATAAGATGCGTCCATCAGCCGGTAGATATTGGTGCCATCGGGGGAAAGCACCTCGTAGAGACGATCTTCCGTCGCATCGGAAAGCCCGAACGGTGTTTCCCAATGCAGATAGTTCGGCTGGCGGAAATATCCGAAAGCCGCCATTGGGCCAAGGCCAACGGGGTAGCCTTCGCAATACATCCGGTCGCTGATCACCACCCGATCACCGGCCCGCCGCGCATCGCTTGAAACGGAAAGGCATTTGCCGTTCTCCGTCAGAAACTCCTTGGTATGATGTCGGCCACGCGGACCGAAAATATCGTGGTTGCCGGGCAGCGCATAAAAGGCAGTGCCATGGGTATCACGATGACGCTCCAGAATACCCTTCAGCGTTTCGGATGTCGCGCGCTGGCCGTCGTCGGTATAGTCGCCAAGCAGCACCACATGGCGAATGCCCCGCTGCCGCACTTCTTCGAGTGCAGCATGCAGCGCATCGGCGCTTTCGTTGAAAACACGGGTGGATTCGCGTGTATCCGACCAGCTACGCATGGTGATGCGTTCTCCATCGACCTCTATGCCGGGAAAACCGAAATCGGCCGCCGTGTCATGGAAATGGGCGTCGGCAATGACGGCGACGGAAGGAAGCGTGCGTTTCAGCATGGTTGGACAGTCTTTCTGCCTTCGACCATATCGATCCAGTCGGAAGCGCGGCGGGCAGCAGCATAAAGCATCGGTTTCGGTGTCTCGAACCATTCGTCCGGCCGCAATTCCCGCTTCGTGCGGATCACAGCCAGTGCATCGTCGAGGTTAGGGTAAAGATGCGGCTGCTGCTTGTGCAGGAAAAGCGCGACCAGCGATACCGAGCGGCTGCGGCCGCTGCGGCAATTGACGAGCACATTGCCGCCATCGGGGAACGGATAGGTTTCGCGCTTCGGCATGGTCTGCCGCAATGCGCCGTCGAGAATATAATAGGCCCCCAGCATCATCGTGTCCGGACTGCCTTCGCCGTCGATAAGACCGAGCTTATAATAACGGATGTCGCCATACCCCACCGCGCACCTGTCGCCATCTTCCGCCAACGCCTGCACGAGATTGATATCCAGATTGACGGCGCAGTTGACGACGGTGGTAATGCCGTGCCGGTGAAGGAGCCCAAGGTCGCTCGCACCATCGCTGCCGCCGATATAGAGCGCAACGTTACGCGGGCCGAGCCCTTCCGCAATCAGGCTGATCGCAGGCCGGGCATAAACGGGTCCATCCATCTCATTCCTCCACATGCACCAAGCACCCTTCACGGACGGGCGCTCGTCTAAACTCAGGCCGATACGGCCCGCTGCCGATCCGAAGGCTGCCGCTCTGCCAAAGGTATCTTCGATGCCCGGCTGACGCCGCTTGCAACACCGCTGGCTGCGGCCAGCACCGGCCCGCCATTTTCAAGACTACCGATCTCCAGGAAAGGGCAGACGTCGCCGCCAGCTTCGCTGACGAGTAGCAGTCCCGCAAGACAATCCCATGAATTCATGTGCAATTCGAGATAGGCATCGGAGCGGCCATCGGCCACATAGGCAAGCGCCAGCGCACCGGAACCGGCGCGGCGCACGTTGGTGCCCATATCGAGCAGGTTCTTGACGACATCAAGATAGGTGGCATTCTCGATACGGGTCGACCAGCCCATTTCGATTGAGGCCGCATCGAAACGTTCCGTCTGCGCAACCTGGATCGGCTGCCCGTTACGCGTTGCCCCCTCGCCGCGTCGGGCGAAATAAAGTTCATTCAGAGCCGGATTATAGATAGCGCCGATTTCGGTTTGCCCGTTTTCGACATAGGCGATGGAGATGCAGAAGTGCGGAATGCCGCGGGCGAAATTTGCGGTGCCGTCCACGGGATCAACGACCCAGACGCGATCACCGATCACACCGCCGCCCTCCTCGCCGAAAAAACTGTCCTTAGGAAAGCAGGCAGAGATCGCGCCGCGAATATGCGCTTCTGAGGCTGCATCCGTCACCGTCAGAAAGTCCTGCGGGCCCTTCATCGAGAAGCTGCGTGTCGCCTCGCCCTGAAAGCCTTTCAGCACCAGTTCCCCGGCGGAAAGAATAACGCTGCGGCACAGTTCGGCACGGGCTGCCAACGTATCCGGATAAGGCATCAGGTCCATGCGGAATAACCATCCCTCAAAAGATTGAACACGCGTTCATATTGCACACGTGTTCAATCTTTTCAAGCGTGATTTTGTGGCGGGCGGTCCGCTGGAGTTCATACCAGTCCCCTAAGCATTCAGACAACCGGTTTAGCCCAAAATCCCCCAGACGCGATGGAACGGTTTTGCACTGCGGGAGTTTCCATATCGCAACCCAAGCAGGAGGAAGAAAAATGGATCACGCCAATCACGTACGCCTCGTTGAAACCGAACTGACCCCGTCGGTTCTGGAAGGTGCAACAGTTTATGGCGCAGATGACCACAAGGTCGGCAAGGTCGATCATGTCCATGGCGTCGGCGCGGCAAGCACCGCGATCATCGACGTCGGCGGCTTTCTCGGCATCGGCGCAAAGCCCGTCGCCGTACCGCTCAGCGATCTCGATTTCATGCGCGATGAAGACGGCGATGTCCACGCGATTACTTCGTGGACTAAGGATCAGCTCAAGGAAATGCCTGAGCATCACCACTAATCTTTAAAAAACGCCCGGCTACCAGCCGGGCGTTCTTTTTTCTCCTGTCGGGCGACCCCGCCCATACTCCCCATAAGATGAGCTAAGGCCCGATTGTTCTGCCGACCGATGGAACGCTTAAGCGTATCGAGCATTTTCATGGCGCTCAAAAAATTCGGGCGCAATGCAGTTCAGGGGGACAGTGATTGAACAACCAGATACAGGCCACTCCGCTGAGCATCGACGACGTCACCGTCATCGATGACGAGAAGGTCAAAAAAGCAGTTACGGCAGCCGCTCTCGGTAACGCGATGGAGTGGTTCGACTTCGGCGTATACGGCTTCGTCGCCTATGCCGTCGGCAAGGTCTTCTTCCCTGACGCGTCACCCGCCGTTCAAACGGTGGCGGCGCTCGCAACCTTCTCCGTCCCCTTCCTCATCCGCCCTTTGGGGGGCGTATTTTTTGGCGCCATGGGCGACAAATTCGGGCGTCAAAAAGTCCTCTCCCTGACAATCATCATCATGGCCGCGAGCACCTTCTGTATCGGCCTCATCCCCGGTTATGCCACCATCGGCATATGGGCACCCATTCTGTTGCTGTTATGCAAGCTTGCCCAGGGGTTTTCCGTTGGCGGCGAATATACCGGTGCGGCCATTTTCGTGGCGGAATACGCGCCTGACCGGAAGCGCGGTTACCTTGGAAGCTGGCTCGACTTCGGCTCCATCGCCGGCTTTGTGCTTGGCGCGGGGCTCGTCGTGCTGCTCAGCACCGCGATGGGTGAAGCCAAGTTCCTCGACTGGGGCTGGCGCATTCCGTTCTTTCTGGCGGCACCCCTCGGGCTGATCGGGCTTTATCTGCGCCACGCGGCAGAAGAAACACCAGCCTTCACCGAACGCCTGCAGCGCTCCGAAGAAGAAGACCGGCAGTCGCTGAAAGAGCGCCCCATGGTTCCCATCGCCGAGATCGTGAGCCAACATTCCCGCTCGCTGGCAATATGCATAGGCATGGTCCTCGTGACCAACGTCACCTATTACATGCTGCTTACCTACATGCCGACATATCTTTCGAAGACGCTGAATTACAGCGAGGACCATGGCGTCCTCATCATCATCGCGGTTATGGTCGGCATGCTGTTCGTCCAGCCCGCCATCGGGCTTTTGAGCGACCGGATCGGACGCAGGCCGTTTCTGGCGGTTGGCAGCACGGCGATCCTGTTTCTTTCACTGCCGGCATTTCATCTCATCGCCAGCGGGCAGGTTGTTCAGATTTTCTTCGGCCTGCTCATCCTGGCGGTCGCACTTAACTGCCTGATCGGGATCATGGCATCCACCCTCCCGGCCCTTTTCCCGGCCCGCATCCGCTACAGCGCGCTGGCTATCGCGTTTAATATTTCGATCATCGTTGCCGGGCTCACGCCGACACTCACTGCATGGTTGGTGGAGGTAACGGAAAATATCTATATGCCGGCCTACTATCTCATGGTCGCGGCCATCTTCGGCATTGTGACGACATTTTTCCTCAAGGAAACCGCCAACCGGCCGCTTTATGGCGACACGCCGAATGCGTCTAGCCGAAAGGAAGCGAAGTCGCTTCTTGCAGAGCAATATCTGCACATCGAGAAAAGCGTCGAGGAGATAGACGACGAATTGCTCAAACTTGAAGAACAGAAGGAAATTCTTCAGGCAAAACGCAACCAGCTGGTTGGCAGACATCCGGATCTGACCTGAGCGGATATCCAGTCCTGGAACAGGATGCGCGGCGATGCATTTGCAGCCCGCGCATCCCTTGAACGTCAGACGGCGAGGAACCCGCCATCGATGGGCAACACCGCGCCGGAAATCATGCTGCTATCATCTGACAGAAGCAGTGCGATGCTCTGTGCCACGTCTTCGGCCTCGGCAAAGCGCTGCAGCGGATGGCGAACCATCATTGGTGCGCTCTTGGCCGGATCGTTCCATGCTTCGGCAGCCAGTTCAGTCAGCGTGATGGTTGGTGCGACGGCGTTGACACGGATGCCGTGCGGCCCGAGTTCCTTGGCAAGAACGCGGGTCGCGCCTTCAAGCCCCGCTTTCGAGGCCGCGTAGCAGAGATGATCCTGAAAACCGCGATGACCGGCAATTGACGTGATGTTGACGATTGCGCCACCGCCGCCCTTTGCGATGCGGGCACGGGCGAATTCCTGGCAGGTGACGAGCGCGGCACGCAGATTGATGCCGAGCACGGCCTCATAACCTTCGTCGCTCATATCAAGCACGCTTTCGAGCACGTTGATGCCAGCGCTGTTGATGAGAAAATCACAAGGACCCGCTTCGGCCATCGCGGCCCGCGTCGACGCCACATCTGCGAGATCGACACGGATCGAGCGTCCGCCGATTTCGCTTTTCAGGCTGTCGAGATCGGACTGGGTCCGGCTGATTGCCACGACCTCAGCACCGCGCGCGGCCATCAGGATAGCGCAGGCACGGCCGATGCCCTTGCCTGCGCCGGTGATGATGACGGATTTTCCGGAAAACTGCATGGAATCCTCTTTATTTTGCGGCCAAGACGGCCGGACGATGGAAGCGTGTGGCGCTTCAGGAATGGTTTGCGGAACGAATGGCGCGCGCCGCATTTTGCAGTGCCAGAAACGCGTCGTAGCGTGACTGGTGCACTTGACTGAATGCAGCGTCCGGTGCCGAATATTTGGCAATACGCGACATGGCGGGCATTGTGGAAATCAGGTCGGGATAGGCCTTGGCAGCAACCGCACCGAGCATTGCCGATCCCAGAAGCACCGGCTCCTCGCATTCGGTGAGTTCAACCGGGAGCCCCGTCGCATCCGCCAGCAATTGTCTGGCAAGCGGATGCGCGCCCGCGCCGCCGCTGACACTGATCGTTTCCACGGGAGCGCCATGACGCGCCTGCGTCTCGATGATCTGGCGAAGCCCGTAACCGAGGCCGAGAAGCCCCGCCACGTAAAGCGCGACAAGCGAATCCACCCCCGTCTCGGTGCCGTAACCGGCAATGACGGCACGGGCATGAGGATCGGCGAAAGGCGCGCGGTTGCCGAGGAACTCCGGCACCACGTGAAAATCCTCGGCAATCTTTACGGCAGCGGAAGCAGACGTGGCCAAAGCCAATGCACGGTCGGCAAGCCATGCAGGTAATGACTTGCCTTCTTTTTCGGAAAGCGCCTTTGCCTCTGAAAATGCCGGGTGCAATTGCACCAGATAATCAATGGCCGCACCGGCGGCGGATTGGCCGCCTTCATTGAGCCACGCGCCGGGAACCATGGCGGAATAATAGGGACCCCAAACACCCGGCACGAAAGCCGGCTCCGAGGTGGTTGTCATGGTACAGGAAGAGGTACCAAAGACGTAACCGAGGCACCGCGAAGCATCGCCGCCCGCAGCCACCGTGCCGACACCCCCGGCATGCGCATCGATCAGACCGGCGGCAACGGCGGTTCCAGCAACCAGCCCCATGGCTGTTGCGGCCTCATCGGTCAAACCATTACCCAGCGCCGTGCCTGGATGAACGACGCTTTCACCGATACGGCGGAATCCCTGCTCCGCCAGATCGCCAAGCCCGATACGGGTGAAATATTCCGCATCCCAACGTTCCTCATGGGCGAGATAAGTCCACTTGCAGGTAACCGTGCAGGCGGAACGATCAAGCGCTCCTGAGGCTTTCCAGGTCAGGAAGTCCGTCAGGTCGAAGAAGTGCTCGGCGCGCGCATAGATGTCCGGCTTGTTTTCGCGAAGCCAGAGCAGCTTGGGCGTCTGCATTTCCGGGGAAATCCGACCGCCGACATATTTCAGAACGGCATGTTCGCCCGCATTGATCCGCTCCGCCTGTTCGACGGCGCGGTGATCCATCCAGACGATAATATCGCGCTCTGGATGATCCGGCGCGCCGACCGGAAGGGTCTCATCCTCAGGCCCGCGCACCACGAGCGAGCAGGTGGCATCAAAACCAATGCCAACCACGGCTGCGGGATCTATGCCGGCGCGCGAGACACTTTCCCGCACGCTGTCGCAAACGGCTTTCCAAACCTCACCACTCGACTGTTCGGCTATGCCGCCGTCTTCGCGATGCATCGTGATCGGGCGCTTGGCGGTGGCGAGAAGCCTGCCCGCCACATCAAAGACACCGGCACGGGCAGAGCCGGTACCGACATCGACGCCAATCAGGTAGGAAGCCATTTGCGGTACTCCTTGGGAGTGTAGTTTAAACGCGGTCGAAGTTGGTGGGCAGCACCAGCATGTCGCGGATGGTGACGGTGCGCTTGCGGGTCAGCATGTAAACAACCGCATCGGCCACTTCACTCGCGTCGATGAGGCTACCCGATTCCTTGGCCTTGCGAAGATTTTCTTCCGGCCAGTCTGCCAGAAGGGCCGAGACGACCGGGCCGGGAGAGACCTGCGCGACGCGCACACCATGCGGGATCATCTGGCGACGCATGCCCTGCACGAAGCTGGTGATCGCCCATTTCGAACCCGAATAGACCGGCTCCCAATAGGTCGGGAAATGTCCGGCGATCGAGCAAGTGACGATGATGTCGCCGGTCTTGCGCTCCGACATGTGCGGCACGACGGCCTGTACATTCTTCATCACGGCATTGACGTTGAGGTTCAACATCTTGTCGATGGCTTCCGGCGTGGTTTCGGTGAGATCGCCACCAATATAAGTGCCTGCGTTGCAGTAGAGAATATCGATGTGATCGACCTTCTCAAGGATTTCCGGGATCATGGCATTGCAGCTGTCTGCATCCAGAAGGTTCGTGACTTGCGCGATGGCGCGCTTGCCGAGTTTACCGACAAGTTCATTCAGGGCTTTCTCGTTCCAGTCGACCATGACGACGGTTGCACCGTTTTCCAGTAGCGCCTCGGTGGTGGCGAGGCCAATACCGGACGCGGCGCCGGTGATGACCGCGATCTTGCCTTGCAGCAATTCAGACATTTAATTCTCCTGCTTCTTTGAAGATATGACGTGTGGGCTCAACGCCAGTCGCGCCCGATATAGATGGCGAGCAGAATGATGCCGCCCTTGATGACATCCTGCAGATAAGGGTTGATACCCATGAGATTGAGGCCGTTATTCAGGATGCCGAGCAGCACCGCGCCGATAAGGGTACCAAGAATGAGCCCGCGTCCGCCGGCAATCGCCGTGCCGCCGAGAACCACGGCCGCAATGGCATCCAGCTCGAAACCGACACCCGCATTGGGCTGTCCGCTCATCAGCCGGCCGGTCAGAATGAGAGCTGCAAGCGCTGCCGTCACGCCTGAGATACCATAGACGGCAAGCTTGACGCGCCGGGTCTTGACGCCGGAGAGGCGCGCGGCCAACTCGTTGCCGCCGAGTGCATAGACGTGACGACCGAAAGCCGTACGCTGCAAAAGCACCCAGGCCACGGCGTAAATCACCACCATGATGATAACAGGCACCGGCACGACGCCAACGCGGCCGACGCCAAACCAGGAAATCCAGCTCGGAATGCCGCTGACGGGATAACCGCCGGAATAGATGAGGCCGAGACCGCGCGCCATTCCCATCGTCGCAAGCGTGACGATGATGGCCGGCATCTTGCCCCAGGCGACAAGTGCTCCGTTGAAGATACCGATGCCAAGTCCGATGAACAGCCCGGCCGGCAAGGCGAGCGACGCAGGCAGGCCGGTATTCACCATCAGGCCTGCAGACAGCGTGCCGACAAGCGCCATGACCGCGCCGACCGACAGGTCGATGCCGCCTGTGAGGATGACGAATGTCATGCCCACGGCCAGAATGCCCACGACTGAAACCTGTCGCAGCACGTTCATGATGTTGTTCACGCTGAAGAAATTGTCGCTCGCAAGACCCATCAGGATCGATACGACAATCAGGCCCGCCAGAGGCAGGGCGAGTGGCGAGCGCAGCATGCTGCCAAGGCCGAAACCGCTCGTCTTTTCGGCAATGCCGGTATTTGCATCAAGCGACATGTTCAACCCTCCCGGTGGTGGCGTTTGTCATTATTGTTTCTGAATTGATGTCTGCGCCCTCGACGGTGGCGACGATGCCCCCGGAGCGGAACACGCAGACGCGGTCCGACATGCCGATCACTTCCGGCAGCTCCGAAGAGATCATGATGATCGAATAGCCCTTGGCTGCGAATTCGCGCATCAGCGCATAGATTTCCGCCTTCGCGCCGACATCAATGCCGCGCGTCGGTTCGTCGAAGATCAGGACGCGCATGTCATGGTTCAGCCAGCGGGCGATAACGATCTTCTGCTGGTTTCCACCGGACAGCGTGTCCACGCGGGCATAGGGTCCCTGTGCCTTGACCTGAACCTGCGCCATCGCCTTTTTCGTGTGCTCCAGCTCTTTTTTCAGGTCGATAAACCAGTGAGCCTTCTGGTACTTGCGATAGTTGTTGAGGGAGATGTTCTGCAGGATGGAGAAACTGGTGATCAGACCCTCTTCCTTGCGGCTTTCCGGCAGCAGGCCAATGCCGCGCATCAGCGCCTCATCCGGGCCGGAAAAGCGGGTCTCGACGCCATCGACCTTGATCTTGCGGCGCGAAGCGGAATGCGCGCCAAGCATGGCCAGCACCGTTTCCGTGCGCCCGGAACCGACAAGCCCGGCAAAACCGAGTATCTCACCCTGCCGCAGGGTAAAGCGCGAGACCGGCCCGCCTTTTTTCAGTTGAAGCTCTTCGACCTCGATCACGTTGCGCGCAGCTGTATCGATCTTCGGTTTGGGCGGAAAATTGGCCTCGATGCGCCGGCCGACCATCATCTCCACCAGACGGTCATTATCGACGTCAGAGGTGAGGCAGGAGCCGATGAGTTCGCCATCACGCAGGACGGTGATGCGGTCGCAGATCTCGAATATTTCCTCGAGATGATGGGAAATGAAGATGATAGCGACACCCTGACGCCGCAGCTCGCGCATGACCTTGAAGAGATGCTCGGTCTCGGACGGGGTAAGCGTCGCAGTCGGCTCATCGAGAACGAGAATACGGGCATCGAGTGAAAGCGCCTTGGCAATTTCCACGAATTGCTGCTGGGCAACGGAAAGGCGGTGCACCGGCACATCGAGCGGAACGTCCACGGCCAGACGGCTCATGATTTCGGCGGCACGTTTACGCATCGCGCGCTTGTTCAGCAGGCGCAGCGGTCCGCGGATTTCGCGTGCCAGAAACATGTTTTCAACTGCATCGAGATAGGGGATCAGGCTGAATTCCTGAAACACGATGCCGATACCGGCGGCAATCGCCTCATCGTAATTGGCGAAGCGGCGGTCCTTTCCGTCAATGCGGATCGTGCCCTCCGAGGGCTGCAAAATGCCGCACAGGATTTTCATCAATGTCGACTTGCCAGCGCCGTTCTCTCCCAGAAGCGCATGCACCTCGCCGGCGCGCGCCTGCAGGTCAACGCCGCGCAGGACCTCGATCTTGCCGAAGCTTTTTCTTATTCCATTCAGTTCCAGCATTTTACCCTCCTCGATGGTCGGGACATGTCCCGCCCCCACACGAGGCGGGGACGGAACCTGGGGAGGAATTCTTACCAGCTGAAGTCGCCGGCGTTCTTGCTGTCAACGACCATGACGTCGATCGGTACTTCCTTCGGAACGACGCGGGCGCCCCACTTCTGGGCAAGCGCCATGGCAAGGCCAACGCGCACCTGGTCACGCGGGAACTGCGCAGTCGTTTCGATGAAAGGGCCGCCGTCGGCAATTGCCTTCACAGCTTCGGGAGCACCATCAACCGAGGTCAGCTTGATGTCCTTGCCGGAGCCCTGGATCGCAGCGAGTGCACCCATTGCGCCGCCATCATTCACCGAGAAGATACCGGCGAGGTTCGGACGGGACTGGATCATGTTTTCAACGACGCCGAGCGCAACGGAGCGGTCCTGACGACCATTCTGCGTGTCGACAAGCTTGATGTCGGCAAATTCGGCAAGCGCTGCCTTGCAGCCTTCGACGCGCTGCAGGATCGGCACGACCGGGATACCGTCGAGGATTGCAACTTCACCCTTGCCGCCGAGCGCATCACCGAGATGCTTGCAAGACTTGTAGCCTGCGTCACGGTTCTTCGAGCCGACGAAGGTGTCGACCGGGCCGTTTGCGTTGGCGTCGACAGCAACGACAATCACGCCGGCAGCTTTGGCAGCGTGCACGGCGGCTTCGATGCCGGCGCTGTCGGTCGGGTTCAGAAGCAGGATGTCGATCTTCTGCTGCAGCATGTCTTCCACGTCGGAAATCTGCTTTGCCACATCGTGGCCGGCGTCGGTGACGACAACATCAGCGCCGATGCTTGCCGCGGCTTCCTTCAGCGCTTCCTGCATGGAGACGAAATAGGGGTTGTTCAGTTCCTGGAACGTCATGCCGATTTTCAGCTTGTCCTGTGCCAATGCCGGAGCGGCCATCATTGCAAGTGCGGCCGATGCCATCAGGAACTTGGATTTCATTCTCATAGTAACTTCCTCCCGTTTGGAAAATCTGGGCAATAAGAGCCCGTTTCCGGACAGTCCTCTGCCCGAATTGGTGAAAAATCGCGATGTATCTTGGTTTAATCCGCCATGACCGCTGCCTTCTGGGCCGCGAATACCGTACGAAACCTCGATGGCGACATTCCCTTCAGCTTCAGGAAATGCCTGTTGAAATTCGAAAGGTTTGAAAAGCCCACGTCGTAGCAGACTTCCGCCACCTTCACGTCCTGATCCACCAGAAGCATCTGGCAGGCCAGATCGATGCGCAGCTGATTGCGATAGCGCACCAAAGTCGTTCCCGTATGTCGCTTGAAGGCACGGGAGAAGGCACTCTGGCTCTGGCCAACCATGTCGGCCAGATCGATTTCCTCGACCTGTTCGGTCAGGTGCTGGCGCAGATGCGACAAGGCGCGGTTGATGCCGCTATCGCCGATGCCCGTCAGGTCCAGCTCGTAGCTCAGGCTCGCCAGCACCTCGGGCGCCGGCGCATTGACCAGCAGATCGAGAATTTCCCAAAAAATCGCAAGACGCTTCAACCCCTGCGCCTCGATCAAACGCAGTATCAGCGGGCGAACGCGATCGCTGGTCTCATCGTCGAACAGAATGCCGCGGCGGCTGCGGTCCAGAAGGGCGCGAACTACCTCCATCTCGGACATGGAAGCGCAGGCATCCTCGATAAAAGCTTCCGGAAACTGGATGACGAGAGAGCGCGTGGGAACGATCTCGTCCGGCTCGATCTCGCTGATCCAGTTTTGAGGGAGATTTGGGCCAGTCATGATTAGCTGGCCCGGGCCGAAGCGACCGACGAAATCGCCAATGTAGAACGTGCCTGACGTCGCCACGACCAGATGAATTTCATATTCGGGATGGTAATGCCAGCGCACGGTGCGGAACGGATAGCCATGCCGCCAGGCGGCGAAGGATTCGCCCTTGCGGATATGTACCAGTTCCAGATCGGGCTGCATCGATGTTTCCTCCCATCGGTCACGTCCGCCGTATTCGCGGAGCAAAGCCATTCCTCTTTATGGCTCGTCCCAGGCGTTGATGGGGAGCATATGGCCTGCGGCACATTTACTTCCACATCATACCGGGGAAATTACCGATACTTTTTTGACTGTTTTTTGTCAGAAATTGAAGAGTGCCGTGCATCCGCCGACAACTAAGCCAGCGGTTGCGCCCATTTTTTCGCGCAGTTGCACGCCATACGCCCAGAAAATGCGCATCTTAAAGATCGATGTGATGATTTTTTGAAGCTCGACCCGCCGATCACCGGCAGGTCGAGCTTATACTTTTCCGAAGGGTTTTTGACGCCCCTGCATCGGCAGGCGGCTTGCCGGAAGGGATTATTGCGGCATCAGAATTTGCAGCTTCACGTCCGTTTCCCTTGCCTCCACCGCACGATCAAAACCGGCAATGCTGTCTTCGAAGGGAATGGTCGCGGAGATCAGCGGCTTCAGATCGACCTTGCCGGACGCGATGAGAGCGACCGCACGGTCATACACATTGGCGTAGCGGAAAACCGTCTCTACCCGCAGCTCTTTTGCCTGCAAGCCGACGATATCGACCGGCACCGGATCGACCGGCATACCGACGAGGACGATGGCGCCGCCGGGACGTGCGAGTTTCGCCATACCGAGCACGGCGGGTGCAGCGCCAGAGCATTCGAAAACGACATCGCAACCCCAGCCATCCGTCGCATCAGCCACGGCCTGCGACAGGTCACGTTCGCGGATGTTGACGGTCTCGATGCCGTCATAGGCTGCGATGATATCCAGCTTCGGCTGGGCAAGATCGGCAACGATCACCTTTGCGCAACCGCCGGCTAGCGCCGCCAGCGCAACCATCATGCCGATCGGACCGGCGCCCGTCACGATGGCAACATCGCCGGGCTGAATACGCGCCCTGAGCGCTGCCTGCATGCCGATGGCGAAGGGTTCCACCATGGCGCCTTCGGCAAAGGAAACGTTGTCGGGCAACTTGTATGTAAAGGCGGCGGGATGAATGACTTCCGGTGTCAGGCAACCGTGAACGGGTGGCGTTGCCCAGAAGCTGACCGCCGGATCAACATTGTAAATGCCAAGTTTGGATGCGCGCGAGGTCGGATCGGGAATGCCCGGCTCCATGCAGACGCGATCACCCGGCTTCAGATGCGCAACCTCGGCACCGGTCTCGATTACCGTTCCGGAAGCTTCATGGCCCAGCACCATCGGCGCATGCACAACGAAATGGCCGATTTTGCCATGGGTGTAATAATGGACGTCCGAGCCGCAAATCCCGACGGTATGGGTACGGATGCGCACATCCTTGGGTCCGAGCTTGCCGGGAATGTCGAACTCCCTGAGCGAGAGCTTTCCTTTTTCTTCCAGCACCAGTGCTTTCATCTCATCCTCCGTAGTTTGCGAAAGGCCTTACAGCGAATTCAAACAGCGTGATGCGTTGCAATTTCGACAAAAGTAAACAGAAATCAGCCGGATCGGCCGGTTTTTCTTCAAGGAGGAAAAACTGTATCGATGAGCCCGCAATTTCTTATCATCCCTGGCGCGTTAACGAGTCTACGGGGGAGAGAGACAGCACGATTCGCTCAGCGCGCTTCAGGGAATATCGCCTGCTCGGGGTTACCCACTCAGCCGGAACGAGATTGACCCTGATGTGTACGCAGAACCGGCGACAAGCGGATCAGCGTGTGATCCTCAGCCCTTCCAGAAAGGTGCGGAAACTGTCGACGGCGCGTTTCGAGGTCGTTTCGGGGTCGTCGGAATTCGCGATCCACTGGGCTGCACTGCTGCTCGCCGCATTGATGAAACGCGCACAGGCCTCCGGATCAATGTCGACGATCGTCCCTTCCTGCTTCAGTGCATCGAGACTTCGCGCAACGGCCGAGATACAACCATTGGCATTTGGCCAGCGTGAAGGGTCGCCGAGAACGGCCGGTCCATCACGGAACATGATCCGCTGGATTTCCGGCTCCAGAGCCATGAGAATGTAACCGACATTTTCCTCGACAAAACCCTCCCAACGCGTCGCGGCCCTAGACGAGATGTCACAGAGCCTTTTCGTCATCTCGGCGTCGATCTCACCCACAACCGCCAGCAGCAGGCCTTTCTTGTCGCCAAAATGGTGATAGAGCGCGCCGCGGGTCAGCCCTGCTTCGGCAGTGAAGTCGTCCATCGAAGCTTCGGCATAGCCGATGCTGCCAAATGCCTTGCGGCCAGCGACCAGAAGCTTCGCCCGCGTCTCGGCAATCATTTCACTGCGAGGTTTGCGCATTTTTTCTCCGAATTCTACATACGTCGCGTATACTAGTTGACATACGCGACGTATGCAATTATTTCATTTGCATACGCCACGTATGTTTGTGGTGGATACTCCCTAAACAAGGTGCATCCCGATGTCTAATCCATATAGAGAAATTTTCCGGGCTCCGGGCGCCAAAGGCTTTTCCGCCGCAGGCTTCTTTGCCCGTCTTCCGATTGCGATGGCACCGATCGGCATCGTCGCCATGCTTTCCCAGACCCATGGTGAATATTGGCTTGCCGGTGCGGTCTCGGCAACCTTCGCGCTGACCAATGCCGCGGTCGCGCCGCAGATTTCCCGATTGGTGGACCGCAAGGGCCAGAGCAGCGTCCTTGTCCCGGCCACCATCATATCGGTCATCGCCTTTGCTATCCTGATTATCGCGACCAACCAGAGATGGCCTGCCTGGACGCTCTTTCTTTCGGCCTTCCTCGCCGCGGCCATGCCGAGTATTCCCGCGATGATGCGCGCCCGCTGGACGGAAATCTTCCGTGACCGGCCTGAGCTGAACACTGCGTTTGCATTTGAATCCGCCGCCGACGAACTTGTCTACATAGCCGGCGCCTCGCTCTCCGTTGGTCTCGCGGTCTCACTCTTTCCGGAAGCAGGTATGATGATCAGCACCGCCTCGCTGGCACTCGGTACCTTTGCCTTTCTGCTGCAACGATCGACCGAACCCAAGGTACGCGCGGTTGAAAGTGGCAGCAGGCAACATTCGGCTATCCGGCTGCGTTCGGTCCAGATCATCACGGTCGCCCTGATCTTCGTAGGCTCGACTTTCGCCACAGCCGAGGTCAGTGCAGTTGCCATCACCAAAGAACTCGGTCAACCGGAAGCTGCCAGCCTCGTCATCGGCGTCTATGCCATCGGTTCGTTTGTCGTCGGCCTGCTTCTGGGCGCGATCAACCCCAAAATGCCGCTGCAACGGCAATTGCTGATCGCCGTCAGCGTCCTTGCGCTCACCGCGCTGCCGCTCCTCTTTGCAAGCACGACAGTTTCCCTGCTTGCCTTCGCCGTATTCCTCAGCGGCGTTGCAATCTCTCCCATCTTCATCACGGCATTTGGCCTGATCGAGCGCCGCGTCCCGGAATCGATGCTGACGGAAGGCGTGACCTGGGTGATGACCGGCATCGGTATCGGCATGGCGCTCGGCGCCTTTATTTCCGGCTGGGTGATCGATAATTTCGGCCCGAGCAACGGCTTCTGGGTATCGATTGCCGCCACCCTGTCGACAGTCACCATTATCAGCCTCGGTCAGCGCAGCCTTTCTGGAGAGACCAACCGCTCTGCGACGACAACCGCAGTGCAGCCAGCCGAGTAAAGCACAGACGTATGAAGCGCGCGCCGGCGCGCTTCTTGGCATATCCGGCCGACGCAATGCACAATCGGCATGAAAAGCTGCACGCTATGTCGCCAAATAAAACAGTCTGGCATTGCGGTGGCCGATCGATGCCTGCTCGTCGGGCGAGAGCGTCGAAAGAAGCTCACTCGTCATACCGATCCATTCCGGTAGACCCGAGCCGAGATCGACCACCGGCCAGTCGCCGCCCCAGACCATTCTCTCAGGTCCGAACAGGTTGAGCACGGTTTCCACATAGGGTGTCACGCTTTCCAGCGTCGCGCATCCCGGTGCACAATAGGCGGTGATGCCGGAGAGTTTGACGAAGAGATTGGGCAGCGTCGCCAAGTCGGCCATACGCCCGCTCCACTCCCGAAAATCGTTTGCGGCAATGTCCGGCGTGCCGCAATGGTCGAGCATGAAGCGCACATCGGGGCAGGCCCCGACAAGTTCGGCGGCAATGGCAAGCTGGCGGGAATGAAAACACAGATCGACCGGCCATCCGGCCTTTCCAATCGTGCGCACGTTTCGTCGGTAATTTTCCTCGCGGCTGAGGTCGTCGGGCATAACGTGGAGAATGCGCCGGAAACCGACCACGTTGAGGTGGCGGCACTCCTCCAGCCAAGCTTCGAAACCATTATCCGTTTCCGGTCGGCAACTGGCGATCTGGCCGAACATCGGCAAGCCACCCTCGCCGATCATGCTGGCGATGAGGCGAGCCTCAGCCTGATAGTCGCCGTCATCCACCCCGCTTTCCATGAAGATCGTACCCACTACGCCACATCCCTCGACAAGCGCTGCGTAATCAGCCTGGGTGAAGCTTCCCGCAAGGCTGGGCTCCCCTCGTGTCCAGGCATAACCGAGCTTGCCTCGCAAGATCAGATGTTGGTGAGTATCGATCAGATCCATGGCGTCCTCCTCCCTGTCGTTGCGGTCAATTTTCGAGGGCGAGCGCGTCGAAACCCGCCCAGGCGGCGTCCGGCACGGCCGTTTCGAAAATAGACAGGTTGCGCAAAAGGCTGTCCGGTTTTGCGGTGCCGATCAGGACACTTGCGACATCGGCATTTTGCAGCGGAAAATGCAGGGCAGCGGCCGCAAGTGCAACCTCGTGCCCGGCAGCGTGGAGCTCCATGGCGCGCACCCGCTCCATGACATCTGCTGCTGCTTCACTATAGTTGAAAGTCGCACCCGGCCTTGCGCCCGTCGCAAGAATGCCAGAGTTGAAGACGCCGCCGATGACGAGCGAGGTGCCGGTTTCCGCACAACGCCCCAGCAGCTTTGCTGCAGCCGACCGGTCGAGCAGCGTATAACGACCCGCCAGAAGAATGCAGTCGATCTCGTCTATCTCCATGAGGTTCAGACAAGCCGGAACCTCATTCACGCCAAGACCGAACGCGCCGATCCGGCCTGTCGCCTTCAACTCGTGCAGGGCCTCGATGCCGCTTTCGGTGAATATCCTGAAATGATGGCGATAGGCCTCTTCCCCAAGCGTGGTCTCCTCCAGATCGTGGACATAGAGAATATCCACTGAACCGAGACCAAGCCGGGCGAGGCTTTGCTCATGCGAGCGCATGATGCCATCATAGCTGTAGTCGTATTCCACCACGAAAGGCAGTGCATCGACAAAACCGTAATCCGGTGTCACGCCCGCTTCAGCCGGTTTCAGGATCCGCCCGACCTTGGTGGACAGCACGAATTCGTCGCGTGGTTTCCCCTGAAGAAAATCCCCGAGGCGGCGTTCGGAAAGGCCCTGCCCGTAATAGGGTGCGGTATCGAAATAGCGGATGCCGGCGTCCCAGGCGGCTTGCAGCGTCTCCATCGCATCTTCGCGGCTGACGCTGCGATAGAGATTACCGATACCGGCCGCGCCGAAGGAAAGCTCGCTCAGCGACAGCGCCGTGCGACCAAGTTTGCGGGTTTTCATGCGGTACCCTCCTCGCGGCGAAGCTGGCGCTCAATGGTGCGGATGACGCCGCGGAGTTCGCCGAGCCCCTTCATGCGGCCAATGTAGGAATATCCGGGATTGGTCTTTTTGGTGATGTCATCACCCAGCAGATGGCCGTGGTCAGGCCGCATTGGAATATTGGTGCGGCGGCCAGCCTTGGCGGCGGCCCGCTCCTCGCGCAACAATGCCTCGATGACTCCAATCATGTCCGTTCCGCCATCCAGATGATCGTCCTCAAAGAAGGAACCATCCGCTTCAACGGTCACATTCCGAAGATGGGCGAAATTGATGCGAGACGCGAACTCCCGTGCCATCGCCACAAGATCATTGTCGCTGCGGGCGCCGTAGGAGCCGGTACAAAGGGTAATGCCATTGTTCGGGCTTTCAACGGCCGAGAGGATGGCGCGAATATCTGCAGGTGTCGAGACAACGCGCGGCAGGCCGAACAGGGAGAACGGTGGATCATCAGGGTGGATGCCGAGATGCACGCCCACCTCTTCCGCCACCGGCACGACCTCTCTCAGAAAGGCCAGAAGATTGCCCTGCATGGTCGCGCTGTCGATGCCATCGAACGAAGCAATCAGAGCGGCGATGGATTCGCGCGTCTGCACCAGGGCGCCGCCCGGCAGGCCGGCGATGATGTTACGCTCGAGAATCGACTGGTCATCTTCGCTCATTTGCGCAAAACGCTTTTCGGCTCGCGCCACGAGCGCAGGATCGTAATTTTCAGCAGCACGAACACGCTTCAGGATGAAGACGTCATAGGCGACGAAATCCGCCATTTCGAAGCGCAGCGCCAAGCCGGTATTGCGTGCCTGCCAGCGCAGGTTCGTGCGTGTCCAGTCCACCACCGGCATGAAATTGTAGCAGACGACGGGAACGCCCGCGTGACCGAGACGGGATAGCGTATCTTTCCAGCGCGCAATCGCCTTCGGCGCATCGGCATCGCCGCGCTTGATGGACTGTTCCATCGGAATGGATTCGCAGACACTCCATTCCAGGCCGGCCGCCTCGATCATCGCCTTGCGTTTGGCGATCTCTTCGACCGGCCACGCCGTGCCGTCGGGGATCTGGTGCAGCGCCGTTACAACGCCGCTGGCGCCGGTCTGCCGCACATGCTGCAAGGTGATGGGGTCCGATTCACCGAACCAGCGCCAGGTTTCCTTCATATTCTACTCCTCCGAAAAATGCCGTTCGATGGCGCCGAGCGCGCCGTATTGGACGATGTCGCGATAGGCCGCCCGAAGCGCCGTTACGAATGCCTCATCCGCCTGCCATTCAGGCCCGAAGACGCGACGGAATGTTAAAAACCGGTCGATGACCGCGTCCTGCTCCTCGCCGTTGCCGGTGGGTGCACTCCATTCGGAAAATGCCGGATCGGCCATGACAATTGCCTCTCCCCGCTCGTTCAGCGCTGCGCAGGACCGTATCCACATCGCAACCGCAAAAAGAGCGGCCTTATTCGGCGCGCCTGCGGCACGCAGCTCCGCAAGCGGCGCGAGAATGCGTTGCGGCACTTTCTGTGAAGCGTCAGAGGCGATCTGGGCGGCGCGATGACGAAGGGCGGGGTTGGCGAAACGCTGGCGCAGACCGGCAACATAGTCCGGTCCGCTGACGGCCGGGCTCAATGTCGAACCAACCTCCCGCCAGTAACGGTCGACGTAACCGCGTACACGCACATCGGCATAGATATCGGCGATCGTCTCAAGCCCGCTGCATTGGCCGATTGCGGCCATGGCGGTGTGAGCGCCGTTCAGCATCCTGAGCTTCATATGCTCATACGGCTCGACCTCATCAACGATTTCGGCACCTGACAGCTCGATGCCGGGGCGACCGTGCGGAAAGCGATCCTCGATTACCCAGCGGAAGTAGGGTTCCGCAATTACCGGCCAGGCATCCTCGCAGCCGAGACGCGCCGTCACACGCTCGCGGTCAGTTGCGGTGGTGGCGGGCACGATGCGGTCCACCATGACGCAGGGGCAGGAGAGATTTTCCGCGATGAAGGCAGCGAGATCATTATCGGTGAGACCAGCCATCTCCACCAGAAGACGGTGCAGGATGCGACCGTTGGACGGAAGATTGTCGCAGGAGAGCAAAGTCAGCGGCACAGCCCCGGCGGCCCGCCGGCGTCTTGTCGCTTCCAGCAGAAAACCGAGCGCGGAGCGCGGCTTTTGCGGATGCGCCAGATCATGAACGACATCGGGATGGTCACGAAGAAGCGTGCCCGCCGACAAATCGGCGAGGTAACCCTTTTCCGTGACCGTCAAAGTGACGATTCTGACCCGCGGATCAGTCATGGCTTGCAGCAGCCGCTCCGGATCTTCAGGAGCAACGATGGTCTCGAGGATTGAACCGACAATCCGCAGCGTTTCGTTTTCACCGTCACGCAGGCAGAATGTATAGAGATTGTCCTGCGGCGCGATGGCATCGCGAGTATCGGGGCTGCGCAGCGAGGTAGCGACAATGCCCCAGCCGCTTTCGCCCCGCGCCAGGCAATCATCGATGAAGACGGCCTGATGGGCGCGGTGAAAAGCGCCAACGCCGAGATGCACGATACCCGGTGTCACCGCTTTGCGGTCATAGGCGGGCAAAAGGACGTCGTTTGGCAGATGCGGCAACGCAAGGGACGAGAGGCGTTCTGTCATGGTCATTTATCTCCGTATCTCAGCCGAATTGCAGGCCGCCATTCATGTCAACGACAGTGCCGGTCATGAAGCCGGACAGCGGCGAAGCGAGGAAACCTACGGTATGGGCCACCTCTTCCGGCTGGCAGAACCGCCCGACGGGAATGGCCGCAAGCTGGCGCTGGCGGTCTTCCTCTGACAGTTGCTCCATGATCATCGGCGAAACCACATAGGCCGGCGCGACTGCATTGGCGGTGACGCCGAAAGGGGCAAGTTCGCGAGCGGACGAGTAAGTGAGGCCCACCAGCGCCGATTTCGAGACCGAATAGGCCGTGCCCGCCGTCAGGCCACCGGACTTCCAGGCATAGGACGAGATGTTGATCAGCCGCCCCCAGCGGTTTTCCTTCATGGCGGGAACGACGGCCTGCGTCAGCAGCAGGGCGGCATCGAGATTGACGGCCATCAGCCTGTGCCAGTCATCAAGCGTGGTCGCTCCCAGCTTGTGCGGCGACAGCACACCGGCATTGTTGACGAGAATGTCTATGACCTCGAAACGGTTGGCGACATCTTTCATGACGGCCTGCAGCGCCGTCGCATCGCCGAGATCGACGGCGACGGGATCACAAGCACCGCCAAACCCCTCCGCAAGCGCCGCAACAGCTTCGATGTCGCGATCGAAGGCGATTACCCTCGCCCCTTGCGCGACCAGCGCCGCAACCACGGCACGGCCGATGCCGCCACAAGCGCCTGTCACGAGCGCCGTCTTGTGTTTCAGTTCCATTCTGTCTCCTCCACGTCCACTATCAAATGGATAAATGCTTCCGCTCTTCTTCAGGCAACTGTTCGTAGATCACGAAAACCATATCCAGATGCGTCACCAGCGCCTTTTCCGCACCTTCGGCATCGCCACGGTCGAGAGCATCCACGACTGCCAGATGCTCTTCGATGACGGCGGGCAATCGTTCCGGCTTTGCCCAATAACGATGGAACCGCGACAGGGTCACCTTGGCAGCAAGGATCGCCTGCCAGACACCTTCGCGACCGGAAAACGTGCCGAGCAGGCGGTGAAACGCCTCGTCGGCATGAAAGAAACCGGATGCGTCGTTGGCGGCAATCACTCTTTCCTGCTCGGCGATGACGTCGCGCATCGTACGGCTCATTTCTTTCGTCCACTTCGGCGCGACTTCGCGCAGCAAAGCCACTTCGAGTGAACGGCGGATAAAATGGCTGTCCTGAATTTCGCCAAGCCTGATCGGCGCAACAAAGCTGCCGAGTTGCGGATAGACGTCCACAAGACCCTCTTCCGACAGGCGCTGGATCGCGGCACGCACCGGGGTGCGCGACACCGAAAACTGACGGCAGATCGAGTTTTCACTGATGGGCGCACCGGGCGCTAGGCGGACCTCGACGATCGCCTGACGCAACGCCGCATGAACCTGATCGGCAACCGAGCCATAACGATTGACCACAAGCTCCACGCTTTCGATTCCGGAGCCGGGGGCCTCTTGATGAGCGCCGCGCCCAGTGAAACCGGCATTGGTGTTTTTCGTCATGAACGCTCCCCTTCAAAAGGCGGTCGTGAAAATCTCGTTGCTACTTGGATACAAGTATACTAGTGTCCATGGTGCTTACGCAAGCCGGCTGTTGGGAGAAAGAGCGATTAAGGGAGGTTCCAGTCGCTTTTTTTAAGGAGCAGGCCGTTTCATGGAGGAGAAAAACATGACGTATTTCATGCGCAGCCTCGTCGCTGCCGCAATCATCGGCGCGGGAGCGTGCGGTGTCGCGCAGGCGGCGGACGCCAGCAAGATCGCCCTCGTTCCGGGCGGTCCGCACCCTTATTTCGCCGCCTGGGAACAGGCCGGCAAGGACGCGGCCAAGGACTTCGGCCTGGCTGGCGCCGACTATAAGGTGCCGCAAAAGTGGGAACTGGCACAGCAGAACCAGCTTCTCGAAAGCCTTCTGAGCCAGGGTTATAACGGCTTCCTGATTTTCCCAGGCGATCCCGTCGGCGCGGTCTCGACAGCAGAGGAACTGACCGGCAACGGCGCGAATGTGATTGCTGGCGCCGGATGCTTCAAGGACCCCTCGCCCGCCGCCTTCTGCCTTGGTACCGACACCGGTAATTCCGCTTATCTCGGCACCAAGGAGCTGATCAAGGCGATGGGAACGGGCAAAAAACGCATCGCCCATTTCACCGGCTTCCTTGTGGACCCCAACACCCAGCTTCGTATCGATGCCGTGAAAAAGGCAGCTGACGAAGCCGGCGCCGAGGTCGTTCAGGTCATCGCCGATATCGACGCGCCGGAACCGGCGGAAGAAAAGATCAGCGCCTACCTAGCCGCCCACGCTTCCGAAGTGGACGGCATCGTGACCACAGCCTGGGTTCCTGCGGTCGTTGCCTCCAACGCACTGCGCAAGATCGGCGACAAGCGCATCCACATGGTCGGCATCGACCACGACGAAGTCGTGCTGAAAGCGATCAAGGACGGTTTCGTCGACGGCACGATGCTTCAGAACCCCTATGGCCAGGGTTATATCGGCGCGTTTGCACTGAGCAAACTTCAGGCCGGCTGCAAGGTGAAGGAAGATGCGCCGTTCAAATCCAATGCGCTGACGACCAAGTTCATCGATTCCAGCACCGCCTATGTCGATGCCGCCAAGGTGGACAACTACATCGATGCCATGCGCGCCGAGACCAAAAAGCTGCTCACCAACTTCGATACGACCTATCTGAGCTGCAACTAATCATGCCTCGAGCAATTGCCGGGCGGCAAACGACCGCGCCCGGCAATCTGCCCCGCCAGAAAATATTCTTTCAGGCGGCAGCGCAATGACCAGGCGACCCGCGCAGGCGCTTCGGGCGAACCAATACCGGGACAGTTTCATGACCGTGAACGATACTTTGCTCACAAAGGGCTCGCAGGAGGGCGACAGACGAATGGGGTCCAGCCTTTCGCAAGGCCGCTTTTTTCTGACCAATGAATTCGGCCTCATTCTGCTGATCGTCGTCTTCGCCGTCATTTTTGGCGTCGCGGCCAGCGGCTTCCTTTCGCCTTTCAATCTGTTCACGCTTGGTCGCAGTGCCGCGATCAACATCATGATCGGCCTGTCGATGATGGCGGTGATCGTGACCGGCGGCCTCAATCTTGCCGTTGGAGCGATCGGTGTCTCGGCGGCCATGGCCTGTGGTTATCTGATCGAGGTGCTTGGCGTGCCGTGGCCGCTCGCCCTCATTGGCGGTCTCGCCACCGGCGCGGCGCTCGGTTTCGTCAATGGCTGGACCGTCATCCGCACGGGGCTGCACAGCTTCATCATCACGCTTGCCACCATGAGCATCTTTTTCGGCGTGATGATCTTCCTGACGCGCGCCGAGGCCTACCGTGGCCTACCGCCGATCTTCGCAGCCTTCGGAAAAATGAAGCTCACGACCTATTTCTCGCCGCTGCTTCTCGTCACGCTCGCAACGGCGCTTGCCCTGTCCTTTCTCTACCGACGCACCGTTCTTGGCCGCGAAATGCTGGCGGCAGGCGCACGCCCGGAAGCGGCGGAACTTTCCGGCATTCGGGTCGACCGTATCTTCATTGCCTGTCACATGCTGTCGGGCCTGCTTGCGGCACTTGCCGCCCTGATGCTGGTGACGCGCACGGGGGCCGCCATTCCTTCCATGGCAGGCCAGCTTGGGCAGGACTGGCTTCTGCCAGCTTTTCTCGGCCCGGTTCTCGGTGGCACGCTTTTGCAGGGCGGCAAGGTTTCGGTGCTCGGCACCTGTCTTGGCGCGCTTTTGGTCACCATGCTCACCAGCGGCCTGCTGCTGCTTCAGCTCGGTGAATTCTGGGTCCAGACATTTCTCGGCCTGCTGCTGTTGCTCGCGGTTTTGATGGACAAGGCGCGGCGAAGCTATCTCGCCCGACGCAACCTGGCTTAAGGACTGGACGATGAAGACCGACAACACCCTTCTACGCCTTGCCAGAACCGACTGGTTCGGCCCCCTATTGGTCACGGTGCTGGCAATCGCGCTTATCCGCGGCTTCAGCCCCAACTTCCTCTCTTCCTTCAACATCCAGATTCTCCTTCTTGCAATCGCGGTCAATGCGCTCATCGCCTTTTCCCAGATGATCATCATTGCCATTGGCCAGATGAACCTGTCCGTGGGCGCAATCGGCGGACTGGCCGCAATCTCCTTTGCGGGACTGATGCAGGTCTGGGGGCTTTCGGCACCGATGGCCGCCATTGCTACGGTACTGATCGGTGTTGTCTGCGGCATGCTCAACGGTCTGCTGATTGCCATCACCGGCATTTCCGCCTTCGTCATCACACTGGCGACCCTGTCGATCTACAAGGGTATCAACCTTGGCATCACCCGGGCGGAGCCGTTCTACGGCGTGCCGGGACAGGTGAAAGCCTTCGGCTCGGCACTGCTCGTTGGCCCGGTTCCGTGGCTCGCAGCACCCACCATCATCATCGCATTCGCGCTGTGGTTCATGCTGCGCCGCCAGCCGATAGGTCGCTTCATCCTTGCCATTGGCGGCAACAGCCATGCGGCAGAGCTTTCCGGCATTTCGATCCGCACGACAATGATCGTGGCGCACGGCATTTCCGGCCTTCTGGCGTCGGTCGCCGGCATTCTGCTCGTATCCCGCCTGCAGATCGGCCAGCCTTCCATTGGTGACGACTGGCTCATCCTGTCCTTTGCCGCACCCGTTATCGGCGGTGCGGTACTGGCTGGCGGGCATGTCAGCGTCGGGGCGACCCTGCTCGGCGTCGTCATCGTCGCCATCATCACGCAGGCACTCGTGCTGTTCTCCATCGATCCGTTCCTCGTGCAGGTGGTGCTCGGCGCAATGATCCTCGCCGCCGTTGGCATCAACCGCCTGCGCGAAACGCATCTCGGCAAAAAGACAGGAAAGGCCTGACATCATGGACAAGCAACCTGTTTTTCAGGCGCGCAACATCGAAAAAGTGTTTCCCGGCGTCCGGGCGCTCAAGGGCGTCAATCTTTCGCTGGAGCCGGGATCGATCCACGCGTTGCTAGGTGAGAACGGCGCCGGCAAATCGACGTTGATCAAGGTCATTACCGGCGTCCACCATCAGAGCAGTGGCCAAATCCTTGTCGATGGGCAGGAAGTACGCTTCGGCAACCCGCGCGAGGCCATTGCCCGCGGCATCGGTGTCGTCCATCAGGAACGCAACCTCATCCCGCGCTTCTCGATTGCCGAGAATATCCACATGGAAAAGCTTGGGGCGCACTATCTCAAACCCATCGACTACGCCGCGCTGAACCGCGACGCACGCCGCTGGCTGCAGGCTCTCAATCTGGAAGTCGATCCGGCGATGCCGGTATCCGAGCTTTCCGTTGCGCAAATGCAGCTCGTGGAAATTGCGAAGGCGCTTTCCCTGCAAAGCCGGGTTCTTTTGCTCGACGAACCCACGACATCGCTGACCCCGAGCGAAACGGACAACCTCTTCCGCATTCTGCGCCGCCTGCGCGATGATGGCGCAAGCCTGGTCTTCGTCAGCCACAAGTTGGAGGAGGTTCTCGACATTTGCGACCGGGTGACGGTGCTGAGGGATGGCGAAAACGCCTGCGAAAGCCGGTCGATGGAAGGTCTCGGACGCCAGGACCTGGTGCGCCTGATGATTGGCCGTGCCGAAGGCGGCGGTGGCTGGCGCAAACGCGCGGTCGAGCACAATCCGCTGGTGCTTGAACTCAAAGGTGTTTCTACCGCAATCGGCCATCGCGATGTCAGTCTTTCCGTGCGCAAGGGTGAAATCGTCGGCCTTTACGGGCTGGTGGGCGCTGGGCGCACCGAATTGGCAAAATCGATCATGGGTAAATTCGCCGTCACGGAGGGCGAAGTCCGGATCGAAGATCGCCCGGCCCGCATCCGCTCCGTTGCCGAAGCCATCCACGAATACGGCGTCGGTTACGTCAGCGAGGACCGCAAGGGTGACGGCCTCATTCTCCAGCATTCCGTTCTCGCCAATGCGGGCGTTCCCATCTGGCGCAAGCTCTCAAACGCATTCGGCGTGCTTTCCGACAGCCGCATCCGTGCGGCGGTCACCCCTTTCCTGCAGAAACTTGAGGTGAAGACGCCGAGCCTGAGCCAGACCGTGGGTAATCTTTCCGGCGGCAACCAGCAGAAGATCAGCGTCGCCAAGTGGCTTGCCGCCGACGTGAAGCTGCTGATCGTAGACGAACCTTCTGTTGGCATCGACATCAAGACCAAGGCCTATCTGCACGATCTGCTGCGCGAGCTTGCAGACAGCGGCACCGCCATTCTCGTCATTACCAGTGACATGCCGGAGATGGTGGCACTGGCCGACCGCATTGTTGTCATGGACCGCTATCGGGTTAAAGGCGTGGTCGAAAACAATGGCGTCTATGCCGATATGAGCGAGGGTATCATGGGCTTGATCCATGATGCGGAGCGCGTAACGGCCCTTTCACGTCAGGCATGACGCACGGCCTTGCCGAAGTGTCATCGCAAAAACCGCACGCTGTTCCGGTAGGGCGTCAGGTACCATCGGACGGCTGCTCGAAATCTCTCACGGCACGACGCCTTCTGCTGGGCGGAACGGCGTATTTCTGGGTGTAGCAACGGGTGAAATGGGCAGCGGTCGAGAACCCCGTCAGCAAGGCCACGTCAACGATCGAAAGCGAGGTCTGCTGCAGCAGCTCATCCGCCTTTGCCAGCCGAAGACCACGGTAAAAAGACATCATGGATTGGTCGAAATGGCTGGAAAACAGACGGTGGAGCTGGCGAATACTGCTGCCGCACAATTGGCCCAGCTGCTCCGGCGACAGGGGATCCGCAACATGGGTCGTCATGAGTTCAATGGCAGCTTCGAGTACCGGGTGGTGGACGTTGAAACGTTGGCCGGCGCGGCCCAACTGAGGCTCATCGGCCGTTCTCAAACGCGGATGTATGAACCATTCGCTGACATCGCGCGCGAAGGCAGAACCATGGTCTTTCGCAATAAAAGCCCCCATCATGTCAATGGCGGCAACGCCGCCCGCGCAAGTGTAGCGATCGCGATCGATGACGTAGAGCGCACGCTCGATCAGGAGATCGCTGGCATATTCACTAAGCGGATCGATGTGGGTCCAGTGAACGGTAAAACGTCTGCCCGTCATCAGACCGGATTTAGCAAGGATCGCCGCGCCGCCGGAAATGCCTCCGAGCTTGACACCCCGCTGGTTGAGCGTGCGCAGGTTGCGCACAAGTGCCGGATCTTCATAGAGCATGGGATTTCCGCCCGCGACGATGAAGACCAGATCCAGCTTCTCAGACAAAGCCCGCGAAACGGGCGCGGTATCAAAACCTCCGCCTGACGTGGATGCGCCAAACCCGCCATTCGCCGAATAAAACCGGCAATGGTAGAGCGTTTTGCCGGCAAGGTGATTGGCCGCGCGCAGCGGCTCAACCGCCGCAGCCAACGACATCAGCGCATAACCCTCAATGAGTATGAACCCGATCGACATCGACCCTTCGGCGTGCATGACCTGCTCCAAGACAATCCCCAGGGCAAGCTTAGCCGACTTGGCCAAAATGGACAATAATGCGTCCGTCACGGATAAAAAAATCGTGCGGTATCGCGCTATAAACTTGGACAACCGCCCTGTTTTCGAGGAACACAGATTTGCGCTATTCGGCTCTCCAGGTTTTCAAACAGGCCCTGACCGGCCACAAGGGCTGGCGCCCACTGTGGCGGAACCCCGATCCGCAACCTCATTACGATTTCATCATTGTTGGCGGTGGCGGTCATGGACTTGCAACGGCCTATTATCTAGCCAAGACCTTCTCCAAGTCGCGGATCGCCGTTCTGGAAAAAGGCTGGCTGGGATCAGGAAACATCGGGCGCAACACCACGATCATCCGCTCAAACTATCTGCTGCCCGGAAACGAGCCATTCTATGAGTTTTCGATGAAACTCTGGGAAGGGCTTGAACAGGAATTCAATTTCAATGCGATGGTAAGCCAGCGCGGCATTGTGAACCTGTTCCACACCGACGCGCAGCGCGATGCCTACCGCCGTCGCGGCAACGCCATGCTGCTGGCCGGTGCGGACGCGCAACTGCTGGCGCAAGACGATCTCCGCGCTATGATCCCGTTTCTCAATTTCGACAATGCACGCTTTCCGATCAAGGGCGGCCTTTACCAGCGCCGCGCTGGAACTGCCCGCCACGATGGCGTTGCCTGGGGTTACGCGCGTGGCGCCGATCTGGCAGGGGTCGATCTTATCCAGAACTGCGAAGTCCAGGGATTTCGCATCGAGGATGGAACGATCAAGGGCGTGGAAACCAGCCGTGGCTACATCGGTGCCGGAAAGGTCGGCGTCGCCGTGGCGGGATCGACCGGCCGCGTCATGGCCATGGCGGGCATGCGTCTGCCTATTGAAAGCCATGTGCTGCAAGCCTTCGTTTCGGAAGGGCTGAAGCCGACCATACCGGGCGTCATAACCTTCGGAGCAGGCCATTTCTACGTCAGCCAGTCCGACAAGGGTGGCCTGGTCTTCGGTGGCGATATCGACGGCTATAATTCCTATGCCCAGCGCGGCAATCTGCCCGTCATCGAAGATGTCGCCGAGGGCGGCATGGCGCTGATGCCGATGATCGGCCGGGCGCGCCTGCTGCGCATATGGGGTGGCATCATGGACATGTCGATGGACGGTTCACCGATCATCGACCACACGCCTGTGAAGGGCCTCTATCTCAATGCCGGCTGGTGTTACGGCGGCTTCAAGGCGACGCCGGCCAGCGGCTATGCATTCGCGCACCTGCTGGCCACGGATACCCCGCATAATACGGCCAAGGCCTACCGGCTCGACCGGTTCGAAAAGGGCTATGTCATCGACGAAAAGGGCGCCGGTGCCCAACCGAACCTTCACTGAGGCTTGAACAATGCTGATCCCTCACCCACTGCTCGGGCCGCGCGACGCTCAGGAATTCACCTATCTCGGCGATGCCGCCCTGTTGCGTCGACCGGACGGAATGGCCGAGAGCGCTGCGAAAGACTTCAACGATTATGTCTATCTGCGTGACAATCCCGCCGGCCTGCATCGGGAACTGTGGTTTCACGAACAGGGTGATCGCAGCTGGCTCGTGGTCACGCGAAACACCGTCACCCATGAAATCCTCGGAGCGGAACTCGCAAACGAGGTGGCGCTCCGTCAGAAGGCAGATGAAGCATGAGACTGAAGGACGGCTTGATCGACCGCAGCAAGGTGCTGCATTTCACCTTCGATGGAAAGAATTATCAGGGGCATCCCGGCGACACGCTCGCCTCGGCACTTCTGGCAAACGATGTCCGCCTGATGGGGCGCAGCTTCAAATATCATCGCCCCAGAGGCGTGATCTCTGCCGGCTCAGAAGAGCCGAATGCGCTGGTCGAATTGCGCACGGGATCGCGGCTGGAGCCGAATACCCGCGCCACGACGGTCGAACTGTTCGACGGGTTGGAGGCGAAAAGCCAGAACCGCTGGCCGTCCCTGTCTTTCGATGCCCTTGCGATCAATGATCTGTTTGCCGATTTCCTGACCGCAGGCTTTTACTACAAAACGTTCATGTGGCCGAAGGCGTTCTGGGAAAAGCTCTATGAGCCCGCCATTCGCAAGGCTGCGGGACTTGGAAGCCTGTCGATGAAACCGGACCCCGACAGTTACGACAAGGGGTTCCTTCACTGCGATCTGCTGGTCATCGGCGCCGGAGCGGCCGGTCTGGCTGCTGCCCTGACCGCGGCGCGTGCCGGTGCCAAGGTTATTCTGGCGGACGAGGACAATCGCCTCGGAGGTCGCCTGCTTGCAGAGAGCCACCTGCTCGACGGCGCCCCTGCAACCGACTGGATCGGAACGCTAGAGGCGGAGTTTTCAACCCTGCCGAACCTGCGCGTCATGCGCCGCACCACGGTTTTCGGCTCATTCGACCATGGCATATTCGGTGCGGTCGAGCGGGTTTCCGACCATCTTGCCGCACCTAAGGGCGTACGCCAGTCCCTCTGGCGCATCACTGCAAAGCGCACGGTGCTTGCCGCCGGGGCGACAGAGAGGCATATCCCGTTTAAAAATAACGACCGGCCGGGGATCATGCTTGCCGGTTCGCTGCGTGCCTATGCCAATCGCTGGGCAGTCAGTCCGGCAGGCAGGGTCGCAATCTTCACCAATAACGATGACGGCCATCGGACCGCTGTCGACCTGGCTGCGAAAGGTGTCGAGATCGCCGCAGTCATCGATCCGCGCCCGGATGCGCGGGCGCTTGCGGAATACCGCCTGATTGCGGGGGCGACAGTTACCGGCAGCAAAGGCAGGCTGGGGTTGGTTTCCATCGATGTCCGCAAGGATGGCTATGACGAAACCATCGATTGCGGTGCGCTTGGTATCTCCGGGGGCTGGAACCCCAATGTTCATCTTACATCGCACCAGCGCGGTCGCCCGTTATGGGATGACGGGCTACAGGCATTCCTGCCCGGTGACGTACCCTCGCATATGCTCGTTTCAGGGGCCGCGGCCGGCAAAGGCAGCACGGGGGCGGCGCTGATCTCCGGTGCATCCGCTGCCATAACGGCTCTGGAGCAAATGGGGATCGCCGCATCCAGGCCAGCCCTGCCGGAGGCCGAGGATACGCAAATCGGCATCAAGCCCCTGTGGCATGTGCCGGGGAAAGGGCGCGCCTGGGTCGATTTTCAGAACGACGTCACGGTCAAGGACATCAAGCTCGCCCATCAGGAAAACATGCGGCCCATCGAGCATCTCAAGCGCTGGACAACGCTTGGTATGGCAACTGACCAGGGCAAGACATCGAATGCCACCGCATTGGCAATCATGTCCGAACTGACGGGCAAATCGATACCGGATACGGGTACGACGATTTTTCGCCCTCCCTATACGCCGGTTTCGATGGCGGTACTCGGCGGCGGCGACACCGGCGCACATTTCCGTCCGCGCCGCCTGACACCCAGCCATGCCTGGGCTGAAGCGCATGGCGCCGTTTTCGTCGAAGTCGGTCAATGGATGCGTGCCCAATATTTCCCTCAAGCCGGGGAGACCCATTGGCGGCAATCCGTCGACCGCGAGGTTCTGGCCACCCGAAAGGGCGTCGGCATCTGCGATGTGACGACGCTTGGCAAGGTGGATGTTCAGGGCGCCGATGCGGCTGAATTTCTCGACCGTCTCTACTGCAATGCAATGAAGAGCCTCAAGGTCGGCATGGTCCGTTACGGCCTGATGCTGCGGGAAGACGGCCACGCCTATGATGACGGCACCTGTGCCCGTCTGCGTGAGGATCATTATATCGTCACCACGACCACGGCCCAGGCCGGCCCGGTCTATCGTCACATGGAATTCGCCCGCCAATGCCTGTGGCCGGAATTGGATGTGCAATTGATCTCGGCAACGGATGCCTGGGCACAGCTCGCAGTCGCCGGTCCGAACGCCCGCCGCCTTATCGAACGCATTGTCGATGGTTTCGACCTTTCCAACGCAGCCTTTCCCTTCATGGCCTGCGCCGAACTGACGGTTTGCGCGGGATTGCGAGCACGGCTGTTCCGGATCTCGTTTTCAGGGGAACTTGCTTACGAGATTGCAGTCCCCGCCCGTTACGGTAATGCCCTGATGTCCCGGCTGATGGAGATCGGTGCGGATCTTGGAGCCACCGCCTACGGGACGGAAGCGCTTGGTGTCATGCGTATCGAAAAAGGCCATGCTGCCGGAAACGAGTTGAACGGCCAGACGACGGCGCAGATGCTGGGCATGGGCAGGATGGTTTCGGCCAAGAAAGACGCGATTGGTACCGTCATGACTCGCCGCGAAGGGCTTGTCGGCGAAAGCCGGGTGCTCGTCGGCCTGCAGCCGCTTGCGGCAACGGACCCTGTGGTGTCAGGTTCACATCTGTTTACCCGCGGCGCCAGCCAGAATACCGAGACCGATCAAGGCTGGATCACATCCGCCTGCTATTCGCCCAACCTCGGTTTCAGCATCGGTCTTGGTTTCCTTGCCGATGGTGCAAACCGTATCGGAGAGATCGTCGTCGCGGCCAACCCCTTGCAGGGACAGTCGGTCGAATTGCGTGTGGTCTCGCCCCATTTCATCGACCCTGAGGGAGAGAGACTCCGTGCCTGATTTGAAGCCGACAACCGCACTCGGCGCGCAAACTTCGCGGCGCGCCCACCATGGCACGCTGCGACTTGAGGAAAATTCGGGGCTTGCCCTCGCATCGCTCAGCCTGCGCCGCAACGTCAAAGAACCGGTGCCTTTTGACCTCACCTTGCCGGGTCCCGGAAAATGGGTCCAGCAAGGCACGGTTTCAGCTTTTTGGACGGGGCCGGGCCAATGGCTGATTGAGGCCGCAGACCGGGCCGAAACGGATTTCGCCGCAGAACTCGCGAGCCTTTGCCCTTCCTGTTCCGTGACTGAACAGACCGATGGCTTCGTCGCCTTCGAAATCGAGAGCGACGCAGGCGAGGCGCCGATTGTCGCGCTCATGCAGAAGCTGGTGAACCTCGATCCCTCGGTATTCGGGCAAGGGGCCGCCACGCGCACAGGCATGGAACATATGAGCGTTTTCGTCATCCGGCGCGCGCCGGACCGCCTTGCCATCCTCGGCATGCGCTCCGCTGCGGAAACACTGTGGCATGTGATCGAGACTGCGATCCGTCGTCAGGCGGAACTTCTTGGCGCTGCCGCATAAAGCGGGACTGCAAAGCCACCAGACCGTTTTTTGCCAATCGTCGACGTGTACGGGCGAACTGTGTCGTGTTGACATGGGCGCATCGGGATCATCTCGAACGGTTACCGTTCTGAGCCATCAGTGAATAATCGCTCTGACGACGGCGCAAATCATATTGTCGCAAAAATCGACTAGATGGGCTATCGCCGCCTGTGAAAACGGCCGGACTAGTGCAGCGGAAATATGAGGTTATCGTAGTGACAAGCGACAATGTTCAATATTTTTCGGCAACACTCTATTTTGACGACGGCGCGACCAGAGCCTGGACTACCGGTCTCGAGCATTTCGGCCAAGCGAATTTGCTCTTCGACACGTCGTCGGATAACCAAACGGAGGCTCTTCTTGCCGTATTTGGGCTTGGACATCTCGCCGTCCACGGAAAATGCTTCAAGGCGGGCGAAGCCGTAACCTCATTCGACCTTCTTGCCCGGTTTGAATCCGCCGAGATGGGCGGGCAGCCCATGCTGCGGATTGTCAAACACGAAGCCGGCCAAACTGTATTGAATCGGCCGGGCTAGCAACAACAGAGCATTTTCATCCCCACTATGGAAATGCCGTCTTTCGCCACGCTTTCTTTGCGGTCGGATGACGAGTTTTGTTCTGGCGAGCTGGGGAAAACGCTTCGCGTATATCGACAGGGCGTGAATTATGGTGCTCCAAGGAATGGCAAAGCCTGACGCAATCTCTTCAAACGGACGACAGGCAAATTCCAAGGGACGCCAATGTTTGCATTCACACCTTTCCTTCGCGGCACCGTCGTAATGTCCGTAGCCATTACGGCGCTTCATGCCGGTAGCGCTTCGGCTGCCGAAATCGATCCCGCATTCTATGATGCGGCCCTGTGCAATCCGCCCTATTCGATGACATCGGCGACCGAAATTTATGATGCCGCCGAAAAACTTGCAAAGGCCGACACATCGTCTTTGGGCGCGGCTATCTATAAGCTTCCGAACCAGATCGGCCGCGATGGGTTTGAGAGTGACGAAGTCTTCTTCGCCAATGGCGCAGTCGGTGTTTTGATCAAGGGCCAGCGTGCCGATGCTCTGGCAGCGAAATATGATTTGAAACCGGAAACCTCAGACCTGATGGGTACATCGAGCAAGGGTTATGCCCGGCAGCTTCCGCAGGACCAGCAGCCGCCTGAAGGTCTGGCTGGACCGGGAAAAGTCTCCATTGTGGCGCGCGAAGGTGCGGCACTTGGCGACAAGACCCTGTTGGCGTGCGAATTCGCAGCGGACTGAATGGTGGCGAAGCACTGCCAATCCTAACGCCTTGACTAACAAATGTAATTGCCGCCCGCATACCGCTTTCACAGCTCTTCTGCTGGCGGGCGGCTACATATTCATATCGAGGTTTGTTTCATACGCCGGCCTGATCGCCCAGGCCGGCGCCGCTTGGAACAATCTCAGGATTTCGCCTGAGCGCCCTCATGGAAATGGATAGGGGCGTGGTGCAGATAGTGCGCAACCTTTCGCTTGGCGGCGATATCGGTCCAGACGAAACGGACATTGTCCTCCGTCAACCCGGTCGCCGTGGCGATCTCGGTTGCAGGCATGCCGTGTTCCAGACCGTAGAGGCAGATATCCATCTTGTCGTAAGGAAGCGCGAAATAGAACTCTTCCTGCGTCTGCGGCATGGAATAGGTATCCGTTGTCGGCGGGCGGGAGCGGATTTCCTGCGGGACGCCGAGATGGGCCGCGAGTTGATAGACCTGTGATTTGTAAAGATGGGCGATCGGCTTGATGTCGGCAGCGCCGTCGCCGTTCTTGACGAAGAAGCCCTGGTCGTACTCCAGCCGGTTCGGGGTTCCGAGCACCGCGAAGTTCAGGCGGTCGGCGTGATAATATTCGAACTGCTTGCGCGTGCGCTGCTTCATATTCGTCGCCGCAACGATGCCGAGATAGGCTTTTGCGGAGAGGCGAACCTTGCGCGTTTCGCCCGATGGCGAACGGACGACCAGCGAGGAAATATTATAGGCACCGGTGCTCATGGCGTTGTCGAAGACGATCTTGGAGGCCCAGCCCGGCCCGTATTCAGGGACAACCTCGCGGATGAAGCCATCGCGCCTTTCATAACAACCCATGGCGGCAAGCGAAGGGCCGATATCTTCCAGCACGCAGTCCATACCCAGCTTCGTCGCCAAAGCCTGCCCCAAGCGCAGGCTTTCCGGGTCGGAATCGTTTTCCGGCATGAACAGGCCAATAACATTTGCTGCCCCGAGCGCGTGAACGGCAAGTGCGGCGCAGACGCTGGAATCGATACCGCCGGAAATGCCGAGCACCAGCCCGCGCTTGCGCAGGTTGAAACGAAGCGACTGGCGGATTTTTTCCGCGATACGCTCTACCTCCGCCGCCGCATCAAGTTCAAGCGGCGAGAAAGGCAGGCTCTGTGCATTGTTCGTCATCGATTGTTCTCCGTATCTTGAGCAGCGAGGCGGCGACTGACCTTGCCGGTATCCGTCGTCGGCAGGAAATCGCGAAATTCAACCAGTGTTGGCACCATGTGGGTTTCGAGGTGCAGAGCGCAGTAGCGCATGACGTCTTTTGCGGTGATCGCCTCGTCGGATGCGATCACGATCGCCTTCACCGCCTGACCGAAAACCTCATGCGCAACGCCGACGACCAATGCGTCCGAGACGCCCGGCATGGCTTGCAGAACGGCCTCGACCGCCTGCGGCGCAACCTTTTCGCCACGCGACTTGATGATATCGTCCTTGCGGGCAACGAAGGTGAGATAACCCTCGGCATCGCAGGTAAACAGGTCGCCGGTGTGAAGACGCGTCCGGCCCGTTGCGGCATCAACGCGCAGCGCGCGCGCTGTGGCAGCCTCGTTGCGCCAATAACCGCGCATGACGTGCGGCCCGCTGACCACGAGTTCGCCGACCTCTCCGGGCAACAGGCTGTCTCCGTCCTTGTTCACCACCGCGATGGCAGTGCCCGGAATGGCGATGCCGACAGAACCGCGTTTCCTGTCGAGGTCTTCCGGCGGCAGAAAGCTGATACGGGTACACTCCGTCTGGCCATACATGCAAAACAGGTGCACATGCGGCAGAAAGGTCCGCAGCCAGTCGCTATGGGTGGGCGACAGGGGTGCAGCGGCAGCGGTGACGTAGCGCAGGCTTTCAAACAGCGCCGGCGGCAGATCGCGCGTCTGCATCATGATGGACAGCATGGTCGGCACCAGCGCGAAGCCCGTGATCCGCTCGTCGCGGATACGCTCGAAAATCAGATGCGGATAGGCGAAGGATTTCTCGATCACCAGCGTACCGCCGACGAAAACGCTGGAAAGCAGCTGGTTCAGGCCATATCCGAACGAAAGCGGCAATACTCCGAGCAGAATATCTTCCGGCCTATTGCCGAGATACGAGGTAATCGAACGGACGGCCGCATCCATGTTATCATGCGCCAGCATCACGCCCTTTGGCTCGCCGGTGGAGCCAGATGTATAGATGATTACTGCCAGATCGGTATCGAGCAGGTTTTGCGGCAGCGCGCCTATCGGTTCCTCGAGCATCGCGTCAAAATCGACACCATCGGCCGTCGGGTTCGGCGCGCCGGAAACGATGCGCAACAACGGAGAAGAACCGGCCGCATCCGAAACGACCTTTTCCAGCCGGGCCTCGGCAACCACCGCAAAGGGCGTACAACTGTCCAGAATTTGCGAAAGGCGTGCGGCCTTGGACGATGGGTTGATGGGGCAGGCAACAGCGCCCGCCATCCAGCAACCGAAAACCGCAACCGCCTTGCGCCAGCCATTGTCCAGCACAAGGACGACACGGTCTCCCGGGCTTGCGCCTCGCGCTATCAGAGCAGTGGCGAAAGCCTCGCTCATCGTCTTGAGTTCGCCGTAACTCAGGCGCGTCTCACCGGCCACCAGCGCCGTCTTGCCGGCATGGCGCTCCGCACTTCGATGCAGGTAGTGGTCGATACGCAATTGGCGCTTCCCGAAATTTCAGGCGGTCTGCTTGCGACCGATGAAGGCGGCGATGTTGTCGATCGTATCGAGATTGGCCGGTACGATATCGCCGTCGGCAACGCGGACGCCGTAGCGTTCCTCGATGAAGCTCACCAATTCGAGAATTCCCGTGGAATCGACCATGTCATTGTCGATCAACGAAAGATCGTCGCCAAACGGCCGGCTTTCGTCACCGAACAGAAAGTTTTCGATGATGAAACCGCGAATTTCGGCTTTCATGCCGGTGCTTTCATTGGTCATTTGGAGCTTCCTTCGATTTTTTGCGATGACATTGTGGAATTCTGGGTCGTGGCAGCATGCAGAAGCTGGGTCGAGAGTATGCCGACGAAGGCGGCGTTGTCGCGAAAGCCGGTAGCCTGTTTTTGCCGCACCTTGGTTGTCAGCTTTTCCACCGCCTGGGCATGGAACAGGCCGGTGGTCCTCACTTGACCGGTGGAAAGTACGGTGTCGAGATAGCCGGCATCCGCGAAGGCTTCAGCGTCGGGCGCGCGATAGGGCTGCTTGGGTCGGTTTAAGATCGCATCGGGCACCAGCTCGGCTGCAGCCTGTTTAAGGATATATTTTTCCTTCAGACCGTGCAGTTTCGCCTCGGGATGGAGCGCTGCGGCAAAGTCCACCACACGGGGATCGAGGAACGGAAACCGGCCTTCCACTCCATTTGCCATCATGACCCGGTCTCCCTGACTGGACAGAATATAGCCGGGCAAGAGAAATGCTGTCTCGAGGTACTGCGCCTGATGAAGCGGATGCCAGCGGCGGAAATCCTCCGGCAACTGCGCGGCAAGATCGGCCGCAGCGTCGTAGTCGCCAAGCTGCGCTTTCAATTCCGCTGAAAAGAAGATTTTCGCCGCCGCCGTAGAGCGCAAGCGCGGCCGATGGGAAAACAGCGGTTCGTCGGTGGCTTCTGCGCCGAAGGAGAAGAAGCGTGCCAGATAATCCGGCGTCTGCTGTTTCAGCCCCGGAAGGTAGGGATAAAGCCGCTGGAACAGTTTCGGCCGGCGAGCAGATTGCGGCTGGCGGCTGCAAAAGCGCCGTACCCGCGCTTCGCGGAAAATATCGTAGCCAGCGAACAGCTCATCAGCACCTTCACCGGTCAGCACCACCTTCATTCCCCGTTCGCGCACATGCCGGGAAAGCAGGTAAAGCGGCACCGGTGCTGTGCGAAGAATGGGCGTCTGCACGTGCTCCATGACCTCAGGCATGTATTGCGCTATGTCCGCAGTTGAGCACTCCGTGGTTTCGGATGCGACGCCAAGATGCTGGCTCATTGTTTTCTGCCAGATACTTTCGTCGTGCTCCGCACTTTCGAAGGCCAGCGAAAATGTGCGCAGGCCTCGGCTAACGCTTTGCGCAGCCAGGGCAGAAACGAGGGAGGAATCGAGCCCGCCGGACAGATAGGAGCCGACAGGCACATCGGCGCGAAGCCTGATCCGCGTTGCGTCGGCCAGAAGCGCCGTCAGCTCTTCCACCTGCGCGCCTAGGCTTGCCGGCGGCGCCATGTCCTTGCCGTCAGGATAGGAAAGCTGCCACCAGCGCCGTACCGTGGACGCGCCATCGCGCAGGATCATCAGATGACCGGGCGGCAATTCGTGAATGCCGCGAAAGGCGGTGCGCGGCGGCAACGGGAACCAGAAGGTGAATATCTGATCCAGCGCCACCGGATCGATCTCGGCCTTCATTCCCGGCAACGCCAGAAGGGCCCCGATCTCGGATGCGAAATAAAACGTACCTTCATGCCACGTATAATAAAGCGGCCGGACACCCATCCGGTCACGCGCAAGCACCAGCGTTTCGTTGCGGGCGTCGTGCAGGGCGAAGGCAAAATCGCCGTTGAATTCGTTGAGGCAATCCAGCCCCTTGTCGCGATAGTCATGCAGGATGACTTCGGTGTCGGAGTGGGTGCGGAAATGGTGGCCGCGCGCGGACAGCGTTTCGCGCAGTTCGACGTGATTGAAGATTTCACCGTTGAAGGAAATGGCAAGATCGTCTTCGACGGTGCGCATCGGCTGCGCGCCATCTGCAATTCCCACAATCGCCAGCCGTGCGTGGGCAAGGCCGACATCGCCGCGCAGCAGGGCTCCATGCGCATCTGGACCACGATGCTTAAGACGCGACGCCATCAGCGCAAGGCGCTCGTTTGCGCGCTCGGCCGGCATGTCGTGTCGATAAAATCCGGCAATTCCGCACATTACTCGACCGCCTGACCAAAGCTGTCACCGATGAGGCGCGTCCAGCTTTCACCGCAAAAGCCGTTAAAAAATGCCGTTCCATCCGTCGCTGCCTTGAGGAGGTCCGCATTGCGCGAATGCACGATGGTGGATGACGCATGCAGAAACGTGCATTTCTTACCGAGCATCGCCCGCAGCAGTGCCGGCTGGGTGCGACCTCTGATGGCCGCGAGACCACGATCATAGGCATTGCGGATCAGCCGGTCGATCACGATCTGCTCCTGCCCGGGCACGGCCATGATCTGCAGCGTCCGGCCGATGCCCGTTGGATTGCCGTGGTAAAGAAAAAGCCCCACCGCCCTGCCGCCGCGGGCCCTCACAATCCGCTGGACTGGTTCGCCGTGCAGACGTTTGCGTTTGGCGTGTTGGAGCATGTGCAACAGGCTTTCCTCGGTCCAAACGGGATGGAGCGGAAAGTGGCCGACGAGTTCGCGTGCCAGACGCGCGAATTCGGTATCGCTCGCGTCGTCGTCGGTAAAGCTGTCCACCTTGTCCGGATGTGATGCGTAATAGGATAATGCTCGCCCATGGCCACGCGCCGAAATGGTGCGGTCGATGATCTTGCTGAACGGCGTCAGCGCGCGGAAAGTGCTGGAGAAACGATCAGCGGCTATTTCCAGCCCGAATGAAGCCGGGCGTAAAATCCGCAGCCAATCGAGACTGTAGGAGGCGAGCAGCTGGCCGCGCATCGTCTTCCACATATCGGCGGAAACGTCGTTGATCGTCTCCCCGAATGTCAGCTCCTGAGGTCCACCCAAAACTTCGCGCAGCAAACGCGCTCCGGCAAAGGGATCGGTCTCACGGTCTTCAGCGACAAAGGAAGAGCAGACAGCGGCCTGTATGTTCCGGCCATTAAGTTCCATTGCCACGGGCAAAACGCCCAGAAATCCAGACACGCGGCCATCGTCGCGCACATAGACCTTGGAGTGAATATCCGGATTTATATTTGAATTTTCGAGAAAGACGGCGCGCAAATATGAGGTCAGATCATCTGTCGCGGCCCCATCTTTCTTCCGCAAAAAACGGTGAAACATGTCAGCCACGGACACGAGATCGTCCGCAATAAATGAGCGTATTTCAGACATACTCGCCGCTTCTTGCCGGATAGATATTTAATCGAAAGTAATTATCATTCCTATTCTGCCGCAGGCGTATTAATCAGAAGTTATGTGCCGGCGTTTTTTCGCGTGATTGTGGCGTTTTGCAAAGAATTTGACGGGTAATTTCAACCCTAGAGCGCGTCCGGTTTCAACTGAATTCGGTGGACGCGCTCTATATCTTTGGTTTCAAACGTTTTTCCGGACGTAAAAGTCCTACGTCCGGAAATACTTTAGTATTGGACAGACAGGGAATCGATTGGCGCAGCTTTCGGCGGTGCGAACTTGGTCAGATCGATACCTACCACGGCGGCCTTGTATTCCTCAGCGCTCGGTGTGCGGCCAAGGATTGCCGACAGTACCACGACAGGGGTCGAGGCCAGCAGCGATTCACCCTTCTTCTCGGCAGTGTCCTCAACAACGCGGCCCTGGAAGAGACGGGTCGAGGTTGCCAGAACAGTATCACCCTTCTCCGCCTTCTCCTGGTTGCCCATGCAAAGGTTGCAGCCCGGGCGCTCCAGATAGAGGATGTTCTCGTATTCCGTCCGGTTGGCAGTCTTCGGCTTGAGATCATCGAACTCGAAGCCGGAATACTTCTGCAGGATTTCCCAATCCCCTTCCGCCTTCAGCTCGTCGATGATGTTATAGGTCGGTGCCGCGACCACGAGCGGCGCCTTGAACTCGACCTTGCCTTCGGCCTTCTCGATGTTCTTCAGCATCTGGGCGACGATCTTTATGTCGCCCTTATGCACCATGCACGAACCGACGAAGCCCAGATCGACCTTCTTGGTGCCGCCGTAATAGGACACCGGACGGATCGTGTCATGGGTGTAGCGCCGGGAGACATCGGTGTTGTTGACGTCGGGGTCGGCGATCATCGGTTCGTCGATCACGTCCAGATCCACGACGACTTCAGCGAAATATTTCGCATTGTCGTCAGGGGCCAGAGCGGGCTTTTCGCCCGAGCGGATTTCGGCAATACGCTGATCTGCCTTGGCGATCAGGCCCTTCAGTGTCTGGGCGGCATTATCCATGCCCTTGTCGATCATGATCTGGATACGCGACTTGGCGATTTCCAGCGACTCGATCAGCGTCTCGTCTTCAGAGATACAGATCGACGCCTTGGCCTTCATCTCGGCCGTCCAGTCGGTAAAGGTGAAGGCCTGGTCAGCGAGCAGCGTGCCGATATGGACTTCGATGATGCGGCCCTGGAAAACGTTGTCGCCATGCTGCTTCAGCATCTGCGCCTGCGTCGCATGGACAACATCGCGGAAGTCCATATGCGGCTGCATCTTGCCCTTAAAGGTGACCTTGACGGATTGCGGGATCGGCATGGTCGCCTCGCCCGTCGCCAGTGCCAGCGCCACAGTGCCAGAGTCGGCACCGAAGGCCACGCCCTTGGACATGCGGGTGTGGCTGTCGCCGCCGATGATGATCGCCCAGTCGTCCACGGTGATGTCGTTCAGCACCTTGTGGATCACGTCCGTCATCGAATGATAGACGCCCTTGGGGTCGCGGGCAGTGATGACGCCGAAGTTGTTCATGAAGGACATGAGCTTCGGAATGTTCGCCTGCGCCTTCTTGTCCCAGACGGAGGCCGTGTGGCAACCCGACTGGTACGCACCATCCACCAGCGGCGAAATGACGGTCGCCGCCATCGCCTCAAGTTCCTGCGCCGTCATCAGACCGGTCGTGTCCTGCGAGCCGACGATGTTGACCTTCACGCGCACGTCGGAGCCGGCATGCAGCACCTTGCCGGGCGTGACGCCAACGGCATTGCGGTTGAAGATTTTCTCGACGGCCGTGAGGCCCTGGCCTTCGATTGAAATTTCCTTGTTGGGCGCAAAGACCGGGGTGGCCTCGACGCCAAGCGTTTCAGCCGCAAACGTCTGGAGCTTCTTGCCGAAGACGATGGCATAGGAGCTGCCTGCCTTCATGAATTCCATCTTCTGCGGTGTGAAGGAGGATGAGAGATCGACCAGTTCCGTGCCGTTCTCGTCACGAAGCTTGTAGTTCTTGGCGTCGATCTTCAAAACGGTGCCGGTCTCAACCGAATATTTCTGCTCCAGAACCGGATTGCCGTCATTGTTGAGGATAGGCTTGCCGTCTTCGCCGAGTTTCTTCACCCAGTTCTTCAGGTTGATGCCGATGCCGCCCGTCACATCGACAGTGGTGGCGAAGATCGGCGAAATGCCGTTGGTGCCAGCAACGATCGGGGCGAAGTTGACGAAGGGCACATAGGGGCTGGCCTGCTTGCCGGTCCACAGCGCCACGTTGTTGACGCCCGACATGCGCGACGAGCCGACGCCCATCGTGCCCTTTTCGGCGATCATCATCACCCGCTTGTCGGGATGCTGCTTCTGCAGCGCGACGATTTCCGCCTGCGCTTCCGGCGTGATCATACACTGGCCGTGCAGCTGCCGGTCGGAGCGCGAATGCGCCTGGTTGCCAGGGGACAGAAGATCGGTCGAAATATCGCCTTCGGCGGCGATGAAGGTCACGACCTTGATCTCATCCTCGACATCGGGAAGCTTGGTGAAGAACTCAGCCTTGGCATAGCTCTCAAGAACGCCCTTCGCGACGGTATTGCCCGCCTTGAAGGCATCACGTAGCCGGAACATGTCAGCGTCATAGAGGAAGACCTGCGTCTTCAGCACTTCGCCTGCCTGCTGGGCAAGCCCGGCATCATCACCAAGGGCGATGTCGAGCAGCGCTTCGATGGAGGGGCCACCCTTCATATGCGACAGCAGTTCGAGGGCGAAAGTGGGCGTGATCTCCGGAACGACAGTTTCGCCCAGAATGATCTGCTTCAGAAAGGCGGCCTTGACGCCGGCAGCGCTCGTGGTGCCTGGCAAGGTGTTGTAAATGAAGAATTTGAGGGCATCCGCGCGATATTCGCTACCGGTATCCCTGATCAAGGCAATGATTTCGCCGGTTAATCCGCCATCGTCGATCGGCTTGGGAGCGAGCCCTTGAGTTTTTCTGCTTTCGATCTCAGCCAGGTAATCCAAGTAAAGGTTCATCGCAATCCCAACGTCATGAGGTGTATGGCGCCGAAACGCAGCGCCACGAAACACTATTGTTAATCGGCCCAGGGTCCTATCGATTTCGAGTACGTCAACCAGGGCCGGAAGGCAAGATAGCGCACTCTGTTTCTGTTTTCGATAACGGGACAGGAGAACATGCGGGCAGGCATGCCGTCTGCCGTCGTGCCCTCAGGGATGCGCCCGGCATTCCTCCCCGCGGCCTGCCGTACGCGATGCCGGCAAACCATTGCGTCACCGATAGAAGCAACGTCGAGCACAAAAAAATCCGGCCACCGAGGAGGTGGCCGGATCAGGCATGCAGAAGATAAGAGCAATCACATCTTCGGAAGCAGAACCTTGTCGATGACATGAATGACGCCGTTCGACTGCTTGACGTCGGCGATCGTCACATGCGCAACACCACCCGCTTCGTCGGTCAGGGTAATCTTGCCCATGCTTTCCTTCGCCTTGAGGATGCAGCCGCCGACCGTCTTCACATCATGGGTGCCGTTGTCATCCTTGATCATCTTCTCGATGGCGCTGGACATGGCATCGGCCGCCACGACATGACAGGTCAGGATCTTGGTCAGCTGCGCCTTGTTTTCCGGCTTCAGCAGAGTTTCGACTGTACCCTTCGGCAATTTGGCAAAGGCCTCATTGGTCGGAGCAAAGACCGTGAACGGTCCCTTGCCCTGAAGGGTTTCTACGAGACCGGCAGCCTTGACGGCCGCGACCAGCGTGGTGTGATCCTTCGAGTTGACGGCATTCTCGATGATGTTCTTGTTTTCGTACATTGCTGCACCGCCGACCTTTGGATTTTCAGCAAAGGCACCCGAAGCAAGAGTCGAGATTGCCGTCGCAAGGGCGAGCGTACGGATTGCGGACTTGAACATTGAATATTCCTCTTCCCTAATCGCCTCGGCGCGGAAGCGCGCCTCTGAAGGCCTGTCGTTCCCGTCTCGGGGAACAGCACAAGTGACGAGAGCGACAGGAGGAAAGTTTCAAGCAAAAGGCAGTTTCATACGATCGCTTGCTACAGCGCTGATTCATTTCGGCTTTTTCTCAACCGAATTACACTCGCGATCGGCCAGCGCGCAGTGATCTGCAAACGGAGCAACCCTAACAAGGGACGAAAGCTCCCCGCAAACATTCGATTTACAACGCTCCCGTCGGCGCTAGCAGCTGGAGAAGCGAAGCCAAGAGCATGTTGCCACCCGCAATACTATGCTCCTGCTCCACGTATTCAGCCTCATTGTGACTGAGACCATCCCGGCAGGGTACGAAAATCATGGCCGATGGCGCGACGCGGTTCATAAAAAGCGCATCGTGGAATGCGCCGGAGAGCATTCTCTTTGTTGAAAAGTCCCGCTCTTGTGCGGCCTGATCCAATACGGCAAGTAATTCATCCGGAAAACTTGCCGGCGGCATGTCGAAAATCTGCGAAATAGTCGCCGAGCAGCCTGTGTCCGCCGCTGCCTGCTGGATAGCCATGCGGATTGTCTGCTCCATGACGCCGATTGTTGTCAGCGAAGGGTGTCTAAAATCGATCGTGAAGCGCACCGTTGCCGGGATCGCGTTCACCGCGCCGGGTTCAAGGGCCATTCGGCCAATCGTGAAACGCGCGGCCGGATCGGCTGGCATGATGTCGCGATAGAGTTCAGCAAGCGCGTTGGCCGTGGCTTGCATAGGGTCATGCCGATATTGCAGCGCCGTTGTTCCAGCGTGGGCGGTCTGCCCTTCGATAATCACCTCCAGCCAGCGCGTTCCCTGTATGCCGGTGACAATGCCGATCGGTAAGCCCTCTTTTTCCAATGAAGGGCCTTGCTCGATATGGACCTCGAGATAAGCGAAAACCGGCGTGCCCAGAGGCCGCATCACGGCAACCGGGAGACTTTCCAGCGTGGCGGAGAGTTCATCTGCGAAAAGCGCACCGTCAGTCGCGCGCATGGTCTCCCAGGCGCTTGGAATTGAACCGGCCGCAAAGGCCATGGAGCCCATGCAGCCCGGCGCGAAGCGGCAGCCCTCTTCATTCGTGAACGACACGACCTCCACCGGCCGCTCGGTTTCCACCCCGCAATCCTCGAGTGTTTCCAGAACCTCAAAAGCTGCGAGCGTGCCGAGCGCACCGTCAAAACGACCGCCTGTGGGCTGACTGTCGAGATGACTTCCGATAAGCAGCGGCGACAGATCCGGGTTGCGCCCCTCGCGGCGAATGAACAGATTGGCAATCGGGTCCTGAAAGACCTTGAAGCCGCGCTGCAGCGCCAGCTCCGTCAGCAATTGCCGCGCCTGCCGGTCGGGGCCGGTCAAGGCCTGGCGGTTGACGCCACCCTTTGCCGTCGCGCCTATTTGCGCAAACCGGTCGAGTCGATCGATAAGTCGCTGCCCGTTGATCGAAAGAGTTTGCGTCATCATCATTTCCCGTTTGCCCTCAACCCGAAAGCCCTGGCTGCGCCGCCTCAACAAACGATCGCACACGGGCAGGCTCGACAGGGTTCCACCAGACACCGCCCTGTTTTAGCGACGAAGCGACGATGACACCGCTGGTGCGCTTCAGGATTTCAACGATATTGGCTTCCCCAACACCAGAACCGACCAGAAGCGGAAGATGTGTGGCCTGCCCGATCTCTTCGATTTCCGCCATCGTTGCGCTGTTGCCGGTTCGCTGGCCAGTAGCGATCACCGCATCCGCATCAAAAAAGGCAAGGTCGCGGGTCAGCTCATCGATGCTACGATCACCCGTGATAGCATGCGCGCCGTGCTTGACGTGGCTGTCGGCGAAAACCTTTATGTGCTCGGCCCGGAGCAGGGATCGATAACGCATCGCTTCCGCCGCACGCCCTTCCATGAAACCCTCGTTGGCGACATAGGCATTGGCCCACTGGTTGACGCGGATGAATTTCGCTCCGCCCGCCATGGCAATGGCGAAAGCCGGGATCGGCGCATTGGCAAGCACGTTGATACCGAGCGGAACGCCAGTCGCCCGCGCGACCCGGTCAGTCACCACGCTCATGAAGGCAGCTGTCTCATGACCGATATCCTCCGGCTTGGAAAAGGGAATATCGCCATGGTTTTCAACGAGAAGACCATGCATACCGCCTTCGATCAAAGCCTCGGCATCGCGCATGCAGACGTCGTAGATGGCATCCATGGCCGCGCCACGATACCTCGGTGCTCCGGGAAACGGTGGGCAATGCACCATGCCGATCAAGGCCTTGTCACGACCAAAGATTTCCTGGATGGCGTTCGCCCTATTGTCGGATATGATCTGCATGCCTTGTCCTCTCGAAAGTTTTTCATGCGTGCCTTCGTCATCGGCAATATCGCGCTCGACGAAACCTATTCCGTTTCCGCCCTGCCGGAAGCCGGGGCTTCGATTTTCGGCCGGCAGGCCTTCCGCGATCTTGGCGGAAAAGGCTGCAATCAAGCCATTGTCATGGCCCGATGCGGGCTCGATACCACATTGACTGCTGCTGTAGGTACAGATGACAGGTCTGCGACCATCCGCGCCCGCCTTGCAACCGAACCTCTGACCGCCGACCTCATTGGCATGGATGGGCAGACCAGCGATCTCTCCATCATCTTCAATACGCCCGATGGTGAAAACAGCATCGTCACGACCACGGCCTGCGCAGAATCTCTGACCCCGGAAGACGTGGCCGGAACCCTTGGTACAGCCAGCCCCGGCGACCTTCTCGTCGTGCAAGGCAATCTGGGCGAAACAACCACCCGTCTCGCACTGTCGCAGGCAAAGGCAACGGGAATGATCACCGCATTCAATCCGTCACCTCTCCAACCATGGTTTGAAAGTCTCTGGCCGCTCACGGACATCGCTTTCCTCAACCGCGGCGAAGCGGCCGCCCTGACCGGGGATACCGGCTCGACAGCGATAAAATTGCTCATTTCAGCCGGTGTCCGCCAGGTCATCCTCACCCTTGGCGGCGAGGGTTCGATGCTCGGCACGACAAACCAATGCCTGACCGTGCCCGCCGAAAAAACTGGCGTTGTCGACACGACGGGTGCTGGCGATTGCTTCATGGCCGTCACGCTGGCCTCCGCCGCGTTGAGAAACGTCAGTGTGGATGAACGGGCGTTGAGGCATGGCGCAAAGGCATCTGCGTTGACCGTCAGTCGTCGGGGCACGCTTTCAGCCTTTCCCGATATCCTTGAGCTCGCGGATATTTTGTCCAACTGACGATCCTCTCCACCGATACATGCCGCCGCGCTCAGCGAGCTTCTGTCAGCCAGCCCAGAATGTTTTTCCACAAACGGCCGTAGCCCTGCCATTCGCAGAAGGCGGGAGAGAGCCAGTGCGGACCAATGTCGGATGTCCACGCCGCTGTCCGACCCTGGCCAAAAACGCCGGTGACCAGAAGCGGATGACCGCCCTGCTCCGCAGGCAGGCGGGCGACCACGTCCACATCCGCGCGCTCGCGCACCTCTACCTCATTGACACCGAGGAGAAGCGGCCATTCGCCGGAAAGACCTGCAACGGTGGGATGATCCGGCATCAGAATGTCGGCCGTCGATCCTTCTGGAATTTCAACGCGGTCATCCCATGGCAGGCAGGTCACGGGAAGCGTATCTTCCACGGGGGTGCGACGCCACCGGGCCTTGCCATCGATACCCTGGAACGAGAAATATCCGCCAACCATCAGCAGGCCGCCACCCTTTTCGACCCATGCCTTGAGAAGCTTCAGACGGTTTGGAACGGTTTTCGAGTGCAGCCAAACCGCAGGCGGCAAAAGCAGCGAGTTGGCACCGATGTCAGAGAGGATGATAGCGTCATACGCATCCAGCCCCGCCATATCGAAGGGAAGTTTCTCGACAGCATCATGAGCCGTCAGGTAGGTCAGCTCGTATTCACTACCTTCGAGCGCCTTTACCAGAGGTTCCGCGCCCAAGTGAAAGGTGACGCTGCCGAACTGGTCGAAGCCCTTGTAGTGAGTGGCGGAGCTGACCCAGCTTTCGCCCACGAGAAGTATTTTCTTTGTCATGTTTTGTTCCATTTCTATAGGTTCGTCACGTCTTCGCCTGGAAGACCGAGCGCGGGTTATCCCGCATGAGGATTTGCAAGGTGAGGTCATCCAGACCATGCCGCTTCAATCGCGGCAGGAAATGCTTGAGGATATAGGCGTAACCATTGCCGCCATACCGCGTCAGCATCATCTTCAGGAAAACATCGTGGGAAAGCAGGATGCGGTCCAGATATCCGCGCTCCACCAGCTGGACGATGGCTTTGGCCGCTTCGTCGTCACTCGGGCATTGGACCTGCTGATCGGCATAGAAGAAATCCATGCCGATCATGTCGTATTCGATGAAGGCACCGCGGCCGGCAAGTTCTCCCTGATAGCCAAGGTCATCATGCGACGGGTTCATGTGACACAGAACGGTGTGACTGACATCCGCGCCTTCCTGCTCGACTACATCGAGAACCCTGTGACCCAGCCTTAACCAGCCCGGAAGATGCACCATGAGGGGCAAACCTGTACGGGCCTGCGCCCTCGCCGCACCCCGCAGCGATTTTTGCTCCTCGGGGGTGAAGTCCGAGGACACACCGATCTCTCCGATCAGACCGATTTTCACGCCGGTTCCGTCGACGCCCTGAAGCGCCTCGTGAACGATTTCATTGGCGATGTCGTCGATGCTGAGCGCTGCCACTTTCTCAGGATGAGAGGAGGCCAGATAATAACCCGCCCCCATCACGATGTTGAGCCCGGTCGCCTCGGATATCCGCCTGAGGGCAAGCGGATTTCTGCCGATACCCTGGCAGGTCGGCTCCACCACCGTATGGCCGCCCTGAGCGGCGAATTCATGCAGTTCTTTAATCGCAAGCGGCTCATCATCCAGCGTGATGTTGTGCTTGTTGACGAAGGGATCCTGGCGAAGTTCGCCGAGGATTTCCTGGCAGACCAAGCCCTCCGCCAGATATTGCCGCTCCGGCGTTTTCGGTGCGTGCCACCAGCAGCGGCAATCGTTGAGAATATGCTCGTGCATCAACGTCACGCCGAGCTTTTCCACCGGGACGGGACCGGCAACCGTCATGAAATTACCGGAGCGAATATGGCCTTTCGAGAGTTCATCCACCATGGCCTCAACCCTTTTTTCTGGAACCCAAGCGGAAGTTGGTGGTGAAGATGCGTGTGTTGAGCCAGATGGCGGCAAGAATGATCGCGCCCGTGACAATCTGTGTGAAAAAGGGCGAAATATGCATCAGGATCAGCCCGTTGCCGATCACGGCAATGGTCATGGTGCCAAGAACGGAGCCGAGAATGGTTCCGCGTCCGCCCATCAACGACGTACCGCCAAGCACAACCGCTGCCACGACTTGCAGCTCAAAGCCGACAGCAGCATTGGAGGAACCCGAGCCGAGGCGTGACGCGATCAGCAGCCCAGCGATTGCGGATGCCACGCCTGCGACCATATAGACCGATGCAAGGATCCATTTTGCCGGCATACCCACACGACGGGCAGCCTCCAGATTGGAGCCTACCGCCACGACCCGGCGTCCGTAGCGGGTGGACGAAATGACCACATAGGCCACGACAGTGATGAGGATACCGATCAGCGCCGGCACCGGGAAACCGAACAGGTCTCCGCGACCGAGAAAAAAGAAGCCGGGCGCATCCGGAATAGGCACCGAATACCCTTGGGTGATATAGAGTGCGACCCCTCGAAGGATGGACAAGCCTGCGAGCGTAACGATGAAGGCCGGAATGCCCTGATAGGCAATGAACCAGCCCTGCAAGAGACCAAGCACGGCTCCGAGCATGAGCATGGCGACCAGCACCAGAGGCCAGGGATAGCCCGCCGCCATGAGGATGGCACCGACGGCGTTGATCAGCGCAACCATGGAGCCGACCGACAGGTCGATGCCGCCGGTGATGATGACAAGCGTCATGGCGACGGAAACGATGAGGATGGGAGCGGCCTGACGCACGACGTTCAGCAGGTTGCCTGCCGTCAGGAACGTATCCGTGCTTACGGCAAAGAACAGCATGCAGGCGATGAAAAAGGCCGTTATGGACAAGACCTGCGCGTTTTCGGCGATGAAATCGGCGACGGGTGAGCCCTTGGCGCGTTCAGTGTAGACGGTCAATGGCGACCTCCCACGATCAGTTTGACGAGGTCTTCGAGGCTGGTTTCGTTGATCTGCCGTTCGGCGACCTTCGTTCCCTCGTACATGACGGCGATGCGATCACACACGCGGAACAGATCCTGAAGACGATGAGTGATGAGGATGACGGACACGCCCTTGGCCTTGACCCGGTTGATCAACGCCAGAACGGCCTCCACCTCTGCCACGGCAAGCGCCGAAGTGGGTTCGTCCATGATCAGGACCTTGGGATTGAAGGACGCGGCACGGGCGATTGCGATTGCCTGCCGCTGTCCGCCGGAGAGTTTTTCCACCTTGGCCGTCAACCTTGGAATACGGATTTCCAGCGCGTCGAGCATCTTGCGGGCCTCGGCCAACATCGTCTGCCGGTCGAGGAACGGACCCTTGGTGATCTCGCGCCCAAGAAACAGGTTGCCGATCACGTCTATATGGTCACAGAGGCTCAAATCCTGAAAGACCATCTCGATATTGCGATTGCGCGCATCGGCGGGACCGGAGAAACGGACCTCTTCCCCTTCGAGCGTAATGGATCCTTCATCTGGAATGTAGGTTCCGGAAATAACCTTCGTCAGCGTCGATTTTCCAGCCGCGTTGTCACCGACAAGGCCCAGGCATTCACCGGGATAGATGTCGAGATCGACGCCGCGCAGCGCCTGATGTGAACCGAAGGTTTTTACGATACCGCGAAGCGAGACGCGCGGTTCTTGCGCCGCACCGGAGAGATGCTGGGGGAGAATATCTCCCCCAGCGCCGGTGACAGCGGTTGGGTGCTGTCCGCCGGCGATCATTTGAAGACCGCCCGGTAGGGCTCGACATTGGCCTTGGTAACGATGGTCACGGGCACGGCAATCGTCTTTTCGACACTGCCACCATCAGAAACAGTCTTCAGCGCCTTGACGGCCGCAGCACCCATGGCCGCCGGGTCCTGCTGGATGACACCCGCGACATAACCGGCGTCGATGCCAGCGATCGCCTGCTTGGTCAGATCCCAGCCGAAGACCTTGATGTCCTTCTGCTTGCTCTGGCTTTCGACGGCAGCGACGGCGCCGAGAAGGGCCGGTTCACCCGTTGCGTAGATTGCGGTCATATCCGGATTGCCAGTTATGAGGTTTTCCGCCGCGGAAAGAGCCGTATCCTGCACGTTCTGTCCGTCAACGACGCCAGCCGCCGTGATGCCGGGCTGATCCTTGAGCGTGTCCTCAAAGCCCTTCTGACGGATATTCTGGATGAAAGAGTTGAGGGCCCCGACGACGCCGATCTTGGCCTTGCCGCCCATGTCTGACTTCACATAGTCGACGAAGAACTTGCCCATGTCGGCACCAGCCTTGGCATTGTCGACGCCAATCTGTGCCTTCTGAGGCCCTTCGGGCAATATTGCGTCGATAGCGACCACTGGGATGTTCGCTTCGGCGGCCTGCTTTACCGCAGGCATGATGCCGTTGACATCGATGGCGACGACCGCAATCCCATCGACCTTCTGCTGGATATAGGTCTCGATGGCGCTGTTTTGCGCTGCCGGATCGTTATTGGCATTGAAGATGACGAGCTTGACGCCCGCTTCCTTTGCCGCCTTTTCCGCACCCTTGTTCATGTCGTTGAAAAAGATGGCCTGCTGGTTGATCTGCACGAGGGCTATCGTCTTTTCCGCGGCACCGGCAATGCCGGCGGAAAGCGTCGCCCCGGCCAGAACGGTGGCGGCAAGGGCTGCGGAGAAATATCTGCGTTTGATTATTGTCATTTGCGTTCTTCCTCTGTTGGTTTTGTCCGTCGCAATTATTGTTTCGACGGCGGCGCAACGGAGCTCCGCACGACGATTTCTACGGGAAGCAGCTCTTCCGGATGGGCCGGAGTTTCCTGTTCCCAATTGGTTTCGGCGAGCAACGACAGGGCGCGCTGGCCAATGGCCCTGACCGGCTGGCGAATGGCGGTAAGCGGCGGATCGAACAGATGCAGCGGGCCGACATCGTCGAAGCCGATCATCGATACGTCCTGCGGAATGCGCACACCCTGCGCCCGCAAGACTTCAATCATCCCGATGGCGATTTCGTCGGAGCTGGCGAAAATTGCCGTGGCGGGACGGCCTTCGGAAAGAAAACGCAAGGCCGCCTCGCGACCGAACTCCGCAGTATAGTCGCCGCAATAACGCATGATCGACGGCTCGGAGCCGCAATGTGTCCGCAACGCTGCCTCCAACCCAAGGAAACGCCGCTGCGTGCTGAGCATCTCTGCCGGGCCGCCGACATAAAGCACGCGTTCGTGGCCATATCCAGCAAGGTGTTCGCCGGCCAAGCGGCCGCCCTGTTCATTGTCACAGAACAGCTTCGGCACGGATGCCCCACTGACGTCTTCATCGACCACAACGACTTTGCCGGTGGCGCTGATAAGCTCGGCAAGCTCGTCCGTATCGGGGTGGTTGGTAACGAAGACCAGCCCGTCGACATGGTTGCGGGCAAGAAGCCGCAGATAGGACAGTTCGCGTCCCGGCCGGTTCAACGTTGCGAAAAGCGATACGGCAAGACCGCGTCTGTCTGCCTCCTCTTCCACTGCTGCAACCAGCATGCCGAAGAACGGGTTGCCGATATCGGGAACGACGAGACCGATCGTATCGGAGCGCCCACGGCTCAGACGCCGGGCATGCGGGTTAGGAACATAGTTGAGCTGGCGAATTGCGTCTTCGATGCGGGCCTTCGTGTCCGCAGGCAATTCCAGCGAGCCGTTGAGCAGCCGCGACACCGTGGCGACGGAAACACCCGCGGTGCGGGCAACATCCTTCAGACTGGTCGCACGATTTGGCGCCATCATTCTTCCCGTTCCTGTTCCCGTGGGCCTTTGGCCTCTTGATAGGCTTGTAAAGCGATTTACTAAACCGGTTTACAAGGAAATCTAAAACTTGCCCCCTGTCAAGATCATTTGGTGAGGCATTCGAATTTTGGCATATCGGAGACTTTTGCGGCCTTCCGACGGACAAAGGCCATCGCAGGAAGAGTGACGGCGCTCCTCGCCTTCACATAGAGGTGTCTTCGATCAGCACCTCTGATTATCAGGATTGTTTCATTGCTAAACGAGTGAAACGGGTCCACTGTGTTTGTTCCAGCAGCTGTAGTACGGGCGCTGCTGTTTAAGGGTTGAATACCCTGGCCCCGACAAAGGAGGACGCCATGTCTTCCATATTCCACCAACCGACAAAACAGAATCTCGCAACGCTAGCTGGCTACGTCTTGTCTGCGGCAAGTGTGGCGCTGATCGTTTACATCCTGATCGGCGCATAGTTGCGATAACCGGCTGTAACTGTGCAGGTTTTAACGCAACGGAAAGCGGTGTTGGACATGATCGAAAGAACCACAGAGACCGAAATCACATTCACGCATCCGTTCCGTCTGGAGGCCCTTTCGGAACCCTTGGGAGCGGGCACTTATCGCCTGGTCATAGACGAGGAATTGATAGAGGGCCTCAGCTTCACGGCGTATCGCCGCGTGGGAACCCATCTAGAGATTCCCGCGATCGCTGTCGCCATGAACCGCCGCCAGTTCCTTCAGGTGTCACCAACTGAAATCGATGATGCATTGGCTCGCGACGTCGCAACCGCAGACGTCGGCCCGCGCGCCATTCCATGATCCCGCAATGGTCGCGCATTTCCTAAAGTGCGTAACAGTTTTACGCCCGGAAAATGCGTAAAAACAAATAGCGAGAGCACGTCAGACAATTTTGTTTAAACAGGATGTGCTCTAGCCGAAGTCGGAAGTCGTCAGGACGTTCAAATTGCGCCGGTACTTGGCATACACCTTCTTGGCAGCCTCGTAGATCGGCGTGCGCATTGCGTCAAAAGACGAAAGGCATTGGGCTTCCGACATGCCTGTTGCATGCACGCCGCCCTTGGCGAGTGCAGCAGCTTCGACAAAAAACCGGATTTCGAACATGCCGTCATGGCCGAAAAACCGCACAGCTTTACGCACGTCGTCAAAACTGCGGGCCGAGTTGGGGAAAGCCAGTGTCATGCTTCACACCTGCTGCGTTCTTCCCTTCGCAAAACGTTGCGACGATTGAGTGAAAGCATGCCATCGGTTGCTTCCGATATGCTGAGTTCGGTCAGCCTGCGGCCACCCACCCGTACCGGCACACCGGTGAATACATGATATATGGTCCAGGTTTGGTCCCTCTCGATCCTTCTTCCATATTGGGAGTCGACCGTATCGGCAACGGAAGTCCCGCCTTCGTTCTCCCAAACTTCGATCCTGAGCGCCTGGCGTCTTTGGTCGTTATAACTATTCATGGTCTTGCCTTTTATCCGAGGCTTCAGCGCGGCTTTGATCCGCGTGGAGCCGGTTTTATTCTACATTGCAACTGCTGCGTTCCTGTCTCTCGGTCGAAAGTCCCTATCGATCGGAGTGGTGCTTGAGCCAGACATCCCTAAGAACCAGATGCGGTGTCGTGTCCGGGCGGTACCAAGAAAATCCAGGAGCGAAACGACCAGACGCCATGAAATGGCACTGGAGAAATGCAGATGGTTTGCGTTGTGCAACTGATGGCAGCGTAGTCCCCCGTCAACCTGCATGCTCGTGACGCAACAGGTGACATCTCGGTGATTACCGCAAAGAAATACGGCACCGTCAGCGCAAACATTCACTAAAGGACAACGAAGAAGAGGCGGTGCCTCTCTGACACCGGGGAGCCGTGCTGCCAGCACAACGAAGCCTATACTGCGCCTGGATTGCGCGGAAAACAAGGCGGACGCTAAAACCTGCCGGGCAGACAAAGCAAACACGTCTATTCAAAGCACGCATTTCTACGCCATGATAGAGGTAGCCGAGCCCTGTTTTCCTGTCCTTCCCCGGATCAACATCAGCAGGCAGGCATCGCAGCCGGCAAATCGGGCCCGAAAAACCCAGGCCACTTCAGGCTGACAGGATCATGCGCTTTTTTTCCTGTCCGGAAAGAAACTCACGGACATCCTGTTCTCGTAGCGGTGCCGCATAGATATAACCCTGCACCAACGTAGCACCGAGACCTTCAAGCGCCGCGAGTTCCTCCCGTGTTTCGACCCCTTCCACCACGCATTCCAACCCCATGTCGCGGCTGAGCGTGAGCAGCGATTTCACGATTTTGTAGCTGGCTGGCTTTTCGTGCAGATCCGTAACGAAGCTGCGGTCAATCTTGATCTTGGTGAGGGGAAGAGCGTGCAGCCGTGTCAGGCTGGAATAACCGGTGCCGAAATCGTCAAGCGAAATGCCGCAACCGAGCCGCCGCAGCATTTCGACCGACTGCCTGACCTGTTCGAAATCATGCGCAAAGGCCGTTTCGGTAATCTCTAGGTCAATACGTGTTGCGTCGAAGCCGCTGTTTTCGATGATGCCGATCAATGACAGCACGCCTTCGCAGGAATTGAGGTCATGGGCGGAGAGGTTGAAGGACAGTCTAAGGGATGGCTCCCATGCCGATGCGGAAACGAGAGCGGCTCGAAGAAGAGGCCGTGTCAGCGAGCTGACGATACCGGCCCGCTCGGCAATGGCGAAGAACTGGGCAGGCGGGACATGCCCAAGGACCGGGCTGTGCCAGCGCGCCAGTGCTTCAAAGCCCGCAGCTCTTCCATCGCGTATGTCGACGATCGGTTGGAACACGACTGAAAGCTCGTTTTCTATCTCTTTCTGCTTGAGCAGATGTTCGATACGGGCTTCGATATTGATCTGCTTTTCATGCTCCGCATCGAAGAGGACGGCATCGCCGCGCCGGGTTTTCTTGGCGTGATACAACGCATAGTCCGCGCGGTCGAAAAGTTGCTCAAGCGTCAAAGCGAGGCACGGAAATACGGCTATCCCCATGGAAGCAGCGACATGCACCGTTCCCTCGGGCAGATGATAGGGCGCCCTCAACCGTTCCGAGATCAAGTTCGCATTTACGACGAGTTGCGCATCATCGGGTATGATTGGTGCAACGATCGCAAACTCATCTCCCCCAAGGCGGAATGCCTTGCTGGTCGTCAGAGTTTCGGTGAGACGTTTGCTAACGTTGACGAGCAGCCTGTCGCCCACGGAATGGCCGTAAAGGTCGTTGACGGGCTTGAACCCATCAAGATCGATAACGCCAAGCGCCAGTCGCGTTCCCGCCACCCTTGCTTTTTCGATTTCGGCTTCGAGATGGGCGAAAAAGGCGCGGCGGTTGGGCAGTTCCGTCAGGCTGTCGATATTGGCAAGCAGCAGGTTCTCATTGTTCAGCGCTTCCGTGCGCTGCTGCGAAACAATCATGCGCTCGAAATTGCGGTAGTTGGTCAACAGGATGGACATCATGCCAGCGCAGACCAGAAGGACATTGATGGCAATGGCGATGAATGTCGGTTGCCTTGAGGCCAAAAAGAAGATGATGAAGGCGCCGTTGACGATGGCCGTGACCATGAAGGCGGCCGAACGCACATACATCAGACAGAAGATGCAGGAGATAACGGTAATCGCCATGTAGAAGGCGACATGAGACTGCGTATAGGCGTCCCCATAGGGCACCAGCAAAAAAGACCAGAGCGTGAATATAATGGCGATACCGGCTGCCAGGCGATTTGTGCGCTGAAGCGCTGCATGGGCCACCTTCGGCGGGGGATCGATACCGCGGGTTCTCCACCAGAATGCAACCCTGACGGTGCAGCCGAGTGTGAAAAAAGCGGGAATTCCAATGGTGAGCCAAAACGGCGCCAGTTGCAGATGTGTAGTAGCCAGCGCCCATGTACTTGAAATCAGTATGAAATACATCATCGGCATCTGCCGCGTGAAAGCGCGATATTGCGCTTTCAGCAGGTCCGGATTGTCGGACCGGACAGACATAAAATACAGCAATTTCTGTTTGGCGCCAAGTATGTTCATTTGCACGACTCATCGAGTACAGAGTCGGTTATTTATCAAGTCCGTGTTACATCATCGGAAATACACAAGGTAAATCAAGAGGAAATGAAATCAACTCCAAGGTGTGCAGTCATGTTTTTACATAATCTGCGGCAAATAAGCTCTATTGCTGAATAGAAATCAGCTGAGTACGACGATCGTTGCCGGCGTTTCTTGTTGCGGCCATCGCTGCAGCGCCTCCTGTCCGGCAGGGGTCAAGCCATAGACGCCTCTATCCAGACGTTCAAACCAGCCATAGACGTTTGCAAGCAAAATCTTCCCGGCATCCGGTATGCCGGATCTGACCTGACGCACGCGCAGCGGCCCTGATGCCAACGCCAAAGCGCAGCCGAGTGCCTGTTGGCGGTACGCGGTCATGATTGGTGCGCGAGTGCTTCCACCCACCGCCGGATCTCCGCGTCGCCTCTTGTGTTCACGTATCAATCGCGAACGCCGTTTCGGATTGGTTCGCGGCATCGGTGATATGGAACTGACGATAACGCTGACGTCGCCAACATCGGAAATGCCGAGCATGCCGATCCCGAGCCTGCGGCAGAGGTCGCGGTAACGTTTGTCAGCCTCGCGGCCCTTGCCCTTGGCTGAGACCCGTGCCGCAATCCAGACCTCGTCTGCCATAGCCGCGCGATCAACCGCCTGCAAAATAAGCTCCAGATTGAAGCTCAGTTTCAGCTCGCAGATGACGACAACAGGCGGATCGTTATCGCTCAAGCCCACGAGGTCGCAACTGCCAACCTCGCCTTTGACAGTGTAGCCCGCTTCCTCGAGGAAACTTTTGACGGGCAGATAAAGCGAAGTTTCCATGTACCCGCAGATTAAATTGACGAACCAGGCCCTAGATATATCGATCCGCCTGCGCAGAACAACCGCTATAACCACCAATGCGGTTGCAAGTTGTCGGTGATGCGGGCAATCGCCAATAGTACCGGAATGATCAACTGGCACTTCTCCCCAGAGCGGACGCTTTTTAGGGGAGATAGGATCAAAAATCGTCACGGATTCGATGTGCGATCGGCAAGACACCGGCGATCAGAGTCCAATCGCCGGTGCAAGTTTTTTAAAACAATGCTTTCAGTCTCTCATCAGACGTCAGGCGTGAAAGACGCGCATTTATCAAAACTCTTCCCAGTTATCCGGCGATGTGTTCAGCGCAGCATTGCCGGAGAACGCAGCTTTAATCTTTCCGCCGAGTGCACGCGCAGGAGAAACTGCAGGCCTGTCGGCGGACGAGGCTGCGCGAACCGGTGCGGAGATGTCGCTGTAACCACCTTCTGACAACTTGAACCGAGCGAGCAATTGGTTGAGCGACGAAGCCTCGCGTGCAAGCCCGTGGCTTGCCGCCGTGCTTTCTTCCACCATGGCAGCGTTCTTCTGGGTGTCCTGGTCCATCTGGTTCACAGCCGTATTGATCTGCTGGAGACCAGAGGATTGCTCCTGTGCCGATTCCGCGATCGCCATCACGTGACGGTTGATTTCCTGTACTTCCGTGACGATCAGTTCGAGTGCCTTGCCCGTTTCGCCAACCAGTTGCACACCCTGCTGAACCTGACTGTTCGATGTCGTAATGAGATTCTTGATCTCCTTGGCGGCACCGGCGGAACGCTGTGCCAGTTCGCGAACCTCTTGGGCAACAACCGCAAATCCCTTGCCCGCCTCACCGGCACGGGCAGCTTCCACGCCTGCATTCAGCGCCAGAAGGTTGGTCTGGAAAGCAATCTCGTCGATCACGCCGATAATGTTGGAAATCTCATCAGCGGATGAAGCAATTTGCTCCATTGCCGTGACAGCTTTCTGCACCACTTCTCCCGACTGTTCCGCGCCCACTTTTGCGCGACTGACAAAGTGGCCCGCTTCTTGCGCCCGTTTGGTCGAGTCTTTCACCGTCGTGGTGATCTCTTCCAGTGCAGCAGCTGTCTCCTCGACGGCCGCTGCCTGCTGTTCCGTACGCTTGGCCAGATCGTCGGCTGCGGCCCTGATCTCGTTCGCGCCGGAGTCGATGCCGCGCGCGTTCTGCGCCACCTGGTTCAGAGTCGATTGCAGCTGTTCCGCTGCCCTGTTGAAGTCGCCGCGAATACCGTCAAGGCTGGACACGAACGGCTGAGCGATCCGGTAAGTAACGTCGCCCTGAGCGATCTTCGAAAGGGCAGCAGCAAGGTTGTCGACGGCGAATTGCACGTCGGCAGCTTCTTTCGCCTTCTGTTTCTCGCGCTCTATCCGGTCCTGCTCTGAAGACGACCGATGGTTTTCCGTTTCATTCTCAAGCCGGAGGCGCTCGATGGCGTTCTCGCGAAATGCCTGAACAGCAGCGGCCATCTGGCCGACTTCATCCTTGCGGTCCATACCTTCGATTTCGCTGGCTGTATCGCCTGCCGCCAACGACCCCATCCGCTCACGAAGCCGCGCAATCGGGGTGGTAATGCCACGCGAGGAAATAAGCAGGCCGAGCGCGATCAGTGCCAGGGAAACGAGTGCTATGCTGACCAGAGCGGTCCAGATTGTCGTGTTGGTGCTGGCCGTGAGGCGCTCTCTCCCATCGTTCATCACCTGGATCAGTTGCTCGTTCCCCGCACTGATTTTCGGTGAGACTTCGGTTATTTTTCGAAGGACGTTAAGCGCCATCTGCTGAGCTTCAGCATTTTTTCCCGCCTCCATGAGAGCGATGACCTGATTGCCGATTTCCTCAACCTCGGCAACGCCCTTGAGGATATCACGAGCGGCATCCGTCCGGGCCGGCACCAGCTGCATGATTTTATTCTGCCGTTCTTCCAGTTGCTTCCGGTCGGCCTTGAATGTTTTGACAGCGGCCTCGAAATCACTGCTGGTCGAGTCATTGAGGCTGGCGCGAAGCATCTGCATGCCGAGTGCATTGAGATTGCCGCTGGTTCGGGCGTTCAGCACCGCAGCAAGCGCCTCATTGGCGATGAAATCGCTGTAAACATTGTCGGTATTTTTATACTGCAAGCTGACGTAGCTGATTCCGGAAAGCGACATCAAACTCATCACTGATATGACGAATAAGACCTTTGTTTTTATTTTGGTATTCTTCAGGAAAGACATGAATAGCCTCAGGGCAAGCGCTCCTCCAGCTGTCCGCGCAGGAAGCCAGGGAAACAAACAATGGAACATCGCGGGTAGCTGTGCCCCTCCTCATAGGGCGACAAGCGGATATCCGCTCCGGGCCGCCAAAGGCTGGGCGCGTTGGATCCACTCGTTCTACCAGCCCCGCCGATGAAACTTTGGAACCTGCGTATTTTAGATTTCACAAAATTACTAAATGAAGTGTTACCCGGCATATGCAAACGATGACATGTATGATGCCGTAAACTTACTCGGGCTTTGCTTTTCGACGGGCTGCGCGCTTTCGCGAGCCGGACTCGAAAGAGAAGATTATCCTCGCCGTTTCAGCACTGCTTGATGCTGGCGGCATCGGTATTTTCACGAGGATATCGATAGGGCCGGCGGCTTCCCGCATCGATTTAACCGTCCCGGAGGTCGCGTCACGCGAGGCAATGTCCAGCGTGCGGGCCATGGCTTTGCCCTTATTCTGTTCGATCAGCAGTCACGGTGTATGCATAAACTCACAATTTATTGTGGTTGCCCTTCGGAGCAATTTGGCCTTATTTGTAGACTCACACTCTTCACGGGAGGGAAATTATGTCGATAAAAACAACAACTCGCGCCACGCTGCTGGTAGGATCGCTTCTGATTGGCGCAAGTTCCGCACTTGCAGAAACAGTTCTTCACCGCGGCAATTCCGGGGAGCCTCAGACGCTAGATCAGGCACAGACCTCGATCAATATCGAAGCCTTTATCCTCAAAGACCTTTATGAAGGTCTCACCATTTACGATGCTGCCGGCAAGATCGTTCCCGGTACGGCGGAAAGCTGGACGCTGTCTGAGGATGGTACCGTCTACACGTTCAAACTGCGTGCAGATGCGAAGTGGTCGGATGGCACTCCGGTAACGGCTGGAGATTTTGTTTTCTCCTATCAGCGCGTCGAAGACCCGAAGACCGCAGCAAAATATGCGAATATTCTCTATCCGATCAAGAACGCCGAGAAGATAAACAAGGGCGAAACTTCGGTTGACCAGCTTGGCGTCAAGGCCGTGGATGACAAGACCCTTGAGATCACACTCGAGCGCTCAACACCGTTCTTCCTTGAACTCCTTGCCCACCAGACAGCTCTGCCGATCTCGAAGGCAAGCTTTGACAAGAACGGAACCAACTTCGTAAAGCCGGGCGTCATGGTCTCGAACGGTGCTTACAAGCTTGAAGCGCATGTTCCCAATGACAGCTTGACGGTGGTCAAGAACACCAACTTCTGGGACGCATCGAACACCAAGATCGATAAGGTCATCTTCTACCCGATCGACGACCAGGCCGCATCCGTTCGTCGTTTCGAAGCCAAGGAAATGGACCTCGCCTACAACTTTTCCGCGGACCAGATCGACCGTCTGCGCAAGGCCTATGGCGAACAGGTTCACGTTTCGCCGACGCTTGCGACCTATTACTATACCTTCGACACGCGTGAAGCGCCGTATAACGATGTCCGCGTCCGTCAAGCCCTGTCCATGGCAGTCGACCGCGATTTCCTCGCCAAGGAAATCTACAGCGGTTCGCAGGTTCCCGCCTACTCCATGGTTCCTCCGGGCATGGACTCCTACGGTGAGCCTGCGAAAGCAGAGTTTGCGACGCTGTCGCAACTCGATCGTGAAGACGAAGCCGTCAAACTCATGAAGGAAGCCGGTTACGGCGAGGGCGGCAAGCCGCTTTCCGTCGAAATTCGCTACAACACAAGCCAGAACCATGAGCGCGTTGCCACCGCTATTGCGGATATGTGGAAAAATACCTTTGGCGCCAAAGTGTCACTGGTGAACCTCGACGTCGCCTCGCATTACGGCTACCTGCAGGAAGGCGGCAAGTACAACGTAGCGCGTGCAGGCTGGGTTGCCGACTATGCGGATGCGGAAAACTTCCTCGCCCTTTCGGTATCCTCCAACAAGACCTTCAACTACTCGAAGTTCAATAATGCCGAATATGATGCGCTGATGCAGAAGTCCTATGACGAAAAGGATCCTGCTGCTCGCTCCAAACTGTTGCACGAGGCAGAAACCATCCTCATGAAGGAACAGCCGGTTGCTCCGCTTCTCACACAGGCGGACCTTTGGCTGGTTTCCAACCGCGTGAAGGGTTGGGAAGACAATGCTGCTAATAACGAACACCTCAGCCGCTTCCTGAGCGTTTCCGAATAAGCAGTGCTGGCACGGTGGCCGAAACCACCGTGCCATGCCGGAGCCTGAAAATCATGATTTCATTTATCCTGCGCCGTTTGGCGAGCGCCGTGCCGACATTGTTCATCGTCGTCACGATTTCGTTTTTCCTGATGCGTTTCGCACCGGGCGGTCCGTTCAACCTCGAGCGGCCCCTGCCCCCGCAAACAATGGAAAACCTGATGAGAACCTATCATCTGGATGAGCCATTGTGGCGCCAGTATCTCATCTATCTCGGCAACGCCGCCACCGGCGATTTCGGTCCGAGCTACATCTACAAGGACAACACCGTCGCCCAGTTGATCGGCAAAGGCCTGCCCTATTCGCTGGAGCTCGGTTGCTATGCTCTTTTGCTGGCGTTGGTCGGCGGCATTCTTGCCGGCACCTTTGCCGCACTCAGGCAGAATAGCACTTTCGATTTCTCCATCATGTCCATCTCGACCATCGGCATCACCGTGCCGAATTTCGTCGTCGCACCTGTCCTCACGCTTATCTTCGCCGTCTTGCTGGGGCTTCTGCCCGCAGGTAGCTGGGGTGATGGGTCGCTACGCTATCTCATTCTTCCGATGATCGCGCTCGCCTTGCCGCAGCTCGCGGTCATCGCGCGTCTGACGCGCGGTGCAATGATCGAGGCTCTGCGCATGGACCATATCCGCACCGCCAGGGCCTATGGCCTCCCGGCTCGCAGCGTCGTGGTGATTTACGCCATGCGCGCGGCGATGCTGCCGGTCGTTTCATATCTTGCGCCTTGCGCCGCAGCGCTGCTGACGGGCTCGGCGGTCATCGAGACGATCTTCACCATTCCCGGTGTCGGCCGCTACTTCGTTCTTGGCGCCATCAATCGTGACTACACGCTGGTCATGGGAACGGTCGTTCTCATCGCCATTTTCGTCATCCTGTTCAATCTCGTGGTCGATATTCTCTACGGCCTGCTCGATCCGAGGGTCAGACATGACTGATATCTCCGGCAATATCGCCCCTCAGCCATCGGTGAAAAGCCGAAGCCTGTTCCAGCTTGCAGCCCTGCGTTTCAGACGAAACAAGGCCGCCATGGCTGGCTCCATCATGCTTGTGCTGATCACACTTTTCTCGTTTATCGGCCCGCATTTCCTTTCACACACCTATGATCAGGTGTTTTCGTCCTACGTCTCCGTCGCGCCAAGCCTCGAGCCGCGCCCGGACGTGAACAACCTCCAGAGCGTCATGGAAGGTGTGGCAGGCCGTGCGCGCGTCGAACTGAAGGAGTTTGCCGTCGAAGGGCAGACCTTCACGGCAACGGTTACCTCCAGCAGCCCGATTGACCCGCGCACGACACGTTATTTCGACCGCGCCAACGAATTCGAAAACACGAAAGTCGTTGCTACGGAAGATGATGGTCGAACGCTGAAGTTGGAAGGCGATGTCAATCGCGAATACTTCTTCTTCGGTACAGATTCAAACGGTCGCGACATGCTGGCTCGCGTAATGCTGGGCGGCCAGATCTCCATTGCCGTCGGCGTTCTCGCCAGCCTCGTTTCGCTCGGCATCGGCGTGCTTTACGGCGCTACGGCGGGTTACATCGGCGGGCGGGTCGACAATGTAATGATGCGTTTCGTCGAGATCCTCTATTCGCTGCCCTTCGTCTTCCTGGTCGTGGTTCTCGTGGTTTTCTTCGGGCGTAGCTTCATCCTGATCTTCCTTGTCATTGGCGCAGTGGAGTGGCTGGATATGGCGCGTATCGTGCGTGGCCAGACGCTTGCCTTGAAACGGCGGGAATTTGTGGCGGCAGCTCAGGCCTTGGGTTTGAGCGACTGGCAGATCATCCGCCGTCACATCATCCCCAACACCATCGGTCCCGTGGTCGTGTTCGTGACGGTCGTTGTCCCGAAGGTCATACTTCTTGAAAGCTTTCTCTCCTTCCTGGGGCTTGGTGTTCAGGCACCACTCACGAGTTGGGGTGCGCTCATTTCCGAAGGCGCCAACAATATTCAGTCGGCCCCGTGGCTGCTGATATTCCCGGCAATCTTCTTCGTGCTGACGCTTTTTTCGCTGAACTTCGTAGGCGACGGATTGCGTGATGCACTCGATCCCAAGGATCGTTGACATGAATACGACATCTGAAAACATTCTCACCGTCCGCAATCTCAAGGTCGATTTCACTACGCCAGACGGCACCGTCAACGCCGTCAAAGGTGTCGATCTCCACGTAAAGCAGGGTGAAACGCTCGCTGTCGTCGGGGAATCCGGCTCCGGCAAAAGCCAGACCATGATGGGCATCATGGGCCTCTTGTCTTCCAACGGCGTCATTCAAGGCTCGGCGCAATATCGTGGACGCGAGTTGGTAGGCTTGCCGGTCAACGAGCTGAACAAAATCCGTGGCGCGAAAATCACCATGATTTTCCAGGAGCCGATGACCTCGCTCGATCCGCTTTACAGGATCGGCGCGCAGATCGCCGAGCCAATCGTCCATCACCGGGGCGGCAGCAAGAAGGAAGCGAGGGCACGCGTTCTCGAACTCCTGAAACTTGTCGGTATTCCGGACCCGGAGCGGCGCATCGACAGCTACCCGCATGAGCTTTCAGGCGGCCAGCGCCAACGCGTCATGATCGCCATGGCGCTGGCAAACGAGCCGGATATTCTGATCGCGGATGAGCCAACCACCGCGCTCGACGTGACAATCCAGGCGCAGATCCTCGATCTTCTGAAGTCGTTGCAGCAGCGCTTCGGCATGGCCGTGGTGCTGATAACGCACGATCTCGGTGTCGTCAGGCATTTTGCCGATCGTGTTGCGGTTATGCGCCGAGGCGAGATCGTTGAAACCGGTCCGACGGAAGAGATCTTCGAGCGCCCGCAGGCGGACTATACGAGGATGCTTCTCGATGCCGAACCCAGCGGCCACAAGCCGCCGGTCGGCAAAGAAGCGCCGGTCGTTCTCGCTGGCCAGAACGTCACGATCGATTATGTGATCCCGGGCGCCTTCCTGTCGAAGTCACGGGCTTTCAGGGCCGTGGACGGCGTTAATGTCAGCCTTCATCAAGGGCAGACCATCGGCATCGTCGGTGAATCCGGATCAGGCAAGTCCACGCTCGGTCGCGCGCTTCTGCGCCTTGTCACTGCAGAGGGCCGCATTTTCTTCGGCAAGACGGAAATCACCGGACTTGGCCGAACGGCAATGAGGCCATTGCGGCGGCAGCTGCAGCTTGTGTTCCAGGATCCGTATGGATCTCTTTCGCCAAGGCAGACTGTTGGAGAGATCATCACTGAGGGTCTCTTTGTGCACGACCCACAGCTCAGCCGCGCGCAGCGCGACGAGCGAGCAATAGAAGCGCTGAAAGAAGTCGGCCTCGATCCCGCCGCCCGCAACCGCTACCCGCACGAGTTTTCAGGCGGGCAACGTCAGCGTATCGCAATTGCCCGCGCGATCATCCTCAAACCAGATGTCGTCATTCTCGATGAACCTACATCGGCGCTGGACCGATCCATTCAAGGACAAGTTATCGACCTCTTGCGTAATTTGCAGAAAACGCACAACCTTTCCTACATCTTCATCAGCCACGACCTCTCTGTCATCAAGGCCATTTCGGATTATGTCATCGTGATGAGAAACGGGAAGATTGTCGAAGAGGGAGAAACGGACGCGATATTCGAGCGGCCGGCGGCTGAATATACCAAAACACTGATCAAATCCGCGTTTTCGGCCGAAGTAACATCATAGATTACAGCCCGGCACTGCCGGGCTTTTTCTGGCGCCGTTACAAAAGATCCGGTTTGTGGAGGAGGTCGTTATTTAGAGGCCATGGCGGCCTTCCTCTCCTGTTCAATCCCGACCATATCGCCACGTAGCAAGCAGGTTCGATGATGTGCGAAAGCTGGTACCCGTCACAGGACTAAGCGACTTCCAAATTCATAACGAAATCCGCGGTTTCATGGGCATGAATGCGGGTAAAACGTATCAGCTCGTCGAAGTGACGTTGCATCTTACGGATGGCTTCAGCGTTGTTGAGCACAAGATACATGGCGCCGACGAAAAGTGCTGCCCGTTGCGAACCGAAGATCGTATAGGGCACGGAAAAGCGTTCTTTTTCATTGAACAGAAACAGCCGGAATGATGGGTATAGCTCGCTGATAAGTCCCGACATATGTTTGAGTTGTTCGGCACGTGTCTCGCGGTCCAAACCGCTCCACATACCGCGCCCCTGCGCAAAAGCTTCCAGCGTTTCGAGCGGCATGCAAACTTCCATGTCGGTACCAGGCTGGCGATTATAATCGAGTCGAAACGCCGTTTCGCTGGCCTGCGCCATCACACTCTGATGCGCGCCCATGGCCTCGAAAGCGATGATCTCGGGTGTGCGAAGCAGATCGGGAATGCGTGCCGGAACATAACGGATTTTGGTGCCTGCAGCTTCCGCATGCCACTTCATCAACAGCGTATCCGTATAATCAGCACCGCCCTCCTCGATCTCGAAACTTGGCCGCAATTCCCCCATCAACCCCTGATCATGGGAAAGACCGAGTAGCCAGTCGAGCGAGACGGAATGTCGCTCGGCGATATTCAGCAGCGTCTCCACACGCGGAAGCCGCGCCGAATCACCGGAAAGCAATTGCGAAAGTGCTGATCGATCAATGCCAATAGCGGCGGCAAAAGACGCTTGGTTGTCTTCTGACCTGTTCACCAGCTGGATCAGGCGTGCACGAAACAATTCTGCGAGCGCGCGTTTGTCCATAATTCACCCGTTTGTTTATAATTATCACCATAATGCTTAAACTGTTATCAAAATCAACAGTTGGTCACCATAAACCCGTTGTGGCTGGCTGAGACTGATGCGACCCTACGGTGACAGGGGCATCAAGAGTATGAAATGACAGACATATTGGCAAAGAAGACGGCGCGGCTGACTGGCGTGCGCCGCAGAAGAACGCGTGACCGAATTGAATGGCCAACAGTCTCGCTGTTGGCGGTCTGTTACGGTCTCTGGATTTTCGCGGGATATTTTCTGTATCCGATGTTTCCAATCGTTTCTCTGGTGCTCATGGGCATTGCAGTTGCCCTGCACTCCTCGCTCCAGCACGAGGTTCTACATGGGCACCCCACGCGCAATGCACGACTGAACGAAGCTATGGTCTTTCTGCCGCTCGGGATTTTCTACCCCTATCGCAGTTACAAGCGCACGCATCTGCAACACCATGCAGACGAGCGTCTGACCGACCCATTCGACGATCCGGAAAGCTATTACCGGGCTATGGGCGACTGGCAAAAGATGCCGTCGTTCCTCAAGGTCCTGCTGGGATGGAACAATACGTTCATCGGGCGTCTGGTCATCGGCCCTCCGCTGATGGTTGTTGGTTTCACGATATCCGAATGGCGCAAGATCGCGCAGGGTGATCGGAGGGTGATCTATGCCTGGACCCTGCATCTGGCCGGACTTGTTCCGACACTGCTGGTCATATCCCTGATTTTCGGCGTTCCAATCTGGCTCTATGTTAGTGTGGCGGCCTATCTGGGCATATCCATCATTGCCATTCGCTCCTATTGCGAACATCAATGGTCCGAACAGCCGGATGGGAGAACGATCATTGTTGAAAACTCCATCCTTGCTCCACTGTTTCTCTATAACAACCTGCATTTCGTGCATCACAAAATGCCGACAGCCGCCTGGTATAAATTGCCCTCCCTCTACAGCGAGAGGCGGGCGGAGTGGCAGAAGATGAATGACGGATATGTGTTCAGCAATTATTTCGAGGTGTTCCGCGCTTTCGCCTTCAAGGCCAAGGAACCGGTAGCGCATCCTGTCTTGCGACGGGACGAGCAAGTTTTAATCGCGTCACCCGTCGTGCCTGCCGCTCTGATTTTTTCTGACAATGCGATGCAGGAACAAGACGTGAGACTGGAAATTCCATCGTGACATGGATCGCGGCACTGCCAATGTATGACTGGCCCGAACTGCGCAATGAGACGGACAGGCTGTGGGCCGATATGCGCACCCGTTTTTTAGCAGAGGGTATCGACGCTCCCAAAGGCCTCACCAGACGCAACGGCGATATGCCGGCGGTTCCGGGAGGTATTCGTGGAAAGGACGGCGCCATCATTGCCGCAGACCCTGCCACGCTCGATCCCGATGCATTGGATCTTGCGGTGCTCTGGCGGCATCCGGCTCTGCTGATATCCGGCACCTGCTGGGGCCCAATGGAGTTTGGCCTGCAGGATCATGTGCAGGTGATTGGACAGAGCGATTATAATGGCATCAAGGGTGGTGCAGGCGAGTTCTATTCCAGCGCCATCATTGCCCGCATAGCAGACGGTGGAGAGGGTGCTGAACCTTCGAAAACCGGTGAGGCCGCTTTGCCGAAAGGATTTCTTAGCGGGAAAATACTGGCATTCAACGAGCACAAGTCATTATCCGGCTATCTCAGCTTGAAACGCGATCTGGAAGCAGAAGGCGCGGGCCTCGATCTGTTTGAAAATTGTCTCGAAACCGGTGCGCACCGCGCTTCCGTCATCGCAGTGGCCGAGGGCCGGGCGGACATTGCCGCGATCGACTGCAAATCCTGGATGCTTGCGCAACGGCATGAACCGGCCGCCCGGAGCCTTCACGTTATCGGCTGGACTGCACGGCGCAAAGGCCTGCCCTTCATCCGCGCCAAGGGTATCGATCTGCCTTTCACCATGTAAGGCACGAGCCTTACGGCTTTCAATCACATATCCGGTGGCGAGAAATCACGCAGGAGCAGCCTTGCCTTTTCCATGTCCGCAGACAGGGGCCGGTCATCCGAATAGGGCTGGAGGTGCTCGCGAAGCAGATTGTAGACCGCATTTGTTCCGGCTGCCCGCCCGGCAACATTTTCCAGGAAATCATGGGCCTGCACCCCGGCCATCCATTCGATGGCCAGAATATATTCTGCATTGTCGAGAACCGCGAGCAGCTTGTTGGCGGCTGCCGTGGGATGAGAGAGGAAATCCTCCTGTAATCCCGATGTCAGCCCTCCATCTGTGGAGGCAGGCGCGGAAAGACGTCTGCTATCGCCGACAAGGGCTACGGCCGTATATTGCGCGATCATGAAACCTGAATGGCTTCCGGCATCGGTCGCCAGAAATGGCGGCAGACCACTCACCAGAGGATTGACCAGCCTGTCGATACGGCGCTCGCTCATGGACGCAATCTGTGCAATGGCGATGGCGAGACTGTCTGCCGCCTGCCCCAATGCCGGGGCAACGGCATGGGCCTCCGACGAGACGATGGGCTGCTCGGGCGTGCCAAGGATCGCGGGATTGTCGGTGACGGAGGCGAGCTCTCGGTCAACGATGGAGGCGCAGGCATCGAAGATGTCGCGTGCAGCACCATGCGCATGCGGCACGGCACGCAGGCTTAGCGCGTCCTGTGTCCGCCTGCCATGAGCGGCGGCAACCAGCCCACTGCCTTCAAGCCGGGATCGCAGAGCGGCCCCGACGGCCGCGATTCCCGTCGAGGGACGCAGCGCGAGAACCGTCTCGTCAAAAGCGTCGATCTGGCAGCCTGCTGCTTCAAGCGTCAGCGCCGCTATGGCATCGGCCCAATCTAGCAGGTGATTGGCCCGCGCGAGTGCCATGCAGGAAAGACCGGTCGCACAGGCTGTACCATTGACGAGGCTCAGCCCTTCCTTGGCACCCAGCACAATGGGTTGAAGTCCCATTGCCGCCAGGGCATCTCGTCCACTCATAACGCGCCCGCCGAGCCGGGCCTGGCCCTCTCCGATCAGAACAAGCGCAACATGCGCGTTGTGCACCAGATAGCCCGCCGATCCGCAGGACGGCACGTCGGGAATACAATCCTGTTCCAGAAACGTCGACAGATGCGAGACGATCTCGCGTCGGACACCGGAGTGCCCATGGGCGAAATTGGCGATCTGCGCCGCCATGATTGCCCGAACTTCGCGAGGATCCAACAACGGGCCGACACCGCAGGCATGGCTGAGAATAATGGAGCGCGACAGCCGACCCTGCGCGGTGCGATCCACCACAGTGTCCGACAGTGCACCGACCCCGGTATTGATGCCATAGGCACGCACACCGCTTTCGACGATGCTGTCAACGATCTGGCTCGCCCGGTCAATCCGCAGATAGGCCGCGTCTGACACACGCAGTGCCTCGCCCTTGCCGATATGGGCCACATCGCGCCAACTCAATCCATCATCCAGTAGAACAGTCATGACGTTTTCCTATGATGCAGAAACGGCTGCGAGGAGCGGGAATTTTCCATCTTGAATACTGCCGGCGTTGGCCCGTGTCTCAATTACTGCTGTAAAGACGATAGCGGCTGCCGGGATAAAGGAGGCGGACAGAAGACACGATCCCCTTTGTCGACCATGTGCGACGACGCACGAGCAGGCATGGTTCCGTCTTGGAAATCGCCAGCAGCTTGCATTCCCAGGGCTGTGCGCTGACCGCCTCGATATGCTGCTCGGCTTTCACGATCGGTGCCACTCGCGTGAGATAACCGTTGGGTGTTACGAGGTTGAAATCCTGTTTGATGTAATCGGGCGCGCAGTCCGAATTGACGAAACGATCCTCGATTTGCATCGGCACGCCGTCTTCCGCATGCACAATGATCGAGTGCGCAGCAAGGCTGCCAGCCGGAACAGCGAGCGCTTCGGCAAGATCTGGATCGCAGGTTTCGATTTGAAGAAGTATGACCCGCGCGCTGTGAACACCGCCGTTGCGTGTTATTTCTTCGGCAATGTTGGGTACGCTCTGGAACTGCGATGTGCGCTTCTTGGACGCAACGAACGAACCTTTGCCGCGTACACGCACCACAAGCCCTTCGTCGGCCAGCTCACGCAAAGCGCGGTTGGCCGTCATACGGCTGACACCGAGAATATCGACCAGTTCGTTTTCCGATGGAACACGTTGACCGATCTTCCACTCACCCGCCTCGACGCGACTGCGGACATAGTCCTTCAGCTTTACATAGAGTGGTGAACTCTGGTCTTCGGTGCCCTGCGCGTCATGAGCGTTCTCAGATATCGGTGACATCACTTCCCGGAAAATCTTTCTGTCGTGATCCATAGCTATGACGTCACCAATACGCAGGGTTGTCGGCAAAGGGAGGGGCAATGCCACGCCCTTTGCCGATGGATTCAGTTCAATTTGTGTTCGGCCAGCCAGTCGCCCGCCACGACATCGAAACTGTCGTGATTGGCCAGACGACCGTTCATAACGACGAGATCTTTCGTCGTCAGGGCGGCAGAAACAGCATCGAGAGTGCTTGTCACAACGTCGCTAGCTTTCGGTGTGGCAATCACTGGTACGATGTTCTGGGCGGGAAAGAGGTTCTTGACGTCTTCAAGCACGATGAGATCGTTTGCAGCGATGGCCGGATCGGTCGAGAACAGGTTTGCAGCATGGACCTGACCGTTGATGAGTGCCGAAAGGGTCAGCGGGCCACCGACGTCAAGCGATTTGAACGACTGGAACTCGAGGCCATAAAGTTCCTTCAGACCGATAATGCCTTCCTTGCGCGTTTTCCATTCCGGTGGACCGCCAAGTACGAGCTGCGAGGCTACGGGTGCGAGATCGGCAATCGTCTTCAGCTTGTATTTGTCAGCGGTCGCGCGCGTCACAGCCACGCTATCGGAATCCTGTGCTGCGGAGGGTGTCAGCATCGAGACGCCTTTCGGCAGAGCCGCCTTGAGCGCTGCGGCCACATCGCTTGGCGAATGGGCCGTGGCGTTCTTGTCGAGATAGCTCAGCGTCGCACCAGCATACTCCGGCAACAGATCGATTGATCCGTCCAGCAACGCAGGGATATAGACTTCGCGGCTACCGATGCTCAACTTCGTTTCGACGGCAACACCCTTGGCGGCAAGGGCCTTGGCGTAGATCGTCGCCAGAAGCTGGCTTTCGGGGAAGTCGGCGGAACCGACGATGATTGTCGTCGTATCGGTTCGCGGAGTGGCTGGCGCGGCCAGCGGATTGCTTTGCGCCAATGCCGAAGCAGCGGAAAGTGCCATGAGCGCAAATGCGCTGGCGGCAGTGATGATCCTGAATGCCATGCGAGCTTCTCCTTTATGTTGAAACAGTCGTGGAATAGAAAACCCGGTTATTTTAGAACCTCTAACGCTTCGCTCGACGCGTCAGGCCTGGTGATACGGTGACCCTCGATATGACGCCGATGATCAGATCCACGGTCAGGGCCAACGCACCGACGAGAACGGCACCTGCGGCCATCTGATAATAATCGTTCTGCGCCCGCCCATCGATGATCAGGCGACCGAGACCACCAAGAGAAACATAAGCGGCGATAGTTGCGGTCGAGATGATCTGAAGCGTGGCGCTGCGCAGACCGGAAAAGATCAATGGCAGAGCGCAGGGCAGTTCCACATCGAACAGAATATCGAGCGGACGTTTCCCCATGCCTCTTGCAGCATCCACCGCAGCGGGATCCACCGCCGCGATACCGGCGTAACTGCCAGTCATGATCGGCGGCACGGCCAGAAGCACGAGCACGATAAGGCTGGGTACGATAAAAGCCATATCGGATGCGAAAACGGGGCCAAAAACAATCACAAGAAGTGCGATCAGGCCGAGGCTTGGAAGGGAGCGCAGCGCATTTGCAAGACCCGCGATGAAGACGACACCGCGTCCCGTGTGTCCCACATAAAGCCCAACCGGCAAGCCAATCAGACAGGCGAGGAAAAGGGCCGCAAAGCTATAAGCCAGATGCTGACCGACGAGAACGATGACACCATCACTCCCTGTCCAGTGAGCTGGATCGCTAAACCATTCTATCATCGCGCCGCACTCCCAGGCTGCCACGGCGTCAGGCGGCGTGAAATGAGCAGAACAAGCCCGTCCAGCAAGGCTGCGAGAAGCACGCAGAGTACGATGCCTGCTATAATCGGCGTCAGGAACCGCAGCTGAAGCCCCTGCGTGAAGAGCAGACCAAGTTGCGGCGTTCCAACCAGTGCCGCTACGGAAACGATGCTGACATTGGAAACCACGGCCACACGCAATCCGGCGGCAATCACAGGGACCGCGAGCGGTAGCTCCACCACCACCAGACGCGCAACCTGTCTGTAGCCCATGGCATTGGCCGCCTGGAGGACGTCTGGCGAAACCGATTCCAAACCATCGTTCACTGTTCGCACCAGAAGCGCCAACGCGTAGATCGTCAGCGCGACGACGACGTTTAGCGGATCGAGTATACGGGTGCCGAGCACCAGCGGCAGCAGGACGAACAGCGCAAGCGACGGAATTGTGTAAAGAAGTCCGGCAACCCCCAGCAGGGTCGACCGGAATAAACCGGCCCGCTGCGCAATCCAACCGAGCGGCAGGGCAAGAAGCAGGCCGATCACCACCGGGATGACCGAAAGGCCTAGATGCCAGATGAAAAGCTCGAAAATCCGCCCGGATTCCCGGTAGAGCCAATCAAACCTCATGGCTGACCTCCGAAGCGACCGACCCGCGCGGCTTCGATGGCTTTGGCGACATCAGAGAGTGTGACGGTGCCGACAAGCTGGCCCGTTGACCCTACGATGACCCCGCGGCCGGAGGGCGAACTCAACGCTGCATCGAGCACATGGCGCAAACTGCTGCCTTCCGCCGCCAGCGTGCCACTGAGATTGAGATCTCCCTCACGCAGTGGCTGCCTGAGACCTTGCGCATCGGCCCATCCAATGGGACGATGTTCGGCGTCAGTCACCAGAACCCAGCGATCCGTTGCAACGCCACGAAGGCTGTCCGGTGTTGCGCCGAGCAAGGCTGTCGGCTCCGCACCGAGAGGGACTGCTTCGTCAAATTCTGCAAAACTCAGGAAGCGATACCCTCTGTCCCGGCCGATAAAGTCCGCCACGAAGGCATCTGCCGGGCGCGCCAGCAATTCCTCTGGAGTGGCGATCTGCGCAAGCGTTCCGCCGGCACGCAAAACAGCAACCTGATCGCCAAGCTTCAACGCCTCGTCTATATCATGGGTCACCATGATGATGGTCTTGCCAATCTCACGCTGCAAGCGAAGAAATTCGTCCTGCAACTGTGTGCGAACGACGGGATCGACAGCACTGAAGGGTTCGTCCATCAGCATGAATTTGGGATCGGAAGCGAGTGCACGCGCAACACCGACGCGTTGCTGCTGGCCACCCGAAAGCTGCCACGGATAGCGATCGGCAAAGGCGGCGGTTAGCCCTACACGCTCAAGCAACTCATGCGCCGTGCGCAGTGCTTTTTCCTTCGGCGATCCGTTTAGCCGCGCAGTGGTCGCAATGTTCTGAACAACGGTGCGATGGGGGAAAAGCCCGGCATGCTGGATGACATAACCGATACGACGACGCAGCAGTGCCACGTCCATGCCATCTGTCGGTTCGCCGTCAAGAAGGATCGAACCGGACGATTGTACGATCAACCTGTTGATCATCCGCAAGGATGTGGTTTTGCCGCAACCCGAAGGGCCGACGAACACGGTCAGCTTGCCGTTTGGCGCCGTCAGGGACAAACCGTTTACGGCAGTAGCCGCGCCCGCATATTGCTTGGTGACGTTGTCGAAGACGATCATGCAAATCTCTCCTGCGCTCTGTCTGCGCCTTCAGGCTCGGCAACTGTGATGACTGCCTAGGTTGTCTATACAAGCACGCAAATAGCGTATCCGCAAGATAGATCGATGAAAATATCCGCAACCCTGCGAATGACTAAACTTTAAGCATTTTGACCGCTATAGAGGCGCTGTATGCACATAGAGCAAGCGATCTCGGCGGCCGCAACTCTCTACGCCTTCAAACTGCGCTGCTTTGCCGATCAAGATCAGGCCCGCTCAACGAGACAAATTTGTTCATAAGCAACTCGTTGCTTCAATTTTTGTGCGCGGGAGCAGAATGGAAATACGAATTAATTCGTGCTGAAATTCAACAGATCGCGTGCTGATCGTGACTGAGACCGCAAAACAGGCGTTTTTGAAAACCACTCATCCACGGCGACTTGGCTCGAGAAGGCCATAAAGCCTTGTGGCCACCGCCATCGAACAATAGTATTACCGCGTCGTATTCAATTAACGAGGATAACATGGCAACAGGTACCGTCAAATTTTTCGCACAGGACAAAGGCTTCGGCTTCATCACTCCGGACAACGGCGGCCCGGACGTCTTCGTCCACATCTCCGCCGTAGGGTTTGGTGGTTCTCTTCAGGATGGCCAGAAGGTCAGCTACGATGTGGGACAGGACCGCAAGACTGGAAAGTCCAAGGCCGAGAACGTCAGCCTCATCTGATCAGCGTCTCTTGGCTCCGCGATTACTCGCGGGGCCAAATCGGTCCTGACTCCCGCTGACCTTAGGCTGTTTCCATCCCGTCGCTCCCGATCCGTGCCAAGCCGGATGCAAAAACTTCGGCGTCGATGGGACGGCTGAAAAGGTAGCCTTGGCCGACCGGACAGCCCATTTCGCGAAGCATTTTGCGCTGGGCCTCGGTCTCCACGCCTTCTGCAACCACAGTTAACCCAAGGGCGCGTCCAAGATCGATAACGGCCTGGACAATCACCCTTCTGGACGGCCTCGTTGCGAGTTCGCTGATAAAGGTGCGGTCTATCTTGATCTCGGTAACCGGAAAGGTTTCGAGCGATCGCAGGTTTGAATAGCCCGTGCCGAAGTCATCGACGGAAAGGCCGACGCCGCTCTGTCGCAGCCGCTGAAATGCGTCCATCACGCCGGGTGTATCGCTGAGAAACATGCTTTCGGTGATCTCAAGCGTCAACCATGCCGGGTCGGCCTTGGTCAGGCACAGGACCCGATCCAGCATTTCGGCCATGTCATGCTGCAGGAACTCCCCGGCGGATACATTCACCGCAAAGCGCAAAGCCTTGCCGCGATGCGCGTTAATGCGCCGTGCATAAGCTGCGACGGTCGTCAGACTTCGTTCGGTCAGATCAAGCAGCAGACCTGATCGCTCGGCAGTCTCGACGAAACTTCCGGGGAGCTGGCTGCCAAACAGAGGATGATTCCAGCGTATCAGAGCTTCCGCACCCACCCACTCGCCGGTTGCAAGGTCTACCTGGGGTTGGAAGTGATACACAAATTCGTCATTCGCGACCGCGACCTTCAATTCGCGAGTCATTCGCACGCGTCGGCTTGCCTGTTCGTGATCCGAGTCTCGAAACCGTCGCGGACCACCCAGAGGGGCGGACTTGGCGGCCCACAGGGCGATGCCGGCATTGCGGATCAGCGAAATGGGTCTCGCCCGAGGCTGGCCCACCGCATAGCCGATGGCGAAACGCAGTGAGACACTTGCACCTGGCACGACGAAGTCAGCGGCAAGCGAAGCGAATACCGCTGCCACGATAGTATCCGCACTTGATCCATCCGTGAGCTCAAAAGCCAAAGCGAACTCATTGGCGCCCATGCGTCCCACCTGGGCAGCGCCCACGTCCCGCAGCCGCCGCCCTGTTTCATAAAGCAGGGCATCCCCGACTTCGAAACCGTATCCCGTGTTGAAATCGTGAAAACCGATCACATCCAGCTTCACGACCAAGGGCGTCGCTTTGGCATTGGTTGCGAAACGCTCCTCGGTAGCCAGGATAAATGCTTGACGGTTCAGGCAACCCGTGGTCGCGTCGAGGTTCGCGACACGATCCAGCGCGGTGTGCGCCTGGCGAATCGCCGAGACGTCGCGCAGTATGCCGACGTAGAATAGTTCTTCGCCCACCCAGGCAGGCCGGAGACTGAGACTGTTCCAGAACGCCGACCCGTCCTTTCGATAGTTACGCAGCGTTGAGTCCAGAGGCTCCGCCGCCTCGATCGCAGCGCGAATGTGGACGACCTCTTGTTGGTCGCGCTCGTTGCCCTGCAAATAGCGGCAATCTTTCCCGACGACCTCGTTCCGAGCGTAGCCAGTCAGATGCTCGAAGGCCTGATTGACATAGAGCAAAGGCGAATTGGCGCCCAAACGCTGTGCGATCGCGATCCCATCGGTTAGTTCTTCGACCAGCGTCGCAAGAATTGGCCTGATAGCGTCGGAGCTGAGAAGCGCATTGTCCGAAATGACCGGCGCGGGCTGCATGAGGTGCGACTGCATGCGTTTTTCGAATTCTTCCATGACAAGAACCATGGACGGCGAACACGGGCGGGGCAACCCGCAGCCGAGGCGGTTCCAAGACAAGCGTCAGCCGTTTTCGGACAAACTGATTCTCGCGCCATCGCCGGACGTCCGAAAGCGATCACGGTAGTCGGACGGCGTCACTCCAGCGTGCGAAACAAAGGCACGGCGCATCGCGCGTGTCGATCCAAAACCACTTCTCGCTGCCACCAAAGCGATTGGCAGGCGGCTCCCCTCCAAAAGGAAGCGCGCAACGTCGATACGGGTCCGGTCGACATAGTCTGATGGCGATATACCGACCTCCTGCGAAAAAACACGCGTAAAGTTCCGCACACTCATGGCCGCGATCTTCGCCAAGGCGCTGACAGAGAGGTCAGCCGCCGGATGGTTCAGAACATATTGCTGGACGTTGTGTAGACGGCTGCGGTCGATAGCCTGTGCCGCCAGATGCACGCTGAACTGCGACTGATCGCCTGGTCGCTTCAGAAACACGACGAGTCGGCGAGCAACGTAGAGCGCAATCTCCCGGCCCAAGTCCTCCTCGACGAGGGAAAGGCCGAGATCTATAGCCGCGCTGGAACCGGCCGACGTGATCATCGCGCCATCACGGACAAAAACCCGGTCGCTTTCCACCCGCGTCTCGGGGAAGCGCTCGGCCAACAGTGACGCGAACTGCCAGTGCGTCGTAACACGCCGGTCTTTCAGTAGACCTGCCTCGCCAAGCACGAATGCCCCTGTGCAGACGGAGCCATAGCGCCGCGCCTGAGCCGCGATTTTAACAATCCAGTCGACAACACGCCCGCCCGGACTTTGCGGAACTCCGACGCTGCCGGCTACAAGCAATGTATCGGGGCTACCAAGGTACGCATCGAAAGCGCAGTCGGTCAGAATTTTTAGCCCCGATGCACAGCGGATCGTGCCCTCGTGCCCTGCCAAGACAGCAACTTCGTAGAATAACTTTTCAACACGGGCATTTGCTTCGGCAAACACGTCCATTAGCCCTGCAAGCTCCAGAGAATGCACGTCCTTTGGAACGAAGATCACGATCCGCATGAGAGTATCTTTCCCTGCACAAAGGACTCAAAGCTCTCGACGAGGATCTACGCGCCGACGCCGGTCTATGTGGCGACGGTTGCACAATGCTGAAGGTCCGTCAAAGTCAAAGGTATTAGCTCGAAGCGACGGAAGAACTCTGCACGCGCTGACTTTGTTCGAACTGCCGACCACTAATGGATGCTTTTATGATTGCTACCGCAATCCCAGCCGCCCGCCATTGGTGAACGAGATATTATCTCATTTTGTTGCCGATCTGAGCCCATCTGTTCGACATTATGAGGTCCGAATAGTCTGGGCTATGAACGCTTTTCGGCGAGGATAGACAGCATGTGTATCTGCGGCGGCTTGGCGAACAGGTCCCCTGCCTCTGCCTTCGCCATCAAGGCTGCAGCGACTTGGCCATTTAAGTGCGCATCCCTACCGTCCTCATCGTCGAACGTATCGAAGATTGCAAACGAAGTTGGGCCTCCCTGTATCGCATACCAGGAAATCGTGCCGGGCTCTGCATTGACCAGCGGTAAGGCTGATCGCAGAAACTCGGCGACCTCCTGTTCTTTGCCGGGCATTGCCTCGAGCGGAACGTAAAGCGCGAATTTGGTCATGACCACCTCCATGGGCACATCATTGTGCCGCAACTGAAGGAACGCGTTAAGCACGACAAATGTTCGGTGATGGACAATAAAAAGGGGTGTCGATGTAAAAATGCGATCCACGCCTCTGCACACATGAGGTTTCGATGATCAGTCGATTTCTGGATGGCCACCTAAAGCAACGAGCTGCTCTGTGTTGTCTATGTCCACCTTGGCGCTTTCGCCAATCTCTATGTCGATGACGTCGAGACCAGATTGGGTGATTATCTTGCGCGCGCCGCTGTCGCCTATAAGCGCCATGAGCTGCGGGAATGCGGCGCGAGGAAAGACAACCGGGTTTCCCGGATTTCCTTCGCACACCGCGCGAATAATCGCCTTTCCGTTTCTCTCCGCAAAAGCGCCGATGAGTGCGTCAATATCCGCAGGTTCAAGCAACGGCATATCCGCAAGCATGATCATAATCCCGTCGGGAGCTTGCAACGCGGCGCGCTGGACGCCGAGCACGATCGAGCTTGCCATTCCGTCACTGAAGTTGGAATTTCTCGCGATGATCACGTCGAGCCCTGCAATTTCGGCCTCGACGTCCGAGCTTCGGTATCCGGTCACAACAACCACAGAACGACTGCCGGCCCCAATAGCTGCCAATGCGGCCCGACGAACGAGGCTGGTTTCCCGAAAACGCGCAAGAAGCTTGTGCCCGGCACCCGCCATCCTGCTCGATCGTCCAGCGGCCAGGACAACCACGGCAACTGACACTCGTCTATCTCCTGCCGCTTCCACACCGAACCTCACGCATAAAGGGACAAGCGGCTCGCCGCGATGTCGGCAAGGATGGACAGGGCAAGGGAGTTCGCATCGCGGGTTGGCCCGAAAAGTCCGATCGGTGCCCTTATCCGATCAGTATCTGCCCGGGAGAAACCGGAGCTGACAAGGAAATCGACCCGTCTACGGTGTGTACGGGTGCTCCCCAAGGCGCCGATGTAGAATGCGGGTGACCGTAACGCGGCTTGCAGAACGGCCTGCTCCGCATCAAGGTCGTGATGGAGAAGAACAACAGCGGTGTACTGATCGATATCGGGCACAACTTTTTCGTTCGCTGTGCAGGCCACCACCTCGTAGCCGGAGGATTGGGCTATATCAGCGACCCTCTCGGCCTCTATACTTTGACCGGAAATCACGACACGCGTGCGCGGCCGATAGACCGTGAAAAAGCGGTCGTCGGCGCAACCGGCCCGCGATGGCGGTTCGACGATCTCGAGCTGTTGGGTCTGCCTCGTGTAGCACAGGCCCGTGGTCCGGCGCTGATGAAGCTGTTCAAGAACGCCGCTCAACATCTCGGTATTTTGCAGCACGTGGATCGACACTGTAATCCCACCACCGCACGGCAGGGAAATGTCGAAAAAGGGGGAGCCTAATCCGAACTTCACCTCCCTATCTCTGTTCTCGCCCATTGCGTCGAGCGCCTCGGAAGCGACAGCCGCCTCAATGCAGCCCCCAGACACATAACCACAAAAACGACCATCGGCCGCAACGGCGACATGGGAGCCAAGCGCGCGCGCCGCTCCCCCGCGAATTTCGACAAGGGTGGCAAGTGCCACCCTGCCCTTTGCAAGCTCCCTTATCGCAAAGCCAAATATTTCTTCCGTATCATCGGTGAGCAACGACCTGACCGGCGTCGGCTTTGTCGCAGCTTGGATATCCTCCTGAGGACAGATATCCGTGAGGGCGGCGATTTCGTCATGCAACATCCGGCAGCCCGCCTATGATCTTGTCGAGCGTCACAGGATAGTGACGCACCCTCACCCCGGTGGCATTGTAGATTGCGTTGGCGACAGCTGCAGAAACCCCGCAGAGACCAAGCTCGCCAACGCCCTTGGCCTTCATCGGCGACGACATGGGATCTGCTTCGTCCATGAAAATCACTTCCTGATGGGGAATGTCGGCATGCACCGGAACTTCGTAGCCAGCCAGATCGTGGTTGACGAAGAAGCCTTGCTTCGTATCGACCGCCAACTCCTCTGACAGCGCTCCACCCACACCCATTGTCATGGCACCAATCACCTGGCTGCGCGCTGTTATCGGGTTCAGGATCCGTCCGGCCGCACAGACGGCCAGCATGCGTCGAATGCGCGTTTCACCCGTGGCCACGTCAACGCCGACTTCCACGAAGTGGGCACCGAACGTTGACTGTTGATGGGCTTCGGAAAGATCGCCCCATTCCATTCCATCCTCGCCAACAAGGCCGTTTGGCGCAGCCGCCTCCGTAAGCGCTACCGAACGGTTTCCAGATCGAACCTGTCCGTTCTCGAACACGACGTCATCAGTGTTAAAGCCGAGTTTCTGCGCCACCGCCTCACGAAGCTTCACGCAGGCTGCGTAGACGCCGGAGGTAGAACAGTTCGCGCCGAACTGCCCGCCCGACCCCGCCGAAACCGGAAAGCGGGAATCGCCCAGCTGAACGGCCACTCGATCGACCGGCAGGCCCAGCATCTCAGCTGCTGTTTGTGCGATGATGGTATAGCTGCCGGTCCCGATATCCGTCATATCGGTTTCAACCGTTGCAATGCCGTCCGCGCCGAGCCGAACCCTTGCTGCGGATGGGAGGAGAAGATTGTTTCGCAAAGCGGCTGCAACACCCGATCCGATCAGCCAGTTTCCTTCTCGCCGGGAACCCGGCTTGCCGCGCTGGTTCCAGCCAAACCGTTCCGCCCCGAGCTTGAGACAGCCGACCAGGTTCCTTTGGGTAAAAGCGCGCTCGGGCTTCTCAGGGTCGACCTGGGTGTCGTTCAGTATCCGAAACTCGACCGGATCGACGCCCACCTTTTCGGCTATCTCGTCTATGGCGATCTCGAGAGCCATCAACCCCGGCGCTTCGCCCGGCGCCCGCATCGCATTGCCTTCGGGCAAGTGAAGCGTGGCCAGTCTCATGGCAGTCATCCGGTTCTCACCCGCGTAGAGCAGTCGTGTCTGATTGACAGCCGTTTCCAGCTGCCCCCCAGGCTGGTCACCCGACCAGCTTTCGTGAGCAATCGCGGTGATTTTGCCGTCCTGTGTCGCTCCAATGCGAATACGCTGGATCGTCGCCGGCCGATGCGTCGTGTTGTTCGCTATGAACGGACGGGGAAGCGCGACCTTGACCGGACGTCCAGTAGCCTTTGCTGCAAAGGCAGCAAGCACCGCGTCGGCTCGCAAGAAAAGCTTACCCCCGAAACCCCCGCCTATGAATGGCGACATCAAATGGATATTGTCCTTGTCGATACCAAGTGTAGTCGCCAGATCGGATCGCCACCAATCAATCATCTGGCTGGACGTCCAAACGGTCAGTTTATCGCCATGCCACGCAGCGATGGACGCATGGGGCTCCATCATGGAATGTGACTGATCTGGAGTGGTATAACTTTCGTCGAGAGTGACCGGTGCGCTCTTGAAGGCCCCCTCGAAGTCACCGACTGCCGTGTCGGGCTGCTGCTTCTCGTCGGGCTTGACCGCACTGTCCTTGGCCTTCTTAAGATCGAAGCTCCCGGGCGCAGTTTCATATTCTACTGTCACAAGCGAAGCTGCGGCGCGCGCCTGCTCGAAGGTTTCTGCGACGACCACTGCCACCGCCTGGTGATAGTGCTGGACTTCATCGCCACCAAAAAGATTGGCTGTGTTGAATTTACCCTTCTCGCGCTTGCCCACGTCCAAGGTGGTGACGACCGTCAAAACGCCGGGGGACCGCTTTGCGGCGTCGGTCGATATCGACCGGATACGGCCCTTCGCAATCGCGGCACCGACCGGATACCCGTAGGCGTAAGGAATGTTCGGATCATGCCATTCATAGGCATACATTGCTCGGCCCGTTGTTTTCTCTTGGCCGTCAATGCGCGGGATAGGCTGACCGACGACTTTCATCCGGTCGATGGGATTGTTGATTGCAGGTGTGTCGAATTTCATGGTCGTTATCCCCTTGCCTCTGCGATCACCGCACCGATCGTTCGTTCCACGAGGGTTATCTTGAAGCGATTTTGCTCCGTCGGGCGAGCGTCGCCGAGAAGTGCCGCGCTTGCGGCTTTTGCACCGCTCTTCAGCTCCCGGTCACCTGAGCCTGTTCGCCAGGGTTTGTGAGCGACGCCACCGACAGCCACGCGGCCGGTGCCATCCGGCTGGATCACCGCAGCGACGGATACGAGCGCAAACGCGTAGGAGGCCCGATCGCGCACCTTGCGATAGATATGCTTGCCCCCAATTGGCTTCGGCAGCGTGACCGCAGTTATGAACTCGCCCGGCTCCAGGACCGTCTCGATGTGTGGGGTATCGCCGGGAAGCCTGTGAAAGTCTGCGATCGGGATTGCGCGGCTACGGCCGTCGCCATTGACCGTTTCGACGGTTGCGTCGAGCGCCCTCATCGCAACAGCCATGTCGCTGGGATGAGTGGCGATACAGGATTCGCTGCTTCCAACGACTGCATGCTGTCGCGAAAAACCGCCAAGGGCCGAACATCCGCTTCCCGGCTGCCGCTTGTTGCACGGTTGGTTGGTGTCATAGAAATACGGACAGCGCGTGCGTTGGAGGAGATTGCCCGCGGTGGTGGCCTTGTTTCGCAGTTGACCAGACGCCCCGGCGACCAGGGCGCGGGTAAGCAAACCATAGTCGCGACGGACAGTCTCGTCGCTTGCCAGATCGGTATTGCGGACCAGAGCCCCTATGCGCAGACCGCCATCAGAGGTGGTTTCGATCTTGTCGAGACCAACTCCGTTGATGTCGATGAGATGCGCCGGGTGCTCGATCTCCAGCTTCATCAAGTCCAGGATATTTGTCCCGCCGGCGATGAATTTGGCTTCCGGATTGGCTGCTGCCGCTTTCGCTGCCGCCTGAGCCGTTGTGGCTCGCTCGTATGTGAAGGCTCTCATGCTTCGATCCCCCCGACTTCGGCAATTGCATCGAGAATGTTCGAGTAGGCGCCGCATCGACAGATGTTTCCGCTCATTCGTTCCCGAACTTCTGCCGCGGTGACTTCCACCTTTGCGGAAATGTCTGCAGTGGCGTGGCTTGGGATATTCGACTTAATTTCCTCCAAGACCGCCACGGAGGAACAGATTTGTCCGGGAGTACAGTAACCACACTGAAAACCGTCGTGTTTGATGAATGCGGCTTGCATGGGATGCAGGTTTCCAGGCTGTCCGAGGCCCTCGATGGTGGTGACCTCGTCACCGTCGTGCATCACAGCCAACGTCAGGCACGAATTGATCCGGCGTCCATCCACTATCACGGTACAAGCGCCGCACTGTCCGTGATCGCAGCCTTTCTTTGTGCCGGTTAGATGAAGGTGCTCGCGCAAGGCGTCGAGCAAGCTCGTGCGATTGTCGAGTTCGAGATCATGCATCTCGCCGTTCACTTTGAAGGAAACACTTGTCTTGAAATTCATTTCTTCCCCCGAGGACTGTGCTGCGGCTCCTTTTGCCGCAACTCCCGTGACAGCAATTGCCGCCGCCGAGGAAACAAGTAAGTCCCGCCGCGAAAGTTCCAAATGTGAGTGATCTCTCATCTCCAGCTCCATTCGTTGTTGATGGCCTGGCGCACTCGGAGAAACGCCATATCTCAACATAGGGAAGCAAAAGAAGATGATTAGATGCGCCTTTTCGCTAACACTTATTAGCGAGGCTCATAAATCGGCATACGCGATCCATGGGGCAGCCACCGTCAGCCGCCCACTGTCACCCAGGCCGTCTTTCGAGAGATGGAGTAGACCACGCGCTCATAAAACTAACGCATCTGGCAGAGTTGCGACAATTGCGACCCCGTCCAGCGCCTCGCGAGTTCGCTGGCATCCACCGTGCCGGGCAGCAGGCTTCCCAGCTCACCGCCGATCTGAATTTGAGCATCGGTGATTTTGCATGCTCTTTCGTTGACTGAAACGATCACCGCAATCTCCGACTGCATCGGTGGCATCTCGAAAAGCGCGTCGGGAGGGCTTTCGCAAGTAACTATGGCCGTAGCTCTGAGAGTGGAGTTTTGATCCACGCCACGGCAAAGTTCTGCGGATTGCACGCGGAAACTGCGAGTTTGGTTGGGCCCGGCTGGGAGCTGCTCACAAACCTGTGCTGAGGAAACTGCCCCTGCAATGAGCGGCCATTCAGGCCGCCCAACCAGAGAAAAGCAATTTGCGAAAACGGGGGCGGCTGAGGCGACGAGCGACGCCATACATACAAACAGCGCTGGGATAGGATGTTTCACGGTGGCAGGCTCCTCCACGTCTTTCAGACAGTTGTAAAGCTGGATTGCGGCTTTTTCGCTTCGAATGCAGCAGGAGCCGGTTAATCGATCCGTATATGCGCCGTTTGGTCAGGCTTTTCTGGCGGGGAGGATGGGCGAGAAAACCAAATCGATTGGCGCGATAGCGCTCGTGTTTTGAGATGCCGCTTGCATGATGGCCGACATCCATCTGGTACCTTATCACGACAACGGATGAATGAGAAAAGTTTAGTCGGCTCCAAGTTTCCTGCGTCAAATGGCATAAAAAAAGGGCGGCCAGAGCCGCCCTTTTTATGGAATATTTACGCCGCCCCTGGCCGATTGATCGTCAGGAAGTGACGAACGACGGGTTTGTCCGGACCAACATGGTAGGTCAGAACCTTTCCCTGCACGTCTGCATCGGCGTTGGAAACCCGCTTGTGCTGGCGGAGGTGCTCAGCCCAGGATTCCACCATGAACCACTCGACGATCTTTTCCGGATCGGCGGAATCTTCCGTCACACCCCACCCATAGGCACCATCGCGGCGGCGTTCTTGAGACAGGTGGTCGAGAGCACGCAGGAAGGCTGAACGATGCTGTTTCTCGACCTTGTACTCGATGAGGATCAGGACAGGACCACGGTCATGAGCAACAGGCTCGGCGACCAGCGGTTCCGGCCAGTGGTTGGACGGCACCATGTCGGCGTCACCAGCCGGGAGCTTTACGCGGTGCATGATGAACCCTGCAACGAGCAAGCCAGCTGCACCGATAAGCAATGTCGTCTGAATTCCAACGGCTTCGCCCACAGCACCCCAGCCGAGGCTGCCCGCCGTCATGGCTCCGTTGAATACGGTCAGATAGACAGCGAGGCCACGCCCACGCACCCAATTGGGCAGAACAGCCTGGGCTGCGCCGTTCAGGGTCGTAAGGGCGGTGATCCAAGCACCACCGAGGAACAGAAGAGCGATAATGGCGACGATCTTCGGCGGGGCGAGCGAAAGGACACCCATGACAACTGCGGTGATCACCGCTGCGCCAAGAAGCAGACCATCCGAGCTCAGGCGTTCGCGTAGCCTCGGCATGACCAATGCTCCACCGATCGCACCGGCGCCGACCGCACCAAGCAGAATACCGTAGAAGCTGGCATCACCACCCAGCAGTTGACGGGCAACCAGCGGAAGAAGTGCCCAGACGGCACTGGCGAATGCGAAGAAGATGGCGGCACGAAGAAGGACGACATGCAGGGGGCGGCTTGAGCGAGTGTAACGTAGGCCAGCCCTGAACGCGCCGAAGAAGTTCTCTTGTAGAGCGTCGTTGGCGTTTTTGGCACGTGGCCACCACACCAGAGCCGCGATAACGAAGATGTAGCTTGCAACGTCTGCGCCATAGGTGATCCCCGCCCCGAACGCTGCCAGAAGCAAACCGCCAGCAGCTGGGCCGATGGAACGAGCGATATTGATGCCGAGGGAGTTGAGAGCGACAGCGCTCTTCACGTCCTCGCGTTTCACCAGTTCAGGAACAATCGCCTGCCAGGTCGGGCCCATCAATGCGGCACCAACGCCGCCGAGGAAGGTCAGGCCGATCAGTGCGCTCACGGAAAGCATGCCTGTCTGCGAGAGGACCATCAGCGAGATACTTACGGAGGCCAGCAGGAGCTGGACCGCAATCAGGAACTTGCGGCGATCCAGAATGTCGGTGAGAACGCCTGCCGGAATGGCAAGCAGGAAGATCGGCAATGTTCCGGCCGCCTGAACCATGGCGACTGCAGCAGGCGATGCCGAGAGGTCCGTCATCAGCCATGAGCTTGCGACATCGCGCATGAAGCTTCCGGTATTGCCGAGAACCGTTGCAATCCACAGGACCGCGAAGACGGGCTGTGCGAGAGGAGCAAAAGCGCCCCCGGATGTTTTCGCGGCGCTCATTTACCCGCTCCCTTTGCAAGGTCGGCCGCTGCAACGAAGATGAATGCACCGGCCAGACCGACGTGTTCGAAGAAGGCGTTCGTTGCCATCATGCGGTCCATGCCGGGCGCCATTTCCCAGAAGCGAAGAGCAATGAACGTTGCGAGAAGCGTAAAGCCTGCAAGTGCGAGCGCGCCTGCCCAGCGCAGGAAGCCCGAGACCACCATCGCGGAGGCCGTAAGCTCGAACACGATGACGACGACGGCAAAGAGAGCAGCAGGGCGCAGACCGAAATGATTCATCTCAGCAAGCGCGCCATTGAAATCGAAAATCTTGGTGAGTGGACCCTGGATGTAGGCAGCGCAGAGAGCAAGCAGCGATACAGTTCTCGTAATGGGAGAGCCGACGACGCGTGCAAGTCCGCTCAAGGCCGAATTCGATATAGGGGATTGGTAGGTCATATCCTGCTCCTTTTTGGTCGCTGACGTGATCGAGCGGCCGCGTTTGATGGAGCGATATTGGCCGGTGATCGCTCTGCCAACAATTGCAGCAATAGTTTCGATTTAATTGCCAATATTGCAATTATAGGGTCGGATCGCTTGGGCGAACAGAAGTCGCCCAAGCGAGGGCACGATCAGACTGCCCAGCAAGAGCAGCCAAGAGCGCCGAAGAAACCCTTGAGGTCGGCGATCGGAAGTTTCGAGGTCCAGGCTCCCGCATGGTCGTGACCATGCACGCCGCAATCGCTGGCGCAGCCACAGGTCGAGATAGCCGTGCGCCTTAGAGACCGCGCGCCAGCACCTTCCGGCTCGCCCCATGCCGCATATCCGCCGAACTTGCGGACTGGAGACCAGTCGGGCATTGCAGGCGGCACGTCGTTCTCGTCGAGCGTTTTGAAGTCACCCGCTCCATAGACGATTTTGCCGCCAACCATGGTCAGCTCCGATACCAGGAACGAGATCTCGTCTTCGGCGCAGGAGAAGAAGTCCTTGTCGGGAACGACAAGGTCGGCGAACTGGCCTTTCTCGATACGGCCTTTCTTTCCTTCTTCATTCGAAAACCATGTGACTTTTTCAGTCCACATCCGCAGAGCCGTCTCGCGATCAAGGCAGTTGGCGCGCGGATAGAGTTGCATGCCACCAACCGTCTTGCCGGTCACCATCCAGGACAGCGAGACCCAGGGATTGTAGGAGGCGACGCGGGTCGCATCCGTGCCGGCAGAAACGTTGACGCCCTTGTCGAGCATCTTTCGGATCGGTGGGGTCGCTTCGGCAACGCCTTGGCCATATCGCTCGACAAAATATTCGCCCTGATAGGCCATGCGATGCTGGGTTGCGATGCCGCCACCAAGGGCCGCAATGCGGTCGATGGACCGGTCCGAGATGGTTTCGGCATGGTCGAAGAACCAGTTCAAACCTTCAAGCGGAATGTCCTTGTTGACCTTCTCGAAGACATCAAGCGAACGGGAGATTGTCTCGTCATACGTGGCGTGCATGCGCCATGGCCAACGGTTCTCGGCCAGAACGCGCACCACTTCTTCGAGTTCGCCTTCCATTTCCGGCGCCATTTCCGGACGTGGCTGGCGAAAGTCCTCGAAGTCCGCCGCGGAGAAGACCAGCATTTCGCCGGCACCGTTGTGACGGAAATAGTCGTTGCCCTGCTTGTATTTGACCGAAGACGTCCAGTTGAGAAAGTCTTGCTTTTCTTCCTTGGGCTTCTGGGTAAAGAGATTATAGGCCAGACGCACCGTCATCTGGTTCTCGTCAGAGAGTTTTTGAATGACCTCGTAGTCATCAGGGTAGTTCTGGAAGCCACCGCCTGCATCAGTCACACCCGTTACGCCAAGACGATTGAGCTCACGCATGAAATGGCGGGTGGAGTTGACCTGATAGTCGAGAGGCAGTTTGGGTCCCTTGGCAAGGGTGGAATAGAGAATGCCGGCATTAGGCTTGGCCAGCAACAGACCAGTCGGATTGCCGTTGGCATCACGGGTGATTTCGCCACCGGGTGGATTGGGCGTATCGCGGGTGTAACCGACGGCGCGCAGTGCAGCACCGTTCAAGAGCGCGCGGTCATAGAGGTGCAGCAGAAATACTGGGGTATCTGGCGCGACCGCGTTGATCTCCTCGATCGTCGGCAGACGCTTCTCCGCAAACTGGTGTTCGGTGAACCCGCCGACAACACGCACCCATTGCGGGGCTGGCGTTATCGCCACCTGGCGCTTGAGCATGTCCATTGCATCTGCCAGCGAGCGCACGCCGTCCCAGCGCAATTCCATATTGTAGTTTAACCCGCCACGCACAACGTGGGTGTGGTTATCGATGAGGCCGGGCAGAACGCGCTTGCCCTTGAGATCGACGATCCTGGTGTTGGAACCAGCAAGGGACATGACCTCGCTGTCTGAACCGACTTCAAGAAACAGTCCATCCTTGATGGCGACCGCGGTCGCGTTTGGATTGGTGCGGTCAAGGGTCGTGAAACGACCGTTATGGAGGATCAACTCTGGGTGCATGGTATCTATTCCGGTCTGGTTGGGATCGGCGGCATTGGCCTTTGAGAAGAGGTTCGAAAACGCCAGGCTCGAGGCCGCTCCAAGGAAGGTTCGGCGCGTCGTCATCAGCTCCGCTCCTCCAAATTGGTTTGCGAACGATGGGCAATCTCCGGAGAATTTCCGCCCTTCGGCATGTGACCGAACATGTGCGGCTTCACCTGCTGGAGCCAGGAAACCGCTGCCGGCTCCTTGCTCCAGAGCGATTTGGCGAGCGGGATGATCTGCTCACCGACGAGAATGCCGAGCAGGCCGACAAGCGCGATAACCGGCGGAGCAGGCGAACGCACGTTGAGCAGGCTGTAGACGATGCCGACCAGCAGACCCGCGCCAAGAGACAGAAGATAGATTTTCATGAGAGTCATCCTCGTTAAAACGGACAACCGCTCCGATGCGTCACCGGAGCGGTTGATCTGGCTTACTTCGCGGGGTTCGGGCCGATGCGCTTGCCATGGCTGACGCGTTCGGCACCGCCGTGGACGTGAGTGACCGCGTAATCGATGCCCATGCCGTAAGCGCCGGAATGCTCCTTCACCAGTGTGGTGACCGCATCGTAGGTTTCCTTGCGAGCCCAGTCGCGCTGCCATTCGAGCAAGACCTGCTGCCAGGTGACGGGTATGACGCCAGCCTGCATCATGCGGTCCATTGCATATTTGTGCGCATCGGAAGAGGTGCCGCCGGAAGCGTCGGCGACCATGTAGATTTCGTACTCCGGAACGTCATGCAAAGCAGAGAGTGCAAAGGTCGTGTTGCAGACTTCGGTCCACAGACCGGAGACGACAATCTTCTTGCGGCCGTTTGCAGCATTCTTTGCCAGCGCATCGCGTACGTTCTGATCATCCCAGGAGTTCATCGAGGTGCGTTCAAGGATGTCATTCTGCGGATAGACGGCCAAAAGTTCGGGGAAGGTGTTGCCGGAGAAGCTCTCGGTCTCAACCGTGGTAATCGTGGTTGGCACGTTGAAAATCTTAGCAGCCTTGGCCAAGCCAACGACGTTGTTCTTCAGGGTCTGGCGGTCGATAGACTGAACGCCGAATGCCATCTGCGGCTGCTGATCGATGAAAATGAGCTGGCTGTTGGCGGGGGTAAGAACTTCAAGCTTGGACATGTCAATTCCTCTTCGGTTGTTTTGGACCGCGAATGCGGCCGGTGATGAAATGAGCAGGACCTTTCGGACGGATGCCGTGCCCTGGGACACAGCTTCCAAGACCGTCGGGAGGTTGAAACCGATGCTTTCTTTCGCTTGCTGCCTCGGCTGCTGAAAGAAAAGGTAGCGCGACTTGCGACCCCGTAGAATTGCAATATTAATTGGGAATGAATTGCTTTTATCGCAATAATAATCTCTCGATTCGGCTGAGCTGCGGACTTCGCACGGGGCAGCGATACGCGGCCACGCGTTCCGAAAACTTCTGAAGGAAATTTGATGCGCAGAGTCGGCCTTGAAGACCTCTGCAGCGTCCTTGGTTTCGCTGCTCGGTGGAAAGCGATTTGGCTGAATTTGCTCTGCGCGGCACTGCCAGTGAACAACGGTTGCGCGGTGTGTGAGCCGCGTAATCCTTGGCAGTCTGCCGTTGAGTATTGACGCGACAAGATGGCGGGTCACCGTTGGCATTGACGCCCCATATCGCGATCACGTCGCCTTATACTTGATCTGAACAACCGTTATTCCAAATTGCAGGTGGGTTCGTGCGACCAAGGAGCCAAGCCTGTCAAAGCATACTCCCATTCGGGATAGAGCCACGGGCTCACATCAGCCGTGGGATATCGTCAAAGGAGAACGTGGAGAAGCCCGCCGTTGTGGAGTAACTATCCATGGATATGGATAAAGCTATCAGGACGTGGCGATGCCCTCATCGTAGGCAGAAAACACGCCCGCAACCCAGTCTGCAAATACCCGATACTTCACGCTCGGAAACCGGCCCGCTGGCCTAACTATGTGAACAGGATAACGTGGTGGCGCCCAATCTTGCAGGATGGGGACCAGTGCGCCGCGAGCGATATGGGCGCGTGCCAAGAATTCAAATGTCTGTCCAATACCCAGCCCCGCCAATATTCCATGCAAATGCGCAGTCGCATCACTGGTGGAGAGCTTGATCGGGCTGTAGATTTCTATTTTCTCGTCACCATTCATCAATCGCACTGGTGCGGCCTTCAGGCTGCGCGCGAAAAAGTACTGAACGAAAACATGATCACGCTGCAGATCCGATGGCGAAGCTGGCACGCCGTATTTTTCGAGGTACGCCGGGGTGGCGCAGGTTACTATCTCGACGCTGCATAGTTTCTTCGCAACAAGAGATGCGCTGGGCAGATCTCCGGCACGAATGACGCAATCTATTCCCTCTTCAACGATGTCGGCCTGACGTTCTGTCACACCAAGGTGCAACTCGATCTCTGGATAGAGCGCGTAAAACTCTGGCAACCGAGGGATCAGAATCGTATTGGCGAAGGTCCCTCCTACGTCAACACGAAGTTTTCCCCTGGTGGCAAGGCGCCCGCGGGTCGCCTCGTTGTTCATTTCATCGAAATCGGCGATCAGCCGGAGGGCGCGCTCGTAATAAGCAACGCCCTCGGGTGTCACCGTGAGTGAACGTGTCGTTCGTTCCAACAATTTGAGGCTCAAGCTGGCCTCAAGATCCTGAACAAGCTTGCTCACGGTGGACCGTGGCGCACCCATCGTGCTGGCAGCCTTTGCAAAGGATCCGGCCTCGACGACGCGAACAAAGGCTCTGATTGCTCCCAATTGATCCATTGGCATTTCTCCATAGAAGCCCGATCAGTTGCCACAGACACCAGTGAGCGGGGGTTGTTAGGCAGTCAGCGGCTCGAGATTTGCCTGGATCTGGTCACGGAACGCTTCATACCGGCTCGGCAACTTAAGCGCCTCGCCCAGATGTGCCGTGTCCTCGTCCCGGTCAAACCCCGGCTCGTTCGTGGCAATCTCGAACAACACGCCGCCTGGTGTGCGGAAGTAGATTGCCCAGAAATAATCGCGGTCAATGACGGGCGTAACCTGATAACCGGTGTCCATCAGTGCCTTGCGAACTTCGAGTTGCTTTTCGCGGTTTTCGACGGCAAAGGCGATATGGTGAACCGAGCCGGCGCCCTGACGGGCAAACGACGTTTTCGGCAGTGCTGCGACATCAATCGTATCGGCGCCGTTTCCATTGGGAATGATAAAGCGGGTCACGTCACCTTCCTTCTCGGCGCGTTGATACCCCATGAAACCCAGAAGCTCTTCTGTCGCGGCAGTATCGTGCAGGCTGAACCGGGCGCCGGCAAAACCGCGGATAGCTGCATCGCCCGGAATGCCGTCCGCCAGCCACGGCGCGCGGTTGTCATCGGCAGATTCAATCAGCGCCAGACTGTCGCCGTCCGGACCCATGAATTGAAGTCTGTTGGCGCCAAAGACGGTGTCAGTTTTCAAGCCATCGACACCGTGTGCGGTAAACCGATCCTGCCAGAATTTCAATGCGCCCTTTGGCACGGAGAACTGGGTTTCCCCGACCTCACCAACACCGGGACGACCCAGCATCATGTTCGGGAAAGGGAAGTAGGTCATGACAGTGCCGGCAGAGCCGTTCTCGTCACCATAATAAAGGTGGTAGACGTTCGGGTCGTCGAAGTTAACGGTCTGCTTGACGCGACGCAGGCCCAGTGTGTCGGTGAAGAAGCGATTGTTCTGACGCGCATCCGAAGCCATTGAGGTTACGTGATGCAGTCCCTTGATATCCTTGATCATGTCCTTGCCTTTCAATGTCGCCGTTAGTGTTTGGCTGTTGACGAATATCTAGACCGATTGATCACACCAGAGAATTGCAATATTAATTTCGACTGCGTTGCTCTTTTTGAAACAATCCCAATGAACGATTACAAAGCTCTGCGAACCTTCCTCCTTGCGGCCGAAAAGCGAAATTTCGCCCAGGTTGCCCGCGAACTCGACATGACGCCGGCTGCAGTCACAAGGGCTATTGCGGCACTTGAAGCCGAACTCGGCGTTCAGCTGTTTGTCCGTACGACCCGGCAAGTGTCGCTGACAACAGACGGTGCGATCTTCGCCGCCCAGATTCAGCCGGCGGTGAAGACGCTTGAAGAAGCGCGCCGCGACGTGATGAACGCTCACAAAGCCGACGAAGGGCGTCTCAGGATCAGTGCGCCGACGTGGTTTGGCAAGGCGGTGCTCCCACCGATCCTCTCCGGCTTCAAAGAGCGGTACCCGAAGATGGGCTTCGAGATATCACTGTCCGACGGACTGGTGAATATCGTTGATGATGACTACGATCTGGCGATCCGCATCTCGTCTCAGCCATCGGACAAGTTCACGATATGGAGGAAAATCCGCGTCGTGCCGCGCATTCTGGTTGCGGCACCGGGAAGCCGGTTTGTCGAGATGCAGCATCCGAACGAGCTGACGCCAGACGATTGCCTCGCCTATAGCGGCGAAAGCCGGCGAGAGAACTGGGTGCTCTCGGACGGCGGCTCGAGCATGACGATATCGGCAGGGCGCGCCTTCAGCGCCAATAATGGTGAGGTTCTGGCCGACATGGCCGCAGATGGAGCAGGCGTTGCCATGCTGCCGAACTTTCATGTCTCGGAACACCTCAAGAGTGGGCGCCTCGTGCACGTCTTCAAGGGCTGGGCTCCACCCGATCTGTGGTTGACCCTCTACTACCCGCCCTATCAGGCTCTGCCTCCCCGCATTGCATCCTTCTCCAAATTCTTCGAGGAGCAGGTTGCGGCGCAGATGGTCATGCTTGATTGATATCCCTGACTGTCCCGCCACAGCGTCCTTGCTGTGCGGAGATCTCGGCCGCGACCCGCGCCTGTAACTGCCAGAGGTTTCGATCGCGAATGCCCTCTGCCTGAAGATCGACGATCGTGTTGTGCAGATACTGGGCGCAGGAACCGCCCTCTCCGCAGGCGCTGGCGATCAGTTTTGCGGTCGTTTCCACCGGTAGCGGCGCCGTCAGACCCGCGCGCTTTGTGCTCGCCCAGAATGTCAGAGCCTTCTGGATGCCGTCAGGCGTTTTGACCTTTACCCAGCGCACCATGTCGATGACTTCCCGATACCTGATTTCGCGGGCGACGAGAGCTCGAAGGTCGTCACGCCGCCGCTCGGACGAGAGTTGCAGGATGACGCCGTCGCACTGTCCACCACGCTCAAGCGCCATCATCAGACCTGGCTGCGCGCTCGTTGCCCGCCAGCGCTCGATTTTCAGGGAAAACGAACGATGCCAGCCATGGGCGGTGGCACGTCGCCTGCCGGCTGGCTTGAACTCAGGATTCCAGATGAGGGAACCGTATGCAAACACCCAGATCGGATCGCTATCGGCTTCACGCTCGATAGCGGCAACCAGAGCGTCAAGTTCTGTTTCAGATAACGGCGTCCAGCCCGGCTCCGGGCCGTCGTCACGGACGTCTCTGATGGTCAGGGCTACAAGCTCGGGCGTCAACTGCATCGTCGTCTCGATCGGTAGTACGGCAAGGATTGCATCAGTGGCCGTGGCAGGTTCCGCCACGGCCACCTCTTATCGTCAGGATCGAATGAATGCCAGAAGATCGGCGTTCAGCACATCGGCATTCACGGTCAGCATGCCATGCGAGAAGCCGGGATAGGTCTTCAGCGAACCATTCTTCAGCAGCTTGGCGGACTTCAGTGCAGAATCCGCGATTGGAACGATCTGATCGTCTTCGCCGTGGAGAACGAGCGTCGGCACGGTGATTGCCTTCAGATCTTCCGTCTGGTCGGTTTCGGAGAAGGCCTTGATGCCATCATAGTGCGCCTTTGCACCGCCCATCATGCCCTGGCGCCACCAATTCTGGATTACGCCTTCCTGAACCTTGGCGCCATCGCGGTTAAAACCGTAGAACGGGCCGGCCGGGACGTCGCGGAAGAATTGCGCCCGATTGGCCGCCAGCGCCGAACGGAAGCCGTCGAACACTTCGATCGGCAGGCCTTCTGGATTGGCTGCGGTCTTCAGCATCAGTGGCGGGACTGCCGATACCAGAACGGCCTTGGCGACACGACCGGCCGGCTGACCAAACTTCGCCACATAGCGCGCCACTTCGCCACCGCCGGTGGAATGGCCGATATGCACGGCATTTTTCAGGTCCAGCGCTTCGACGACAGCGAAAGCGTCGGCGGCATAGTGGTCCATATCATGCCCTTCGGAGACCTGGGCAGAGCGTCCGTGGCCACGGCGATCATGGGCAACGACCCGGTAACCGTTGGCGAGGAAGAACAGCATCTGGGCATCCCAGTCGTCAGACGATAACGGCCAGCCGTGATGAAGTACGATGGGCTGAGCATCCTTGGAGCCCCAATCCTTGTAGAATATTTCGACGCCGTCCTTGGTGGTGATAGTACCCATGGTCTTGTTTCCTTCGATTGATGTGTTGGTGGGGGCAGCGTTTGCTGCGAAGGTGAATACGGGTGAAATGGCCATCGCCGCTGCGGCTGCACCAACTGAAAGCAGTGCGCCACGGCGCGTTATGGAAAAGTCGTTCTGGGTCATCTCACGTCCTGCAAATGTATGGTTTCGTGTTTCAGGCGACGCCGTTGCTCGTCTGATGCGTGGATATTGCTACCAAGTCGCGGGCACAACAATTGAACTAATAATTCATAGTTTGTTGTGAAATTCGAAATAATACGTTCCGGTCGTTATCGGGACAGTGCGGATTGTCCCGATAACGCGGAATCTATCATTTCTGCTTTGCCGAGACGGCCTTGGCGGCAGCATCGATGGTATCAGCGACGACCGTCGGCTGCGTCATGAACAGGGCGTGGCTTGCTGAGACCTTGGTGATCTTGGCTTTGATGCGTTCGGCCATATGGATCAGCATTGCCTGGTCGAATGCCTTGTCCTCGGTAGCGATCACAGCCCAGCTGGGCTTGGTGCGCCAGGCAGCATGTTCGAGCTTCGTGCCGAACGCCGACATGTTGATCGGGACCTGAGCGTCCCTCATGAACGCAACATCGGCATCGCTAACGTCATGAGCAAAACCAGCCTTGAACTTTGCCGGGCTGACATATCCAAAACCATCCTTCGTGGTTTCGATGACAAATTCCGATGCGGGAGCAAACCCCTGATATTGCTGGGCTGTCGTTTCGCCGGCATCTGGTGAGAGCGCAGAGACATAGACGAGGCCAGCAACCTTTTCATCAACGCCCGCTTCTGTAATGACCGTGCCGCCCCAGGAATGTCCGACCAGAATGACCGGACCGTCCTGCCGCTCGAGAGCACGCTTTGTGGCGGCAACGTCGTCCGCCAGAGAGGTCAGGGGATTCTGGACGATGGTCACGCGGTAACCACGCTTTGTGAGATTGTCGTAGACACCCTTCCAGCCAGAGCCGTCAGCAAAAGCGCCATGGACAAGCACGACGTTTTTTACGGACTGGTTCTGGGAAATGGTGTCGGCAGCGTTTGCCGGCAGTGCGGCAGACAATGCGGCGGTGGCAATTGCAGAAAGGGCGGTTGCGGACTTGCGTGTCATGGCTTCTTCCTTTTTGTTTTGCGATAACTGTTATCGCGATACACATAAGCTGACAGATGCTGACCCTTCCGTCAAGATAATTCTTATCGCGATATTTATTTTTGCCATATGATTGGCTATATGTATGTGTGAAGGAGCCTAGAATGACCATACGTCACAACAATCCACCGCCTTTGCACGACCAGCTGTGCTACGCAATTTATACTGCCGGCATTGCCATCCAGCGCGCTTACAAGCCCCTTCTGGATGAGCTGGGGCTGACGTACCCGCAATATCTCGTGCTAAACGTGCTTTGGAGCGGAGATGAGCAAACCGTTGGCGCCATTGCAAACGCCCTCGCATTGGAATCGAGCACACTGACGCCGCTCTTGAAGCGCCTTGAGACAGCCGGCTTGTTGCGCAGGACCAGAAACCTCAGCAATGAGCGGCAGGTGGTCATCGCTTTGACCGAGGAAGGCCGCGCATTGCAGCACAGGGCGGGCTGCCTCAGCGACACCTTGCTTGCAGCTTCAATGCAAACTCCAAAGGAGCTGGCCGATCTGAACCACGACGTCCGCCATCTCCGCGACGCGATCTATTCACAGATCGGCGGGTGGGACGCGCCCGCCTGATCTGCAGGCGCATCTCGGAACCTACGCTGTCGGCACCGTCCCCCCATCAATTGTGTATTCGGTACCAGTAATCGAAGCCGCACGGTCGGAAGCGAGGAAGGCGATCAGGTTTGCGACCTCTTCCGGTTTTGCCGGGCGGCCGAGCGGAATGCCGCCCAGTCCATCCATGATGATCTTCTTGCCACCCTCAAGGTCAGTTCCGGCCTGCTTCGCCAGGCGCTCTGCAAGGTGGACGGAGGCTTCCGTTTCGATCCAGCCCGGCGAAACCCGAACGACACGCACACCTTTGGGCGACACTTCCTTCGACATCGCCTTGCTATAGGTCGAAAGTGCCGCTTTTGCTGCGGCATAGGCTGTTGTCGATTCCGGAAGTGGCAGGACTCTCTGGATGGATGTCACATGCACGACGACGCCGCTTCCCCGGGCGACCATATCCGGGACCAGTTGCCGATCCAGCCGGACAGCCGGATAAAGGTTAAGCGACATTTCCTTGTGCCAGTCATCCTCCGACAGGGCAGAAAAGCCGCCCCCCGATGCTGAGGAGCCACCCAGCATATGGACGATGACATCGACGCCGCCAAGGCGCCGCCGCGTGGCCTCTGCGACGATTTCACATCCCTCTTCGGTGCTCAGGTCCGCATCGACGAACAATTCTTCCGGCATGTTTTCCGGACGGGCACGCGCTGTCGTCAGCACCTTTGCGCCTAGTTCGCGAAACAGGCTGACGGTCGCAGCGCCAGCACCCTTGGTTCCAGCCGTAATGAGTGCGCGTTTGCCTTTCAGATTGAGAAAGTCGATCATGACCGGATCTCCAGCCTGACGATCCTGTCGTCGTTGATCGTGAAGGCATGGATTAGCATCACCGGACTACCGGGAAACTTGCCACTCACCCTCGCCCGCACGAGTACCTTGTCACCGTCAACCGTGGTTTCCACAGGTTCGGCAACGTATTGAGCCGAACTCTTGGCGGCCACCCACCATTGACGGATGGCGGCAGTGCCCTGATAGCGGGCATTCTCGTCCTCGACCACCGCATCGACATCAAGCGTTTGCAACAGCCCGTCGGCATCGTTGCGGGTGTCGGCGTCAAAATACATATTCACAACTTGGGGCATATCCATCTTATTTCTCCTTGTGAGGTGCCCCTAAGTTAGTGCTCTACCATTGCATGGATAAGTGGGATAAATATGCACGTGATGTTGAACAGATCGGGATAATGGAACAGTTAAACCTTAGGGAACTCGAAGCAGTCATCGCGATCGCCAGGCGCGGGACGTTTCGCGCAGCGGCTATCGATCTCGGTATGTCCACAACTGCGCTCAGCCACACCATCGGCAGGCTTGAGGCGGGGCTCGGCGTACGATTGTTCAATCGCACCACGCGCAGCGTCTCGCTGACAGATGCCGGCAGGCTCTTTGTACAGCAGGTTGCGCCTTCGCTTCAGGACCTTCATGCCGCTCTGGAAACGGTTCGCTCACAACGCGAGACACCGTCTGGAACGATACGCATCAATGCGGCACCGTTTGCAGCACGCGCCATCATCTCACCGCTCGTGCTTGAGTTCCTGCGTCGCTATCCCGAGATGAATGTCGATCTGGTCACGGAAGGAAAAATGGTTGATATCGTCAATGACGGTTTTGATCTGGGCGTCAGGGTGGCAGGTCTCGTTCCCAGCGACATGATTGCCGTTTCGCTCGGCCGGCCCCAGCGACACGCTGTTGTTGGTTCTCCGGACTATTTCGCACAACATCCTAAACCCGTGGTTCCTCCGGATCTTCTCAATCACAGATGCATTCGCGTTCGCTTGCCGGACGGCTCACTGTTTCGATGGCGGTTTGAAAAAGACGACGAGCCGGTGCAAATCGATGTGCGAGGCCCGATCACACTTGATGAAGCGGGCCTTGTGAGGACTTCGGTGCTGGAAGGTACCGGCCTGGGCTATACCATGGAAGAGGAAGTGCTCCCCGACATCAAAGCGGGGCGCCTTGTCCGGGTGCTGGAGGACTGGACACCACCGTATCCGGGGCTCTGCCTGTATTATCCCGGGCGCCGCAATCTGTCGGCTGGAGTGAAAGCGTTTCTTGATCTGGCCCGCGAGCTTTCGCGACGAGCTGCTGACTAACCCGCTGACCCCGCATTTGTAGTGGCGGCCCTTTGGGGAGCCGCCACATACGTCTTGGGATGGGGAAACAATCAAGCCTTGATGAAGGCCAACAGGTCTGGATTGATCACGTCGGCATGCGTGGTCAGCATCCCGTGCGGGAAGCCCTTGTAGATCTTCATCGTGCTGTTCTTGATCAGTTTGGCCTGAAGCTCCACGGCGGCCTTGTAGGGAACGACCTGGTCGTCATCACCCTGGGTCACCAGCGTGGGAACGGTAATCGCCTTCAAGTCTTCGGTCTGATCTGTCTCCGAAAACGCCTTGATACCTTCATAGTGCGCCACGGCGCTGCCCATCATCCCCTGGCGCCACCAATTGTCGATCACACCCTGCGAAACTTTCGCATCCGGCCGGTTGAAACCATAAAATGGGCCCGACGCAACATCGAGGAAGAACTGCGCGCGATTGGCTGCCAGGGCGCTACGGAACCCATCGAAGACTTCCATCGGCGTGCCATCAGGATTGCCTGCGGTTTTCAGCATCAGCGGCGGAACGGCGCTGACGAGGATTGCCTTTGCCACGCGTCCCTGTGGCTGACCATGCCGTGCGACGTACCGAGCGACTTCGCCGCCGCCTGTGGAGTGACCGATATGAACGGCATTGCGCAGGTCAAGATATTCGGCGACGGCGGAGGCATCGGCAGCGTAATGATCCATGTCTTGACCATTGCTCACCTGGCTGGAGCGTCCATGGCCGCGGCGGTCATGGGCCACAACACGATATCCCTTGCTGAGGAAGAACAGCATCTGGGCATCCCAGTCGTCTGACGACAGCGGCCAGCCATGGTGGAAGACGATCGGCTGTGCATCCTTCGGACCCCAGTCCTTGAAGAAGATCTCTACGCCGTCTTTGGTGGTGACGAAATTCGTGGTCATCGATGCAATTCCTTCTGGGTTACGGGAAATTTTCTTTTCGGAAGCCATCGCCGGCATGGCCAAGGCAAGAGAAACCGTGGTGCCGGCCAACAGGACCTGCCGACGGGACAGTGAAAGTTCGTTGATCATGGGCCTCTCCGAAATTTCGCGCGCTCATTCGGCGCCGCGGGTGCTTTCGAACAGGAACCAGGCACGGCGCTCTGCCTCATCCACCCAGTTTTCGATCAGGCTGGCGGTTGCGATGTCGCCATGGTCTTCACAAAGATTGTGTGTCGCCTTCATCAGCGAGACGAGTGTGAGGTTATCGTCGCGAAGCTCGGCCAGCATATCCGCCGGGGTCACGAAATCGGCGTCGTTGTCGAGAAGCCGCTGCAACCTGGAAATATGGCTGATCGAACGAAGTGTGGTGCCGCCGATCTTGCGAGCTCGCTCGGCAATGTCGTCCGTCATGGCGAAGATCTGCTCGCCCTGCTCGTCCAGCATCAGGTGGTAATCACGGAAATGCGGACCGCTCATATGCCAGTGAAAATTCTTCGTCTTGAGATAAAGCGCGAAGACATCGGCCAGCAGCGCCGTCAACGCGCCGGAAATATCGGCGGTTGCGTTCGTGCCAAGGGCAGTCGGTGTTGCAAGAGGCGACTTGCGATGTTTTTCAGCGAGGCTGCGGTTCATGGTAATCTCCATTGGGTTTGGGTTTGGGTTTGGGTTTCAGGGATTCAGGGCTTCAGAGCCGTGCAACGATCAGCGGATCGTCGATATCGACAGGAAGAGGCAGGAGGGCTTGCTCGGAAAGGCCCAACTGGCTAGCGATCACATTGCGTGAATAACCGGCCGCCGCTGCTCGGTAACCGATATCTTGTGGCGCGCTGTGACTGAAGAAAATCAGGATATGCAGTGTGCCACTGCCGGCGTTTTCGATGTGATGCGGGTAAGCCGGCGGCACGAAATAGGCGTCGCCCGGATGGATCGAATAGGTGTCAGCGCTTCCATCGGGATCAAGGACTGTCATCTGACCGGTCCCTTCGAGCACATAGCCCATTTCGGCGGTCTCGGGGTGCCAGTGCGGTTCGCGCAGGCCAATCTCGCTGATGCGGACAGAAAACATCGAAAGACCATTTAGAACAGACCAAGCCGGAGCCTGCGCGGTCCTTGCAGAGCCCGCCGGCGACGATACGTGCGGCGCTGACTCCTCGACACGGAATTTGAGCCTGTTTGGATGAAGCGCCTGCTTTTCAACGGCTGGCTGGGCCTGCAGGTCGAATATCTCTGTGTTTGCGTTCAGCCTGCCAAAACTCGGCGGCGTTTGCGGTTGCCACTCGAATGTGCTCAGCAGCACGGCGTCGGACATCACGTCGAAGGCGCCAGACAGGCCGAAATCTTCCGGATCCTCGTTCGAAAAGGCAAGGATGAACTCCGCCTCCGTCTCACCGGTATTTTCAATTGCGTGAACCGTGCCTGACGGAACGAAGAACATTTCGCCAATGCCGATAAGAAAGACGTCGCGGCTGCCATGATTGCCGACGACAGTCACCAGTGCCTGGCCGCGGACACAGTAGCCCAGTTCATTGGCATTCGCATGCCAGTGAGGCTCCCTGATCGCGTGTGCCGTGAGCACCAGCCTGCGTATTGAAAGGCCTTTGAGGATTGGCAGTTGATTGCGACCAAGGCACATGATCGATCCCGCCGGGCTTTCGAAGGCTGCAGGCCGGTCCTTGAGAGAAAGAACATGTTTTGAAATCTGCATCTTCAACTCCTGCCCACATCGTTTGTTTGACGAGATGGTTGTAGGCGAGGATCTGGTTGTGCGGTATCCAATGCTTGGTTAGTCGGACTGACACCTAAGTATAGTGGCTCGCCTGCCGAACCGAGGCTACAAATTCAGGCCCTCCACTGAAGAGATGCTGGATGCCAATGCACCCTGAATGTTCAAGCGCGCCCTTTCACACGGATGTCGCGATCCATCTGAGGCCATCCCAGTCCTGGAATGGCCTTTCTTTTTTGCGCGGTTATGAGATTGAGTTTGCATAGGAATATTGGAATTGCCAATTGCGTTTCGGCAGCAGGGATGGCTTGATAATGCGGTCGATCTCAACGTGGGAAATCTCCTTGCATTCGCTGGTCCTGGTAAACCCGGAAAGACGGCTGCCGGCGCGCTTTGAACTTGGCGTGCTCGTCTGCGCATTTTTGCTCGCAGCGCTGATCTTCTATCTCGATACCTATACCGACATTCACAGCGCGCTTGCCACGCTCTATGTCATCACCTTGCTTCTGTCGGCAGAAACCCTGACAGAAAAAGGGACGATGCTGGTGACCGGTATCTGTATCAGTCTGGCGGCAGTCTCGTATCTTGCAGCTCATGGGCTGCAAACCGACCTCGCCGCAACCCTACGCCTGGCGGTCGCGGTTGCTGCAATGTTGATCACCTGCGCCTTGATCATCCGCAATCAGCGCGCGCGCCTCAATCTTGTGAAATTCAATGCCGCCCTGCAGAGCAGCGAAGAGCGCTACCGTACGATTTTCGAGCAAAGCCGCGTTGCACTTTGGGAGCGCGACTATTCGCAGGTCCGCGCAATGCTGATGGCGTTGAAAGCAAATGGTGTCAAAGACCTTGGTGCTCACGCTCGGGAGAACCCGGATTTTCTGGAGCGATGCATTGTCAGCGTCCCTACCGTTGCCGCCAACGCGGCGGCACTTGAATTGCTGGGCCATGTGGGCAACAGCAATCCCGGCTCCATGCGCCGCTATATTGCCCAGGACGACGCCACCTTTCTCGATCTCATCGCGGCAATTTTCAACAACGAGACGCATTTCGAAGGCAAGGGCAGCATCATCACCAGCGATGGCACCAGCAAATTTGTGCTGCTGACCGTTGGCTTTCCTGAAGATCCTGCCAATTTCAACCGTGTCATTGTCGGTATGTTCGACATTACGGAACGGGAACTCGCCCAGAAAGCACTGTTCGAGGCCCAGGCGGAATTGGCATTGGCGTCGCGCGCGGCAACCGTCGGTGCGTTATCTGCCTCGCTCGCGCACGAACTCAATCAGCCGCTCGGCGCCTTGGTGGTCAACGCCCAGACCCTGCAGCGCTGGCTGGATCGCGACCCGCCGGATCTGGCAGCCGTTTCCCGCTCAGCTGAGCGCATCGCTCGTGACAGCCAGCGTGCCAGCGACATCATTCAGAGCGCAAGATCAATGCTTGGTAACCGCCCGCCCGATATCGAGCCGGTTTCGCTGGCCGATCTCGTCACGGAGACACGCGCGCTGATGGAGAGCGAGCTGGTCAGAAATGGGGTCATTGTTGAAATAGCTGAAGCAAGCGATGTGCCCACCGTCAACGCTGTGCGGATAGAGCTGCAGCAAGTCTTGATCAACCTGATCACCAATTCCCTTCACGCCATGGCCGAAACCCCGGAAGCGATGCGGCGGATATCGGTAACGATCGAGCCTGGGGATGGTCAAAGCGTGATCATCAAGGTTCTCGACACAGGTCCCGGGCTCAGTCCGGACGTTCTCAAAAACCTGTTCAAACCATTCTGCACGACCAAACCAACCGGGCTTGGCATGGGCCTTGCCATCTGCCGCAGCATGCTCGAAGCCCGCGGCGGCACGCTGTCTGCCAGCAATCACATCAATGGTGGCGCATTGTTCGAAATGATCGTCCCGATGGAGGCAACCCATGAATGATGCGAGAAAGTCCGGCAAACCGCCGAACGGCGATACGCCGGTTGTCTACGTCGTCGATGACGATACTGCGATACGCGAGGCTTTGGTCGATCTGTTCCTGTCAATTCGAACAGAAGCAAAATCCTTTGAAAGCGCCCAGGACCTGCTCGAAAATGCCGATCTGGACCGACCTGGCTGCATTCTTCTCGACGTTCGCCTGCCCGGTGCGAACGGCCTTGATTTTCAGCTCCACCTGGAAAAACTCGGCAACCGAATGCCGATCATCTTCATGACGGGTCACGGTGATATACCAATGACAGTCCGTGCCATGAAAGCAGGCGCCATCGACTTCCTGACCAAACCTTTTCGGGACCAGGACATCCTCGACGCCGTCTCGGTCGCTTTTCAGAAAGATCGGGAAATGCGCCAGCAATCTGCTGCAAATGGCGCCGTCGTGGAACTGGCCAAGACATTGACCCGCCGCGAGCATGAGGTCATGACGGCTGTCGTGCAAGGCCTGATGAACAAGCAGATTGCGTTCAACCTCGGGATCAGCGAGATCACGGTCAAGCTGCATCGCGGCAATGTCATGCGCAAAATGGAGGCGCGCTCCGTAGCCGAACTGGTGCGCAAGGCGGAACTGCTAGGCCTTTGAGGCCAAAACCTAGACCCTTGTATGGTGCAATGTTGTGTCTCGATGGCGCATATAGAAGCCAGTTGATTTTAAGAGGCAAGGCCCAATCAAATTGTCCAAAACACCTGTCATAGCCATCGTTGACGACGATCGGTCGATCCGCGAAGCCCTTGACGATCTCGTTTTGTCCTGCGGTTACGAGAGCCGGCTGTTTTCGTCTGCGGAAGACTTTCTGGCCCGCGGTGATCGCGTCGCGATCGACTGCATGCTGGTCGACGTTAAAATGCCAGGCTTAAGCGGCATCCAGATGCAGGACGTGTTAAACTCGCGTGGTGATCAAAAGCCGCCGATGATCTTCATGACATCCTATTGCGACGAGCGAACGAGAGCAGCGGCAATGGATGGCGGTGCATTCGCATTCCTTGGGAAGCCAGTCGATTTCAACCAGCTTATACTGTGTCTTGAAGAAGCACTGAAGCACTGAAATTTCCAACACGTTCAGGAGTGGAACCATGTCTGATCAATGCTCGCACCTGCCGACGATCCGATCGGTCAAGCCCATGACGCTTGGCTGCGAGGAATGTCTCGAAACTGGCCAGATATGGCTTCATTTGAGGCTCTGCCGCGAATGTGGTCATGTCGGCTGCTGCGATCAGTCCCCCGGCCGCCACGCGACCGCGCATTTCCACACCACCCGCCACCCCATCATCGAGGGCTATGACCCGCCGGAAGGCTGGGGCTGGTGTTATGTGGACGAAACCATGGTGGACCTGCCTGATCAGACACCGCAACGCGGGCCGATACCGCGATATTACTGAAACTTCGCCGAAAAATCGGCGGTGACCTGCGGACGACATTTCCAGCTGGAGGTAACAGATGGCAGATCTCAGCGCGCGCCTGGACCAGATGTTTCCGGTGCTCAACCCCCATCAGGTCGAGACGGCCAAGCGTTTTGCCAGCGGCGAGCCAAAATATTTCGCTCGTGGTGACTTCGTCTACAAGGTAGGAGACCACGCAGCGCCCGCCTGGCTGGTGCTGAAGGGATCGATGGACGTGTTTCGCCACGAAGGTCTTTCCGGCGAGGCGCCGATCACGACGCATGGAGCAGGCCAGTTGTCTGGCGAAGTCAACCAGCTGTCGGGTCGACCGACACTTGCCGGGGCCCGCGCCGGGTCCGAGGGCTGCACGGCCATTCCCTTTGATGCCGCCCATTTGCGGGCCTTGGTGATCGGATCGGCCGATGTCGGCGAAATCATCATGCGCGCCTTCATCCTGCGCCGCGTCGGTCTGATCGATGCAGGCGCAGGTTCTGTTCTGATTGGAACCGCTGGCAATGCCGCGCTCTCGCGTCTGCAAGGATTTCTAGCCCGCAATGCCTTTCCCCACATCGTACTTGATGCTGCCATGGAGGGTGAAGGTAAGGCGCTGATCGAACGCCTGGGTATTCTCGCCTCCGACCTTCCGCTAATGGTCTGCCCCAACGGCACCGTGCTCAAGAAACCGACAGATGCGGAGGCCGCAGCATGTCTCGGCATGACGCCGGACCTCAAGCCCGGAAAGCTCTATGACGTCGCTGTTGTCGGCGCTGGACCGGCGGGCCTTGCCACCGCCGTCTATGCCGCTTCGGAAGGGCTCGACGTCCTTGTCATCGATGAACACTCGATTGGGGGGCAGGCCGGCGCTTCGTCTCGGATCGAAAACTATCTCGGCTTCCCGACGGGCATATCCGGACAGGCGTTGGCGGGACGTGCCTACAATCAGGCTCTCAAGTTCGGGGCGGAAATGGTTCTTCCCGTCGCTGTCAAAAATCTGATCCCTCCGAAAGATGACGCAGGTGTGCTGGCGCTCGAACTCGACGGTGGAAAATCGGTGACGGCCCGCAGTGTCGTCATCGCATCCGGCGCTCGCTACAGGCGACCGGACATCACCAACATTGACGGTTTCGAGGGCAACGGCGTTTCCTATTGGGCCTCGCCGATCGAGGCAAAACTTTGCGCCGGCGAAGAGATCGTCCTGGTTGGCGGCGGCAATTCGGCAGGCCAGGCCATCGTTTTTCTGGCGCCTCAGGTCAAGACACTTCATCTGGTCGTGCGGCGCGCACTCGAAGATACGATGTCGCAATATCTGATCGACCGTATCAAGGCCCTGCCGAACGTCCAACTGCACATGCATTGCGAAGTGGACGCGATCAATGGCGATAACGCCACTGGCATCTCCTCCGCAAGACTGCGCAACCGCCTGGATGGAAGCGTGAACACCTTGCCGCTTCATCATCTCTTCCTTTTTATCGGCGCGGATCCGAACGCTGGCTGGATCAGCAGCCGGGTGCAAACCGATGACAAGGGCTTCATCGTCACTGGGCAATCCTTCGATGAGCATTGTCGTTTTTCCCGCAAGCCATTGCCCCTCGAAACCAGCCTGCCGAATGTCTTTGCCATCGGGGATGTCCGTGCCGGATCGACCAAGCGGGTCGCGGCAGCAGTGGGGGAAGGTGCCGCCGTCGTCTCGCAAATCCACGCCGCACTAAGCCTGATAAAGCCCCCGAACTGAAGCATCCGACCTTTCTCAAAATCAAAAACCCGCTGGCAGAAGCCAGCGGGTTAAAAATATCGTTCTTGAGTACCGTGACAGACAGCCGGTCGATACTCAGATAGCCGACGCACCGAGTTGCCGGCCATAAGCAACGATTTCCCGGCCAACCGCGATGCGCTCATCCTCGAACCGCTGCAAGGCACTGGGAAGGTCAACCTCGGACTCCAGGCTGTCGCTCAACGCCATGACATCGCCCGCTGCCTTCGACACGCCCATCGCGGTGTGCGGACGCGCGACAAAGGCGGCGTCGCCGATGAGGACGACCGAACGGCCCGTCATGCGGGGCGACTCGTAGTCGAAAATGCCCTGGATAGAGGGGCTTGGCTCCGCCTCGACCGCCTGGGCGAATTGCGGCGGAAGCATCTGCAGCGCATCGACGCGCAACGCCTCCAGATGGTCGCTCGACAAGCCACCACGCGGCAGCGAAAATGCATGCGTTCGCCCATCCAGATCGGTGAACGTGTGGGCAAGTTCGCTTGCTGGCACTTTGCGATACCAGACCCAGTTATATCGGCGATTGCCGATGTCCATTTCGCCCTTCGAGCCCGGGACAAGATAACCGAGCGCATGTACGCCGGGCCTGACATGAAAGGCAAACCGGTCGAGAAGCAGATTAGCTGCCGTTGGAAGCCTCGTTTCCGGGATCAATCCACGCCATGCGACATAGCCGGAATAGCGGTTTTGCGTGTCTCCGAGATTGACCGCTGCGCGCACCACCGAACCAAGGCCATCGGCACCGATAACCAGATCGACATTCACCCGCGTGCCGTCACCAAAAATCAGCTCCGCGCCACTCTCGCCATCCAGCACTTTGACGACATCCCGACCCAGCACATAGCTTCCTGAAGCGATGCGAGAAGCGACAGTTTCGAACAGGTAGTCCCAGGAGATCTGGGTCTGGGGCGCCTTAACGGTCTGGGCGATAACGCCATCCTGATCGAGATAGATGCGTTCCTTAGCCACCACGCCGATACGGGCGACATGCTCGCAGCCAATCAGCCTGAGAATGTGCAGCAGGTCCCTCTGACCGACGAGGCCCGCTCCCCGACCTGCAAGACCGCTCTTCGATCGCTCGTAGATGCGGACATCGTGGCCAGCCTGTTGTAACATGATGCCAGCGAAGAGGCCGGCAAGCGAACCGCCGACGATTCCTATGCGTAGTTTTTCCATCGTTCCGCCCTCAGTTTCCGACAACCGTCAGCGAATGCCGGCGATGATGAAATATTTTAACCGCGAAGGCTGCGAGGCCAAACGCCGCGCCGAGAAGGCTGACGACGAGCCAGTCGCCCTGCCCCCAGGCCAGTGTCGCCATCGCCGAACCTGTGGCACCCCCCAGAAACATTCCAGTCATGAAGACCGTGTTGAGACGGCTACGCGCATCGGCATCCAGGGCATAAATGATGTGCTGGTTAGAAATCAGCGCGCTCTGTATGCCGAAATCAAGCACGATGACGCCCACAACCAAGGAAGCGATCGATGCCCAGAGGCCGAAGATAAGCCAGGCGGCGATCGTCAATCCGGCGCCCATCCAGACCACGAAATGCGGTCCCCGTCTGTCGGCAACAACTCCTGCCAGAGGCGCTGCAAATATGCCGACCGCACCGACGATCCCAAACAGACCCGCGACATCCGCACCGAGCTGAAATTCTGGCCCCGCCAGATAGAGAGCGAGGATGGTCCAGAAGGCCGTGAACGACGCGAACAGAAACGCCTGGATGATGGTCGCTGCCCTCAAGGCCGGGTGGCGTTTCCATAGCTGGCCGAGCGACCGGAGCGCCTGATGATATCGCAAAGTCGAGGTTGGCCGATGATGCGGCAGGACCGCAAACATGAGGCCCGCGGCGAGCAGGGCAAGCGGTACGCCGATCCAGAACATTTCCCGCCAGCCGGCGTGTTCGCCCACAAAGCCCGAGAGGGTGCGGCTGAACAATATGCCCGACAATACGCCTGCCATGACGGTGCCGATTGTGGCGCCGCGCTTTTCGGGCGCGGCCAGCGATGCCGCAAAGGGCACGATCTGCTGGGCGACTGTCGAGCATGCTCCAACCATGACCGATGCTGCAACCAGCATCCAGGCCGTCGGCGCCAGTGCAGCCAGCGCGAGCGCGGCGGCAAGCACCACGAATTGCCCAATGATCATCCGGCGGCGATTAACGAGGTCGCCGAGCGGCAGTAAAAGGAACAACCCCAGTGCGTAACCGAGTTGCGTTGCGGTGGGCACCATGCCGGTAACTGGCTGCCGACTGAAATCCGCCTCGATGAGCCCGAGCATCGGCTGATTGTAGTAGATGTTTGCGACGGCAATACCGCCCGCGACGGCCATGGCCAGAAGCGCCACTTGTCCGATCGCATCATTGTGGGTGGCGCTTGCCGCCCCGGCTTGCATCTGTCCTGTCTTTTCCATGATACTGTTCCACCGCCAATCTTGATCTGGGCAAAATATGCTCAATCTCGTTGGCCGCACATTCGATAGACGTCTACCTGGACCTATACATCGGTCTAGGTTCGTACTGATGCGTTCGATGCTAGATTTATTGAAACACGCTGAAGGGAGACTGTGATGAGCGAGAAGCGGCCGGATGGGATAGAGCATTATACAGCGCCAGCAGGTGGCTGGGGCGCACTAAAAGCCGTTGCCAAAACCCTTGCTCACCAGCAGATCATCGCCGAGGGCGCGGCGACATTGTTAAAGGCAAACCAGCCCGAAGGCTTCGATTGTCCCGGCTGCGCCTGGCCCGATCCGAAGCACACAAGTTCGTTTGAGTTCTGCGAGAACGGAGCAAAAGCGATCACCTGGGAATCGACGGCCAAGCGGGTTGGCCCCGATTTCTTTGCCGCTCATTCGGTGACTGATCTCTGGCAATGGACCGACCACAAGCTTGAAGATCAGGGGCGCCTGACGCATCCGCTGATCTATGATCATGCCAGTGACCGCTACGTGCCGATCGAATGGGATGCCGCATTCGCGCGTATTGCCTCGGAGTTGAACGCCCTTCCCAGCCCTCATATGGCCGAGTTCTACACGTCCGGTCGTGCCTCCAACGAAGCGGCGTTTCTCTTTCAGCTCTTCGTTCGCGCCTATGGCACCAACAATTTCCCCGACTGTTCCAACATGTGCCACGAAGCCACCAGCGTCGGTCTGCCCCTGTCGATCGGTGTCGGCAAGGGCACTGTAACGCTGGAGGATTTCGATCATGCCGACGCGATCTTTTCGTTCGGGCACAATCCCGGCACCAACCATCCGCGCATGATGACGACATTACATGAGGCCTCCCGCAGGGGTGTGCCGATCGTCGTCTTTAATCCACTCAAGGAGCGGGCGCTGGAGCGGTTTGCAGCCCCCCAGGATCCGATCGAAATGGCGACGATGTCATCCACGCCGATCGCATCTGCCTATCATCAGGTTCGTACCGGCGGCGATCTTGCCGCACTCAAGGGCATGATGAAGCGCATCTTCGAGCGCGACGCGGCCGATATCGAAGCTGGCGGACCCGGCGTCATCGACCGCGATTTCATCGCGGCGCATACGATTGGCCTCGAAGCCCTGCAAGCCGATGTAGATCAGACGCAATGGCCGGAGATTATCGAGAAATCCGGCCTCTCACTGGAAGCACTCGATAGCGCCGTGGATGTCTACCTCAAGGCGAAAAACGTCATTCTCTGTTATGGCATGGGCATCACACAGCATGCCCATGGCACGGCCAATGTGCAGCAACTCGCCAATTTCCTGATGCTGCGCGGCAATATAGGCCGGCCAGGCGCCGGTATCTGTCCCCTGCGCGGCCATTCCAACGTTCAGGGCGACCGAACCGTCGGCATCACTGAAATTCCCAATGAGGCTCTTCTTGCTGGCATGGAGAAAGCCTTCGGTTTCCGCCCGTCTGGTGAAAAGGGCCATAATGCCGTGGAGGCAATCGAGGCCATCATTGAGGGCAGGTCGAAAGCGTTGGTGTGTCTTGGTGGCAATCTTGCTGTCGCCATGTCCGATCCTGAAGCGACGTTCGCGGGCATGCGGAAACTCGATATGGCCGTTCATCTTGCGACAAAGCTCAATCGCTCGCATCTGCTGCTGGCAAAGACATCGATCCTCCTGCCGGTTCTGGGCCGAACGGATCTGGATATTCAGGCGACAGGGCGCCAATCCGTCACGGTAGAGGATTCCATGTCGATGGTGCACGCGTCGCGCGGTTTCCTCAAACCGCCAAGCGATGAGTTGCGCTCGGAACCCTGGATCGTTGCCGGCATGGCCAAGGCGACGCTAGGTAACCGGCACGACATCGACTGGGACGGCATGGCCGGCGACTATGAGCAGATCCGCGACAAGATCGAAATCGTATTTCCCGATTTTCATGATTTCAATACGCGCGTGAAAACGCCCGGAGGCTTCCGGCTCACTGTCGCGGCTTCTGATCGTGTGTGGAATACGCCGTCCGGCAAGGCCGAATTTCTCGTCGCACCGGGCCTTGATGAGGACACACGCTTGCACGACCCCGAAGCCCTTGTGCTGACCACCTTGCGCAGTCATGACCAGTACAACACCACCATATACAGCCTCGACGACCGCTACCGTGGTGTCTACGGCCGCCGCGACGTCATCTTCATGAACCAGCGGGACCTTGAAACGCGGGGACTAAGAGACGGAGACCTCATCGATGTCGAAGCAATTTGCGGGAGTGGCGCCAAAACCGCTACCGGATTTACCGCCGTTGCCTACAATATTCCGCCCGGCTCGGTAGCAGGTTATTACCCCGAAATGAACCAGGTCATTGCCCTCGCAGACTACGACAGGAAATCCGGGACCCCAGCATATAAGGGCGTTCCAGTGAGGATACGCCGATCCACGTAACCGAGCTTTATTTTACCAAACAATCCGGGCCAGCTTCCCAGAAACAGAAGCTTCGTTGCAGCCAGCGACAAGATGTCGGCGGCGAAGGACGGAAAATTAGGTAGCCGATACGACGTGTTCCTTGTGTTGAGCGCATTATTAATGATAAGCGTCAGCAATACTCTCAATCCATGATAATATCCAACATCATGGAGACGGCGCCGTCGAAAGGGTTCTGACATGCGGATCACCAAGGAAAAGAAGCAGGAAAATCATGACCGGATTGTTGCGATTGCATCCGGGATGTTTCGCGAACGAGGGTTCGATGGCGTTGGCGTGGCTGACCTGATGGAGGGTGCGGGCCTGACCCATGGTGGATTTTACAACCACTTCGTCTCGAAGGAGGCGCTCATAGCAGAAACCTCCGCCAAAGGGTTTTCCGAAACGTTGGCACGCTATGCCGGGTATGATTTGGGCGAGATGATCGACGCCTACATCTCGCGCACGCATCGTGATGCGCGTGGCCAAGGCTGCACGGCCGCTGCACTGAGCGGGGAAGCAGCGCGGCTGCCAAACGAAACCAGAGCTGTTTTCGGCGAAGGCATCGAGCGCCTTGTTGACGCACTGGAGAGCAATCTTGCGGCGAACCAGCCCGCCGGCTCAAATGCCCGCACGCAAGCCATCAGCATTATGGCGCAAGCTGTCGGGGCCATCGTGCTATCGCGGGCCTGCCCGGACGCATCGGCCCTGGCGGATGAAATTCTCGATATTTGCCGCGCCGATTGCCGGGCCTCTGTCGAAAATGGCGGGCGGGAGCAATAGGGCCGCAGCCATGCGGCCCCATCTCCTGCAAAATACGAACTCAGTCTGCGACCTTCACAACGACCTTGCCCCTGGCGCGCCCGGTCTCTACATGGGCCAAGGCCTCCGCCGTCTGAGCAAAGGGAAATACCTTGTCCACGACCGGACGGATCACGCCGGCGTCGATCAGCTTGGCGATCTGGGCAAGTTGTTGCCCTTCCGCGCGCATAAACAGGAAGGAATACAAGACGCCCCGGCTTTTCGCCTTCTTCAGCACGCCCCGGCTCAGCATCCGTACCACCAAGCGCAGGAACAGGTTCAGCCCCAGAGATCTGGCAAAGGGAACATCCGGCGGCCCCGAGATCGATATCAACCGACCACCCGGTTTCAGAACATTCAGCGACTTGGCCAGCGTCTTGGCATCCTGACTGTTCAGCACCAGATCATAACCGGATAGCACCTGTTCGAAATCCTGCGTCCTGTAGTCGATCACCACATCGGCGCCGAGGCTTTTGACCAGGTCAATATTCGCGGCACTGGTCGTGGTGGCCACCGTGGCGCCGAGATGCTTGGCAAGCTGGATGGCAAAGGTCCCAACCCCTCCGGAACCAGCCTGAATGAACACTTTCTGGCCGGGCTTGACCTTGCCGACCTCCACCAGCGCCTGCCAGGCGGTCAGTCCAACCAGCGGTATGGATGCAGCCTGCTCCATCGAAAGGCTCGCGGGCTTCAGCGCTACATCGGCGGCGTCAATTGCGATGAACTCTGCAAAGGTACCAGCCCGGTGATCCCTCGGACGGGCGTAAACCTCGTCCCCAGCCTTGAATTGCCGCACATTCGCGCCCACGCTTACAACCGTTCCGGCTAGATCGTGACCCAGAATAAAGGGCGGGCGATAGGGCAGGAACAGCTTGAACTCGCCGTCCCTTACCTTGGAATCCAGAAGGTTGATCGCCGTGGCCTGAATGCGAACCAGAACATCATTCGCGCCCATCCGGGGCTCGGGCATGTCTGCCAGACGCAAGGCGCCCTTCTTTTTGTATTTGTCGACAACGAAGGCTTTCACGGACGTTCTCCAGTGTAAAAATATTATCGGCTCAGATGGCTAAAAAAGCCAAGGCTTTCAGCGCGAACTGAGCATGCTGTTGGAAGGCCCTGCCGTGGCCGTCATTCTCGCTCACGCGATGTTGAATTGCTTGCGCAAGGTTCGATCAAACAGCGCGCGCGGCAGGAAACGCCGGGCAAACGAGGTCTGCCGGGCCGCCTTGCCGGAGGGGTAGCGCAACCGCGGCGCCTTGTCCTGCGCCGCCATCAGGATGGTGGCCGCAACATCATCCGCCGTGTCGCCGGTCGCCATGGCCAAGTCAAACGCCGTGCGGTATCTGGCCAGTGTCTGGCCATAGGCTGCAACCGGACGGTCGCCTTGCGGAGAGTTGGCCTCGATCGAAGTTTTCGTTGCCCAAGGCTCGATCACGGCGACACGGATGCCGAACTGGCGAACCTCATGGTCCAGCGATTCCGAATAGCCCTCAATGGCGTGCTTGCTGGCCGAGTAATAGGCTCCAAAAGGACCGGGTATTAAGCCCAGGACAGAGCCGATGTTCAATATCCTGCCATAGCCCTGTTGGCGCATCATCGGCAACACGGCATTGGTCACCCGAACGACACCCAGAAAATTGGTTTCGAACAGCGAACGAACCTGATCCACCGAGCTTTCTTCGGCCGCCCCGGACAGGGCGTAACCGGCATTGTTGACCAGAAGGTCGATACGGCCAAGTTCCTGATGCGCCAGCGCCACGGCATCCGAGACAGACAAATCGGAAGTCACGTCACAAGCAATCATCCGAATGCCATCACGTATCTCGCCAGGTGCGGCCTTACGACTCGTGCCAATCACCCGGTAGCCTGCCCGGGCCAGAGCCGTGGCGGCCGCCTTGCCAATCCCACTGGAAGCCCCGGTCACAAAGGCAGTCTTCTGTCTTTTAGTAGCAAACGTCGCCATAGCGTCTTTCTCTCTTTTCGGTATCACCATGGATTGCCGCCAAGGCATATGGTTTTACGACACTAATTTTATGATGATTTCCGTCATCATTGATGATTTTTAATGATATATATCATCATTAAAGTCAAGCGTGACTTTCAGACGGCGAGGGAAAGGGTAACCCTTCAGTGTCGGGACCCGGCACCAATCCGCAACGGATCAGGCACAGCACACTGATTTGATGGGGCCGCACCAGCGAGCGACCCCAAAAGTAGTCAACGCCCGGCAGCTGCCGCCAAAGAGGGGTAATCGATATAACCCGCAGCACCGCCACCGTAGAGCGTAGCCGGGTTTATCTCTGCCAACGGCGCATCGCTTTTCAATCGTTCAACCAAATCGGGATTGGCAATGAACGGCCGGCCGAAGGCGATCAGATCCGCCAGGCCCTCGGCAAGATGCGAAGTCGCCAGTTCGAGGTCATAGCCGTTGTTGGCGATATAGGTCTTGCTGAAGCGACGGCGCAATGATCCGAAGTCGAATGGCGCGACATCGCGCCGCCCACCTGTGGCACCCTCGACGACATGAATGTACACGATGCCAAGGGCTTCGAGCTGATCGACGATGTAATCGAACTGCGCCTGCGGATCAGTACTCGAAATGCCATTGGCGGGCGAGACCGGCGAGATGCGGATGCCGGTGCGTGCAGCGCCGATTTCCTGGACAACCGCGGCCGTGACTTCCAGCATGAGGCGCGCACGGTTTTCGACAGAGCCGCCATAGGCGTCTGTGCGAACATTGGCACCGTCCTTGGCGAACTGATCAAGCAGATAGCCGTTGGCCCCGTGGATCTCGACACCATCGAAACCAGCCTCGATGGCGTTGGCTGCTGCCTGACGGAAATCGTCGACGATCCCAGGAAGCTCTTCCAGTTCAAGGGCACGGGGTTGCGAAACGTCCACGAAGGCATTGTTGACGAACGTCTTTGTCTCGGCGCGGATGGCTGAAGGGGCAACCGGCGCTGCGCCGTTCGGCTGGAGATCAACATGGCTGATGCGACCGACGTGCCAGAGCTGGAGGAATATATGGCCACCCTTCTCGTGCACCGCACTGGTGACCTTGCGCCAGCCTTCGATCTGCGCCTGGGTATAGATACCGGGCGTGTCCTGGTATCCCTGCCCCTGCTGTGATATTTGCGTGGCCTCGGAAATGATGAGCCCGGCAGAAGCACGCTGGCCGTAATATTCAGCCGTCAGGTCACCTGCGACAAAGCCCGAACCGGCGCGATTGCGCGTCAGGGGCGCCATGACGATCCGGTTGGAAAGCGTCAAGGAGCCGAGCGTATAGGGTTCGAAAAGCGTCTTTTTAGTCATGATTTACCTATGTGTTGCCGCCGCAGCGGTATGGGTTGCGCGGTCTGCTCAAGCGACGGTGCGGTACCGTTCGGCTGGCAGCGCATTGCCGAAGTTGGCCAGCATGGTCTTGCGCGCAGCTTCAAAGGCTTCCCACTGACCGGCATCGGGAAGCGGCGGGATGGTCACCGGCTCGCGACGGTCGAAGCCGACCAGAGCCGCATCCACAAGATCGCCCACCTCCATGACGTTGTTCAGTGCATTGACGTCGGCGCCGACATGGTCCCAGATTTCGGTTCGTGTCGTGGCGGGAAGAACAGCCTGAACGTAGACGCCCTTCGGTCCAAGCTCGAGGCTAAGCCCCTGAGACAGGAAGAGGACAAAGGCCTTGGTTGCGCCGTAGACCGTCATGCCGAACTCCGGCGCCAGACCAACCACGGAGCCGATGTTGACGATTGCACCCTCACCTTTCTTGACGAGTCGAGGGGCAATTGCGCTGGCAAGGCGAACGAGTGCAGTCGAATTGAGTGCAACAAGCCGGGCCATGTCGTCGGTGCTCTGCTCGATGAACGTTCCACCGATGGCCGTTCCGGCATTGTTGACGAGGATGCCGATGCTGTCATCGTCGCGCAGTCTCGTCTCTACTTTCGCAAGATCGGCGAGTTGCGTGAGATCCGCCTGGACGATGTCTATGGCCACGCCGGTTTCCTGTCGCAGACGGCTTGCAACGGCCTCCATTCGCGCCACGTCACGGGCGACCAGCACGAGATCGTGGCCGCGCCGCGCAAACCGATCGGCATAGGTTGCACCAATACCGGTGGAGGCGCCGGTGATGAGGACTGCAGGATTTGTGCTCATAGGATTGCTCTTTTCTGTGATGGAACCTATATTCATGACAATCATCATGATTGGATTTAAATATGATAGCCATCATGTAAATGTCAACGACCATGTTGGGAGAATTGTGAAAATGAAGGTCAGCCGAGAACAGATGGCGGAAAACCGTCGCCGGATTCTGGATGTCGCCAGCCGGCTGTTTCGCGACAAGGGGTTCGATGCCGTCAGCGTTGCGGAGGTGATGAGGGCAGCCGGTCTTACTCACGGCGGCTTTTATGGACATTTCAGTTCAAAAGACGATCTGGTCGCGGAGACCCTTGCCCATGCCCTTGCTTCAGATAGCGTCGGAGGAGGCAACTTTAGCGATTTCGTCAAATCCTATCTTGCGCCTCGCCATCGCGACAACGCTGCCGGTGGCTGCCCAACCGCCGGTCTCGCTGCAGCAATTCGCCACCAGACGCCGCCGGCGCGCTCCGCCATGACAGAAGGCCTTCGTGCGCAAATTAGCCGGATCGAAAAGGCACTCCCGCAACTGGACCCGGCAGATCGCCGGCGCACAGCGATAGGAAGCTGGGCGGCCATGGTTGGGGCGGTCATACTCGCCCGGGCAATCGACGATCCGGAACTATCGGACGAGATTCTGGAACAGACGCACGCATGGATCGATAACAGCATCAGTTAGTCCGCAAAAAACGACGACGCGGACCGGCATGACCCTCCCACGTAACCTTCATCCAAATGCGATTGGAGGCTCTGCGTTTTTCAACATTCCAGTTGGCGCGGTGTGGGCAATCGGTAGCAAAGCGAAGCTTTGATCTCCCGCAGCATCGGAGCCGGGCGCAGTGATGATCCCGGCATGGCCTGCCGGGGTCTGGTATCCGCGTGATAAGTCCGGCCGGAAGATCGGTCCGGATGTGGATGAGATGGAAACCCCCAGCCTTTCAACCGTGCCCGGCCAGATGGTGTGCGGCCCCGCATTGTTGCGGCTCCTGCTGCCCTTGAACGCCGCCGTCACACCACTCTTCAGGTGTGAGCCGGCACGCATGGACGCCCCTACTCTGCCGCGAGCGCCAGCGGCTGCCCTACGTGCTCGACCGTCTCTTTTTCGGCACCTGCCTTGGGTGGCTTGATCCGGAACCAGACAGCATAGAGGGCCGGCAGGAAGAGCAGGATCATTACCGTGCCTGCTGCCGTTCCACCGATCAGGGTATAGGCCATCGACCCCCAAAATACTGAGTGGGTCAGAGGTATGAACGCCAGGATCGCCGCGAGAGCCGTCAGGATCACGGGTCGTGTCCGCTGCACTGTCGCTTCGATAACGGCATGATAATCATCGAGCCCTGCCGCCTTGTTCTCCTTGATTTGCTCTGTCAGGATAAGCGTGTTGCGCATCAGGATACCCGCCAGTCCGATCAAGCCGAGAATGGCGTTGAAGCCGAAAGGCTGATTGAACAGGAGCAGGGTCGGAACCACCCCGGCAAGACCAAGCGGCGCTGTCAGCATCACCATTGTCATTGTCGAGAGACTGCGAACCTGCAGGATGATGACGATCAGCATGGCAGCAATCATCACCGGGAAAACCTGAGCGAGTGCCGTATTGGCCTTGAGAGACTCCTCGATGTTGCCGCCCATCTCGATACGATATCCAACGGGAAGCGACGCGATGAGTGGCCGCAGAGCTTTCATAACCTGCTGGGAAACCTCCGGAGGCTGCGTCGCCTCGTTGATATCAGACCTGATCGTGATGACAGGCGTGCGGTCGCGACGCTTCAGGATAGGTTCTTCAAACCGGATTTCGGAGTGCCCGAGTTGATCCAGCGGAACCTGACGGCCATCCCTGCTCATTAGAGAGAAATCGGCAAGACGTGACGGATCGAGGCGGTTTTCGCCAGCACTGCGAGCGACGACGGGCACGTTGCGGATATTGTCGCGCACCTGCGTAACGGGGATGCCGGAGAGCAGCATCTGCAATTGCTGGGCCGCCTCCGATGGAGAAAGACCAATCAGATTGAGCCGCTCCTGGTCGGGCACAAATCGCAGAACGGGTGTTCGGTTGCCCCAGTCACGGTTGGCTTGGCGAACATCGGGGATAGTCTTCATGATCGCCAGAGCCTGCTCAGAAATCCTGTAGAGTTCATCCTGATCGGGACCCATGATCCGGAACTCGACCGGGAACGGCGTGTAAGGACCAAACACAAGCTGGGTGACGCGGACGGACGCTTCAGGAACAAGACCCTCCGAAATAGCTGCACGAAGGCGATGCTTCAGTTCTTCACGAGCGTGGGCATCGGGTGTGAGCACGACGACCTTGGCGAAGGCAGGGTCAGGTAGTTCCGGTGCCATGGCAAAGAAGAACCGGGGTGCGCCCTGCCCTACGTAGGACGTGACGATATTGGTCTCAGGCTGAGTTTGCAGCCAGTCCTCGACTTTCTTCACCGCAGATGTCGTCGCCTCAATGCTCGTGCCCTCGGGCATGCGCACCTCGACCAGCACCTCAGGCCGATCCGACGTCGGGAAAAACTGTTGTTTCACGCCGCCCATTCCAACGACCGAAACGGCCATGGAAATGCCGACCACGGCGCAGACCATGAACTTATGGCGGACAGCGAACTCTATGACGGAACGCAGACGGCGGTAATTCGGCGTGTCATAGATGGCGTGATGACCGCCCTCGACCGGCTTGATGTTGGGCAACATCTTCACACCGAGATAGGGCGTGAAGGTGACGGCGACGATCCAGGATACGATGAGCGCAAACCCCACGACCCAGAAGATGTTGCCGGCATATTCGCCTGCGGTCGACTTGGCAAAACCCACGGGCATCAGGCCGATGATCGTGACCAGCGTGCCGGACAGCATCGGCGCTGCCGTATGGCTCCAGGCATAGGCCGCCGCCTTGATGCGGTCCATGCCCTCTTCCATCTTCACCACCATCACTTCGATGGCAATGATGGCATCGTCAACTAGAAGGCCAAGCGCGAGAATCAAAGCGCCAAGCGTGATGCGGTCGAAGAAGCGCCCGGTCTCCAGCATGATGAGGAAGACGACCGCAAGGGTGAGTGGCACAGCAAGTGCGACAACAATACCAACGCGCCAGCCAAGTGCCACCAGACTGACAAACAGAACCACGCCGAGCGCCATCGCGAACTTGAACATGAACTCGCCGACGGCTTCATCGATGTTGACGGCCTGGTCGCTGACTTTGGTAAGCGTCATCCCCAGCGGCAATGTTTGCGCAATGGCGGCAGAGCGAGCCTCAAGCGCCTTGCCGAGATCAAGACCGTTCCATCCCGCCTGCATCACCGCACCCAGCATGATTGTCGGTTCACCCTCGTGGCGGATGATATACGTGGCGGGATCCTGATAACCGCGTCGCACCTCTGCAAGATCGGAGAGCTTCAGCGTTCGTCCAGCAGCAACGATCGGCGTGTCGGCAATCGCCTGCACACTGTTGTAAGCTCCGTCGAAGCGGATAAAGACCTGTGGACCTCGTGTGTCGATTGAACCCGCAGGCGTGACCGTGTTCTGTCGCTGCAACGCAGAAGCGATATCCTGCGCGGATATGCCGAGTGTCGCGAGCTTCGCATAGGAGAACTCGACGAAAATCTGCTCGGGGCGCTCGCCGACGATATTGATTTTCTTGACGCCAGGCACGTGCAGGAGGTCCTGGCGGATGACTTCCGCTTGCCGAACGAGATCGCGCATCGGCATTCCCTTTGCCTTCAGGGCATAGAGGCCGAAACTCACGTCAGAATATTCGTCGTTGACGAATGGGCCCATGACGCCCGGGGGGAGATTGCGGGCTTCGTCGCCAAGCTTCTTGCGCGCCTGATAGAACTCTTCTGCAACCGCACTTGCCGGCGTGTTATCCTTGAGGGTAACGGTCAGGAAAGCGTAACCTGGCCTCGTTGTGGTCTCGACGCGGTCGTACCAGGTCAGTTCCTGAATACGTTTCTCAAGCGGCTCGGCGACGAGGTCCTGCATTTCTCGCGCTGTTGCACCCGGCCAGACTGACGTGACCGTCAATGTCTTGATGGTGAAGGACGGATCCTCGGCGCGCCCCAGCTTGACGAAAGCGTAGACGCCGGCTGCGGCCAGCAGCACGATAAAGAACAGGGTGATGGCGCGTTCGCGAACCGCGATGGCTGACAGGTTGAAGCGCATTAGTTTTTCACCTCTTGGCTCGAGGCAATCCTGACGGTCGCGCCATCGTCGAGAAGATGCGCGCCGAGGGCAACGACCTGCTCCCCGGTGCCGATCCCCGTGACAAATGCCGTCTCCTCGC